>NZ_JBFRCH010000015.1:0-169664 GCF_040965635.1 Paraburkholderia phymatum
GGGCGCCGGGTGGGGGGGGCGGGCTGCGGGCAAGCGCGGCAGCGTGTGGCTTGGTGCGGCACCGCACGGTGTGCCTGGGGCGGGCGGGGTTTGAGCGGGGATTTGCGGCGCGGCGCTGCCGTGCGGCGGCGCCGCGCCACAGATTTGTATCCGGACTGAACACACGAAGGGCAAGAGCGGCGAATCGCTGACAAGCGGCGCCAAGCCAAAACGAGGGGCCAAGCCGAAAGCGAGCTCGTGTCGTTGCGTCGATTGACGCTCTTGCCTTGCTTCAACCGCGTCGCCGGCATGCACCGGCGAACAATGTCATGGTCCAGCCACGCCTCGCTTGCCGGGAACCGACTCGCGCCCCCGGCTCCGTCGACGTCGCTCGACGCGAGAGACGGTACTCTGCTGTGTGATCTACCGAACAGCTATACCTTCCGTTCGCTGCGACTATCGTCATACATCGCGCGCTGCGCGCTCGCATCTGCGCAATCGACATGACGTAGTGGGGCAACAGCATGAAGGGCATCAAAAAGGTATCTCCGTACCTGATCCTGCCGGTCGTCGCTGCGTCGGTCATATGTGTGCGGGCGGTAATGCTGTCGCATCCGGCCGACCTCGACTGGAACGCGTGGGCCTATCCCGTGATCCGCGCGATTTCATCGTCCGGCTGGGGCGCGATCGCGCATGTCGCGGACGCGTTGCAGACCTTCGGCAGCGCGCAATCGTGGATAGGAACGTGCGCTGCAGCGGCCGTTGCGCGCGTGCTCCTTCTGAAGAAGGTCGTCAAGCGTTCGACGCCTGCATCGCCGATGGCAATGAAGGCGCGCGATACGCCGACGTGGCGGCAAAACCTGGCGGCGTCGTGGGTCCTGTCCGTTGCGACGTCACCGGCGTACCTGCTCGCTACCGACTGCGGACGTTGGACGCCCGCCGACGAAGATTTCCTGGCTCTTCCTGCCGTTGCGGGATCGCGGCGTCCAGCTTGTGCTGTTGGTGTTGCAGCGGCGCGCGACGTCCAGGCGGGCGTTTTCCCACGGCTCGGTGCGCGAGTCGCGGCGCGTCGTCGCGGGTCGCGTCATGCCTCCGGGATTCGCGCTCGTGCTCAGCATGACTCTCCGGTTGCCGGAATCCTGAAAGAGGGCGTCAGCTTCGATCTGTTCGATGAGTTGACGCCGGCTCGACCTGACACATCGGCTCGAACGCGCGGCAAGCGACACGGCGAACGGACTTTTTGTGTGTGCACGCACAGAAGGGGGCGATATAAGTCTGATTGAATGGCTGCACCTGGCACAGCGCGCGGCATGTCCGATCAGCGACGCTCGCCCGCACTCTGCGTGGAGTACCTCAAATGAACGACTTCGTATCGCCTGGATCCTTTCACATGCCTGATCGGGAGCACGCCTGCATGATCCAGCCCGTCGTCTTGACAGGCGGCGCCGGCGCGCGGCTGTGGCCGCTGTCTCGCGAAGAGAAACGCCGCTCGAAATCATCGAAGTGCAATCGGGCTGCTATCCCGGCGAAGAAGACATCGCGCGTTCTGACGATCAGTATGGACGCATCCGGGGAAATGGAAATGCCTGAGCGCGCGGACACTCGTCGCCGAAGCGAAATTTGCATGCGGACTGCTAATTGATGCGATCGGAAACGGTGTAATCAAAGTAACGGATGGATGGCGGACAAATGCTTGCCGGTCTTTCTTCAGTGCAATTTTTCCCCGTTGCGCACGCTGTTGCGATGTGCTGCTCGACGTCGCTTCACGACGCGTTACACGAAAGAAACAATTCATCGGAGGGAATACCCTGTCAAGGTGATTCCCGACTGGCGTATCAAGATAAAGCGACGCAACGTACTATTGACTATCTATCAGAAGAAGATGACACGAGGGCCCGTGATCAACACTTATTGCAGGCGAGAAACGCCGCATCGGGGAGAAGAGCATGATGGAACAAACCAATAAGGAACGGTCCTTGGTCAGCAAGGTCATGGACGGGCTCGTGACCGGGATCGTCGAAGAGAAGTATGGTGCGGTGCTTCCACCGCAAGACGTATTGTCGAAGGAATTCGACGTGAGCCGCACGGTGATGCGCGAGGCGCTGTCGATGCTGCTCGCGCGGCACATGCTCGACGTGCGGCCGAAGATCGGCACGCGTATACGTCCGATGCACGACTGGCGCATGATCGACGAGGACGTCGTGAACTGGCGCTTTCGCGCGAAGCCCGATCCGATGTTTCTGCGCGACGTGATCGAATTCCGCGTGCTGATCGAGCCGCGCGCCGCGGCGCAGGCGGCGACGCGCGGCAACCCGTCGGACATCTCCGCGATCCGCGATGCGTTCGAGGCCTTCCGCGCGAGCCCGCCCGGCGAGCCCGGCCATCAGACGGCGGACGAAGCGCTGCATACGCGCATCGTCATCGCGAGCGGCAACCAGTTCTTCCAGCAGATGGCGGCCATCATTCGCGGCGCGCTGTCGGCGCTCAAGCCGCTCGTCGAGCAGCCGCCGGGCGCATGGGAAGAGACGGTGAAGCTGCATTCGCGCGTCGTCGAGGCGATCGAGGCGCACGATGCGAAGGAAGCGGAAGCGGCATCGATGGCGGTGATCGACTATTCGATGAGCCGCCTGAGCCTGGCGATGCCCGACGCGCAAACGGAATAGAGCCGCAAGCAGAATTCCGCCAGGCCGCAAGCGCCTGTCGGCGAAGTGGGAGACGACATCGGCGACAATGTCGGCTGTCACTCACCGATCAGGATTTTCTTGCGACCGATGAACAACGCAGCTACGCACGATCCGTCCTCACATCACGCGACGACACGTTGGGGCATCGTGGGCGCAGGCCGCATCGCCCACCGTTTTGCGCAGAGCCTCGCGCACGTCCCGAACACGCGCCTCGCGGCCGTATGGTCGCGCCGCCACGCACCCGCCGACGCGTTTGCACAGCAGCATGGCGGCGAAGCGCCCGAGAGCTTCGACGCGCTGCTTCAGAGCGGAATCGACGCGCTCTATATTGCAACGATGCAGGACAGCCACGCGCATTACGCGTGCGCCGCGCTCGAAGCGGGCATCCACGTGCTGTGCGAAAAGCCCGCGACGGTGAACGCGGCGCAACTCGCGCGCGTGATCGACAGCGCGCGCACTTCGCAGCGGCTCTTCATGGAAGCGATGAAGCCGCCTTTCTATCCGCTTTACCGGAAACTGCGCGAGCATCTCTGCGCCGATCCCATCGGCGATATCGGCCTCGTGCGAGCGGGCTGCTCGGTGCCCAGCGTGCCCGACGATCACCCGTCGCTGTCGTTCGAACAGGCGGGCGGCGCGCTGCTCGATATCGGTATCTACGAGATGTTTCTCGCCGTCGACTGGCTCGGCGCGCCGCTCGACGTGCAGACGCTGGGACGGCTCGGCGCGACGGGCGTCGATACGTTTGCGAGCCTCAACAGCCGGCACGAAAAGGGCATCGCGCAGCTCTTTTGCGGGCTCGACCTGTTCGGCAAGGGCGATGCGTTCATCGCGGGTACGCGCGGCAACGTGACGATTCACGAGAACTGGTGGAATCCGTCGCGCGCGACGGTGCGTTATGTCGACGGACGCGTCGTCGAACTCGACGCGCCATTCGAAGGCGGCGGCCTGAACTACGAGACGTTGCATTTCTGCGATCTGATTCGCGCCGGGCAGCTCGAAAGCCCGATCATGACGCACGCGAAGTCACACCAGATGATCTCGATGGCCGATGCAGCGCGAGCGGCGCTGGGGCTGAGATTTCCCTGCGAGTGAAACTGCCGGCATCGCATGCGTGGTGGTAGGATCAGCGCGGACCGGATTCCCCGGTCCGCTTTCGTTTTCCTTCAGGTGTCGTGGAAAGGAGCGCGATCATGCGCATGCTGGTCCGGCTGTGGCGCGAGAACAAGAGTCTCGTCGCGTTTATCGTCCTGATGGTGCTGTTTCGCAGCGCGATCGCCGACTGGAACGTCGTGCCGAGCGGCTCGATGCTGCCGACGATACGCGAGGGCGACCGCATTCTCGTCGACAAGATGGCCTACGATCTGCGCATTCCGCTCACGCATATCGCGCTTGTGCATCTGCACGATCCGCAGCGCGGCGACATCGTGACGATCGATTCGTCGGCCGCGCACGAACTGATCGTGAAGCGCCTGATCGGCCTGCCCGGCGATACCGTCGAGATGCGCGACAACGTGCTGTATGTGAACGGCGCGCGCGCGAGCTATCAGCCGCTCGCGCTCGCGCCGCTGCCCGGCGACGCCATATCGCCCGGCGATTATCTGACCGAGCGCTTCGCGGGCTTCTCGCACGTCGTGCGGCTCTCGGAATTCGCGCCGAGCCCGCGCCGCTCGTTCGGCCCGGTGACGGTGCCGCTGGGCGAGTATCTGATGCTCGGCGACAATCGCGACGACAGCGCGGACTCGCGCTACTTTGGTTTTTTTCCGCGCGACGAGCTGATGGGGCGCACGCGCCGCGTCGCGTACTCGCTCGACGCCGCCCATTACTACAAGCCGCGTTTCGATCGCTTCGGCGCGCGGCTCGATGCGTTGGCGGCAGTGCGGTGATGCTCCGTCAGACTTTCCGCTTCAGGGCGTGATGCCATTCGCGCGCGTGGATGCGCCCACGCGCGACGCGGCCTCGATGACTACGCCGGGCGCTTTGCCAGCGCCTGCGCGCATTCGGCGACGAGGGCAGGGCCGCGGTAGATGAAACCCGTATAGAGCTGCACGAGCGACGCGCCCGCGTCGAGCTTCGCCTGCGCGTCCGCGCCCGAAAAAATACCGCCCACGCCGATGATCGGCACGTCGTTGCCGACCTGCGTGCGCAGCTTGCGGATCACTTCATTCGACGCATCGAACACGGGCCGTCCCGACAGGCCGCCTGCTTCGTCGGCGTGCGGCAGGCCTTGCACGGCCGCGCGCGACAGCGTCGTATTGGTCGCGATCACGCCTTCGAACCTGTGACGCAACAGCGTGTCGGCGATTGCCTTGATCTGCTCGTCGTCGAGATCCGGCGCGATCTTCAGCGCGAGCGGCACGAGCTTGCCGTGCATGTCGGCGAGGCGCTGCTGCTTGTCCTTGAGCGCCGCGAGCAGCGCGTCGAGCTCGTCGGCGCCTTGCAGCTGGCGCAGATTCTTCGTGTTCGGCGACGAAATGTTGACGGTCACATAGCTCGCGAACGGATAGACGCGCTCGAGGCAGTACAGGTAGTCGTCGGCGGCGCGTTCGATAGGGGTGTCGGCGTTCTTGCCGATGTTCAGGCCGAGCACGCCGCGATAGCGCGCGGCCTGCACGTTCTTCACGAACTGCTCGACGCCCGCGTTGTTGAAGCCCATCCGGTTGATCACCGCGTTCGCCTGCGGCAGGCGGAACATGCGCGGGCGCGGATTGCCCGGCTGCGCGCGCGGCGTCACCGTGCCGACTTCGATAAAGCCGAAACCGAGCGCGGCCAGACCGTCGATGCACGCGCCATCCTTGTCCAGCCCGGCCGCGAGTCCGACGGGATTCCTGAACGTCAGGCCCATCACGGTGCGCGGCGAATCGGGCACGTGCGGCGCAAGCGCGCCCGCCACGCCGGCGCGTCCGGCAGCGCCGAGCATGCGCAAGGTCAGATGGTGGGCGTCTTCCGCGTCCATGCGAAAGAGTTGAGCGCGTACGAGCGGATAAAGGGAACTGAACACGGCGGGGCGCCTGGCGGCTGAGAAATGAGAACCCGCTATTTTAACGGTTCGGCGCTGCGGCTATCGGCGTTTCGGGTTTTGCGCCGTTGCGCTGTTGTGCGGACAGGCGAGTGGTCGGGCGACGTTGCCTCGTGACAGCCGATGTTGCGGGGACGGCATCGGGCTCGTGGATAGTCGTTGCAAGCCGCGTGGAACGAAGCGGGCTGCTCAACTGCGGCTGATGTGCAGCACGCGCGAGCCGGCCTTCGCTGCATCGACGGGCGAGAGGTCGGGTGCGACGGGATCGAGCACGTTCCATGCGCCGTCGAAAAGCCCTTCGAGCGGCGTGAAATTCGCCTTGTAGGCCATCTTTGGGCTCTCGCGTATCCAGTAGCCGAGATACACGTGCGGCAGCTTCAGGTTGCGCGCCTGCTCGATCTGCCAAAGGATGTTGTAGGTGCCGTAGCTCGTGTGCGGCTGGTCGGGATCGAAGAACGTGTACACCGACGACAGCCCGTCGCCGAGAATGTCGATCATGCTGACCATGCGCAGCGTGCCGGGCATGTCCGGATGACCCGCGTAGCCGGGATTGGCCGGTTCACGGAATTCGACGAGGCGTGAATTGATCCGGCTTTGCAGCAGGAACTGCTCGTACTGGTCGCGGCTGTCGCGGTCCATGCCGCCGCCTGCGTGCCGCGCCGACTGATAGCGCATGTAGAGCGCATAGTGCTCTTCGTCGTAATGCAGCGGGGCGACGGTGGCGATCAGGTCGCCGTGCTTTTTCCACACGCGGCGCTGTGTGCGGTTCGGCTTGAAGCGCTCGACGGGCACGCGCACGGGCACGCATGCGCGGCAGCCGTCGCAATAGGGACGGTACGTGAACACGCCCGAGCGGCGAAAGCCCGCGCGAACGAGCTCGGTGTAGACGTCGGAATTGATCAGATGGCTGGGCGTGGCGACCTGCGAGCGCGCGACGCGCCCTTCCAGATAGCTGCATGGGTAAGGCGCTGTTGCATAGAATTGCAGCGCCGAAAGCGGTGAAAGCGGCAGCTCATTCGGGTGAGTCACGTTAGCAGCTCTCGAAGCGTTTCTGGTTTTGCAAATCCGGCCGTCTGCTTGCAATGGCTGGTGATGGGTGGCAATTGGCCTGCAAAATGCCGGACGGACACGTCCATCGCGATTATCGCCTGCCGCGCGGCGGTGCTCACGTCATGCCGACGGCAGGGCCGGCATGATCAGATCGCGCAGCACGGTCTTGTCGAACGACCAGGGGATCGGCGCGGCGTCGACGGAAGCACGCACATGCGCGACAAACGCCTTGCGCGCGATCTCGCGGCCGCCCAGCGACGCCAGATGCGACGTGTTCTGCTGGCAGTCTATCATTTCTATTTCATGGCGTCGCAAATGGAAGACGAGCGCGGCGAGCGCGATTTTCGACGCATCCGTCACTTCCGCATACATCGATTCGCCGAAGAACATCTTGCCGAACGACACGCCATACAAACCGCCGACACGTTTGCCTTCATGCCAGGTCTCGACGCTGTGCGCGTCGCCGTGGCGATGGAGCGACGTATACGCTTCGATCACATCCGACGTGATCCACGTGCCGCGCTGGCCGTGACGCGGTGCGAGCGCGCAGGCGCGCATCACGGCGGGAAAGTCGGCGTCGACGCGGATTTCCCAGGCATCGTCGCGCAACACGCGCTTGAGCGTTTTCTTCAACGACGGCGAAACCTTGAATTCGCGCGGACGCAGGATCATGCGCGGATCGGGCGTCCACCAGAGCACGGGCTGACCGTCCGAATACCACGGGAAAATGCCGCGCCGGTACGCATCGATCAGCCGCGAAGGCAGCAGGTCGGCGCTTGCGGCGAGCAGGCCGGGCGCGCCGCTCGCCGGGGACAGCGCGCGTTCGACGGGCGGAAACGGATCGTCGGGGCCTAGCCAGGGAACCATGCTGCCTTGGTCGTCGTGACGTCAGCCGTCGCGCAGCGAGCGGAAGATGTCGCCCGTATGCAGGCCGTAGTTGCCGGATGCGCGGTCGGTGAAGAAGAAGCGCAGCGTCTGCGCGATGGTCGGGAACGCGATGTCGTTCCATGGAATGTCGCGCTCTTCGAAGAGCCGCACTTCGAGGCTCTCTTCGCCCGCTTCGATGTCGAGATCGAGCAGCCGCGCGAGATAGAACAGATGCACCTGATGCACGTGCGGCACGTTCAGCAGCGAAAACAGGTTCTGCACTTCGACGCGCGCGCCGGCTTCTTCCAGGGTCTCGCGCGCGGCGGCCTCCGACGTGGTCTCGCCCATTTCCATGAAGCCTGCGGGCAGCGTCCAGTAGCCGTAGCGCGGCTCGATTGCGCGGCGGCACAGCAGCACCTTGTCGTCCCACACGGGAACGGTGCCGACCACGTTGCGCGGATTCTGGTAGTGCACGGTGCCACAGCTCGCGCAGACGAAGCGCTCCCGGTTGTCGCCGGGCGGAATGCTCAGGCTCACTGCATGGCCGCAGACGGAACAGAATTTCATAGAGAGGGGACGGAGAATGGTGATGCGAGTGTATCACCGGCTCGCGCGTTCACGATGACGCTTCGGGGCGCGTGGTCGGTCGGTTCGACGCGAAGGGATTCGCGCAAATAATAATACCGACCCTAAAACAAAAAACCCGCCAATGGCGGGTTTGATGGTACGACGAACATTGCAGATGCTGAACTTGGTTGCGGGGGTAGGATTTGAACCTACGACCTTCGGGTTATGAGCCCGACGAGCTGCCAGACTGCTCCACCCCGCGTCCGTCGAAGAAAAGATTATATGGCAAACGCAGGGTCGATGCAATCGTTTTTTAAGAGTCGACTGGAAAGCTCGTGAAGCGACACGCAATTGGCTTGCAGCGACACCCGCCTCGAACGCGCGTCGCCGATGTGCGAGCATGGCAGGCGGCGCGCGCGATGCCTGCGCTAGAATCGCCGTTCCTCCGTGCCGCGCGAGCCTTGTGGCATGCGCGGCACGCACGCATTCACTTTGCCACCTCGACACGCCATGGACATCGCTCACGACTTGCAGTCGATCGCCGCGCAGGAACATGCGCTCGTCTTCCCTCATTTCGATGCCGACAGCGCGTGGCAACTCGGCGCGTATCTGCACGAGATCGCGAAAGCGCGCGGCCTCGCGCTCGCCATCGACATCCGCACGTTCGGCCAGCCGCTCTTCTTTTGCACGCTCGAAGGCGCCACGCCCGACAACGTCGACTGGGCGCGCCGCAAGGGCAACACCGTCGCGCATTTTCGCCGCAGCTCGTACGGCGTCGGCCTGAAGCTGCAGCAGTCGGGCGCGACGCTCGAGGGGAAGCACGGCCTCGCCGTATCCGACTATGCGTCGCATGGCGGCGCGTTTCCGCTGACCGTGAAGGGCGCGGGCGTGATCGGATCGGTGACGGTGTCGGGGCTGCCGCAACGCGCGGATCACGAACTCGTCGTCGAGGCGCTGTGCGCGCAATTCGGCCACGACTACAGCAAGCTCGCGCTTGCGAAGGCGTGACACATGCGCGTGCCGCCTTATGTGCTGCTCGCGATCGCGATCGTCGCCGAAGTGATCGCAACCTCTGCGCTGCGTGCGTCGGAAGGCTTTACGCGCGCGGTGCCCGCGCTCGTCGTGCTGCTCGGCTACGGCATTTCGTTTTACTGCCTGTCGCTGACGTTGAAGAGCCTGCCCGTTGGCATCGTCTATGCGATCTGGTCGGGCGTCGGCATCGTGCTGATCACGCTGGTGGCGATCGTGCTGTACCGGCAGGTGCCCGATCTCGCGGCCGTGGCGGGGCTCGGCCTGATCGTCGCGGGTGTCGTCGTGCTCAATCTCTTTTCGAATATGCAGGCGCACTGACGACGCGCGGACTGTGACGGACCGAACGATGCGTCAGGCGTCTTGCAATGGAGGAGACAGACGCATCGAGCCAACTCGCGCGAGCGCATCACGAATTACCTGCAGCGAATCACCATCGAGCGGTTCTTCACGTTCGCCGACACCACGTTCGTGATCCCGCCGCCCGCCATGCCGCCTTCGTCGGTGTCCTTCGACACGATGTCGTAGCCCGTCGCCCCGCACGCCTTGCCGGCCTGCACGTAGCACGATGCCCAACTCGACGCCGCGTCCGCGCCGCTGCAGTTGACCGCGAAGCCCGTTTCCCCGTTGGGCAGGCTGATCAGCGTCGTGTTGTTCGACGACGCGCATGCGCCGAGGCTCGCGATTCCAAGCGCGGCCAGTGCGGCAAGAGCGGCCGATGGCAGGGCGGCAAGTCGCTTCGCGCGGGGCGAAACAGCAGTCGACTTCGACTTCATTGTGTTTTCCTTCAAGAAATAGGGTGTGAGCGAAGAGCCGCAAGGCGGTCGCTGCAAAGCCACCACTGCTGTTGCAGGGCCGGCCGACGCGCAGGCGCAAACCGTCGTCGGGAGGAGGGCTGGCGCAGCAGATGAGCGCCGATGGCGGCAAGGCGTGCCCTTGCACGCGCATCAGGCTTCGGGTCTGAGGCTGGGGTGTCCCGTTTCGGACACGTCGATGCGAATGCCCGCCTGCTCGATGAGGCGCCGGCTCCCGGCGCCTTCCTCTGTCGCGGCGTCTTCCCAGATGCTGATCGCCTTCGGAATGTCGATGCCATGACTTTCCGCGTACGCAAACCACGCATTGGCTGCATCCGGTTCGGCGATTTCGCTGTCTCGAAGAAAATATTTTCCCATATCGTCGGTGCTCGTCCGGAAATTGCGGACGCCTTTCCTTGAATTCGCGTTGAGTGCGCGTCGGGTCGGCGTTATGTTCGCGGAGCGGTTCGACCGCTGGCGCGTCCGAAAGTGCGCGGCCGCGCGCACTGCCCGGGGCCGCTGGATATGCTTCAACCCGCCGTAGAACTTATCGCGCGTTGGAAGGACTTATTGGGTATCGCACGCGGCGTGCCCCGTGCTTTTGATCCAACGAAACCCTAACTGAGGGAACGAGAGGCGAGTATGGCTGAGAGGGTCAGCGGCCCTTACCGGGGCTATTTCATCAGCGCGTCGGCGCGTCTCGTGCCGCCGCACGAGCAGGCGCGGCGCGCGGGCGAGCGCGAAGGCGTGTACGTGGGGGCCGTCAGCCTGTCGGAGCGCGGGCCCGACGATCCGCACCGGATCGAGACGCTCGTCGAAATCGGCGACGAACATCGCTTCGCGACGGAAGACGAGGCGCTCGCTTTCGTCGAACAGGCCGGCCGCGCGTACGTCGACCGGCTACTCGACGGGGATTGAGCACGCGCGGGCGACGGCCGGATGCGCCGCATGCAGTGACTTCGCCGACGCGCGAAGGCCGCGATGCGCATTCACCGATGCGCAATTGCCGATGCGCATTCGCCGACGCGCTTTCGCCAATGCGCTTTCGCCAATGCGCTTTCGCCAATGCACAAACCCGAAGCCCCGCAGCCCACGGGGCGGCCGGCGCTGGACCGCCGTATGCCGCTACGAGTACCATAAAGCCCGCTGACCGGGCCAGCCGTGCGCATCTCGCGCCCTTCACGCGCTCATGCGGCCGCTGGCTTTTTCCGCCGGATTTTCCCGATGAGGTCACCATGGAGATTCGCTTCCCCGCGGACGCACCCGATTACCGCGACTTCAACCTGACGCTGGTGTTTCCGGCGCTCGTCGATGGTGAGCGGGTTCCTTGCGCGATTTCCGTCGAAGCGCTCGAAGATCATTTCGGCGCCGAATCGAACGACACGGAAGGATGGCGCCGCGCGTTCGACGCCGGCCGCGCGCATATCGAAGCCGTCGCCCGAGAGCATCTGCTGATCAGCAATGGCACGCCCGTTCTGCTCAAGAGCGGCCACTTTCCGCCTGGCAACCTGGCGGGCGCGTAAGCATGGTTCGTCAACGAAGCGCGCCAGGCGCGCAATCTTCCCCGCTTGTTCCGTTCCTCGTCCGTTCTTCGTCCGCTCGCCCGACGGGCATGGTCCGCGCCCGTTACGCGGGCTGTTGCGCGTCCGTGCGCTGCGCAGCCTGTTGTGCAGCCGCAAGCGACTGCGCAATGCCCGCTTCATACGACGTCTTTCTGACCGGGTCGATCAGCGTGGTCAGCGCCGTATCGTCGAGCACGACGGGGTCCGTCAGCAGGTAGTGCATTTCCACGAGTTCTCGCAGCATCGGGTTGAAAAGTCCCAGCACGCGGAGCATCGACTTGCCCGCGACCATCAGCCTGGGCTCGCGTTGCGCGAGTGCATACGCGCGTTCGGCGATTTCGCGCTGCGTGATCGTGCCCGCGCCCGCCAGATGCAGCACGCGGCCGAAAGCCTCCGGCGTGCGCGACAGCCGTTCGACCACAGGCCCGACGTCCGGCATGAATACGAATTCGTGCGGCACGTCGATGGGGCCGATCATCTGTGCGCGCTTGCCGAGCGCCGCGCCTTCGAATACGCCGTGAAGAAAGCTGCGTTCGACGCCCGGTCCGTAAAAATCGGGCAAGCGCAAGACGAGCGTTTCGAGCCCATCGCGTCCATGCGCATCGATGACGAGATTTTCCTGCGCGAGCCGCATCTTGCCCTTGAACGTGTGCGGCTCGCGCGGATGCGATTCCGTGACGGGCAGGCTGCGCGGCCGACCGTACGGATACACGGTGCCGATCAGGATCAGCCGCTGCACGCCTGCCGCGCGCAGGCCGTCGAGCGTCTTTTGCATCAGCACCGGATGCTTTTCGAACTGGTGATAGGGCACGCCGACGAGATACACGGCCGTCTGCAATCCGGCGGCCGCCGACGCGACGGAAGCGGGATCGTCGGGATTCCATGTGACGATTTCCGCGAGGGGATCGTGGCCGAACGACGCTTGCAGCGCTGCCCGCCCGCGTCCGATCGCGCGATAGCGGCGTCCCGCCGCGCTCAGCGCGTGCGCGATGCTTTGTCCGGCGGCGCCCGCCGCGCCGAACAGGCCGATCTGTGCTGCGTTGTCCATAACGACCTCCCGCAAACGCGCCCGCTGGTTGCCGCACCATCGAAACGGTGACGCACTGAGCGCAAAAAGTTTGATGAACAGTGTTCAGTGAACGGTGTTCAGTTTAATTTGACTTTTCAGTTTGTCAACCTGAAAATCGCCTGCATGGGAATCGCCGAAAGAAAGACACGTCAGAAGCTCGAACTGCGCGAGCGCATCCTCGATGCCGCGCGGCGCATCGTCATGCGTGAGGGGTTCGGCGCACTGTCGATGCGCAAGATCGCCGAGGCGATCGAATATTCGCCCGCCACGCTGTATCTGCACTTCGCAAGCCGCGACGCGATCGCGCATGCGCTATGCGCGGAAGGCTACGCGCAACTGCTGGCCACCTTCGAGCCGCTGATCCCGATCGCCGATCCCGCCGATCGGCTTCGAGCGATCGGGCGCGCGTATGTCGCGTTCGGCGTTGCGCATCCGCAGACGTACCGGCTGATCTTCATGGAAGATCCGTCGTACACGGGCGCTGCGCTGGTCGGCGACGCCGGCGCGTCCGAAGACGATGCCGGCGATACGGCGTTCCGTCTGATGGTCGAGTCGATCGATGCGCTCAAGGCGCAGGGGCGTCTGCCCGGCTCGCCCGACAGCCCGATCTGCGCGGAAGCGCTGTGGGCGACGATGCATGGCATCGTCGCGTTGCATCTGACTTGCCCCGTATTTCCGCGCGCGCCGCTCGATGCCGTGGTGGACGCGGCGCTCGTCGCGTGGTTCGGCGCGCAGCAGACGGACGCATCCGGCGAGACGGATGCGAGCGCGGCGGATGACCCAGCCGGCAGCGACGCGAATGCATCGAAAGCATCGAAAGCACGCCGCCGGGCTTCATCGAAATCAAAGGCCGCCTAGTAGGCAAATTCGACGCAAACTCGACGCAAATTCAGCGCTCGCTTGCCCCGGGCACGGCCGACCGCGTCACTGAAGAACTCACCCGCGCGTGCTAACGTGTGTGCCGCACATTCATTCCACCGCCTTACGTACGAACCATGTCGACACCCGAAACACGCAGCGCCTCCGACGAACTCATCGCCTATGTCGCCAACCGCATTGGCTTCATCGAACTGAACCGGCCGAAGGCGCTCAACGCGCTGTCGCCCGGCATGATGCGCGCGATGCACGCGGCGCTCGATCAATGGCGCGACGATCCCGGCGTGCTCGCTGTCGTCGTGCGCAGCACGAGCGAACGCGCATTCTGCGCGGGCGGCGACATCCGCTTCCTGTATGAGTCGTTCCGGCGCGGCGACCGCGAAGCCGTCGATACCTTCTTCATCGACGAATACCGGCTCGATCACGCGATCTTCGCGTACACGAAGCCTTATATCGCGTTCATGAACGGCGTCGTGATGGGCGGCGGGATGGGCATTTCGCAGGGCGCGCATCGCACGGGCGGTCTGCGCGTCGTGACGTCGTCGACGCGCATGGCGATGCCCGAGACGCGCATCGGCCTCTTTCCCGATGTCGGCGCAGGCTGGTTTCTCGCGCGCACGCCGGGTGCGATCGGCCGCTATCTGGCCGTGACGGGTGAGACGATCGGCGCGGCCGATGCGCTCTACGCGGGGCTCGCGGACGCGTACCTGCCCGACGATGCGATCCCCGCGCTGATCGAACGGCTCAAGACGCAGACGTTCGAGCAGGGCGCGGACGTCGTTGCGTGCGTCGAGCGCGAGGCGCAGTGCCACAAGGTCGTGCCGACGCCCGACATCTCGCCGCTCGCCGACGCGCGCGCGTTGATCGACAGGCACTTCGCGTTGGGGGACGTCGCGCAGATCGTCCGCTCGCTCGATCTCGAAGGCGATTGCGCGAGCGCCGACTGGGCCGAGCAGACGGCCGCCGTGCTGCGCGAGCGCTCGCCGCTGTCGATGGCCGTTTCGCTCGAAGTGGTGACGCGCGCCGAAGGCACGATGGCCGAATGTCTGCAGCGCGATCTCGATCTGACGCGCTCGTCGTTCGAACGGGGCGACGCGCCGGAAGGCATCCGCGCGCGCATCGTCGACAAGGACAACAAGCCGGACTGGCGCTTTGCGCGCATCGAAGACGTGACGCGTGCGGACGTCGAGCAGATGTTCGAAAGCCCGTGGCCCGCGCACGAGCATCCGTTGCGCGACCTGCAAGGCTAAAGCCAACACGGGTCGGAAGAGAACGCAGACCCGGAAAAAACGCGGCGGGCTCAGTCCTCGGCTGTCATGAAGGCGCGCATGAATACGAGCGCGCCCCAACCCCACATCGCATTCGACGCGAAACCGAGCGCGAGGCGCGGCAGCATGTTGCCCGTCGGCCAGATGCCGCGAATGGGATCGACGACGAACACGGACGCCGCCGTGAGCACGATCCCGCCGAACACGAATGCCGGAATCCACGGCGCGGGGCGCTCGGGCGACACGCGCAGCAGCCACGCCATCAGCACGGCCCACACGGAACTCCAGATCGCGTTCGCGATGAATTCGGGCAGGCCGATGGGAGCGAATGGCGCCGTCGAAAACCCTGTCGGGTCGATGAGGCCGGCCGCGTGCAGAAGCGCGAGCGTCGACTCGTGAAAGAACAGCGACGCGAGAAAGCCGGACACGAACGGCAGGATGATTTTTTGCATGCTTGACAGCGTCAGTCGCCGGGCGTCGATGACAAAGCGTTACGCCCGCACAGGTTGATCGGATCGAGCGCCATTATATCGGCGGCGCGCTGCCATTTTGGTGCGAGCACGCGCGGAACATGCAGTGACGACGCTCGCGCGCGACGTATGCTGCAGCGTCAGGTAAATCACGAGAGTGGAAAACCTAAGCTCAAAAAAATCGTTCAAAAGAAAGCGCACGATCCATAGACTCTTTTCCCATGCAGACGGCGGCGGCGTGCTCACCACGCATGCACTGCCGGCGGATTAACACGCTGCGTGTTGCGCGCGTTTCGTGTCGCGTGTCACGTCGCGTTTCACGTAATTCACATGAGAGAAGCTGTCGCGATGTCCTATCCGATGTCCATTTGCGCGTGCGCAGCCGCTTTGTGCGCGACATGCGATCCATGCGTCGCGCGCAGGCCGTCACGCTGTCGCCACTGACGCAATTTCGCGCGGTTTCGTTTCACGCGGTTTTATCCGTTTCCCCGTCCGGTTCGGTGCGCCGCCTCGCGCGCGGCAATGCGCGGTCACACCCGTTCGAAACGCGGCCACGCGGTCGCGCGAGCGCGAAAGCAGACGGCGATGCAACCGGCCAGATACCGGCATCGACCGACATCAACTCGAACAAACGCAGGAGCAGTCCATGAATGTGTTCTGGTTCATTCCGACTCACGGCGACAGCCGCTATCTCGGCACGTCGCAAGGCGCGCGCGCAGCCGACTACGACTACTTCCGGCAGATCGCCGTCGCCGCCGATACGCTCGGCTACGAGGGCGTGCTGCTGCCGACGGGCCGTTCGTGCGAAGACGCATGGGTCGTCGCGTCGAGCCTGATTCCCGTCACGCAACGGCTCAGGTTTCTGGTCGCGATCCGGCCGGGGATCGCGTCGCCGGGGCTGTCGGCGCGCATGGCGGCGACGTTCGACCGGCTGTCGGGCGGGCGTCTGCTGATCAACGTCGTGACGGGCGGCGATGCCGCGGAACTGGAAGGCGACGGGCTCTTCGTCGATCACGACACGCGCTACGAAATTACCGACGAATTCCTGCGCATCTGGCGCGGCCTGCTGACGAGCGCGCATGGCGGCGAAGCGATCGACTTCATCGGCAAGCATCTGAAGTCGAAGGGCGGCAAGCTGCTGTATCCGCCCGTGCAGAATCCGCATCCGCCGCTGTGGTTCGGTGGATCGTCGCCGGCTGCGCACGAGATGGCGGGCGAGCACATCGACACGTATCTGACCTGGGGCGAGCCGCCCGAAGCCGTCGCGAAGAAGATCGCGGACATTCGCGCGCGCGCCGCGCAGCATGGCCGCAAGATCAGGTTCGGCATTCGCCTGCATGTGATCGTGCGCGAGACGGAAGACGAAGCGTGGGCCGCCGCAGACAAGCTCATCAGCAAGCTCGACGACGACACGATCGCACGCGCGCAGGCCTCGTTCGCGAAGATGGATTCCGAAGGCCAGCGACGCATGGCCGCGTTGCACGGCGGCAAGCGCGGCACGCGCAAGGAGCTCGAGATCTATCCGAACCTGTGGGCGGGCGTGGGGCTCGTGCGCGGCGGCGCGGGCACGGCGCTCGTCGGCAGCCCGGAGCAGGTCGTCGCGCGCATGCAGGAATACGCGGACCTCGGCATCGAGACGTTCATCTTGTCCGGCTATCCGCATCTCGAAGAGTCGTATCGCTTCGCCGAACTCGTGTTCCCGCTGCTGCCGGGCCGCCAGCGCACGAACGCGAACGGTCCGCTGTCGGGCCCGTTCGGCGAGATCGTCGGCAACAACTATGTGCCGAAGGCGGCGCAAAGCTAAACCTGATCTAAAGCACACGGGCGATGCGTGATCGAACGCATCGCCCGCGCAAAGGAGTCGTTTATGCCGACTGTTTCCGGCAAAGACCGCACAAGCGTCACTTGCCTCACGTTCGCGCGGCTCGCGCATAAGGCTGCGCCGTGGATTGTGCCGCTCGTCATTCTCATCGCGTGGGAGCTCGCCGCGCGCAGCGGCGTGCTGTCGACGCGCGTATTGCCCGAGCCGCTCGCCGTCGTGAAGGCCGCATGGTCGCTGATCGAGTCGGGCGAAATGTGGGCCGACGTGAAGGTGAGCACGTGGCGGGCGGTGTCGGGCTTTGCGATCGGCGGCGGCATCGGCTTCGTGCTCGGGCTCGCGACGGGCCTCTTCAAGCCCGTCGATATCGCGCTCGACACGACCGTGCAGATGATCCGCAACATCCCCGCGCTCGCGATGATTCCGCTCGCGATCCTCTGGTTCGGCATCGAGGAAGAGGCGAAGGTGTTTCTCGTCGCGCTGGGCGTGTTCTTCCCGATCTACGTGAACACGTATCACGGCATTCGCTCCGTCGACGCCAATCTGATCGAAATGGCGCGCAGCTACGGCGTGAAGGGTTTTGCACTGTATCGCGACGTGATCCTGCCGGGCGCGCTGCCGTCGATTCTCGTCGGCGTGCGCTTCGCATTCGGGCTGATGTGGGTCACGCTGATCGTCGCGGAAACGATCTCCGCGCAATCGGGCATCGGCTATATGACGATGAACGCGCGCGAGTTTCTGCAAACGGATGTGGTCGTGGTCGGCATTCTGCTGTACGCGGCGCTCGGCAAGATCGCCGACATGCTCGCGAAAGGGCTCGAGCGCGCGTCGTTGCGGTGGCATCCCGCTTATCAGCAAGGAGCGAAGGCATGAGTGCAAGCACGATGACGACATCGTTCGGCAGCGCTGCGCGCGGCGATCTCGAAGCGCAACGCCCGCAGCCTCGCGCGCACGAGCACACTTCGACTGAAGCGGCGGCTGCCGCTGTCGACACTGCCGAACGCAATGCAGATGCGCTGCATGACGTGACGGACCGTTCGCGCGACGCCGAGAGGCTCGCGCTGCGCAAGACGGCGCGCGACGCGAGCGATGCGTCCGTCGAAGTGCGCGGCGTCGGCAAGCGCTACGGCGAGCGCGCGGTGCTCGCGGACTTCGATCTGTCGATCGAACGCGGCAGCTTCGTATCGATCGTCGGGCGCAGCGGCTGCGGCAAGTCCACTCTGCTGCGGCTCATTGCCGGTCTCGAAGCGCCGAGTGCGGGCACGCTCGACAAGCGCGCGCACGGCTCGCAGCCGTTCGACACGCGGATCATGTTCCAGGACGCGCGTCTCTTGCCATGGAAGACGGTGCTGCAGAACGTGATGCTCGGCCTCGGCCGTGCGTCGCGCGACGATGCGCGCGCGGTGCTCGCCGAAGTCGGTCTGCTCGAACGCGCTAACGATTGGCCCGCACAGCTGTCGGGCGGGCAGCGGCAGCGGGTCGCATTGGCGCGCGCGCTCGTGCATCGGCCGCAGCTGCTGTTGCTCGACGAACCGCTCGGCGCGCTCGATGCGTTGACCCGCATCGAAATGCACGCGCTGATCGAACGGCTGTGGCGCGAGCATCGCTTCACTGCGTTGCTCGTCACGCACGACGTGCAGGAGGCCGTCGCGCTCGGCGACCGCATTCTGCTGATCGAAGACGGCCGGATCGCGCTCGATCAGCCGGTGCCGCTCGCGCGTCCGCGCGAAAGAGCGTCGGCGGCATTCGCGAAGCTCGAAGAGCGCGTCTTGCAGCGCGTAATGAAAACGCGCGTGCCGCACGACTCCCCGGCAATCGATGCGGGCGCGACGGACGAACCCGTCAGCGTGCATCCGCGCGACGTCCGCTGGGCGGTGTGAGCGCTGGCCGCCGAAACCTCTTTATCCACTCACGGAGCCATCCGACATGAGCATTTCCGCCATCAACGTACGTAACCAGTTCAAAGGCAAAGTGAAGGAGATCATCCGGGGACCCGTCGTGTCGGAAGTCGACGTCGACACGCCGTTCGGCGTCGTCACGTCGGTGATCACGACGCGCTCGATCGACGAGCTCGAACTGAAAGTCGGTGCGGAAGTCGTCGCGCTCGTGAAGTCGACGGAGGTGTCGCTCGCCAGGTTGTGAACGCTCGAGCGTGTGATCGGCGTCGCCCGGCGAGCGCCTCGTGCGCGCCGGCGACGCGCGCCGTCCGCGCTTCCCGCGCCGGCGACGCGTGACGCGTGACGCTGCGCTATCTTGCGTTCGTCGCGCTGGCGGGCGGGTTGTGCATCATCTTGTCATTGGTCGGCTTGCGTGGCTTCTTGACGGGCATGTTGTCGGGATTGGTCGCGCTCGCGGTGCCCGACGCCGCCGGGGGCGGGGGCTTCACCATCGGCGCGCTGGATTCGGACGCCGGGTTCTGCGCGAGCGCCGTCGCCGCGACGCCTGCGGACGCCGCGAGCAAGACGGCCGCGCCGATTCTCGCCCATATCTTTCGCCCGAATGGCCTGAGCGTGTTGATCGTGTGAATCATCGTGTTCTCCATGCTGTTTCTTTTCGGCTCCGTGGCGACGCGCGTTCCAGCCTGCGCGCGGAGTGTGCCGTTCTCTTGTAGACCGCGCTCCTGCGTGGAAATTCTGCGTATTTGCGCGGGTTTCGGCCCCTTTGCATCCATTTCCGAACGCCACTTCGCATCCTGCAATCCCGGCTGGAAGTGCTAGCATGAATTCAGCGATGAATTGAGCGTCGAAGGGCGCGTCGCCAGTCGGGCGGTGCGCCGCCAGCGCGTGCGGAGGCTGCGATGACGAAGTCCCTGAGTGCGGATGCAATCGATACCTTGCGGCAACTGAACGATGTCGGGACGGGGCAGCCACCGCCTGCCGTCGAGCCCGTCGTCGAGAAGGAACTGCTGGGTGCGGGGCTGGTGGCGAAATCGTCGAAGGGCGCGGGCGTCGAAATCACTTGCGACGGCAGAAAGTACCTGTCCGGCGATTGCGACTGAGCGGCACACGGCGACGAAACAACACAGCGGACACAGCGGACAAAGCGGACAAAGCGGACAAAGCGGACAAAGCGGACAAAGCGGACAAAGGGAGGCGCGATGGAGCCGAAGGGCATCGACATGGGCGACTACCAGGAACGCTACAAGGATTTCGACATGGAGGTCGCCGTCGAGCAGGTGCTGACGGGCGTGAAGGCGCATTTTCGCGTGCTCAAGGACGATGTGGTGATGCTGGACTGGCGGCTCGTGCACATCGACCGCTTCTGGCCGACGGAGCACGCCGCCGCCGAAGCGGGCTTTCAGGCGGCGCGCGAAGCGATCAATACCGAGCTGCTTGCCGCGGGCGGATGAGCCTCAGGCATCGCATTCGAGCGCGCAAAAAGAAAGCCGGATGCTCCGTGGAGAACATCCGGCTCGACTGCACCTGCAACAACAGACTGCGTGGTACTTCCAGGGTACGGCAACTGCGTGGTACGTCCATCGATACCATCAACGGTACTTCTTGACTGCTTCGACTGCGGTACTGCCACTTCTGGAACTGCACTACAACACTACCGGGTACTGCCAGAACTGCGTACTACCTGTGCTGCGTGGTACTGCCTGCTACGAAACCAGTTGTCGACTCAGCTTCGGCTTAGTGGCCGAAGAACACCGAGCCCGGGCCCGTTTGCGGCTCATGCTTGCCGCCTTGCGACGAACCGTTTTGCACGCCGCCATAAGCGACGTTGGCTTGCTGTGCCTGTTCCGCTGCCAGCGTCTGTGCGCTCTGGCCTTGCTGCGAAGCGGGCGCGCCGGCCGTCGGGTTGTAATGCGGAGCCGGACCGTAGCCGCTTGCGAAAGCGGGGGCAGCCAGCGTGGCGGAAGCGGCGATCAGAACTGCGGCGATAAGCTTGGTCTTCATGGTGAACTCTCCGTCATATTTGATTCAGTAAGACGTTGCGTGGTGCCTGGGTCTGTTCGCAACGTCGATGGAAAGCAGTGTATACCCCTACTATCAATTCTTTGTGCCGATAATTTGAAATTACTATTCTTCGATCAGGAACAATGCTGAGACGCCCGTCCGGCGGGGATTTCGCGTGTATGCGCCCTGATAAACCAGCCTTACCGTTCAGGAAAACCTCATGTAAATCATGGGCTTCCGGGGTTGTTGCGACGCAGAACAAGGGGCGGGAGGGCGGCTTGCGGTAAAATGAGCGGTTTGCTTCTTGCGCGTTTGTCGTTCGTATTTTTTCTTCGCGTTTCCTTCGTCGTTTTCGTTCTGTCTTGCACTCCATGTCATCGAAGCCCACTGACAGTCCCCGCCGCGTGTCCGTCGCGCCGATGATGGACTGGACCGATCGCCACTGCCGCTCGTTTCACCGCACGCTGTCGCGGCACACCTGGCTGTATACGGAGATGGTGACGACGGGGGCGCTGATTCACGGCGACATCGAGCGCCATCTGGCGTTTACGGCCGACGAGGCGCCCGTCGCGTTACAGCTCGGCGGCAGCGAGCCTGACGATCTGGCGCGCTCGGCGAAGCTCGGCGAGCAATGGGGCTACGACGAGATCAATCTGAATTGCGGCTGCCCGTCGGAACGCGTGCAGCGCGGCGCATTCGGTGCGTGTCTGATGAACGAGCCGCAACTCGTCGCCGATTGCGTGAAAGCGATGCGCGATGTGGTGTCGGTGCCCGTGACGGTGAAGCACCGGATCGGCGTCGATGCGGTGGACGACTACGCGTTCGTGCGCGACTTCGTCGGCACGATTGCCGAGGCCGGCTGCGACGTGTTCATCGTGCACGCGCGCAATGCGATCCTCAAAGGGCTGAGCCCGAAAGAGAATCGTGAGATTCCGCCGCTCAAATATGACTACGCGCATCGGTTGAAGCGGGACTTTCCGCAACTCGAGATCATCATCAACGGCGGCATCAAGACGCTCGACGAAGTCGACGCGCATCTACAGCACGTCGATGGCGTGATGCTGGGGCGTGAGGCGTATCACAACCCGTACGTGCTCGCGGACGTCGACGCGCGTTTCTACGGCTCGACGCAACCTGCGCCGACACGCGAGGAAGCGGAAGCGAAGCTGATCGAATACTGCCGCGCCGAGCTTGCGCGCGGCACGTATCCCGGCGCGATCGTGCGTCACGCGCTGGGGCTGTATCGCGGCGTCGCGGGTTCGCGTGGATGGCGGCGCGTGTTATCGGACAGCAAAAAGCTGGCGGCGCGCGATCTTGCGATTTTTGACGAGGCGCGACAGCATTTGCGCGAGCCAAGCGAAATGTTTGAATAAAGGGCTTTGCAAATACGATTCGTGTTTGTATAATCTCGCTTCTTCGTTGCTGAGCGGCGTTCTTCGGCAAGCGACGGAGGTGTAGGGCAGTGGTGGCTGTAGCTCAGTTGGTAGAGTCCAGGATTGTGATTCCTGTCGTCGTGGGTTCGAGTCCCATCAGCCACCCCAGAGAATTCAGCGGCATCGAGAAACGGCACGGCGAAAATCGCGGTGCCGTTTTTGTTTTGGGGTTCATGGTTTTCGGGGCCCGTCGCATTCGATTCAGCGCATCGAACGATTCAGCGCTCTTCACAAGTGCGAGCGCAATTCACTTCTTCCTCAACGGCTCCAGCAAGCTCTTCAAGCCGTTGTGATCGATTTCATGCATCAACGCGAGTAGCCGCCCGATTTCGTCGGGCGGAAATCCTTCGCGTGCGAACCAGTTGAGGTAATGTCCCGGCAGATCGGCGATCACGCGCCCTTTGTATTTGCCATACGGCATCACACGCGTCACAAGCAATTCAAACTGTTCGACATTCATCGCCAAATCGCATTCAAACAAAGATAAAGATAAAGATAAAGATAAAGCACACCGCTTACGTCCGCTTCCGCCGATGCCCGCTGACATGCGCGCCCGCATCGCGCTCGAGACCGAACACATCGAGAATTGCGAACAGCCCGACGACGGCCACCAGCAGGAACGCGACGCTGAAATCGGCCGCCGTCACCGACCGTGTGTCGTGTCCATGCAGCCACGCGGCGAGCCGCATCGCGATCGCGCCGAGCGCGACGCCCATGCCCATCGTCATCTGCGTGAGCGTGCTCGATAGCGTCGACGCGCCGCTCATCTGCGGCTTCGGCACATCGGCGAAGCTGAGCGTATTGACGGCCGTGAACTGCAGCGAGCGTGACAGGCCGCTCGCGAACAGCACGATACCCGTCAGCACGAGAGGCGTCGAGGCCGTCAGCAAACTCATCGCCGCGATGCTCAGCGCCGCGAGCGCGCCATTGACGAGCAGCACCTGCCGAAAACCGAAGCGCCGCATCACGGGCGTCGTCACGAGCTTCATCGACAGATTTCCCGCGAATACCACGAGCGTCAGCAGGCCCGACTGGAACGCATTCATCCCGAAGCCCAACTGAAACATCAGCGGCAGCAGAAACGGCACCGCGCTGATCGACACGCGAAAGAGCGATCCGCCGCCCATCGCGACGGCGAACGTCTTCACGCGAAACGCCGACAGATCGACGACGGGATGCGGACTGCGGCGCAGATGAAGCAGTGCGGCCGCGCCCGCCGCGAGGCCGCCCGCGAGAAACGTGAGTGCTTCGCGCCACGGCCCGTCCGAGCGGCCGAGCAGTTCCATCGCGTACATGACGGCCGTGCCCGACGTGCCGCACAGCACGAAGCCGGCGCTGTCGAACGGGCGCTTCTGCGTGTCGCGCCGCGCGCCGATGAAGCGCCACGCGAGCACGATGCCGACGATGCCGAGCGGCAGATTCAGATAGAAGATCCAGCGCCACGACGAGTAAGTCGTGATGAAGCCGCCGAGCGGCGGTCCGATGACGGGCGCGACGAGCCCCGGCCACGTGATGATCGAAATCGCGCGCATCAGATCGTCTTTGGGCGTC
The DNA here is from genome assembly GCF_040965635.1 of Paraburkholderia phymatum. GTDB lineage: Bacteria > Pseudomonadota > Gammaproteobacteria > Burkholderiales > Burkholderiaceae > Paraburkholderia > Paraburkholderia phymatum_B. The sequence continues at coordinate 23,934 of NZ_JBFRCH010000015.1, forward strand.
GCGCGCAAAACGGCGAGACGTCCGACAGGCACCATCATCGCGCCGCCGATGCCTTGCACGATGCGCGCCCCCGTGAATTCGACGAGCCCGTTGGTCATCCCGCACACGACGGACGCCGCCGTGAACACCGCGAGCGCCGCCGTGAACACGTTGCGCACGCCGAAGCGGTCGGCGGCCCAGCCGCTGATCGGAATGAACACGGCGAGCGTCAGCAGATACGATGTGATGCCGATCGACAGATCGACGGCATGCACGCCAAACGAGCGCGCCATCTGCGGCAACGCGGTGGCGATGATCGTGCCGTCGAGGTTCTCCATGAAGAACGCCGCGGCGACGAGCGTGACGATCAGCGACTGCCGGCTATCCGCACGGCCGGATCGCGCAGTCGGCGCATCTGACATCGACATGACACTCCGAAGGTTGTAAGCGCATCGAAACCGGCCGCATCGCGCCGCGGCCAACCGACATTCTAGCCACGCACGCGTTTTGCGCGGACGTGGTAATTTCGCCCCTTGCCGTTTTGTCATCCGACAAGACCAGCATTAAAGGAAGAGGGGAACAGTTCGATGGAATACCGCAGACTCGGCGATACGGATGTGCAGGTCAGCCTGATCGGTCTCGGCACGATGACGTGGGGCGAGCAGAACACGGAACGCGACGCGCACGCGCAGATCGACTATGCGCTCGACCAGGGCATCACGCTGATCGACACCGCCGAAATGTACCCCGTGCCGCCGCGCGCTGAAACGCAGGGCTCGACGGAGCGCTACATCGGCACATGGATCGCGCAGCATCGCAGCGCGCGCGACAGGATCGTGCTCGCGACGAAGATCGCCGGCCCCGCGCGCCAGCCGCACAACCCGCGTCACATTCGCGGCGAGGGCAACCAGTTCGATCGCAAGAATCTCACCGAGGCGCTGCACGACAGCCTCAAGCGCCTGCAAACGGACTACGTCGACCTGTATCAGCTGCACTGGCCCGATCGCAGCACGATGACGTTCGGCCGCCCCGCGTATCCGTGGATCGACGATGCGTACACCGTGCCCATCGAAGAGACGCTTTCCGTGCTCGCCGACTTCGTGAAGGAAGGCAAGGTGCGTCACATCGGTGTGTCGAACGAAACGCCATGGGGCGTCGCGCAGTTCCTGCGCGCGTCGGAGAAGCTCGGCTTGCCGCGCATCGTATCGATCCAGAATCCGTACAGCCTGCTGAACCGCACGTTCGAGGCGGGGCTTTCGGAGTTCTCGCATCGCGAGCATGTCGGTCTGCTCGCGTATTCGCCACTCGCGTTCGGCTGGCTGTCGGGCAAGTACGAAGGCGGCGCGCGTCCTGCGGGCGCGCGCATCTCGCTGTTCGAGCGCTTCCAGCGCTATAGCAAGCCGCAAGCCATCCAGGCGACGTCGCGTTACGTCGAGCTGGCGAAGCGCCACGGCCTGTCGCCCGCGCAATTCGCGCTCGCGTTCGTCAACAGCCGGCCGTTCGTGACGAGCAATCTGATCGGCGCGACGTCGCTCGATCAGCTGAAGGAGAACATCGCGAGCGTCGATGTGAAGCTGTCGCCCGAAGCGCTCGCCGAGATCGACGCGCTGCACGAACTGCAGCCGAATCCGGCGCCCTGAGCGCTTCGCTTCGCTTCGTTTAGTGCACCGCGGCATGCGTGCCGCGGCGCGCTCATCGGGCGACCGCATGGCAAGTGCAAAGGGCAACGCGCGCGGCAATGTTTCCTGACAAGACACATGCGCCGGCACATCGCCGTGCAAACTCGCGTAGGATAGCGCGCTTACACATTTTCGAGCGCTTTCAGGCGCTTTCGCGACTCCGGCCGTCACACCGGCCGCCGCATCCGACCTCCGTTCGACAGCCAGTCAGCCACCTACGCGCTCCGCGTGACGTGCGCGACCCCGCGCACCCATTCCTGTGCATGGGCCGCGTGGGGCATACAATGCACGATGCTGACCTTGCATGCGCCGAACGGACAGGCAACGGCGCGACATTCAAGCGAAATCCAAGCGAACCGACCACGACGATGAATACCTCGCGCTCCACCACTTCGATCGCCACCTCGACCTGGCCGATTTTCGTGCTGCTCGCCATTGCCGGGCTTTTCTACGTCAAATGGTTTCCGTATTACAACCGCGCGTTCACCGCGGCTTCGACGCATTCGATCGGCGCGTCGATCCTGATGGGCAGCGCGACGAGCCCGCCCGCGCCGTCGTGGCACGCCGCGCTTGGCTACGCGCTCGCCTACGGCAAGGCGATCTGGCAGGCGATGGTGCTCGGCCTGTTGCTCGGCTCGGCCGTGCAGGCGTTGTTGCCCGCGCACTGGGTCGCGCGCCTGCTCGGCAAGACGGGGTTCGGCAGCGTCGCGGCAGGCGGCTTGCTCTCGTTGCCCGGCATGATGTGCACGTGCTGCGCGGCGCCCGTCGTCGCCGGATTGCGCGAGCGGCAGGCATCGCCGGGCGGCGCGATCGCGTTCTGGCTCGGCAACTCGGTGCTGAATCCGGCGACGCTCGTCTTCATGGGCTTCGTGCTCGGCTGGCAGTGGACAGGGCTGCGCATCGTGCTCGGCGCGGCGATGGTGTTCGGGCTCGGCTATCTGGTGAACCGCCTCGTCACGCCCGTCGAAGCGCAAGCGGCCGACGCGCGCCTCATCGAGCTCGTCGACGAGCAGCGCTCGGGCAGTCCGTTCGTCCGCTGGGTCACGATCTTCGTGCGGATGGCCGTGCGCCTCGTGCCGGAATACATCGTGCTCGTCCTGCTGCTCGGCGCGGCGCGTGCGTGGCTGTTCCCGCATGTCAGCCCGGAGATCGGCAACGACTTCGTGTGGATCGTCGCGCTGGCCGTCGCCGGCATGCTGTTCGTGATCCCGACGGCGGGCGAAGTACCCATCATTCAGGCGATGCTGTCGCTCGGCATGGGCGTCGGCCCCGCCGGCGCGCTGCTGATGACGCTGCCGCCCATCAGCGTGCCGTCGCTGGCGATGCTCGCGCGCTCGTTCCGTCCGCGCGTGCTGACGATCGTGGCCGTTTCGGTGGTCGGGTTCGGCATCGTCGGCGGGCTGCTGGCCGTGGCATTGCGGTTCTGACGAATCGCTTGCCGCCAAACCCGTCGTCGTAGTGCCGAATCTCGACCTAAACTGGGAAACAGGGACGAGCTGGCGCGCATTCTGCTGCACGGTAAAGCACGTAGGGCGCGCGCCGAGTGGTACGATGGCGTTCCTTGAAGCTGGCTAGCATGCCAATGCGCGTCAACGTGCGGCAACGGCGCGATAGTCGCGTGTCGATCGTGTGGCAAATCGCGTGGCAATTCGTGCGGCAGATCGCGTGGCAATTCGTGCGGCAGATCGCGCCGCATTGCAGCGCACCAGCAACGCGGTGAAGAACCGCCAATCAGCCAATCCAGGACATCGCATGGCCCAACAAAAGACCAATCCGAAACTCGAGCAGGCGCTGACGCGCGGGGATCTCGCCATCCGTCAGGCCAACTCGGCGCGCGCGACGGCAGTGCTGCGTGCACTGGGCAAGATGATCATCGACGCATCGGCGACGATCGGCGTCGAGGCGCACACGTCGATTCCCGACGGCGACCGGATTTACGATCCCGTCGACGGTCTGTGGCCGCAGGCGTTGCTGGTCTCGCTCGATGGCCCCGTCGAAGAAGCCGACCCCGAAGAGTTGCGCACGATCCGCCTGCGCTCCGATGATCCGGGCACGATGTTTCGCGTCGAGTGGCATCGCGCGGACGGCAAGATCGGACGTCAGGAAGGCGGCCCGTTCGCGACCGTCGAATTCATCTCCGACGTCGACGTGCCGTGGTCGGACGACGAAGAGTGATCTGATTCGATCTGCCGAGGGCGCCGCGCGCGGGTGAATATCTTGTGCGCGGCGCCCTCAGCGCATCATCCGTCGGCGGAACAGCACGGCCGACACGCAGAACGGCACCACCACATACGCGGCCAGCACGGCCACATGCAATGCGGCATCGTCGAGCGGACGCGCAAGCATCGCCGACCGGATCAGGGCCACCGCATGCTCGAGCGGCAGCAGTTGCGCCGCCAGTTGCGCGGCGGGCGGCAACTGCGAGAGCGGAAAGAACACGCCCGATAGCAGCAGCATCGGCGTCAACACCAGCGTCTGATAAAACATGAAGAAATCGTACGACGGCGCGAGCGCTGTCACGATCATCGCGGTGCTGGCGAACGCGAGACCCGCAAGCACGATGACGGGCAGCGCGAACAGCATCGACGGAAAGCTCGCGTAACCGAGCGCGCCCGCCACCAGCATGATCGCGACGCCGGACAGCACGGCCTTGCTGCCCGCCCAGACGACCTCGCCGAGCACGATGTCGCCGAGCGTGAGCGGCGTGTGCATGATCGCCTCCCACGTGCGCTGCACGTGCATCCGCGAAAAGCCCGAATACATCGATTCGAAGCTCGCCGACATCATCACGCTCGACGCGACCGTGCCCGCCGCGAGAAACGCGATGTACGACACGCCGTCGACATGCCCGACCATCAGCCCGAGCCCGAAGCCGAGCCCGAACAGATAGATCATCGGATCGGCGAGGTTGCCGAACATCGACGCGAGCGCGAGCTTGCGCCACACGAGATAATTGCGCCGCCACACGGCGATCCAGTTGACGGCGTTCGCCGGTAACGCGGGGAAGCGCCCGCGCGTCGGCTCGGTGTGTCCGGAGGTGTCGTACGTACGTGCGTCCATTGTCGTGGTGTCGCTTGCTTATGCGTTACGTTGCGATTGGTGCGTGAGCGTCAATCCTGCATCTCGCGGCCGGTGAGTCGCAAAAACACGTCTTCGAGATTCGCCGGCCGGTGCAGGTAACGCAGCCCCGCGCGCTGCTTCAGTCGCGCGTGGACCGGCTGCGGATCGTCGACATAGCAGAAGAGCGTCTCGCCGCTGATTTCCGTGCGCACCGAGAACGGCGCCAGTTCGTCGCGCAGTGCGATGGGATCGGGGCCGTACACCTCGATCACGTCGCAGCCTATTTCGGAAGCAATCAGTTCATTCGGCGCGCCTTCCGCGATCTTGCGTCCTTCTTCGATCACGCATAGCCGGTGACACAGACGCTCCGCCTCTTCCATGAAGTGCGTAGTGAGCAGAATCGTCTTGCCGCGTCCGAGCAGCGAACGCAGACGCTCCCAGATCAGATGGCGCGCTTGCGGATCGAGGCCTGTGGTCGGCTCGTCCATGATGAGCACATCGGGATCGTTGATGAGCGCGCGCGCGAGCGTGAGACGCCGCTTCATGCCGCCCGACAGTTCGCCGACGCGTGCATCCGCCTTGCTCTCCAGCCGCGCGAATTCGAGCAGCGGCGGCACCATCTTTCGGCACTTCGCGGAGGACAGACCGAAGTAGCGGCCGAAGACGAGCAGGTTTTCGCGGACCGTGAAGTCGGGATCGAGATTGTCGAATTGCGGCACGACGCCGACGCGTGCGCGCGCAAAACGCGAGCGGCCAGGAATCGGTTCGCCGCATAGCCGGATCGTGCCGGCGTCGGGCGCGGCGATGCCGAGCAGCATGCGCAGCGTCGTCGTCTTGCCTGCGCCATTGGGACCCAGCAGTCCGAAACATTCGCCGGCGCGTACGTGAAACGACAAGCCGTCGACGACGGCTTTGCCGCCATAGCGCTTCTCGACGCGAAGAAACTCGATTGCAGCTTCAGACATACGAAGACGAGTGCTCCATGTGTGTGCGCGAACGCCGCACGATGTGGTGCAAAGCGCAAGCTGGCTGCCTATTTTAGGGCATCGGGCTTTTCGCGTTTGGCGCGCGGATACGCATCGCTTGCGGCGCGTTGCCATCTTGCGGCGCGTCATGCCCGACTGCGCGCTGCCACGCACTTAGCGTTTTCCATCCCTTGCATGTCGAATTGCGGCGCACCATGATGCACGAGAGACCGCGATAGTCGCGGAAGGGGGAAGCGAAATGGCGAGCTACAAGAAGATTCTGCTGTGCTACGACGGCTCGCGCGAAGGCCGCAAGGCGCTGCGTTGCGGCGCGGATCTGGCGCTCGATCTGCAGGCGGAAACGCATCTGCTGTCGGTCGTGGACATGCGTTCGAGCATTGCGCAAAGCGCAGGCCTGCTGACGGATGTTGCATGCGGCAGCTTCGAGAAGACGGCACGCGAGATATTGCAGGAAGGCGTCGACTGGCTCACGGAGCGCGGCGTGCGGGCGACGGGACATTTCGCGTTCGGTCATCCCATCGACGAAATCGCGTCGCTCGCCGACGAGTTGCACGTCGATCTCGTCGTCGTCGGGCATCGCTGCCGCACGGGGTTGTCGCGCTGGTGGATGGGCGCGGGCAACACGCCGCTGCTCGATCGCGTGTCGTGCAGCATTCTCGTTGCGTGCTCGTCGCCTGCCGAAGAGGCGCAAGCGGCAGCCTGAAGCGCCGCTTGCAGCGCGTCAGCCGCTCAGATCGACGGCTGACAGCTTCCAGTTGATAAGTCCCTGGCGACGGAAGATCGCGGAATAGCGCGTATCGCCGACGCCATGCCGATACGTGACGACGAACTCGTTGATACCGCGATAGGTCGCGCTGGTTTCCGGTGGTTGAGGCGGGGGCGAGCCGTTGGCTGCATTGTTGGCTGCGTTATTGGCTGCGCTTGAGCCCGGCGCGGGATGCTGCGCTGAATGGTCGGGCGGCGCGGCGGACGACGCAGCGGGCGGCGGGGGCGGGCGCTCGCCCGGCTCGCCGCGCGGCGGTATGCCGTTGAGCAATGCCGCGACGCCATCGGGTGTCGCATACGCGTCGACGAGCGGACCGATCAGCGCCACGCCGATCATCGCGCCGATCGCGGCAAGCGGATTGCCGTTGTGCCGCACATCGAGCCGGCGCGTCAGTAGTCCCGTCACCTGCAGCTTCAGACTTTCACGCAGCGCCGGATAATCGACGTACTCGTTGACAGTTTCGACGTCGCGCGCATCGGCGGCACGTTTTAGTCGGTCGAGCGCGATATACGGCGACGCGTACGTGAAGCCCAACGCGGCGACGATGACGATCACGATCAGCGTGATCAGCAGCGGTCGGCTTACCCGGCCTTTCATGCGTACCAGACCAGCCATTGAGCGGGCTCTCCGTTTTCAGTGTCGATCTGATGTGGACCCGATCGGCGTCAAAACGATCCCGCAAGTTGAACGTTCGAGTGCGTGTTCTGCGGTTTTAGCGCCGTACGCTAGTGACGTTTCGACGAAGCTCGCGATGGTCATGCATCAGCGAGCGATTACCCGACAACGTCACTTGCGCGCATCAAGCCGCTTGCCTCGCCAGACGATTGTCTTCCTCGGCAATCGCGTGATCGATCATCCGGCACACGGCTTCCATCGTGCCGACCATGATCGTGCGCGACGGACCGTGATAGACCCGCACCGGCGCGCGCCTCGCGGGCTCCGCATTGAGCGCGGAGTTCAGCGACACGCGCGCGAACGCCGGTTGCGCGGACAGGAGCGGCTGAGGTTCTTCATCGAACAGCGATGCCGTGCGGCCCTTGATGCTCGATGCGGCATTCGACGCCAGCGTGGCGAGCGGCTCGCAAGGGACGAGGCTGCGCAGATGACGCAGACGGCCGAACTGGCGAAAAGGCAGCAAGCGGGCAAGACGGTCCATGAGTCTCTCCAGACAGTGTTCAGATAATTAGAATTCCGTCGGCCGGATCAGCCCGACCGCGATGCCTTCGAGCGCGAACTCCGCGCTGCCGGCCTGAACAAAAATATTTTCGTAATCGGGGTTCTCGGCGATCAATTCGATGCCGTTCGGACGACGTTTCAGGCGCTTCACGGTCACGTCGTCGCCCAGACGCGCGACGATGATCTGGCCATCTTTCGCTTCGCTCTTTTTCTGCACCGCGAGCAGGTCGCCGTCGAAGATGCCGGCGTCGCGCATCGACAGGCCGCGCACTTTCAGCAGGTAGTCGGGCTTGCTCGAGAAGAGCGCCGGGTCGCAGGTGAAGGTCTGCGAAATATGTTCTTGCGCGAGGATCGGGCTACCCGCCGCGACACGGCCGATCAGCGGCAGCGACAACTGCATGATGCTCGCGTGCGGCAGCGTGAATTGATGCGGCGAGTCGTCCGAGCCCGCGATGAGCCGGATGCCGCGCGACGCACCTGCCGCCAGTTCGATCACGCCTTTGCGCGCCAATGCCCTCAGATGCTCTTCCGCCGAGTTGGCAGAGCTGAAGCCGAGTTCCGCCGCGATTTCGGCGCGGGTGGGCGGAAAGCCCGTGCGCTCGATGGCGCGGCGGATCAGATCGAAAACCTGCTGCTGTCGTGCGGTGAGTTTGGTCATGGCGCCACTGTATGGATAGACAGGTGACTGTATTTTTATACAGTATTCGGCGCATTTCAAGCTTTACTTTAAGTTCGTCGCGACGGGTGACGTGCGAGCGCCGGAAATCGGCGTTTTGACAGCGCGCCTGTCGTCCGGGCGAACGGCAAGCGGTTCTTTACCACGTTTGCATATTAAAAAATGAAGAAACATTATTTTTAATGATGAAAGCCCTTCGATAGACTGGCCTCCACTGATGCAACAACAGCGCAGAAGTCGTGCCAAAGCCGCTTCCAGCTTGCGAAGCAGCGAATTTCGGCAGGCAGCGGAAGCGCCGGACGAGCGAAATCAAACCAACAAGACGGAGAAGGTCGATGGGCAATCGGAATACGGGGTTCGCGGATGCGGTGACGACGGTGCAGGCGCCACACGCGACGCCGCGCGTGGCGAAAGGCGGCGGCGCGAAGCGGTTCATCGCCGCGCTCGCGCTGGGTGCGGCGTCGGCTGTCGGCATGATTTCGCAGGCGCAGGCCGACACGACGCTGCTGAACGTGTCGTATGACCCGACCCGCGAGCTGTATCAGGACGTCAACCAGGCGTTCGGCAAGGAATGGAAGGCGAAGACGGGCGAATCGGTCACGTTCAAGCAGTCGCACGGCGGCTCGGGCGCGCAGGCGCGCTCAGTGCTCGACGGCCTGCAGGCGGATGTCGTCACGCTGGCGCTCGCCTACGACATCGACGCGCTCGCCACCAAGGGCATCGTGGACAAAAACTGGCAGAAGCGCCTGCCCGACAACGCGTCGCCGTACACGTCGACGATCGTGTTTCTCGTGCGCAAGGGCAACCCGAAGCACATCAAGGACTGGGACGATCTCGTGAAGCCGGGCGTGTCGATCGTGACGCCGAATCCGAAGACCTCGGGCGGCGCGCGCTGGAACTATCTGGCCGCGTGGGCGTATGCGGCGCATCAGCCGGGCGGCAACGATCAGAGGGCGAAAGAGTTCGTCACGAAGCTCTATAGGAACGCCGGCGTGCTCGACTCCGGCGCGCGCGGCGCGACGACGAGCTTCGTGCAACGTGGCATCGGCGATGTGCTGATCGCCTGGGAAAACGAAGCGTTCCTGTCGGTCAAGGAATTCGGCACGGACAAGTTCGAGATCGTGGTGCCGTCGGCGAGCATTCTGGCCGAGCCTCCCGTGGCCGTGGTCGACAAGGTGGTCGACAAGCACGGCACGCGCAAGCTCGCTGAGGCGTATCTGAACTTCCTGTACAGCGACGAAGGCCAGGAGATCGCCGCGAAGAACTTCTATCGTCCGCGTTCGAACAAGGTGCCCGCCGCGCTGACCGCGAAGTTTCCGAAGCTGAAGCTGTACACGGTCGACGACTCGTTCGGCGGCTGGGCGAATGCGCAGAAGACGCACTTTGCCGACGGCGGCGTGTTCGATTCGATTTACCAGCCGCAATGACGTAGTGCGCATCGACGTCCTGTAGCGATGTTGGAACGGGGCGCGTCCGCGAGGCGCGCTTTCGGCAATAGACGAGTAGCACATATGCGGGCGAGGCATGGGCCATCCACGCACCGCGACGCATAACCCTGAAGGGCATGGAGCATGACGACGTTCAACTTGCGCAAGCCGAGCGCGATTCCCGGCTTTGGCGTGACGCTCGGTATCACGGTGGCGTATCTGAGCCTCGTGGTGCTGATTCCGCTGGCGGCCACTTTTCTCAAGACGGCGACGCTCGACGGGAGCCACTTCGTGCGCGCGGTCACGTCGCCGCGCGTGCTTGCTTCGTACCGGCTGACATTTTTCGCAGCGCTCGGCGGCGCGCTGATCAACGCGGTGTTCGGCTTTCTCGTCGCGTGGGTGCTGGTGCGCTACCGGTTTCCGCTGAAGCGGATCGTCGATGCCGTCGTCGATCTGCCGTTCGCGCTGCCGACCTCCGTCGCCGGCATTTCGCTTGCGGCCATCTATTCGGGCAACGGCTGGATCGGCCAGTTTCTCGAACCGCTCGGCATCAAGATCGCGTTCACGCCCGCCGGCGTGCTCGTCGCGCTGACGTTCATCGGTTTGCCGTTCGTCGTGCGCACCGTGCAACCCGTGCTCGAAGAGTTCGAGCGCGAGCAGGAAGAGGCGGCCGCGTGCCTGGGCGCATCGCGCTGGCTGACGTTCTGGCGCATCGTGTTGCCCGCCGTGTTTCCCGCGCTGCTGACGGGCTTCGCGCTGGCATTCGCGCGCGCGCTCGGCGAATACGGCTCGGTGATCTTCATCGCGGGCAACGTGCCGATGAACTCGGAGATCACGTCGCTGCTGATCATCACGAAGCTCGAGCAATACGACTACGCAGGCGCAACGGCGCTCGCCGTCGTGATGCTGGTGGTGTCGTTCGTGATGCTGCTGCTGATCAACACGTTGCAATGGTATCTGCAGCGGCGCATGAGCCGCGCGCGCACGGCGCCTTCCGTGCCGGGCGCGGCGACGCATGCCGCTGCGCTGACGGGAGGTGCGCAATGAGCCGGAATCCCGCGGTGATTTCGCGCGCGGCCGTGGGCAATGCGAATGCCGCGCGCCGTCCCGATCCGGTGACGGAGCCGCGCGCCGTGCGATGGATACTGACGGGCATCGCGCTGCTGTTTCTCACGCTCTTTCTCGTGATGCCGCTCGTCGCGGTGTTCTATCAGGCGCTCGCCAAAGGCGTCGCGTTCTATTTCGAATCGCTCGCCGATCCCGATGCCGTGTCCGCGATCAAGCTCACGCTGCTGACGGCCGCGATCGCGGTGCCGCTCAATCTCGCGTTCGGTCTCGCGGCGTCGTGGTGCATCGCGAAGTTCGAGTTTCGCGGCAAGGCGCTGCTGACTACGCTGATCGATCTGCCGTTCTCGGTGTCGCCCGTGATCTCCGGTTTGATCTATGTGCTGATGTTCGGCGCGCAAGGCTGGTTCGGCCCGTGGCTCGCGAATCACGACGTGCAGATCATCTTCGCGGTGCCCGGCATCGTGCTCGCGACGATCTTCGTCACGTTCCCGTTCGTCGCGCGCGAGCTGATTCCGTTGATGCAGGCGCAAGGCAACGACGAGGAAGAGGCGGCACATGTGCTCGGCGCGTCGGGCTGGCAGATGTTCCGGCGCGTCACGCTGCCGAACGTCAAATGGGGCCTGCTGTATGGCGTGATCCTGTGCAACGCGCGGGCGATGGGCGAGTTCGGCGCGGTGTCGGTGGTGTCGGGCCACATTCGCGGGCAGACGGACACGATGCCGCTGCACGTCGAGATTCTCTACAACGAATACAACTTTTCGGCGGCGTTTGCCGTGGCGTCGCTGCTCGCATTGCTCGCGCTCGTGACGCTCGGACTCAAGCTGCTCGCCGAGCGTCATCTGTCGGCGGAACTGGCGAGCGCGCGCGACGTGCCCGCGCAGGCTGGTCCCGTTCAGTCCTCCGGCGCGGCGTCGCACGAGCGGGCGGCACATTCGGTTCAGTAAGGAGAGTGGTCGAAGATGGGCATCACCGTACGCAATCTGCAAAAACGCTTTGGCGACTTCACCGCGCTCGACAACGTCTCGCTCGACTTTCCGCCGGGCGAGCTTGTCGCGCTGCTTGGGCCGTCCGGTTGTGGCAAGACCACGCTGCTGCGCGTGATCGCAGGCCTCGAATACGCGGACGCGGGCGAGGTCCTGCTGCAAGGCCAGGACGTCGCGGAAGTGGGCGCGCGCGAGCGCAATGTCGGCTTCGTGTTCCAGCACTACGCGCTGTTTCGTCATATGACCGTGTTCGAGAACGTCGCTTTCGGTTTGCGCGTGAAGCCACGCAAGGAGCGCCCTTCGGAAGCCGCGCTTCGCGAGAAGGTGCACGAACTGCTGAAGCTCGTGCAGCTGGACTGGCTCGCGCAACGCTATCCGTCGGAGCTGTCGGGCGGGCAGCGGCAGCGGATCGCACTGGCGCGCGCGCTGGCCGTCGAGCCGAACGTGCTTTTGCTTGACGAACCGTTCGGCGCGCTCGATGCAAAGGTGCGCAAGGAACTGCGCAGCTGGCTGCGGCGCCTGCACGACGACCTGCATATCTCGACGATCTTCGTCACGCATGACCAGGAAGAGGCGCTCGAAGTCGCGGACCGCATCGTCGTGCTGAATCACGGACACGTCGAGCAGGTCGGCAGCCCGCAAGACGTGTACGATCATCCGCAGACGTCGTTCGTCTACGAGTTTCTCGGCGCGGCGAACCGTCTGCACGGCAGCGTCGACGGCAAGGGCTTCGTCGTCGATGGCGCCGCGCAGCCGATCGCGATCGACGCGCATTTTCAGGGCCCGGCCTTCGCGTATGTGCGTCCGCACGATCTCGCGCTGTATCCGCAGTCGGCGGGGCATCGCGAGGGCATCGTCGTCGGCGTGCGGCGCGTGGTGACGCTGGGCGGTTCGGTGCGCGTCGAGCTCGAAGCGCGCGAAGGCCATGTGCTCGAAGCGGAACTCGATCGCGAGGCATGGCGTGCCCTGCAACTGGCCGTCGGCGACCGCGCGACGGCCGTGCCGCGCGCGCTGCGCGTGTTTCCCGCGCAGTGATTCGTGCGTTTATTTCCCATGATGCAGCTAACAACACATTGACTCTGGCTGAACCGGAGACTTCAACATGAATTTCCAGCAATTGCGTTTCGTGCGCGAAGCCGTGCGGCAGAACATGAACCTGACGGAAGTGGCGAACGTGCTGTACACGTCGCAGTCGGGCGTATCGAAGCAGATCAAGGACCTCGAAGACGAACTGGGCGTCGACATTTTCATCCGGCGCGGCAAGCGCCTGACGGGCCTCACGGAACCCGGCAAGGCCGTGCATCAGCTGATCGAGCGGATGCTGCTCGATGCGGAGAACCTGCGCCGCGTCGCGCGTCAATACGCGGATCAGGACAACGGCCATCTCGTCGTCGCGACGACGCACACGCAGGCCCGCTACGCGCTGCCGAAAGTGGTGCGCCAGTTCACCGAGGTCTATCCGAAGGTGCATCTCGCGCTGCGCCAGGGCAGTCCGCAGCAGATCGCGCAGATGATCATCAACGGCGAAGCGGACATCGGCATTTCGACGGAAGCGCTCGACCGTTATCCGGACATCCTGACGTTCCCGTGCTATTCGTGGCATCACGTCGTAGTCGTGCCGAAGGATCATCCGCTCGTGGGCCGCGAGAACCTGACGCTCGAAGAGATCGCGGAGTACCCGATCGTCACGTATGACCAGGACTTCACGGGCCGCTCGCATATCGACCAGGCATTCGCTAAGGCGGGCGCGCTGCCCGACGTCGTGCTGACGGCCATCGACGCCGACGTGATCAAGACCTACGTCGAGCTCGGCATGGGCATCGGCATCGTCGCGGCGATGGCGTTCGATCCGAAGCGCGACACGGAACTCGTCGCGCTCGACACGCAGCATCTGTTCGAGGCGAGCACGACGCGTGTCGGCTTGCGCAAGGGCGCGTTTCTGCGCGGCTACGCGTACCGTCTGATCGAGATGTTCGCGCCGCAACTGCACGAAGCGGACATCGCGAGCCAGCTGCGCGAAGCGGCATGAGCGGCATGAGCGCGGCATAAGCGTCGCAGGCATCGCGGGCCTCACGCGAAGGCTTGCGTTTTCATCGATGGCGGCGACGAGCGCATCGCTTACAATCGCCGCCATGAATACTTCCACGACTACCTCTACATCGTCCGCGCTGCCGCGCATCGCCGTGCTCGCCACAGGCGGCACGATCGCGGGCGCGGCGCCCGATGCGACCAATACGTCGGGCTATCAGGCGGGCGTCGTCGGCGTCGGTCAACTGCTTGCGGCCGTGCCGGCGCTGGCGTCGGTGGCGAATGTGCAGGCCGAGCAGGTCGCGAGCGTCGACAGCAAGGACATGGCGCTGGCGCTGTGGACGAAGCTCGCGCAGCGCATCGACGAACTGCTGGCATCCGGCGAGATCGACGGCGTCGTCATCACGCATGGCACCGACACGCTCGAAGAAACCGCGTATCTGCTGCACCTCACTGTGAAGAGCGACAAGCCCGTCGTGCTGACGGCGGCGATGCGGCCGTCGTCGGCGTTGTCGGCCGATGGTCCGCTGAATCTGCTCAACGCGGTGACGGTGGCGGGCAGCCCGCATGCGAAAGGGCAAGGCGTGCTCGTTGCGTTCAACAACCGCATCCATAGCGCGCGCGATGTCGTGAAGACGAGCACCTATGCCGTCGATGCGTTTCACTCGCCGGAAATCGGCGCGCTCGGCTGGGTGCAGGACGGACGCGTCGAGTTTCAGCGTGCCGTCGTGCGGCCGCATACGACGGCGACGCCTTTCGCGATCGCTTCGATCGGCGCGCAATGGCCCGTCGTCGAAGTGGTGGCGAGCTATGCGGGCGCGTCGCGCATCGCCGTCGATGCGCTCGTGGCCGCGGGCGTGAAGGGCATCGTCGTGGCGGGCACGGGCAACGGCTCGATCCACGCGACCGTGCAGACGGCGCTTGCCGAGGCCGCGGCAAAGGGCGTGGCGATCGTGCGCTCGTCGCGCGTCGGCTCGGGACACGTGATGCGCAACGGCGCTGCGTCCGACGATGCGCTCGGTTTCGTGACGGCGGGCGCGCTCAATCCATACAAGGCGCGTGTGCTGCTGATGCTCGCGCTAGCGGGCGGACACGCGACGCCGGCTGCATTGCAGAACGTGTTCGACACTTACTGAGCCGTCTCGCGCGAAGGCAGCCGGCTACATTGCCTGTCGCTTTCCGTAAGCCTTGTTGCGTTCATCATTCGCATCTGCCGCGACGTCAGCGACGTCGCGCGCTTTCCCTTCACGCTCCCGCAAGCGGCGCAGCCTGCATCGACGATGACTCCCGTGACGTCGATGCAGACCGCCATTCATCTCTACGTTTGCTTCAACATCGCCTATAACAGTCAATAGCCCGACGATTGAGGTACGCAGACCCTCATCACCTGAAGCGCACGAAGCGTTCATGTCTTTCCAGTAGTTGCAAATCCAACAAACGGCACCACGATGAGTGGAGACATCACGATGAACGCAATTCCGAGGCTTCTGCCGTTCGCCGTCAGCGCAGCGCTCGTGGTTCTGCCTGCTGCGCACGCGGCTCAGGACAACGTGCAGGCTTTGTCGAACTTCAAGACGACGGGCAATACCAGGCCGGCCGAAGTCGTGCCGCAGACAGGCGCGCGCGCCGATGCGCTGCGCGGGAACCTGAAGGCGATCAGGCTGCCGCCCGGCTTCAGGATCGAGCTATATGCCGTCGTGCCCGAGGCGCGTGCGATGGCGGTCGAGCCGTCGACGGGCGTGGTCTTCGTCGGTACGTACAAGGATCACGTGTGGCAGGTGACGGACCGCACGAAGCGGCGGGTCGCCGACGACGTCGTGCAATTCGCGAGTTCCATCAACTTCAAGGTGCCCAACGGGGTGTGCTTTTCGGCAGACGGCGTGCTGTACATCGTCGAGCAGAACCGCGTGCTGGCGTTTCCCGCCGCGCAATTCTTCGGCGAACGTGGGCCCGACGTCGCGGCCGCCGTCGTCGTGCAGCAAGGCAAGCTGATTCCGACACAGTTCGAAAGTTTCAACCATGGCGCGCGCTACTGCCGCGTCGGGCCGGACAAGAAGCTGTATATCGCGCTGGGCCAGCCCTGGAACGTGCCGCCGAAGGACAAGCTCGCCGAGCTCGACAGGAACGGTCTGGCAGGCATCATCCGCATGGATCAGAACGGCAAGAACCGCGAGGTCTATGCGCACGGCGTGCGCAATTCGGTGGGCCTCGATTTCAGCCCTAAAGACAAGACGCTCTGGTTCACCGACAACCAGGTGGACGGCATGGGCGACGATATCCCGCCCGGCGAACTCAACCACGCGACGAAGGCAGGCGAAAACTTCGGCTTTCCGTGGTACGGCGGCGGCAAGGTGCGCACGGAAGAGTACAGGAAAGACACGCCGCCCGCCGGCGTCGTGTTCCCCGCGGTCGAATACGCGGCGCACGCGGCTGATCTCGGCATGACGTTCTATACGGGCAAGATGTTCCCGGCGAAGTACCAGGGCGGCATCTTCGACGCTGAGCATGGCTCATGGAATCGCACGAAGCCGATCGGCGCGCGCATCATGTTCACGCCTGTCAAGGATGATGGCACCGTCGGCGAGACCGAGGTGTTTGCGGAAGGTTGGCTCACGCCGAACGGCGAGTATATGGGGCGTCCCGTCGACGTGCAGCAGTTGCCGGACGGATCGCTGCTCGTATCCGACGATTACGCGGGCGCGATCTATCGGATCTCATACGCCAAATGAAGGCTTCGTCGTGCAGAAACAAGCGCTATCCGATCGAAGCGCTGCGGGATTTCAAACAGGGCGCGCGGCAGAACAGCATGATGTCGATAGTTGCGGATATCGCGAACGTGGCCGAGTTCTATCACAGCCTCAGCCAATGAGCAGCGTGTAGTGCGAGAACCGGTTCGACAATCCGACAGCAGGACACCCGACGATGACGTCTGACCGACCAAGGCTTCCCCGTCATCGCCGGGTGCCGCTGCGGACCCCACTTGCCGCCCTCAGCCCAGAGCGGCATGATTTGCCCGATCCGATGCGTGCCGCGCGCCGGACCGGGCGCCCCACCTGTGCGCTGCCGTGAACATCGATACGGCAGCTTGCGTTGCCTGCTTCTATTCGGTAAAGGAGGCCCTGAAACTCACGCCGCTTTCTGATCGGCAGCGGGTGCTTGCGCGACTTCGAAATTCGCCATGATTTCGAGCGCGCGGACCATCGCCGAGTGATCCCATGCCTTGCCGCCGTTCGCCGCGCACACGCTGAAGAGTTGCTGCGCGCTCGCCGTGTGCGGCAACGCGATGCCCAGCTTGCGCGCGCCGTCGAGCGCGAGGTTCAGGTCCTTCTGGTGCAGCTCGATGCGGAAGCCCGGATTGAACGTGCGCTTCGTCATGCGCTCGCCGTGCACTTCGAGAATGCGCGACGACGCGAAGCCGCCCATCAGCGCCTTGCGCACGCGCTCGGGATCGGCGCCCGAACGCGCGGCAAACAGCAGCGCTTCGGCGACGGCTTCGATGTTCAGCGCGACGATGATCTGGTTCGCGACCTTGCAGGTCTGGCCCGCGCCGTTGTCGCCGATCAGCGAAACGTTCTTGCCCATCAGGTCGAAGAGCGGCTTGGCGAGATCGAAGGCCTTTTGCGGGCCGCCGACCATGATCGTCAGCGTCGCATCGCGCGCGCCGATTTCGCCGCCGGAAACGGGTGCATCCAGATAGTCGCAGCCCAGTTCGTTGATCTTCTTCGCGAACGCCTGCGTGTCGAGCGGGGAGATCGAGCTCATGTCGATCACGAGCTTGCCGTTCGTCAGACCCTTCGCGACGCCGTCATCGGCGAACAGCACGTTCGCGACATCGGGCGTGTCCGGCACCATGACCACGACGATGTCGGCAGCCTGCGCGACAGCCGTCGAATCGGCGACGACCGTGGTCGTCCTGGCGAGATCTTCGGGCACCGGGTACGCGCCGTTGACGAACAGCGAATGGCCGCCCTTGATGAGGTTGCGCGCCATGTGCGAGCCCATGATGCCGAGGCCGATGAATCCGATCTTTGCCATTGAATAAGTCTCCAGAAAATGAGGTTCGAAAAATGTGCTCGTGTGCTGACGGGCCGGGCCGCGATTTCAGGCCGCGATTTCAGGCAGACGCATGCGCGCGATTCACGCCCGCGACGCTTTCCAGCCAGCCGAGGCCTTCCGTAGTCGTCGTGCGCGGCTTGTACTCGCAGCCGACGTAGCCCTGATAGCCGAGCGAATCGAGCAGATCGAACAGAAACCGATAGTTGATTTCGCCCGTGCCCGGCTCGTTGCGGCCCGGGTTGTCGGCGAGCTGGATGTGGGCGATGCGCGCGAACTGCTTCTTGATCGTCGCGGCGAGTTCGCCTTCCATCCGTTGCATGTGATAGATGTCGTATTGCAGGAACAGGTTGTCGGAGCCGACAGCGTCGATCACATCGAGCGTTTGCGCGGAGCGGTTCAGCGCGAAGCCCGGAATGTCGTATGAGTTGCACGGCTCGACGAGCAGCCTGATGCCTTCCTTCTTGAGTTCGGCAGCGGCGAAGCGCAGGTTGTCGACGATCGTTGCGCGCGCCTTGTCGGCGTCGACGCCCTTCGGAATGCCGACGAGGCAGTTCAGTTGCGGCACTTTCAGCGCCTTCGCGTATTCGATCGCGCGGCCCACGCCTTCCTGGAACTCGCCGACACGGTCCGGCAGCGATGCGATGCCACGCTCGCCTGCTTCCCAGTTGCCCGCGGGCAGGTTGTGCAGCACGAGCTTCAGCTTGTTCTGCTCGAGACGCTCCGACAGTTCGTTGGTCTGATACGGATAGGGGAACAGAAATTCGACAGCGTCGAAGCCCGCATCCGCGGCCGCGGCAAAGCGGTCGAGGAACGGCACTTCGTTGAACAGCATCGTGAGATTGGCGGCAAATTTCGGCATGTTGCTTTTTCTCTCTGGTCGGTCAAATTGAACAGCGTGAACTGCGTGGTAAGGATGGACGCGCTTCGTTCGAAGCGCATCCGTCCAGGTGAAGCGGATGCAGCCGGTACGGCGATCAGTCGAGCAGGCTGACGGCGCTCGGCGCATCGGCGCGCGTCACGGCGAGATCTTCGAACTCGTTGATCGCGTCGATCTCGGTGCCCATCGAGATGTTCGTCACGCGCTCGAGGATCACTTCGACGATCACGGGCACGTTGAACTCGGAGAGCATCGACTGCGCTTTTTCCAGTGCGGGCTTGATGTCTTCCGGCTTGAACACGCGGATCGCCTTGCAGCCGAGACCCTCTGCGACGGCCACGTGATCGACGCCATAGCCTTCGATTTCCGGCGCGTTGATGTTGTCGAATGCGAGCTGCACGCAGTAGTCCATGTCGAACGCGCGCTGCGCCTGGCGGATCAGGCCCAGATACGAGTTGTTCACGACGACATGCACGTACGGCAGCTTGAACTGCGCGCCCACGGCCAGCTCTTCGATCATGAACTGGAAGTCGTAGTCACCCGACAGCGCGACGATCGGGCGCTGCGGATCGGCGGCACGCACGCCGAGTGCAGCCGGAATCGTCCAGCCGAGCGGGCCGGCCTGGCCGCAGTTGATCCAGTTGCGCGCCTTGAACACATGCAGGAACTGCGCGGCGGCGATCTGCGACAGGCCGATCGTGCTCACGTAGCAGGTGTCGCGACCGAACACCTGGTTCATCTCTTCGTACACGCGCTGCGGCTTAATCGGCACGTTGTCGAAGTGCGTCTTGCGTTGCAGCGTGCGCTTGCGCGCCTGGCACTCCTCGACCCATGCGCTGCGGTCTTTCAGCTTGCCAGCGGCCTTCCACTCCTTCGCGACTTCGACGAACAGTTCGAGCGCGGCCTTCGCATCGGACACGATGCCGAGATCCGGGCCGAACACGCGGCCGATCTGCGTCGGTTCGATGTCAACGTGCACGAACTTGCGGCCCTTCGTGTAGACGTCGATGCTGCCCGTGTGACGGTTCGCCCAGCGGTTGCCGATGCCGAGCACGAAGTCGGACGCGAGCATCGTTGCGTTGCCGTAGCGATGCGACGTTTGCAGGCCGACCAAGCCCGCCATCAGCGGGTGATCGTCGGGAATCGCGCCCCATGACATCAGCGTCGGAATCACGGGCACGCCGATCGTTTCCGCGAACTGCACGAGCAGGTCTTCAGCGGCTGCATTGAGCACGCCGCCGCCCGAGACGATCAACGGCTTTGCGGAGTCGTTGAGCATCGTGAGCGCCGCTTCGATCTGCTTGCGCGTCGCAGCGGGCTTGTAGACGGGCAGCGGCTCGTACGTGTCGATGTCGAATTCGATTTCGGCGAGCTGCACGTCGATCGGGAGATCGACCAGCACCGGGCCCGGACGGCCCGAGCGCATCAGGTGAAAGGCCTGCTGGAACACGCGCGGCACGAGCGCCGGCTCGCGCACGGTGACGGCCCACTTCGTGACGGGCTTCGCGATCGATTCGATATCGACGGCCTGGAAGTCTTCCTTATACAGACGCGCGCGCGGCGCCTGGCCCGTGATCGCGAGGATGGGGATCGAGTCGGCGGAAGCGGAGTAGAGGCCCGTGATCATGTCGGTGCCCGCGGGGCCCGACGTGCCGATGCACACGCCGATATTGCCGGGCGCTGCGCGCGTGTAGCCTTCCGCCATGTGTGATGCGCCTTCGACGTGGCGCGCCAGTACGTGACTGATGTTGCCCGCCTTGCGCATGGCCGAGTACAACGGATTGATCGCGGCGCCCGGCACGCCGAAAGCCGTGTCGATGCCTTCTTTTTCGAGCACGAGCACTGCTGCGTCGACGGCTCTCATCTTGGCCATGTGTGTCTCCTGAAGTCTGTCTTGCCGATGTGTCAAAGGGTGTTGGGCACACTTTAAAACTGCATCCAAGGTTTGATAAGATCATTCACGGTCGTTTATTCCAAAACAAAAAGTATGGAATGTAGATGGGTGCCAATTGGATGGGGCGCCGGGGAATGGACGTGGCACGGGACAGGAGAAACGACAATGGACCGCTTCAAACAGATCGAAACGTTCGTGCGCGTCGCGGACGCGGGCAGCCTCGCGTCGGCCGCGCTCGAAGAGGGTGTGTCACCCGTGATTCTCGGGCGGCGCATCGACGCGCTCGAAAAGCGGCTCGGCGTGAAGCTGATGTACCGCTCGACGCGGCGGCTCGTCGTCAGCGAAGAGGGCGCCGCATTTCTCGAGCGGTGCCGCGGCCTGCTCAGCGAATGGGATCAGGCGGAAAACGAACTGATGGCGGGGCGGCGCTCGGTGAACGGGCATCTGATCGTGTCGGCGCCCGCCGCGTTCGGACGCAAGCACGTCGCACCGCTCGCGCCCGTATTCCTGAAGGACAAGCCGGAACTGCAGATCTCGTTCAATCTCACCGATCGTGTGGTGGATCTGGTGCGCGAGGGCTATGACCTGTCGATCCGCATCGGCGGCGCCGTCGATCCGAACTTCGTCGCCGTGAAGCTCGCGACGAACCGGCGCGTGGTGTGCGGTACGCCCGAATACTTCCGCAAGCACGGCAAGCCGAAGACGCTCGAAGACCTGCCGAAGCACAACTGCCTCGCGTTCAACCTGCAAGGCGGCCAGAACCGCGGCTGGTATTTCCGGCGCAACGGCAAGCTGACGACGGTGCGCGTCGGCGGCACGCTCGATTGCAACGATGGCGAATTGCTGCACCGCTGGGTGTCGGAAGGGCTCGGGCTCGGCTGGCGCTCGACGTGGGAAATCGATCAGCAACTCGCGCGCGGCGAACTCGAAACCGTGCTCGACGAATACGCGCTGCCCGATTACGACATCCTCGCCGTGTATCCGCAGCAGCGCTACGTGCCCGCGAAAGTGCGCTACTTCATCGACTATCTGAAAGAGGTGTACGCGCGCTCGGATTACTGGGCCAACGCGTAGAGCCAACGCGTAGAGCCGACGCATGGCTGGCTAGCCGACGACGATCATCCCGTTCATCGTCTCGTGTCCCGATCCGCAGAAGATATCGCACAGAAAATCGACGTTGCCCGCCGGCCCCGCCTGCGCCGGCACACGCACGACGGTGCCCGGCGGCACGTCGGCGCGCACGTTGTACTGCGGGATCGAGAAACCCATCACCGTGTCCTGCGCGGTCAGCTCGAACACGACCTTCTCATTGGGCGCGAGCTTGACCTGATTGGGCGTGAAGACAAACCTGCGCGCGTGAATCCTGATCACGCGCGGCTCGGCGGCCCGGGCGTCGAAACGGCCCGAGACGGCGAGCACCACGCCCATGCCGATCAGCGTGAAGAGGCGTCGTCGTTTTCCGTCGAAGGCAAGCGATTGCATGGTGGTCTCCCCTTTATGTCGTCCTGATGGGCATCTCGTTGAGCGCGAGCGCGCCGGATTGCGGCGCTACTTCGACGCGCCGCCAGCCCAGCCCGCGATACGGCTCCGACGCGTCCCACGGCACGGGCAGCTTCTTCGCTTGCGACATCGCAGGCGGCAGCGGGAACATCAGCGAGCGCGCCGCGTGATGCGCGATGCCGCCCGTCATCATGTGATGCTCCTGATGGATGTGCCCGTAGAACACGGTCACGTACTTGCGCCGGCTCAGCACGTCGATCACCTGCGCGCCGTCGCGCGTCGCCCAGTCCCATTGCGGCGCGAGATCGAAGAGCGGCCGGTGCGTGAAGAGAACGATGCGCGCGTCCTGCGGCTGGCGGTCGATATCGGCGGCGAGCCACGCGATCTGCTCCGCGCCGACGCGGCCCGCCGGGTCCGACACGTTGTCGAGGGTGATGAAGTGCACGCCCTTGTGATCGAACGTGTAGTGCGTCTGCCCGAAGTGCTCCTTGTACGCGGCGCCCGCATCGAGGCTCGCGTCGTGTTCGCCCGGCATCAGATAGAGCGGCTTCACTTTCAGTTGCGCGACGATCTGCTGGAACTGGCGCATGCGCTCGTGGCGCACGGCGGGGTCGTCGGTGGTGTGCGTGAGGTCGCCCGTGAAGATCACGAAATCGGGCGGTGAGGGCAGCGCGTTCACGGCGGCGATCGCCTTGGGGAGCGTGCCCTTCGGATCGGGGTTGACGCCGGGGCCTTCGAAACCCCAATGGGCGTCGGAAAGCTGGACAAAGTAGAAATCGTCGTCGCGTCCGTAGGTGAAGCCGGGCAGCCCCGACGCGAATGCTGCGCCGCCGACGGCCGACAGCCGCAGGAAGTCACGCCGGCTGAGGCCTTTCAGCTGGTTTGGGTCTTTCAGACTGTTTTTCATGGGAAACCTCGCGATTTAGGGACTCGTCTGCTGTACCGAGCGGCCACGTTTTCTATTCCCGGTTTCATTTTTTTCGGCGCGTGCGAAAGCTGGGAATAAACTGGATCGAGGGCCGGTATTGCAGCCATGAAGTCTGGGCGAGCCTGGAGGGGATCGGTGACTGAGACGGAAAAACCTGCTGCCGCAGGCGATGCCGGTGATACATGTGACGCAGGCGCCGAGGCGGCGCGCAGTCTGCGCTTTCAGCAGATGGCGCTGCCGCATCTCGATGCCGCATACAACCTGGCGCGCTGGCTATGCGGCAACCCGAATGACGCCGACGACGTCGTCCAGGAAGCGTTCATGCGCGCGTTCCGCTTCTTCGACACGTTCCACGGCGAGACGGCGCGGCCGTGGCTGCTCGCGATCGTGCGGCGCACCTGGTACACGGAATGGCGGCGGCGCTCGGGCGTGCACGCGACGGTCGAATTCGACGAGAACCTCGACGACGAGACGTTCGAAGGCTGGAGCGCAAGCTCGCCCGATCCGGAAACGCTGATGCTCCGCGACGAGGACACACGGCTCGTGCACGAAGCGCTGGGGCAATTGCCCGTCGAATATCGCGAGGTGCTGATTTTGCGCGAACTGGAGGAACTGAGTTACCGCGAGATCGCGACGATTGCGGACTTGCCCGTGGGCACCGTGATGTCGCGGCTCGCGCGAGGACGTCGAAAGCTCGCGACGGCGTTGACGTCGTTGTTGGCGCAGGGGAGCGCGCGGACGGCAAGCGGCGAGCGCGGTGGCGGCGGCGCGCGGCGGGTGCCGGATGGGGCAGGCGATGTGCCGGGGGCGCGGCCCGCTGTGCGCTCATCGGCTCAGCAGGCGGGTCCGGTGCAAGGCGGGACTCCCGGCGGTGTGCCCGACGGCCCACGCAAAACCGAAAGCGGCTGGTTGCCGCACACCCCCGGCACGTTGCCGGGCGGAATCGCAAAGGAGGCGCCAGATGGACTGTAATGAAGCGCGGCCGCTTCTCGATGCGAATGCGGACCATGAACTCACGCCGCCACAGTCGCTCGACGTGCAGCGGCATATCGAAAGCTGCGAGGCTTGCCGGAGGGAAAGCGAAATGGTGCGGGCGATGAAGGGCGCGGTGCGCACGGCGGCCTATCACCGCGCGCCTGACGCGTTGCGCGCCAGGATCATGGCAGCGCTGCCTCCCGTGGACGTCGCCGAGTCGCAATGGCGGGCGCGCGCGAGCGACGGGCAGACCGAGCCGCGCGCGAGGCGCCGCAAAGGCTGGCTCGACTGGCTGCGGCTGCCGCAGGGCGGCGGCTTCGGGACGCTGGCGGGCGAGGGCGGTGTGAGCGGATCAGGTAACGGTGCCGGAAGTGCAGCCGGGTGGCACGCGGGCACGGCTTGGCGCGGCGGTCTCGCGCTCGCGCTGTGCGCGCTCGTTGCAGCGGGGATCGCGGTGACGCTGCATCGCACGGGCGAGCCGGCGCCGTTCGTCGATCAACTGGTCGCGAGCCATGTGCGCGCGCAACTGTCGGGGCACGACATCGACGTCGTATCGTCGGATCAGCACACGGTGAAGCCGTGGTTCAACGGCAAGCTCGACTACGCGCCGCCCGTCGAGGATCTGACGGCGAGCGGGTTTCCGCTGGCGGGCGGACGGCTCGATTATGTCGGGCATCGGCGGGTGGCGGTGCTCACGTACCGGCATGCGAAGCACGTGATCGACGTCTACGTGTTTCCCGAGGACGACCCGGCCGCCGGCAAGCCCGGCCCGGCACTCGTGCGCGACGGGTATGCGCTCGCCCGCTGGCGCGACGACGGGATGATGTGGTGGGCCGTCACCGACGCTGCGCCCGAATCGCTGACGGCGCTGCAGGCCGCGCTGAGCGCGCGGCTGCACGGCGAAGCGCCCGGCGCGCCGTATCCGGGCAGTTGAGCGACGACCGAGCGTGCAGACGAGCGACGACTGAGGAGCGACGACTGAGCGACGACCCAACGACGACCCAGCGACGACCCAACGACGACACAACGACGACCCAACGACGACCCAACGACGACCCAACGACGACCCAACGACGACCCAACGACGACCCAACGACGACCGAATGGGCAGCCGAGGACTGCCCGATTTCCTAAGCCCTTGAAAATACGACCGAATCGGCCGTGCGGCGCACGTTTTATGTTGCAAGCAGTGTCGATTCAGGTTATAGTTTCCGGCTTCTCACTTGCCACACCGGTTCCGACGCCCGGGTGGCTTCAATCCACAAGGAGTGTGTAATGCGTCATTACGAAATCGTATTCATCGTGCACCCCGATCAGAGCGAGCAAGTGCCCGCAATGATCGAGCGCTACAAGTCCACGATCACGTCGCACGGTGGCCAGATCCACCGCATCGAAGACTGGGGCCGTCGCCAGCTGGCCTACATGATCGAGAAACTCGCGAAGGCTCACTACGTCTGCATGAACATCGAATGCGACCAGACCACGCTCGACGAGCTGGAACACGCGTTCAAGTTCAACGACGCCGTTCTGCGTCACCTCATCGTCAAAATGAAGAAGGCCGAAACCGGCCCGTCGCCGATGATGAAGGAAGTGCAGCGCGAAGAAGCCAAGAAGGCGGCTGCAGCGCAGTCGACCGAAGCGCAGGCTTAAAGCAGAACCGTTAAGCCATCAGAGTCACGCGCCGTTTTCGCAAACAAGGTTCGTAAAAGGAATCGATGAATCGGCTGCAACTCACGGCAAGCGTCGTCGAACGCGAACCGGTGCGGTACACCCCCGCCGGCGTTCCGATTGCAGGCTGTACGTTGCAACACCGCACGCAGGTCGTCGAAGCGGGCATTGCCCGAACCGTCGAGCTGACCATGCAGGCGGTAGCGGCCGGCGAGGCGAGCGGCAGGCTGGAGCGGGTTGAGATGGGCGTCGATACGCTCTTCACCGGCTTCCTGGCAAAGAAAAGCCGCAACGCGAGAACTCTGGTGTTTCACATCACAGAATTGCAGGACATTGGAAAGGACTGAACATGGCCCGCCCCACTGGTAAGAAATTCGACAAGCGTCGTCAGCAACAAAACCCGCTCTTCAAGCGCAAGAAGTTCTGCCGTTTCACGGCTGCTGGCGTCGAACAGATCGACTACAAGGACATCGATACGCTGAAGGACTTCATCGGCGAAAACGGCAAGATCACGCCGGCGCGTCTCACGGGTACCAAGGCCCATTATCAACGCCAGCTGGACACGGCTATCAAGCGCGCGCGTTTCCTCGCGCTGATGCCGTACACCGACCAGCACAAGGCCTAACCCGACGACGCCATAAGGAGCATCCGAATGCAAATCATTCTTCTCGAAAAAGTCGCGAACGTCGGCAACCTGGGCGACATCGTCAAGGTGAAGGACGGCTATGCACGTAACTTCCTGATCCCGAACAAGAAGGCCCGCCGCGCTACGAAGGAAGCGATCGCCGAATTCGAAGTTCGCCGCGCAGAACTGGAAAAGAGCGCTGCTGAAAAGCTGGCGGCTGCCCAGGCTCAAGGCGAAAAGCTGGCTGGCCTGACGCTGCAGATCGCGCAGAAGGCTGGCGTCGACGGTCGTCTGTTCGGCTCGGTGACGAACGCCGACATCGCCGACGCGCTGACCAAGCAAGGCTTCGTCGTGGAAAAGGCGCAAGTGCGTCTGCCGGAAGGCCCGCTGAAGCTGGTGGGCGACCACCCCGTGCACGTATCGCTGCACACGGACGTCACCGTCGACGTCACGGTGTCGGTGCTGGGCGAGCACGTCTAAGCTGCACGCGTAGACAGGATGTGGAATCGCCGGGAAGTTTCCGGCGACAAGGGCAGGGGCCGGGAAACCGGCCTCTGCCTTTTTTATTGTCCGCAATCGTTGTTTACGAGCCCAGGTGCGCGTGCTGCCTGAAGCTTTGCCGCTGTCCTCTATTTGCTTGATAATTCCACCCCATGAACGCACCGTCGAAAGATCCTCAACTCGAGTCGCTGAAAGTCCCGCCCCATTCCATCGAGGCCGAGCAATCGGTACTGGGCGGTCTGCTGCTCGACAACGGCGCATGGGACCGCATCGCCGACTTCCTCGCGCAAAGCGACTTTTACCGCTATGACCACCGCATCATCTTCGAGCACATCGGCAGGCTGATCGCGGCGACGCGTCCCGCCGACGTCGTGACCGTCTATGAAGCGCTGACGACATCGGGCAAGGCGGAAGAGGTCGGCGGGCTCGCCTATCTGAACGCGCTAGCGCAGAACACACCGAGTGCCGCGAACATCCGTCGCTATGCGGAAATCGTGCGCGACCGCGCGGTGCTGCGCCGGCTCGTGTCGGTGGCGGACGAGATTTCTGCCGACGCCTTCAACCCGCAAGGCAAGGAGGTCCGGCAACTACTGGACGAGGCGGAATCGAAGGTGTTCTCGATCGCGGAAGACGGCGCGCGCGGCACGCAGGGCTTCCTGGAAATCGGGCCGCTGCTCACGCAGGTCGTCGAGCGCATCGACACGCTGTACCACACGGCCAATCCGAGCGACGTGACGGGCACGCCGACGGGCTTCGTCGATCTCGACCGGATGACGTCCGGCATGCACGGCGGCGAGCTGATCATCGTGGCGGGGCGTCCGTCGATGGGTAAGACGGCGTTTTCGATGAACATCGGCGAATACGTGGCCGTCGAGTACGGACTGCCCGTTGCGGTGTTCTCGATGGAAATGCCGGGCACGCAGCTGATCATGCGTATGCTCGGCTCGGTCGGCCGGCTCGATCAGCACCGCATGCGAACCGGGCGCCTGACGGACGAAGACTGGCCGAAGCTCACGCACGCGGTACAGAAAATGAGCGAGGCGCAGATCTTCATCGACGAAACGGGCGGCCTCAACCCGATGGAACTGCGCTCGCGTGCGCGACGTCTGTCGCGACAGTGCGGCAAGCTCGGCCTGATCATCATCGACTATTTGCAGCTGATGAGCGGCTCGTCGACGGGCGAAAACCGCGCGACCGAAATCTCGGAAATCTCGCGTTCGCTGAAGAGCCTCGCGAAAGAGCTCGACGTGCCCGTGATCGCGCTGTCGCAGTTGAACCGAGGTCTGGAGCAGCGTCCGAACAAGCGCCCCGTGATGTCGGACCTGCGCGAATCGGGTGCAATCGAACAGGACGCGGACGTGATCCTCTTCATCTACCGCGACGAGGTGTACAACCCGGACAGCCCCGACAAGGGCACCGCCGAGATCATCATCGGCAAGCAGCGTAACGGTCCGATCGGCCCGGTTCGGCTCACGTTCCTCGGTCAATACACGAAGTTCGACAATTTTGCGGGTCCGCAGAACTTTTACGGCGGCGAGTAGCACAACTTCGCGCGGGCGGGAAAACCGGGTTGCACTTCCCGTTGCGCGCGCGTCTAAAACGCGGCGACGCGCCGCACTGAAAGTGGTCCCTAACGGTACAATATTGCCGTTTTATGACAGCCTCACCGTGACCACTTTCCGGGGACCCAATGTTTGGTCGATTCATGCCCACCGAGGGCAAATTTTTTGAAATTTTCAACGCTCACGCGAAGCACATTGTCTCGGGTAGCCGGGAACTCGAACTCCTGATCGATAACCTCGGCGACGCCGAGATCCACAAGCAAAACGTGCAGACGGCCGAGAAAGCGGCCGACAAGCTGACGCACGAATGCGTCGATCTGCTCCATAAGACTTTCATCACGCCGCTCGATCGCGATGAGATCCACAAGCTGATCACTACGATGGACGACATCCTCGACCTGATGGAGGACGTCGCCACAGCGATTTCGCTGTATGACGTGCAGGCCGTCACGTCGGAGGCGAGCCAGCTCGCGCACATCTCGACGGCGACCTGCGAGCGCGTGCAGGCGGCCGTCGGCATGCTGTCGGACATGAAGCAGGCGCGCGAAATCCTGAAGGCCTGCGAAGACATCGACCGTCTGGAATCGGAAGCCGACCGCGTGCTGCGCTCGGCGATGTCGAAGCTTTTCCGCGAAGAAGACGACGTCAAGACGCTGATCAAACTGAAGGCGATCTACGAGCTGCTCGAGTCGATCACCGACAAGTGCGAGGACGTGGCGAACATCATCGAAGGCATCGTGCTGGAAAACGCGTAATGCATTCGATACAACTCGCCATCTGGGCGGTCGCGACGCTCGTCGTCGTCGCGCTCGTCTTCGACTTCATGAACGGTTTTCACGACGCGGCGAACTCGATCGCCACTGTGGTTTCGACGGGCGTGCTGAAGCCGCAACAGGCCGTCGCGTTCGCGGCCGCGTTCAACGTCATCGCCTATTTCATCTTCCACCTGAAAGTCGCGCAGACGGTCGGCAAGGGCACGATCGATCCCGCAATCGTCGATCACTACGTCGTGTTCGGCGCGCTGGTCGGCGCGATCGGGTGGAACATCGTCACGTGGTACTACGGCATTCCGTCGAGTTCGTCGCACGCGCTGATCGGCGGGCTGGTCGGTTCGGCGCTTGCGAAATCGGGCTGGGGCGCGCTCAACTGGGACGGGCTGCTGAAGACCATCACGTTCATCATCGTGTCGCCGCTGCTCGGCTTCGTGCTCGGCTCGTTCTTCATGCTGATGGTGTCGTGGCTCTATTTCCGCACGCCGCCCAGCAAGGTCGACGGGCGCTTCCGCAGACTGCAGCTGCTGTCGGCGGGGCTGTATAGCCTCGGCCACGGCGGCAATGATGCGCAAAAGACCATCGGCATCATCTGGATGCTGCTGATCGCAACCGGCTACGCATCGGCGACGGGCGACGCGCCGCCGCTGTGGGTGATCGGCGCGTGCTATCTGTCGATGGGTCTCGGCACGTTGTTCGGCGGCTGGCGCATCGTGCGGACGATGGGCCAGAAGATCACAAAGCTCAAGCCCGTCGGTGGCTTTTGCGCGGAGGCGGGCGGCGCGATCACGCTGTTTCTCGCGTCGTTCCTCGGCATTCCCGTTTCAACCACGCATACGATCACGGGTGCGATCGTCGGCGTTGGCGCGACGCAGAAGCTGTCGGCCGTGCGCTGGGGCGTGGCGGGCAATATCGTCTGGGCGTGGGTGCTGACGATTCCGGCGTCGGCGGTGCTCGCGGCGGCCGGCTGGTGGCTCGGCCACCGCTTCCTGTAAGCCTTCAAACGAGCCTTCAAAAACGGCGGGGCGCGCCGCGTTCAGATCAGCGGCGCGCTGCCTCCATCCATCGGGACGATCGCGCCTGTCACATAGCTCGCGCGGCGGCTTGCCAGAAAGAGCGCGACGTCCGCAATTTCCTCCGGCTTCGCAAAGCGCCCGAGCGGCACACGCGCTTCGCCGCGCGACAGCGCCTCGGCGGGCTGGATGCCGTCGCGCGACGCTTCCAGTTTCAGCGCTTCCTCGACGCGATCCGTCAGCGTCGCGCCCGGATTGATCGCGTTGATGCGTATGCCGTAGCGCGCGTAGTAGTGCGCGAGGCCGACGGTGGCGAGCATGAGCGCTGCGTTCGCCGCGCCGCCGGCGATGTGAATGTCGCTCGCGATCTTGCCGCCCATGCCGATGATATTGACGATCGTGCCCGGCTCTTTCGCCGTGCCGGATTTCACGCGCTCGGCCATGCGCTTCAGCACTTCCTGCTGCGGGTAGATGTAGGGGAAGTATTTGGCGTCCATCGTCGCCTTGAACGCGTCGGCGTCGAGCGTTTCGGGATCGTAGCGGCGCGCGGCGCCCGCGCTGTTGATCAGGATGTCGATCGGGCCGACGGCGCCCGTCGCTTCATCGATGACATCGATGGCGCTGTGCGGTTCGTGCAGGTCGGCGCGCGTCAGATGGATGTGCAGCCCTTCGCTCGCAAGCTGCTCACGGGCGCGGGCAAGATTGGCCGGATCGCGCGATACGATCGCGACTTTCGCGCCTTCCATCGCGAACGCGCGCGCGCATGCGAGACCAATGCCCTTGCTGCCGCCCGTCACCAGGACCACTTTGTCGTTAAGTCCGAGATCCATCGTCGCCACCCGCCATCAGAGAAATATCGAAAAAGATAGCAGAGGTGCGGCCGGGCTGGTGGCGAATCGGCCGGCGGCGGCTTTGTCGCATGGTGGGATTCGCGATGAATCGTGCTTCCGCGGCGTGCGGTGGCTGGCTGCCAGACGCGCGTTCAAAGCGATCAGTAACTTCCGTTGGCGAAGCCCGCGATGGGGTCGTCGTTTGTGCGAGTCGGTGCGGGAATGGGACGCGAAGCCGTCGACGCGCGCATGATCCGCACGCCACCCGAATCCGTCGATGGCTGCATGTCGCTGGCCTGACGGGCCTGGCGCGCCGCGATGGCGGCGGGCGGAGGCGGCTCGTAGGCATCGGCGGCGGCGTCGATCGCGTCGGGAGCTTGCGCGTCGGCAGGCGCCGGCGAAGCGACGACAGCCGGCGATACCGCACCCGCCGCACGCGCCTGCATCCGCGCTGCGCTCAGCCCTGGAGGCGGCGGTTCGAATGGATCGGTGGACGCGGCGGCCGTCGGGGGCGGGGCGGCGGCCGTCGTGCTCACGGACGCCGACGGCTGCTGGACCGATCGCGCGGCATACGCGCTGCCTTGCCTGTATCCATTGGCAGCCGTGGCGTTGGCACTCGCTGCTTCGCGCTGCGTGCCCGCCGTGTCGTAAGCCGCCGCCGGCTTCGATGGCGCGACAGTCGCAACGGCGGGCGCAACGGGAGCAGGCGCTGCCGACTGATAGCTCGGCGTGTCGAACGGCGTCGTTGGCTTGCTCAACGCCGGTG
Organism: Paraburkholderia phymatum; assembly: GCF_040965635.1. Classification (GTDB taxonomy): domain Bacteria; phylum Pseudomonadota; class Gammaproteobacteria; order Burkholderiales; family Burkholderiaceae; genus Paraburkholderia; species Paraburkholderia phymatum_B. The sequence goes on from NZ_JBFRCH010000015.1 coordinate 55,727, forward strand.
CGACACGCCGTATGCCGTCGAAGCGTTTGGCCCAATACGGATTGGTCAGATAGTCGAGCCGCACGGTGCCGCCCGTCGACGGCGCGTTCACGAAGCGCAGTTTGCCGACATAGATCCCGACATGCGAATGCGGCCGCCCCGTCGTGTTGAAGTAAATCAGGTCGCCGGGCGCGATCTCATCCGGTTCGACGGATTCGCCACGCGAACTCATGTCCGCCGTCGTGCGCGGCAGATTCACGGATGCCGCGCGTTGCACCACGTAGTGGACGAGACCGCTGCAATCGAAGCCACTGTCGGGCGTATTGCCGCCCCAACGGTACGGCACGCCGACGAGGCCCATGGCCTGAATCGAGATTTCTTCGCGTCCGATGCTGTGATCGACGAAATGAGGGAGGCCCGGCGGCGTAGTCCGATATGCACCGCCCGATGACGCATACGACCCGCCCGACCCGCGCGCGGTCTTCTGCGGCGTGCCTGAGCAGGCGGCGAGCAGGGCGACGATGAGCAGGGACAGCGCGAGGCGGAGCATGAAAGCGAAGCCGGGCGACGACGCCCGGCAATGGCCGACGATGCCCGATGGTAGCCCTTGCTGCGGGCCTCTCGCAAGAATTCTTGAGAAATAACTTGAAGTTTACGCGCTAAATGTTGGGCCGCACGGACGGTACGCGCGCACATTGTCCAACGATCGGGGATGCAACGCGCGTAACCCGCGCAGGCGAAGCGTAAAGAACCGGCAATGAAAAAGCCGCTTCCGGCAGCAACCGGAAGCGGCTTCGAAAGCGGCGTTAAACCCGCGGCTTCGAAATCCGGTGAAGCGCGTCAGAGAATATCGGAGGCGTAGTCGGCAAGCCGCGAGCGCTCGCCGCGCGCGAGCGTCACGTGGCCGCTGTGCGCCCAGCCCTTGAAGCGATCGACGACATACGTAAGGCCCGAGCTGCCTTCCGTCAGATACGGCGTATCGATCTGCGCGATGTTGCCGAGGCAGATGATCTTCGTACCCGGACCCGCGCGCGTGACGAGCGTCTTCATCTGCTTGGGCGTCAGGTTCTGCGCCTCGTCGATGATCAGATACTTGTCGACGAACGTGCGTCCGCGCATGAAGTTCATGCTCTTGATCTTGAGGCGCGAGCGGATCAGCTCCTGCGTGGCCGCGCGGCCCCATTCGCCTGCCGCATCGTCGGTCTTTTGCAGCACTTCGAGGTTGTCGTCGAATGCGCCCATCCACGGCTGCATCTTTTCCTCTTCGGTGCCGGGCAGGAAACCGATGTCTTCGCCGACGGGCACCGTCGCGCGCGTCACGATGATCTCGTTGTAGCGTTTATCGTCGAGCACCTGCGCGAGACCCGCCGCCAGCGCGACCAGCGTCTTGCCCGTGCCGGCCTGGCCGAGCAGCGTGACGAAGTCGATTTCCGGGTTCATCAGCAGGTTCAGCGCGAAGTTCTGCTCGCGGTTGCGCGCCGTGATGCCCCACACGTTGTTCTTGTGGTGGCCGTAGTCGCGCAGCGTCTGCAGAAGCGCCGTCTTGCCGTTCAGCTCGCGCACGAGCGCATGGAACGCCGGCTCGCCGTTCTGCGGCTCCAGATAGACGAACTCGTTGACGAGCATCGACGCGCACAGCGGACCCGTCACGCGGTAGTACGTGGTGCCCGTCTTCGTGTCCTGCCAGCTTTCCATGCCCTTCGCGTGCTTCGTCCAGAAGTCCTGCGGCAGCTGACGGATACCCGAGTAGAGCAGGTCCTTGTCCTCGAGGACCTGGTCGTTGAAGTAGTCTTCAGCGGGCAGGCCGAGCGCGTGCGCCTTGATGCGCATGTTGATGTCTTTCGACACCAGCACGACCTGGCGGTCTTGCCGGTCGCGCTGCAGCGCGCGCACGACGCCGAGGATCTGATTGTCGGCCTTGCCTTGCGGCAGGCCTTCGACGGGCTCGATGTCCGTAAGCTTCGTCTGGAAATACAGGTGTCCCAACGCTTCGAGGCTGCCCAGGCGCGCGAGGGGGATGCCTTCTGCCATCTCTCCCGCGTTCGCGACGAGCGAATCCAGCGTGCGGCTCACCTGGCGTGCGTTGCGCGCGACTTCCGACATGCCCTTCTTGTGATTGTCGAGCTCTTCCAACGTCATCATGGGCAGATAGATGTCGTGTTCCTCGAAGCGGAAGAGGCACGTCGGGTCGTGCATCAGCACGTTGGTATCGAGCACGAACAGCTTGCGAACCTCGGCTTCCGCGCCACGCGTCGCGCGTTTTTTTGTGCCGGCGCGCGTCGACGCGGCGGGCGCGGCGGTTTCCGCTTCGGCTTCGGCGGAGCCCTTGCCGCGGCGCGCGACGGCGGGCGCGATCGCCTCGTCGTCTTCAGCGGACACGGACGGCACCGGCTGCAGCAAAGCGGCCGTCTGCTTCGCCTTGCGGCTGCGCGACGGGGCGGCCTCGGGCAACGCGGAGGCGGACGACGTGGCGATCGGCGGGACGGGACGCAGGGTGGTCGCCGCGTTGGCGGCGTGCGTCATCGGTGTGGCGACATTGGCGCGGCCGAATTCGGCCGATGCGGCTTGCTCCCCTTCATGCGCCTGTTTTCGAGCAGGTTTGGCAGGCTTGGCCTTATATTCATCAGGCGGCAACAGATTGCCGAGCTTGCTGGGTGGGGTAGGCAAAGGCATGGTTTCCCTCAAGTAGAGCGGGTAACAGTTCTTCGCCGCCTGCCGCAAACTGTCGTGCGTCGTGTGCTCGCAATTTGCGTCCGGTGGCGCGTGTCGGATTAGTAATGCCGGTTCGCCTGGTTTTCGATCGGCTCCTTGACGAAAGTGCGCTGCGAACGCCGCGAACTGCTGCGCGCAATTAAAAAAGCCGCCGCCCCGGCAAACGGGGCAAGCGGCTCGATTTGGGTGATCGCGTCACGCCTGATGACTCGCCTCCTTGCCGTGCCGTCAGCGACGGCAAAGACGCGATCTGCAGCGCAACTGCGCGAAAAATTAGATGAACAGGCACTCATTGCGGCCCAATATAACGCGCCTCAAAGCGCTTGTACAGCCTCCAGGATCTCGTCGACATGACCCGGCACCTTCACGCCGCGCCATTCGCAGCGCAACACGCCTTCACCGTCGACGACGAATGTGGAGCGCTCAATACCCCGTACTTCTTTGCCATACATTTTCTTCATTTTCATGACGCCGAAGAGCGTGCACAGCGTTTCGTCAGGGTCCGATACCAACGTAAACGGCAGTTCGAGCTTGGCCTTGAAGTTATCGTGCGACCGCACGCTGTCGCGCGACACCCCGACGATCTCCGCGCCCGCCTTCTTGAACTTCGGATAGAGGTCGCGGAACTGCAGGCCTTCCGTCGTGCAGCCCGGCGTGTTGTCTTTCGGATAGAAATACACGACGACCTTCTTTCCGCGCAGGCAGGACAGCGTGAAGTCGCCGCCCGTTGCCGGGGCGGTGAAGTCGGGAACGGGTTGATCGACTGCGATGGGCACGTGGTCCTCCGGTTGTTATCGTGATCGGCAGCCGCGATGGTGGTCTGCCTGAACGCTTTGTTCTGGGTTGCTTGGGTGCTTCGGGGCGGCTCCCGGACAGGAGCGCTGCGGCCTCGCGCGCCGGCCGGCTGCTGCTGGCTTGTAAAACAGGCTTGCAAAACAGGCGGGCGCGCAATCGGCAGACGACAATCGATGCGCACATCGTCGCATTGCTAGTCGGGCTGGACGATCAGCTCGCCGGAGCGGCCCGGAATCTCGCCCCACGTCACAGGGTACGACGGCAGTGTGTCACGGTCTAGCGCGGCGTGATAGTCGCCCATCGTCGCGAACGTGTGGCCTTGCGCGCGCCAGCCGGCGAGCAGTTGCTCGAACACGGGCGCAAGCTTCTGGCCTTCGAGTTCCGCGTGCAGCGTGAACACCTGGTCGTGCGGGTTGTTCTCGGTGCGCTTGAGCAGCCACGCGGCGACGTTGTCCGTGTCGATGCCGTCGATGCCCAGCACTTCGTCGAGTGTCGGCAGCGTGGTCGGCATCTGCACATGCGAGAGCGTGCGGCCGCCGACGACGGGGAAGTACGGCGTATGCCCGCGCCCATCGGACGCGTACTGCATGCCCCATGCGTCGATCTGCTCGAACGCGTGGCCGTTCATCTGCCAGCCGGCCGCGCCGTGCGTGACGGGCGGCATGCCGAAGATATCGACGAAACGGTCGTGGCTCTTCTGCATCTGCGCGACGGTCCAGTCGCGCGGACGCGAACGCACGTTGTCCTGCCAATAGACGTGATCCCACGTATGAATGCCGCATTCGAAGCCGGCTTCGTGGATCGCGCGCATCTCCGAGCGGGCGCGCGCGCCGATGTCCGGTCCTGGCAAGAGCACGCCGTACATCAGTTGCTTCACGCCGTAGTGCTCGACGACGGAAGTACGCGACACCTTCTTCAGAAAGCCCGGCCGCAGCACGCGCCGCATCGCCCAGCCGGTGTGGTCGGGACCGAGGCTGAAGAGGAAAGTGGCGCGCGCCTTGTAGCGGTCGAAGATGCGCGCGAGATTCGGCACGCCTTCACGCGTGCCGCGCAGCGTATCGACGTCGATCTTCAGGACGATCAAGGCCAAGAGCGCCAGCCCTTACTGTTGTTCGACGAGCGCGCGCGCCTCGGCGACATGGCCGCGGTACGCTTCGAAAATCTTGCGCAGTGCTTCGTCGAACGTCGACTGCGGCGCCCAGCCGAGTTCCTGCATCGTGTTGTCGATCTTCGGAACGCGGTTCTGAACGTCCTGATAGCCCGCGCCGTAGTACGCGCCCGATGAAGTCTCGACGAGCTGCACCTGCTTCGCCGAATCCGCGTACTCGGGGAATTCGGCCGCGAGCGCCAGCATCTTGTGCGCGAGCTCGCGCACCGAGAAGTTGTTCTTCGGATTGCCGATGTTATAGATCTTGCCCGTCGCGACGCCGCCCTTGTTCTCGATGATGTTCATCAGCGCGCTGATGCCGTCGTCGATATCGGTGAACGCGCGCTTCTGCGCGCCGCCGTCGACGAGGCTGATGTTCTCGCCCCGCACGATATGGCCGAGGAACTGCGTGACCACGCGCGAGCTGCCTTCCTTCGGCGTATAGATCGAGTCGAGGCCCGGGCCGATCCAGTTGAACGGACGGAACAGCGTGAAGTTGAGGCCTTCCATGCCGTAGCCCCAGATCACGCGGTCCATCAGCTGCTTCGAGCATGCGTAGATCCAGCGCGGCTTGTTGATCGGGCCGTAGGTGAGGGCGGACGCGTCCGGGTCGAACTGCTCGTCCGAGCACATGCCATAGACTTCGGACGTCGACGGGAACACGAGGTGCTTGCCGTACTTGACGGCCGAACGCACGATGGGCAGGTTCGCCTCGAAGTCGAGCTCGAACACGCGCAGCGGCTGCTGCACATAGGTTGCGGGCGTGGCAATGGCGACGAGCGGCAGGATCACGTCGCACTTCTTCACGTGATACTCGACCCACTCCTTGTTGATCGTGATGTCACCCTCGAAGAAGTGCATGCGCTCGTGGTTGACGAGATCGCCGAGGCGCTCCGTCTGCATGTCCATGCCGAACACTTCCCAGTCGGTCGTTTCGAGAATGCGCTTGGACAGGTGATGGCCGATGAAGCCGTTCACGCCCAGAATCAGGACTTTTTTCATGCGTTACGGGAAGATTGAGTGAGCTGGGTGAATTCGGCGGGGGAGACGACGCGCTCCTGGCCGTCGCGCTGATGCCGCAATTCGTGGATGGCGATGACGCGGCCGTCGCCGCATGTCGCAAAAAAGACATTATCGCCTACGTGGACGCCGGGCGGCAAATCCGCGCCGGCCGCGCCGGGCTGCGCCAGTCGCGCCCGCGCAATGACGAACCGCTCGCCGCCGATGTCCGTGAACGCGCCCGGATACGGCGGCGCGACGGCGCGAATCAGATTGTAGACCTGCTGGCCGCTCTGGCTGAAGTCGATGCGCCCGTCTTCGGGCTTGCGTCCGCCGAAGTAGCTGCCGTGCGCGAGGTCGTTCGGCAGATGCGGCGCTTCGCCCGCGAGCAGCGCGGGCAGCGCGCGCCACAGCGTTTGCTCGGCGGCGACCGTCACCTTGTCGAACACCTGCGCGGCCGTATCGTCGGGCAGGATAGGGACGGGCGTCTGCGCAATGATCGCGCCCGCGTCGGGCTTCGCGCCCATTTCGTGCAGCGTCGCGCCCGTTTCGGTTTCGCCGTTCAGCACGGCCCAGTTGGTTGGCACGCGTCCGCGATATTTCGGCAGCAGCGATCCGTGCACGTTGTACGCGCCGCGCGGCGCGACGGCGAGCAGATCGACGGGCAGCATGTGCCGGTAGTAGAACGAGAAGATGAAGTCGGGCTGCGCGTTGACGACGAGCGAGCGCAACGCCGGGCTTTTCGGATCGGCGGGCGTCACGACGGGAATGCCGTGCTCGGCGGCGACGGACGCCACGCTGCCGAACCAGATGTTTTCGGTCGGATTGTCTTCGTGCGTGACGACGAGCGCCACGTCGACGCCGCGCGCGAGCAGCACCTGCAGGCAGCGCACGCCGACGTTGTGGTAAGCGAATACGACGGCGCGCGGCTTCATTGGCTCGGCCCCTGATCGGCGCTGATGGCCTGCGCGGAGTGCGTCGACTGCCCGCCTTGCATGCCTTGCGCATCCTGTCCGGCCGGCTGGCGAGGCTGCGGCGGCATGGGGTCGCCTTCGCGCTGCTCGAGAATGGTCTGCACCAGATAGCGCGGACGCGCGCGCACCTGCTGATAGATTCGCCCGATGTATTCGCCGAGCAGGCCGAGCGCGAAAATGATCACGCCGAGCATGAAGAACGTGATCGCGAAGAGCGTGAACACGCCTTGCACTTCCGCGCCGATGATGAAGCGCCGAATCAGCAGCAGCACGAAGAGGCCCGCAGAGCCCATCGACAGGATCACGCCGATGAACGACAGCCATTGCAACGGCACGACCGAGAAGCCCGTCACGAGGTCGAAGTTCAGGCGGATCAGGCTGTAGAACGAATACTTCGATTCGCCCGCGAAGCGCTCTTCGTGCGCGACTTCGATCTCGACGGGATTCTGCGCGAACGTGTACGCGAGCGCGGGGATGAACGTGTTGATTTCGCCGCAGCGGTTGATCGTGTCGATGATATGGCGGCTGTACGCGCGAAGCATGCAGCCCTGGTCGGTCATCTTGATGCGCGTGATGCGCTCGCGCAGGCGGTTCATCGCGAGCGACGCCTTGCGCCGCCACAGGCTGTCCTGACGCTGCATGCGGATGGTGCCGACATAGTCGAAGCCTTCGCGCATCTTTGTGCACAGCTTGCCGATTTCTTCAGGCGGATTCTGCAGGTCCGCGTCGAGCGTGACCACGATGTCGCCGCGCGACTGCTCGAAGCCCGCGAGAATCGCCATGTGCTGCCCGTAGTTGCCGTTCAGCAGAATCACGCGCGTCGTGTCGGGACGGGCCCGGAACTGCTCCGCGAGCAGCGCCGCCGACCGGTCGCGGCTGCCGTCGTTGATGAAGATCACCTCGTAGCTCGTGCCGAGCGCGTCGAGCGCCGGGTACAGGCGCGAGAACAGGGCGCCGAGTCCCTCCTCCTCGTTGTACACGGGGATGATGACCGAGAGTTCGGGGACGACCGGGCGTGGGTCCGTGTGATTCATTTCCGCTAGGTTTCCGCTTTATTGACCGTATTGTTGGCAAATCTCGTTCACCGCGCGGCACACGCGCTCGACGTCGCCTTCCGTCATCTGCGTGAAGAGCGGCAGCGTGACCGTGCTCGCGCCATAGTGCTCCGCATGCGGGAACATGCCTTCCCTGAATCCGCGCGCCCGGTACAGCGAGAACAGGTGGATGGCCGGGTAGTGCACGCCGGAGCCGATGCCGCGCTCCTTCAGCTGCTCCATGAAGCCCGCGCGGCTGATCGACAGGCGCGCGAGCGGCAGCGTGACGAGAAACATGTGCCAGTTGCTGTTCTCGAAGTCGGCGAGCGGCAGGCCCATGCCGAGCCTCGCGGCCGCGCCACCTTCGAAGCCCGCGAAATAGGCGCGCGCGAGCGCGTGGCGCTGCGCGCGGAAGCGCTCGATGTGCGGCAGCTGGCCGAGGCCGACGCGCGCGGCGACGTCCGTCAGGTTGTACTTGCCGCCGAGCAGCTCGCAGTCCATGCCGTCGAAGCCCATGCGCACGATGCCTTGCAGGCGGTATTTCTGCGCGAGGACGGCTTCCTCCTCGTTGTTCAGAACGAGCGCGCCGCCTTCGATCGACGTGAGGTTCTTGTTCGCGTGGAAGCTGAACGACACGATGTCGCCGAGCTTGCCGATGCGCTCGCCTTTCCACGTCGAGCCGAACGCCTGCGCCGCGTCTTCGATCACGCGCAGCTTGTGTGCGCGGGCGATCGCGTAGAGGCGGTCCATGTCGACGGGCAGGCCCGACAGAAAGACGGGAATGATCGCCTTCGTGTGCGGCGTGATCGCCTTTTCCATCAGGTCCAGGTCGATGTTTCGCGTCTTCGGGTCGATATCGACGAACACGGGCGTCGCGCCGACCTCGATGATCACGTTGCTCGTCGCGACCCACGACGCCGGCGTCGTGATGACTTCGTCGCCGGCTCCGACGCCCGCGATCCGCAGGCCGATTTCCAGCGTCGCGGTGCCCGAGTTGAACGTGCGCACCGGGCGGCCGCCGCAGTATTCCGACAACGCCTTTTCGAACGCCTGGTTCTGCGGGCCCGTCGTGATCCAGCCGGAGCGGAGCACGTCGGCAACACCGCGGATCGTTTCTTCATCGATCTCGGGACGAACGAACGGCAGGAACGGAACGGATGACTCGGTCATGGAGGGCTTTGCTCGACAAAAAAAGGGGCACGGTCTGACACAATACTGGCAATCGGCTTAATTCAAGCTTAAACCGCGGCGCCTACGTTGATCGGTACTTCGATGCGGCGGCGATAATGTGCGACTTCTGCATCAATGTCCAGTAGTCGAAACAATTCAAGAGACATTAGCAGACGGGAACGTGCTTGCCAGGGATTATTCTGCGGCGGGGCAGCGCCGATAGCACAGATGCTCATAACGCGCATTCACGCCCGTAACGCGCGATCACACCGCCTCGCCGCGCCCCACGCCCGCCGCTTTCCCGTGTCCATCAACTGCGCGCGACGAGGAACACACCGACCAGGATCACGCCGATGCCGACGAGACGCTGCGCCGACAATACTTCGCCGAACAGATACCACGCGGCAAACGCGTTTACAACATAGCCCAGCGACAGCATCGGGTAGGCGATCGACACATCCACGCGCGACAGTCCGACGATCCATACGACGACGCTCAGCACATAGCAGGCAAGCCCGCCGATGATGGGCAGTTGCGTCGCGATCCTGAACCCGATGGGGATGATGTTGGCGAGGGTGAAATCGAAGTGGCCGACGGCGTTCGTGCCGGCCTTCAAAAGCAGCTGGGCCGTCGCGTTCAGCGCGACGCCCGCGAGGATGCAGAAGAGCGAAATCGGATTCATCGAATAGACGTTTGGGTGATGGGAGGCGGCCAGGGCTGCTGCGCTCGCGGCGTTCATTGCGTTTGCTGCGGCCCTGAGGCCGCCTGCGCGGCGCCGGATTGCGCAACGGCTGGCGCGGCCGTGCCCCGCTGCGCGCCCGCCTGTTCGGAGCCTGGCTTCTCGACGATCACACGCCGGGCGTCGCGCGCGACGACGGTCATCGGCAAGTGTTGCGCGCTGAGTTCCTCGTAGCGGGCCGGTGACATCAGCGCCATCGCGTAGCGGTCGGCTTTCCAGCGCTCGATCCATTGCGGGACCGTCGGCACCCATTTTTGCGGTTCGACCGTCACGCCGAAGGCCAGTTCGTCCGCGTGCTCGACCATGATCATCGTGTGGCCGATGTAGAACGGCACCGTGTGATCGAGCACGCCGACCGAGTAGAACGGCGTGTCGGCGGGCAGTTTCGCGAGTTCGGCCTTCACAGCGGGGGCGAGCGGCGCGCCCGACGACAGCCGGCCGAACGCGTCGTGACCTGTGCCCGCGATCACGGCGAGCAGCACCCACCCGAAGCCGAAGATCGTGGCGGCGCCGAAAAGGCGCGCGCCCGAAGTCCGCGCTGCGCCGTTCTGCGCGCCCGCCTGCGAGACAGCGGACGAGCCGTTCGCGGCGCGGCGCGTGCGCCAGTTGAGCCAGATCGCCGCGAGCGTGAGGACAAAGCCGACGGCGAGCGCCGCGAACACCCAGACGCGGAACTCGAGGTACAGCGCATTCGGGTTGCGTTTGTCGCCGAAATGACCGAGGAACACCGCGCCGAATTCCGCCGCGACGAGAAACACCGCGTAGCCCGTCAGATGCCGGTGGAACTGCTCGCGCGTGACGAGGGGCAGATACAGGCCGATCACGAGCGCAATCGGCGGCGCGATAGGCAGCGTGTACGAAATCAGCTTCGAATGTGACGCGCTGAAGAACAGAAAGATGAATACCGTCCACACGAACAGCATCGTCACGGGCGAGAAGCCGTTCGCCTGGCGCGGCATGCGCAGCGCGTTGCGCACGCTCTGCACGCTCACCGACAGCCACGGCAGGAAGCCGACGATCAGCACGGGCACGAAGTAGTAGAACGCGCCGGGGCGGTTCTGCTCGGGCGTCAGATAGCGCCTGAACTGCTGGACGATGAAGAAGAAGTTGAAGAATTCGGGGTTGCGATCCTGCACGATCACGAACCACGGCGTGACGATCGCGAAGAATACGATCAGGCCGCTCACGAGGTAGAGGCGCTTCCAGATCGCCCAGTCGCGCGAGATCAGCGTGTACAACACGAGCACGGCGCCCGGCAGGATCAGGCCGATGAGCCCCTTTGACAGCACGGCGAAAGCCATCGACGCCCACACGACCCACATCCAGAGCCGCTGCTCTCGCGACGCGAGGCCCGGGCGCTGCGCGAGCAGCAAGCCGAAGAGCGTCAGCTCCATCCAGAACGACAGGCCCATGTCGAGCGTGTTGAAGTGGCCCATCAGGTTCCAGTACGGCGCGCTCGCGAGCACGAGGGCGGCGAACAGGCCTGTCGCGGCGTTGAACACGCGGGCACCCGTGTAGCCGACCAGCAGCACGCCCGCGAAGCCGGTGAGCGCGGTATAGAGACGCGCTTGCCACTCGCCGATGCCGAACCACGCGAACGACAGCGCATTCGCCCAGGTTTGCAGCGGCGGCTTCTCGAAGTACTTGTAGCCGTTGTAGCGCGGCGTGATCCAGTCGCCGGTGACGAACATCTCGCGCGCCATTTCGGCGTAGCGGCCTTCGTCGCTCGGCAGCAAATGGCGCCAGCCCAGCGGCACGAACCAGATCACGGCCAGTGTGAGCACGAGCAGCAGGACCGTCGTGCGATTGAGCGTCAGCCCGGACGGCTTGTCGTTCATGTGTTGTTCAACCCTTCTCGGCGCCGCTCGCGCGGCTTCGTTCTTATCTCGACTGGACGGGGTCCGGTTGTTGCAGAGCGCCCAGCGGGCACACGGTGCGCATCGCCCGGCCGGTGCGCCGTCGGACGCCAGGTGGCGCGCGTTATCGGCCCGTTATCGGCCCGTTATCGGGCCCATGACGCGAAGCAGCCGCCGATTCTCCATCGGCGACGCTTACGACACGCTTATGCCGCAGCTTTGCGGCAAGCGCCCACTCCCATATGCGGGCAGGCCTTCGCGAGCGCGACAAGCAGCGCGGCGCGGCGCGGCTGCCATGACGCGCGCAGGCGCGCAGTGTACTTGATCTGCGTGACGCGTTCGCCAAAAGGTGCCGGGGTGCCACGCGAAAACGCCGATCCGCCCTCGGCCCAATGCGCCGCAAGCGCCGCTACTAGCCTTCGATCAGCAGCGCGGCGGCGACTTTGCGGCCTTCCGCCATCAGAATGTTGTAGGTCCGGCAGGCGGCTTTGAAGTCCATCGTTTCGACGCCGATCCGCTGGGCCACGAGGGCGGCCGTGAGCCGCGGATGCGGAAAGCGCAGACGCTCGCCGCTGCCGAAGATGACGACTTCCGGCGCCGGTTCGATCAAGAGCGCAAAGTGCTCGGGCGAGAGGGCCTCGAATGACGAAACGGGCCAACTCATGACGGGGCCCTCCGGCAGCACGATGATGCTGCCCGTATGACGTTCGAGATTGATTTCGACATAGTCGGCGCCGTAACCCGTGACGGTGTTCAGGGCGCCGCTTGCATCCTGGTGTAATTTCAAACTGGTTTTCCGTGGTCGTCGTAAGGTACGCACTGCGTGCGTCGTGTGTCGCGTTTCGACCGACAGGCGCGACAACGGGTTCAATGCGCGGATTCAATACGCGGGTTCAATGCGGGTTCGATGCCTTGTGCGCGGGCATCATGCCTTGCGTGGTGCATTGCGGAAGTCGGCCAATATCCGCTAAATTATAACTTTTTAGCCGCCCGGCGGCTCCCCTCGAGGTCCGCGCGCTGCCACAAGCCGCGCCCGCAAGGCTGGCGACTGCGCCCGCCGTCCGCAGTGGGGTGCCCGGAACGCGCCGGCACAGGCGTCAACGAGACGCCCGCCCGCGCGTCGACTGGGGTGTCGACCGAAGCGTCCGAAGTGTCGGCAGTGCGCGCGAATAGCCAGCGAAGCGGCCAGCAACATGCGAGCGACGCGCGAGCGAAATCCGCCAGCAACACGCCAGCAACACTCGCGCCGCGCGCATGCCGTACGCGACGACGCACCAGGCGGCATGCCCGCGCCCGCTCAGCGGCTCGATGGCCTCGCGCGCCGCGCCGCCCGCGTTCCGCACGATGCCCTGCGCCGGCCCGTCAGCCGGCAGCGCAAACCCCGTCCTCATGGCTTGCCCGCTGCATGGGCGCAGCCCCGTGGTCCCGCTCATTTACCCAGGATGAAGTGCCCGTCGTGAAACCGATACTGAAATCGAACAAGCTGTTGAACGTCTGCTACGACATTCGCGGGCCCGTTCTCGAACACGCGAAGCGCCTCGAAGAAGAAGGCCATCGCATCATCAAGCTGAACATCGGCAATCTCGCGCCGTTCGGTTTCGACGCCCCCGACGAAATCATCCAGGACATGATCCGCAATCTGCCCGACTCGTCGGGCTATTCGGACTCGAAGGGCGTGTTCGCGGCGCGCAAGGCGATCATGCATTACGCGCAGCAAAAGGGCGTCGTGGGCGTCGAGCTGGACGACATCTACATCGGCAACGGCGCGTCCGAGCTGATCGTGATGGCGATGCAGGCGCTCCTCAACGACGGCGACGAAGTGCTGCTGCCCGCGCCCGACTATCCGCTGTGGACGGCGGGCGTAAGCCTGTCGGGCGGCACGCCCGTGCACTACGTGTGCGACGAATCGAACGCGTGGATGCCCGATCTCGACGACATTCGCGCGAAGATCACGCCGAACACGAGGGCGATCGTCGTGATCAACCCGAACAACCCGACGGGCGCTTTGTACTCCGACGAACTGCTGCTCGCGCTGATCGAGATCGCGCGCCAGCACGGCCTCGTCATCTTCGCGGACGAGGTCTACGACAAGATCGTCTACGATGGCAAGGCGCACACGTCGATGGCGGCGCTGTCCGAGGACGTGCTGACGGTCACGTTCAACAGCCTGTCGAAGAGCTACCGTTCGTGCGGCTATCGCGCGGGCTGGATGTGGGTGTCGGGCCTGACGGGCGAAAACCGCCGCCGCGCGAAAGACTACTTCGAGGGCCTCGGCATTCTCGCGTCGATGCGCCTGTGCCCGAACGTGCCCGGCCAGTACGCGATCCAGACGGCGCTCGGCGGCTATCAGAGCATCAACGACCTGATCGCGCCGGGCGGGCGGCTCTACAAGCAGCGCCAGCTCGCATACGACATGCTGACGGCCATTCCGGGCGTGAGTTGCGTGAAGCCCGAGGCGGCGCTGTACATGTTCCCGCGCCTGGATCCGAAGCTGTATCCGATCGAGAACGACCAGCAGTTCATCCTCGATCTGCTGCTGGAAGAGCGCGTGCTGCTCGTGCAGGGCAGCGGTTTCAACTGGAAGGCGCCGGATCACTTCCGTGTCGTGTTCCTGCCGAACGTCGACGATCTCGCCGATTCGATCCACCGGATCGCGCGCTTCCTCGACGGTTATCGCAAACGCCACGCGGCCTGACGGCGCGCATCAGCGCCCGAACCGATTTTCCACTCTCTCACTAGACACACACGCTGCATGGAACCGATCAAAGTTGGACTGCTGGGCTTCGGCACGGTAGGCAGCGGCACCTTCACGGTACTGCGCCGCAACCAGGAAGAAATCAACCGACGCGCGGGCCGCGGCATCGAGATCGCGCGCATTGCCTTGCGCAATCCCGCGAAGGCCACGGCGGCGCTCGGCAGCGAGGCGGGCACGGTCGCGATCACCGACGACTTCGGTTCGGTGGTCGACGATCCGTCGATCGCCATCGTCGCCGAAATGATCGGCGGCACGGGCATCGCGCGCGATCTCGTGCTGCGCGCGATCAGGAACGGCAAGCACGTCGTGACGGCCAACAAGGCGCTGCTCGCGGTGCACGGCACGGAAATCTTCGAGGCGGCGCGCGCGAACGGCGTGATGGTCGCGTTCGAAGCGGCCGTCGCGGGCGGCATCCCGATCATCAAGGCGCTGCGCGAGGGCCTCACGGCCAATCGCATCCAGTACATCGCGGGCATCATCAACGGCACGACGAACTACATCCTGTCGGAGATGCGCGACCGCGGCCTCGACTTCGCGACGGCGCTGAAGGCCGCGCAGGAACTCGGCTACGCGGAAGCGGACCCGACCTTCGACATCGAAGGCGTCGACGCCGCGCACAAGGCAACCATCATGAGCGCGATCGCGTTCGGCGTGCCCGTGCAGTTCGACAAGGCATACGTCGAAGGCATCAGCAAGCTCGCCGCGATCGACATCCGGTACGCGGAAGAACTGGGCTACCGGATCAAGCTGCTCGGCATCACGCGGCGCAGCGACAAAGGCATCGAGCTGCGCGTGCATCCGACGCTGATCCCCGCGAAGCGCCTGCTCGCGAACGTCGAAGGCGCGATGAATGCCGTCGTCGTGCATGGCGACGCCGTCGGCACGACGCTGTACTACGGCAAGGGCGCGGGCGCGGAGCCGACGGCGTCCGCCGTGGTCGCCGATCTCGTCGATGTGACGCGCCTGCATACGGCCGACCCCGAACACCGCGTGCCGCATCTGGCGTTCCAGCCGGACCGTCTGTCGAGCACGCCGATCCTGCCCATCGACGAAGTGACGAGCGGCTATTACCTGCGTCTGCGCGTCGCCGACGTGACGGGCGTGCTGGCCGACATCACGCGCATCCTCGCTGACACGGGCATTTCGATCGACGCGCTGCTGCAGAAGGAATCGGAGCAGGTCGATGTGTCGAAGAAGGGTGAGACCGACATCATCCTGATCACGCACGAGACGGTCGAGAAGAACGTCAATGCAGCGATCGCGAATATCGAGGCGCTGAAGACGGTCGTGTCAAAGGTGACGAAGCTGCGCATGGAAGCGCTGAACTGACGCGCAAAGCACACGACGTACGACACGAACACTCGCAACGAGGCAAGCTCATGAACTACATTTCCACGCGCGGCGCCGGCATCGGCGAGCGCCACACGTTCTCCGACATCCTGCTCGGCGGTCTCGCGAAGGATGGCGGCCTGTATCTGCCGGGCGACTATCCGCAGGTGTCGGCGGATGAACTCGCGCGCTGGCGCGCGCTGCCGTATGCCGATCTCGCGTTCGAGATCCTGCGCAAGTTCAGCGACGACGTTCCCGCCGAAGACCTGCGCGAACTGACGCGCCGCACGTACACCGCGCAGGTGTACTGCAACGTCCGCGACGAAGAGAACGCCGCGCAGATCACGCCGCTGAAGACGCTCGGCGTCGAAGAGGGCACGCCGCTGTCGCTGCTCGAACTGTCGAACGGTCCGACGCTCGCGTTCAAGGACATGGCGATGCAGCTGCTCGGCAATCTGTTCGAGTACACGCTTGCAAAGCACGGCGAAACGCTGAACATTCTCGGCGCGACGTCGGGCGATACGGGCAGCGCCGCCGAATACGCGATGCGCGGCAAGAAGGGCATTCGCGTGTTCATGCTGTCGCCGCACAAGAAGATGAGCGCGTTCCAGACGGCGCAGATGTACAGCCTGCAAGATCCGAACATCTTCAACATCGCGATCGACGGCGTGTTCGACGATTGCCAGGACATCGTCAAGGCCGTGTCGAACGATCACGCGTTCAAGGCGCAGCAGAAGATCGGCACGGTCAATTCGATCAACTGGGCGCGTGTCGTCGCGCAGGTCGTGTACTACTTCAAGGGCTACTTCGCGGCAACGAAGCACAATGACGAACGCGTGTCGTTCACGGTGCCGTCGGGCAACTTCGGCAACGTGTGCGCGGGGCACATCGCGCGCATGATGGGCCTGCCCATCGAAAAGCTCGTCGTCGCGACGAACGAGAACGACGTGCTCGACGAATTCTTCCGCACGGGCATTTACCGCGTGCGCAAGTCGTCGGAGACGTATCACACGAGCAGCCCGAGCATGGACATCTCGAAGGCGTCGAATTTCGAGCGCTTCGTGTTCGATCTGCTCGGACGCGATCCGAAGCGCGTGCTGCAACTGTTCCGCGACGTCGAAGAAAAAGGCGGCTTCGATCTGCAGTCGAGCGGCGATTTCGCGCGCGTGCAGGAGTTCGGCTTCGTGTCGGGGCGCAGCAGTCACGACGACCGCGTCGAGACGATCCGCGACGTGTTCCAGCGTTACGACATCATGATCGACACGCACACGGCCGACGGCGTGAAGGTCGCGCGCGAGCACCTGCAGGCGGGCATTCCGATGATCGTGCTGGAGACGGCGCAGCCGATCAAGTTCGGCGAGACGATCCGCGAGGCGCTGGAGCGCGAGCCGGAGCGTCCGGCTGCGTTCAGCGGGCTCGAAGATTTGCCGCAGCGCTTCGAGGTGCTGCCGAACGACGCGCAGCGCGTGAAGGACTTCGTCGCGGCGCATACGAAGACTTGAACAAGCGGTCACTGCGATCACAGCAGAGCCGCGCAAACGGCGCACGTTCTCGGACGTGCGCCGTTTTGTTTTGCGGCGCGCGTCGATCTGCGCAACCATCGGTAGCGCCAGGATAAAAGCGCCCAGCAACGCGACGCGGCTGCGCCCGCTACAATGATTGTTTTCGAATCGCTTCATTTCCGATCGATGCCCACACCTACGCCTCCGACGCCTCCGCAATCCGCGCCGCGCGCGCCGATGCTGTCGACGGCCGACGCGCTCGCGACGCTGCTCGGCGCCGCCGTGCAGATCGACGGCACCGAAACGCTGCCGACACTCGACGCGATCAACCGCGTGCTGGCCGCCGACGTGATCTCGCCACTCGACGTTCCGCCGATGAACACGAGCGCGATGGACGGCTATGCGGTGCGTGTCGCTGAGTTGTCGCAAGGCGAGCGGCGCCTGCCCATCTCTCAGCGCATTCCGGCGGGCCATGCGCCGCAGCCGCTGGCGGAAGGCACGGCGGCGCGCATCTTCACGGGCGCGACGGTGCCGCGCGGCGCCGACGCGATCGTGATGCAGGAGCAAACCGAACCAACCGGCGACGAAGTGGCGATCCTGCACACGCCGAAAGCGGGCGAATGGATCACGCAGCAGGGCGCCGACATCCGCAAGGGCGCGACGATCCTGCCCGCCGGCACGCGGCTCACGCCGCAGGCGCTGGGTCTTGCGGCGTCCGTTGGATGCGCGAATCTCGAGGTCGTGCGCCGCGTGAAAGTCGCCGTGTTCTTCACGGGCGACGAACTGACGATGCCCGGCGAGCCGCTCAAGCCCGGCGCGATCTACAACTCGAACCGCTTCACGCTGACGGGCCTGCTGCAGAAGCTCGGCTGTGAAGTCACCGATTTCGGCATCGTTCCCGACAAGCTCGACGCGACGCGGAAAACGTTGCGCGAGGCAGCGCAGGCGCACGATCTGATCCTGACGTGCGGCGGCGTGTCGGTAGGCGAGGAAGATCACGTGAAGCCCGCCGTCGAGGCCGAAGGGCGCCTTTCCATGTGGCAGATCGCGATGAAGCCGGGCAAGCCGCTCGCGTTCGGCGCGATTCGCCGTGCGTCGACGCAGGGTGAAGGCGCGGCAGCGGGTGCATCGGGTGCACCGGGCGCGACGAACGAAACGTTCTTCATCGGCCTGCCGGGCAATCCCGTGTCGACGTTCGTCACGTTCCTGCTGTTCGTGCGCCCGTTCCTGCTGCGCCTCGCGGGCGTGCGGATCGTGACGCCGCGCGCACTGTCGCTGCGCGCCGACTTCACGCAGCAAAAGGGCGACCGCCGCAACGAGTTCCTGCGCGCGCGCGTGAACGCCGCGGGCGGCCTCGATCTGTTCCCGAACCAGAGTTCGGCGGTGCTGACGTCGACGGTCTGGGGCGACGGCCTGATCGACAATCCGCCGAATCATGTGATCAGCGCCGGCGAGACCGTGCGCTTCATCCCGTTTTCCGAACTGCTGAACTGAGCGCGGCCGTTATCGGGCCGCTACCGAGAATGAAGATCCAGTTGAAATATTTTGCGAGCGTGCGCGAAGCGCTCGGCCGGTCGGACGAATCCGTGGACGTGCCCGAAGGCATCGCGACGCTCGGCGACGTGCGCGCCTGGCTGCGCGTGCGCGGCGGCGTGTGGGCCGAGACGCTCGCGGAAGGCCGCGCGCTGCGCATGGCCTGCAACCACGTGATGACGGACGCGGGCACGCGCGTCACCGAAGGCTGCGAAGTCGCGTTCTTTCCGCCCGTCACGGGCGGCTGAATCGGGCCATGGAATCAGGCCAATGAGGCGGGAGGACGGACGATGACGGTCCGCGTTCAGACAGAAGACTTCGACCTGACGACGGAAGTCGCCGCGTTGCGCGCGCAGAACCCGAAGGTCGGCGCGGTGGCGTGCTTCGTCGGCACGGTGCGCGACATCAACGAGGGCGAAGCAGTCGAGACAATGGAGCTCGAACACTATCCGGGCATGACGGAGAAGTCGCTCGAAGCGATCGTCGACGCCGCTCGCGCGCGCTGGCCGGGCACCGATGTGCTGATCGTGCACCGCGTCGGCAAGCTGATGCCGCTCGATCAGATCGTGCTGGTCGCGACGACGTCGAAGCATCGCGCGAACGCATTCGCGTCGTGCGAATTCGTGATGGACTACCTTAAGACCCAGGCGCCGTTCTGGAAGAAGGAAAAGACGGAAAGCGGCGAGCGCTGGGTCGATGCGCGCGTGACCGACGACGAAGCGCTCGGGCGATGGGGGCTGAAGTCGGCTAACTCGAAGGCGGATTGAGCGAAGAACTGCTCAATCGTCGTCGCGCGATTTGCCGATGATTTTCGCCGGAAACGGCTCGCCGCGCGGCCGCGCATGTTCTGCCTCGTGCTCTTCGCGCGGGCGACGGCGCGGCGCGATGCGCTCCAGCAACGCCTGCTGTTCGGCGGGAATCTGATAGTCCCAGCCGAAGCGGCTCAACTGCAAGCTCTGTGCGATACGCAGCGCCGGCTCCATGAAGCGCACGGCGGCGGCCGGTTCATAGCGCGGCTCGACGGTATCGAGGAACAGATAAAGCCAGTGGCTGAAGTGCCGCGGCTCGACGCCGGCGAGCGGCATGTGCGCCTGCTGCACGTTGCCGCGATATTGCTTCGCGCCCAGTACGAGCGATCCCCAGAACACGCACATCTTCGGCAGATGCTCGTCCCAGCGGCCCGCCAGCTTCTCTTCGAACACGGGACCGAGCAGCGCGTCGGCGCGCACGCGATCATAGAACGCGTAGACCAGCTCGCGAACGTTCTCTTCGTCCGGTTCGGCGTAGCGCGTGGCGAGACGTTCGGCAGCGGAAATAGTGGAAGAAATTTCGGACTTCATGGCTGAAATAAGTGAGACGCGGCAAGCGCTCCGACACCAAAGCGGACGCGAGCCCCGTCGCAAACGTTGGGCGCGCTCATCTAAAGTCAGAAAAAGTGCGCTTCAAACGAAAGTTAGCGTTTATAGTTACGCGAAATAACGAGATAAACGCGCCAATAAGATGTGGTTTATACGCATGTTATTGCGCGCTGCAGTACCGGCGTTTATGGGTGTGTCGTGAACATTCCGCACGTCATCCCCGTTGCGACTTGCCTTTCAATGAGACTGACAGACTATACCGATTACTCGCTGCGCGTGCTGCTCTACCTCGCAGTTCGTCCCGAAGGACTGGCGACGATCCAGGATATTTCGGACGCGTACGGCATATCGAAGAATCATCTGATGAAGGTGGTTCAGCGGCTTGCGGAACTCGGCTGGGTTGAGACCGTGCGCGGGCGCAACGGCGGTCTGCGTCTGTTCGAGCATTCGTCGGCGCTGACCATCGGCGAAGTGGTGCGCGCAGCCGAGAGCGACTTCACGCTGGTCAGCTGCTTCAACGGCAGCGATCCGGGCGCCCATCGCGAATGTGTCATTCAGTCGCAATGCCGGCTGAAGGGCGTGCTCGAAGCGGCGCGCACAGCGTTTTTCCGCGAGCTCGATGGCTTTACGATCCGCGATATCGCCGAGCCGGCATCGCCGCTGATGTCGCTGCTCGGGCTCAAGCCATCGGCCACCGTCGTGCCGATCATGCCTATCACGCCCGTCGTCCCGACGGGGACCTGAGCGAGCCGCACGATCGGTCGCCTGTGCGGCCGTCGATCGTGGCCGCATTCTGCGCGTCTGAACGGCTTTCGGACATGCTCGCGCCCGTTCGCCGGTGCGTGCTGCGAGCCGTGCCTGCCATCTCCCGCCGTCGCTTTCCGCGTGTTGTACACGGGGCTAAACTGCGCTGTGTCCCGTGCCGGACGCGGCAACGCGCCCGTTGCGCGAATTCTCTCTCCCTGATGCAAAAAAGCGCTTGAAACCTGCCTAAAACGCCTCATTTTGGTGGTAATCGAAATTGGAGGTCTCTTGATGAGAATCGACAAACTCACCACTAAATTCCAGGAAGCGCTGGCCGATGCGCAAAGCCTTGCCGTCGGCCATGACAATCAGTACATCGAGCCCGTTCACCTCCTCGCCGCCCTCGTCGCGCAACAGGACGGCTCGGCGCGTTCACTGCTGTCGCGCGCCGGCGTCCACGTCCAGGCGCTGCAAACCGCGCTGAGCGACGCAATCACGCGTTTGCCGCAAGTGCGGGGCACGGACGGCAACGTGCAGATCGGCCGCGACCTCACGGGCCTGTTGAACCAGGCCGACAAGGAAGCGCAGAAGCTCAACGACACCTACATCGCGAGCGAAATGTTCCTGCTGGCCGTCGCCGACGACAAGGGCGATGCCGGGCGTCTCGCGCGCGAGCATGGCCTGTCGCGCAAGTCGCTGGAAGCGGCCATCGTCGCCGTGCGTGGCGGCTCGCAGGTGCACAGCCAGGATGCCGAAAGCCAGCGCGAAGCGTTGAAGAAATACACGATCGACCTGACCGAGCGCGCCCGCGCAGGCAAGCTCGATCCCGTCATCGGCCGTGACGACGAAATCCGCCGTTCGATTCAGATCCTCCAACGCCGGACCAAGAACAATCCGGTGCTGATCGGCGAGCCGGGCGTCGGCAAGACGGCGATCGTCGAAGGTCTCGCGCAGCGCATCGTCAACGGCGAAGTGCCGGAGACGCTCAAGGGCAAGCGCGTGCTGTCGCTCGACATGGCCGCGCTGCTCGCGGGCGCGAAATACCGCGGCGAATTCGAAGAGCGTCTGAAGGCCGTGCTGAACGACATCGCGAAGGACGAAGGGCAGACCATCGTCTTCATCGACGAGATTCACACGATGGTCGGCGCGGGCAAGGCCGAAGGCGCGATGGATGCGGGCAACATGCTGAAGCCGGCGCTTTCGCGCGGCGAGTTGCATTGCGTCGGCGCGACCACGCTCGACGAATATCGCAAGTACATCGAAAAGGATGCCGCGCTGGAGCGCCGCTTCCAGAAAGTGCTCGTCGACGAACCGACGGTCGAAGCGACCATCGCGATCCTGCGCGGCCTGCAGGAGCGCTATGAACTGCATCACGGCGTCGACATCACCGATCCGGCCATCGTCGCGGCGGCGGAACTGTCGCATCGCTACATCACGGACCGCTTCCTGCCGGACAAGGCGATCGACCTGATCGACGAAGCGGCGTCGAAGATCAAGATGGAAATCGACTCGAAGCCCGAGGAGATGGACAGGCTCGACCGCCGCCGCATCCAGTTGAAGATCGAGCGCGAAGCCGTCAAGAAGGAGAAGGACGAAGCGTCGCAGAAGCGCCTGCAACTGATCGAGGAAGAAATCGAGCGGCTCGACCGCGAATATTCGGACCTCGAAGAAATCTGGACAGCGGAAAAAGCGGCCGTGCAGGGCAGCGCGCAACTGAAGGAAGAGATCGAGAAGACGCGCGCGGAAATTACGCGTCTGCAACGCGAGGGCAAGCTCGAAAAGGTCGCCGAACTGCAGTACGGCAAGCTGCCGCAACTCGAAGCGCAACTGAAGCAGGTCACGCAGGCCGAGGCGCAGGAGCAGAACAATCCGACGCGTCCGCGGCTGCTGCGCACGCAGGTCGGCGCGGAAGAAATCGCGGAAGTCGTGTCGCGCGCGACGGGCATTCCCGTGTCGCGCATGATGCAGGGCGAGCGCGAGAAGCTGCTGCAGATCGAAACGAAGCTGCATGAGCGCGTGGTCGGCCAGAACGAAGCGATCAGCGCCGTCGCCGATGCGATCCGCCGTTCGCGCGCCGGGCTCTCGGACCCGAACCGTCCGTATGGCTCGTTCCTGTTTCTGGGACCGACGGGCGTCGGCAAGACGGAGCTGTGCAAGGCGCTCGCGGCCTTCCTGTTCGACGCGGAAGATCATCTGATCCGCATCGACATGAGCGAGTTCATGGAGAAGCACAGCGTCGCGCGTCTGATCGGCGCGCCGCCGGGCTATGTCGGCTACGAAGAAGGCGGGTATCTGACGGAAGCGGTGCGCCGCAAGCCGTACAGCGTGATCCTGCTGGACGAGATCGAGAAGGCGCACCCGGATGTGTTCAACGTGCTGCTGCAGGTGCTCGACGACGGCCGCATGACGGATGGCCAGGGCCGCACCGTGGACTTCAAGAACACGGTGATCGTGATGACGTCGAACCTCGGCTCGCAGGTGATCCAGGCGATGGTCGGCGAGTCGCAGGAAGCCGTGAAGGATGCCGTCTGGGAAGAAGTGAAGCTGCACTTCCGGCCGGAGTTCCTGAACCGGATCGACGACGTCGTCGTGTTCCATGCGCTTGGCCGCGACAACATCCAGTCGATCGCGAAGATCCAGCTGGAGCGCGTGCACGAGCGGCTCGCGAAGCTCGACATGCAACTGGTCGTGTCGGATGCGGCGCTGGAGTTGATCGGCAAGGTCGGCTACGACCCGCTGTTCGGCGCGCGGCCTTTGAAGCGCGCGATCCAGCAGGAGATCGAGAACCCGGTCGCGAAGCTGATTCTGGCCGGCAAGTTCGGGCCGAAGGACGTGATCCCCGTCGAGGTGGAGAACGGCAAGCTCGTGTTCGAGCGGGTGGTGCACTGAGCTGCACAGCGACGGATGCGCCGACAACCGGCGTATCCACTCGCGATCAGAAGCAAAAAAGCAAAAAGGCAACGAAGCGATTCGTTGCCTTTTTGTTTTTGTGCGCGGCGCTTCAGGCGCTACGCATATCGAAGCAATGCGGAAACAAAGATGAAGTAACGCGTTCAGGCGTTCTTGTTGCCGCCGAACAGACCCGCCAGCGCGCCCAGCGAGCCGAGTGCGCCCGCGAGGCCGCCCGCGTCGACCTTGCCGTCGGCGGGCACTTCGCCGTTCGGCGTCGCGGCGTTGACGACGTGCGGCAGCACTTGCGACAGCAGCCCCGTCACCGCCGACGGATCGACGCCGGCCTTCGATGCGATGTTCGTCACGGCTTCCGAGCCGAGCACATTATGCAGTGCGTCGGCGGCGATCGGCTGGTTCTCGCCGTTGCTGACCCATGAGTTGATGATGTCGCCCGCGCCGTTCTGCTGGAAGCGCTGGATCAGCCCGTTCAGGCCGCCCGGCTGGTTGTTGATGAATTCGAGTGCAGCGGCGATCAGCGCCTGCTGGCCGCCGCCTTCGGGCGTATTGCCGCCGCCGAGCATGGAACCGAGGGTGTCGAGTAGGCTCATGACGATCTCTCTCTGTAGAGGCCGGCGCGACGCCCGTGAAAGCGTGCGCCGACGGGTAACGAAACGCCGCGCGAGCGCGGCACCGACAGTCTTGACAGACGTAGACGTTTGACAGACGTAGACGTGAAGCAGTGAGGCCATTGGACGCGCAGCGAAGCGCGTCCCGATTCGAGCCCTTATACGCCCGACGCAGCGGACGCGGCCTTGCTCTTCTTCGATTTCTTCGACTTCGAGGCGGTCGTATCCGACGCCATTGCCGGCGCGGATGCTGCCGTAGCAGCAGGCGCCGATGACGCAGCGGCTTCCGCCTTGCTCTTCTTCTTCGACTTCGAGGCCTTCGTGCCCGATGCGGCTTCGGCAGGCGCGGAAGGCGGGGTTTGCGCAGTGGTTGCGGGCGCCGCCGCCGGCTTCGACGTCGTCGCTGCGGGCTTGGAGGTTGCGCCCGTCGGCGGCGTGGATGAGCCGTTGATCGTCAGGCCCGCGGCTTCGAGGTTCTTCACCGACTTCTCGCCGATGCCCTTGACGCGATTCGCGAGGTCGTCGGCATCCTTGAACGGGCCATTTTTCGTGCGTTCGTCGATGATCGCTTTCGCATGGACGGGGCCGATGCCCTTGACCGATTCGAGCGCCGCCTGGTCGGCGGTATTGACTTCGACGGCGGACGCGAATCCCGCCGACAACGACAGCATCAGCACGGCGCAAAGCATTAACAGCTTTTTCAACATGGCAATCACTCCATTGAGGGCAAACAGGTAGCCGGAACGGACGACGCTTTCACGCTAGCAAGCACTGCGTTCAAGCATAGAACATTTACTGTTCTCTTTCGCCGAACGGCGCGCGACGTTGCGTGAAACGGCCGATTTATACCGGTGTGTCCGTGACAACACAATCGGGCCGCACCAAATTTAAAGCTTTTGCCCAGTCGCGGGGCTGGCATCGTGTACGGATGTCAGGGGAGTTTGATGGGGGATCTGGCTGGACCGGGGGCTCGCGGTTTTCTGAGCCGTCGTGCCCGCTTTGGTCGTGCCCGCTTTCGTCGCGCCTGTTTTCGCCGGGCCATGCGCCGTCGCGCCGCGCACTTCGAAACGTACGGAGTCGGCGCTCGATCCATCCGCGTCGACGAGTTCCAGCACGTGACGCCCAGGCCAGGGCAGCCACAGCACGCGTTCGTCGTGGCCGAGCGACCGGCCGTCGAGACGCCACGTGCTGTTCGCGGACGAACCGCCCGCACGCTCGAACACGATGCGCTGTCGCGCGGCGGGGATGTCGGGGTCGAGCGCGAAGAGCGTGCCGTCTGTCGGCGAACCGATGCGCGGCGCTCCGTTCGATGGCGACACGCCGGCATCGTTCGACGCTCGCACGAGCGCCGCTGAACGCGGCGTCCGCGCCATGGCACGCGCGTTGTCCGCATTGCTCGCATTCGCCGCGAGTCCGATAACGGCCGTTTGCGTCCCGCTCACGAACCATTCGTTGCGCGCGGGCTCGATGTTCTGGTCGAAGGTCACGCGCGTCTGCACGACGCCCGCTGGCGCGCGCGGCTCGACGCTCGGCACGCGCCGATGCAGATAGCCAACGATGGCCGCCCAGATCGGCGCGGCGCCCGTCACGCCGGACACGTCCCACATCGGCTGTCCGTCGGCATTGCCGACCCACACGCCGACCGTATAGCGCGACGTGTAGCCGACCGTCCAGTTGTCGCGCATGTCCTTGCTGGTGCCCGTCTTGACGGCGGAAAAGAAGCGCGTCGCCAGCGGACTGTCGAAGCCGAACGTGCGCGTGCGCGCGTTGTTGTCCGACAGCACGGTCGTGATGATGTAGCTCGCATCGGCGGTGAAGACGCGTTGATTCGCGGCGGGCTCGCGCAGGGTCGAAGCGGGCGCATGGCGCGGCACGTCGTACGTCGGCGAGGCGACTCCGCCGTTGGCGAGCGCGCGATACGCATTGGTCAGCGACAGCAGCGTCACGTCGGCGCTGCCGAGCGCGAGCGAATAGCCGTAGTAGTCGCCGCTTTGCGAAAGCGGCAGGCCGAGCGCGGTGAGCGTTTTCGCGAAGCGATGCGGCGTGACCATCACGAGCGTGCGCACGGCGGGCACGTTCAGCGACGAGCCGAGCGCCGTGCGCACGCTCACCCAGCCCTTGAAGTCCTTGTCGTAGTTTTGCGGAATATAGAGTCCGCCGCCCGCCGCGAGATCGAGCGGCGCATCGTCGAGCAGCGAGGCAGTGGTGAGCCGCCGTTCGTCGATGGCCTGAGCGTAGAGAAACGGCTTGAGCGTCGAGCCCGCCTGGCGGCGCGCGAGCACGGCATCGACATCGCGCGCGCCCGACAGTCCACCCGACGATCCGACCCACGCGAGCACTTCGCCCGTCGCGTTATCGAGCACGACGACGGCGCCGTCGTGCACATTGCGCGGATGCGCGGGCGCGTTGAGCTCGACGAGCGTGCGCGTGAGCGTGTCGCTGGCGAAGCGCTGGAGCTTCGCATCGAGCGTGCTCGTGACGCGCGCGCCCGCCGCCGGATGCGTTTCACTCGCGATGCGTCGCGCGAAATGCGGCGCGAGCACGGGCGCATCGGGCGACACCGACAGCAGCGCGGGAGCAGGGCGCGCAAACGCGAGCTGCACGAAGCTAGCGAGATTCGCGCAGCGCTCGGGCGCCTTCATGTCGCGCAGAATGCGGCACGCACGATCGCTGACCTTCGTGTACGACGCATTCGGCGAGCGGACCAGCGCGGCGGCAACTGCGGCTTCGCGTTCGTCGAGGCCGGATGGCGCCTTGCCGAACAGCGTGATCGACAGCGCGGACAATCCGACCGTCTCGCCGCGCAACGGCACGAGATTCAGATACGCCTCGAGAATCTGGTCCTTGCGCCACGTGCGTTCGAGCCACAGCGCGCTCACGGCCTGGCTCGCCTTCTGCGTGATCGAGCGTTGTCCGGAGCGCTGCGGGTCGTCGTTGAGCAGACCCGTGAGCTGCATCGTGACCGTCGATGCGCCGCGCGTGCGCGTGTTCCACAGGTTCGCCCATGCGGCCGCCGCCGCGCCGCGCCAGTCGACGCCGCTGTGCTCGTAAAAGCGCTTGTCCTCCGATACGACGATCGCTTCGCGCAGCGCGGGCGACACATCCGCGAGCGCGACCCAGTCGCCGCGCCGCTCGGTGTTGTCGATGCGCGTGCGCTGCAACGGCTCGCCGTCGCGCGACAGCAGCAGCCAGTCGGAGCTGCGCCATTGCGTATGGACATCGTCGAACGTCGGCAGCGCACGCGCGGCGAGCGGCGTGGCGATCAGCAGCGCGCATAGCGCGATGTGCGCGGACGCTATGCGCCACCGCCCGTTCAGCGGGTGATTGCGGCTCATCGCGTTCGTGCCGTTCATCTTCATGCGCTCCTCGTCACTTCGCGGCCGACTCGGGCTTCACGACGACGGGCGCATTCGGCAGCACGCCGAACGTCGACGGCGCATAGAGCGCTTCGGCGCGCGTCGGCGGCAGGCCGAACGTGCCGACGTTGTTCAGCCGGATCGTGTACTCGACCGAGAATTTGCCCTTCGGCACATAGTCGTAGTACGCGCGATACCCGTCGAAGCCGCGCTCGACGAACGACGGCCACGCATAGCCCTTCGACTTTTCGCCTTGCGTCGCCGCTTCCGAATCGCGGCCCAGACCCGAGCCGAGGATCGTCGCGCCCGAGGGCACAGGGTCATTGACGACGACCCAGGTCATGTCCGTCTGCGCGTCGATGTCGAGATGCACGCGCACGATATCGCCGCGCGTGTTCACGCCCTTGACGGCGGGGTCGATCGGCGTGACCGTCTTCGTGATCCTGTAGCCCGCGGTGAACGGCGCTTTCAGTGCGACGGCGGCGAGGCTTTCGATCGTCGCCCACGGCTTGCCGTTGCCGTCGTGCGTGAGCGTCAGCGGGACGGGCGCGTTGCGAGCCCCGAGTGGCCACGGCAGCAACTGGCTGCGCACGTCAGTCGGCTTCATCACAGCCGTCTTTGTCACGGCCGTTGCGGACGCATCGTTCATAGCAGCGGAAGCGGGCTGGCTCCATGAGATGACCTTGTCCGTCGCGCCGAGTTGCAGCTTCGTCTGCCCCGTCACGGGCGCGCTCTCGAAGGCCTGCGAGAAACGCTGCACGGCAATCGAGCCCCACAGGTTCGCCGTCGTCGTCTGCCATGCGCCGTTCTTCTGCAACGCGAGCAGACCCGCCACGAGACGTGGCATCTCGTCCTTCCATGCGGGCGTCTCGACGAACATGAGAGCGGTGCGCGCGGCGTTCGTTTCGGTGCCCGTCATCAGCCACCAGAGGTCGTCGTTATCGGCTGTCGAGAAGGTGAGGCGCGTGCCCTGGTACGTGAGCCGCGAACGGATGATCTGCTCGGTTTGCGCGAGCTTTTCTTCACGTCGGGGAATGTCCTTCACGCGCGACAGCACCGCGTAGTAGTCGAGCACCGCCGACGTCGGCCACTGGTTCGGCGCGATCTCGATCGAGCCGAGCATGCCGGAGCGCGCCGCGCCATGACGCGACAAGGCTTCGAGCGCGGCGAGCTTGCGCAGGTCGAGATCCTTGCGCGGCGCCCAGACATCGCGCGCGAGCCGGCCTTCGACGAAATTCGCGAGCCCGCCTTCGAGCTTCGCGCGAATGTCGTCGGGCAACGCGAAACGCGGATCGAGCTTCGCGGCTTCGTCGGTGACGGAGAGCAGATAGGCAGTGAGCGCCGTGCTGCCCGTGTTGCCGCTGTCGTCGGCGGGCGGGAAGTAGTTCGCTAGGCCGTCCTTGTCCAGATAGACGGGCATGCGCGCGACGACGGCCTGCCAGCGCACCGGATCACGCAAGCCGAGTGCGACGGACGTCTGCTGTTCGAGGCAGCTATACGGATAGCGCTCGAACCAGCGGCGCACGCCGGGCATGCCGTCGGCGAGCTTCGATTGCAGTGACACCGCGATGCCGCCGCGCAGCGCGCCCGCTTGCGACATTGTCGCGTCGGGCGGCGCGGCGACGGGCAGCGAGAACGAGCCGTCGATTTGCGTGAGCGTGGCCTGCTGAACGGTGACAGGGATGGCTGCCGTCACGCGCTGCGTGGCTTTCAGCGCGTCCGCTGCGTACGGCGCGCCTTGCTCCGCAGCGCCGACGCTCCACGCGAGCGCAGCGGGCGATGCTTCGGACAGGCCATCGGGCGGCGTCACCGTCCACGCGACTTCGCGCGCCGAATCCGCTGGGACGTCGACGGTTTGCGGCTGCAACGACAGCCCCGGCACGTTCGGCGTCACGGCGACTTTCATTGCGCGCGTCGTCGTGTTGCGCACGGTGAATAGCGCTCGGAACTGATCGCCTTCGCGCACGAGGGGAGGCAGGCCGGAGATCAGCTGCAGATCCTGCGTGCTGCGAATCGACGTGCTGCCTGTGCCGAACTGGCCGTCGCCGACAGCCGCAATCGCGACGATGCGAAAGCTCGTCAGCGAATCGTTGAGCGGCACGTCGACGAAGGCTTCGCCGTTGGCGTCGAGCGTCACGCGCGGATTCCACAGCAGCAGCGTGTCGAACAGCTCGCGCTGTGCGCTGTGTCCGCCGCCGCCGCCCGCGGGCACCGCCTTGCGTCCGAAGTGACGGCGGCCGACGATCTCCATCTGCGCGGTCGCCGTTTCGACGCCGTAGGCGCGCCGTTGCAGCATCGCGTCGAGCACGTCCCAGCTGTTGTTCGACATCAGTTCGAGCAGCGCTTCATCGACGGCCGCGACGGCGATCCGCGTGCCTGCAGGCGCGGGCTTGCCGCCCGGCATCTGCACGCGCAGCTTCACGTGCGCCTTGCCGCGCACGGTGTACGACTTCGCGTTGGGGGTTACCGTCACAGCGAGCCTGTGCGCCGCCGTGCCGACCTTGATTTCGGCGAGACCATAGCGGAACGCGGGCTTCGACAGATCGACGAGCGGCGTCGGCGCTTCGTAGTAGCGGCCTTCGTACCAGAACGCGCGCGCCCATTCGAGGGGCGCCTTCCAGCCCCACGTGAAGAACGAATACCACGGCACTTCGCGAATGCGCCCGCGCAGCGCGAGCACGGACACATACACGTTGGGCCCCCACGTTTCGTTCACTTTCAGCTCGACGGTCGGGTCCTTGCCGTCCAGCTTCACGACATGTGTTTCGACGATGCCTTCGCGTTCGACGGCCACCAGCGCCGTCGCGAAACGGAACGGCATGCGCACCTGGAAGCGCGCCGTCTCACCCGGCTCGTAAGCCGTCTTTTCGGGCAGCACGTCGATGCGGTCGGTGTTTTCGCTGCCGAACCACAGGTCCTCTTCGCGCGTAACCCAGACGGAGGTCGCCGCCGTCGACAGATTGCCGTCGCCGTCCTTCGCCGTCACGACGAGATCGACGTTGCCCGCTTCCTTGAGCTTCGCGTCGCAGTTCATCAGTCCGTGGTCGTCGCTCTTGCCGCTGCACAGCGTGCCGAGGTCTTTTGTTTCCGTGTGGTTGTCGTAGGCGTAGAAGCCGCCGACCATGCGCTTTCTCGACGTGATCGTGATGCGCGCGATGCCGCGCACTTCGAGCGGCACGCCCGCGCGCGGCTTGCCTTGCAGATCGACGGCGAGCGCCTTCACAGGCACAGTGCTTCCCACCGACACCCATTGCCCCGATTTCACGCCCGCGACGACGGCGGCGGGCCACAACGTCGCATCGCCGCTGATCGTCTGCACTTCGCCGTTCGGATCGGCGAAGGTGGCTTCGAGCGCCAGGCGCTTCGGCGCATCGACATGCGGCAGGTTCTTCAGCGTCAGGCTGCCTGCACCGTTGCGGTCGAGTGTGACGGGTTCCTTGTCGGCGATCAGCTTCGATGTGTCGTCATCGGATTGCGGCTCGCTTCCTTCGTCATCCGAAGATGACGATTCGCTGCTCTCGTTGTGCTTCCTGTACGGCGCGAAGCTGAATTCCGGATACGTGCCGGCGAACGCGGGCGTCGTGTTCTTCATCAGCGCCGATACCTGCACGGGCAAACCCGACGCGCCGCCGCCCGACATATAGTCGATCTGCAATGCGAGCGGCGCTTCCTTCGCGGCGACGAGCGGATGAGTCTTTGCATCGCGCACGGCGATCGTGCCTTTGAACACGGGCAGGCGGAATTCCTCGACGCGAAAGCTGCCGGATGGATAGCTGTGGCGCGGCGAACCGGCGTCGTTGGCTTCGCTGTCGTCGTTGCCTTCAGCCGTGCTTTCGTCGGAGGTCGTGGCGGCATCGCCGTCGTCGAGCGATACGCTGTATTCGCCGAGCTTGGCCGCTGCGGGAATCGCGAACGTCGAATCGGCCGTGTGATCGGCGGTCCATTTGAGCGGCATGTGCCAAGTCTGTCCGCTGCCGAGATGACGGATCGTCACGCGCACCGGATACGCGTTCGGGAACGCGAGGCCGTGCATCGTCTCGACGCGGATCATGTGCTTCATCGATACCGTTTCGCCCGCGCGCAGCAGCGTCCGGTCGAACACGGTACGCGCGCGTACGGTCTGTTCGACGCTCGTATCCGTCGGCACGTTGAAGCGCCACGCTTCGATGCCCCGGTTCCAGTCGGAGCGAACGAACGCCATGTCGTGACCCGTCTTCGGATCGTCGATGCGCGCGGACACGAAGAAGCCTTCGAAACCCTCTTCCTTGCACTCGCGGCGCGAAGCCAGCGACTGGCTGATCGTCAGCACGCCGTGCGCATCGGTCTTGCCCGACGCGACTTCGTCGCCGTTGCAGTCGCTCACGTGCACGTCCGCGTTCGGCACGGGCTGGCCCTTGTCGAGCGTCGTCACCCACACGACGCTGTTCTCGCGGCCCTGCTTGAAGTGCACGCCGAGATTCGTGACGAGCACGGCCGTGCGCACGTACATCGGCGCGTGCTTGCCGAGCAGCGAAGCGCCCAGCGCGGGCGACGCGAGTTCGATCACATAGAAGCCGGGCTTCGTCACCGGCACGCCGACCACTTCGAACGGACGCAGCGTTTTCGGT
This sequence comes from Paraburkholderia phymatum, assembly GCF_040965635.1. Lineage (GTDB taxonomy): Bacteria > Pseudomonadota > Gammaproteobacteria > Burkholderiales > Burkholderiaceae > Paraburkholderia > Paraburkholderia phymatum_B. Next base: position 87,834 of record NZ_JBFRCH010000015.1, read on the forward strand.
TCGGCCTTCGGCAGCGCGAGTGTCTCGACCTTCGGCTGGCCGGCGAGCAACGATAGCGAGCGCACGTCGATCAGCGGATTCTTGCGGTCTTCGGCCGGGTCCGCGTCTTGGGCCTTGCGCGGCACGATCACGGGATGCGGATTGTGCGCGAGCAGTTGCGGCATCTGCTGATCGATCGACTGGCGATCCATCATGAAGCCGTCGAAGCGGTCGACGTTGCGCATCCAGCGCCGGATGTCGCTATCGGCATCGACGCGCAGCTTCGTGAATTGCGCGTTGCCCGCGTTGAGCCCGGCGATATGCAGACCGGCCTCGACGTTGCGCAGCGTGACGGGCACGAGCGCAGGCATGTCGGGTTCCGCGAAGCGCTCGATGATGCCGAACGTGCCCGACGAAAACTTCGCGAGCGGCGGCAGCGGGGCGGTGTTTGTCTTGAGCGGAAACAGGTCCGCGTTGGTCAGCGCGCGGCCGCTTGCGTCCTTCAGATTCGACGGAACCTCGATGGTCAGCTCGGCGCGCTCGGGCAGCGGCGCGGCGAATTCGACAGCGGTGGTTTGCGGGTCTTTGTCGTCGGCGGAGAACGATGGCTTGATCTCACCGTTCGGCCCCTTGAGGCGGATCTTTTCGGCATCGGCGCGCAGGATGGGCGCATTGAACTGCACGCGCAGCGGGCGCAACGGCGTGCAGGGCGCCTTCGCGTTCTCGCGCTCGCAGCTGAAGCTCGCGGCGAACGGCTCGCGCACGGTGAAGTCGAAGCGCCGCTCGACGTCGTTGACGATACCGCTCGGGCTCGCGACGCCCTTGCCGTAGACGAGCTGCGCTTTCACGCCCGACGGCAGCGTCTGCTGACATTGCAGCGTCAGCACGCGCGCCGCTTTTTTTTGCAGCCTGAAGCGCTTGAGCAGCGCCGTGCGCGTGGCGGCATCGACGTTCCGGACGGGAATGCGGTTGCCGAGTCCGCTCGATTCGCACCATACGTTCTGACTTACGGAGGCCTCCGTTGCCGGTCCATTCAGGCGGACGACAAAGGCCTGGTCTTCTTCGATTTCGCCGCCGTACGGCTCGATGCTCTTCACGAACGGGCCGCCCGTTTCGAACGCGTAATGTCGCGGACCCGTCAGCGCATGGCCCGCCGAAGATTTCAACCCGTCGTTCAGATCGACGGAACAAGCGACCCCTGGCGGCAGATCGGCGGCGAAATCCCAGGCCCAGGTCTTGTCGTCGATCCAGCGCGGCTGGCCGGCGCTCGCGGACGCGTCGCTGCACTTGATGCGCGCGGGCGCGGGCAGATTCGGCGCGCCGAATGGGACCATCGATTCGTCGAACTTGACGACGACCTGGCGCACCTGCGCGACCTTGCCTTGCGGCGAAACCTGCGTGATGCGGGCTGCATCGGCGCGCCATGCGAGCGTGGCCAGAAGACCGAGCGTCACAGCCGTCGCGGCTGCCCCTATCCATTGACGTTTGATGGTGCCGCTTTGCATCGACTGCGCTCCCGGTTTCATTTTTCTTTCGGACTACCGCCCGCCGATTCTAGCCGATGGACTCGTCGTCACAGCCGGGATGCGCTGTAGGATTTGGTTGAACTTTGTCGGTCAACAGTTCGTGCTTGACTTAGAGTTCACTCGAAGTACTAACCTGAGTTCCGTCATGTCGAAAGCTCTCACCATCGGTCAGGTCGCCGCGACGAGCGGCGTCTCCGCGCATACGCTGCGCTACTACGAGCAGGCGGGGTTGTTGCGCCCCGTCGGCCGAACGGACGCGGGTCATCGTCTTTATTCGCCCGCCGATCTCGATTGGCTGCGCTTCGTGATGCGCCTGAAAGCGACGGGGATGCCGATCGCGGGCATGCAGGCGTTCGCCGCGCTGCGCGCCGAAGGCGATGCGACGATCGGCGCGCGGCGTGAGATGCTGATCGAGCATCGCGAAGCCGTGCTGGCGCGCATCGTGGAGCTGCAGACCAATCTCGCCGCGATCACCGACAAGATCGCGGTCTATGAGGCGGCCGAGCGTGAGGCGGGATCGGCAGGACAAATCGGAAACGCACGACTTGATTGAGGACTTGCAATGAACCACACACATGCAAACGCACAAGAGCAAACGCAAGAACAGGAGGGCGCACGCGACGATCGTTATGCGCGCGGCTGGGACAAGCTGAAGGAAATCGACGGAACGGCGGGAGAGAAGGTGATCGCGTCGCTCGCACCGATTGCGCCGGATTTCGCGCGGCTGCTGATCGAGTTTCCGTTCGGCGATGTGTACAGCCGTCCGCAACTGGACCTGCGCGCGAGAGAGATCGCGACGATCGCCGCATTGGCCGCGCTCGGCAATGCGCAGCCGCAACTGAAGGTGCACATCGAGGCGGCGCTCAATGTCGGATGCACGCGCGACGAGATCGTCGAGGTGTTCATGCAGATGGCCGTGTATGCGGGCTTTCCGGCGGCGTTGAATGCGTTGTTCGCGGCACGTGAAGTGTTCGCGCAGCGCGACGAGGAAGAGGTGGCTGAGTAGACGATATCTGTGACGAACGCGGGTTCAAGGAGGGGTTAAGGTGCAACTAACGGTCTGATTCGCCCGTTCACTCCCCCACGGCGCGCGCGGCGCGCGCTCGAGGCGTTGTCTTTAGAGGGATGTCGTCGCTTCCGGTGCAGGCGCTTATTGCTTTGCGGACGGAGGGGTTTTGCCGAAACGGAGGGGCGTACGAGCAAGCGGATCGCACGAGCGCATCTGAAACACCGATCGATGCGCATGCGGCCCGCACGAAAAGCGCCCATGCGTTCAGGCCGCGCTATCCGCCTGCATCTGCGCGCCCATCCGCACCGACCGCCTGCTGATCCAGCGCAGATAGAACGCGAGACCGACGCCGGCAATCGCCAGGCTCGCCGTATTCGCGAGCCAGAAGCCGCGTGCGCCCGTGAACGATGCGGGCACCCATCCGCCGACGTCGAAGCCGAGCGCATAGCCGCCGCCGAGTCCGACGCCCCACAACGCGACCGCGTAGATCACGGTCGGCACGACAGCGACGCGATACGCACGCAGCACGAACGCCGACGTGATTTGCAGTGCATCGCAGAGATGGTAGAAGACGACGATCAGCACCAGCGGCATCGCGGCCGCCGCGACCCGCGCATCCGGCGTATAGCCCGCGATGATCAGCGGACGCAGCGCGAGCACGATCACGCCGTAGCCGCACGCAATCGCGACGGCCATCGCGATGCCGTGCCGCGCGAGCGCGCGCGCCGCATCGTAGCGATGCGCGCCGAGCGCCTGGGCGACGAGCGTCGACGTCGCGATGCCGATCGATAGCGGCGTCATGTACAGCACGGCGCCGATGTTGCCCGCGATCTGATGCCCCGCCAGCGTCGTCGTGCCGAAACGCGCGATGAAGAGCGCCATGAAGGTGTACGACGTGACTTCGATCAGATACGAGAGCCCCATCGGAATGCCGAGCTTCAGCTGTGCGGCCTGACGGCGCCATACGGGCCAGCAGAAATGCGCGAAGATCGCGAACGGCCGGAACACGTCGAGCTTCGTCATTGCCAGCATGCCGACGATGGCGAGCGTCCAGTTGATCAACGTGCTGGCGAGCGCGCAGCCCGGGCCGCCGAGCGCCGGCACGCCAGTTCCGCCGAAGATCAGCCATGTGTTGAGCGGCAGCTTCAGCATCAGCGCGCCGATCTGCAGGATCATCACGAGCCGCGGCTGGCCGACGGCATTCGTCAGCGAGCTGTAGACGCGAAACGCAAGGCTCGCCGGCAGGCCGAACGCGACTATCTGCAGGTACGACACGGTGCGCTCGCGCAGCGCCTCGGGCGCGCGCGCAAGCTGCAGTAGCGGGTGAGGGAAGTAGAGAACCAGAAAGCCGATGACAGCGAGCGCGAACGCAAGCCACAGCGCCTGGCGCACTTCCTCGCCGATCTCGTCGTAACGGGCAGCGCCGTACAGCTGGCCCGCGATCGGCTGCAACGCGGTCAGAATGCCCGTCAGGCCGATATACACGGAGATGTAGATCGACGAGCCGAGGGCGAGCGCGGCCAGATCCGTCGCCGAGTAGCGGCCGACCATCGCCGTGTCGATCACGCCGAACGCGATGATTGCCAGCTGACCGATCAGCACGGGCCATGCGAGCCCGGCGATTTTCCGCACATCGGCGAACATCGTCAGCCGTGTTTCTTCGGGCGCCACGGGTGGCGTTTGACGGGCGGCTGCGGGCGGTCGATGCGCACGTACAGCCGGAAGCGTTCATCGCGGTCGGCGGCGCGGCGGCCTTCCCACACGAGCTTCCACACGAAGTTCGACATCGAGCTGGGCTCGCCGAAGTCCTGCGTGTCCTGGCGCAGGATCACGTCGCAGTCTTCATCGAACGAAAAATGCATGTCGCCGAAATAGGCAAACGTCGCGATTTGCGCATCGCCGAGACGCACGGGCGCAATGCAGTTGTAGTCGGACGGCAGATTCGCGGAAATCTGCTCGGCCACGTCCTTGTAGGTCCGGCTGTAGTTGACGACGGGCAGCCAGAGCGTCATCAGCAGCACCCACATCAGCGTCGTGCCCGCGCTCGACAGCACGACGCTGCGCCACAGCACTTTCGGATGGCGCGCGACGCGCCATTGCACGAGCGCGAACCAGCAGAGCGTCACGGCCACCGCGCACAGGAACGACAGGATCTTGAACTGCGGCGTGAAGCCCGGCGCGAGCCGCGCGAGATTGCGCGCAAGCTGATGCGGAAAGCCCGTCATGCCCGCAAGCCACACGAGCCACACGAACGTGCCGAGCACCGTGAAGCTCAGTACCGCGAACCAGTCGATTGCGTTGATCGCGCCGCGCTTGAGCGTCGGCAACGCGAACGCGGCGATCACCGAGAGCGCGGGCATCAGCAGCGTGAAAAGGCGGTTCGTTCCCTGGCTTTGCAGCACGACGAGAATCAGCAGCGGTGCGATCACCGACAGCGGAATCGCGATGTGTGGCGCGCGCCGCAGTCCCGCCCAGCTGAACCACGCCCAGATCGCGAGCGGCCACGCAGGCCACGCGAAGAGCGGCAGGTTCTTGACGGCGTACAGCAGCGTCGAGCCGTACGGACCGGCGAACGCGTGCAGGCTGGTGCGCATCCACTGGTGAAGGAACCAGACCGCGTCGCCGGGGAAGAGTGCGATCGCCGTGAGCGGCCACACGACCGAGAGCACGAGCGCGACGGGCAGCCCCGCGAGCATCAGCGTGCGCCAGTGCGTTTCGTGCACGATGATCAGCATCGCAAACGTGCCGACGAGCAGCGCGCCGACCAGCACGGGATTGCTCGTCAGCGCGACGAGGCCGATCGCGCAACCCCAGATCAGCGCGCCCTGGACGGGCTTGTCGATCATCCGCACGAGGCCGTAGACGAGCATCGCGATGCAGACGAATTGCGCGATCTGCGGCGTCGTTTCGTGGCCGCGCTCGGCGAGGCCGAAGATCGCGAGCAGGATCAGCAGCGCGCCGTCGCCGAGCGTGCGGCCGTAGTCGCGCGGCTCGGGCTCGCCGCCGAATGCGTACTTGAACGGCTGCACTTCGGGCCGGCGGCCGAGCAGATAGGCCGCGTACCAGACGAACGCGCAAGCGGCGCAGAACAGCAGGCCCGTGAACACGCGCGACGCGTTGCTCGCGTCGACGAGCGGGTCCAGCACGCGGATCGCGCTCGCGCCGAGCCAGTAGCCGAGCGGCGCATCCGACGTGATGTACTTGCCGACGAGATTGGGCAGCATCCAGTCGTGCAGCGTGCCGTTGGCCATCGTCCACATGACGCCGAAGCCGGCTGCGTCTTCCGTCTTCCACGGGTCGCGGCCGAACAGGCCAAACGACGCGTACACGACGCAGATAGTGAGCAGCAGCCAGCGCGGCAGCGCGCTGGTGGCGGAAGCGGTGAGGCGAACGACAGATCTCATGCGGTGTTCGTGTGAGGCCGACCGGGCGGCAGCCGTGAGTTATTGATGGAGCGCAGGAGGCGTCTCTGAATGAGCATGCGGCATTGTAGACGCGCGGCACGGTGCCCGTCACAAACGCACGCCGATGCCGCGGATGGAAGCAGGGCGGCGAAGCGGGCTTTCAGGCCGGCGTTCGGCGTGGACCAGGCGGGTGTTGCGGCGGGCTTCAGGCGGACTTTGCTTCGACGCCAGCCGTCGCACCGACAGTTGTTGTCGCACGCAGGCATCAATAGCAATGGATATGGATGCAACCCGCATGCAACGCGGCGCAATGCTGTATCGCGCGAAGCGGAGGCATGCGGCAAGCGAGCCGACTCTGCCCAACAAAAACCTTCCGCCGACAAAAAAGGGCAGCTTGCGCTGCCCTTCTTGCATCGTGGCGGCCCGGACGGGAGTCGGGGCCTGCAACGTGTACTGCCGGTTACTTCGCCGGTTACTTCGCGGCCTTGCCCGAAGCGCGGGCGCCGAACTTCTTGTTGAACTTCTCGACGCGGCCGGCCGTGTCCATGATCTTCTGCTGGCCCGTGTAGAACGGGTGCGATTCCGACGAAACTTCGATCTTCGCCAGCGGGTAGGTCTTGCCGTTGAATTCGGCCGTTTCACGCGTCTGGATGGTCGAGCGCGTCACGAACTTGAAGTCGTTCGACATATCGACGAACAGGACTTCGCGGTAATTCGGGTGGATGCCTTCTTTCATGGTCTTTCCTTTAATCTGGCGGTAGCCAACCCGGGAGCCGGAAAATTCCGCAACCGCGAGCCACTTGCCTAAGGTCGAAAAAGCGAGATTATGCCAGAAAATCAGTCGTTTGACGAGGTTCGTGCGGGTTTTTTCGCAAGCTTCGGCGGCTGTCCGCTTCGTGCGACGCGCTACGCGTCCGTCTGTCCGGGCGCGCCCATATGCGCCGGGTCCTGCCGGTAGTAGCGGGCGAGCAGCCGGTAAAGCTCCGGATATTCCGCTTCGAACTCCCGCGGCTTCACGAACAGCGCCTCGCTGCACACGGCAAAAAATTCCGACGGATGGTCGGCGGCGTACGGATCGATCAGCGATTCGCGTTCGAAGCGCGCCCAGCGTCGCTCCGGCACGGCATCCACCTTCGCGCAGAACTGGTCGTACGCGTGATCGAATACGTCCGCCCACTGCGCGGAATCGAGCGGCGCATGCAGCTTGCGAAAGAGGGGCGGGTGGCCGTCGGCTTCGCCCGTCACCATGTCGATCTTGTGGGCGAACTCGTGAATCACGACGTTGTACGCGTCCGAGCCGTCCGTCATCTGCGCGTCTTCCCATGACAGGATCACGGGCCCGCCTTCCCACGCTTCGCCGCTTGCATCGTGTTCGACTTCATGGACGACGCCGTCCTCGTCCTCGACGGTTTTGCGGATCACGAACTCGCCAGGATAGACGATCACGCCGACCCAGCCGCGATACAGATCGAGCCCGAGATTCAGCACGGGCAGGCACGCCTGCACGGCGATCGCGACGGTGATCTGATTTGTCAGCTCGAGATCGTGCGCGGTCGAGAACTCCTTTTGCGCGATGAAGAGGCTCGTCATGTCGCGCAGGCGCGCGAGGTCGGCTGCGCCGAGGCGCGTTAGAAACGGCAGGCCGTCGAGCGTGGCCTGCCAGAGCGCGTCGTCGATCGCGTGCGTGCGCAGCGCGCGATCGCGGCGGCGCGTGTCGAGCCATTGAGTGAATTTCGAAAGCATCGCGCAGTTGCCTCGCAGTTGCCCGTTTTCGCTAGCGTTACCGATACGAATCTAGTCGATCTGCTTTTGCCATGCTGCGAAAATGCCGCCGCATACGGCCACGCCGATCAGAAAGTAAAACCCGTCGAGCGAGGCGAGAAAGCTCGCCTGTTGCGCGACCATCCGGCTCACCTCGACGACAGCCAGCGCATGCGCGTCGGCGGTCGAGCGGCCCGCCGCCGCGAGGCCGCGCGTAAGCGCCGCGATCGTATTCTCGAAAGCCGGATTGTACGGATTCGCGAACTCGGCGAGCCGTGTCTGATGCAGCGCCTGACGATGCTGCTCGACGATGATCACCGATGCCGTCGCGAACGAAATCGTCAGTTGCCGGACGATGTTCTTCAGGCGGTAGCCATGCGAGAACTCCTCGATGGCAAAGATTCTAAACGTCAGGTTCGCGACGGGCAGCACGATGAAAAGCAGCAGCAAGCCACGCAGCAGGAGCGGTGCGATCAACGCTGCTTCGCCGACGGCGGGCGACATGCGCGTCATCCACGCGGCCGCGGACGCCGCCACGGCGAAGCCGGGCACGATGATCCATTTCTTGCGCGGCAGCAGTTTCGCGTAGCGCAGATACGCGAAGAGGGCCGTCGCCGAAATCAGCGACGTAACGCCGACCAGTTGCCCCGTGTTCTCGACGGGATAGCCGAGGCCGGTTTCGAGAAAGCGCGAGATGAGATAGCTGAACGCCGTCGATTCGTAATAGTAGAACATGTACAGCACGAGCCCGACCTGGAAGGTCTTTTCGCGCAACGCGTGCAGCCGCACGAGCGGCGACGGATGATGCCACTGATGCCAGACGAACCACGCAAGCGCCGCGATGCCCGCTGCGGTCAGAATGAGCAAATTCGGCGATGTGATGAAGAGCTGGAAGCGCACCTGCTGCATCACGATTTGCAGCGCACCTTGCGCGAACGCGAAGATGATGTATGGCCAGAAGTGCGTCGCGCCGCGTTCTTCCGGCGTGCGGCCGCCGGAGTCGGGCAGCGCGAGCATCGCGAGCACGGCGAACAGCACGCCGAACGGCGCGGTGCACGCAAAGAGCGCGCGCCACGTGAAATGCGCGACCAGTTGTCCGCCGACGAGCGGCGCGAGCGCGCTGCACAGCACGATCAGGATCAGGAAGGCGCGCGTTGCAGCCGGCCGCCGCTGCGCCGTGAAGCTCAGCTGGATGAGGATGCGGCACGTCCCCATCATCGGGCCGATGAAGTAGCCCTGAAAGCCGCGCGCGAACAGCAGGCCGAACGTCGTATCGCACAGCGCGGCGGCGACGGCGCCCGCCGCATAGAGCAGCATGCAGCCGGCCACGTAACGCCGGTAGCCGACGCGGTCGACCCACCATTGCTGTTGCAGAATGCCGAGCACGGCCGCGACGGCATACGCACTCGACGACCACACCAGTTCGTCCGGCGACGCGTTGACGCCGCCCGCGATGTAGCTGGCGAAGAACGAGAAGATCGCGTTGTCGAAGTAGTCGAGGCCGGTGACGACGGCCAGCACCCATGGGAAGAAATCGCCGCGCAGTTTCTCCGCGCTGAAGATCTGCGCGCGCGGTAAGCCTGCGTTCATGCTTTCGTGCCCTTGCTCCCGGCACGTCTGGTGGCGGCCGCGGCGCGGCGCTGACTGATCAGCTCATCGGCGCTTTCGCCGGCAAGACGCCGCTCGACGTAATTCAGGTCGTCGGCGAGTTCGGACTTGAGCTTCTGCACTTCTTTCAGTTCGCGCCGCACGGATTCGATGCGCGCATCGAGCGATTCGATCTGTTGCGCGAGGCCGTCGCGAATCTGCTGCAGCGAGTCCATCGAGTAGCGGTTGCGTCCGCCTTCCGTCGTTTCGAGCGGGCGTTTCAGCATTTCCGTGATGCCCGCCAGCGAGAAGCCCAGCGCGCGCAAACGCAAGATGCGCGAAAAGCGTTCGAGGTCGTCTTCGTCGTACAGGCGATAGCGGCCTTCGCTGCGGCTGGGCGTGACGAGGCCGCGTTCTTCGTAATACTTGAGCGTGCGCGGCGTGACGTTCAGACGTTCGGCGGCGTCGCGCACGGTCAGCAGAGTGGGGGAGGCGTCGTTCGGCATGGCGATGCTTCACATGTCGGTCGTGATGTGAGCGCATTATAGATCAACGTGTACGTTCACGTACAGGATGGGGTGTTGACCACAGGATGTACGGACGAAAAAAAACGCCTGCGCGGCGGCAGGCGTTCTTGTGTTCGAAGGTTCGAAGCGCTGGGTGGCGATCAACCGCCGCGGCGCATCATGTCGAAGAACTCGGCGTTGTTCTTTGTCTGGCGGATCTTGTCGAGCAGGAATTCCATCGCTTCGACTTCGTCCATGTCGTGGATGAACTTGCGCAGCACCCAGATCTTTTGCAGGATCTCGGGCTTGATCAGCAGCTCTTCGCGGCGCGTGCCCGACTTGTTCAGATTGATAGACGGATAGACGCGCTTCTCCGCGAGGCGGCGCTCGAGGTGCACTTCCATGTTGCCCGTGCCCTTGAACTCTTCATAGATCACGTCGTCCATGCGGCTGCCCGTTTCGATCAGTGCCGTGCCGATGATGGTCAACGAACCGCCTTCCTCGATGTTGCGCGCCGCGCCGAAGAAGCGCTTCGGACGCTGCAACGCGTTCGCATCGACACCGCCCGTCAGCACCTTGCCCGATGCCGGCACGACCGTGTTGTACGCGCGTGCGAGACGCGTGATCGAGTCGAGCAGAATCACGACGTCGTTCTTCATTTCGACGAGGCGCTTTGCCTTTTCGATCACCATTTCGGCGACCTGCACGTGACGCGCGGCCGGTTCGTCGAACGTCGACGCGATCACTTCGCCCGCCACCGAGCGCTGCATTTCCGTCACCTCTTCCGGACGCTCGTCGATGAGCAGCACGAACAGGATCACGTCGGGGTGGTTCTGCTTGATCGCGTGCGCGATGTGCTGAAGCATCACCGTCTTGCCCGACTTCGGCGACGCGACGAGCAGGCCGCGCTGGCCCTTGCCGATGGGCGCGATCATGTCGATGATGCGGCCCGTGACGTTCTCTTCGCCGCGCATCTCACGTTCGAGCAGCAGCACCTTGTTCGGGTGCAGCGGCGTCAGGTTCTCGAACATGATCTTGTGCTTCGAGGCCTCGGGCGGCTGGCCGTTGACCTTGTCGACCTTCACCAGGGCGAAATAGCGCTCGCCGTCCTTCGGCGTGCGGACTTCGCCTTCGATGGTGTCGCCCGTATGCAGGTTGAACCGGCGGATCTGCGACGGGCTGATGTAGATGTCATCCGTGCTTGCGAGATACGAGGTTTCCGGCGAGCGCAGGAAGCCAAAGCCGTCAGGCAGCACTTCGAGCGTGCCGTCACCGAAGATCGTTTCGCCCGTTTTGGCGCGTTTTTTTAGAATGGCGAACATCAGTTCCTGCTTGCGCAGGCGGTTCGCACTTTCGATCTCGAGACCATTGGCCATCTCGATCAATTGGGACACGTGTAGCGTCTTAAGCTCGGATAAATGCATACGGAGAACCCGCAGAGAAGGTGCGACCTGAAATGAAATCTGGGAGGAGAGGTGAGCGGAACCGCTCAAGGACCTACTCGTCTTTTAGACGTTTTATAGATTCTAGCATAGCACACGCCAATTCCAGCCTGCGCGGCCGGTTGGACTTGACGCATGATTCTTGTTGTCACGGGACAACAAGAATCATGCGGCTCGCTCGATGCATCAACTCACTGCAAGTTTTGCGAGCCGAGCGGCGCGCATGCGATGCATGCGTGCCGTGTCTGCGTGTGGCGGATTAAAGATTGCCGTCGAGGAACGCAGTGAGCTGCGACTTCGACAGTGCGCCTACCTTCTGTGCAGCAACTGCGCCGTTCTTGAACAGGATCAGCGTGGGGATGCCGCGCACGCCGAACTTGACGGGCGTGGACTGATGTTCGTCGACGTTGATCTTGGCGATCTGCAGGCGATCAGCGTAGTCCTTCGCAACTTCGTCGAGGATCGGCGCGATCATCTTGCACGGGCCGCACCATTCCGCCCAGAAGTCGAGCAGCACGGGTTTATCGGATTTGACGACGTCCTGTTCAAACGATGCGTCGCTGATATGCTTGATGTGTTCGCTCATTGTGTGAATACCTCTTTCGGTTCGAGGCCTGCTTTGAATGCCCGCCACGATACAACAAAATCAGAAAACTTTCCGTTCGCTTTACCACAGGACAAACCATGAAAGCCGACGCGCGAAGCACTGTGGGGACAGTTTCGGGAAGGCGACCTGGCTTGGCTTTGCGGGTCACTTGAACGTCAGTTTAGCCTAAATTGCTATGCGTTGCCCGCCGTGATAGTACGCCTTCGGGCGGTAGGGTCTCGCACCGCTCGCGGCTGCACTGGCAAGGCTTCGGCGCATATTCCGAATGCCTCGTGCGCTTGGCGCGCACGCTGCAACGCGTCGTGACAAACCGTATCTGGAGATCATGCGGGCGAACACAAGAGGGGGAAGGTGTCGACGTTGCTGTTCCGTTATGGCGGCTTTTGTCCCGATGCCTCTCGCGCAGCGCAGCAGGCGATGTTACAATACGACGTGACGGGCCTCCTCGCATGGAGGGGCGGTCAACCTGGTCAGGTCGGGAACGAAGCAGCCACAGCCGTTTTCCGCCAGTGCCGAGGGTCGGGCTCGTCACCTTCCTTTCTTCCCATCTGCGTCACCTTTCCCCCAGCATTTCTCGTCATCTGCGTTGGTCGAAGCGCGGCATGTTCTGGCGCTTGCCTCACGAAATTCAATGAGCCGTCAGAGCGTTGACACGGCTTGCGCGAGCGCGCGATCGATTCGTCTTTTCGCGTCAGCGTTGCTGATACAATTTCCCGATGACCTATCAAGTTCTCGCACGCAAGTGGCGGCCGAAGGATTTCGCTTCGCTCGTCGGACAGGAGCACGTGGTGCGCGCGCTCACGCACGCGCTCGACGGTGGCCGTCTGCACCACGCCTATCTGTTTACGGGCACGCGCGGTGTCGGCAAGACGACGCTCTCGCGTATCTTCGCGAAGGCGCTCAATTGTGAAACGGGCGTGACGGCCACGCCGTGTGGCGTCTGCCGTGCTTGCCGCGAGATCGACGAGGGGCGCTTCGTCGATTACCTCGAGATGGACGCGGCGAGCAATCGCGGCGTCGACGAAATGGCTGCGCTGCTCGAACGCGCCGTGTATGCGCCCGTCGATGCGCGCTTCAAGGTCTACATGATCGACGAAGTGCACATGCTCACGAACCACGCGTTCAACGCGATGTTGAAGACGCTGGAAGAGCCGCCGCCGCACGTCAAGTTCATCCTCGCGACGACCGACCCGCAGAAGATTCCCGTCACAGTGCTCTCGCGCTGCCTTCAGTTCAACCTGAAGCAGATGCCGGCAGGGCATATCGTGTCGCATCTCGAGCGCATCCTCGGCGAAGAGAACATTCCGCACGACGCACAGGCGTTGCGCCTGCTCGCGCGCGCCGCCGATGGCTCGATGCGCGATGCGTTGTCGCTGACCGACCAGGCGATCGCATACTCGGCCAATCAGGTCACTGAGGAAGCAGTGCGCGGCATGCTCGGCGCGCTCGATCAGAGCTATCTGATTCGTCTCCTCGATGCTCTCGTCGCGGGCGACGGTGCCGCAGTGCTGTCCGTCGCCGACGAGATGGCGTTGCGAAGCCTGTCGTTCTCGACTGCGCTGCAAGATCTCGCGGGTCTTTTGCACAAGATCGCGTGGGCGCATTTCGCGCCGTCGTCGGTGCTGGAAGAGTGGCCGGAGGCCGCCGACCTGCGCCGTTTCGCCGATGCGCTGAGTCCCGAGCAGGTTCAGCTGTTCTATCAGATCGCGACGATCGGCCGAAGCGAGCTGGGACTCGCGCCCGATGAATACGCCGGTTTCACGATGACGCTGTTGCGGATGCTCGCCTTCGAACCGGCGCCGAATGGCGGCGGCGGTGGCGTGGCGCCTGCGGGACGCTCGACGGTTCCGGCTGCGGCTGGAGCGAAGCGCGCAGGCGCGCCCGTCGCGGCGGCGGCTGTGAGCGAGGCACAGGCTCGTCCAATCGTGACGACTGCTTCCGCACCGAAGCCCGAATCCGTGCCCGCTCAGCCGAAAGCGGTCAGCGAAGCACCTGAAATCGCAGCAGCCGCAACTGTCGATGCCGGCGCGACATCGACCACCGGCGGGGCCGAGGAAATCGACGAAGCACCTGCCGCCTCAAACACCGCGGAAGCTTCGCCAGTTGACCCAGCCACGCCGGACGACTACCCGCCCTCAGAAGCCGCAGCCGCGCCACAACTGCAGCCCGAAGCCGCGCCGCGCCGCGCGGGCGGTGCGAGCGCCGCGCTCGACGTGCTGCGCAACGCGGGCATGAAAGTATCGACGGAGCGCGGCGCTTCGGCCCGTTCGGTTTCCGCTGCGCCGGCCGCAGCCGCGTCTCCCGCGCCGACGAAGCCTGCCGCGCCCCGCGTCGCCGTTCGCGTGACGACGCCCGATCCGGCCCGCCGCGCCGCAGCCGCCGCGGACCGGGAGACGTCCGCTCGCGCGCAGCCGTCGCGTGGCGCGCAACAGCAAGGCGGCTCGTCCGTTCCGCCGTGGGAAGACATTCCGCCTGACGACTACATTCCCGCGCAGTCGGACGATGCGTTCTTCGCGCCTTCCGACGACAACTTCATTCCCGTTTTCGACAGCGGTCCCGATGACGTGGTCGTCGCGCGAGGCAGCGCGTCCTCCGCGGTGCCCGCACCCGCGCCCGTCGTCGACATCCGCACGCTGCCGCCCGCCGTGCCGCTCAATCCGATCGGTTTCGACGGCGACTGGCCGGCGCTCGCCGTCACGCTCCCGCTCAAGGGCATCTCGTACCAGCTTGCGTTCAACAGCGAGTTGATGGCCGTCGAGGGCAAGACGCTGAAGCTCAACGTCGCGGTCCAGCTTTACGCCGAGCCTGCGCAGATCGCGAAGCTGAAAGCGGCGCTCGCCGAACGGCTCGGCGGCGAGATCGACGTGCAGGTCGAAGTCGGTCCCGTGCAGCGCACGGCCGCAGTGCTCGATGCGATCGAGCGCGCGAAGCGCCAACAGGATGCCGAGCGCGAAATCGGCGCCGATCCGTTCGTGCAATCCCTGATCCGCGAGTTCGGCGCGAGCATCGTGCCGGGCTCGGTGCGTCCCCTCACGCCGGGCGCCGACGGCGGCCACAACGCCGCCAGCCACTGACTCCCGCGCGCGCCGGATGAACGCGCGTCAACCGGAATTCACCATTACGAAGGAGCAAGTCCATGATGAAAGGTCAACTCGCCGGGCTGATGAAGCAAGCCCAGCAGATGCAAGAGAACATGAAGAAGATGCAGGAGCAACTCGCGCAGATCGAAGTCGAGGGGCAGTCGGGCGCGGGCCTCGTCAAGGTGACGATGACCTGCAAGAACGACGTGCGCCGCGTGTCGATCGACCCGAGCCTGCTCGCCGACGACAAGGACATGCTCGAAGATCTCGTGGCGGCCGCGTTCAACGACGCCGTGCGCAAGGCGGAAGCCACCGCGCAGGAGAAGATGGGCGGCATGACCTCGGGCCTGCCGCTGCCGCCGGGCTTCAAGCTGCCATTCTGATCGCACGGGGAGTTCGCGCGCGGGCATCGGGCGCTCTGCCCGCAGCCCGTGTGCGACTCGCCGAACTCACTATCGACGCCGCCGTTCCAGCATGAAACAACCTTCCGCCTTGTCGGCGCTCGTCGAAGCGCTGCGCGTTCTGCCCGGCGTCGGGCCGAAGTCTGCGCAACGCATGGCGTACCACCTGATGCAGCACGATCGGGACGGCGCCGAAAAGCTCGGCCGCTCGTTGCTGTTCGCGACCGAGCATCTGCAGCACTGCGAGAAGTGCAACACCTTCACGGAAGCGCAGATCTGCGAAGTCTGCAGCGATACCGAACGCGATCCGACGCTACTGTGCGTCGTCGAAACACCCGCCGATCAGATCATGCTCGAACAGACGATGACCTATCGCGGGCTCTATTTCGTGCTGATGGGGCGGCTGAGTCCGCTCGACGGCATCGGCCCGAAAGAGATTCATTTCGACCGTCTCGTCAAGCGTGCGTCGGATGGCGTCGTCAAGGAAGTCGTGCTCGCAACCAACTTCACGAACGAAGGCGAGGCGACGGCGCATTACCTCGGGCAAACGCTGAAGGCGCGCGGCCTGTCGGTGACACGTCTCGCGCGCGGCGTCCCTGTCGGCGGCGAGCTCGAGTATGTCGATGCTGGCACCATCGCGCGCGCGATGCTCGACAGGCGCTCGATGTAGCAGCTAATGAGCATCGAGCGCGCATCGAACGCGTTGCGAACCGACGCATCGACGGCGTCTGGCAAGTACAAGAAGATCGGGAGACACATGAGCACATCGACTGCAACGCCAGCAGAACCGCACAAAGGACCGACCCAGGGCCCGCTCGCGGGCGTCAAGGTGCTCGAACTCGGCACGCTGATCGCCGGGCCGTTCGCCGCGCGCTTTCTCGGCGAGTTCGGCGCGGACGTGATCAAGATCGAAGACCCGAAGGGCGGCGACCCGCTGCGCAAATGGCGCAAGCTCTATCCCGAAGTGGGCGGCACGTCGCTGTGGTGGGCCGTGCAGGCGCGCAACAAGAAGTCGGTGACGATCAACCTCAAGGCCGACGAAGGCAAGGAAATCGTCCGCGAGCTCGCGAAAGAAGCCGATATCGTCGTCGAGAATTTCCGCCCGGGGCAGCTCGAAAAGCTCGGGCTCGGCTATGACGTGCTGTCGAAGGAGAACCCCGGCCTCGTGATGGTGCGCCTGTCCGGCTACGGGCAGACGGGGCCGTACCGCGACCGTCCGGGTTTCGGCGCGATCGCCGAATCGATGGGCGGTCTGCGCCATATCACCGGGTATCCGGATCTGCCGCCGCCGCGCATCGGCATTTCGATCGGCGATTCGATCGCGGCGCTGCATGGCGTGATCGGCGCGCTGATGGCGCTGCATCACCGTGAGGTGAACGGCGGCAAAGGGCAGGTCGTCGATGTGGCGCTGTACGAAGCCGTCTTCAACATGATGGAAAGCGTGGTGCCCGAGTACGGTGTGTACGGCATGGTGCGCGAGCGCACGGGCGCTTCGCTGCCGGGCATCGTGCCGTCGAATACGTATCCGTGCCGCGACGGCAGTATCGTGATCGGTGGCAACAGCGATCCGATTTTCAAGCGGCTGATGATCGCGATCGACCGCGAAGACCTCGCTGACGATCCGGCGCTCGCGCACAACGACGGCCGCGTGCCGCGCACGCAGGAGATCGACGGCGCGATCGCGGCGTGGCTTGCGAATCGCACGATCGACGAGGCGCTCGACGTGCTGAACGCCGCCGACGTGCCCGTGGGCCGCATCTACAGCGTCGCCGACATGTTCACCGATCCGCAATACGCCGCGCGCCAGATGATCCAGAGCTTCAAATGGCAGGACGGCCGCGACATCGCGCTGCCGGGTGTCACGCCCAAGCTCTCCGAAACGCCCGGCGAAACGCGCTGGCTCGGGCCCGAACTGGGTGAACATACGGATGAAGTTCTGCAAACGCTGGGTTATGATGCGGACCACATCGCAAGGTTGCACGCGCAACAGATCGTTTGAGCGTTGAAGAGACGGACGCGAGCGAAGTTCGCAAAGCCGGCCGACGGGACCGGCGACAGAACAACGCAAGAAGAAACGGAGACAGGACCATGCAACGAAGAAGCTTTCTCGCAGGCACCGCGGCGCTCGCGGGCGCATCGCTTGTCGGCTCGCCACTCGCATTCGGGCAAGGCAAGCCGGAGACGTCGAAAGTCGCGATCGCCGTCGGCGGCAAGAATCTTTTCTACTATCTGCCTCTGACGATTGCCGAGCGCCGTAATTTCTTCAAGGACGAAGGGCTCGACGTCGAGATCTCCGACTTCGCGGGCGGCTCGCAGGCGTTGAAGGCGGCTGTCGGCGGTAGCGCCGATGTCGTCTCCGGCGCGTTCGAACACACGCTGCTGCTGCAGGCGAAGAACCAGTACTTCCGCGAATTCGTGCTGCAAGGGCGCGCGCCGCAGATCGTGCTCGCCGTCTCGAAGAAGACGATGGCGAGCTACAAGTCGATCGCGGACCTGAAGGGCAAGAAGATCGGCGTGACGGCGCCGGGTTCGTCGACGTCGATCATGGCGAGCTTCGTGCTCGCGAAAGCCGGGCTGACCGCGAAAGACGTGTCGTTCATCGGCGTCGGCGCGGGCGCGGGGGCCATCGCCGCGCTGCAATCGGGGCAGATCGACGCGCTCGCCAATCTCGATCCGGTGATGACGAAGCTCGAACGCTCGAGCGAGATTCGCGTCGTGTCCGACACGCGCACGCTCAACGATACGCACACGGTGTTCGGCGGCAACATGCCTGCCGGCTGCCTGTACGCGTCGCAAGCGTTCATCAGCAAGAATCCGAACACGACGCAGGCGCTCGCCAACGCGATGGTGCGCGCGCTGAAGTGGCTGCAGACGGCGACGGGCACCGAGCTGATCAACACCGTGCCAGAGTCGTATCTGCTCGGCGACCGCGCGCTGTATCTGGATGCGTGGCAGCACGTGAAGGAAGCGATGTCGCCCGATGGGCTGATGCCCGCCGACGGCCCCGCGACGTCGCTCAAGACGCTGCAGGCTTTCGACGACACCGTGAAGGGCAAGCCGATCGATCTGTCGAAGAGCTGGACGAACGACTTCGTGAAGAAGGCGCTCACGACCGTCAAGGCGTAACGCACTGACGCAAGGACAAGGGCGAGCGCCCGGGTCGCGCTCGCCTTTTACGCAGCACGCGCAGTCACGCGGGTCGCACCTTGTCCAAAACCTCGAACCATCAAAGCATCGAAGAAGTGAGCCGAACGATGACCGTTGCCGCCCTGGCGCTCGAAAACATCACCTGCACGTTCGCGTCGCGCGAGAATCGCAGCCAGCGATACACCGCCGTCAAGGACACGACCTTGCGCATCGCGCCGGGCGAATTCGTATCGGTCGTCGGGCCGACGGGCTGCGGCAAGTCGACATTGCTGAACGTCGGCGCGGGGCTGCTTGAGCCGTCGTCGGGTGCGGTGACGGTGTTCGGCGAGAAGCTGTCGGGCATCAACCGGCGCGCGGGCTACATGTTCCAGGCCGATGCGCTGATGCCGTGGCGCTCGGCGCTCGATAACGTGACGGCAGGCCTGTCGTTCCATGACGTGCCGCGTGCCGAAGCCCGCTCGCGTGCCGAAGAGTGGCTCAAGCGCGTCGGCCTCGGCGGCTTCGAGGACCGTTATCCGCATCAGTTGTCGGGCGGCATGAGAAAGCGGGTTGCGATGGCGCAGACGCTGATCCTCGATCCCGACATCATCCTGATGGACGAGCCGTTCTCCGCGCTCGACATCCAGACGCGCCAGCTGATGGAAAACGAGCTGCTCGATCTGTGGGCCGCGAAGCGCAAAGCCGTGCTGTTCATCACGCACGATCTCGACGAAGCGATCGCGATGTCGGATCGCGTCGTCGTGCTGTCTGCAGGCCCAGGCACGCGACCTATCGGCGAGTTCACGATCGATCTGCCGCGTCCGCGCGACGTCGCCGAGGTGCGCTCGCATCCTCGCTTCGTCGAACTGCATGCGCAGATCTGGAGCGTGCTGCGCGATGAAGTACTGAAGGGTTATCAGCAGCAACTGACGGCTGTGCAGGAGAGCAACTGAGATGTGGAAAGTCTTGCGTCCGAACCGCGCCAACCTCGTGATCTGGCAGTGGCTGCTGCTCGTGCTGAGCTTCGTGCTCTGGTATGTGCTGACGAGCCCGACGCTGTTGCCCGCGTTCTATTTCGACGACCCGAACAAGGCCGCGTTCTTCTTCGGCGAGCCGCAAAAAGTACTCGTGCGGATCTGGGAGTGGTTTGCGTCCGGCGAGATCTATCTGCATTTGTGGATCACGCTGATCGAGACGGTGCTCGCGTTCGCGCTCGGCACGGTGCTGGGGCTCGGCGTCGGCTTGTGGCTCGCGCTGTCGCCGCTCGCCAGTGCGCTGTTCGATCCGTACATCAAGGCGGCGAACTCGATGCCGCGCGTGATTCTTGCGCCGATCTTCGGCGTATGGTTCGGTCTCGGCATCTGGTCGAAGGTCGCGCTCGGCGTGACGCTGGTGTTCTTCATCGTGTTCTTCAACGTTTATCAGGGCGTGAAGGAAGTGAGCCCCGTCGTGCTCGCGAACGCGCGCATGCTCGGCGCGAACCGCAAGCAGCTCTTGCGCGCCGTCTATCTGCCGAGCGCGATGAGCTGGGTGTTTTCGAGCCTGCACACGTCGGTGGGGCTTGCGTTCGTCGGGTCGGTGGTCGGCGAGTATCTGGGCTCGGCGCGCGGCGTCGGCTATCTGATCCTGCAGGCGGAAGGCACCTTCGATATCAACACCGTGTTCGCCGGCATTCTCGTGCTGACAGCCTTCGCGCTGATACTGGATGCGATCGTCGGCATGCTGGAGCGGCGCCTGATGAAATGGCAGCCGAAGAGCGGCGAGACGGAAAAGATCTGATCGCCGGTGCATCGACGGAAGAACGGCGCGTGACCTGCAAAGGCCACGCGCCGTTTGTCGTTCGTCGTTGAGCAGCCCGTTCGTGCTTACGGCGTGATCACGATCTTGCCGAGCACGCGCCGCTGCGCCATGTCGTTGAGCGCGCGCGGCGTGTCTTCGAGCGGATAGCGCGCCGACACGAGCGGCTTGAGCTTGCCCTCGCGAATCCAGCCGAGCATTTCCTGGAACGCGGCCGCGTTGCGCTGCGGTTCGCGGCGCGCGAAATCGCCCCAGAACACGCCGACGATGCTAGCGCCTTTCAGCAACGCCAGATTGAGCGGCAGCTTCGGAATTTCGCCGTTCGCGAAGCCGACGACGAGATAGCGCCCACGCCAGCCGATGCTGCGAAATGCGGGCTCCGCATAACTGCCGCCGACGGGGTCATAGATCACGTCGGGACCCTTGCCGTCCGTCAGCGCGTTGATGCGTTCGCGCAGGTCTTCCGTCGCGTAGTTGATGGTTGCGTCGGCGCCATGCGTGACACAGGTCGCGAGCTTCTCGTCGCTCGACGCCGCCGCGATCACGCGCGCGCCGAGCGCCTTGCCGATTTCGACGGCCGCGAGCCCGACGCCGCCCGCCGCGCCCAGCACGAGCATCGTTTCGCCCGCTTTCAACGCCGCGCGATCGACGACGGCATGATGCGACGTGCCATATGCGAGCGTGAAGACGGCGGCCGTCTCCATATCGGCGTCGCCGGGCAGCGCCACGCATGCGCTGGCATCGGCGAGCGCCTGCTCGGCGAAGCCGCCTTGCTGCGTATAGGCGACCACGCGCATGCCGGGCTTGAACTGCGTGACGCCTTCGCCGACGGTTCGCACGATGCCCGCGACTTCCGCGCCGGGCGTGAAGGGCAGGGGCGGCTTGAACTGATACTTGTTCTGGATGATCAGCACGTCAGGAAAATTGACGCTCGCGGCTTTCACGTCGATCACGATCTGGCCGGCTTGCGGCTGAAGATCGGGCAGTTCCTCGATGCTGAGTGTCTCGGGCGGACCATACTGGTTGCAGCGGATTGCGCGCATCGTGTCTCCAATCGATAAGTGTTCATTGCAAGCTTGACGGGTTCGTAAGCGTGCTGTCGATCAGCGTGCTGCGGCGATCTTCACGCACTGTTCAGGCAACCAGGCGTCGACAACAAAACGCCGGCAACGATATGAACCCTCGTAGCGAAGCAGTGTAAATCAAGTGCGAACGACCGTGCGCTTCCAGTACGGCGCGAAGCCCGTGAAGACATGCATTCAGACATAGGCATGCGGCGGGCCAGCGTGTCGTTCGCGTGCCTTGTTTCCTCGGTTACAATCGCCGCATGCGAATCCTACTCAGCAATGACGACGGTTATCTGGCGCCCGGCCTTGCCGCGCTTTACGAAGCGCTCAAGCCGCTCGCGGATGTCACCGTGATGGCACCCGAACAGAATTGCAGCGGCGCGTCGAACTCGCTGACGCTCTCGCGGCCGCTGTCGGTGCTGCGCTCGGCCAACGGCTTCTACTACGTGAACGGCACGCCGACCGATTCCGTACACATCGCGCTGACGGGCATGCTCGACCATACGCCGGACCTCGTCGTATCGGGCATCAACAACGGCCAGAACATGGGCGAGGACACGCTGTACTCGGGCACGGTCGCCGCCGCGACGGAAGGCATCATGTTCGGCGTGCCCGCGATCGCGTTTTCGCTCGTCGACAAAGACTGGGTGCACCTCGAGGACGCCACGCGCGTCGCCGCCGAAATCGTCGCGCATTATCTCGAACGTCCGCTGCCGGGCCATCCGTTGCTGAACGTCAACATACCGAACCTGCCTTACGAGCAGTTGCGCGACTGGCGCATCACGCGTCTCGGCAAGCGGCATCCGTCGCAGCCGGTGATCCGGCAGACCAATCCGCGCGGCGAGCCGATCTACTGGATCGGTCCGTCGGGCGGCGCGCGCGATGCCAGCGAAGGCACCGACTTTCATGCAGTCGCGAATGGCCTCGTGTCGATCACGCCGCTGCAACTCGATCTGACCGACACGGCCATGCTGCCCACGGCGTGCGACTGGGTGCGCGCCGGGAGCGGCACTTCATGACTGGCGAGCGCGCAAAGCGCTTCCCGCTTGGACTCGAAGACCTGGTGCGCGAGCCGCGCCGGGCCGACGTTCGCGCGGGCGATGCGCGCGGCGCGAAGACGCCCGTCAAGCCGGCGGCATCGAATGCGAACTCGCAGGCGAGCCGCACGCGCAGCGGCGTGAGCGGCACTGCGGGCGTCAAGTCGCCGGCGGCCGCGAAGGGCGCTGTCGGCGTGCTCAATGCGGGTGCGAAGAACGCGAATGCCGGCGCATCCACGCGAACGACTTCGATTGCAAAAAACGCAGCGGGAATCGTCAATACAAAGAGCGCGAAGAGCACAACCGGCACCACCGGCACAACCGGCACGACCGCAATCCGCAACGACGGCGCGCGCAACCAGTTGCCCCGACCCGTGACGACATCGTCGGATCGCACGGGCGCGCCGAACGTTGCGCTCAGCAGCGCGTTGACGCTGACCTCCGAACGTGTGCGCGAGCGGATGGTCGAACGGCTGCGAGCGAACGGCGTGTCGGACCCGCGCGTGCTCAACGCGATGGCGATGGTGCCGCGCCACATGTTCGTGGACCCCGGTCTCGCGACGCAGGCGTATGAAGATGCTGCGCTGCCCATCGGCCATCACCAGACGATCTCGAAGCCGTCCGTGGTCGCGCGGATGATCGAGTTGGCCGCGCAGGGCCGCACGCTCGCGAACGTGCTCGAAATCGGCACCGGCTGCGGCTACCAGGCTGCCGTGCTGAGCCAGGTCGCGCGCGACGTGTATTCGATTGAACGCATCAAACCGCTTTACGAGCGCGCGAAGACGAATCTGCGTCCGCTGCGCATCCCGAACATCCGTCTGCATTACGGCGATGGACGCGTCGGTTTGCCATCGGCGGCGCCGTTCGATGCGATCGTGATCGCGGCGGCGGGACTCGATGTGCCGCAGGCGCTGCTCGAGCAGCTCGCCATCGGCGCGCGGCTCGTAGCACCCGTCGGATCGCAGGACGGACAGTCGCAGGTGCTCACGCTCGTCGAGCGCACGGGGCCCGCGCAATGGCGCGAATCGCGGCTTGATCGCGTTTTCTTTGTCCCCTTAAAATCCGGAGTGATTTGAACCTGATGAGTATGTTTCGCGCGATGCAAAGAACCAGCCAGAATGTCCCGTTGACCATCGTTCAGCGCACCGTTTGCGTGGCCATGCTTTCCGTGTTGGCGGCATGTGCCACGCGCCTCGATCAGGCGCCCGTCGTCGATCGCTCCGGCACCATAGGCACCGTCACGCAAGCGGGTGGTGCGCCCGGCGCGCAGCCTGCCGGGCCGCTCGGTCCGCCGCCTCCGGGCTACTACCGAGTGAAGCCAGGCGACACGTTGTATAGGATCGCGCTCGAAAACGGTCAAAATTATCGCGACATCGCCACGTGGAACAACCTGACGAACCCGAACCAGATCGAGGTCGACCAGTTGCTGCGCGTGGCGCCGCCGGGCGCGAACGGCGCGCCTGTCGTGCCGGGTGTCGCGACGGCGCCGATCGGCGGTGGTGCGGTGCAGAGCGCGCCGCTGAACGGCGCACCGCAGGCAGCGCCGGCGAACCAGCCGCCGCTCTTCGGTGCGGCGCCGGGCGCGTCGGGCACGCAGGCGACGACGATCCCGCCGCAGGCTGCCAGCGATACGACGGCGTCGAACGGAAACGTGTCGTTTGTATGGCCAGTTCGAGGGCCGCTGCTCAACGGCTTTGACGATTCGAAGAACAAAGGCGTGAACATCGGGGGATCGGCGGGCGAACCGGTAAAGGCTTCCGCTGATGGCCGGGTGGTTTATGCAGGAAATGGGCTGCGCGGTTACGGCAATCTCATTATCATCAAGCATGACGCGACGTATCTCACAGCGTATGCACATAATCGTGCTTTGATGGTAAAAGAGGGTGACGCGGTAACCAAAGGTCAGAAGATCGCCGAAATGGGCAACAGTGATTCGGACCGCGTGATGTTGCATTTCGAAGTTCGCCGCCAGGGTAAGCCTGTCGACCCATTGAAGTATTTGCCGCCGCAATAAGCGAAGCGATACGACCATGCCGAAATCGAAGCGCCGCACACCGCAAGCAGAGACTGAGTCACTCAGCCGTGCCACGCATGTTTCGGTGGACGACGCTGGCGCTTCCGACGTCGAGGACGACGCGGTCGACGATCTCGAAAGCGCCAACGGTCTCGACGAACGCGCATCGGGTTCGGATGAAGAATCATCCGAGTCGCGCGAAGGCGCAAACGATTCCGCACCCGACGCCGACGATTTCCGTGCGCTGCTGCAGGCCGAGCTCACCGCCGACACGATCCAGCACTACCTGAACCGGATCAGCGTGAAGCCGCTGCTCACCGTCGAGGAAGAGCAGCGGTACTCGCGTCTTGCGAAAGCGGGCGAGTTCGAAGCGCGTCAGGTGATGATCGAGCGCAATCTGCGGCTGGTGGTCAGCATCGCGAAGGGTTATCTGAATCGCGGCGTGCCGCTGCTCGATCTGATCGAAGAGGGCAACCTCGGCCTGATGCACGCGATCGAAAAATTCGACCCGACGCGCGGCTTCCGTTTCTCGACTTACGCGACGTGGTGGATCCGCCAGAGCATCGAGCGCGCGATCATGAATCAGGCGCGCACGGTGCGGCTGCCCGTGCATGTGATCCGCGAGCTGAATCAGGTGCTGCGCGCGAAGCGCCACCTCGAAAAGAATTCGATGAACTCGGGCGAGGCGGCCGACCGCCGCGACGCGAGCATCGACGATATCGCGTACCTGACGGGCAAGACAACGGACGAAGTGACCGACATCCTCGCGTTGAACGAGCACACGGCGTCGCTCGACGCGCCGCTCGATCTCGATCCCGCGAGCAGCCTGCTCGACCTGCTGTCGGACGACCAGAGCCAGTCGCCGGACGCGGAAGTGCAGCATCGCGAACTCGAAACGCTCACGCGCGCATGGCTCGCGCGGCTGTCGGACAAGCATCGGCATGTGATCGAGCGCCGCTTCGGACTCAATCACATCGAGCCGGCCACACTCGAAGAACTCGCCGACGAAATGGGCCTCACGCGGGAGCGTGTGCGCCAGATCCAGCAAGAGGCGCTCGTGCGTCTGAAGCGCTTCTTTGCCTCCAATGGCGTGCGCAAGGACGCCGTTCTCTAGGGTCTGTTTGCAGATGAAACGTACATGCGTTGCCCCGTAAAGGGCCGCTCGCAAGGATGTATTCGCAAAGAGCGTGACGCCGCGAGCAGCCCTTTACGGGGCAACCCCTGACTTATAAATTGATTCCAGGGGAACGCCCGAAACCGGCCGCTTGGCGGCGTCGTGCGTCGCTTGTCTGGCTCGGCCAAACGGCGCTCCTTGCTTCTGCGCCCCGAAGGAAGTCCCCTTGGAGG
Source organism: Paraburkholderia phymatum (assembly GCF_040965635.1). Taxonomy (GTDB): domain Bacteria; phylum Pseudomonadota; class Gammaproteobacteria; order Burkholderiales; family Burkholderiaceae; genus Paraburkholderia; species Paraburkholderia phymatum_B. The sequence continues at coordinate 113,524 of NZ_JBFRCH010000015.1, forward strand.
GCGGCCAGTTTCGGGCGTTCGCATGCACGTTTCACCTGCAAACACACCCTCAACAATGACTCCAATTCTGGTTTTCGACATTGAGACGATTCCCGATGTCGCCGGCATTCGCCGGCTTGAAAGTCTTCCCGCCACGATGTCCGACGAAGAGGTCGCCGAGCATGCTTTCGCGGCGCGGCGCGAAAAGACGGGCAGCGATTTCCTGCCGCATCACCTGCAGCGCATCGCGGCGATTTCATGTGTGTTCCGCGACAACAACGGCTTTCGCGTGCGCTCGCTCGGCACGCCTGAAGACGGCGAAGCGGCGCTCGTGCAGTCGTTCTTCCGGACCATCGAGAAGTACACGCCGCAACTCGTGTCGTGGAACGGCGGCGGCTTCGATCTGCCCGTGCTGCACTACCGCGCGCTCGTCAACGGCATTCGCGCGAATCGCTACTGGGATCTCGGCGAAGACGACCGCGACTTCAAGTGGAACAACTACATCAGCCGCTATCACGCGCGTCACACCGACCTGATGGATCTGCTCGCGATGTATCAGGCGCGCGCGAACGCGCCGCTCGACGCGCTCGCGAAGCTGTGCGGCTTTCCCGGCAAGCTGGGGATGGACGGCGGCCAGGTATGGCACGCGTTCCTTGCGGGCCGCATCGATGAGATCCGCAACTACTGCGAGACGGACGTCGTCAACACGTATCTGCTGTACTGCCGTTTCCAGCTGATGCGCGGCGGCTTTTCGCCCGAAGAGTACGCGGACGAAATCGCGTTCGTGAAGAACGCGCTCGCGCAGGAGTCGGCGCCGCATTGGGCCGAATATCTGGCAGCGTTCGAGAACTGATCGCTGCGTGCGCATGCGTGCACGCGCCGCGGAGGATGCGTGCGCGTCGCGTGCAGGCAGGCCGGGTCAATCCATTTCCAGCACGATCGGCTGATGATCGGATGCGCGCGTCGCGCCGTCGATCTCGCAGCTTCGCAGCCGCGTGCGCAGGTCTTCCGTGACGAAAAGGAAATCGCACGTGAGCGGCCCGTCCGACCACTGCGCCTTGTCGTAGACGCCAGCCGTCATCGGCGGCGTCTGGTTGGGGTGCAGCGCGGTCCATGCGTCGATGAAAGACGGGCTGCCGTCGAGCGGCTCCAGCATGCGCCGGTATGCGTCGCTGTCGTATGCGCTGTTGAAATCGCCGCAGACGATCGCGCTGACAGGCCGCCCCGTGTCGGTGAAAGGTCCGATGGCATTTTCGGCCGGCGCGGGGTGCCTGGCATGCGCGGCCGCCTCCTGCTGCATCGCGCGCAGATGGTTCACCTGCGCGAGCCGTTGCTTGAGCGAATAGAACTCCAGATGCGTGACGATCACGCGCAGCGGGCCGCTGGGCGCACGCAGCACGGCTTCGAGCGCGACGCGCTGCATCGACGGCGCTTCCGGGTCGGCGGGCCACGGCAGCGAATGACGGATCACGCGCTCGATGGGCAAACGCGTCGCGAGCGCGTTGCCGAACTGCCGGCGCGGCGCGGCGGGCGCGTCGAGCTTGAGCGGCGCCAGATCCGCGCCGATCGCGCCCAATACCGTGTAGCCGGGCAGCAGATCGGCCAGCTCGGCAAACTGGTCGTCGCCCGGATGGCCCGCCAGCACCGAAAAGCCGCGCGTGATTTCCTGCATGCACAGCACGTCGAAATCGGCGAGCCGCCGCGCTTCGTCGATCGTGCGGGACAGGTTCACGTCCCCGTGCGCACTGCGTCCCCACTGGACGTTCCAGCTGATCAGTCGCATCGTCAAATCTCCGTCGGTGTTTGTCGTTCGTCTACAATCTCATGTTTGGTCCCGCCGATTTTTCATTTCGGGTCCCACTTTTACACAGTCTGTCAGGAAGTCGCAGGTGTCTGAAACTGTTACCCCCATTGGTAAATCGCGCTCGCCCCGCAAGAGCAAGCAGGCGCGCGACGAGGCTGCCGCCGGCCCGTTCAAGGCCCCCGAACTCGATATCGATTCGCTCGACATGGAAGCGCGCGGCGTCGGCCGCACCGTCACGGAAGACGGCTCGCCCGGCAAGGTCATCTTCGTCGAGGGCGCGCTGCCCGGCGAACGCGTCACCTATTCGAGCTACCGAAAGAAGCCGAGTTTCGAACAGGCGCAGGTCGTCGATGTTCTTAAAGAGAGCGTGATCCGTACCCGCCCACAGTGCAAGTTTTTTGGCACGTGCGGCGGTTGTTCGATGCAGCATCTCGACGTGCGCGCGCAGATCGCCGTCAAGCAGCGCGTGCTGGAAGACAATCTGATGCATCTGGCGAAGCTGCGTGCGGAAACCATCTTCCGGCCGATCCACGGCCCGTCGTGGGGCTACCGCTATCGCGCACGGCTGACGGTGCGCAACGTCGTGAAGAAGGGCGGCGTGCTGGTGGGCTTCCACGAGAAGAAGAGCAGCTACGTCGCCGACATGACGAGCTGCGAAGTGCTGCCGCCGCATGTGTCGGACATGCTGGTGCCGCTGCGCCACCTGGTCGAGGGGCTGTCGATTCGCGATCGCATGCCGCAAATCGAACTGGCCGTCGGCTCGTCGGTGACGGCGCTCGTGCTGCGCATCCTGGAGCCGATCAACGCCGCCGACGAACAGCTGCTGCGCGATTTCGCCGACCAGCACAATGTCCAGTTCTGGCTGCAGCCGAAGGGGCCGGATACCGTCTATCCGTTCTACCCGCTCGACCGCCAGCTCGACTACACGCTGCCCGAGTTCGGCATCCGCATGCCGTTCCGTCCGACCGATTTCACGCAGGTCAATCACCAGATCAACCGCGTGCTGGTCGGCCGCGCGCTGCGCCTGCTCGCGCCCGCAAAGACCGATCGCGTGCTCGACCTGTTCTGCGGCATCGGCAATTTCACACTGCCGCTGGCCAGGGTTTCGCAAGAAGTGGTGGGCATCGAAGGCAGCGACGTGCTGACCACGCGCGCGCTCGAAAACGCGAAGGAAAACGGCGTCGACGGCCATACAGCGTTTGCGTGCCGCAACCTGTTCGAAGTCACGGCGGACGATATCCGCGCGCTCGGCCACTTCGACAAGTACCTGATCGATCCGCCGCGCGAAGGGGCGCTGGCCGTATCGAAGGCGCTCGCGGATATCGCGCAAAGCGGCGAAGGGCCGCTGCCGAAGCGCATCGTCTACGTGTCGTGCAACCCGGCGACGCTTGCCCGCGACGCCGGCCTGCTCGTGCATGAAGCCGGCTATCGGCTGAAGGGCGCGGGCGTCGTGAACATGTTTCCGCACACGTCGCATGTCGAGTCGATTGCGCTTTTCGAGCGTGACTGACCGGGCTTGACCGACGCGAAAGGGGCCATCATTAAGCGCGCCCACGTAAAGCGGGCACCAAAGCGGGCCGCCACAAACAAAAACGCCACGGTATCGAACCGTGGCGTTTTTTATTTCGGCTGACGATCAGCGGGTCAGAACTGCCACCATGCCTTTTCCTTGCCCGGACGCGCATGGCCCGTGATATACGGGCTGTCCGGGAACGTGCCTGCCAGCACGCGCTTCGTGTCGTCGGCGAGCTGCGGCTGGTCCAGCTTCTGATACGACAGCATCATGATGTGCAGCGCGTCTTCGATTGCGGGCGCGTTCTTGTATTCCCTGATCGCGAGCTGCGCGCGGTTGATGGCGGCCACGTACGCGCCGCGGCGATAGTAGTAGTCGGCCGCGTGCACTTCGTGCGAAGCCAGCGCGTTCACGATGTAGCGCATGCGCTGAGCCGCATCGGGCGCGTACTTGCTTTGCGGATACTTGTCGACGACCACCTTGAAAGCGTCATACGACTCGCGCAGCGACTTCGGATCGCGCTCGCTCATGTCCTGGCCCGAGAAGCGGCCGAACAGACCGAGGTCGTCGTTGAAGTGGATCATGCCCTTCAGGTAATACGCGTAGGCGATGTCCGGATGGTCCGGGTGCAACTGGATGAAGCGGTTGACGGCCTGGTCGGCAGCATCCGTTTCGCTGTCCTTCCAGTTGCAGTACGCGACGTTGATCTGCGCCTGCTGTGCGAAGTGGCCGAACGGGTCGCGGCCTTCGAGCGCCTCGAAGTATTTCGCGCACTTGCCGAAGTCGCCGCCGCTCAGGGCGTCTTGCGCCTCCGTATATAATTTATTGTTGGTCCACGTCGCCGTTTCGTCCGTCTTCTGAGGCAGACCATGACAGGCCGCCACCAGCGTCACGGCTGCCGCGCAAGCGACATAGCTGGCCACCTTCCTGGCCATCTGTTGGGCCACCGTCTTTCGAACAGTTTGAGTAATGATGTTCAAGGCTCGCATTTTCCAGTCTAGCTTTACGTCCAGGTGACCCAGTCTCGATGACCCGTTCCAATACTCCGCGCCCCGCACAGGTCGCGCGGAAGAGCAGCAAGGATTATAGCCCAAGCGTCAATCCCGCCGACGCATTGCCGGACGATAGCGCGAGCGATGCGCTCGACGACGATTTCGGCGGCGACGCACTCGCTTCCGAAGCCTCGAACGCCGATGTCGAAAGCGCCGTGCCGCGGGCCGACGAAGCGCCGCGCGTCGTCACCGTGCCGCCCGAGCTTGCGGGCGACCGGCTCGACAAAGTGCTCGCGAAGGTCTTTCCCGAGTTTTCGCGCAGCCGTCTGCAAAGCTGGATCGAGGCGCAGCGCGTGCGCGTCGACGGACAGCCCGCGAAGATCCGCCAGCCGGTGCCGCTCGGCGCGACGATCGAGCTCGTGCCCGATCTGCTGCCCGAGCAACTCGCGTTCACGCCGGAACCCGTGCCGCTCGATATCGTCTATGAAGACGAGACGCTCGTCGTGATCAACAAGCCTGCCGGGCTCGTCGTGCATCCCGCCGCCGGCAACTGGAGCGGCACCGTGCTGAACGGCCTGCTGCACCGCTATGGCGACGCCGCCGCGGGCTTGCCGCGCGCGGGCATCGTGCATCGGCTGGACAAGGAGACGTCGGGGCTGATGGTGGTCGCGCGCACGCTCGAAGCGCAAACCGATCTCGTGCGCCAGTTGCAGGCGCGCACGGTGAAGCGCCGCTATCTCGCGCTGGTGTGGGGCAACATGCCGGAAGAAGGCACGATCGACGCGCCCATCGGCCGCGATCCGCGCGAGCGCACGCGCATGGCCGTCGTGACGGGTGCGGCGGGCAAGCCCGCGCGCACGCACTTCAGGCGCATCGATTCGACGCTTTGGGAGCCCCAGCCCGTGTCGGCGATTCATTGCGATCTGGAGACGGGGCGCACACATCAGATCCGCGTGCATTGCGCGCATGTCGGCCATCCGCTGCTCGGCGACCCGGTGTATGGCCGCGCGCGCGGCAAGCGCTCGGTGACGCCGCTGCCGGGCGGCTTCGCGCGTCAGGCGCTGCATGCATGGCGGCTCGCGCTGGTTCATCCGCGAACCGGGCGCACGATGCAATGGCGCGCCGACGTGCCGGAAGATATCGCCGCCTTGTCCGAAGCGCTGGGGCTGGGCCGCGATCACGAAGCCGAGTACGCGGAAGACTACGACGAAGACGAAGCGTTCTACGACGACGAAACCGATGCATCGCCCGATGCGGAAAACTACGTCGACGAAGACGAAGTGGACGGATCACGCGGATCACACGACGAGGACAATCGCGCATGACGCTGCCTGACCTGACGATGAATGACGTGTTGCGGCCCGAGTGGCGGGTATCGCCGCGTGTGCATGCGTTCGTCACGACGCGCAACGGCGGCGTGAGCCTGCCGCCGTTCGGCACGTGGCGCAATGGCGTCGACGGGCCGGGCGGGCTGAATCTCGGCAAGAAGTCGGGCGACGATCTCGCGCATGTCGAACAGAACCGCGCGCGCGTGATGCGGCTCGCGGGGCTCCACGAAGCGGCGTGGCTGTCGCAGGTCCACGGCGCGACCGTCGTGAACGCCGAAGACGCACTCGCCGCCGCAAAGCGCGGTGAGCCGACCATTCGGGCCGACGCGAGCGCGACCGACCACACGGGCACGCTGTGCGTCGTGATGATCGCGGACTGCATGCCCGTCCTGCTGTGCGATCCGCAAGGCCGCGCAGTCGGCGCAGCGCATGCCGGCTGGCGAGGGCTCGCGGCAGGTGTCGTCGAAAATACGGCGCAACGTGTCGCGTCGCTCGCGGGCACTGACATGTCAGCGCTGCATGCTTACCTCGGTCCGTGCATCGGTCCCGCGACTTTCGAGGTCGGACCAGACGTGCGTGACGCCTTCATGAAGGGTGTCGGTGGCGCACAACGCGATGAGGTCGCAAGCGCGTTCGCCGATCACCCGGCGAACGCGGGCAAATACCTCGCGGATCTGCCCAGGCTTGCACGTCTGCGGCTTGCTCGACTCGGCGTGACACAGGTGACGGGTGGCGGTCATTGCACGTTCACTGAGCGCGAGCGTTTTTACTCATATCGACGCGATCGCGAGACGGGCCGAATGGCCGCGATGATCTGGCTCGCGGACGATATTGGGGCGCTCTAAGTCCCGCTGCGCAAGGGCCTTTTTGCTGCGCCCCACTGGTCGCGACGATGCTTTGCGAGCGTTCTTATGCTGCATTGCGCGAACGTAAGAAGACCTATGCGGTTGCGCAGTGCGTAAGCGTTTCGTGCCCGTGTGGATCAGGACAAGAGCCCGTCATAGCGGGCTCTTTTTGCATTGCACAGCACGACCGTGCGCCCGACCGCCAAACGCCTTGCTGCACATCGGGAAAACGATAATGAAAAAAATCCCGCACTGCGGCAAAATCGGGAGCAAGCATTGACATGCCTTGCGATGGGGCGCAAGAATGTTCTTCACAGGGCAAGGGCGCACGTGGTCGTGATCCGATCGCGTTCTTCGCGCCAGTACCTGCCTCTCAACCCGTCCGCGAGGACTTTTCGGTCAAAAGCAGGCATGGTTGCATCTCAAACTTCCTCGAATTCTTCTCGCAAGGACACCTCGTCAGACCGCGCTCAGCAAGAAGCGAATGCGGCAGGGGTTCAGCAATGGTTCGACGCCTGGATGAACGCATGGCGTTCGCTAGGCGCACCGGCCGCAGCAAATGGCAATCCGTTCAGCATTCCTCCCATGCCGGACTTCGCGAAATCGGCGACGGCGCAGGCGGGTTCGCTGCCATTTTCCAATCCCTTCGTCGAGCAGATCGCCAAACAGTTCGCTCAGGCGCAGGGCCAACCGGACGGCGAGGCTTCGGGCCAGCCGTTCAACGCATTCTTCGGACAGGTTTTCAATCCGCAGCTTGCTCAACAGTTCGCGCCACAATTTGCGCAACAGTTCACGCAGCAACTCGCGGGGCTGAAGGTGCCGAGCGCCTCGATTCCGCCCGCGCGCCTTCAGCAGTTGCAGTCCGACTATTCGCGTGACGCGATGCAGTTGCTGCAGCAGGCGACCCAGGCGGCGTCGACGGGCATCGAGCTCAAGGACCGGCGCTTCAGTTCCGAAGCCTGGAAGACGACGCCTGTCTACACATATACGGCCGCGTGGTACTTGCTGAACGCGCGCTATCTGCAGGAACTCGTCGACGCGATCGAAACCGACCAGAAGACGCGCGAGCGCATCCGCTTCGCCGTGCAGCAATGGACGGCCGCCGCATCGCCGAGCAACTTCTTCGCGCTCAATCCCGAAGCGCAGAAGACGCTGCTCGAAAGCAACGGCGAGAGCCTGCGCCAGGGCGTGATGAACCTGCTCGGCGACATGCAGCGCGGCAAGATCTCGCAGACGGACGAAACGCGTTTCGGCGTCGGCAAGAATCTCGCGATGACGGAAGGCTCCGTCGTGTTCGAGAACGAACTGATGCAGCTGATCCAGTACAAGCCGCGCACCGCGACGGTCCACGAGAGGCCGCTGCTGATCGTGCCGCCGTGCATCAACAAGTACTACATTCTCGATCTGCAGCCCGACAACTCGCTCGTTGCGCATGCGCTCGAATCGGGGCATCAGGTCTTTCTGATTTCGTGGCGCAACGCGGACCAGTCGATCGCGCAGAAGACGTGGGACGACTACGTGTCCGAGGGCGTGCTGACGGCTCTCGATACCGCGCGCCAGATCAGCGGCCGCGAGCAGATCAATACGCTTGGCTTCTGCATCGGCGGCACGCTGCTGGCGGCGGCGCTGGCTGTCGCCGCGGCGCGCGGCGAACATCCCGCCGCGTCGATGACGCTGCTCACGTCGTTGCTCGACTTCAGCGATACGGGCGTGCTCGACATCTTCGTCGACGAAGCGCACGTGCAGATGCGCGAGCAGACGATCGGCGGCAAGAACGGCATGCCCCCGGGCCTGATGCGCGGCATCGAGCTCGCGAACACGTTCTCGTTCCTGCGTCCGAACGACCTCGTGTGGAACTACGTCGTCGACAATTACCTGAAGGGCCGCACGCCGATGCCGTTCGACCTGCTGTACTGGAACAGCGATTCGACGAGCCTGCCGGGGCCGATGTATGTCTGGTATCTGCGCAACACGTATCTCGAGAACCGGCTGCGCGAGCCCGGCGCGTTGACGACGTGCGGCGAAAAGGTGGACCTGTCGCGCATCGACGTGCCGACGTTCATCTACGGTTCGCGCGAGGACCATATCGTGCCGTGGCAATCGGCGTATGCGTCGGTGCCGCTTTTGACGGGGCCGCGCAAGTTCGTGCTCGGCGCATCGGGCCACATCGCCGGCGTGATCAATCCGCCGTCGAAGAACAAGCGCAGCTACTGGTCGGTGGCGGGCGACGAGAAGACGCTACCCGCGAACCCGGACGACTGGTTCGAAGGCGCGACGGAAACGCCGGGAAGCTGGTGGCCCGAATGGACGAACTGGCTCGACCAGTACGGCGGCAAGAAGGTGAAGGCGCCCACGGAGCCGGGGTCGACCGAATTCCCCGTGATCGAATCCGCACCCGGACGCTACGTGCAGGTGCGCGAGTAATCGTTCGGGTGTCGAAGCAAATCACGAGCGGTCGCCGTCGAAGTCGATGAGCGATCGACGCAAACAGATAACGAGTGACGACGGAGTGAGACAGACGCTGTATCGCAGTAACGCTGACTGACCGGATTAACAACTTGACGGGCTACTGTGGAGCAACTCGCCGCAGCCCCGGAGGAAATTGAAATGACTGACGTAGTGATCGTATCGGCGGCCCGCACGGCTGTCGGCAAATTCGGTGGGTCGCTGGCGAAGATTGCGGCGCCGGAACTGGGCGCCACGGTGATCCGCGCCGTGCTGGAGCGCGCGGGCGTGAAGCCCGAGCAGGTGAGCGAAGTCATCATGGGTCAGGTTTTGGCTGCGGGTTCGGGTCAGAACCCGGCGCGCCAGTCGCTGATCAAGGCCGGCCTGCCGATGGCCGTGCCCGGCATGACCATCAACAAGGTGTGCGGCTCGGGCCTGAAGGCCGTGATGCTGGCGGCCAACGCGATCATCGCGGGCGACGCGGACATCGTCGTCGCGGGCGGCCAGGAAAACATGAGCGCCGCGCCGCACGTGATGCCGGGCTCGCGCGACGGCTTCCGCATGGGTGATGCGAAGCTGATCGACAGCATGATCGTCGACGGCTTGTGGGACGTGTACAACCAGTACCACATGGGCGTGACGGCCGAGAACGTCGCGAAGGAATACGGCATCACGCGCGAAGACCAGGACAAGTTCGCGGCACTTTCGCAAAATAAGGCGGAAGCCGCACAGAAGGCCGGCCGCTTCGATGATGAAATCGTGCCGATCCAGATTCCGCAGAGGAAGGGCGACCCGCTGTCGTTCACGACCGACGAATTCGTGCGCCACGGCGTCACGGCTGAATCGCTTGCGGGCCTGAAGCCGGCGTTCTCGAAGGAAGGCACGGTGACGGCCGCGAACGCGTCCGGCATCAACGACGGCGCAGCCGCTGTCGTCGTGATGTCGGCGAAGAAGGCCGAGGCGCTGGGTCTCACGCCGATCGCGCGCATCAAGGCATACGCGAACGCGGCTGTCGATCCGAAGGTGATGGGCATGGGCCCCGTGCCGGCGTCGCGCCGCTGTCTGGAGCGCGCGGGCTGGAGCGTGAACGATCTCGACCTGATGGAAATCAACGAAGCGTTTGCCGCGCAGGCGCTGGCCGTGCACAAGCAGATGGGCTGGGACACATCGAAGATCAACGTGAACGGCGGGGCGATCGCGATCGGCCATCCGATCGGCGCGTCCGGCTGCCGTATTCTCGTCACGCTGCTGCACGAAATGCAGAAGCGCGATGCGAAGCGGGGTCTGGCTTCGCTGTGTATCGGCGGCGGCATGGGCGTGGCGCTGGCTGTCGAGCGTCCGTAAGCAAGACCGTTTCACAAGGAGGCCGCCACGCAGGCCGGTGTTCGCCAAGGCGGCCGGTGCGTGGCGCGGTCCGATGGCCGTGCGGGCGGCGTAATCCGCCGCATGGCCGTGGATATCGCGAAGGGCGAAGCACGAGGCGGCTGGCGTCTCGTAAAACGATAATGGAGTGTGTTTTATGTCACAACGAATTGCGTACGTAACGGGCGGCATGGGTGGCATCGGCACGAGCATTTGCCAGCGTCTGCACAAGGATGGCTTCAAGGTGATCGCGGGTTGCGGCCCGAACTCGCCGCGCCGCGTGAAGTGGCTCGAAGATCAGAAAGCTCTGGGCTTCGACTTCGTTGCTTCGGAAGGCAACGTGGGTGACTGGGAATCCACCAAGACCGCGTTCGACAAGGTGAAAGCTGAAATCGGCGAAGTCGACGTGCTGGTCAACAATGCGGGCATCACGCGCGACGTCGTGTTTCGCAAGATGACGCACGAAGACTGGACGGCCGTGATCGATACCAACCTGACCAGCCTCTTCAATGTGACAAAGCAGGTGATCGACGGCATGGTCGAGCGCGGCTTTGGCCGTGTGATCAACATCTCGTCGGTGAACGGCCAGAAGGGGCAGTTCGGGCAGACGAACTACTCGACCGCGAAGGCGGGGATTCACGGTTTCACGATGGCCCTCGCGCAGGAAGTGGCCACCAAGGGCGTGACGGTCAACACGGTTTCGCCGGGCTACATCGGCACGGACATGGTGAAATCGATCCGCCCCGATGTGCTGGAAAAGATCGTCGCGACGATTCCGGTGCGCCGTCTCGGCACGCCGGATGAAATCGGGTCGATCGTTGCATGGCTGGCGTCGGAGGAATCGGGCTTCTCGACGGGGGCCGACTTCTCACTGAACGGCGGCCTGCATATGGGCTGATCCGTGGGCGTTCCGCCTTGTCGCAGCAAGGACGAGGCGGGACGTTGCATGGTTCAGATGTTTCTGGCGGCGTCTTGTACGCGCAGTGTCATGCTGCGCGTGCGACAGGACGCCGTTTCTGCGCTTCATTCGCGCTCAAAGGCTTTACATGACCACTACTACAAAGAAAACAGCCGAACGACTCATTAAGAAATATCCGAACCGTCGACTGTACGATACAGAGACCAGCACTTACATCACGTTGACTGATGTGAAGCAGCTCGTGCTGGATCAGGAGGATTTCAAGGTCATCGATGCCAAGAGCAACGAGGACCTGACGCGCAGCATCCTGCTGCAGATCATTCTCGAAGAGGAGAGCGGCGGTCTGCCGATGTTCTCTTCGCTGATGCTGTCGCAGATCATCCGTTTTTACGGGCATGCGATGCAGGGCATGATGGGAACGTACTTGGAAAAGAACATCCAGGCGTTCATCGACATTCAGAACAAGCTCGCGGATCAATCGAAGGGCCTGTACGAAGGCAAGACGATGAATCCGGAGGTCTGGTCGCAGTTCATGAACATGCAGGCCCCGATGATGCAGGGGATGATGACGAGCTATATCGAGCAGTCGAAGAACATGTTCGTGCAGATGCAGGAGCAGATGCAGAACCAGGCGAAGACGATGTTCAGCTCGTTCCCGTTCACGCAGCCTGCGCCGCAAGGGAATCCGGAGCCGGAGAAGAAGTAACCGGCGCAAGCGGTTCTTCAAGCGGGAAAGTTCTTCCTGAGTTTTTCCGGCCATGACGCCTCGATGAGTCCGCCCGGCGGCACGCCGGGCGGTGCGGCGTCGTGTAGCGGCGGGGCTCGTCGGCGTTCGCCCACCCAGTCCCCCATCCCAGCCCACGGTATAATATGCGGTTGCTTGCGCGGGGCCATTCCGATCGGGCGTCGACCACGCATCGCGCTACCAATCCGATCAGCATGGCCCCAATTCGCGGCGGCCCGCAGTTGTTCCGCGGTCGTACTTTTCGCCGCCGTACGGTGCACCCACGTTTGCCGCGGTTTGGCGCTCGGGCTGCACGCCCAGGCCTTCATCTATCGCGCCACTCATCGCTTCTCGCCGGACCATTCTCTATGTCGCAGACCTCAACCCCCGCCGCGCCGACCGCTTCGTCTCCGAAGGTCGGATTCGTTTCACTCGGATGCCCGAGCGATACTGTATGTAAACTTTAGCATAAGCCGCAGATAACGATTAAAATCAGCGCCTTCAGGTAAGCGGCAAGCAAAAATGGCGAGACTAGACGAGTCGGTAGTAGCGGAGTTTTTTGAGACTGCTCCTTTGTACACGCGGAAGGCATTCCCGTTTCCAGTGGACAATTTGCTGTTCGTGAAAATTTCAGAGATCAATGACGAGTGCGAGGTGTGTGAAGAACGTCGCCCGTTTTTTAATCTGAAAGACGAGGGCGCGTCTTACGCGCTGAAAAAACAGTCGGGCGACGTGTACTATTCGTTCCAGTGCTTTTCGTGCAGGACGGACAAACGTGTGTTCGTGGTTCGCTACTCAGTGGACGTCGACGAACGTATGCTGAATCTTGAGAAGTTTGGTGAGTTCCCGAGAAGGAAGCTCAAGCGGGATAAAAACCTGCAACGGTTCTTCAAAGACGACCTCGACAATTTCGAGAAAGCAACTGTTTGCCTTGCCACTGGCTACGGCGTGGCGGCCTTCGCATATTTCCGTCGAATCTTGGAAAACAACATCGTTCAGCTATTGAAGCTGGTGCGCGAAGATGCGGTGGCGTCCGGCGCGCCGCAGGAAACGCTTGATGCACTCGACGAACTGGAAAACCCAGGCGTCCCGATGTCGAAGAAGATCGAAAAGGCGAACGCAGCAATGCCGCCGTATCTGAAACCTGAGGGGCTTAATCCGCTCGGCAAGTTGTACGCCAATCTCAGCGATGGCGTCCATTCCGCGCCTGAGGAGGAATGCTTTAAGCGAGCCAACGCGATTCAGTTTTGCCTCGCCTTCCTGATCGGCGAACTCTCATCGCGGAAGCGACACCGCGAATCGTTCAAGAGTCAGCTCGCATCCCTTTAAAAAACGGCGCCTCGGCGCCGTTTGTCATCTCGTGTCGCAGGGCAGACCGGAACCTGTTCCTGTTTTCGTTGCTCGCTACCGATCTGCGCGTTCAATCCCGAATAACTTGGGGCTAACGGGACAGATGAAGGATGTGTCAGAGCTTATACATAGCTTTTAACTCGCGAACTAGGACACCGAAAGCGGCGCCGACGTGTCCTTTCGGGAACGGCACATATACGACACCCGCGAGGTTGGTCGGGATGCTTACACCTTCCTCATGCAATAGACAGACACGAGCACGACCATATTTGGCCTGAAAAAATCCGATTTCGTGCATCACGTTTTCACGCGCGCGTGTTTGCCCATCTTGATCCAAATCGTCGCCCGTCATAACGATGACTGCGCTATCACATGAAGCGGCGTTTGCTTCCAGTTTCTCGATAATCGTTTGGCCGGTGTTCGGTTCTTGCGCTAGCTCGATCGTCGCGAGCCCAATGTCTTTCTCAATGTATGCTTGCATCTCCCGCCAGTCCGTCGCGCGGCCGTGAGAGATGAAAACACGCCTCTGTTCCGTGGGCTTCGCCGGGACAGGTTGAGCCAGTTCGCTATTCGCGCGAATTTCTAGTACCTGGTCGATGGCGCGTGCGAGCTGTTCCACTTGGTCGCGTGTGTAATTGAACACGGTAGAGCCGTCAGCGTTCTTTGCGGCCATCTGTTGCAGGGGCTTCGTGTTGATCCTGTGGAAATCCCCGTAATAGTCCGGTAAGAGGGTGCGAAGCTGATCGATGAGCGTGGCAGCTTGCACGAAGTAGTGGCCGTTGCTGACCGGTCCGAAATTTGTGCGTAGCCTCCCGCCAGCTCGATCGACATTCACTTTCTCCTCCAGTGCGGCGCCCACGGCCCTGCGAATGCCGGCTAGTTTCGCCATTACGATCGCGACGCTACTCAATTCGATTCTCCGTCTTGTTAGATCAGCCTATGTTACTGGCAATCTCAAACTGCTGCGATCGGGCATCCTTTAACGAATAAAACGGCCCCGAAGCGCCGTTTCTCACTCTACATGTCTACATCTTTCGGTGGACCGGTGTGCACCCGCAGGTGACCCGATCCCTTCAAGAAATTGCGATACGAATTGATGGCGACGTTCCAGGCGGCGATCGCAACCCCGGCACCCGCCTCGAGCACATTGCCGTCCGTGTCTACTACGGCGAGCATTGCGGGCTCGCCGCTCGCCGTGGTCACGTGAAAGCCTGCATAGCTGATTGCGCTAATGACTGAGTGCTGCAGTTTACGAATATCCGGTTCGTCGGCCTTGGTAATTTGTTGCGCTTTCATCTATATCCCGATTGTTCGCGCGCTCAAGCGATGCCGCCGGCGCACTCGCAGTGTAATGCGGCGCCAGATCTGATTCAACTCATTGTTTTTAAAAGAAAAAACCAACAGTGCGAAAATCTGTTGTTCGAGGCGTGTGCGCCGCGTGTGTCGGGCGTCTCGGGGGGCACGCCATTCGTCGGGCGCAGTTCGGGCGCAGCGGGTAGCGTTGCAAAAACGCGTTGTACGGTCGAGAGCGCGGAAAAAAAGCGCCATCAACTGATGGCGGTGAAAGGATGTCTTTCGAGAAGATGAGCGCTCGACGTGACGAGAGCGCCAGGACGATTGTGATCAGAGGCGCTGATCGTTTCTAGCGGGGCAAACCCGTGTGATTAATTCGTCCGGCACGTCGCAGTTGTTCGCTATCAATCTGAGGCCGGCGGCTCGATTCCGGTTTGCCTGATTCCGTCGACGCGAACGAGATCGGCCCACTGTTCCATGTCGAGCTCGTCGGCGATCGCATCCATGTCGTTGCGGTCAGCGTAGGGGATTACCGTCACGAAGAACAGCGGATCATCGCCTTCTTCGAGCTCGGCCTCCAGATCGGTTGCTTCGTCGTAGATGTGCTCGACAAAGATTTTCGCGCCTTTGTCGTTCTCCCAAACTGAATACAGCGGCGGACATTTCACGGTCATCGACAACTCCTCCAAGATCGGGTTTGGCTCACGCGGTGATCGCCTTCTGGCGCACGCGCATGATCGTCTGGCGCGTCGTATTGTAGTCGCGCGCGAGTTGGGCGACTGACACTCCTGCCGCCAATTTCTGGCGCGCTTCGGCCTGTTGCGCTTGTGTAAGCGCGGACGGACGCCCCATAGCCTTTCCCTCGGATTTCGCGCGCGCGAGTCCTGCCTGTGTGCGCTCGATCAGCAGGTCGCGTTCGAACTCAGCGACGGCGCCGAGGACGCCCATCGTCATCTTGCCGGCGGCGCTGGTCAGGTCTACTCCGCCAAGTGCGAGGCAGTGCACTCGCACGCCCATCTCCGCCAGTCGCTCGACGGTCGCGCGGACGTCCATCGCGTTGCGCCCGAGCCGATCGAGTTTCGTGACGATCAGCACATCGCCATCCTCGAGGCGATCGAGCAGCTTGGCGAAACCTGGACGTTCGGCAGCGGCGACGGAACCCGAAATGCTTTCGGTGACGATCCGGCGCTTGTCGACAGAGAAGCCGGCCGCCTCGATCTCGCGAAGCTGGTTGTCGGTGGTCTGGTCGACGGTGGACACGCGCGCGTAGATGAAGATCCGGGACATCGGCGACTCCTGAGTGTACGAAATAGGAGTGCGAATTATAGAGCGCGTACGAAATATTATGTGACTATTTTTCGTACATGGATGAGAGTCCGTGTACGCAACCGGTCGTTTTCGTACGCGCACCCATCGCACGCGCACGCCAGCCATCGCACAAAAACGCTAGGTCGAAATCAGGTCGTGACAAACAGAATGCGAGCAACAAAACCACCGCAGCGGGGCTGCTCATGAATCAGGACGATCGGGTTCTCAAATACGACGAGGTCAAGACGATGACCGGCATCGGTGCCACGAAAATCCGCCAGATGGTGAAGTCCGGCGAATTTCCGGCACAGGTTAAGCTCGGCGGCCGCGCGGCGACGTGGATGCTGTCTGATATCCGCGCATGGCTCGCAGCGCGTCGCGCGAAAGGGGCGGCGAAGTGACGGAGCTTGATGACGACGTGATGATCCAGCGATACGACGGCGCAGCCGGCCGTACGCCAGGAGATCCCATGACGGACCTCGATCCGTTGCGAGTGATGTCCATTGGCGACATTCGACGCGCTCTGGAGGTCTCGCCGGGCGTGCTCGCGGGAATGGACAAGCGGAACGAGCTGCCTCGACCATTCACGCTGACGCCGCGCGGTACGCGCCTATGGCTCGCGTCCGATGTACGCTCTTGGCTCGCTGGTATGCCCGTCGATCGGTCGCCGCTTGTGCGCGTTGAACTGGCGCAGGTGCCGCGCATGACCGAGGCGGACGATCTCGAAGGGGATAACGAGCGCGACGAGCAACGTTATGCGCCACGACGAAGCTGGCGGTCTGCGGACGACTTCGAGGCGGAGCGTCGCGACCTAGGCGAGCTCGAGCGCATCGTGCACGGGTGGGTGACCGGCAGTTTTGGGATGTTAAAAAACGATATTTCTATTGTGGCGCAAATCTGATGACCAATTTCAACTGGTTCAACCCGGCACCTGACTTCGATCCGGCGACGGTCAGCGCTGACGACGTCAACGAGGTCGCGGCTGGAATGATTGACCCGTGGTTCACCGCGATGGGCTGGGAATCCTTTCGATCCGACGAGCGGGGCATTGAATGGGATCCGCCATGCGACGTGCCGACGGAGAAGCAGCAGGGCCTGCGAGCCTTTTGGGACAGCCGGACGCCGGGGCGCGTTACCGTGTGTGCCAAAGGCAAGGCGATAGATTGCGCAAACCCGTTCGAGCTGGTGATGGTGCTTTTGAAGGTGGCGCAGCACACCGGCATTGGCTGTTTCGATGCCGCTCGGTTTGAAGCGTGCTGTAGCCGGTTTGTGCTCTTCGGTAGCGCCTCGCTCGAGTTACTGCGCCGCGCTGTCGCCGACGTCTTTGCCGAACGGCAGATTGAGGACGGGCAACGCGAAATATACCGTCGGCTCGACCTACTGGGCGATCGCCGGCGCTCGGCGTATGCACGGCGCGGTGACGGTCAACGCTGATGCGGGTCGTTAACCCGCCAGTGCAAGAAAGTTTGATCGGGCGTCGTGATGGCCGGGTGTCCGTCGGGCAAGGCTTTGGCGGCGTTTGTCACGAATCAGACACCTTCGCGGCCTGGCGTCAACGGCTATCGCTTCACGGGTGGCGCCGGTAGGATCGCGACATCGGCCTACCAGCTGGGGCCAGCAGGGCGGCTCATGCCGCAGTGTTTAATCTCCGGTGTTTCCCCGGCAAATAAGAAAGCCGGGCCCGTTGGACGCGGGACACCGGCTTTGGAATCTACAGTGATGGATTTTACAGCATGGCTCGTGTGGCGTCACGTTCGCACAACTAATTTTTATCGAAAATATCTTGACATCGTCGATTCGGGGGCTGCTCATGAATGAGACTCCGCAGGCGATTGTCGAACGAACCCAGCGGCCGTTTGCACCGGCGACGCTCGAGGAAGCGCGCGACGCACTGATATACGTCTCGCCGGATTGCGACCGCAACGAGTGGTTCGGTATCGGCGCGGCACTCTATAACGAATTCGGCGATGCGGCCTTCGATCTGTTCGACTCGTGGTCACAAGGCGTCGTCGATCCCGACCGATACGATCATCACGGCACGCGGGTGACGTGGCGTTCCATCAAAGGCACGTCGAGCAGCAATCCAAAGACGTTCGCAACGATTGCACGTCTGGCCCGCGACGGCGGTTGGAGTCCGCAAATATCCGGTGAAGCGCCGTCTGCAGAGGAACTCATCCGACGCAACCGTGATCGCGCCAAGCGGCAGGCCGCCGAGGCGCTGAAGGCCGCTGAGCGGCAGGCGAAGGTCGCGGAATCTGCCAAACGCCAGTGGGGCGACGCACTTGAGTGTGGCGTTGACGGCCACCCCTACCTGGTCTGCAAAAGGATCGCACCGTGCGGTGCGCGCGTCGGCACATGGGCGCGGCGCGACCCGACGACGGGTGAAGTGCGCACGATCGAAAACGCGTTGTTGATCCGCATTCGTGATGCGGCGGGCGAGACCCGTATGCTGCAGGCGATCTTTGACGGCTCCGACAACTTTCTTGGCCGCAGCAAGGATTTCTCTCCAGGCGGCCAGCTGCGTGGCAACTTCTTCACCATCGGACAGCCTCAATCGGTAGACGGCAAGCCCGTCGTCTTAATCTGCGAGGGCTTCGCAACGGCGGTGTCACTGCACATCGCGACGAAGCACGCAGTCGTGGGGGCTCTCTCGGCCGGCAATCTCGAGCCTGTCGCGGCCGCTCTTCGCACGATGGACAAACTGCGGGAGGCGATTTTGGTGTTCTGTGCGGACAACGATCGATGGACGGCCGGGAATCCAGGTTTGAAGTCGGCGTGCGCCGCTGCCGCGGCGTTTCACGGAAAGTTGGCGGTGCCGCAGTTCGACGCATCGCACGACGATCGGCGGCCGACGGATTTCAATGATCTGGCGATGCTCGAAGGTGTTGACGCCGTGCGCGAAGCAATCGAGCAGGCGTCAGCGCCGGCTGTCGATGAGGATGACGAAGAGCTCGAAGCGCCGCTAGCGCAGTGGGCGGTCGACAAGACGCAGGAGGTGCTCGGGCAGGCGCAGTCGGCTGCGAATGTGGCGTTGGAGGGGCAGCCGCAGGCGAGCGAAGGGGCTGACGACGAATATGCTGATCTGGTCGACAACTCGTATTTCAAGCTGCTCGGCTATAACCGGAATGACTTTTACGCGTTCGACAAGGCGCGTGGGCAGATCAAGTCGTTCACCAGTCGCGAAGCTGGATCGATGTCGGGTCTGATCGATCTCGCCCCGCTTAACTGGTGGGAAATGCACTTTCCGAAAGGGAAGGAGAACGCGGTCAACAAGGACGCGGCACTAAACTTCCTCGTGCAGAACTGCAAGGCGCTCGACATCTACGACAACGGGCGCACCCGTGGCCGGGGCGCATGGATCGATCAAGTCCGTGTCGTGCTCCATCACGGCGATTGTTTATCAGTCGATGGCGTGCGCACCGGCGTTACCGACATAGTCTCGCGCTACGTGTACGAGCTGGATATCGCGCTGCCGCGTCCGGCCGATGAGGTGCTGTCGGATGAAGACGGCGCGCGCATCTTCAACATCGCGAGGCGGTTTCGCTGGACAAAGCCGGGCTCGGCGGCACTGCTCGCTGGCTTCGTTATGCTGGCGCCGCTGTGCGGTGCGCTGCGCTGGCGCCCGCACGTGTGGCTGACGGGCGGCGCAGGCTGCGGGAAGTCGACGGTGCTCAATGAGTTCGTGCATCCGTTGATGAACGGCTATGACCTGTTCGCGCAGGGCAATTCATCGGAGGCGGGTATCCGCCAGAAACTGAAGGGGGACGCGCGGCCGGTGCTGTTCGACGAGTCCGAATCGAACGAGGAGGGCGACATCCGCCGGATCCAGAATGTGCTGTCGCTGATCCGCCAGGCGTCGACGGAGTCGGAAGCGCAAACGCTCAAGGGCACGGCGGGCGGCGAGTCCATGTCGTTCCATATCCGCTCCATGTTCTGCCTCGCGTCGATCCAGGTCGCGATCAAGCATCAGGCCGACGACGAGCGTCTCGCCGTACTCTCTCTGCGTCCTAAGCGCGACGAAGCAAACGCGGCTGAATCGTGGAAGGCGCTCAAAGCCGAACTGTATGAGATCAAGCGCGATCCGACGATCGCCGCGCGTCTCATGCGCCGCGCGCTGACGCTGCTCCCCGTGATCCAAAAAAACATCGAAGTGTTCACGGAAGTCGCCGCGACGCGTTTCGGCTCGCAGCGCGACGGTGACCAGTACGGCACGCTGCTGGCTGGCGCGTGGGCACTCCTGACGCGTGAGCCTGCCTCGCGATCGGATGCGGAGCAGATGATCGACGGCTTCGAATGGTCGGATCGTTTCGATGAGGATGATCCTGCCCAGGTGGAAAACACTACACTGACCACGTTCTTCGGGTTGCCGGTCAAGGTCCATAGCGAACAAGCAACGCTCTATGATCTCGTGCGCGTCGCACTCGACAGAGTCGACGAAGACACGCCGTTGCATGTCGGCAAAGCCGAGGCGCGTACGATTCTGGCCCAGCATGGTGTGAACGCGCATGCTGACAAGGGCTTCGTATATATCGGTACTGGTGGGGCGTTTCCTACGCGGGACGAATTGCTTCGCGGTACTCCGATCGCGTCAGGATTCGAGGGGCTTCTCGCGCAGGTACCGGGGAACTTCATGCCAAAGGAATACGACGAGAAATCCGGCAGAGAGAGGCGAGTCAAGAAGTCCTTCGGCAATCAAAATAGCCGGCATTGCATCGGGTTTCCGCTCAACATGATCATCACCGATTAGCGGTCGACCTGCGATCCGCTTCCTATCAGCCCGCGCATGTGCGCGGGCTTTTTCATGACCGGTTTATCAAGTCATGCCCGGCCGCCTTGGCGACGGTCATGACTCAAAGGCTTGCCAGATAAGGCTTTGCGAGGCGTTATGACCGACATGACCACTCTGACTGATTTTTCCGAAAGATAGATATATATAAGCATCCACCAGTACTCACGGAATGAAAGCAACAAATGTCTCTCTATATCTATCTATACCGGTCATAATGGTCATAATAGTCATAAGGGGACCGCAAACATAAGCTGGACAAGGGTTTGAGCTTATGACCAGATCCATGACCTGTGCGTGATGGCGGTCATGACAGGCAAAATTAGAGGTAGCGGCGTTATGCAAGCTAACGCAGACCACATCCGAAAAGTTCTTGGCGAGCTGGCCGCGCTGGCATATCAGTGCGATGAGGCAGAGCTGCGGATCCTTGCACGTGCAACGGAACGGCTCGAACAGGTCAATCTGCTGATCGAGCCGGCGCGCGTGGCGGCGCTATCGGGCGGGGACGAGGAGCGCTCGGCGTATGAGGCGCTGATTGCGGAGCGAGGTGTACTCGAGCAGGTGATCGCGCGGGCCAAAAGAGCGCTCAACGGGGAAGGCTGACCGGCGTGAAAATATGTCAAACCCCGACGCGGATATTTTTGATCGGGGTTTGATATATGCGGGCGCCCGGGGTTTGATATATCCCGGCGGCGTCTTCAAGTCGACTGATGGCCGGCGTCAGAGTTGTTGAGGCCGGCCCGGAAGCCCGAATCAATGGATCTCGAGAGGCGCCCAGGCGCGGTGTTGGAAGTTGGACACATAGCGTGCCTCGCGCGCGGCCTGCTGGTTGAATTCGTCCCAGTGCCAGGCCTTTCCATCCCAGTAGCTAAGAGTCGCGCGCGTTTGCTTGCCGCGCAACGTGCGATAGACACCAGGAGCGGCGGGAGTGCCTGCGTTGAATATGGGTGCGGTGACAGTGTGACGCATGATGAGGAGTCCTTTGCTGGGTGAGGTCACCCGGTCCACGACGCCAATCGTGGTGGCCGGGAGCATGGCGAGGTTGGCGTACCGGAGCAAAGGAACCGGCGAGCGCAAGCGCTCCCTCACCAAGTCCCAGCCATAGGAGCTCGATGTGCGGACGAAAAAATACCGCCGGCGGCGGTTGTCCGCCTTTGCTGTTCGAGACGCCAATCTCGATCGCTGTTGTCTCAGCGATGTCGCCATCGTAGCCCAAACCCGTGCGACGTGCATTAACCATGTTTGAGTAACGCGCGCCGCAAATTATGAGCTCTTATTTGCGAAATGGTTTGCTCGAGAGGTCCGCCCGACAAGGCTTGCGGCGTCGTGATCGCACAATCTAACCATTAAATTGTGGGATAGCGGAATGGGGCGAAAGGCAAACGCAGATCGCGCGCATGCGATCGATCACATCCGTTCGTGCACGAAGCGGATGGGGCACGTAGAGGGGCCAAAGAAGGCGCGTGAAGACTTCCTGCATGTGGCGGCGTCCACGTGGTCGAGATGGGTGGGCGATGCCATTGGCGATGCGCGCTACGCGGCAGGCAGGCCCGCTGCGGAGCAGTTGACTGCTGAGGTGGCGCGGCTGGTGCCGTCGCCGGGTGACCTATCGCCCGGCGTGGTTGCCGAGAGGCCGGCGATCGCGCGGGATGCCGCAAAGTTCTTCAAGGAGACGCTGGTCGATCTCCAGGAGGACGCGAAACTCATGCGGGAATTTTCGACGACGACGGGGCCGGACGGAGTCAGAAAACTGAAAAATCCAATCGTTATGAAGGATTCCGCGCGTATGCGCGTTGACACCCTGCGCATGATCATTGATCTCTCGGAATCCGTCTACGATCAACAGCGCATGCAGTCTATGTTCGATGCGATTGTGGAGGAGATCGGAAAGGAGAGCAGGGAATGCGCGATGCGGATCATTAGCCGGCTTCGAGATCTCAATGCGCAGTTTGGCATGGTTTTCGGCGACTCGACGCCGACCGCGTGGCGGGGAACGCAAGCCGGGAACAGATAGCAGGCGACATGCGCCTATGGCAACGCAGGCCCCGCACGCGATCAAGTCAGTCGAAGGCGCTACGAGGCACCGTCGCGGGATCCAGGAAGTAATGCTGATCGATCCAGCGGCAGTCGTTGGTGAGAAAGCCGTCGCGCTTGCCGTAGGCGCGGGCGCAGACGACGATAACGCGCTTTTCCCCGCTGATGCTCTTGAGGCCCGATGGCGTCCGATCCGTCCTGTGCCAGCAGGACTCGAAGTCTCCCCGGCCGCGCAGCTGGACGATCGCTCGCATGCCGTCGGCGGGCTTTCCACGCGTGCATTGCTCGTTGGTGAGCACGGTCGGATCCAGATTCCCATTGCCCGGGAAGATCGCGATCTCGCGCGCACTGGCTGCATTCGCGCCGGCGAGCAATGCCGCGGTTAGAGCAATCGCGCCGAAAGCCATTTTGCCGTACACCATGCGGAACCCCGTTTTGTTGTTATCGCATCGACATGCTATCCAGCTCTGAAGGCTTTGGGTACCTCTTTTCGTGCGCGCGATAGCGGAGCGAACGCCGGCCGTTGAGGCGAGGCGGTTTCGTTCAGTGCGTCGATCAAAAGGCAGGTTTGGGCGCGGTTGTACACCCATACGTCGGCGGCGGAGCCGCGTATATAGCTCCTTCGGTATATGAGCGATAGTCACCGTTAAGGCGATTCAGACTATGTACGTCCTTAGTCTGCGTTCCGTTGTAGGGATTGCGCTCGGGCGTCGACCATTTGATTTGGTCGGGCGTGATATCAGCAGATGCGCCGTTTACGGTTCTGGCATCCAGGTCAACAGAAAGGGATTGAGTGAGTCGTTGTCCTTGGACCGTTGTGACACACAGAAGCACGAATTGACGAGGCGGCGTTGGCTCGTTTGCTTTGGCTGGCTCGGGTTGTCGAACCTCCAATCCGGCCGCCTTTACGACTTCTATCGCTTTTTGGAGTGGTACCGGCTTTTCCTTCCCGGCTATGCAATCGTTGATTTTGTCCAACTTTCCATCGCAACCCGTCAACAGGAGCAGCGCAAAAACAATCGGTAACCTCGATCTTTTCATTTTTCTAGTCCTTGGATTCGTACTCGGCCGCATCGCTCTCGGGCGATGCTTGATGTTATCCGAAAACCGTTGGAAGCGACGAGTGCCCGACCCGCGCCCGGGATTGACGCGCATATCCCGAAAACCCTCGCCTGTAAAAGGCGCCGGGCGTGTCGAACAACAGATTGATCGTCTGTTGACGTCGCATTTTCGGGGATTTCGCGCTCCATCATCAGGCGGGTTACTTGCGCACGAATGCTCAACAATTCCATCTGCTCAGGACTTGCCGGCCGGCTTAATACCGACCGCACCGAGCTTGCCTTCCTGTTCAACCTGACCCAGTTGAAAATTGGTACACGCACCGGCGGTGCGGGCACGCCGCGCGCGCGTAAGCGCGAAGCCGGATGTGGCTACAACGATCAGGAGCTTAATGTGCTGCTATTGTCTGCAAGCCTTCAACGTCAACGATAGGATCAGCGGAGTCGTTCTTCCGTCGTTATGGGCGCGAACGGCCCAGCGCTTGCGCAAAGCCGTTCTTCCTTGAATTGCTGGCTATGCAACCGGTCCTTCGTTTCGCGGCCAGATTTTCAGAGCAAGCGCAAACAGGGCCCGGCCGCGCCGATCGATGAGTCCTTCATCCCAGATATCGAAGTCATGGAACTCTCGGTTCAGTGAAAGAGCTGAGTGTCTAAGAATCTCAGGGCGTTTCTCTACGTATGGGGCATTCTGAAGTGATGAGTTCATTGATGCGGTCAACATCGTCAGATTTCCCATAGTATGGATGACCTTATCCCGAGCGGCGGCGTCGTCGTCGACAATACCGTTCAAGCCGTCCAGCATACGGTCGGTTGGACTTTTCGACATCCGGCCGTCGGATAGCGGCCAGTGGGTCCACCATGCGACGGGCATCACATGTTCCACGGTTAGCGCCGAATGAATCGTGATGTCCTCGTTCTTGGCTTTTCGCTTCGCCTGCTCAATACGCTTCATAATGTATTGCAAGCGAATCGACGACAATTCCGAATAAAGCGGGCGGGACATCCAGGCGCTGCTGAACGTTGCGTCATCGGGCCATAACGTTGCATCGGCGCCGGCTTCACGCAGTTGCAGTGTCAATTTTTCGACTACGCCATCTGTTCCACGCAGTGCCTGGACCAATTGAAGGAAAAAGTGGTTGTAGTTCTTGGTCGTAAGGCCACAGATAGCCCGTCGGACGAGGTACGATTCGAGCATCGACAAAGCTTGTTGCAGTTGGAGGCTAGGCAGCTTGGCCTCTCCGCAAAGAAATAGCATCAACGGGGAGATGGTCTTAACGTCAAAGACGTTGAGCATTGCCGCGAATTCGCTTAGATCCGATTCAATTTCAGGCGTCAGGAGTTTACGATAAACACCCGCGAACGCCTCTGCGTCCTGTAGCTCCTCTTCGATTCTTCGATAGGGCTTTTCATTCAGGATCCAGTCCCGATATTCATAATAGAGACGACCAACGTTGATCTCACTGGCCCGCTTCATTGCGAGAAAATGCTGGAAAAAAATGTCGATCCTCGGCCGCTTAAGACGACCTTGTTTTTCCTCCCGTTTCCAAAAATGCCGATCGAATGGCAGCCAGTACTGATCGTAAAGTTGCTCCGGTGTTTTGTCGTCATCGCCGCGTTCTTCTCTGTAAGCGCGTTGGAAGACAAAATTACGCATCAGATCAGTCGGTAACAGCGGCTCGTTGAAACCGTTCAGAGTCTCGAAGATGACCTGTGGATCGTCATCGCCCTCAAGTTCGATCGAGACGAGGGCAAGATCGTTCTTCAGCGACTGGAACAATGCTTGAATCCGTTCTTCAGAGGCGGATTGGTCATAAGGCTCGTTGACAAATCCGGAAATCCGGTCGTAGAAGTAGCGATATGCCGCGATCATGTTCGGCTTAACGCCGGTCTTTCGCTCTCCGAGCTCATTCGCTTCTTTAACGCGAACGGCTGCTAGGGAACCGGAATCAGCGAGTGCTCTGATCTGAGCACGATCGACTTGGGTAGGCCACAGTTTGAATCTTTCCACGGCCTTGTCTTTCATTATTCCGTCGTTGATGATGTACTTTGCCAACTCGTCGGCGTATTCCGACTCTTTTGAGGCCGCAACATCCCGAAAGGCGGTCAAAAGGATCTGGAATGTGGTTAACCGCTGCTGGCCATCAATGACGTCGTATGCTTGCACCTCATTTCCGAACGTCTTGATTTGCGCGATGACGGCGGCACCGAGAAAGTGTGGCATCGTTGATCTATTGGCCAATCGTTGTTCCGCTTTCCCTTTTATATCTTCCCAAAGCCGAGGAAGCTGTTTCTGCTCGCTCCACACATACTGTCGTTGGAACATCGGAATGACATAACGTTTCTTGCCATCGAACAGCTCGATGACTGATCTAGAAAAAGGCTTCACGCACGATCCTTTGTAGTTAGTAGGCAGGCTTCGCCAGTCGGCATGCGCCGTACGGCAGACGTGCCTCTATGCGCTTTGAATGTTGGTCCGGCAGATGTGAAAGTTTGGCGAGCGAGTCCAGATACCCCCGATCTGTATTCATGCGATGAGTATTCTCCCAGATCACTGCCCGGCGTGACAGGGTATCCACTCTTGAGTGTGGAGCGGTACAAAAGGCGCAGCCGAGTGGGATCCGGATGCATGCGCGGTCAGCAGGGTAGTAAGCCAGGGACGCGCCCGCTGTGCGCCCGAGCGCGACGCGCACTTCCCGGAAACGCTCACCAAAAACAGCCCGAGTGCTGCGCGCAACGGATTGTGAATCTCTGTGGGCCCGAATTGCCAAAACGGTACTCTTTGGTCTCACTGTTCAGCGTTTCGGGGCGGCGCTTGAGGGGCGTACAATGCGGGCGATTGTCCATATGATTGCGCTATTGGCCACGGAAATGACCCCAAATGAACAAAAAAATATTCTCAGAACGGGACATTTGCAGCAAATTCATTTCGCCGGCGCTGGCCAACGCTGGTTGGGACCTTCAAACGCAGATCCGCGAGGAGGTAGCGCTGACGAGCGGACGGGTCGTAGTGCGCGGAAATAAGGCTCATCGCGACGAAAAGACGATCCGGCGAGCCGACTATGTGCTGTACCTTAAGCCCGGCATCCCTCTCGCGGTCGTAGAGGCGAAGGACAACAATCACACGGTGCGCGATGGGATCCAGCAGGCCCTGGCCTACGCGGAGATGCTCGACGTGCCGTTCGCGTTTTCCAGCAATGGCGACGGGTTCTTGTGGCATGACAGGACGCTGCAGGACGGCGTACTGGAGCGTGAGATCGGGATGGACGAATTTCCGTCGCCGTCGGAGCTCTGGCGGCGCTATCTCGCTTGGAAGGGAATCGCCCCGGAGGCGGAACCGCTCTACACACAGGACTACTACCCCGGCAAGCCGGCACGCTATTACCAGCTGAACGCGGTGAACCGCGCGATCGAGGCGGTCACCAAGGGCCAGCGGCGCATCCTGCTGGTGATGGCCACCGGAACAGGCAAGACCTACACCGCCTTCCAGATCATCTGGCGACTGTGGAAGGCGCGGGCCGCCAAGCGGATCCTGTTCTTGGCCGACCGCAACATCCTGGTGGACCAGACCAAGACGAACGATTTCAAGCCGTTTGGCGGGGCGATGACGAAGATCGAGAATCGCACGGTCGACAAGTCGTTCGAGATCTACCTATCGCTTTATCAGGCTGTGACTGGGACCGAGGAGGTTCAGAACATCTACCGCCAGTTCAGTCCGGAGTTTTTTGATCTGGTGGTGATTGACGAATGTCATCGCGGCAGCGCGGCCGAGGACTCGGCGTGGCGGGAGATCCTCGACTACTTCAGTTCAGCCACTCATCTTGGCCTGACGGCTACGCCGAAGGAAACGACTGAAGTGTCGAACATCACCTACTTCGGTGAGCCGGTCTATACGTACACGCTGCGGCGGGGCATCGAGGACGGTTTTCTCGCGCCGTACAAGGTGATCCGTGTCGACCTCGACAAGGATCTGGGCTGGCGACCGGTCAGCGGAATGGTCGACACGCTGGGGCAACTGGTCGAGGACCGGATCTACAACCAGTCCGACATGAACCGGTCGTTGGTACTGACCCGCCGCGATGAAATTGTCGCCAGACGCATCACCGAGTTCCTACGCGCGACCGATCGGATGGCCAAGACCATCGTGTTCTGCGAGGACATTGACCATGCGGCACGGATGCGGCAGGCGCTCATCAACGCCAATGCCGATCTGGCTGGTGCGAACCCGAAGTACGTGATGCAGATCACTGGAGACAACGCCGAGGGCAAGCTCGAGCTGGACAACTTCATCAATCCCCGCAAGCCCTATCCGGTGATCGCCACGACGTCGCGGCTGATGACGACCGGCGTGGACGCGAAGACCTGCAAGCTGGTGGTGCTGGACCGCACGATCAACTCGATGACCGAGTTCAAGCAGATCATCGGACGCGGCACCCGGATCGACGAGGAGCACGGCAAGCTTTGGTTTACCATCCTCGACTTTAAAAAGGCGACGGAGTTGTTCGCGGATCCGGCCTTCGACGGTGACCCCGTAGTGGTTTTCGAGCCGGAGCCGGATGGATCCGTTGTTCCGCCCGAAGAAGACAGCGAGCCGGCGGCCGGCCCCGACGGGCATGATGAGCCTTTGCCGCCCGGACCGGATGAGCCGGGTGCTGGCCGGGTCCGGTATGTCATCGATGAGGTGCCCGTGTACGTCGTCAATGAGCGCGTCCAGTATCTGGCACCGGACGGCAGGCTGATCACCGAATCACTGCGTGACTTCACGCGGATCCAGATTGGCAAGCGCTTTGTCTCGCTCGATGCGTTCCTGCAGGCGTGGAGTGGCGCCGATCGGAAGCAGGCGATTGTCGCCGAGCTCGAGGAACACGGCATCCTGTTCGATGAACTGGCCAGGGAGGTCGGTAAGGATCTCGACCCGTTCGACCTGATCTGTCATATCGCCTTCGGGCAGAAGCCTTTGACCCGGCGGGAACGCGCTGAGCAGGTGAAAAAGCGCGACGCGTTTGGCAAGTACAGTGACAAGGCCAGAAAGGTGTTGCAAGCGCTGCTCGACAAGTACGCCGACGACGGGATTGCGAACATCGAACAGCCCGAGGTGTTGCGCTTGGCGCCGATCGACCAGCTGGGGTCACCGGTCGAGATAATTACCGCCTTTGGCGGTCGCGCCCAATACCAGGCCGCGCTTCAAGAGCTTGAGCGCGCGCTTTATCAGTAACAGTAACACACTGCAGACATATCCATGACAATCAGTTCTACCTTTATCAAGTCGGTGCAGGACATCATGCGCCAGGATGCCGGCGTGGACGGCGACGCGCAGCGGATCTCACAGCTGACCTGGTTGCTGTTCCTGAAGATCTTCGATGACCAAGAAACGGAGCTCGAACTGATGCGTGACGGGTTCCGGTCACCGCTGCCGGATCGGCTGCGCTGGCGCAACTGGGCAACGGACGCGGAGGGCATCACTGGTGACGAGCTGCTGGGCTTCGTCAACGACGACCTGTTCCCGTCGCTTAAGGCGCTCGAAGCGGATCCGCAGCGCAACCCGCGTGGTTTTGTGGCGCGCGAAGTGTTTGGCGATGCGTACAACTACATGAAGTCGGGCCAGTTGCTGCGCCAAGTGATCAACAAGATCAACGAGATCGACTTCAATAATCGCGCTGACAGGCACCTGTTCAACGACCTTTACGAAAAGATTCTCAAGGACCTGCAGAGCGCGGGCAACGCGGGCGAGTTCTACACGCCGCGTGCAGTCACGCAATTCATGGTCGACCAGATCAACCCGCAGCTCGGCGAGCGGATACTGGATCCGGCCTGCGGTACCGGTGGTTTTCTCGCCTGCTCGATCGAGCACCTGAAGGCGAAACGCAAGCGCGTCGAGGATGACGCCGCGCTGCAGACTGCCGTCACCGGCGTCGAAAAAAAACAGTTGCCGCACCTGCTGTGCGTCACGAACATGATGTTGCACGGGATCGAAGTGCCCCTACAGATTCGCCACGACAATACCCTGTCGCGACCGCTCATCGACTATGGCGCGCGAGACATGGTCGACGTGATCCTGACCAATCCGCCGTTCGGCGGCACTGAGGAGCCTGGCATCGAGGCCAATTTCCCGGCCGACGTGCGCACCCGCGAAACCGCTGACCTGTTCCTCGTGCTGATCATCGAACTTCTCAAGCACGACGGGCGGGCCGCAGTTGTGCTGCCCGATGGCACATTGTTCGGCGAGGGCGTGAAAAGCCGGATCAAGGAAAAGCTTCTCACCGAATGTAACCTGCATACGATCGTGCGGATGCCCAACGGCGTGTTCGCGCCGTACACGGGTATCAGGACCAACCTGCTGTTCTTCACCAAGGGCACACCCACGCGCGAGGTCTGGTATTACGAGCATCCGTATCCCGCTGGCTACAAGAACTACTCGAAGACCAAGCCGATCCGCATTGAGGAATTCGCACCGGAGAAGGCGTGGTGGGGCAGCGAAGCCGAAGGCTTTGCAGGCCGCGTCGAGAACGAGTTCGCCTGGAAGGTGAACATCGAGACGCTGAAGGCTAATGGCTACAACCTTGACCAAAAGAATCCGCACCGTGGAGAAGAGGTCAGCCACGATCCGGACGAACTGCTTATGCAGTATCAGCGGCTGACGGCCGAAGCGCAGGCAATGCGCGACCGGCTCAAGGGGATCCTGGCGAATGCACTGGAGCGCCAGGCATGAACCTCAGGGGTGGATTTGAAATGCTGGCGACAGCGCCGGATGGGGTCGCACGCATTCGCGAGCTGATTTTGTCACTTGCAGTACAGGGCAAGCTGGTGCCGCAGGACCCGAAGGACCCGAAGGACGAGCACGCACCCGCACCACAAATTAGGCGGGCAAAGCCTCTCGCACCTATTGTCGCCGAGGAAAAGCCATTTGATTTACCTGAGCGCTGGCAATTTGTGCGGCTTGGTGCCGTGCTCGAAATGGTCAATGGTCGCGCATTTAAATCGTCTGAATGGTGCTCTGAAGGCTTGCCGATCGTTCGAATTCAAAATCTGAACAATCCGAACGCCGCATTCAACTATTGCAATCCGCAGGGCGTTGATCAGAGACACATCATTTCCGACGGGGATCTCCTTATTAGCTGGTCGGGTACGCCGGGCACTTCATTTGGCGCATTCGTTTGGGATCGAGGCGCTGCGGCTCTGAATCAGCACATTTTCAAATGCATTCAGGCTGGATCAGCCTATGTAAAGAGTTTTCTGCGATTAGCGATTAATAGTCAGCTGCACGTGTTGATATCACGCGCACAGGGAGGTGTTGGTCTACAGCATGTTACGAAGGGGACTCTCGAAAATCTAGTTCTTGTTCTGCCACCGGTTGCTGAGCAAGTCCGCATCGTTGCCAAAGTCGACGAACTGATGCGGTTGTGCGATGAACTGGAAACCCGTGGCCGGCTGGAGGGTGAGCGGCACTCGCAGCTGACGGCGACACTGTTCGAGGCACTGACCGCGAGCGAATCGGCTCATGAACTTGGCGAAAACTGGTCGCGCGTCGCCGCCCATTTCGACCTACTGCTCGACCGGCCAGAAGCAGTCGACGCACTGGAGAGGACCATTCTGGAGCTTGCTGTGCGCGGGCTACTACTGCCGGTAGACGACCGCAATGGAACGACAACGGCAAATTCTATCGCGCAAGTCGATAGAGCAACCGATGCCTCGCTAAACGTCGGATCGTATGAGATCCCGTCGTCTTGGTCGTGGATCAAATTTGGCGAGATCATGCGTGATTTGAGGTACGGCACATCTGCGAAATGTGACTATGAGGTTAAAGGCGTCCCAGTATTGCGCATTCCGAACCTCAAGAATGGTCGAATTTCGACCGAGGATCTTAAGTTCGGGCCGCTAACCACAGAAGAGGTTGCGCGCCTGGCACTTGTTCCCGGTGATTTGCTTCTAGTCCGTTCGAATGGCAGCGCAACGTTAGTTGGTTCTGCCGCGCTGGTCGGAGAGGAATCTCGCGATTTTGCTTTCGCAGGCTATCTGATGCGGGTTCGACTTCGAAAGGATGTTGCTCTGCCAACGTACGTCCTGCTGGCATTGGAGACAGAGGGTGTGCGAGCGCAGATTGAGGGCCCGATTCGGACTACTTCCGGTGTGAAAAACATCAATAGTACCGAAGTGTCGAGACTTGAATTTCCGCTTCCTCCGCTGAACGTGCAGCAGCGCGTAGTCGCACACGTGGACAAGCTGCGGCTTCTCTGTTCCAACATGCGCGAACAGCTAGTCGCATGCCATGCAGCGCAAGCGTATTTTGCCGAAGCGCTGGTCGACGCGGTGACATCCGACGTGTCGTTTCCGACCAGCGCAGACGGCCTGGTTGCGGCCGCTTGAAGTCCTGCCCGGCCTCATTTCGCGGTGTGGGAGGCGGTACCGATGGCGGCCGGAGCGTGCCGGCCGACCATCGGAAGCGGGGTGCAACTGCAGTTGATCAAAGCGGCATGATTCGAAATTGCGGGCGCGCATCTGGACGATCAAGAGTCAGGCATTGTTAACCAGTTGCACATGCATCGGGTACCGTTTCTTTGTTGCGCCCTACCTGCGCCCGAAATAATTGCTCGCGGCTGAAGACAAGCCAGTAAAAGAATTCGACCAACACTCAACAGATTCACAGTCTGTTGTTTGGAGCGGTGGCGTCGGTCCGCGAATATCAGGGTCTCGTCGGGCAAGAGTCGGTCCGTTACTGACGGTCGGCTCAGTTGCCAGTGAGACATTCGCACGCACCGATGACTTTGATAGCAGCCGCTCATGCACGCGAGGTGTCTAACGAAGGCGAACTATTGCAGCCGTCGTGGCTAGACCTCGAACGCATCTTAAGGCTATATCGACCTTGCCAAAGGCAAACAAGCGTGGGCCGTTCCAAGCAAATTTTTTCGCGAATAACAGTGTGAGGCGATGTCCGGCAGCACGGAGTGAGTCCAACATGCACTGGGAGCGTCAGTCACCCGACGCGGATGCCCCCTGTCACTTCTTCACCCCCACTCCCTTTAAGCTCTTTAAGCCTAAAGCGAAAGGGTTCTCAGTTGGCTTTGCGGCGGCGTTATTATAATATTCCTGCAGCTTGTCGGGTACGATAATCGCGCCCGTCTTTATGAGCCGGAGAAACTCGGAGCGAGTTTTTCGAATTTGCGGTTTATCAGAGGTGGTCGAATATTTAAAGAGAATGGTATTAATATCGAGAACTCGAGCTCCAGACGCGAGCTGCGTTGCATTCTGACACTTCGACACCCTATCCTGAAAATCATCCACAAATTCGACTTCGATGTGACGTCCATCTGCTATGACAGCAATGGGCTCCGTCGGAGATTCGACGCCGAGCATGACATCAATGTCATCTGGAAAGATTTTACTATATATTGCGTGGGAACATCTGTTGACATTTTCCTTGTCTGTGATGTATGCCCAGCACGCAGCTCCGCCCACAAGCATCCAATCGGTGCTATATGTCTTATTCATCCACTCGTAAAATCCATTAAATCCCATAACAGCAATCATGATTGCCTCCGGGGTTGGTCATATAATTTATGAAATCAATTTTCAACGATATAATAATCGCTGTTCATTTTCGTCAATCTCTGGCCAATGAAAATTTGAGGCGCATCAAAACGTATTGCTTGATGTGAGAACGTTTTCAGAGTTACTAATGAGTTGCGCGCCGCAGTTTCAACCTGTTCGATAGTAGAAAGAAAAGGACGCGAATTCAAGTGCTCGACGGCTTCCTAAAACGAGTTCATTAAGCGATAAGGCCGGTTTGCTTTCCGGAACTGCCAATCCTTGAGCGAGGCACCACGAGCGGCCGTGAGGGGTCGACAGTGCCTTTTCGCAAGTTGATGAAATAATCGTGAGGGGCCTCCGTGAGTCACATCCGTAAGGAAGGCAGTACTAGGAAAAATGTGTGGGCCCTACCTGCGCCCGGAAAGAACTAGAGCGCCCCGAAGACGCTTGTTGCGCAATGCGATGCTCGCCATGAGCAACAGATTGTTGATCTGTGAGTTGGCGTCTTCCCGCTCGTGAGACTCTACATTCGGACGACAGCGACAAGCGATTCGCTGTTAGCCGGTGCAGGTATGCACGACGTCTGCTGGTATACCAAGGTGATACCACGTGCCAATGCATAGCGAGCGTAATCTGCACAGCATCCGGGGAAATGGTAAGCCGGGAGTCCGAAACCAAGCCGATGGAACAGGGTAACGCTGCAGCTGTGAATCATTTCGCATGCGTGTTTGCCGCCGGTAAGAGAGAGACGACACCATTCCGAAAACTTTGTAAAATTCGGTGGCCCGATGATGAATGGGAGCAACTAAAAACCGGCGAACGCCCGAAGAATTGGGCCAGCGTCTATAGCACTTTCACCATGTAGCACTGGTGGAGCACTGAATGGACAGCAACCGGACTGCGGCGACGCTCTTTCCTTGACCACTCGGTTGCAGCAGAAATAACATCGCCATCCCTAACATTTGGAGGCTATAAGCGATGCCGACAACGAAATTCGATCATAAATGGTCGGTTGGTGAAGTTTTAACGCCGCCGAGTCAGCCTGGCTGCTACGTCAGGGTTCTCGCCGTAAACTTTGTGGACGATAGGGTGGGGTATGTGGCCGAGGTGGTCGGCGAATATCGAACGCTTAATGTGCCCGCGGAGGACATGGAACGTTACTACCGCAAACCGACGGACGAAGAATGGGACGAGGTCGACGGAATTGAGAACCCACCGCCACCAGCTGATCCGGACTTTGACGAGGACGGCTTTCCGAATTTCCGCCCAGATCACATCTAAGCGATTGGGGCGCCGCCGGGCCCATCATTGAGCGCGAGCACATCGTGACATTGGCGAATGTCGTCGACCGGACCCACAGCAACCGCTCATGTATGTCTCGGGCGCCGGACTTCACTTCAATCCGAACCAGTCGGGCACGTCGCCTACCTCTTTGATTACTAGGAAAGTCAGGATTGCCTCGGGGGCCAAGGCTGGCCGGATGAAAGATCGGGGTGACGAGGTTCGCCCGTCGGCCGGCCATACTCCAGTCGCCATTCCTCGATTTGGCCGAGAAGCATGCATGCGGATTTCCGTCGTTTGTCGTCCTCATACGCCATTCTGAATAGCCGGACGCGCAACTCGTTTGACGCGCGAGCGTGTTGCGTGAAGACGTTGGGATCTTGCTCGTACGGGCGTCGCTCGACGAAAGCGGTTTCGAGTTGCTCCCAGACACCTTGCGGAACCGGCGCGGGCTTGGTGTCGTCGATCAGGTGTAGATTCGCGGTGAGTGCTTCGGACGTCCCGAGCCAGTTCATAATTTTCGAGATGAAGTGCCGATTGAGTTCCTGCAGGTCGCGTTCACATAACTCGCGCAGCCGCGCGGCAACTTCCGGGCGCTTCTGGGCGAGTTCAGCGAGTCGCGCGACCAACACGTCATGGCGGTGGGGACGATCCCGCAAAGTGATGCCGTGGATATCCGGGTCGACAAAAGCTCGGAGCAATTCACGTGCGCGCGGCGTATCCAATGTGGACAAAGCGTTAACGAGCGTTTTCTCGCACTCCTCAAACGTCGGCGCATCAGACGCGAGCTCGTACAGAAGTTCGACGGCGGCGTTCGATCGGCTCTCGCCGAGAGCGGTAATAAGGTCTCCCAGTTCGTGCGCCCAGAGCCGACGCTTCGCGAGCACATCGCGCATCTTGGCAATCCCTGCCGCAGGGTCGTCGACGAAGGGGCATAGCGCGAGGATGCGGCGCAGAAGGTACCTGTCTGAATCATGCATCCACTCTTGTGTCCGTTCAAGGAAGGAATCAACCAGAGCGAACAGGGTGTTCATGGGCAGGACGACACCGGCCACCAACAAACGCTCGGCGGTGTCGAGACGGGTGTATTGGTCCCATTGGCCAGGCATGACAATTACCTCGAGCACTGTTGCCGTGGAACCGCGGCCGTCAATGGCCGCAAGCGCCTTTGCGAGATCTTTCAGTCCGACGACGCTTTTACCATCTTCGTTCTGCTCTCGCAGGCGCTTGATTTCGGCATTGAGTGCGGCAGCAAACCGTGTGCGCTGCTGGTCGTCGACGGGCGGTGGAACGCGACCTTCGCGCGCGCCCCAAATCAAGTCGTAGCGGAGCGTTGGTTCGAAGAGGCGGTCCGGCTTCGGCACGAAGTTACGCGCCATTGCCGCCGCGACGTCCGAAAGGTATTCCGGCTCAGGGAGCAGGTCAATGAGTACCTGCTCGGCGCTAGGGGGGGCGAGGTGCATGGCGGCGGCGACGTGCCAGCCCGCGTAGCACATGCCGGCGCCATTGCCGAGAGGTCCACGGTCGCCGGCCGCGCGCGCGGCCTGGCCGCGGCGCATCCTATCGATGTCAGCCCGGATGAGCGTCACTAGGTCTGCCATGTCTTCTGGCATTCCAACCTGCGCTATCGCCGAGGCCAGGTTGGCCTTCTCCTGGCCGGTGAAATCGTCCTGGCCGAGCACGAGATCAACGCTGCCTTTCAGATATGCACGAACGCGCGCCTTCAGGTCGTTGTCGGCGATATGGAACGGTTCCGCGTCAGACCTCGCAACCTTGGTGAGAAGAGCGGCCGCGACCTTAATGTCGAAGGGGTCCCCGTTGGTGACGGATAAAAGGACACCGGCCGCGGCAACATCGCCGGAAAAGTGGTGAAATACGGCCTCGAACTGGCCGATTATCTGCCACTCGAACTCGTGCGGCTGCCCGTGTTCCTCATCCACCTTGCGCCTCAGCTCGTGCAGCTTCGTAAATACGCGTGCCGCAAGCGGTGCATTCGCGCCAGCGGCGATCACCGTAGCCATACCATGAAAGCGCGCATTCGTTAAGTTTTCGGTCTCGAGGCGATGGAGGTACCCCTCAACAATGCCATCAGGAATCGCGGTCACGAACGGCAACCAGTACTCGTGCCCGTAGAGCACGCCTTCGGCAATCTGGACTGCCACCCACGCGCTCACCCAGACCGGATCCGATTTGCGCAGATACTCGAGCGCCGGTTGGATGTAGTGCGAACCCAGGTTGTGCATGTCGCCGCCGGGCAGCGCCACCATCGCGTCCTTGATGACGCCGTCTAGACCTGTATCGCCGAGTTCGATCAAATGGAGCGCGGTTCGCAGGCGCTGAGGATGGTCCGTGGTGCTCTCGATGAGTTTCCGCATCGCAGCGACAGTCTTTTGTCTGAGCGACGCCGGCATTCGGTCGAAATTCTCACGCGCAAGATCTTCGAATGTTTGCGCATCCATCGACTCGAGGACGCGCGTGAGCGCGTCGTCAGATCCGGTCCACATGAGACCGGTAGCTGCCGCCTTCTTCACCGCAATGCTGTTGTCCTCCACAGCGAAGGCCGCGATCTCGTCATCGGCACGATGATGAAGCAATTCGGACACGAAATCTTCTCGCGCCTCCTCGCTCCAGCCGCGTACTTGCTCGCGCCAGTTCGATCCAATCGACGAGACCTGGATGTCCGGCCAGAGTCGGTACGTGCGAAACCGCGTTTGCTGGTCTTCGCTCGACAGAAGCGGCACGATGATGTCGCTGAAGTCGTCCGCGCCGGTAGCGAGCATTGCGGCGAGTGCGTACTGCCGAAAGCTGCCGTCTTGGATCGCGCAGACGACGCGGAAGCGCTCACTGACCGCGGCGCTGACTTCACTCCAGACGGCCGCGCCACAAAGCTGCGCAAGCTCGCCGGCGAATACGAGGTCGACGGCGAGTGCCATCGCCACCAGCTTCCCGCCGGCACTGGTATTTTTTTTGTCTGTTTCGTCGTTGCCGGTCTGTTCGGAAAACGTCTCGCAGATCATGCGCAGCGGCTCGGCCCATGCCGGATCATTTACGTAGTCGGCCGTGAAGCGGCCGGTCGTATCGTGGTCATCGTCCAGCAGGTCGACAAGACGCGCACGCAAGTCGAGCGCAGCGTAATACTCCTGTAACTGCTGATGCTCGAATTTAAATGCCGCTTGCGGGTAGTCAACGCGCTCGAGAACGTGGTGCGCCGTGAGTGTCGCAAGGAGCGCTGGGGCTCCCACAGGCTCGATCTGGCCAAGGTTCGCAAGCTCTCGTGCGACGGCGGCAACGACAGCGCGGGCGTCAGCGTCGGGCAATGCCACCGCACCGCCGCGAGTCATCTTCGTTGCGAGGGCCTTCAGATAGTCCTTTTGCAGGCCAAAGGTCGGTGCCGCTTGCAGCGCATTTCTGTGTTCGTCACGATGTTCTTGCAGACGCAGAACCTCGGCGAGGATGCCGATTTTGCTAGAGGGAATTTCGGCGCCCGCTTCAAACAGCGAAGCGACTTCGGAGAGGATGAAAGGCGTTCGGGTTAGCTCGTCGAGCGACGGCTCGGCATCGATACGGGCGCAAAGCTCGGTGTCCCTCTCACCAAGGCGGGCTGCCAGGTAAGCTGCCCGCTGCACGCGACGGAGGCGCAGCAACCGCAGCCGCAATGCTCCGGGTAGCGGCGGTGTTAAGTGGTACGTGCGGGTCGCGACGATGATGCCTGCGCCTGGAAAATCCCGTTCTAGTTCCCGGAGTGCGTTGTTAGCCTGCGCGGAATTCGACTCCGCAATCTCATTCCAGCCGTTCAGCAAAAACATGAAAGGTTCCATTCGCTGCACGCGCGCGAGGTCCGCGGCCGTGAGACCTTCGGTCTGGAACGCAGGCATGCCGGCAATGTAATCGAGAATTCCCCGGTGTGAGGACGTCCACGCCGGAAGTTCGACGATGAACGCTGTGCCGATGGCGTGTGCGCGCTGCGCGAGCTGTATCAGCGTCGTGGTTTTCCCGCGGCCAGCGGGGCCCTCGAGAACGATGCGGCGGCTCTGTGATAGTGCCTGGCCAATCTGTTCGAGCGACAATACCTCGGCAGACTCCGCTCCATTTGAGTCGAGTCGAACCACGGCGAGATCAATAAGCGGATGTCCTTTTGTTTTGCCAGCCCAGGTCCGCGTAATGGCGTCCGCCGCGCGTCTTGTTTTTTCGATGAGGTCTACAATCTGCGGTTCGGATTCGACATCGAGCCGGAGGAAGCTTGCACGGAGTGAGGCGTTCTCCGGCATCATCATCTGCGTGACGATTTCCTCGCGCTCGATAATGTGCAGGTCGAGGCCGAGGTCATCGTAGATCGCTTTTTCCCACTTCTTTCGGTCAGCGTTGCCGACTTTAGCGGGTGTCACGAATAGAAGCGCCTTTAAGTCAGGAAAGTGCTCCTTGGCGGTCTTCGCGTCGTCAGAAATCTTCTTCAGCGTTGGCGTGATCGACGCAGCGAGGCCCTTGCCGATTTTCTCCGGAGTCAGGGTTGCGGCCGCGTAGGCATCGAGCCCGAAATCCTTCTTGCGCTGGCGGGCGATGAGTTCCGGCCAGCGCTTCTTGCCGAGTACAACTGACAGTCCCTGAAAACGCATTCCCTCCTCTTGGGAGGCGAGTTCATCGAGTGCCCTTTCGATGTCAATTCTCAGGACAGGCATTGGTGCACCATGCTGCGTATCGGAGGAATGCAAGGGAATATGCCACGGCTGGCTGGATGGTTCCAGCGGTCGAACATCGCGTTGCCGAAAACTAACGGAGGTTACCGCCGCCGAAGAACTGTGATGGTTTGCCCGCACCAGGCCGCTTTCCGGCTTCGAGGTCCAGCTCGATAAAGTCGCAAAACACCCGATTTTGGAAAGCTTCCCGGATCACAAGCATATCGATAAAGCGACCGATTGCCATGATGCGCCCGACCTGCGTCCGAGATCTGTGCGGCGTGCACCGGAAATCCCGCCGACAAAGCTCTTCGGAGGCAACGTACAACAGACTGTAAATCTGTTGGCGATTCTGATTGCTACAATACGGACGCTCCGTCCGACTCGCGGGATAGCTCGGACAATAAACTACAACAGGTACAGAATGTCCTGGGCAACCGTTGGGCCGCTAGTGTTTGTCTGGTGGAATACGAGTCTGTCGCCTCCTGTTCCTCGAAGGAAGGCCACTGAAGCGGATCTGGAATTCGTCGTGACCCAACTGCGCGAACTGCGTGAGGAGGTGGCGTTCGACGTTCTGGCGCTCGGTGAAGTCTGTAGCGCAGACCTTGATGCGATCGTCGAGGGACTTGGTGATCCGAATCTGAGTGTTCACGATGCAACCGACCGCACGAATCGACTAATGTTTGACACGGCGGTGATTTATGATCACAGCAAGCTGACCCTTGAGTCTAGTCTTCCCCTCACCGATAAATTCGGCCGTAAGACCTTGAAGACTGGAGAAGCCCTCGGGTTTCGTCTAGTCGAGACTGACGACTCGTTCGTTTTGGTGGCCTCACACTGGCCAAGTCGCCTAACAGCGGCAGATGCGTCGGCGGTCCGCGCGGAGCTGGGTACGGCCCTACGTAGGTTCGTTGAGCGGATGCATGCAGCATACGCTGATCCCTTCGTCGTCTTGGTCGGCGACTACAATGATGACCCGTTCTCCCCGTCTTTAGCGAACCACCTTCTGGCCACGCGAGACCGTGCGCTGGCACGTCGCGATTCGAGGTTTCTATACAATCCTTTCTGGAGAAAGATTGGCCAGTCGCACGATAGCGATCACGCGGATGACGCGAGAGGGTTCTGCGGGACCCACTTCTATTCGGGTGGTGAAAACTCACAGTGGTTCACCTACGACCAGATTATGTTTTCGTCCGCCTTCTTGCAGGACAAATCGCTGAGCCTCAGGGAAAACCTGTGTGGCATCGTTGCACGCCCCGACTTGCGGGCCAGGTTACTTAGTCGGCGGGAAATTTTTGACCATCTTCCTGTGCTTGGCACAGTCGAACTTAGGAGTGAGTCGTGACGGATTTCGCCGATGCATTCAAACGCGGACAGGATGCTGCGGCACTTGCAGCGCAGGCGCGCGCCGAACTCGAAGAAGTATTCGCGGAGGCGAGGGAGCAACTGCTTAATGCTACAGACGGCAAACTGGAACTGAGCATGCGGGGCTTCCCGAAGCCGAGAAAGAGAAGCCCTGCTGAGGTACTTTTGGGGGGAGCCATCGCTTGGGCGGCGGCTTTAGAAGAGCGCGAAACGGAGCCTTGGATCGCGGCGCGAAATCCGAAGGCGGAAGACACCGAGTGGGTCCGGCTGGCGAAGTGGGATCGACCGCAGGAGGGCTATCCATGTCAAATATCCTACGACAGGACAGACGTCAGGTGCCACGACCGAACTGCATTCGCTGACGCAATCGGAGAGATGTTGGCGAACGCGTGGATCGGGGAGAAGCTGCGCGAGCTCTTGAACCTCCCGCTCAAGCAAGCCCAATAGAAGGTGATCGACGAGGCCGTGTTGCGACCGAGCGGACCGACCTATAATGGTCCGGTATCACGCTATAGGGAGCCGACCGTGCCAAACCCTCCAGATCTTCGCAAGTCACCGTACGCGGATGGCTTGCCTGATACATCAGATCCTGAGTTCATCAAGGAAATTCAGCGCCAGTCCCGGGTGATCGCCGAAAGCCCGGGCGAAAAGGAACTCATGGACTTCATCGAGGAGGCGTCTAGGGACGCGTGGGACTGATATCCCGCTCCGCATGCACGGGCTTAGTCTTCACTGGCTCGAGATCCTCGGAGATGCTTTGGCTCGATCGTGAAACCGACGTGCACAGCGTCATAAGGGAACACAACAGCCCCATTCTCCGCGTGGTCGAGCACACCGACGTTAAGCAGCGCGCGGACGTCCTCATGCACCTGCTCTTGCTCGCGGTTGAGTCGCCGCGCGAGCTCGCGGATCTCGAGTGGGCCCGGCGCCGGTCATTGCGGCGATCAAATTCCAACGCAAGAGCGTGATCGTCCGGAACAGGTCTTCGTGCGTCAGGAACGTGATGCGCGCGGTATCGGTAGCTCAGCCGCTTGCAGCGGTAGCTACTGCGCGGGCGATCATTTCTTCCCGCGACGCCACACCGATAGTTACTGTGGTCATTGCAGCGTAGATTCTTTGGGTGCTCGCGGCGTAACCTCCGCCTCGATCCGCTGCCCATGCGCGTGTTGCGCTACCTTCAGATCGTACGTCTGCTGCATGTTCATCCACGACTCGGCGGATCCGCCAAAGTAGCGTGCGAGGCGTAGCGCCAGCTCGGCGGTGACGGGCCGTTGCTCGTTCACGACCTCGTCAACGCTGGAAATCGAAACCTTCAGAGCGCGCGCGAGCGTGCTCGCATTCATGCCCAGCGGCAGCAAGAAGTCTTCGCGCAGGACTTCGCCCGGGTGGATCGGGCGCATACCGTTGCCCGGGCGGCCCGTGCTTCCGGTCTGAATCTGTTCCATGTCCGCCTCCGCGAGCGTTGATGCGCTAATTGTAGCCGCCGTCGCTGCGCGTCGTTACGCCAGCATCTGAGCGACGGCCGCGATCGGCGCGGCCGCACCCCAAAACGGAGGTAAAGGTGGGTTCGAAGGCAGAGGCACAGGTGACGTACCTGGTCGGAGAGATTGAAAAGTTCAAGGCACGGCTCGACGCGGCCAGCAGCCAAGGCACACAGACACATCTGGTCAAGCGCAAGCTGGCCCAACTCGAGGCTGAGCTCGTGATTGCGCGGCGCCGCGCGGCGGAGGAACTGTACGCGCTTCCGGCGGCGGTGGTGGGTGCCCACGGCTGAACCGGTCCAGCTCAGTAGGCCGGCGTCGTAGGTCTCGCCGACCAGATAAGGCCCCTCGAGGGCCTTTTTTCTTTGCGCGACAGACTCATTCCGCATCTGATAAGGGGCTTTTTGCTATCTGATCTCGCCGATTTGCTTGGTCGTGACAAGAAGATTTGTCCATCGGCTGCTCACGTTGAGCGCCGGCAA
This sequence comes from Paraburkholderia phymatum, assembly GCF_040965635.1. Classification (GTDB taxonomy): domain Bacteria; phylum Pseudomonadota; class Gammaproteobacteria; order Burkholderiales; family Burkholderiaceae; genus Paraburkholderia; species Paraburkholderia phymatum_B. Next base: position 156,068 of record NZ_JBFRCH010000015.1, read on the forward strand.
AACTAAGCGGAGTTGGTATGAACACGGCAGCACATGAGGAAGTAATCGCCAGTATCAACGGTGAGATCGGCGAGACGAATGCCCTGATTAACGCAGCGCTTGTTGCAGGTACCAGTACCGAGAAGTTGCGCAAGAGGCTGGCGGCCCTTCATAGCGATCTTAAGGCGGCGCATGACCGGGAAGCGGCTGGCATCGCGGAAGATCGGGCCAAAGACGAAGCGTTTGTGCTGGCATCCGGCGGTGAGATCGCGGCGTCCGCAATCGCCTCGATCAACGCAGAGCTCGAGGCGCTCGCCGTCCCTTATCGCGTGAGTCACGGTGATGAGCGCTTCGCTTCACTCGCCCACCAGCTCGCGCGCTCGCTTCGCGCCCTGCAGAAGGTCGTCGAAAAGGTTGACGCGGCGCGGAAGTCCGTCGATCGGATCGAAGCCCGTATCAACGAATGCGCGGCGCGCCGGTCGGCCATCACTGCGGCTCGACTCGAGGGCAGATCCAACGATCGCGAGGCAAACGAATTCGTCGCCTTGGCGGCCGATATCGATGCACTGAACGGGCTGCTGTTCGAAGCTCGCGCAAAGCTGGATCGAATCGACGACAAGGCCGAAAAGGCAACCGTAGACACGCTTCGCGCCGAACTGAGACAGGTCGCGTCCAAAGTCACGATCGATGCGACGAGAGAGCACGTGGCGCACATTGAATTCGATCTCCTGCAAGGCATACGGAAGTTGTACGAGACGTCGCGGAAGCATGCGCCTGATCGAACCTCGACGCCCCGTTCGGTATACAGGCCCAACGACGATCTGGACTTCTTCTTTCGCACTGGCGCACTTCGCTAAACGAGGTCGGTCATGACGTTTGCGAAAGGCCACGAACTGAGCCGTGACACGAAGTTCCGCCCCGGCGAAACCGGCAACGTGCGCGGTCGCACGAGGCATGTGAAAAACGTCGTTTCTGAAGCTTGCAAGCCTCTGCGGCGACACGCGGGTGTCCTTGTTGAGCACGCGTTGTCGAAGGCGCTTGCTGGCGATGCTGAGTGCCTTGCCGCGCTGCTCAACCTGATGTCGACGGTCGAATACGCGGAAGCGGTAAGGCGTTTGCCGGTGGCGACCCAAGACTAGCCCTTTGCTCCGTCCGTGCCCATGACTCGGCGCGGACTTTACCCGGCTGGCAATGGTCGGCCGGGCTTTTTCCAGGATTCATGACATGAAGAAACAGCGCAACCCCCTGTTCGAACAGCTACTCGACTCGCTCACGCCCTGGTACAAGTCGCGCCAGAAGCGCGCCGCGAAGCCGCGACTCATAGTAAAAGCGACGCCGGCGCCGCAGTCCGCAAGTCTTCGAACCGAACACCTCAAGCAGCAGGCTGCGCGCCATGCGGCGAGTGTCGCAGTGATGCATGCACCGATCAACGAAGAAACACTGCGCCGTGTGTTGGCTGCCGCGCGCGCCGGGAAGTTGTCGCAGCAGGACGTTCAGCTTTGCAATGAGGCTCATGCCGCCGGGCGCGCGCTGCCGACGTCCGTGCTGAGCAAACTGCACGAGGCATCCCGATGAACGCCCCTAACGTAGCGCAATCCCTCTCGCCCGGAACGCTCCGACGCATCGAGCGCGAGGCCCGCGACATAGGAATCAGCGTCGACGAAATGGTCGACCGCGCGCTGATCGAGCTCGCTGATGCGGTCGACGCGGGCCGGCGCGAGCAAGCGAGGCCGGGTCGATGAAAGAGCCCCGGTTGCTCCTCGTCAAGTCACGGCCGGCTCCTCCGGTGCGGTCGCTTATGCCACGGGGCGTGGAACCCCGTGCGCCAATCACGGGAAAAGTTTTCGATGCTGTCGTGCGAGCCGTCTACCACGATCAGTTACCCATGACTGCGCTCTTGGACTTGTCGGACGCCTGGTTCACGGGCAAGCCGCTGCCGGATCACGTGGCGGCCGTGTTAGAGGGCGGCCCGGCGTGACCGGCCGTGGCGCAACGGACAACGGAAGGCGCATGGCGCCCCAATCCTTCGAAATTTCGATTTAGACATGGACATCAAACTCTATACGCCCGACGTGCGCCTGACCCTTTACAAAACTATCGGGCGCACGACTGTCGACGGCAAGACGCCCGTGTCCCAGCGCGTGCTGGACACGCACAAGACGATCGATTTGACGCCGTTCCTTGGTGAGTCGGGGCAGCTGGTGTGCTCGAAGTCGGTACGCGAATCCGCCGGCGCGTTCACGCTAGTGCTGGCGGACGCGCCATATTCGGAGCCGGGCGCGTTTGAGTCGCTGTACGGGTTGATTGAACCCATGGATCTTGTGGAAATCCGGATGCGCCACAATTTGCCGAACTCCAGTTCGAGCAGCCCTTCGCCGACGCCTCCCATCTATATGCGCGGGTTCGTCACCTGGATTGAGCGCGACGAGGCAATGGGGCAGGATGGTAAGGCGCAGCGTAGCGTGACGGTCAAAGGAATCGATTACGGAGTGCTGTGGCAAATGCTACAAATCTCGTTCACAACAGGCTACGTAATCGGTGAGAGCTATCTGTCGAGCTTCAAACTGTTTGAGCGGTTCGGGCCCGGCTATAAAACGAGCCAGACGGCCGCTGAGTTCGTCGAGCAGGTGATGAGCGCGATTGTCACACCGTTCCTTCAGTCGCTCATGCCGGCTAACACTTCGAACCCTAACTCGATCAAGACGGATATCACCGTCGCAAATGGCGTCGTCGACGTTGGCGGGGTGCAGAACCAACAGGGCGCGATCTACAACCTGTTGAGCTACTTCGGGGACGTCGGGATGTGGAATGAACTCTACCTCGAGGATCGCGAGGATGGCGTCTATTGCGTCTACCGGCCGAATCCCTTCACGGACATCAACGGTAACGTCATTCAGTCGGACGCGGCGGAGCTTACGCCGATCAGCGTGCACGCCAGGGATGTGCTCAGTCTGAGCCTGTCGCGTACCCATGAGAGGGTCGCCAACTACTACTGGGTGCGCGCGCCAAAGTTCGAGATGGTCGATGATATCTATCGGCAGCAGTTCGCGCTTCAGAAGGCTGACGACCCCTCGGTCATCCTCTACCAATATCCGAACTCGGCGGCTCAATTCTACGGCGTGCGGCGCATGGATTGCGAGACGCAGCAAGGAGGTAACGACGTCACTACGATGAGCAGCGGGCAACCCGAGAGCGTTCAAGAAACCCGCCGTGTCAGCATGACCGAGTGGATCACGAATCGGCGCGAAATCGTTGTGGCGCAGAACAAGGACAACGTACTGCTCGAGTCGGGCACGGCGCGTATCCGTGCAGATGAGCGCGTAAAACCCGGCAGCTATGTGCGCATCGTGCGAGGGTCGTTCACTGCGGTTTATTACGTGCCGATGGTGGATCTGCATTTTGTCCCGTACCAAGGACTATTTCAGACGCTGCATCTCGAGCGCGGCACCGGCTTTATCGAGCGCATGAAGGCGGGCGCCGGGGCGCAAAGTCCGTATCTGGCGGAAATGGCGGACGCAACAGCTTGAGCCAAGCGGCGCCGGTCGGCGCTGCGACTAGCGGGGGAATCTAAGTGGCGGTCGAATACTTCGAGATTGATCTGATGCCGGGGCGCCGCTTCTTTCGCTGCGAGCCGCTGCGCGCCTCCATATCCACGGACGAGTGCGAACGGCGGTGGCGGGCTGGAAACATGCTTGCCGAGGTCACGGCGGAAAAGCGCGCGGGCTTAGGTGGCAGCATTGATGCAGATTTTGCCCAGACTGAGGCGAGTACGCGTTGCCTGGTCTGCAAGGGTTGCGGACTGGGCGCGCGACACGCGGGCGTGCCGGACGCCAACCCGTCGCTGTTGAGGGGGCAGTCGGTCTGTGCGCGGTGCCATCGAGGTGCCACGCGCCTGATCGGCAGGCGTATCTGCATCTCTTGTTACAACCGGCAAAGAGAACTGTTCGTCGGAAAAAATTCAAAGGGCACGAAGCCGGTGAAGCTGGCAGCGCTCGATCGCCGTCAGATAACCTACGTGACCGCCGGCGAGGTCAAGACGCTCGCGCTCGAGCGTTCCGCCGATATGGACGAGCTCGTCGTGTCGGTACTGCGCGACGAGCCGCACTCCGTGCGGTTCATACCGACGTTGCCGGCGAGGTTTCTGGAACTGCGCGCGCTGGAGGGGGCATGAGCGGAAACGGAGAAGCCTGGCGACTGACGTTGCATTGCTGCCGTCGTTGCGCTGGGCGTGTGCTTGAGGGCGACACAGCCGAAGGCGGCCGTGTCAACCGTTGCGCGCAGTGCGGATTTACCATCGCGGGCCAAGAGGCGGCGGCGGTGTGCTGCTGCGGGATCCGGCTACGCGAAGGGCGGGATGCGGGTGTGCGGTGTGTCGTGAACGCTGAGCGCACGCCGACGAACCCATATGAGGTTGTGGCGGCGCAGGCGGGAGTCTAGGTCATTTGGCGATCGGTTGTACAACCAGCTGCATACCCAGGTGCTCCAGCGCTTCCATAAACTGCGCGAGTCCGTGATTGCCAAACGGCGCGAGGTCCGGGTAAGGAAAGACGTCGTCAGCCTGCGAGTAGTGCTCGGTTTTCGGCACGCCGCAGTCTTTTGCTTGGTCGAAAACGACAGCGGCCGCCATGACGGAGTCGCCGGCAGACAGCGCGAGGTTGATCTGTGCCGCCTTTGCTTCAACGGTCTCAGGGGTGTGGCCGAAAGCGTTGGCGACGGCCTCGAAAGCTTCGATATCGGTATGTTTGGTTTTCATGGCAGGGATAACGGCCGCATCCCTCAGATCTTTAGGTGCGGAGTGGGAGCGGGTCAGACAGCCGTCGCGCCCGGCGGAAGCGGTACCTGGTGCGACGGGACATCCGACACGTTGAGGTCCTCGGCCGCCTTCCATGCGCCCGTCCGTCTGTCGATATGCAACATGCGCGTGTTTCCGTGCTTGGCCATCAGCATCAGGTCGATCGACGAGTCGTCGTTGTTCCCCAGCTCAAAGCCCTGCCGGAAAACGACAATTCGACTGAACGTGTCCGCGACCAGCTGGCGGGCCTGCAATCTCGCATCGTAATCAAGCGCCTCGACTCCATTTACCAGCGCGGCCCAAGCCTCTGCGGCCGCCGGTGTGGAGCGGCTGGATGCAGAGGCCAGTTCGTGTTCGAGTGACTCGATCTCCTTTTGGCATTCGTCCAGCTGGGATTCGAGCTCTCGTGCCTTTCGCGCGAAAGCCTGCGGCGCGGCCTCCATGTCGGAAAGCATGGCGTCCATGATTCGCGCGATCTGCGCATCCAACTCCTTCGCGCGTTGCCGTGACAGGGCCAGTCGACCGGCCGACGCCGTCGCGCCGCTGTCGCCCTCAAGAAGGCGCGTCAGGTTCATCTGGTCCGAGCAAAAACGCATCACGGCCCGTTCGATTGGGACCACACTGCAACTGCCTCCAACCGTGCAACCCTGGTTTTGGCTGTACGCGACGCAGATCAGCCTGCGATGTCCATCTTGGGGATGCCCATTCGCCTTCCGTTTTCGCCCCATCAGGTTCTGTGCAACGACTGCGGTTCCACAGTATCCACAGTAGCTAATACCCAAGCCTGTAATGATGCCGGGGATTTCGCCTTTGCCCTTACGGCGGCCGCGCTGCTCGGCGAGATGTTGCAGTTCAGCGAACTCGTCGGCAGTCAGCAGGGGCGGGTAATAACCTTCTAGGCGATATTGCTCTCCGTCAACCTCGAGCGTTTTCTCGCCGATCAAGGCCCGGTTTCGGATGATGCGATAGATCTGCTCGGCGGGATTTCCAGTGTCCGTAATCGACATGCCGCGCGTGGACAGCTCACGAACTGTTTTAACAGCGCCGTGTCCCTGTTTGTACATCTCGATCATGAACTTGATGGCGCCAGCGCGCTCCGGTACCAGTTCGAAGCGCCGTTCGTCGTTGAGCCGCGCCCATTGTGGGTCCTTTCCGTTTCGCACAACACCGCGCCAGGTGCCCGCAATCCAGTTTTGACACTGTCGACGGATCGCGGCCTTGACGCGTTTGCTCTTGGTATCCGATTCCTCGTGTGCGCGGATCATCACGAGCAGCGAGTAAACGAGATCCATCGGCTGCGCTTTGAGGCTGGCGCGATTGTATTCGCGCCCGTCGCTGGCAGTTACGACGGTAATGCCGGCGTTCACAATCTGCGCCAGTTGCCCCTGTGCCTGAATGGGCTCGGCGCGACTGAGTCGGTCCAGCCCCTCGACTATCAGGACAGACCCTGACGGGATTCGACCGTCCTCGATAGCGCGGAGAAATACCCCTAGTGCACCTTGCTTGACGTGTTTCTGGTGATAGGCCGAAAGTCCCTCGTCGCGGAGCGAGAGGGAATCGTCGAGCTGCATTTGATGTTCTGCCGCCCATCGCGTGGCGTACTCTACTTGGCGGTCCGCGCTGCTGCCGGCCGCTTGTTTTGGGTCGCTGAAGCGCAAATAGCTGTAAACTCTCGACTTTATCGCCATGTCCCGCAATCCGAAATGTCCAAGCAGTATAGTATAGGTATAGTATCTTTGGGGTGCCCGAAAGCCCTCGTCGACTCCGAACAGATCATCACGCAACTGCGCGCGGAGGGTTACGAGATCTCCGGCACCTATGACGGTGCGGACCTCGTCGTCGTGAATACGTGCGGCTTCATCGACGAAGCCGTTCAGGAAAGCCTCGACGCGATCGGCGAAGCGCTGAACGAGAACGGCAAGGTGATCGTCACCGGCTGTCTGGGCGCGAAGCGGAGCGCGAGCGGTTCGAACCTGATCGAAGAAGTGCATCCGAAGGTGCTCGCCGTGACGGGCCCGCATGCCGTCGGCGAAGTGATGCAGGCCGTCCACAGCCATCTGCCGAAGCCGCATGATCCGTTCGTCGATCTCGTGCCCGCCGCGGGCATCAAGCTCACGCCGCGTCATTACGCGTATCTGAAGATTTCCGAAGGCTGCAATCACCGCTGCACGTTCTGCATCATTCCGTCGATGCGCGGCGATCTCGTCTCGCGACCCGTCGCCGAAGTCATGCTCGAAGCGGAGAACCTGTTCAAGTCGGGCGTGAAAGAGCTGCTCGTGATTTCGCAGGACACGAGCGCATATGGCGTCGACGTCAAATACCGCACGGGCTTCTGGAACGGCAAGCCGATCAAGACGCGCATGACGGATCTCGTCGGCGCGCTCGGCGAACTGGCCGCGCAATACGGCGCGTGGGTGCGTCTGCACTATGTGTATCCGTATCCGAGCGTCGACGAAGTCATTCCGATGATGGCCGACGGTCCGCTGAAGGGCCACGTGCTGCCGTATCTCGACGTGCCGTTCCAGCACGCGCACCCGGAAGTGCTGAAGCGCATGAAGCGACCCGCGAACGCCGAAAAGGTGCTCGAGCGCGTGCGCGCATGGCGCGAGATCTGCCCGGACCTGACGATCCGCAGCACGTTTATCGCGGGCTTCCCGGGCGAAACGGAAGAGCAGTTCGAAACGCTGCTGGACTTCATCCGCGAGGCGGAACTCGATCGTGTCGGCTGCTTTGCATACTCGCCTGTCGAAGGCGCCACGGCCAACGAGCTTGACGGCGCGCTGCCCGACGAAGTCCGCGAGGAGCGCCGCGCGCGCTTCATGGAAGTCGCGGAAGAAGTGTCCGCGAAACGCATCGCGCGCAAGGTCGGCAAGACGCTGAAGGTGCTCGTCGACGAAATCAACGCCGACGGCGGCATCGGCCGCACGGCGGCAGACGCGCCGGAGATCGACGGCGTCGTGTATATCGCGCCCGCGAAGAAGGCGTCGAAGCGCTACAAGGTCGGTGATTTCGTGTCGGTGAAGATCACGGGCGCCGACGGCCACGACCTGTGGGGCGAGGTGTAAGCGATGGCGTCGAACGTGCCCGCCGGCACGCCGTCCGTCCTCGCGCTCGGCGAGGCGATGGTCGAGTTCAACCAGTCCGGGAAAGACCAGCCGACGTATCTGCAAGGCTTCGGCGGCGACACGTCGAACTTCTGCATCGCGGCTGCGCGGCAGGGCGCGTCGACGGGCTTCGTGTCGGCTGTCGGCGGCGATCAGTTCGGGCGTCTGCTGCTCGATCTGTGGCAACGCGAGCACGTGGATACGTCGTATGTGCGCATCGACGATCAGGCGTCGACGGGCGTGTATTTCGTGTCGCACGGCTCGTCCGGCCATCAGTTCGACTATCTTCGCGCCGGTTCTGCCGCGAGCCGCTACGCGCCGCGCGACCTGCCGCTCGACGCGATTGCGGCCGCGAAGGTCATCCATCTGTCGGGCATCAGCCTCGCGATCAGCGTGAGCGCGTGCGATGCCGCGCTCGCCGCCATCGAACACGCGCGCGCGAACCAGGTGCTCGTCAGCTTCGACACGAATCTGCGCCTGAAGCTCTGGCCGCTCGCGCGGGCGCGCGCGGTGATGCTCGAAGCGATTCGCCAGACGGACATCTGCCTGCCGAGCTGGGATGACGTCACCGAGCTGACAGGGCTCACGAAGCGCGACGACATCGTCGATTTCCTGCTGGCGCAAGGACCGCGTGTCGTCGCGCTGAAGCTCGGCAAGGAGGGCTCGTATATCGCGACGCCCGATGAGCGCCGCGTCGTGCCTGGCCGCGCCGTGAACGCCGTCGATGCGACGGGCGCGGGCGACTGTTTCGGCGGCGCGTTCGTCGCGCGCATCGTCGCGGGCGACGACCCGTTCAAGGCCGCGCGTTATGCGAACGTCGCGGCGGCGCTGTCGACGCAAGGCTTCGGCGCCGTCGCGCCGATTCCCGATCGCGCGAGCGTCGAAAAACTCCTCGGCGCTTGAGCGCATCGCACGGCGGCCGCTGCACAATAGCATTAGCGCGCAATGCGCCAGACCGGCAACTCGGGCAGGTTCAGCGGGACACTGTCGCGTGCTGTCCTCACGAAGCGCGCGGCATTCATCTGAGACACAAGAGAGGAGCAAGCGATGCAACGTGAAGTGGTGGTGGTAAGCGGCGTACGGACCGCAATCGGCGATTTCGGCGGCAGCCTGAAGGACTTCGCGCCTACCGAGCTGGGCGCGCGTGTCGTGCGCGAGGCGCTGTCGCGCGCGAACGTGGCCGGCGACGAAGTCGGTCACGTCGTGTTCGGCAGCGTGATCCACACGGAGCCGAAGGACATGTATCTCGCGCGCGTCGCGGCGCTGAACGGCGGCGTCGCGCAGCATGCGCCCGCGCTGACCGTGAACCGGCTGTGCGGCTCGGGGCTGCAGGCGATCGTCTCCGCGGCGCAGAGCGTGCTGCTCGGCGATGCGGACGTCGCGATCGGCGGCGGCGCGGAAAGCATGAGCCGCGCGCCGTACATGATGCCGACGGCGCGCTTCGGTCAGCGCATGGGCAACGCGAGCATGGTCGACATGATGCTCGGCGCGCTGCACGATCCGTTTCAGACGATCCACATGGGCGTGACGGCCGAAAACGTCGCGAAGAAGTACGACATCACGCGCGACGCGCAGGACGCGCTTGCGCTCGAGTCGCATCGACGAGCCGCGAAGGCAATCGAAGGCGGTTATTTCAAGGAACAGATTCTGCCCATCACGATTGCGTCGAAGAAAGGCGACACCGTCTTCGACACGGATGAGCACGTGCGCATGAACGCAACCGCCGATGATTTCGCGAAGCTCAAGCCGGTGTTCGCGAAAGAGAACGGCACGGTCACGGCGGGCAACGCCTCGGGTCTCAACGACGCGGCGGCGGCCGTCGTGCTGATGGAGCGCAGCGTCGCCGAAAAGCGCGGCGCGAAACCGCTCGCGCGGCTCGTCGCGTACGCGCATGCGGGCGTCGATCCGAACTACATGGGCATCGGCCCCGTGCCCGCGACGCAGAAGGTGCTGGACCGCGCGGGTCTGAAGGTCGGCGATCTCGACGTGATCGAGGCGAATGAGGCATTCGCCGCGCAGGCGTGCGCCGTGACGAAGGAACTGGGCCTCGACCCCGCCAAGGTGAACCCGAACGGCTCGGGCATTTCGCTCGGTCATCCGATCGGCGCGACGGGCGCGCTGATCACGGTGAAGGCGCTGTACGAACTGCAGCGCATCGGCGGACGCTACGCGCTCGTGACGATGTGCATCGGCGGCGGCCAGGGCATTGCCGCGATCTTCGAGCGTATCTGACGAGGAAATGACGAGGAAATGACGAGTGAAAAGGGGACGGCGGGAATCTCGCTGTCCCCTCGCTGAACGAACTTGCGGTATAACCGGTCGAAGCCGGTTCCCGCCGCGCCAGGCGCCGCGAGCGGGACGTCGAAGGCGGGCCATCACCGGCCGGTTGAAAGGAAACAACGGATGCAGAAGATGAGGTCGAAACAGGGGGCATCGTGGCCCGTGATGATCGCGGCCGCGGCATTGGCCGTCACGGTGGCGCTGCCCGCCGTGACGCGCGCGCAAAGCGATGCCGTGAAGGAACTCGCGGCGCCGCCGCCGATCCAGTTGCCGTTGAAGCCGAGCCCCGAGTTCGCGAAGTTTCCGCAATATGCGGGCACGCTCGGCAAGCGGCAGATCGTGCTGCGCCTGGGCGCGAAGACAGACGATCCATCCGGCGTGCACGGCGAGTATCAGTTTTCCGATTCGGGCGAGGTGATTCTGATTGCGGGCGATCGCGACGGCGATACGCTCGAAGTCGAAGAGTCGAACGACGGCACGCACATCACAGGCAACTGGGTCGGCAAGTTTGCCGCCGACGGCTCGCTCGAAGGCGAGCGGATGAACGTCGACGATTCCGATCCGCAAGCGTTCTCGTTGCGACCGCTCGCGGCAGGACAGGCCGCGGCTGGCGCGGCCGGCAAGAGCGCGGCGGCCCAGTTGCCTGCTCAGTCATCCGCTCAGTCATCCGCTCAGTCATCCGCTCAGTCATCCGTACAAGCACCAGCTCAGTCACCCGCACAAGCACAGAAACCGGCGCAACAGCCCACGCAATCACCCGCTCAGGCGCACAAGGGTGGCCAGCCCGTCAACGGCGTCAGCAACCTGACGACGGGCGAATAGGCGCGCCGCGCGCATCACTGACGTACTCTCTCTCGTACCTCGAATCCAACATCCACTGACCATGACTCAAAAGACTCCGAAGCACGGCTTGCAAACACGCATCGTCCAGCCCGCCGATCAGCTGACGCCCGGTTTCGAATCGTTCTCGGTACCCGTTGCGCGCGCATCGACGGTCGTTTTTCCGGATCTTGCGGCGATGCGCACGCTCGACTGGCGCAACGACGCGCAGTGGCGCTACGGCCTGCACGCAACGCCGACGTCGATCACGCTCGCGCAGCGCCTTGCCGCGCTCGAAGGCGGCAATCACGCACTGTTGCAGCCGTCCGGCCTGTCGTCGATTTCCAACGTGTACTTCGGCCTCGTGAAATCGGGCGACGACGTGCTGATTCCCGACAACGTCTATTCGCCGAACCGCGATCACGCCGAATGGCTCGCGAAGGACTTCGGTATCAGCGCGCGCTACTACGATCCGTTGATCGGCGCGGGCATCGCCGACCTGATCCAGCCGAACACGAAGCTGATCTGGCTCGAAGCGCCGGGTTCGGTGACGATGGAGGTGTCCGACATTCCCGCCATCACGGCCGTCGCCCGCGCGCGCGGCGTCATCACGGCGATCGACAACACGTGGTCCGCGGGCCTCGCGTTCCGTCCGTTCGATCACGGCGTCGATATTTCGATGCAGGCGCTCACGAAGTATCAGTCGGGCGGCAGCGACGTGCTGATGGGCGCGACGATCACCGTCGACCGTGACCTGCATCTGAAGCTGAAGCTCGCGCGGATGCGCATGGGCATCGGCGTGTCGTCGGACGATTGCTCGCTGATCCTGCGCAGCCTGCCGTCGATGAAAGTGCGCTTCGAGCAGCATGACAAGAGCGCGCTCGAACTCGCGAAGTGGCTGAAGACGCGGCGCGAAATCGCGGCCGTGCTACATCCGGCGCTGCCCGACTGCCCGGGCCACGAGGTCTACAAGCGCGATTTCACGGGTGCGGGCGGGCTGTTCTCGGTCGTGTTCGACGAGCGCTATACGCCCGCGCAAATCGACACGTTCTGCGAATCGCTTGACCTGTTCTCGCTGGGCTGGAGTTGGGGCGGCGCGCAGAGTCTCGCGATGCCGTACAACGTCGCGTCGATGCGCAGCGAGTCCAAGTGGCCGCATCGCGGGACGCTGGTGCGCTTCTACGTCGGCCTCGAAGACGAGGCGGATCTGCGCGCGGATATCGAGCGTTGCCTCGCGGCGCTGGCCGCTTGACGGCAGCATTCGCCGCCTGCTTTTAAGTCAAGCGGCAACGCAAGCAAAAAGGCCCGCTCGGAACCGAGCGGGCCTTTCGCGTTTTCACATCATCCGGCGATGCGAGGGCGCCGGCTCAGAACAGCCGCAACAGCCCATCGAGCCCGACGTGATTGAACGCGACGCTCGCGGCCTCGCGCACGACGGGCTTCGCGCGGAACGCAACCGACAGGCCCGCAACCGACATCATCTTCAGATCGTTCGAGCCGTCGCCCATCGCGATCGCACGCGACGGTTCGATACCAAGCTTGTCACACGCTTCGCGCAGCGTGCGCGCCTTCACATCCGCGTTGACGATTTCGCCGAGCACGCGGCCCGTCAGCTTGCCGTCGACGATCTCCAGCGTATTCGCGCGCGTGAAATCGAGGTTGAGGCGCGCCTGCAGCTTTTCGGTGAAGAACGTGAAGCCGCCCGACACCAGCAGCGTCTTCAGACCCGCCGCCTTCGCGCCCGCCAGCATCTTTTCCGCGCCCGGCGACAGACGCAGACGCTCTTCGTAGACCTTTTCGAGCGCGCTCGCGTCGAGGCCCTTGAGCAGCGCGACGCGGCGCGTGAGGCTCTCGTTGAAATCCTTGATCTCGCCGCGCATTGCCGCTTCTGTGATGGCTGCCACTTCCGGCTTCAGTCCGCAGAAATCCGCGATCTCGTCGACGCATTCGATCGTGATCAACGTCGAGTCCATGTCCATCGCGACGAGGCCGAAGTCGGTCAGGCGGCGGCCCGCTTCGACGAACGCGTAGTCGAGCGAATGCGTCGTGCAGTACACGTCGAGGTCGGCGCGCTGCGCGACGTCGGCGTTATCGATGCGCACCGCGTGCGGATCGACAACGGTGAGGTTCGAACCGCGCGACAACGCGGTGAGCGGCTTGTGGTGTTCAGCGGCAAGAGGCGCGAGGCTTTGGATGACGAGATTCATGTCGACGCGGAAAATGGGCGCGCATCGTGTGGCATGCGCGCGTGAAATGTGCGGCGGGACGGCACGGGAAATCCGGCTATTGTAACGGTTCCGCGCGCGACGGCCGGCCGCGCGGGCGGAGCGGCGATGCTCGTGAAGGCGGCATGGTTCATACTTTCGATTCGAAGTAGTTAGCCGCGACGTGCGGCGAAAAGGACAACTGCAACGATGTTGCATGGGACCAGAGTAGGTGCTGAAGCACTAACTCTGGTCGACCGCTTTGCATGGGACCAGAGTAGGTGCTGAAGCACTAAGGCAATGCTGATCAAGCCGAGTAAACGCGACTGATTGCGATGGCGCATGCGTAAACTTTCCGAATCACCAATGAAAATGGTCATTCCGGTTCATTTGGTCGCGCCGCAGGCGCTTTGCGCGGG
>NZ_JBFRCH010000016.1:0-154216 GCF_040965635.1 Paraburkholderia phymatum
CTTTCTTCTGCCTACTCTTCTTTGCCGCGGCAAAGAAGAGTAGGTGCCGCCCCGCACAGGGGCAACGCCCGCGCCGCGAGGCGCATCGCGGATGCCAGCGCAACGGCAAAAACACCAAAACAAAAGCAAGTGCCGCCCCGCACAGCGGCAACGCCCGCGCCGCGAGGCGCTAACGCGGATGCCAGCGCAACGGCAAAAACACCAAAACAAAAGCAAGTGCCGCCCCGCACTGCGGCAACGCCCGCGCCGCGAGGCGCTAACGCGGATGCCAGCGCAACGGCAAAAACACCAAAACAAAAGCGAATGCCGCCCCGCACAGGGGCAACGCCTGCGCCGCGAGGCGCATACGCGGATGCCAGCGCAACGGCAAAAACACCAAAACAAAAGCGAGTGCCGCCCCGCACAGGGGCAATGCCCGCGCCGCGAGGCGCATACGCGGATGCCAGCAACAAGCCATAAAAACCAAAACAGGCGGATGCCGGCGGCACGCCAAAAAAAACCAAAAACAACGCGTGCCGCTACACGCGCATTACCTTATCCAACGTAATCGGCAAATCCCGCACCCGCACGCCCGTCGCGTGATACACGGCATTGCCGATAGCAGCCACGACGCCAGTAATCCCAATCTCGCCGATCCCGCGCGAGCCGAGCGAGTTGATATGCGGATCGGGCTCGTCGAGCACGACCACATCGAGCGCGCCGACATCCGCATTCACGGGCACATGGTATTCGGCGAGATTCGCATTGATGAAGCGGCCGTACTGCGCATCGAGCATCGTCTGCTCTTCGAGCGCCGCGCCGATGCCCCACACCAGCCCGCCCATCAGCTGGCTGCGCGCCGTCTTTACGTTCAGCATCCGCCCGACGTTGTAGACGGCCGTGATCTTTGCCACGCGAATCGTGCCGAGGTCCGCGTCGACGTGCACTTCCGCGAAAATCGCACCCCACGAATGAAACGAGTAGCGCTGCTTCTCGTCGCCGGGCTTCGTGTCGGAGGTCGCTTCGATCGGCTGGCCGCCCGCGCGCGCGAGTATGGCTGCGATGGGGTCGCGCTTCGTCTGGTCGGACTTGCTCATCGCCCAGCCGCCTTGCACCGTCACGTCGCTCGCGGGCAGGCCGTAAAGCGGCGAGCCGCGATCCGCGAGCGCCATCGAAACGAGCTTCGCGCGCGCCTGCTCGCACGCGTCGCGCACAGCCGGCGACACGCTCGCGACCGACTGCGAGCCGCCCGACACAGGCGCCTTCGGCAGCGACGAATCGCCGAGGCCGAAGTGGATATTCTCCGGTGCGATGCCGAGCGCGTCGGACGCCACCTGCGTCATCACCGTGTACGTGCCCGTGCCGATGTCCTGCGTGCCGGAGACGACCGTCGCCGTGCCGTCGGGCAGAATGCGCGCGAGCGCCGATGCTTCGCTGCGGTTCGCGGGATAAGTCGCCGTCCCCATGCCGAGGCCGATCAGCGTGTTGCCGTCGCGCATCGAGCGCGGCTGCGGCTTGCGCCGCGACCAGCCGAAACGCTGCGCGCCGATGCTGTAGCACTCGCGCAAGACCTTGCTCGACCACGGCTTGTTTTCCTGCGGATCGACCTCCGCATAGTTCTTCAGACGCAGTGCGATGGGGTCCATCTTCAGCTCGTACGACAGTTCGTCCATTGCCGTTTCGAGCGCCCACGAACCCGTCGTCTCGCCCGGCGCGCGCATGAAGGTCGGCGTGCCGACGTTCAACGGCACGAGCCGGTGCGTCGTCACCTGGTTCGGCACCGCGTACATCATCCGCGAGACCATGCAGCAGGTCTCCGTCCAGTCTTCGATCATCGACGTGTTCGAAAAGCTGTCGTGCCGCATCGCGGTCAGCGTGCCGTCGTGCTTCGCGGCGATCACCATGCGCTGCTCGGTGTACGGCCTTCCGCCGACAGGGCCGAACATCTGCGGCCGCTCCAGCGCGAGCCGCACGGGGCGCCCCGTCTGCTTCGCGGCCATCGCGCACAGCACCACGTGCGACCACGTGGAGCCCTTGCAGCCGAATCCGCCGCCGACGAACGGCGAGATCACGCGCACGTCGTCGGGCGACATGCCGAGCGTCTTCGCAACGGCCGTCTTCGTGCCCGTGACGCCTTGCGTCGAATCGTAGAGCGTCAGTTGCGGGCCGTCCCACACGGCCATCGTCGCGTGCGGCTCCATCGGGTTGTGATGCTCCATCGGCGTCGTGTAAACAGCGTCGACGCGCACCACGCCCGCCGCGAGCCCCGCGTCGTAGTTGCCGCGCGAGGTGTCCGTCTGACGGCCCTGCGGCTTGTCCGGCGCATGGCCGTTCGGCTTCGCCTGCGAGAAATCGAGCGTCGCCGGCTGCGCGGCATACGTGACATGCAACTGGCGCGCGGCATCCGTCGCATGTTCGAGCGTATCCGCGACGACGACCGCGACCGGCTCGTTGCTGTAGTGAACCTGGTTGTCCTGCAGCAGTGACAGATGGCGTCCCGCAGGCGGCGCGAGCGCGGGGCGTCCGCCGTTCGGCAGACGCGGCGCATTCTGATACGTCATCACGAGCAGCACGCCGGGCAGCGATGACGCGCGCCCCGTATCGATCGATTGAATGGTGCCGCGCGGGATCGTGCTCGTGACGAGCACGCCATGCGCAAGACGCGCTTCGGGAAACTCGGCCGCGTAGCGCGCTTCGCCTGTGACTTTCAGCAGACCATCGGTGCGGTCCAGTGGATGACCAACCATCGTACTCATGCGAAACCTCCCACGCGTCCTGCTGCCTGATTCACCGCGCGCACGATCGCGTTCTGCGCGAGCCGTACCTTGAACGCGTTGTCGCGCTGCGGCCTCGCTTCGCTCATCGCGGCGGCTGCCGCGTGCCGGAGCGTCGCATCCGAGAGCGGGTGGCCTGTGATCATCTGCTCGGCGGCGCTCGCGCGCCACGGCTTGTGCGCGACGCCGCCCAATGCGATGCGCGCGCTGCGCACCGTGTGGCCGTCCATCTGCAGCGCAGCGGCGACGGACACGAGCGCGAACGCGTAGCTCGCGCGGTCGCGCACCTTCAGGTAATGCGCGTGCACGCTATAGACGGAAGGCGGCAGGTCGACGGCCGTGATCAGCTCGCCGGGACGCAGCGTTGTGTCGACGTCGGGACGCTCGCCGGGCAGCCGGTGAAATTCGCTGAACGGAATCACGCGCTCGCCTTGCGGGCCGCTCACGCGCACATTCGCATCGAGCGCCGCGAGCGCGACGCTCATATCCGACGGGTTCACGGCGATACATTGCGCGCTTGCGCCGAGAATCGCGTGCATGCGGTTGTGGCCGTTGATCGCCGCGCAGCCGCTGCCCGGATCGCGCTTGTTGCAGGCGGTGAAGGCGGTGTCGTAGAAGTATGGGCAGCGCGTGCGCTGCATCAGGTTGCCGCCGACGGTCGCCATATTGCGCAATTGCGCCGATGCGCCCGCGAGCAGCGCTTGCGATAGCAATGGATAACGCTCGCGCACCAGCGCATGATTCGCGGCGTCGCTGTTGCGCACGAGCGAGCCGATGCGCAGGCCGCCGTCAGGCAGTGTCGATACCGTATCGAGGCCTTGTATGCGCGTGATGTCGACGAGCTTCACGGGACGCGTCACGCCGCCCTTCATCAGGTCGAGCAGATTGGTGCCGCCGCCGATGAACATCGTGCCCGGCTGCTGCGCGGCGCGCACGGCGCCCGCGATATCGGCGGCGCGTTCGTAGGAGATCGCATCCATCGTGGCCTCCTTTACGCGACTTCGCCCGTCTTGATGACGAACGTGGTGTACGTATCGCCCGTGCCGCTGCCGACCGTGCCGCGATGCGCGGACTGCACGGCCGCGACGATGTTCACATACGCGCCGCAGCGGCAGATGTTGCCGCTCATGCGCTCGCGGATCTCTTCGTCCGTCAGTTGAGGCGGGCGGCGACGTACGTCGGCGGTGACCGTGCTCGCGCCGCCGGCGTCGAACTCCGACAGCATCGCGGTCGCCGAGCAGATCTGCCCCGGCGTGCAGTAGCCGCACTGGAACGCGTCCTGTTCGATGAACGCGCGTTGCACGAGGCTCAACTTGCCGTTGCTCGCGAGCCCTTCGACCGTCGTGATCGCTTCGCCTTCGTGCATCACGGCGAGCGTGAGGCAGGAATTGATGCGGCGCCCGTCCGCGAGCACCGTGCATGCGCCGCATTGTCCGCGGTCGCAGCCTTTCTTCGTGCCCATGAGCCCCGCGTATTCGCGCAGCGCGTCGAGCAGCGTCACGCGCGGCTCGAGTTGCATCGTGTAGTCGCGTCCGTTGATGTTGAGCGTCACCGCGCGCGGCGGCACCGTTGCACGCGCAACGGGCTCGGCGGCGGGTGGCGTTTGCGTCTGCGCTTGAGTGTAAGGCGCCGAGCCGACTGCGGCGGCGGCCGCCGCCGATTGCAGGAAGCGGCGGCGTGACGAGCTGGAAGGCGAAGCGTCGTGGTCGTCACTATGGGGCGCGTGCGCGTCGTGATGCGAGCACGAACCCGGACAGTCATTGTGTCTGGACATGATGTTCTGCTTGCTCCAAATAAAGTCGGCGCAAAAGCCGACGCGAAGGTCGATGCAGGCGTGCGCCGCAGCGAAGCCTCGATGGCTTTCGATGCAGGCAAAGCCTTTTCAATGAGCAATTTCGATGCCGCGAGCGCACGGAACACGAAGCGACGCGCGACGGCGGCCCGTTCCTCTCACAAACGATGACCTGAGACGCGCTATTCCGCGATCAAAAGAAGTGGCTGCAAAAGCGGTTTGCATCGCGCGTCACGGCTTCACGTTGCACTTAACGCAGAGCAATGTAAATGGGGGCGGCGTCTTTCTTGCAGGGTTGAAAGCGAATCTTCACCGATGTACATCACGCGTGTCGCCGACATGGCGTGGAGATGGCGCGAACGTGGCACGTTCATGGCGATTGCGCCTCGATGATCTGTGCTTCATCGATCGCCGGTTGAATTGCTTGCATGCCCATCTATTTGCTTTTGTCGGCGGACTCGTTCGAAGCCATCGAGGTCGCCGCAATTCAGAAAGCCAATCCCACCGTCCGGCATTCGAACGCCGACGCTGATCGAAAGCTGGTCGTTCGCCGCGTTGCGAGCCGCCATTCGACGCATATCGACGATCTCCCTGTTTCGCCGCCAGCCTTGCTGCGCGGACTTGCGCGCGTGTTCGCCGCGCGAATGGCATAGCCATTGCGATGTTGGGCGCGGACCGTCGTCCACGATGCGGCGCACCCGGCCTCGCGGCCGCATCCGGTCCGCACTACTTCGACTACAGGAGACAAAGACATGGAAGGGCATTCGCAAGTCCAGGTGTTGGGCATCGATGCGGGCGGCACGATGACCGATACCTTCTTCGTGCGCGACGACGGACGGTTCGTGGTCGGCAAGGCACAAAGCAATCCCGAGGACGAGTCGCTCGCAATCTTCAATTCGTCGCAGGATGCGCTCGCTCACTGGAAGCGCGACGTCGATCAGGTCTATCCCGAGCTAGTCACGTGCGTGTACTCGGGCACGGCGATGCTCAACCGCGTCGTGCAGCGCAAGGGCCTCGAGGTCGGGCTGCTGGTGAACAAGGGCTTCGAGCACGTTCACTCGATGGGCCGCGCGATCCAGAGCTACCTCGGCTACGCGCTCGAGGAGCGGATTCACCTGAACACGCACCGCTATGACGAACCGCTCGTGCCGCTGTCGCGCACGCGCGGCATCACCGAGCGCACCGACGTGCAGGGCGAAATCGTCATTCCGCTGCGCGAGGGCGAGGTGCGGCAGGCGACGCGCGAGCTCGTCGAATCCGGCGCGAAGGCCATCGTGATCTGCCTGTTGCAATCGCACAAGAACGGCACGAGCGAGCAGCAGGCGCGCGACATCGTGCGCGACGAGCTGAAGGCGTTGCGCGCGGACATCCCCGTGTTCGCATCCGTCGACTACTATCCGCAGCGCAAGGAAAGCCACCGGATGAACACGACGGTGCTCGAAGCGTACGCGGCCGAGCCGTCGCGACAGACGCTCAAGAAGGTCAGCGACCGCTTCCGCAAGCACGGCGCGAAGTTCGACCTGCGCGTGATGGCCACGCACGGCGGCACGATTAGCTGGAAAGCGAAAGAGCTTGCGCGGACCATCGTGTCGGGGCCCATCGGCGGTGTGATCGGCTCGAAGCTGCTCGGCGAGGCGCTCGGCTACGACAACATCGCGTGCTCGGATATCGGCGGCACGTCGTTCGACATGGCGCTGATCACGAAAGGCAACTTCGCGATCGCGTCCGACCCGGACATGGCGCGCCTCGTCCTGTCGCTGCCGCTCGTCACGATGGATTCGGTCGGTGCGGGCGCTGGCAGCTTCGTGCGGCTGGACCCGTATAGCGGCGCGATCAAGCTCGGGCCGGACAGCGCCGGCTATCGCGTCGGCACCTGCTGGCCCGACAGCGGACTCACGACGGTATCGGTATCGGACTGTCACGTGGTGCTCGGCTATCTGAACCCGGACAACTTCCTCGGCGGGCAGATCAAGCTCGACGTGAACCGCGCGCGCGAGCACATCAAGGCGCAGATCGCCGATCCGCTGGGGCTTTCCGTCGAAGATGCCGCGGCGGGCGTCATCGAACTGCTCGACCTTCAGTTGCGCGAGTACCTGCGCTCGAATGTCAGCGCGAAGGGCTACAACCCGACCGAGTTCGTGTGCTTCTCGTACGGCGGCGCAGGTCCCGTGCATACGTATGGCTACACGGAAGGTCTCGGCTTCAAGGACGTCGTGGTGCCTGCGTGGGCCGCCGGCTTCTCGGCGTTCGGCTGCGCGTGCGCGGACTTCGAATACCGCTACGACAAGAGCGTCGATCTCGCGCTGCCTCAGCTCGCGTCCGACGCCGACAAGGCCGAAGCCGCGCAGACGATCCAGAAGGCGTGGGGCGAACTGGCCGCTAAGGTGATCGAGGAATTCCGCATCAACGGCTTCGACGAAAAGGACGTGATCTTGCGCCCAGGTTTCCGCATGCAGTACATGGGTCAGCTCAACGACCTCGAAATCGAATCGCCGATTGCGGGCGCATCGACCGCGCAGGACTGGGACCGCATCGTCGACGCGTTCGAAGACACCTATGGCCGTGTGTATGCGAGCGCGGCGCGTTCTCCGGAGCTGGGCTTCTCGGTCACGGGCGCGATCATGCGCGGCATGGTGGTCACGCAAAAGCCCGTGCTGCCCGAGGACCTGGAAGGCGGCCGCACGCCGCCTGAGGAAGCGCGCATCGGCACGCGGCGGCTCTACCGGCACAAGCAATGGCACGACGCCGCGCTGTGGAAGATGGAGTCGCTCAAGCCCGGCAACGAGATCGCGGGGCCCGCGATCATCGAGTCCGATGCGACGACGTTCGTGGTGCCGAAGGGATTCGCGACCACGCTCGACAAGCACCGCCTCTTCCATCTCAGGGAAGTCAAGTAACGACGACACAAGGAGACATGCGATGAACATGATGTCCAGCAAGGAAATCGGCTTTGCCGATCTGCTGAAGAACGGCCAGACGCTCAAGCAGTTCCGCGATGCGATCCTCTCGCGCACCGAACAGACGGGCCACTACAACGGTCTCGAACGGCTCGAATTGCGCGAGAGCGACCCCATCCGCTACGAGAAGATGTTTTCGAAGTTGCGCGGCGGCCTCGTTCACGCGCGCGAAACCGCGAAGAAGATCGCCGCGAGCCCGATCGTCGAGCAGGAAGGCGAACTGTGCTTCACGCTCTACAACGCAGCGGGCGACTGCGTGCTGACGTCGACGGGGATCATCATCCACGTCGGCACGATGGGCGCGGCGATCAAGTACATGATCGAGAACAACTGGGAAGCCAATCCCGGCATCAACCCCGGCGATATGTTCACGAACAACGACTGCTCGATCGGCAACGTGCACCCGTGCGATATCGCGACGATCGTGCCGATCTTCGCGCACGGCAAGCTGGTCGGCTGGGTGGGCGGCGTGACGCACGTGATCGATACGGGCGCCGTGACGCCGGGCTCGATGTCGACGGGACAGGTGCAGCGTTTCGGCGACGGCTACATGATCACTTGCCGCAAGACGGCCGTGAACGACACGCCGCTGCGCGACTGGCTGCACGAAAGCCAGCGCTCGGTGCGCACGCCGAAGTACTGGATTCTCGACGAGCGCACGCGCATTGCCGGCTGCCATATGATTCGAGGCCTGATCGAAGAGGTGATCGAAGACGAGGGGCTCGACGCGTACGAGAAGTTCGCCTACGAGGTGATCGAGGAAGGACGACGCGGCCTGCAGACCCGCATCAAGGCGATGACGCTGCCCGGCAAGTATCGCAAGGTCGCGTTCGTCGATGTGCCGTACAACCATCCCGATGTGCAGACGTCGTCGGCCTTCGCGAAGCTCGACTCGATCATGCACTCGCCCGTGGAAATGGAAATCCGCAAGGACGGCTCGTGGCGGCTCGACTTCGACGGCGCGAGCCGTTGGGGCTGGCACTCGTACAACGCGCATCAGGTCGCGTTCACGAGCGGCATCTGGGTGATGATGACGCAGACGCTGGTGCCCACGCAGCGCATCAACGACGGCGCGTATTACGGCACGGAATTCCATCTGCCCAAGGGCGCATGGATGAACCCCGACGATCGCCGCACGGGACACGCATACGCATGGCACTTCCTGGTGTCGGGCTGGAGCGCGATGTGGCGCGGCCTGTCGCAGGCGTACTTCAGCCGCGGCTATCTCGAGGAAGTGAATGCGGGCAACGCGAATACGTCGAACTGGCTGCAGGGCGGCGGCATCAATCAGGATGGCGACATCCATGCCGTCAACAGCTTCGAGGCGTCGTCGTGCGGCACGGGCGCATGCGCGATCAAGGACGGCCTCAATCATGCCGCCGCGATCTGGAATCCCGAAGGCGACATGGGCGACATCGAGATCTGGGAAATGGCCGAGCCGTTGCTGTACCTGGGCCGCAACGTGAAGGCGAACTCGGGCGGCTACGGCAAGTATCGCGGCGGCTGCGGCTTCGAAACGCTGCGGATGGTCTGGAAGGCGCAGGACTGGACCATGTTCTTCATGGGCAACGGCTACATGAACAGTGACTGGGGGCTGATGGGCGGCTATCCGCCCGCCACCGGCTACCGCTTCGAGGCGCACCGCACGGGCCTCAAGGAACGCATCGCATTGAACGAGAGCCTGCCGCTCGGCGGCGATATGAACCCCGAGTTCCCCGACTACGAGAACCACCTGAATGCGGGCGCCGTCATCAAGCGCGACCAGCAATGCATGACCACGGAGGATTGCTACAGCAACTACGACCTGTACCTGAACTATCTGCGCGGCGGTCCCGGCTTCGGCGATCCGCTCGACCGCGAGATCGAAGCGATCGAGCGCGACCTGAACAACGTGCTGCTGCTGCCGGAATACGCGCAGAAGGTGTACGGCGCGGTCGCGACGAAGGACACGCACGGCGTATGGAAGGTCGATGCGAAGCAGACGGCGCTGCTGCGCATCGAGATCCGCAACCAGCGCCTCGCGCGTTCGCAGCCCACGCAGGAATGGATGAAGGGCGAACGCGAGCGGATTCTGCTCAAGCACGCGTCGACGCAGGTGCGGCACATGTTCGCGACGAGCTTCGGTTTGTCGAAGAAGTTCGAACAGCACTTCCGCGCGTTCTGGGAGCTGCCCGATTCGTGGACGCTGACCGAAGACGAACTGGATGTGCCGACCTATGGCTCCAGATTCCGCATGGACCTGTCGAAGATGCCGGATGTCAGCACTGTCGTGCTCGTCGACGAATGAGCCACGCGATCCAACCGTAACCATCAGAGAGGCTGGAGATGTCTACTTACACCAAGGAACAGATCAGGAATATGGTCGACGGCAAGCTCGACTGGGACACGACGCTGCGCATGCTGTCGATGCCCAAGGACAGCGAGCGCTTCCAGATGTACGTCGATTCGTTGCAACAGAAGCTCGGCTGGAAAGACCGCATCGTACTGCCGCTCGGACCGCATCTGTACATCGTGCAGCAGTCCGCGACGAAGAAGTGGGTCACGCAGTGCGACTGCGGCCACGTGTTCTGCGACTACCGCGAGAACTGGAAGCTGCACGCGAACATCTTCGTGCGCGAGTCGGAAGAGGCGATGGACGAGGTTTATCCGCGCCTGATGTCGCCCGACACGCAGTGGCAGGTGTATCGCGAGTACTACTGCCCCACGTGCGGCGCGATGCACGATGTCGAAGCCCCGACGCCGTGGTATCCCGTGATCCACGACTTCGAGCCCGACATCGACGCGTTCTACTCGGAATGGGTCAAGCTGCCTGTGCCCGAGCGGGTCGATTAGTCTGCTGTTTGACGCGTCGAAGCGGCTGCTTCCGTATTTGAAGCAGGGCCTGAAGCAGGGCGTTCGATTTCCGGCCGTTCGATTTTCGGACGGCCGGTTTGTTTTCGGCCGCCGCAAATGCGCACTGCGGGCGTGCGCCGCAACGGCATGCCCGTCGCTTGCATGCGTGGACCGGCTGGCGCGGCCATTGCTTTTCAGACTTGGCCGCCGCGCCCGGAGGCGGCCACTATCGGAGTAGGATATGCAGAGCGAAGGCTCGCTCGACGATATCCGGGCAACCTCACAATCGATGAAAAGGCCGATTGCACGGCCTCGCGGCTCGCATTCTCGCGGGCCGTCAGGAGACACGCATGCAACAGACAGGAACGCCGATGGACTGGTTTTCCAGTCCGCAGCACGATGCCAGCATCATGGCCGCGTGGGAGCATCTGGTCGGCGGAGACGAATGGCATTCCACCGACGTGCGCAGCGTCGTCGATCATTCGTGGCAACGCTGCCTCGTGAGCCGCGTCGATCCCGCCGCGAATCACGCGCCGCCGCCCGTCGGCGAAGACCAGTTGATGCAGTGGCGCGAAACGAATGTGCGGCTTCTCAACGCGAGCGTGCCGCTGATGCAGCAAACACGGGAACTGCTGTCGCAGACGGGCACCGTGATGCTGCTCGCCAATCCCGATGGAACGATCCTTCAGCAGGAAGGCGAGATGCGCATCGTCGAGCCCGCGCGCGAAGTCGGGCTGATACCCGGCTGCAACTGGACGGAACTCAACTGCGGCACCAATGCTATCGGCACTGCACTGGCGCTGAAGCAGGCGGTGCAGATTCACGGCGCCGAGCACTTTTGCGCGGGGATCAAACGCTGGACCTGTTCGGCGACGGTGATACGCGATCCCATCGACGGCCATGTGCTCGGCGTAATCGACGTGTCGGGTCTCGCCGATACGTATAGCCGCTACAGCCTCGCGCTCGCCGTGTCGCTCGCGGGGCGCATCGAAAGCCGTCTCGCGAAGGACGCGATGGAGCGGCGTCTGCGTCTGCTGGATCGCTGCACGTCGGGCTTCGCTTCGCATGCGTCGGATGCGATTCTCGTCGTCGACGACGAAGGGCGGCTCGTCAAGGCCAACGCTCAGGTCGTGCCCGCGTTGCGCCGTCTCGGTTTCGACGTGCAACTCGATGCGGGCTTCGTGCTGCGCGGAATCGATCCGAACGCCCATCATCCCGTGACGGCAAACGCGCCCGCGTGGTTGCGCTACGCGCACGTCGAGACGCTGCGCGAAGGGGCCGTCGTGCTGGGGTTCATGGTCGTGATACCGGGGACGGCACACGTGCGCGGCGCAATCACGTCCGCGACGTCCGTGCGCGGGCGGGACAGGCCGCGCGATGCGTCGAGTGCGTTCGGGCGCATCGTCGGCGACAGCAGTACGTTGCGCGCGGCCGTCGACAAGGCGCGCCAGCTCGCGCCGTCGAAGGTGCCCGTGCTGCTGTTCGGCGATACGGGCGTCGGCAAGGAGCTGTTCGCGCAGGGCATCCATCACGCAAGCGAACGCGCAGAAGGGCCGTTCGTCGCGCTCAACTGCGGCGGGCTGTCGAGAGACCTGCTGGCGAGCGAGCTGTTCGGTTACGCGGAGGGCGCCTTCACGGGCGCGCGCAAGTCGGGCGCGGCGGGCAAGATCGAGGCCGCCGATGGCGGCACGCTGTTTCTCGACGAGATCGGCGAGATGCCGCTCGACATTCAGCCGCATTTGCTGCGCGTGCTTGAAGAGAACGAGATTTACCGGCTCGGCGAGAACACGCCGCGCAAGGTGAACTTCCGGCTCGTCGCCGCGACGCACCGCGATCTCAAGGACGCGATCGCGAAGGGCACGTTCCGCATGGACCTGTTCTACCGGATTGCGGTGACGACGGTGTCGATACCGAGCCTGCGCGAGCGCAGAGAAGATCTGCCCGCGCTGATCTCATACTGGTTGCGGCACCTGTGCGAGTGCTACGGCTTGCCGCCCAGGTCGTTCGACGACGAAGCGTACGCGTGCCTGCTGAACTACGCGTGGCCCGGCAACGTGCGCGAGTTGCGCAATGCGATCGAAGGCGCGCTGCTGCTCGCCGATGGTCCCGCGATCACAGCGGACAAGCTGCCCGCCGAGGTGGGCGCCGCCCGTCCGTCTGACGCGCAGCTTGCGCAACGGGAGTTGCACGAAGCGGTTGCGGCAACGGGCGAATCGCTGAAGATGGCCGAGGCCGAATATATCCGCCAGGCGTTGGCGCGGCATCGCGGCAATCTCACGCAAGCGGCCGCGCAACTGGGCATTGCGAAAAGCACGCTGTACGAGAAGCTGCGCCGATACGATCTGCTTGCGGCGGTGAGCGATGTGCGCCGGCGCGGGGCGTAAGGCTCATCTTCTTCTGACTTTTGACGATGTCGTGGCCGCTCACGCAACGCGCGAAACGGCATTCAATGTCGGGCGCGTTGCCGTGGGCGGATAGACGCGCCACGATTTGTCGCCATGCCGAAAGAAGACGATCGCATACGGACCGGACGTCTGCGATACGCTGACACATTTGCAGCCCGACATCATGCGCAGGTCGCCCAGTGCGCGCGAGACGCGAATCGAGAGCGGCTGCGCGGAGCCGAACCATTTCTCGATCTGTGCGCGCAACGAATACGTATCGTCTTTCATGGCCGTCTCCTAGCCGCGATGTCTCTGATCCAACGGCGTGCAATGAAAGTCAGGCGCGCCTGTCTTTGATAAAGCAACGGACATGCCGATGCGATGCGCGGGCGCGCTTCATTGGCACTGCATGATCAGAGGGGATCAAGACGGTCATTGCGGGCCGCGATCGCCCGATCGATCCGTACGGTTTTCGGTCGTGCTCGCGACAGCCGGTACGAATCCCGTCCGCACGAGGCTCTTCATCGGTTCAAAGAGCGGTTCCGGCAGCTCCGTCCAGCGAACCCACGTCCATACGGAACACTTGTCCGGCTCCATGAGCCGCGGCTGCGCGTCAATCGAGACGGAAGCCTCGACAAAGCAGGTGACATAGTGCCTGTGAACATCGGGCATCACGTCGTTGGTGTAGGGCGCCCGATAGACCTCGTTCAATGTGAGACCTGTTTCCTCCAGAACCTCACGCCGCGCGCAAGACTCGATGCTCTCGCCAAACTCGAGATTTCCGCCCGGCGGCGCCCAGGTGCCGGCGCCATGCGAGCCGGCCCGCTTCCCTAGAAGAACGAGCCCGTCACGAACGATGACGACCCCGACGCCAACCAGGGGCCGCGCATTGTTATTCATTGTCGAAGCCTGATATGAGTTCGCGCGAAGGCGAGTTTGAATATGGCCGGTATCGTATCGGGACGTTGCGCGCAAGACAACGCGATGATTCGCGAGTCTCGCTTCCGCGATGTTCAGTTGATCGCTATCGTTCGATCGCAAGCTCACCCTTATTCTTCAACGGAGCGCACCATGCGATTGAACGTCCTTCTGCGAACGACTCTTTGCTCTTCAGTGCTTCTGACGATCATGCCGGCGATGGCGATTGCCGGGCCGTTCACGGTCAAAGTCGACGACCTGAACCATGGGCGCTTGGGGAACGAACAGGTGTATGGCGGATTCGGCTGTCATGGCGGCAACGTTTCGCCGCACATTTCATGGTCGAACGTTCCGTCCGGAACGAAGAGCATCGTCGTGACGGTCCATGATCCCGATGCACCGACGGGCGGACTCGGCTGGACACATTGGGAAGTCGTCAACATACCGGCATCGGAGTCGTCGATCGAGAAGGGCGCTTCGGGCAATCCCAACGCGTTGCCGACGGGCGCCATCGAAACGCTGACGGATTTCGGCGAGTCGAAATACGGTGGACCTTGCCCGCCTCAAGGCGAGACGCATCGTTATGTCGTCACGGCATCGGCGCTCACCGTTCCCCAAATCGACGTGAAGACGTCGTCGAGTCCCGCGCTCGTCGCCTATCAGATGCATGGAAAGGTGATCGCGCAAGCGCGCTATGTCGCGACCTATCATCGGGCCTCGAATTGAATCGTTCGCATTGATCGTTCGCTGCCGGGCGGGATGTCATGTGCGTGTCATCCCGCCGTCGCCGTTGCTGCGGATCAGCTCGCTGCCTTTGAGCGGCGCAGCCATTCGTCGAAGCCGACGCGGCCGAGGCGCGCTTCGCCCAACGGCACGAGCGAATGCTCTTCGACGAGGCCGCCGAAGTATCGTGCATTGGGATCTCTCACGACTTCACGCGGATCGCCGACAGCTTTCAGATAGCGGGCGATGAATTCGTCGAACGGCGCGCGCTCGGGGCCCGCGATCTCGACGATGCCGTTGCGCGGCGGTTCGAGCGCCACATCGGCGACGCTGGCGGCCACGTCGTCCGACGCGATGGGCTGGAAGAGGCCGGACGAAAGCTTGACGACGTTTCCGTCCACGCTCGAATCGGCGATGCCGCCCAGGAATTCGAAGAACTGCGTCGAGCGGATGATGGTGTACGGGACGCCCGAGGTCACGATCAGTTTCTCCTGCGCGACCTTTGCGCGGAAATAGCCATTGTCGGGCGACCGTTCGATTCCGACGATCGAAAGCGCGACGTGATTCCTGACGCCCGCTGCCGATTCGGCGGCGAGAAGGTTGCGGCTGGAGGTCTCGAAGAATTCGAGCACAGCCTTGTCTTCGAACGACGGCGAATTGGCGAGGTCGATCACGACCTGTGCGCCCCTCATCGCCTCCTCGAGCCCCTCGCCGGTGATCGCGTTGATGCCGCTTCTTGGCGATGCCGCGATGACCTCGTGGCCGCTCTCGCGCAGAATGGGGACGGTCTTCGAGCCGATCAGGCCGGTTCCGCCGATGACAACGATCTTCATGACTCACTCTCCTTGACTGCCGAATCGCGTTTGAGGACTTGCTCGGGCTTTGGCTTGACTTTGACAACAGGCGAAGCGGCGGCGCGCGTGTCAATACCCGCTGTCGGCGATTTGCCCGCTGTTGCAAACGACCCGGTTGCGCAAGCGTTATTCGTGGCGCTCTCTGCGGGGCTTCGTGGAGGCGTATGTCACGCTTCACAGTCGGTGGCGTTCGAGGTGACAGAAGCCCTGAAGAATCGTCATCGGCCGGTGAGCCCCGTGCGTGTAAAAGCCGACGCACGTTTAACCATAGAACGTTTTTCGAAAAACAAAAAACTGCTGGCACGAGACGGCGGTTTCGACGAAAGCGCAATGCTTCGACGAACGCGAAATGGCATCGGCCCTTGATTCGCCGCGAGTACAGCCATAAAAACAAAACGCGCCTTCAAACTTCGAGGCGCGTTTTTCTTCGGACCGGGCGTTCGCTCAGTCGATGCCATGAAACACGGCATCGTCCGGGCCGAGATAGGCAGGCGGACGCCACGCGGCATCGCGCATCGAATGCTGGACTAGCTTCTCGACGCCGAGCAGCACCGCGAAAATTGCCATCCGCACGGGAATGCCGTTGTCCGTCTGGCGGAAGATCGCGAGGCGGGAATCGTGGTTCAGGTCCGTGCTCAGATCGTTCGCGCCGGGGCGGCTGTCGCGCGGCAGCGGATGCATGATCAGCGTGTCGGGGCCGCACACGGTATCGACGAGCGCCTGATTGATCTGGAAGTCGGGCGTGTAGCCTTCAAACGATTCGTCGGCGAAGCGCTCCTTCTGGATGCGCGTCGCGTAGACGACGTCCGCGCCGCGCAGACCGTTCGCGAGGTCGTGCGTCTGCTCGACCACGTGGCCGTTGCGCGAAATCTGCTCGACGATGTACGTGGGCATTTCGAGCATCGGCGGCGAGATCAGCGTGAACTTGATGCCGCGATACAGCGCGAGCAGCTTGACGAGCGAATGCACGGTGCGCCCGTACTTCAGGTCGCCGACCAATGCGATATGCGCGCCGTCGACGATCTTGCCCAGACGCGAGAACTCGCGCTGGATCGTGTACAGGTCGAGCAGCGCCTGGCTCGGGTGCTCGCCGGGGCCGTCGCCGCCGTTGATCACGGGAATGTTGGTCGCGCGCGCGAATTCGGCCACGGAGCCCTGTTCCGGATGGCGGATCACGAGCGCGTCGACGTAACCGGCCATCACGCGGCTCGTGTCGTAGATCGATTCGCCCTTGGCCATCGACGAGAACGTGAAACCCGTCGTATCGCACACCGAGCCGCCGAGGCGGCAGAACGCCGCGCCGAAGCTCACGCGGGTACGCGTGCTGGCCTCGAAGAACAGGTTGCCGAGCACCGCGCCTTCGAGCACGCGCGAGATTTTCCGGCGGCGCGCGATAGGCTGCATGATGTCCGCGACGCGGAACAGCGCCTCGACGGCGTCGCGCGAGAACTGATCGACGGAAAGCAGCTGCGGCTTGCCTTCGAACAGAATCTGGCTGCCGAGCGACTGCGAATCTACGCTTTGCGTATATTTTTCCGCCGGCGCCCCGTTGACGACGATCTCTGACACGAAACGTTCGACGATTTCCGGCATCGCCCGCGATTCCTGCGAATCGTCGGGCAGGAGCCACGTGTCGAGCGCGCGCTTCGACACGCCAATGCGCGTCGCGAAGCCGTCGCGCGTGAGATTCAGACGCCGCATCGCGTCACGGAGAAAGGCTTGTTGCGGGACGCTCATGGGCTGCCTCTTTTGGTCAGGGGATTGGTTGATATACGCGGTGCGTATATTAGTTCGCTGCGCGAGGAAGTCAAGCAAATTCGTGTATCGATTCGCCGCGCGTGTGATGCCCCGGCACGCCGAATGCACAGCCGGCAGCAAACCGCGCCGCTTTGCGGTTACACTGCCGTCCATGGAAACGGCCTCAATCCTTCGCGATCGTCTCGAAACCAGCGCGCTTTCGCTCGCTGTGTTCGCGCGCGTCGCCGCTGCGCAGGCATGCGCCGCTTCCAAAGCCAAAAAACAGCCGCTCATCTGACCGGAGCTGCTGTTCCGTCAGATGTGCGACGGAACAGTCCTATCAGCCCGGTCCTCAAACTCCCGCTCCCATACTGCTTCCTCGCCGCTGAACGGTTCCATACGGTCGCGTTCGAGAAAAGTCATGTCCAATTTTTCGGGTATCTGGATTCCCCTTGTCACGCCGTTTGCCGCTGACGGCTCAGTCGATGAAAACGCGCTGCGCCGGCTCTTGAAGCTTTACGCGGAAGTGGGCGTCGCAGGCATCGTGGCGCTCGGCACGACGGGCGAGCCGTCGTCGCTCGACGCGCACGAGCAGGAAGCCGTGCTCGCAGCCACGCTCGATGCGGCGCGTGGCACCTTGCCCGTGATCGTCGGCGTGTCGGGCAACAATGCGCGCAGCATGCGCGAGCGCGTGTTGCGCCTGAACGCACTGCCGCTCGCGGGGCTGCTGATCTCCGCGCCGTACTATGTGCGGCCGTCGCAAGCGGGCATCGCCGCGCACTTCGAGATGCTCGCCGACGCCAGCGAGCATCCCGTCGTGCTCTACGACATTCCCGCGCGAACCGGCGTGCGCATCGAGCCGGATACGCTGCTCTCGCTCGCCGCGCATCCGCGCATTCGGGCCGTCAAGGATTGCGGGGGCTCGCTCGACACGACGCACACGCTGATACTCGACGGCCGCCTGCAGGTGCTCGCCGGCGACGACATCCGCATCTTCGACACGCTCTGCATGGGCGGCAGCGGCGCGATCGCGGCGTCCGCGCATGTATGGCCGGAGCGCTTCGTCGCGCTCGACCGCGCGCTGAAGGCGGGGTGCATCGACGAAGGCCGCGCGCTCTTTCACGCGCTCGTGCCGCTGATCCGCCTGCTGACGTCCGAGCCGAATCCCGCGCCCGTGAAGGCGGCGCTCGCCGCGCTGGGCCTGATCGAAAACGAGCTGCGCGCGCCGATGACGCGTGCGAGCGAAGCCTTGCGCGAGCGATTGGCGAACATGATCGTACGATGACGGGCATGTGACGCTCGCCGGATTGCAATTCGCTTGCCTTGACGCTGCGCATCGCGCGAATCGCGGGCCTGGCGTCGGACTGCGACGAATCCGATGCCGTCCAATTTGAGATGTGCGTTTGGCGGGCGGCGTGATAATTCGCGCCACCCGCCTTTCGTCACACTCAGATCGATTCGTCATCCTGCGTATGCTGATTCATCGCTTCACCGTGCCACCCGCTGTGCAATTCATCGTGTGTCCGCCGATTGTTCATGAATCGCGTCGCTTGCGCGCGCCGCGTCGGGACGAGAGCGCGACGAGGGGCGCGTTCTGATGTCGTTCATCTGGGGCACGGGGCGTGACCTGGCGAACGGCGCGGTGCGTTTCGTCACGCGGCGCACGGCGTTCGCGATCGCGGTGCTTGTCGCATGCGGCAGTTCCGCGCTGGCGTTGACGGCGGGCGTGATGATCGGCCGCGTGTGGCCGCAGAGCGATGCCGCCGCGCAGTCGGGCGACAGCCGCGTCCGGCGCGACTACACGATCGCGGAACTCGGCAAGCTGAATGCGGCAATCGAACAGATGCAGCCGCGTCTGATGCGGCTCGCATCGCAGGTCGCGACGCTGCACGATTTCGAAACGCGGCTGAAGACGATCAAGACCTTGCCGCGTCCCGTCTTCGCGTCGCCGGCGCTTTCCGCAAGCGATCTGCTCGGCGACGATGTGATCGTCGACGGCGCCGGCAAGAAGGCGGACCGCGCGCGGGCCATGAAGGGCGCGGGGAAGACGGGCGGAGCGGTCAGCGGCCGTGACGCCATGGGCCGGGGCACTGCCAGCGAAGTCCGCGCAAAAGCGGGCGAGGGCAGCGACGACAATCCCGCGTCCCCCGGCGAACCCGGCGAAACAAAGAACGACAAGGCCAGCGACGCCGCCGTGATGACGGGCGAAGGCGGTCCGTCGCTGCCGCCGCGCCGCTGCGACGAGCTGACGTCTGAACGGACGCGCGATGCCGTCGCGATTCATCAGCAGATCGGCTGTCTCGTCGCGACGCTCGCCGCGCTGGAGCAGGAAACGACGATGCACGTCGCGAACTGGGAGTCGTTCCCGGGCCGCCTGCCCGTCGACGGCGCGCACTTCGGCTCGCCGTTCGGCAATCGCGTCGATCCGTTCACGCGTCACCTCAGCTTTCATCCGGGTGTCGATCTCGTCGCGATGGCAGGCACGCCGATTCTCTCCGCGGCGGGCGGCCGCGTGATCCACGCGGGACCTGAGGGCGGCTACGGCAACGCAATCGAAATCGATCATGGCAACGGCCTGATCACGCGCTATGGACACGCATCGCGCCTCGTCGTTCAGGAAGGCGATCTCGTGCTGCCGCGCCAGCATATCGCCGACGTCGGCTCGACGGGCCGTTCGACGGGACCGCATCTGCACTTCGAGGTGCTGGTCAACGGCGCGCCCGTCGATCCCGCCGACTATCTCGCGCTTTTCATGGAGCCGTCTCATGGCTGATCGTATCGGCTCATTGCTTCCATTGCGCAGGCCGCGCGGGCGCGGCATCACGCAGCGCGCATACGTGCTGCAGCCCGTGCGCTCGCGGGCCGCCCAAATCGCGACGCGGACGCTTGCCTGCATCGCATGTATCGCGTGCGTCGCGGCGGGCGGAGCGGCGGTGCGCGGGTACGACATGCACATCGCGGCGACGCACGCGTCATGCGCGACGCCGACGACGCCGGCTTCGCGCGACGACATGCAGGATGCGCTGACGCGCGCGCAACTTGCGCTGAAACAGGAAGCGGCATCGCGCGCGGCGGTGCAGAAGTCGGCCGACGCACTCGCTGTCGAAGTCGGCCGGCTCAAGGCTCAGGTGCTGTTCCTGCAAGGCCAGAGTCATTCGCGCCGTTAGTGCGGCGCGCTGCGCGCCGCGGCCCGGCGCGTTCTCAACCTCAATCCGATATCGATCATGTTCAGCAAGAAGAAGTCACCCGGCGTCACCCAGAACAAACTGGCCACCTTGATCGCGCACGACGTGTACATCACGGGCGACCTCGAGTTCAGCGAAGGCCTGCGCATGGACGGTCATGTGAAAGGCAACGTCGCGGGCAAGGCGGGATGCGAGACGCTGCTGGTGCTGAGCAATCGCGGCTCGATCACGGGCAACGTGTACGGCTACGACGTGATCATCAACGGCACGATTACGGGCGACGTGATCGCCGATCACTTCGTCGAGTTGCAGGAGAACGCGCATATCACGGGCAACATCCACTACCAGCAACTGCGGATGGATGTCGGCGCGTCCGTCGACGGCAAACTGACTCGCCGCGAAGTGACGCCTGCAGTAACGAGCCCGTACGTCGATCACGCGACGACGCATGCGCCGCAAGCGGGCCACGAACCGCAAGCCGCCGATCAATAAGATTTTCTGCAAAGGCTTGCGGCATTTCGCTCGCGGCCCAAAGCGGCAAGCCACACGCAAGCGCGAATCAGGCAGCCGTCATGCGGTGCTGAAGCAGATCGCTGAATGCGTCGGCCGTGAGCGGCTTGCCGAGCAGAAAGCCCTGCATCTCGTCGCAATGCAGGTCCTTGAGCTTGTCGAGTTGCGACGCCGTTTCGACGCCTTCCGCGACCACGTCCATTTCCAGCGAGTGCGCGAGCGCAATGATCGCCTGCACGATCGCGCTGCCTTCATGGCCGTGTGCGTCGAGCCCGTTCGTGAAGAAACGGTCGATCTTCAGCTGCTTCACGCGGAAGCGCTGCAAATAGGCGAGGCTCGAATAGCCGGTGCCGAAATCGTCGATTGAAATTTCGAAGCCGCTGTTCTGGAATTCGCGGATCATGTCGGTCGTCCTCGCCGCGTCCTGCATCGCGACCGATTCGGTGATCTCGAACATGATCTGGCTGCAATCGATGTTTTCGCTGTGCACGATGTCCAGCATCTTCTCGATGAGATCCGGCTGCGCCATCTGCCGGGGCGACAGATTGATCGCAACCTTCGTCGACGGCAGGCCTGACGCTTCCCAGCCGCGTATGTGGCGGCACGTCTCGCGCAGCACCCAATAGCCGATCTGCACGATCTGCCCCGAGCGTTCGGCGATCGGGATGAAGTCCAACGGGGCGAGCGCGCCAAGCTCCGGGTGATTCAGACGAATGAGCGCTTCC
Organism: Paraburkholderia phymatum; assembly: GCF_040965635.1. GTDB lineage: Bacteria > Pseudomonadota > Gammaproteobacteria > Burkholderiales > Burkholderiaceae > Paraburkholderia > Paraburkholderia phymatum_B. Next base: position 21,371 of record NZ_JBFRCH010000016.1, read on the forward strand.
GCGCCTGCCACGTCGCCGCTGTCGCCGCGAAACTTCGGCTGGAAGTGCAGCGAGAAATAGCCCCTGTCGAGCGCTTCGTGCAGCGCGCTCTGAATCTTCAGCGTGCGCATTGCTGCTTCGTTCATGTGCGCTTCGAAGAAACGATACGCGCTGCGCCCGCCGCGCTTCGCTTCGTACATCGCGGCGTCGGCGTGCTTCAGCAACTCGTCGACGGAATCGCCATCCTGCGGATAGAGCGCAATGCCGATGCTCGGCATGATCTGCAGCGTCTGGTCGGCCGTGTCGATGCCCTTGCGCATCCGATCGAGCACGGTATCGGCCATCTTCGCCGCGTCCTGCGGCGTGCGGAGGTTTTCGGCGAGCACGACGAACTCGTCGCCGCCGAGCCGCGATACGGTATCGACGCCGCGCACGCATTGCAGCAGGTTGTGAGCGAACGCTTTCAACACTTCGTCGCCGTACGCGTGGCCGAGCGAATCGTTGATCGTCTTGAAGCCGTCGATATCCATGAACAGGATCGCGAATCTGCGCCCCGTGAACTTCGACACGACGATCGCGCGCTCGATGCGCTCGCTCAGCGTGCGGCGGTTCGGCAGGTCGGTGAGCGTGTCATAGGTGGCGAGGCGCACGATCTGGCTGTTCAGCGAAGACACGGAACCCGCGAGGAACGTGGTGCGCGCATCGAAGCGCGACAGGATCAGCGCGACGATCAGAATCGCGAACGTGAACAGCATGATCGTGGTCGCGAGCCACTGCGCGTTGACGCCGTGCGCCGCGCCGCAGATCGAGCCGGGCAGAAAGTCGGCGGCGGCCATGGCCGTGTAGTGCATGCCCGTGATCGCGAGGCCCATGACGCCCGCTGCGCCGATGCGCTTGGCCAGCACGCGATGCTGGCGCGCGTCGCGCAACGAATGCGCGATCCACAATGCCGCGATGGAAACCACGATCGCGACCGCGATGGACGCGGCGAACAGCGACGGGCGATAGTGAATGCCCGGCTGCATCTGCATCGCGGCCATGCCGGTGTAGTGCATGCCCGCAATGCCGAAGCCCATCAGCACGCCGCCCGTCACGAGCCGCTTGACGGACAGGGCGGGGCGCGCCACCTGATAAAGCGCGAAATAAGACACGACGATTGCGATGCCGAGCGAATAGCCCGTGATCGCGAAGTCGTAGCCGAGCGGAATCGGCAGTGAAAACGCGAGCATCGCGATGAAGTGCATCGACCAGATGCCCGTGCCCATTGCGGCCGCGCCGCCCGCGAGCCACAGGTGGCGCAGGTGCGCGCGGGTCATCGTCGAGATGCGTCCGGCGAGATCGAGTGCCGTGTACGACGCAAGCGTTGCGACAGCGAGCGACACGGCGACCAGACCCAGGTTGTAAGTGCTCTGCATGTCGATCCGTTGCTAAAGGAATGTTCCCACGACGGGCTAACGGCAAATTTCTTAAATAATTGAGTACAAGTTCAAAAGGCCGATTCGAAAACGCTCTCGCAACGTGATCCGGGCAAACCCCAACGGGGAAACCCGCCGTCATATAGAATGACGCGCTTTTGCCCGTTCTCGCCATGTGGTTCAAGAATCTGCAGCTTCACCGTCTTCCCGCTCCGTGGAATGTGAGCGTCGAGCAAATGGAAAAATGGCTCGCGCCGCATGCGTTCCAGCCTGCCAATAGCGTCGAGGTGCAGCGCCAGGGCTGGGCGTCGGCGCGCAACGACGGCTCGCTCGTCTACGCGATCAACAAGCAGATGCTGCTCACGTTCCGCGCGGAAAAGAAACTGCTGCCGGCATCGGTGGTGACGCAGGTGACGAAGGCGCGCGCACTGGAACTCGAGGAGCAGCAGGGCTTCAAGCCCGGCCGCAAGCAGATGCGCGATCTGAAGGAGCAAGTCACCGACGAGCTGCTGCCGCGCGCGTTCAGCATCCAGCGCGACACGCGCGTGTGGATCGACACCGTCAACGGCTGGCTCGTGATCGATGCAGCGTCGCAGGCGCTCGGCGACGATGTGCTCGGGCTGCTGGTCAAGTCAGTCGACCGCTTGCCGATCGGCAGCGTGCGCGTCGCGCAGGCGCCCGTTTCCGCGATGACGGACTGGCTGCTGGCAGGCGAGGGCCCCGTCAATTTCACGCTGGATCAGGATACGGAACTGCGCTCGCCCGCCGAAGGCAACGCGACGGTGCGCTACGTCGGCCACGCGCTCGAAGCGGACGACATGCGCCGCCATATCGAAGCGGGCAAGCAGTGCATGCGGCTTGCGATGACATGGAACGACCGCGTGTCGTTTGTGTTGACACCGTCGCTGACGATCAAGCGCGTGACGCCCCTCGACGTGATCAAGGAAGCCGCCGATCCGACCGCGCTCAACGACGACGAGCAGTTCGATTCCGATGTCATGTTGATGACAGGGGAGCTCGCGAAGTTGCTGGAAGGGATTGTTGATGCGCTCGGCGGCGAGCTCGATGAGGGATTGGCGTCCGCGAAGGCGGCGTAATCAGCCAGGGGTTCGCGCGAACCGAACCCCTTCAGTCGAACATATTCCTGAACGTGACGGCCACGATGACGGGCACGCACAACACGAGCGGAATGGCGAAGTAGGGCACTTCGAGATCGACGAACCAGCTATACACGAGCCAGGCGATTCCGGCGCACAGTGTTCCGATGCCGATCAGCGCGGTGAGGACGTTCAGCAGCATGGGCGACGGTTTCCAGCGCTTGTGTTCCTCGTTGGGCGGGGGCGATGTCATTGCAGTTCCGGAGCAGATCGTCACGAGTTTCGATTCGTTCAATTCTACTCCGGCAGCATGCAATCGGCTCTACGCAAGCGGCGCGCCGGATCGGCCTGAAAGCCGCCTGCAAGGGCGGCTGGAAAGGCCTCCGACGCGCCTTCAGTGAGTCTTTAGCGAGCCTTGGAGACAGGCGTTATTCGAAAGCCTTGTCGTTCGGATTCTTGTAGAGCGTGCGCAGGTTGTCGCTCATCGGGAAATCGAAGTTCATGTTCTTCGGCGGCACGGGCTTCATGAACCACTTGTCGTACATCGCGTTGATCTCGCCGCTCTTCATCACGTGCGCGAGCGTCTCGTCGACCACCTTGAGGAATTCCGGGTCGCCCTTGCGCAGCATGAAGCCGTATGCTTCGGACGATTGCGGCGTGCCGACGATCACCCAGTCCGCGGGCTTCGCCGTCAGCGTGCGCGTGCCTGCGAGCAGCACGTCGTCCATCATGTACGCGACGGCGCGACCCGTCTCGAGCGTCATGCGGCCTTCGCCGTAGTCCTTCGCGCTGATGATCTGCATGTTCATCTTCTTGTCCTCGTTCATCTTGCGCAGAATGCGCTCGGACGTCGTGCCCTGGTTCGTCACGACCGTCTTGCCGGCGAGATCGGGGAAGTCCTTGATGCCCGAGTCCTTGCGCGTGAGCAAGCGCGTGGTCGCAACGAAGAACGTGTCGCCGAACGCGACCTGATTCTGCCGCGACGTCAGGTTCGTCGTCACGCCGCATTCGAGATCGACGGTGCCGTTCTGCACCAGCGAAATGCGGTTCTGCGAGGTCACGGGAATGAAGCGCACCTGAAGGTTGGGCTTGTGCGTCTTGGCTTTCACCGCGTCGATGATCTTGTTGCACAGGTCTTGCGAAAAGCCGATCACCTGATTGTTCGAATCGACATACGAGAACGGCACCGACGTCTCGCGATGGCCGATGGCGATCAGATTGGCGGACTCGATCTTGGTGAGCGTGGGCTGCGATTCCTGCGCCGTGGCATTCGCTGCGGAAGTGAGGCACGTCGCCGCGACGCACAAGGCCAGCGCGAGCGAGTTCAGTCGTTTCATTGCAAGTCCCCTGTTTAATCTGGATCGGTCGGTTTTGGACGGGCGAACCGCACGGTTCGGCGGGTCCGGAACGGTTGTTCACAGATGTTGCCACAACAAAATCAATTGCAACATATGTTTAACCCTTAATGCCGCGGACGTCCGCCCGTTCACCAGGAGCGCGCGGTCATGCGTGCACGCGGATCGCGATGGCATGATCAATGCGACGACGCTAAATCTGCCGTTCCGTTTTCCATCTAAACCAGGGAGGAAACCGATGCACGCCGTTCGCAAATGGATTGCAGGAGTCACGTTGATGACAGTGCTTGCCGCGATGGCTCCGTTGCCTGCCGCCGCGCAGGCGAACGCCGGCGCGATGCCGCCGCCGGCGCCCGCCGCCGACGGCACGTTCCTGCTGACGATCTTCCTCAAGCACGATCAGTCGAAGCCGCTGCCGAAGATCAACCAGGAGCTTGCCGATCAGGGTTTCTACAAGGCGTTTCCGCCGCCGGGCATCGAGGTCGTGTCGTGGTACGTGATGATGGGCGTCGGCCAGGTCGTCACGCTGCGCGTGCCCGCCAACCGGCTGCGCGAAGTGAACCGCGCGATCGAGGAAACCGCGTGGGGCGGCTATCACACCGAGTTCTACCCGACTTACGACTACAAGGCGATCGCCGAGCAGGCGCGGGCGAAGAACGGCAAATGAGCCGGCGCTCGCCGACGCTTCAGTACCACGGCGTATCGGCGAGCGCAGAGCCCGTGATCTTCACGATGAAGTCGAGGAACGCGCGCACTTTCGCCGACGGATGACGCCGCGACGGATAAAGCGCGTAGAGAGGAAAGCGCTCGTCGGGCCAATCGGGAAAGAGGTCGACGAGACGGCCGCTGTCGAACAGCGGCTGCGTGCCGAGCGCCATGATCTGCGCGATGCCGTGTCCCGCGAGGCACGCGCCGTGCATCGTCGATACATCGTTGACCACCAGTCGGCCGCGCGCCGCGATGACGATTTTCTTGCGCGGCCGATGAAATTCCCATACGAACGGACGTCCCGTTTCCGGGTCGCGATAGTGGATGCAGTTGTGCGGCTCGCGCTCCAGATCGGTTGGCTTGAGCGGACGCCCATACTTCTTCACATAGCCGGGCGACGCGGCCGTCACGATGCGCGTTTCGAGCAGCTTGCGGGCGACGAGCGTCGACGGACGCGGCTCGCCGAAACGCACGGCGAGATCGAAGCCGTCGGCGATCATGTCGCCCAACTGGTCGCGCGTGATCAGATCGAGATTGAGTTCCGGATAGCGTTCGACGAACCGGCCCACTTGCGGGCTCAGCACGATCTTCGAGAAGAACGGATCGACGTTCACGCGCAGCCGTCCGCGCACGGCCGTCGCGCCGCCCGCCGCCGAGGCCGCTGCTTCTTCGAGCCCGCCCAGCAGCGGCACGATCTGCTCGTAGAAACGCCGGCCTTCGTCGGTCAGCGTGACCGTGCGCGTCGTGCGATCGAACAGACGTATGCCGAGCCGCGCTTCGAGCCGCGCAACCGAGCGGCTCACGCCCGACTGCGACATGTCGAGCCGTTCGCCCGCGCCCGCGAAAGACCCGCTGTCGACGATCGCCGTCAGCACGCCCATGCCGTTGAGAATACGTTCGTCGAAGGACATCGTGCGCTCCTCTCTTTCGTGTCACGCGTGACGTTGCTCACGATGCCATTGTGTCATGAGTCAAATGATATTCATGTCATCGTGTAAAGCGCTACCGGCGACCACAATGCATCCCGTCGCAAGCATTTTCAATTGAACGGGAGTGTGCTGATGTTCGCTATTACGGGTATTACGGGTCAGGTCGGCGGCGTGGTCGCGCACACGCTGCTCGCGCAGCGCAAGCCGGTGCGCGCGGTGGTGCGCAGCGCGGAGAAGGGCGCGCCGTGGGCCGCGCGCGGCTGCGAAGTGGCGCTCGCCGCGATGGATGACGAAGCGGCGCTGCGCCGCGCGTTCGAAGGCGCCGAGGGCGTGTTCGTGCTGCTGCCGCCCGTGTTCGATCCGTCGCCGGATTTCGCGGAGTCGCGCCGCAATATCGCGGCGTTGCGGGCGGCGCTGAACGCTGCGAAGCCATCGCGCGTCGTCGTGCTGTCGACAATCGGCGCGCAAGCCGCGCAGCCGAATCTGCTGAATCAGCTCGGCATCATGGAGCAGGAATTCCGCACGCTGCCTGTGCCCGTGGTGTTTCTGCGCGCTGCCTGGTTCTTCGAAAATTGCGCATGGGATGTCGAGCCGGCGCGCACGTCGGGCATGATCCCCGCGTTTCTGCAACCGCTCGACAAGCCCGTGCCGATGGTCGCCACCGACGACATCGGCCGCGTCGCCGCGCATCTGTTTCAGGACACGTGGACGGGCGCGCGCGTCGTGGAACTCGAAGGCCCGCGCCGCGTGACGCCGGATGAAATCGCGGCCGCCTTCGCGAGCGCGCTCGACAGGCCGGTGCGCACGCAGATCGTGCCGCGCGGCGAATGGGAAGCGCTCTTTCGCGCGCAAGGAATGCAAAACCCGCTGCCTCGCATGCAGATGCTCGACGGCTTCAACGAAGGCTGGATCGAATTCGAGGCGCCCGCGTCGTCGCTGAAGGGCAGCGTGACGGTGGAAACCGTGATCCGCCAACTGGTTGAGCGCTCGGCGTTGAGTAACCGGCCTGCCCTGTTGCGCAGTTTCGTCACGCGCCTGCAGCAGGCGCAGCGGACGGATGCAGCAACACGGGGATCGACTTCGACGTCGGCGTGTTGCACACATCGCCGACGCTCGACAACGGCACGAGCGGATTCGTCTCCGGGTAGTAAGCACCGAGACAGCCGCGCGGAATGTCGTACTCGACGAGCAGGAAGCGCTCTGCGCGGCGCTCGATGCCGTCATCCCAGACCGTTTCCATGTCGACCCAGTCGCCGGGTCTGAAGCCGAGCATCGCGATATCGGCGGCGTTCGCGAACACGACGCGGCGCTGGTTGTAGACGCCCCGATAGCGATCGTCGAGCGCGTAGATCGTCGTGTTGTACTGGTCGTGCGAGCGCGTCGTCATCAGCGTCATCGCGCGTTCGCCATGCAGCTTGCGCGCGCGCGTGATCGGCGTGTCGCGTTCAATCTGATGCACGACGAAATTCGCCTTGCCCGTATCCGTCTTCCAGTCGCGCTCGCGTGAAGCGACGCGCAGATGAAAACCGCCCGGCTTCGCGATGCGCTTGTTGTAGTCGTAGAAGCCGTCGATCGACCATTCGATCGCGTCACGAATCTTCGCATAGTCGTTCGCATAGGCGAGCCAGTCGACCTTCCTGCTGCCGAGCGTCGCGTGCGCGATTTGCGCGACGATGCGCGTCTCCGACATCAGGTTCTCCGAAGCAGGCTTGTTCATGCCGTACGAGACATGCACCATGCTCATCGAGTCCTCGACGGTCACGCCTTGCGCGACGCCGTTTTGCAGGTCGATTTCGGTGCGCCCGAGCGTAGGCAGGATCAGTGCGTCCTTGCCGTGCACGAGATGGCTGCGGTTGAGCTTCGTCGTGATGTGCACGGTCAGATCGCACGCGCGCAACGCTTCCCATGTGCGCGGCGTGTCGGGCGTCGCAATCGAGAAGTTGCCGCCCAGTCCGATGAACACCTTCACGTGGCCTTCGAGCATCGCTTCGATCGTTTCGACGACATCGTAGCCGTGCATACGCGGCGGCTCGAAATTGAACACCGTGCCGAGGCGGTCGAGAAATTCCTGCGTCGGCTTATCCTCGATGCCGACCGTGCGGTTGCCCTGCACGTTCGAATGGCCGCGCACAGGGCACAGGCCCGCGCCGAGGCGGCCGATATTGCCGCGCATCATCATCAGGTTCGACAGCATGTGGACCGTCGCCACCGAGTTCTTGTGCTGCGTGAGGCCCATGCCCCACGTCGAGATCACGCGCTTGCCGCTCGCGTAGATGCGCGCGAGGTCTTCGATGTCTTCGCGCGCGACGCCCGATTCTTCGACGAGCGCGTCCCAGCTTTCTTCGCGCAGATCGGCGGCGAACGCTTCGAAGTTTGCCGTGTGCTCTTCGATGAACGCGACGTCGAGCACGCGCTCCGCGTTCTGTTCGATCGCGGCATCGTCCAGTTCGAGCACGCGCTTTGCAACGCCCTTGAGCAGCGCGAAGTCGCCGCCGATCTTCGGCTGGACGAACGTCGACGCGATCTTCACGCCCGCTGGCGACAGCATGTCCGCGACGTGCTGTGGGCTCGCGAAGCGTTCAAGCCCGCGTTCGCGCAACGGATTGATCGAAACGATGGTCGCGCCGCGCTTCGCGCATTCGCGCAGTTCGCCGAGCATGCGCGGGTGGTTCGTCGCGGGGTTCTGGCCGAAGATCAGGATCGTATCGGCGTGCTCGAAGTCATCGAGCGTCACTGTGCCCTTGCCGATGCCGACGGTCGTGGGCAGGCCGCGGCTCGTCGCCTCGTGGCACATGTTCGAGCAGTCGGGGAAATTGTTCGTGCCGTACATGCGTACGAACAGCTGGTACAGGAACGCGGCCTCGTTGCTCGCGCGCCCCGACGTATAGAACGCGGCCTGATGAGGGCTGTCGAGTCCCTTCAGATGCTTCGCGATCCGTTGAAACGCGTCGTCCCATGAAATCGGCCTGTACTTGTCCGTCGACGGATCGAACACCATCGGGTCAGTAAGCCGGCCGTGCTGTTCGAGCGTGTAGTCGTCCTGCTTCATCAGCTCGTCGACCGTGTGCTGCGCGAAGAATTCGGGCGTCACGCGCCTGGTGGTCGCTTCCGCCGCGACGGCCTTCACGCCGTTCTCGCAGAACTCGAAGGTCGACGCATGCTGCCGGTCCGGCCACGCGCAGCCCGGGCAGTCGAAGCCGTCCGGCTGGTTCTGCCTGAACAGCGTCCTGTAGTTGCCGCCCGCGACCTTTTCCTTGATCAGGTTGATCGCCACATACTTCAGCGCGCCCCATCCGGCGGCGGGTCCTGTGTACGGTTCGATGCGGGCCGGCTTGGTGGTCTTGTCCATGATGCGTCCGGTGGTGCTAGATGTTGATGAAAGCGTAGTGGGGATCACAGGTAGCCGGCGTGTACACAATGCGCGAAAGAAAAAGAGTACAGTTTCGACTGTTATCGGCGAAAATGATAAATCTCAGTGAACTGTGCTCATAAGGCGGTCGGCGCGCACAATAGCGGTTCACGCGGTTCACGCGGTTCATGTGATTTGCGCGTTTTGTGCCGCTCGTCTTGCGCGGTTCATTCATCGCGCGTGCCCGTCATGCGTTCGACGCACGGCGGCCGCGCTCACGTCAAAGGCATCCGTTGAAGCTCTACGAAGAACTGGCGAAGGAGATCGAAGGGCAGGTGAGGCGCGGCGTGTTCCGTCCGGGCGAACGCGTGCCCTCCGTGCGGCAGACCAGCCAGCATCGGCAGATTTCGATCACGACTGTGCTGCGCGCGTACCTGCTGCTGGAGAGCAAGGGCATCATCCAGAGCCGCCCGCAGTCCGGCTATTTCGTGCGGCTCGGCGCGAACGACGCCGCGCCCGTGCAGGAACTGGACATGTCGAAGCCGATTGCCGTGTCCGCGCAGGTCGACGTGAGCCGGCTCGTGCTGTCGACGCTGCGCTCGATCGGCAGCGACGAGGCCGTGCCGCTCGGTTCGCCATATCCCGATCCCGCGCTGTTTCCGTTCCAGAAGATCAACCGCTACGCGCACGCGGTCGGCCGGCGCAAGACGCAATGGGGCGTCACCGACGAGTTGCCGCCGGGCAATCCCGACCTGATCCGCCAGATCGCGCGGCGTTATCTGGAGAACGGCATCGCCGTCGATCCGAACGAGATCGTCGTCACGGTCGGCGCAACCGAGGCGATCAATCTGTGTCTGCAAGCGGTCGCGAAGCCGGGCGACACGGTGGCCGTCGAGTCGCCGACGTTCTACGCGATGCTGCACGCGATCGAGCGCATGGGCATGCGCGCGATCGAAGTGGCGACGCATCCGCGCGAGGGCATCGATCTCGGCGCGCTCGCGCAGATACTCGACAAGCGCCGCATCGCCGCGTGCATGGTGATGCCGAACTTCCAGAATCCGCTCGGCTTCCAGATGCCCGACGAGAAAAAGCGCGAACTCGTCAAGCTGCTCGCGCGGCACGATGTGCCCATGATCGAGAACGACGTCTATCACGAACTGTATTTCGGCGACGTGCATCCCGGCGCGCTGAAGAACTATGACCGCAAAGGGCTCGTGCTGCATTGCGCGTCGTTTTCGAAGACGCTGACGTCCGCGTACCGCATCGGCTGGGCGCTGCCGGGGCGTTATCGCGAGCAGGTCGAGAAGCTCAAGTTCCTCAATACGCTGACGACGCCGTCGATTCCGCAGCTCGCGATCGCCGAATATCTGAAACAGGATGGCTACGAGCATCATCTGCGCAGGCTGCGCAAGGGCTTTGCGCAGCGCGCGCGGCTGATGACGGCGATGGTCACGCGCTTCTTTCCCGAAGGCACGCGCGTGTCGCATCCGATGGGCGGCTACGTGCTGTGGGTCGAGCTGCCGCGCGGCGTCGATTCGATGCAGCTGTACAAGCTAGCGCTGGAGCACGGCATCACGGTCGGTCCGGGCTATATGTTCTCGACGACCAACGGGTACAGTCATTGCATCCGTTTGAATTACAGTTACGCATGGTCGCCGGAAATCGAACGCGCGCTGGCGACGATCGGCAAGCTGGCGGCCGCGAGCTTGCGGCAATGAGTAATGGATCAGTGAATAATGGACCACAGATGGACCAGAGGAGATTCGATTTGAACCCGAATGACCCGGCACACGACAAGCACTGCGACGACACCGACGAGGACGGCGAACTCGATCCCATGGTCGAGCAGCTGCTGATGCTGCTGCGGGAAGCGGCGCGCGAATCGTCCGGCAAATCATGGTCGCTCGCGAAGCTCAGCAAGCGTGCCGATCTGCCAGTGAGCGCGCTGCGGCGCTATCTGACGCAGTTGCAGTCGGCGGGCGTCGTGGACGCGCAGATGGACGAGGAAGGGCGCGGCTCTGCGGCGCTGACGGCCGAAGGGCTAGAGCTTTGCGAGGCGCTGTTCGGCGAGCCGTGAATGCTAGTCGTGAATGCGAGCGGTGAACGCATAAAGCGTCGCGCTCAGGGCGTGGCCTCTTCTGACTGCGGCAGAAAAGAGAAGCGGCTGGCGGCGAGCATCACGCAAGTGAGGATCGCGATGCCGATCAGGATGCCCGATAGCCGCAGCAGCGCGGGATGCGGATCGGCGGACCACGCGCGATCCTGCACGAAGACCATGATGAACGCGATCGTGAATTGCCGGCCGATGTAGCTTGCGCCCTCTTTGCCCGTCTGCACGTGACAGCCCGCCCACACGCCAGCCGCCAGCGCGATCAGGCACGGCACGATCTGGCCGTGCATCAGCGGCAGCAACGCAATGCCGACAGCGCCCGCGATCAGGCAGCCGACCACGCGTTGCACCATCTTGTCGGCGATGGGCTTTTGCGAGCGCACGACGAGCGAAGAGGGCGGCAGGATCAGCACCGCAATGGCCGTCACGAGCGCCTGCGCGAAGCCCGGCAGCGCGAGCGCATAGGTGAGCGCGGCGACGATCGATACGGTGATACCCGCCTGCACGGCGAGCACGATGCGCGCGTGGCGCAGCGTTTCGAACGTGGGGCGCTCCGCGTCGGCGGATGCGGCGGCCGCCGCCACGACATTGGATGTGGGGCGGCGTCGCTCGTACCAGCGGATGCCGAGATGAAACGCGCCCGACACGACGAGGCACGCGAAAGTGCCGACGCACACTTCGGCGACGCGCAGCAACGCGAAAGACGTCGTCGCGCCGAAGCTGAGCAGTTCGTGCGCCTGATACAGGACCATCACGGACGTGACGCCGCCGAGCACCCACGCATACGACGCCGACGAGCCGTTCGCGCGATACACGCACACGCCGCCGATCACGCCCAGCACGGGAACGAAGAGCCACGGACGATCGCCGATGACGGGCCCGGCGAGCACGGCGAGCAGGGCGCCGAGTATCGTGCCGAGCACGCGATGCAGCGCGCGTTCGGCCGACGCGGAGAAGCGCGTCTGCATGACGGCGAATCCGCTGATCGCGGCCCACCACGTGTTCGGCAGATCCAGCAGATGTGCGAGTGCCACCGACAGCACGACTGAGATCATCGCCTCGATGCCGAACAGTGCGCGCTCGGCCGAGGGTTTCCAGGCCTTGAGCTCGCGGCCGAGTGCGAGCAGCGCGTCGCGGCCCGTTTGCTTGAACATGTGGGCGCGCATGCGCAGGCTCTGTGCGGAAGAAAGAAAATCAGCGCGTCGCGATCGCGGCCGCTGCGCCCGCCATCATCGTCGCGCTGGCGCGGTTCGCGACCTTCACGGCGCGGCGGCTCGTCAGCAGCGTGCGCGCCTTGACGGCGAGCAGCGCCCAGACGAAGTCGACGGTCATCAGCACGGCGAGCATCGTCAGCGTGAGTTCGAGCCAGGCGAGCGTGCCGACGCGCGACAGGTCGATGATGGTCGGCAGGAGCGCGAGGTAGAACACCATGATTTTGGGGTTGCCGAGCGTGACCATCATGCCCGCGACGAACATGCGCCACGGCGACTGGCCGCTCGGCAGCGTGCTTTCGTGGACGTCGGTGGGCGCGAGCCACATCTTCCACGCAAGGAACAGCAGATAGGCGACGCCCGCGAACTTCAGCACGATGAAGACGAGCGCGAAAGTACGCGCGACGACGGCAAGCCCGGCCACCGCGCAGGTGAGCCATAGCGCTTCGCCGAGCCACATCGCGGCGAGAAAGGGCAGCACGTCGCGCAAGCCGTTGGTGAGCACGCGCGCGACGAGCGCCGCGATGCTCGGGCCGGGAGAGCCCGCCGCGACGATCAGCGCGAGCGCAAAGACGAGAAGACCTGAAAGTGCCATCGAGCGACTCCTGACAAGCGTGCTGTCGTGCTGGGCATTATATCGGCGAGACGGGCGTGTTGTTTTGCGAGGGCCGGTGATGTCAATATGTCCGTTCGTACGCAACCGTTCACCTGCAACAGTCGTATGCAACCCCATAGCCCGATGCAAGCGTCCGCTGTCCGTTACCGCCCCGCCGTGCCCGACGATGTCGCGTCGATTCGCTTCGTCGAGTACGAGGCCGCGCAGCGTTTCGTGAGCGTCGGCCTGACGGGCATTGCGGCTGCGCGCCCGATGGATGCGCCGTTCGTGCTGAAGAAGGTGCGCGCCGCCGAGGTGATCGTCGCGGAGTGCGACGGCGCATGCGTCGGCTTCGTGATGTTCGCGATGCTGCGCGCGTGCATTTACGTCGAAGCACTCGACGTGCTGCCGGAGCATGCGGGGCGACGCATCGGCGCGGGCTTGCTCGATCGCGTCGACGCACGCGCACGCGAGCGGGGTGCGACGCACCTTGTGCTTTCGACGTTCCGCGATGTGCCCTGGAATGCGCCGTACTATGGGCGGCTCGGTTTCAGCGTACTGGAAGACCACGAGCTCGATGCGGCGTTGAAGCGTATTCGCGCGCTGCGGATTGCGCGTGGCGTCGATGAAACGAAGCGCGTGTTCATGCGTCGCGCTGTGAAGCCCGTCGACTGATGCTGCCAGTAGCAGAGCGCCCGAGATGAAAAAACGCGGCCGGAACTGTTCCGGCCGCGTTTTCGCTGCTACCCGCTATTGCGCTTGCGCGTGCAACTGAAGCATCAGTTCACTGCTTCCAATGCCGGATAGTCGGTGTAGCCCGTTTCGCCTTCCGCGTAGAACGTCGCGGGGACCGGCTCGTTGAGCGGCGCGTCCAGTTCGAAGCGGCGCACGAGATCGGGATTAGCGATGTACAGCTTGCCCCACGCGACGGCATCCGCGTCGCCCGCGTCCAGCAACTTCTGCGCGCTGTCCTTCGTGAAGCTTTCGTTCGCGATATAGACGCCGCCGAATGCCTTCTTCAGTTGCGGGCCGAGTCGATCGTCGCTGACCGCTTCACGTGCGGCGATAAACGCGATCTTGCGCTTGCCGAGTTCGCGCGCGACATAGCCGAACGTCGCGGCCGGATCGGAGTCGCCCATCGTGTGCGCGTCGCCGCGCGGCGCGAGGTGCACGCCGACACGATCCGCGCCCCATACGTCGATGCACGCGTCCGTCACTTCGAGTAGCAGGCGCGCGCGGTTTTCAATCGGGCCGCCGTATGCATCGGTGCGCTTGTTGGTGCTGTCCTGCAGGAACTGGTCGAGCAGATAGCCGTTCGCGCCGTGCACTTCGACGCCGTCGAAGCCCGCCTTCTTCGCATTCTCCGCGCCCTTGCGATACGCGGCGACGATGCCAGGAATCTCCGAGATGTCGAGCGCACGCGGCGTCACGAATGGACGCTGCGGACGCACGAGGCTCACGTGTCCTTGCGGTGCGATCGCGCTCGGCGCGACGGGCAGTTCGCCATCGAGGAAGATCGGGTCCGACACGCGGCCCACGTGCCACAGCTGCAGGAAGATCTTGCCGCCCGCTTTGTGGACGGCGTCCGTCACGAGCTTCCAGCCTTCCACCTGTGCGTCCGACCAGATGCCGGGCGTGTCTGCGTATCCGAGGCCTTGCGGCGTCACGGACGTCGCCTCGGAGAGGATCAGTCCGGCGTTCGCGCGCTCGGCATAGTACTTCGCCATCAGCGCATTCGGAACGCGCACCTTGCCGGCGCGCTGGCGCGTGAGCGGCGCCATCACGATGCGGTTCTTCAGTGTTAGATCGCCAATCTGCAGCGGGTCGAAAAGAGTCGGCATAACGTCCAATCCTTGCGGGCAACAGGCCCGTGTGTATGTGTCAAAACTGCATCGGAGATAAGCGAAGATGCGCGAACACGCATGAGCGCCCGTCAGAGATCCGCGTTCATGTGCGCGAGAAACGCCGCAATGACGGCTTCGTTGCGCTTGAAGAAAACCCATTGGCCCACGCGCTTCGACGTGATCAGCCCGGCGCGCTGCAACGCGGCGAGGTGCGCCGACGTGGTCGACTGCGACAACGCGCAGCACGCGTCGAACTGGCCTGCGCAAACGCCGTGTTCGTACGAAAGCTCCTGGTCCGGAAAGTACTTCTCCGGTTCGCGCAGCTTCGCAAGAATCGCGCGGCGCGCCGGGTTCGCCAGCGCCTTGTGGATTGCGTCGATATCGATGGTCTTCGGGTTAGGCTTCGTGCTCATGAATCGTATGGCAAACGAGACGACAAACGGCGGGCAGAGTCTCTCGCCGGGAAGTCGGCATCTGCATCGCTATGGGACGAATCTTATATCGTATTTTCTCGATATGCTCGCAAGGCCCTACGTTCAATGGGGGTGATAGGTGAACGTAGGCGAAAACCCTGACGTGATTCTCCTTGTCGACTGAACGATAGCTGGTATGATGACCTCATGACGGCACATGTGATGAGTAGAAGTTAGCGGCAAAGAGACCGTCGACTGGTTTTAGGCAGTGCACAGGCGTTTAACCAGACTGGAGACAAAACGATGAAAGCATCGAAGCGGTGGCTCGCGCTCGCGTTGACCACCTTGGCGGTCGTCGGCACAAGCGGCGCCGCGCAGGCGGCGAACCTGATCGCCATCATTACCCCCTCGCATGACAATCCGTTCTTCAAGGCCGAAGCCGATACCGCGAACGCGCGCGCGAAGGCGCTCGGTTACGACACGATCGTCCTCGTTCACGACGACGACGCGAACAAGCAGTCCAATCTCGTCGATACCGCGATCGCGCGTGGCGCGAAGGCGATCATTCTCGACAACGCCGGTTCGGAAGCGTCGATTGCCGCCGTCAAAAAAGCGAAAGCCGCGGGCATTCCATCGTTTCTGATCGATCGTGAAATCAACGCGACGGGCATCGCCGTGTCGCAGATCGTGTCGAACAACTATCAGGGCGCGCAACTCGGCGGGCGCGCGTTCGTCAAGGCGCTGGGCGAGAAGGGCAACTATGTGGAACTCGTCGGACGTGAGGCGGACATCAATGCCGGCATCCGCTCGAAGGGCTATCACGACGTGATCGACCAGTTCTCGGGCATGAAGATGGTCGAGCGGCAATCGGCGAACTGGAGTCAGACGGAAGCGTATCGCGTGATGGAAACGATCCTGCAGAGCCATCCCGACATCAAGGGCGTGATTGCGGGCAACGACACGATGGCGATGGGCGCATCCGCCGCGCTGAAGGCGGCGAAGCGCTCCGACGTTATCGTCGTCGGCTTCGACGGCAGCAACGACGTGCGCGATGCGATCATGCGCAACGACATTCGCGCGACCGTGCTGCAACCCGCCGCGCAGGCCGCGACGGAAGCCGTCGACCAGGCGGACAAGTACATGAAGACGGGTTCGACGGGCAAACCCGAAAAGCAGCTGATCAACTGCTCGCTGATCACGAAGGCGAACGCCGGCAAGCTCGACATGTTCGCGCTGCGCTGATTCATCGCTTCGCCTGATGGGGATGCCGCGCGCATCCCCGTGCTTTATCCCGGTTCGCATCACCGGTTGAATCCGCAATCGTCAGCAGACTTCAGTTTTTCTCATCCGGCGTACCGTGAGGTCATCCATGAGAAGTTGCATGTACGCGGCGATCGTCGTCATTGCCGCGAGCGGGGCGTTGCAAGGCTGCAAGCTGGTCAAACACGACGCGCAGGCGTCGAAGAATCCACGCGATGCGTATGCGTCGGCGGGCTACGATCCGAACGCGATGGTCGCGTCGATGTGGAGCACGAAGATCGTGCCCGACGTCGAGAAGCGCGCGACCGACTACGCGACGCTACGCGATGCGATCAAGGCGGACCCGGACGCGGCGGGCAAGAAATACGGCTATCGCGGCAAGGACGACGGCGCGCCGTGGAATTTCCCGACGAAGCTGCACGGCACTATCGTCGACGTCGACACGCAATCGAGCCAGGGCACCGTAGGCATCGATATCGACGGCGACGGCAAGGCCGATGTGATCGTCGATATCGGTCCGACCGTGCTCGGCACGACATTGCGCGACACGCTCGATTTCATCTCGTTCACGAGCTTTCGCAATCAGATCGAATACGCGCAGTTCGGCACCGCGCTGAACAGCTACGCGGCCACGCATGTGATGAAGCCGCTGCCGCGCGATGCGCTCAAGGGCAAGCCCGTCACGGTGACGGGTGCGTTCTCGTACGATTCGTCAGCCGATCAGCCCGAAATCGTGCCGCTCGCCGTCGCGCTGGGAGGCCAGTCATGAGCAAGGCGAGCGCAGTGGAAGGCGACGACGTGATCCTGCACGTCGAAGGCGTGACGAAGGTTTATCCCGGTACGGTCGCGCTGAAAAAGGTCAACTTCGCGGTGCGGCGCGCGGCCGTCAATGTGCTGGTCGGAGAGAACGGCGCGGGCAAGTCGACGCTGATGAAGATCATCGCCGGCGCGGAACAGCCGAGCACCGGGCGGCTGCTGCTCGACGGCAAGCCGATCGAATTGACGAGCAGCGCGGATGCGTTGCGACAGGGCATCGGCATCGTGTTTCAGGAGCTGAATCTGTTCCCGAACCTGACGATCGCCGAGAACGTGTTCATCGCGCACGAGATCACGCGCGCGGGTATCGACATCGATGCCCACGCGCAGCGGCGCAAGGTGCGCGAACTGCTCAAGCGTCTCGAACTGGACGTGAGCCCCGATACGCTCGTCGAAGATTTGCGTATCGGCCAGCAGCAACTCGTCGAAATTGCGAAGGCACTCGCTCACGATGCGCGCGTGCTGATTCTCGACGAGCCCACGTCGGCGTTGAGCGCGGCAGAGGTCGAAGTGCTGTTTCAGGTGATCGCGGACCTGAAGTCACATGGCGTCGCGATTGTCTATATCTCGCACCGGCTCGAAGAGCTGATCCGTATCGGCGATTACATCACCGTGCTGCGCGACGGACGCATCACCGGCAACCAGCCGATGGCGCAGGTGGACGTGCCGTGGATCGTGCGTCAGATGGTCGGCCGCGACACGAAGGATTTCTCGCGCCCCATCGGTCACGAGCGCGGCGCCGAAGTGCTGACGGTGCGCGACGTGTCGCTGCCGCGCAAGGGCAGCGGACTGCTCGTCGATCACGTGTCGCTGTCGCTTCATGCGGGCGAAATCGTCGGCATTTACGGGCTGATGGGCGCGGGGCGCTCCGAGCTGTTCGAGTGCATTCTCGGCTGCCATCCGCATGCGACGGGCGATATCGTGCTCGACGGCAAGCCGCTCGCCGGCAAGCCGATTGCGCGCCGCGTCGCGGAAGGTCTCGCGCTGATTCCCGAAGACCGCAAGGCCGATGCGCTGCTGCCGATTCTCTCCATCGGCGACAACATGACGATCTCCAGCCTCACCGATTTCGCGCGCGCATTTCATATCAGCACGCAGCGCGAGCAGCGTTCGATCACGCAATACATCCGCGATCTCGCGATCAAGGTCGCTGACTGGCGGCTGCCCGTCAGTTCGCTGTCGGGCGGCAATCAGCAGAAGGTGATCATCGCGCGCGCGCTGATGACGACGCCGAAGGTGCTGTTGATGGACGAACCGAGTCGCGGCATCGACGTCGGCGCGAAGGCCGACATCTTCAAGGTGATGCGCGATCTCGCCGTGAAGGGGCTCGGCATTCTGTTCGTGACGTCCGATCTCGAAGAAGTGATGGCGCTGTCCGACCGCATTCTGGTGATGTCGAACGGGCGCGTGACGGCCGAGTTCGACGCCTCAGAAGCGACGCAGGATGCGCTTGTCGCGGCCTCTGCCGTTGGACATCGCACGGCTGCACCCGAACAACGCGCCGCAGCCTGACGCGGCACGAATCAAAGCTGATCCAGCAATACACTGGAGACTATTCATGACGATGGCTATCAAGGGCGAGGCACCGGGCGCGAGCATCGGCGAAGCACCGCTTCTGCTGCTGCTCAAGCTGCGCACGTTCATCGCGCTGTTTGCCGTTGGGATCTTTTTCTCGTTCGCGGCGCACAACTTTCTGAGCATCGAAAACCTGCTGATCATGTCGCGGCACGTCGCGCTGAACGCGTTTCTCGCGATCGGCATGACGTTCGTGATCGTCGCGGGCGGCATCGATCTTTCCGTCGGCTCGATTGTCGGGCTGTCGGGCATGGTGGCGGGCGGGCTGATCCTGCATGGCATTCCGATCGGCGACGAATACACGTTGTATCTGAGCGTGCCCGAAACGATCGTCGTCGCGCTGCTGACGGGCGTCGCAGTCGGCGCGATCAACGGGCTGCTGATCACACGTCTGAATGTCGCGCCGTTCATCGCAACACTCGGCACGCTGTATATCGCGCGCGGTGCGGCGTTGCTGTCATCGGGCGGCGAGACGTTTCCGAACCTCACGGGCAATCCCGATTACGGCACGACGGGTTTCCCGATTCTCGGCAGCGCGACGATACTCGGCATTCCATTGACGATCTGGCTGCTCGTCGTGGTCGGCGTGATCGCCGCGTATATCGCGGGACGCACGCCGCTCGGGCGGCAGATCTACGCGATCGGCAGCAACGAGCGCGCGGCGCAACTGTCCGGCGTGCGCGTGAACCGCGTGAAGATGTTCGTCTATATGTTCTCGGGGCTGTGCGCGGCGATTGTCGGGCTGATCATTTCGTCGGAACTGGTCGCATCGCATCCGATGAGCGGCGAGACATTCGAACTCAACGCGATTGCGGCGGCCGTGCTTGGCGGCACGTCGATGTCGGGCGGGCGCGGCAAGATCGGCGGCACGATCATCGGTGCCTTCGTGATCGGCATTCTGTCCGATGGGCTCGTGATGATGGGCGTCAGTGCGTTCTGGCAGACGGTCATCAAGGGCGTCGTTATCGTCGCGGCCGTGGTCGTCGACCAGATCCAGCGCCGCGTGCAGCAGCGTTTCGCGCTGCAGAAGCAGGCCGCGACGGGAGCATGACGATGAGCGCATCGACGCTTCACGATCGCGATACCCTCAAAGGCGCGTTGATCGGCTGCGGGTTCTTCGCGCGTAATCATCTGCATGCATGGCGCGACATTCCGGGCGCAAACCTCGTCGCGCTGTGCGACGCCGACGAATCGCGCCTGCATGCCGCCGGCCGCGAATTCGGCATCGAGCGTCTTTACACCGATGCCGCCGCGATGCTGCGCGAAGAGCGGCTCGATTTCGTCGATATCGCGACGACGGTCGCGAGCCATCGCGCGCTGGTGGAAATGGCTGCGGCGGCGGGCGTCGCGACGATTTGCCAGAAGCCGTTCGCGCGCACGCTCGACGATGCGTGCGCGATGGTGTCGGCCTGCGACGACGCAAACGTGCCGCTGATGGTGCACGAGAACTTCCGCTGGCAGAGCGCGATTCAGGCCGTCGGCGCGGCGTTGCAGGCGGGCGAGATCGGCAAGCCGTTCTGGGGCCGCGTGTCGTTTCGCTCGGCATTCGATGTATTCAGTGGGCAGCCGTATCTGGCCGAAGGCGAGCGCTTCATCGTCGAAGACCTCGGCATTCATATTCTCGATATCGCGCGCTTTCTGTTCGGCGACGCGACGCACGTGACGGCCAGCACCTCGCGCGTGAATCCTGCAATCAAGGGCGAAGACGTCGCGACGATCATGCTGTGCCATGAAAGCGGCGCGAACAGCATCGTCGATTGCAGCTACGCGACGCTTTTGCCGCATGAAATGTTTCCGCAGACGCTCATCGAAGTGGACGGCTCGGCGGGCACGTTGCGGCTGATGGCGGATTACCAGTTGCAGATTCACACGACTGCGGGCACCGAGGTGCGCGATGCGACGCCGCCTGCATTGTCGTGGGCGAGTGCGCCCTGGGAAGCGATTCAGGGCAGCGTGCTCAATATCCAGTCGCACTGGATCGAGTGCTTGCGCAGCGGGTGCGAACCGGCGACGAGCGGTCGCGACAATCTGCGCACGCTCGCGCTCGTCGAAGCAACGTATCTTTCCGCGCGCGAAGGGCGCAGCGTGGATTTGCGCGACTTCGAGCGCCGGCGGGCTGTGCGATGAATGAGGATCTCGCAAAGCTTTATTACGGCACGAGCCAGTCTGTTGCGCAAGCGCGGCGTATGAAAGCGGGGCCGTGGTCCGCGCTGCTGATCGACGGCGCGCTGCACGACATTCGCTATCGCGATGTCGAGGTGATTCGCGCGGTGGCGTTTCTGGTGCGCGACAAGGATTGGGGGACGTGCCGTCCGGTGTTGAGCGCCGTCGAGATCGATGAGACGGAGAGCGGGTTTCGCATCGCTTATCGCGCGCAATGCGTGAATCCGGATGGACATGCGTTGAGCTACGCGTTGTCGATGGATTGCGCGAGCGACCGTGCGCTGTCTTTCAGCGCGACCGTGACCGCACACGACGCTTTCCTGACGGCGCGCTGCGGCTTCTGCGTGCTGCATCCGCTCGACGGCGTGGCGGGCGCGCCCGTGCGCGTCGAACACGGCGACGGCACGCGCGAAAGCGCGGCGTTTCCCGCGCTGATCGATCCATGGCAACCGTTCAAGGATATCCGCTCGATCGAGCACGACATGCCGTGCGGACTTACCGTGCGCTGCGCGTTCACCGGGGACGTGTTCGAGATGGAAGATCAGCGCAACTGGTCGGATGCATCGTTCAAGACCTATTCGCGGCCGCTGGCTTTGCCGTGGCCTTTCACGCTCGATGCGGGCGCGATGTTCACGCAAACCGTGACGCTCGGCGTCGAAGGGCGGACACACGCGGCGCTTGCGCCGCGTGCCCCGCATGAATCCGAAGACCGCGTCGTCACAGTCGATACGATCGAAGGCGCGCATGAACCGATGCCCGCGCTCGGCATTGCCATCGCGACAGACGAGATCGACATGGCGCTCGATCACCTGCCGCTGCTGGCCGAACTATCGCCGCATCAACTGACGCTCAGCTTCGATCCGACGGCGGGCGATGGCTTGCACGAACTCGAACGCTTCGCCGCATTGCAGCGGCACAGCGGCATACCCTGCGTGCTCGAATGCGCGCTGCCGGGCGTCGACGCGCCGCGTGTGGAACTCGATGCGCTTGCGTCGCTGATCGAAGCGTCGCGACTGACACTGACGGGCATTGTCGTCAGTCCCTCGGTGCATCGGCAGTCGAATCCGCCAGGCAGTGTCAGTCCGCCTTGTCCCGCGCTCGACGAGGTGTACCGTGAAGCGCGCCACGCGTTTGCGCACTTGCGGATCGGCGGCGGCATGCTCAGCTATTTCACCGAACTCAATCGTAAGCGCCCGCCGCTCGAACTCGTCGACTGGACGACGCACGCAACGTGTCCGATCGTCCACGCCGCCGACGATCGCAGCGTGATGCAAACGCTCGAGGCCATTGCTCACATCACGCGATCATGCCGCGCGCTGATCGGCGCGCAGCCGTATTCGATCGGCCCGGTGTCGATCGGCATGCGGCAGAACCCGTATGGCTCGCGCGTGATGCCCAATCCGCATGGCGAGCGCATCGCGATGGCCGCTTGCGATCCGCGCCAGCGCGCGCTGTTCGGGGGCGCGTGGCTGGCGGGCTATGCGGCGGCACTGGCAGGGGCACGCATCGACACGCTGACGCTCGGCGCGCTCACGGGCGCGCGCGGCCTCGCCGATGTGAGCGACGTCGTGCGACGCTATCCGATGTTTGAGGTGGCGAAGGCGCTGGCGCGCATGGCCGGCGCAACGCGACTCATGTGCACGGGCGTGAATCCGCGCGAGATCGCGTGTGTGGCCGCGCGCGACGCGCACGGGCAAATTCACCTGGTGATCGCGAATCTGACCGACGCGGCGCGTGCGGTGCGACTTGATTTGCGCGACATGATTCGCGGTTCCTTGGACGCCATCGTGATCGACGAAGTATCGCTGCACGGTCGGGAAAAGCGCATTGCGTACGGCGAGCGCATCGAGCTTCGCCCGTTCGCGTGCCTGATGGCGGCGTCAGGGCGTACGTAAGCAAATATCGCATCGACGAAGGGCTAAAACCATCTCGGTAGTAAACCCAGTGACTGTTTTTCGCGCATGATGGTCTACTCATCACACCAGCGCAGAACATGAGTGATCTGTGCGAGAACACAGAGTCGCGCGAAGTCGCGAGACCTATCGAAGGAGACGCAATGCAAGTTGCCACGCACGCCCAAAAGGCACGCCCGAGCGCGCTGGAGCGCTCGACCATCCGCAAGGTTTCGCTGCGCCTCGTGCCGTTCGTCGCGCTGATGTTCTTCATCAATTTCCTCGATCGCACGGCGATCTCATTCGCCGGCCCGAACGGCATGACGAAGGATCTCGGGCTCGACGCCGCGCAGTTCGGTTTCGCGGCGGGCGTGTTCTTCATCGGCTACATCTTTCTCGAAGTGCCGAGCAACCTCGCGCTGCATAAGTTCGGCGCGCGCCGATGGCTCGCGCGCATCATGGTGACGTGGGGCATCGTTGCGCTGCTCTTCACATGGGTGAGCAGCGTGCCGGGACTGTATGGACTGCGCTTTGCGCTGGGCGTCGCCGAAGCGGGCTTCTTTCCCGGCGCGATCCTGTTTCTGAGCATGTGGGTGCCGCAGCGCCATCGCAGCCACATCCTCGCGCTGTTCTATCTCGCGCAGCCGCTGACGATCGTGATCGGCGCGCCGTTCGCCGCGCTGTTGATCGAAGCGCATGGGCTCTTCGGCCTCGCCGGCTGGCGCGTGATGTTCCTCGGCGTCGCCGTGCCCGCGATCGTCGTTGGCATCGTCGCGTGGTTCTATCTGAGCGACCGGCCCTCACAGGCACGCTGGCTCACGTCCGCCGAACAGGCGTGGCTCACGGCGGAACTCGAAGCCGAGCAGCATCAGCGCGAAACGAACGGCACGCGGCATCGCCATCACGCGGGCGCCGCGCTGACGAGCGGTCGCGTCTGGATGTTCTCGCTGATGTACTTCGGCCTGATCTACGGCCTGTATGCGCTCGCGTTCTTTCTGCCGACCATCATCGGCGGCTTCGAGACGCAGTTTGGCTCGCACTTCAACGTGTTCCAGAAAGGCCTGATTACGGCGATTCCCTATCTGCCCGCCGTGATCGTGCTGTTCCTGTGGAGCCGCAATGCGACGAAGCATGGCGTGCGCGCATGGCACATCGGCATTCCGGCCTTGCTCGGCGCGCTCAGCATTCCGCTCGCGCTCTACATGAAATCACCGTCGACGAGCATCGCCGTCATCACGATCACAGCCTGCGCGATCTTCTCCGCGCTGCCGAACTTCTGGGCGCTGCCCGCGCGCTTCCTGTCGGGCGCTGCGGCCGCCGCGGGCATTGCGCTCATCAACACGGTCGGCAATCTCGCCGGCTTCGTCGCGCCGTATGTGACGGGCGCGCTGAAGGACGCGACGGGCTCATATCACGCGCCGATGTTCGTCGTCGGCGCCTTCATGCTGATGAGCGCGGTGCTCGCGTTTGCCTTCTGCAGCGAGCGCCGCACGCGGGCACAGGACGAACACGCAGCCGTCGCGCTCGACCCGCGCGCGAGCTGACCCTCAACCGATATTCATGAACATGACGTACCCCTGCAAGGAGAGAGGACGATGAAAGAGAAAATCGCACTGATCGGTGCCGGCGGAAAGATGGGCTTCCGTCTGTCGAGCAACCTGCTGAAGTCGGACTATCGCGTCGCGCATGTCGAAGTGAGCGACGTGGGCCGCAAGCGCCTGAAGGACGAATTGAACATCGATTGCGTATCCGTGGATGCCGCGATCGACGGCGCGCAGGTCGTGATCCTCGCCGTGCCCGATACCCTGATCGGCAAGCTCAGCCACGAAATCGCGCCGAAGCTGCCGGCGGGCACGATGGTGATGACGCTCGACGCCGCCGCGCCGTTCGCAGGCCATCTGCCCGACCGCCCTGACCTGACGTACTTCGTCGCACACCCGTGCCATCCGATCATCTTCAACAACGACGATGATCCGAAAGCGCGCCGCGATTTCTTCGGCGGCGCGTATGCGAAGCAGTCGATCACGAGTGCGCTGATGCAAGGCCCAGAGTCCGCATTCGATCTCGGCGAAGACGTCGCGAAGACGATCTATCAGCCAATCCTGCGTTCCTACCGTTTGACCGTCGAACAGATGGCGCTGCTGGAGCCGGGCCTGTCCGAGACGATCTGCGCGACGCTGCTGTATGTGATGCGCGAAGCGATGGACGAAACCGTCAAGCGCGGCGTGCCCGAACAGGCCGCGCGCGATTTCCTGCTCGGCCACATGAACATCCTGAGCGCGGTGATCTTCAACGAAATTCCCGGCGCGTTCTCCGATGCGTGCAACAAGGCAATCGAGTTCGGCAAGCCGCGTCTGATGCGCGACGACTGGAAGGGCGTATTCGAGCGCGAAGAAATCGCGGAAAGCATTCGCCGCATTACGTGATGCACGGCTCTCTTCTTTTGACCTTGAACAGGACTGCACCGTGAGCGAACGCATTCACGCTACTTACTGGCTCGAAACGGGCGACGATCCGCGCCGGGCCGCCGATGTCATCGCCGGTGAACAGTCGAGCGGCACCTTCGTCGCGCTGCCCGGCGAGACGCCCGAACTAAAGGCGCGTTCGGGCGCGCGCGTCGAGCGGCTCGAGATTCTCGACACCGTCGATACGCCGAGCCTGCCGGGCGGCATGAAGTCGGACGTGTACACGCGCTGCACGCTCGAACTTTCCTGGCCTATCGAAAACTTCGGCGCTTCGCTGCCGAACCTGATGTCGACGATCGCGGGCAATCTGTTCGAGCTGCGTCAGGTGTCGGGCTTGCGGCTCACCGGCCTGACGCTGCCGCCTTCGTTCGCGACGGCGTACGCCGGTCCGGCGTTCGGCATCGACGGTACGCGCAAGCTCGCCGGCGTCGCGCATGGTCCGCTGATCGGCACGATCATCAAGCCGAGCGTCGGTTTGTCGCCGGAAGAGACCGCGCAGCAGGTGCGCGAACTGGTCGAAGGCGGCATCGACTTCATCAAGGACGACGAGTTGCAGGCCGACGGTCCGCATTGTCCATTCGACGAACGCGTGAAGGCGGTGATGCGTGTCGTCAACGAGCACGCCGATCGCACGGGCAAGAAGGCGATGGTCGCGTTCAACCTGACGGGCGATCTCGACCAGATGCGCCGACGTCACGATCTCGTGCTCGCGCACGGCGGTACATGCGTGATGGCGGTGCTCAATTCGGTGGGGCTCGTGGGTCTGCACGAATTGCGCAAGCATGCGCAACTTCCGATTCACGCGCATCGCGCGGGCTGGGGTTATCTGTCGCGCAGTCCCGAACTGGGTTGGGATTACGCGCCGTGGCAGATGATCTGGCGGCTTGCGGGCGCGGATCATTTGCACGTGAACGGCTTGCGCAACAAGTTCAGCGAAGCCGACGAAAGCGTGATCGCAGCGGCGCGCGCGGTGCTCGCGCCCGTGATGCCCGAAGCGCCGATGACGGCGATGCCCGTGTTCAGCTCGGGGCAAACCGGTTTGCAGGCGGCCGATACCTATGCCGCGCTCGGTCGCGCCGATCTGATCCACACGGCGGGCGGCGGCATTTTTGGCCATCCGCAGGGCGTCGCGGCGGGCGTGGAAGCGCTGCGCGAAGCGTGGGTCGCGGCCATCGAAGGCGTGCCGCTCGACACGCACGCCGAGCGCAATCCGGCGCTGCGCGCGGCGCTCGGTTTCTGGAAATGAGCACGCGTATGAGGGATTCAGCGCAAGCGGATTTCGCGGCGGGGCCGCTGCTCGCCTACTACGGCGACGACTTCACGGGATCGACGGACGCGATGGAAGCGATGACGGCGGCCGGCGTGCCGACGGTCCTGTGTCTCGACACGCCGGCGCCCGACCTGCTCGCGCGCTTTCCGCAAGCGCGCTGCATCGGACTGGCCGGCTCGTCGCGCGGACGCAATCCTGGCTGGATGCGCGACGTGCTGCCGTCCGCGTTCGCGAGTCTCGCGGCGTTCGGCGCGCCGATCCTGCAATACAAGGTTTGCTCGACGTTCGATTCGTCGCCGGAAGTCGGCTCGATCGGCGCGGCCATCGACATCGGCGTGAGCGTGATGCGCGCGCGCTGGTCGCCAATGGTGATCGGCGCGCCGCGTCTGAAGCGCTATCAGATGTTCGGCAATCTGTTCGCGGCCGTGAACGGCACCGGCTATCGCCTCGACCGTCATCCGACGATGTCGCGTCATCCCGTCACGCCAATGGACGAAGCGGACCTGCGCGTGCACCTCGCACGGCAGACGTCGCGCCGGATCGAACTGATCGACATGCTGCAATTGCGCGGCGGCGAAGGTCTCGCGCGCGTCGATGCGCTTGCATCCGAGGACCAGCCCGTCGTGCTGATCGACGTGCTCGACGAGGAAACGCTCGCCGAAGCGGGGCGAGTCGTGTGGGAGCGGCGCGGCGAGGGCGTGTTCAGCGCGTCGTCGTCGGGGCTGCAATACGCGCTGGCTGCATACTGGCGTTCGCGCGGCTGGCTGCCCGCGACGCCTTCGCTGCCCGTCGCGAATCCCGTCGATGCGATTGCCGCCGTGAGCGGCAGCTGTTCGCCCGTCACGGCTTCGCAGATCGCGTGGGCGCGCGCGCATGGCTTTCATGTCGAGCGGCTCGATTTGCGCCGCGCGCTCGATTCGCAATCAGGCGGCGCGGAGATCGGACGCGCGGTTGCCGCTGCCGCCGATGCGCTACGCCGTGGCGTCAGCGCGATCGTGCACAGCGCGGAAGGCCCGGACGATCCCGACGTGATCGGCTTTGATGCGATCGCACGCGATGCGGGTCTGACGCGCCACGATGCCGCGCGCCATGTCGGCGGCGCGCTCGCGGAAGTCATGCGGCGTCTGCTGGATCAGATTCATCTCAGGCGCGTGGTCGTTGCTGGCGGCGACAGCTCGGGGGACGTCGCGAGCACGCTCGGCATCGATGCGCTGAGTGTTGCCGCGGGGCTTTCGCCGGGGGCGCCGCTGTGCCGCGCATGGTCGAAGTCGGCGCAACGCGATGGGTTGGAAATTGTGTTGAAGGGCGGGCAGATCGGCGGTGCATCGTTCTTTGGCGCGGTGAGGCAGGGACGCGAGGCAGGCTGAAGAACGATGCGGATTTGGCACGTCTGGCGCTGCGGGCCGCATCCGGTTCAGCTTGCGGCTTCTCGCAACGATCGATCGGTGTATGGTATTGTCATTACACCAGGAGCTTGAAGCGAAAATGTAATGGGCGAGATCATCCCGCGTCGGAAGCTGTACCAGGAAGTCGTGGACCGGCTGATGGAGCGTATACGCTCGGGCGAAATCGCGCCCGGCGCGCAGTTGCCGTCCGAGCGCGAACTGATGGAAATGTACGGCGTCGGGCGGCCTGCCGTGCGCGAAGCGCTGCAGACGCTCGAGCGATCCGGCATCGTCGAGATCGTGCATGGCGAGCGCGCGCGCGTCGTCGTGCCGACGGCCGATCGCCTGATCGGCCAGATCGCGAGCGGCGCGATGCATCTGCTGCGCACGGACCCCGAGATGCTCGAGCATCTGAAGCACGCGCGCCTGTTCCTCGAAACGGGCACCGCGCGCATGGCCGCCGAGCGCGCGACGGAAGAAGACGTCGCGCGGCTGCAATTGAGCGTGGCGCAGCATCGGGCGTCGATGGTCAACCTCGAAGAGTTCATCGAGCGCGACATGGCATTTCACCGCGAGATCGCCAGGATCAGCGGCAATCCGATTTTTCCGTCGATCGTCGAATCGCTGTTTCGTTGGGCGGGCGAATACTATCGTCCAATGGTTCGTGCTCCGGGTGCCGAGAAACTCACGTTGTCCGAACATCAGCGGATCGTCGATGCAATCGCGAAGCGCGATGGTGATGCTGCCGCCGCCGCCATGCATGCCCATCTTTCCCGCGCCAACGAGTTGTACCGCAAACTGAGCAAGTAAACGAGATCTGCACTCGACGAGTGGTGCTTGCAATACCGTGCGCCTGAGTTCACAGACCCATTTCCGTCGGTGTCATTGGCGGTCGGCTTACGCATTTGCTCGTGGCAGTCAGACGCATCCGAATTGCACCACAACCGCAGATGCTGCCGACATCCCGGCCGGTGAGGGGTTTCTGTATCTCGCTGTGGCACTTGACGATGGCTAACCGCGGGCGGCTGACGGGTTAACTTCCCACGGACCGGACGCTCCGTACTATATGCCGCCCAGACGCCGGTTCGCGCTGCAGGCGGCGCTTGAACTGCTCGCGCTTCAAGCGGCTAAACCGCACCCGCATTGACGGCTGGCAGATCGCGAGTCAACAGTAGCTGACGCATTCCGCGTCTGACGAGGCTACCCTCACGATTAAAACCCTCACCATCCATTATCGCGAATCTAGATATCGCTTATTCGCGTCATTGCGTTGCCCGATAAAAGGTTGGCCGGCACACTTTGATCCAGATCAAACACGCATTCAGGAGACACACACATGCGTACTCAAGTCGGCATCGTCGGCGCTGGTCCTGCTGGACTGCTTCTTTCTCATCTTCTCCATTTGCAGGGCATCGACTCGGTCGTGCTCGAATCGCGCAGCCGCGAGCAGATCGAATCGACGATACGTGCAGGCGTGCTTGAACAGGGCACGATGGATCTGCTCACGGAAACAGGCGTCGGCGAGCGCATGAAAGCGGAAGGCGCGCTGCATCATGGCTTCGAACTCGCTTTCGAAGGCAAGCGCCGCCGCGTCGATCTCACGGACCTGACGGGCAAGTCGATTACCGTCTATGCGCAGCACGAAATCATCAAGGATCTGGTTGCGGCGCGCGTGGCCGCGCATGCCGCACTGCATTTCGAAGTGTCGGACGTATCGCTGCACGATATCGAAAGCGGCACGCCGAGCATTCGTTATCGGCATCAGGGCGAAGCACGCGAACTGCAATGCGACTTCATCATCGGATGCGACGGCTCGCAGGGCATTTCGCGCAATGCCATTCCTGAAACGCTGCGCCGCGATTATCAGCGTGTGTATCCGTTCGGCTGGTTCGGCATTCTCGCCGAAGCGCCGCCATCGGCGGATGAATTGATCTATGCGCGCCACGAACGCGGCTTTGCACTGGTCAGCACGCGATCGCCGAACGTGCAGCGCATGTACTTTCAATGCGATCCGAAAGACACCGTCGACAACTGGTCCGACGACCGCATCTGGGCCGAAATGCACGCACGTGTCGATTCGGACGATGGGCACAAGGTGGTGGAAGGCAAGATCTTCCAGAAGAACATCGTCGGCATGCGCAGTTTCGTATCGACGACGATGCAGCACGGCTGCCTGTTCCTTGCCGGCGACGCCGCGCACATCGTGCCGCCGACGGGCGCAAAAGGCCTGAACCTGGCAGTCTCCGACGTGCGTGTTCTATCGGACGCACTGCGCGCGTTCTATCAGGAAGACCGCTCGGATCTGCTCGACAGCTATAGCGAAACGGCGCTCAAGCGTATCTGGCGCGCCGAGCATTTCTCGTACTGGATGACGCGCATGATGCACCGTCTCGACGATGCATCGCCATTCGAGCAGCAATTGCAAGTCGCGGAACTCGAACATGTGACGACGTCACGCAGCGCGGCGGTTTCGATGGCGGAGAACTATGTGGGCGCCGTCGCGGTATAAGCGGTACGTGCGTTCAGCTCAATGACAGATCGGCGTGCGCCGCGGCCTGGAATTCTTTGGGCGTCGCGCCCGTCTGCTTGCGGAAATAGCGGCTGAAATACGCCGCATCTTCGAAGCCGAGCGCGTGCGCGATCTGTTTGATCGTCAAACCTGAATAGACCAGATCGCGCTGTGCCTCGCGTATCAGATGTTCGTTGACGAGCGACATCGGCGAATGGCCGAGTTCGTCTCGGCAAATGCGGCTCAATTGCGCGGCCGTGATGCCAAGTTTCTCGGCATAGAACTCGACAGGCCGATGCTCGCGGAAATGCGCGGCGACCAGTTCGCGAAAACGCCTGATCTGGCCGCTGCGGCGATCGGCGACAGCGCTCGTCGCCGGCATCGCCGCCGCATCGCCCAACCTTGCTACTTGCACGAAAAGTGCAATCATCAGCGACATGCCCGCCGCAATATGACCGCGCGCGTTGCCGCGGTATTCCTGTTCGAGCAGTGCGAAGAGCGGCATCAGCGTGTCGTTGCCCGCTGACGTCTTCACGGGGATTACAGCGGGGCGCTGGATCACGGGCAGCAGCCCGGGCGATAGCGCTTTCGAAAGCGACTCCAGCGCGCGTTGCGCGGCCGTGATCACCAGCCCGTCGATTTCGGGCGAAAACTCAAAGCCATGCACGGTTTGCGCGGGCAGTACCACGATGCACGGCGGCGAGAACGCGTGCTTCTCGCTTTCGATCACGACATGCCCGCTGCCGCTGCGAATGTACAGAACCTGCAGCAGCGCGTCGTGCCGATGCGCGGCGATACGCCAGTCGTTCGGACGGCTGCGCTCAGGAATCCATTCGAAATTGAATGCGTCGTACCAGAGCGGCCGCGCGGATTCGCCGTATAAATCGTAGTTAGGGATTTTCCTCATGCGGTCTCCTTCTGACCTGTGCGGATTGTCCTGCTATGCGTGCCGTTTGTCCAATGCCGTCGCGCACTGCGTGGCTATACTTTTTCCCATGAATCGAGCGGCCCAATCATGGGTCGATCGATAAATACATATAAATTCGGATGACTAACAAAAACGGCTGGCTCGATCTGGAATGAGAAATATGCATCACGTGGCCCAGCTATGTTATCCGCAGGCATCCGCGCATCGGATCGTCGCGCAGGAGAGCAGGATCATCTGGCGCGTCGATTGAGAAGCTTCACTGCGCTGCGTTAGAACACACATGCACAGCAGCACACGACAAAAGACACGGAGACATGGTAAGGAGACGCACAATGAATCACCCGAAACATACCGTCGATGTACAGCACTTCATCGACAGCCAACGCTTTTCGCCTTTTCAATGGACGATACTCGTCCTGTGCTTCCTGGTTGTCGCGGCCGATGGCTTTGACACTGCCGCAGTCGGTTTCATCGCACCTTCACTGGTGCAGGACTGGGGCATCGCGCGCGCGGCGCTTGGACCTGTGATGAGCGCTGCGCTCGCCGGTCTCGGCGTTGGCGCACTGGGCGCAGGGCCGATGGCCGATCGCGTGGGACGCAAGACGGTACTGGTTTTATCGGTGTTTTTCTTTGGGTTGTGGAGTTTCGCAGCGGCGCACGCGGGTTCGATCGAATCGCTCACCGTATTGCGCTTCATGACGGGGCTGGGTCTCGGTGCCGCGATGCCGAACGCGGTGACGTTGATGTCCGAATACGCTCCCGCACGCATACGTGCCGTTGCCGTGAATGCAATGTTCTGCGGTTTTTCGTGCGGCCTTGTGATTGGCGGAGTCGCATCGGCATGGCTGATACCGCACTTCGGCTGGCAAAGCGTGCTTGTAGCAGGCGGCGTGGGACCGATCGGGTTGACGCTGATGCTTATGCTGCTGTTGCCGGAGTCCGCGCAATTCATGGTGACGAGAACGCGTGGCGACGCGCGCATCGCCCGCGTTCTTTCGCGCATTGCACGGGACGCGAGCCTCACCGAAGCGCGGTTCATCACGGCGGAAGTAGCGTCGGACAACCGTTCGTCGGCATTGCGCGTGGTTCTGTCGTCGCGCTTGCGCTTCGGCACGCTGATGCTATGGCTCGCGTATTTCATGGGTCTGTTGATCTACTATCTGCTCACTAACTGGCTGCCAACGCTCTTCAAGGACACCGGCTTTTCTGGCGAGAGCGCCGCGCTGATGACGTCGCTGTTTCCGCTTGGCGGCGTGCTCGGCAATCTGAGTGTCGGCTGGCTGATGGATCGCTTCAAGGCCAATCGCGTAATCGCCTGCACGTATGTCGTATCGGCTGTACTCGTGATGCTCGTCGGGCAGGGCGTTGGCCACCGGGTGTGGCTTGGCACGCTGATCTTCCTGACGGGGACGATGGTGACCTCGGCTGTGACGTCGATGTCCGCCCTTGCCGCGAGCTTTTACCCGACTCAGGGACGCGCGACGGGTGTGGCCTGGATGCTGGGTGTCGGGCGCATCGGTGGTGTTGCTGGTGCGCTGGTCGGCGCGGCGTTGATGGAGTTGGGCTGGCAGTTCGGCTCGGTGTTCAGTTTGCTTGCCGTTCCCGCCTTGATTTCGGCGTTTGGTGTTTATGCCGTCGCGAAGCATCCGCGAGGATTGGAGACAGAAGAGGCGAAATTGGCGCCTGCCATTGAATGATGGATTTTTCGGCTGCGACGGTTCTGCCAGTCGCAGCCAGACCGGTTCGGCGAATCCGCCCTGGCTATGTTGTGGCTCACGTTGGCGTCTCGCCATCGATCCGCGCACCTTCGAAATGCATCACGCTGTGACGTAGCCCGACCCGGCCACCAGGCGCGCGCGGCGAACAGAGCAGTGGCGATCAACCCGCTCCGAAGCGCGGCGAATTCATTGTGGTCAACGTGTATCTGCTGGATGCGGACGGCGGGTGAGGTCCAGATTGCTACCGTCATCCGGCATCCATCACGATGCACGTTTTGTCCGGGTTAACGTCGACTCTGTCCATTGAGGGGAACGCGGCTCAGGCTCTAAATTGGCGTCATTAAACCCACCCGGCGCTCGCGAGAAACACGGTTACTTCGCGCGCCACCCAGCCCGAGCATATCGCGAGCGGAGCAGTGTGTTCGGGCGGCTCTAGAGGAGACACCGCCATGGCCCATCAGATAACCCTCCGTTTTGAGGACGGAGTGACCCGCTTCATCGAGTGCGAGGAGGGCGAGCGCGTCACCGATGCCGCCATTCGCGCCAAGATCAATATTCCACTCGATTGCCGTGATGGTGTGTGTGGCACCTGCAAGGCGGTCTGCGAGTCCGGCGAGTACGTTCTGGGCGACTGCGTGGAAGACGCGCTTAGCCCCGAGGAGGCGGGCGCCCGCAAGGTTCTCACCTGCCAGATGAGCCCACGTTCCGACTGCGTGATCCAGATCGCCACGAACTCCGATGTCTCGGGTACCGGCCCGTCGTCCCACAGCGGACGGATCGTCGCCTGCCAACGAGCGTCAGACACCACGATTGCCTTCTCGGTCGAACTCGAGAACCGCGCGGATCTCAGCTTCCTTCCTGGGCAGTATGTCAACGTCCGGGTGCCCGGCACCGATCAGACACGGTCCTACTCCTTCAGCTCGGGGCCGTCCGAGCCGCACGTGTCCTTCCTTGTGCGCAATGTGCGTCAAGGGGTGATGTCGACCTGGCTCTGCGAAACCGCCAAAGTAGGGGACCCAATCGAGTTTCGCGGCCCGATGGGAAGCTTCTACCTGCGACCCATTGAGCGGCCAGTGCTGTTTCTGGCGGGTGGCACGGGCCTCGCGCCGTTCCTCTCGATGCTGGACAAGATCGTCGAGGACGGCGCCAGTCCGTATCCGATCCACATGATCCTGGGTGTGAACAACGATGAGGATCTGGTCGGCATCGACCGGCTCGAAACCTATGCGCAGCGCCTGCCGAACTTCACTTATGCCTGCACCGTCTCCAGCCCCGACAGTGCCCATCCCAACAAGGGCTATGTCACCCATCACATTGTCGCCTCCCAGCTCAACGATGGCGATGCGGATGTCTATCTCTGCGGCCCGCCGCCGATGGTTGATGCGGTGCGCGATTTTCTCTCGTCCGAAGGGCTGACGCCGCGCAACTTCTATTATGAGAAGTTCGCCGGCACCGGCCTGGTGGTCCAGACCGGCGAGGAGCACATCGCGCCTGTTGACGTCGATGCGGCTTTCGACCTGCGCATGGCTCTCGAACTGGGGGCGGCTCAGCTGACCATGGGCCGGCTATCCAGCGAGCAATTGATCATCTTCCGCCAGCTCGCCGAGGCGACGGCGCAGTTCGTGTGCGGGCGGCGCTTTACCGATGTTCCGCGCTACATCGAGGCAAATCACGCCTTCCACATGTTCTCTATCGAAGCTACCGGGAACGCCCAGCTGATCGCGCTCTACGGGCAACTGGCCGTGCAGGACTACATCGCTCGCGCGCTGACCGACCAGATCGAGATCGTCGGCGATATTGTCCAGCAGCATCGGGACATCGTCGCCGCCTTCGAACTGGGCGACCTGAACGCGGCGCGGGATGTGATTGCGCTGCATGCGCTCCATTCCAAGGCCACCATGAGCCGGGCGCTGGAACGTATGGCGATGGGCAAGACGGCACCCATGACGGCACTCAAGGCCGTTGCGCCGCCCTCTCTCCCGTCTGCTGTGCCGGAAAGCGCGCCGCAGATCTGCCCATTCGCGGCCAAGACCCTTCCGCCCTATTCGCACGAACTGGACTGGCCCGAGGGGCTGGAGCCATTCAAGGTGGTCGATGACGGCTCGCAAGGCGACCCATACGAGCACTACCGCTGGATGCGTGAGCACGCGCCCGTGCTGCGTTGCCAGTCGGCGACGTCGGACGTGTGGTTCCTCTCGCGTTATGACGATGTCTACCAGGCGATCCGCAATCCGAAGCTGTTTTCCTCCGAGGTCGTCAGCCCGCCACCGCTGACGTTCCTGACGCTGTTCGATGCGCCCGATCATTCGCGGTTACGCAAGGTCGTCCAGCCGTCCTTCCTGCCGCTGGCGCTCGATCCCTTTATCGAGCAGATCGCGCGAAGGGCGGAGGACCTGCTCGACGCGATGATCGCCAAAGGCGGCGGCGATGTCGTCAACGATTTCGCCATCCCGCTCAGCATCTCGACCATCTCTACGATGATCGAAGTGCCGAACGAGGATGAGGAGAAGATGAAGTTCTGGTCGGACGAGACCTTTAGCTACTTTGGCCGCCTCGCCCGCAATGCGCCGGGGACGGGCACCGACGAACAGAGCGCGAAGGCTTTCTTCGCTTATCTGAAGCAAGCGCTGGAGCGGCTCGCTCTCACCGACAGCCAGTCGATCGGCGGACATATCGCGCGCATGTGGAAAGACGGGCTGCTTTCGGAAAAGGAAGCGAAGGAGCTGTGTGCCTTCGTCTTCATCGCCGGGCACGACACGACGACTATCCTCGTCGCCAACGCTTTTCGCATGTTCGCCGAGCAGCCGGATCTGCTGGGACGTATCCGCGAAAATCCCGCCGATGCCGAGCGTTTCGTCGAGGAGGTCGCGCGCTATCGTGGCACCGTCCAGCGCGTGAGCCGCATCACCACCGAGGCGACCACTGTCGCGGGCGTTGATCTGCCTAAGGGCGCGGTGGTGCGATTGCTGCTGTCGGCGGCGAACCGCGACAGCCGCAAGTTTGCCGAGGGTGAGACGTTCGACATCGACCGCGATTCCAGCGGCCACCTGGGTTTCGGCAACGGCATGCACAAATGCCTCGGCGCGCCGCTCGCCAAGCTGGAGACGCTGATCGCGACGAAGGCCCTGGCCCGCAAGGTCGGCGATATCGCGCTCGATCCGGCAAGGCCGATCAAGTATGTGCGCGGCAACAATCTGACCAACTCCGGGCCTGAGCACCTGTTCGTGAAGCTGGGTGGGGTATCGGCCTAAACCGGATGAGCGGGCGAGGTCGAGTCAGCCCGCTCCCCCCTTTTCAGGCAACAACGATCGATCATGGGCCGCAGAGCGGTATTCGGTAGGCCGGAGTCCCGTCTGCTTGCGGAAGAAACGGCCGAAATAGGCCTCGTCCTGAAAGCCCAGTTCACTGGCGATCTGCTTCACGCTGAGCGTCGAATAGCCGAGCAGCCGCTTGGCCTCGTGGATCGAGCGTGCATCGATTGCCTCGATTGCCGAGACGCCGAAAGTGGCACGGCAGATGCGGGAGAGCTGGCCGGTGGTCACGCCCATCTCGTCGGCATAGCTGGCGACCGGCCGCCGCTCACGGCAATGGCGGTCGAGCAGGGCGCGGAACCGCTCGATCCGCGCGGCCATTGTCCGCCGCTCCGAACTGGCTGAAAGCCGGGCGCTCTCGCTGAGGCGCCCGATCTTGACGAACAGGGTGATCGTCAGTGCTGCGCCTGCCGTGAACTGCCAGCGCTCGTGGCTCTCCGCCTCGTGCCCGATCGACTGAAACAGGGTTTCCAGAGGTGTGCCGCGTTCGACGTCGGGATCGATCGACAGCACCGTCGGCGTGCGGATGAATTCCAGCAGCTCGGGTGCGGCCGTCATCGCCAGCGATTCCAGCGCGGACTGCGCGGCGGTGATGACGTGTCCGTCGATGTCGCTGCGGAAGTGAAAGCCGTGGACCGAGCGCGCTGGCACGACGATCAGGCATGGCGCTTCGACTGCCCAATTCTTGCCGTCGATGAAGGTCTCGCCGCCCCCGGCGGTGACGTAGAGCACCTGGATCAGCGCATCGTGGACGTGCGGCTTGATGTCGAAGTCGAAGCGGCCGGCACGCAGGGGAATGCGTTCGTAATGCACCATGTCGACCCAGGATTGGTCGGCTTCCGCGCCATAGAGCGCGAAATGAAGAACGGTCCGGCTGCGCTGTTGGTCATTGGCCATGATGCACGTTATGTCCTGCTATATGTGATCTCTGTCCATTGTTCCATAGGCGCTTGAGGCGTTCAATGGCGATGCAGATTTCAGCGCAATCGCATGAGCAATTTTAGGAGAGTTAACTACATGGGACAGGAACTTGAAAATCGCGCAGCTGCCTCGACCCCATACCGGCTGAACCTGAACGACAAGGTCTGCGTGGTCACGGGTGCGGGCAGTGGCATTGGTGCCGGCATCGCGCGCGCCTTCGCCGATGTCGGAGCACATGTGGCGCTCGTGGATCGGAATCTTGCAGGCGCTGAAGCTGTCGCCGCCGAACTTCGGAAGGCCGGTGCCGTGGCGCAGGCGATCGGCTGTGACGTGTCGGACGAAGCGTCGGTTGCGGCAGCTGCCGGCGAGGTTCGCTCAGCGCTCGGTCCGGCCAGCGTGCTCGTCAACAATGCGGGGCTTCTGCGCGCCGGACCTCTCGAGACGGTCTCGATCGAGGACTGGAACCAGGCCATCGCCGTGAATCTGACTGGCTATCTTCTGTGTGCTCGAGCTTTTGGACGCGACATGCTGGCGGCGGGCAAGGGCAGTATCGTCCACGTTGCCTCGATTGCGGCGCTCAGTCCGCAGACCAATAGCGGTTCCTATAGCCCGAGCAAGGCGGGCGTGCTGCTGCTTTCGCGGCAGTTGGCGGCGGAGTGGGGCCCACGCGGGGTGCGCAGCAACTGCGTGCTGCCCGGCATGATCCGCACCGCACTGTCCGCGAAGTTCTACGAGGAGCCCGGCTTCGAGGCTCGCCGCGCCGCCGCCACCGCGAGCCGCCGCATCGGCGAGCCGGAGGACCTCGCCGGCCCGGCCCTGTTCCTCGCCTCTGATCTCGCTGCCTACGTCAACGGCGCGGAGGTGCTTGTCGACGGCGGGCTCGATTGCATGCTGATGGACATGGTCCCGCGCCCCGGCTTCAACGCTACGCTGGCCGCGTGAGCGCCACCACACCATAACGACAAGGAGAGTAGATATGGCCAAGGAGATCACTTGCGATCTGGTCGTGGTCGGATCGGGTGCTGCGGGCCTCGCTACCGCGATCACTGCACGCAAGCGCGGCCTCGATGTCATCGTGCTCGAAAAGGAGCCCGTGTTCGGTGGTACCACCGCGCTGTCGGGCGGAGTCTTGTGGATTCCGCTGAGCAAATATGGCCGGCAGCAGAACCCGGCTGACACCGTCGAGCGCGTGCGCGAATACATGATGAGCGAGACGGGCAACAACTACGATGCCGCCGCGGTCCAGTGCTTTATCGAGAACGGGCCGGGAATGGTCGAGTTCTTCGAGCGCGAGACCGAGATGAAGTTCGTTCCCACGCTTTATCCGGACTATCATCCGGATGCGCCCGGCGGCGTCGACATCGGTCGCTCGATTCTCGCCGCGCCTTATGACATTCGCGGGCTGGGCAAGGACATGCAACGCCTCAAGCCGCCGCTCGAGACGATCACCTTCATGGGAATGATGTTCAATTCCTCGAACGCGGACCTCAAGCACTTCTTCCGCGCGACCAAGTCCATTGTTTCGTTCCTCTATGTGGTCCGGCGTCTGGCTACGCACATCAAGGAGCTGGCGCTTTACCGGCGGGGGATCAACGTAACGAGCGGCAACGCGCTCGCCGCGAGGCTTGCGAAGTCGGCGCTGGCGATCGACATTCCGATCCTCACTTCGACGCCCGTGAAGGAACTGCTGAGCGAGCACGGCAAGGTGGTCGGTGTGCGCGCGAGCGCAGCGGACGGTGAGCTTCGCGTCACCGCCCGGCACGGCGTCGTGCTGGCGTGTGGCGGCTTCCCGCACGATCTCAAGCGCATCGCGCAGGTCTATCCGCATGTGAAGCGTGGGGGTGAGCATCTCTCGCCCACGCCTGTCGGCAATACGGGCGACGGGGTGACCATGGCGGAGAAGGTGGGTGGTGCCGTGAAGCTCGGCTTTGCCGATGCGTCGGCCTGGATGCCTGTCTCAAAGGTGCCCTTCGGCAAGGGTCGCACAGGCGTATTCCCGCATTTGCTCGACCGCTATAAGCCCGGCGTGATCGGCGTGTTGCGCAGCGGTCAGCGCTTCACCAATGAATCTAACTCCTACCACGATGTTGGCGCGGCGCTGATCCGCGCCTGCGAGGGTGAGCGGGAGACGGCGATGTGGCTGATCTGCGATAAGGTGGCGCTGGGCAAGTATGGACTGGGCTATGCCAAGCCCGCGCCGATGCCGGTGGGGCCGTTGCTGCGTAAAGGCTACCTCATCAAGGGCGAGACGATCGGCGAGCTGGCGCGCAACTGCGGAATTGTTCCTGATGCGCTTGAGATGACGGTCTGTGCGTACAACCTCGACGCCGGGCGCGGAGAGGACCCGGCGTTCCATCGCGGTCGCACATCGTTCAACCGTTATCTCGCCGATCCGGACAACAAGCCCAATCCTTGCGTTGCGCCGATCGCGACGGGCCCCTTCTATGCGGTGAAGGTGGTGATGGGCGATCTGGGCACGTTCGACGGCCTCAGGACTAGCGTGACGGGCGAGGTGTTGCGCGCCGACGGCAGCCAGATCGAGGGCCTTTATGCGGTCGGCAATGACCGGCGCAGCGTGATGGGCGGCAACTATCCGGGCGCCGGTATCACCCATGGGCCCAATATGACTTTCGGCTATGTCACCGGTAACGCCATCGCCACCAAAGCCATGACCTGCAAAGAGAAGGTGCACGCATGAGGACCCACCCAATGTTTCCCGCAAAGCCCCTTGTGGATTTCCGGGTCTACACGATCGAGCTGCGCAAGATGCCCGAGTTTCTCGAGGTATT
Organism: Paraburkholderia phymatum; assembly: GCF_040965635.1. GTDB lineage: Bacteria > Pseudomonadota > Gammaproteobacteria > Burkholderiales > Burkholderiaceae > Paraburkholderia > Paraburkholderia phymatum_B. The sequence goes on from NZ_JBFRCH010000016.1 coordinate 61,378, forward strand.
TGACAGGCTCGCCATGCCAATCCTGCTCGAAACGCTTGGACATCCGCTCGGCTTTTGGACAAGTCTGGTCGGGCCGCAGAACCAGTTCACCCACCTGTGGGGGTATGACGATCTGGCAGACTACGAACGACGGTGCCTTGCACGCGATACGCATCTGGATTTCCCGGCCTATCTAAAGGCATCGGGCCATCTGATCACGGCACAGGAGACACGGCTCATTCGCGCCGCCGCGCTGGATAGCGTCGCAGAGTGAGCCGATGATCGAGGCGGGTGACGCGATCGTCACGGCACTCGCGTACTGTGCAACGCGACAGCCTCAGGCGGCATCGCGACATGCAGCGTGTCGAGCAGTTGCCCCATGCCTTCGAACACGCGGTATGCGCTCGCCGCCTGGGCATATTGACCGCCGATATAGTCGGTGCGCGCGTTGTAGTACTCGTTCTCCGCGTTGAGCAGGTCGAGCAGCGAGCGTTGTCCGATGCCGAACTGCAATGAATACGCCTCGCGGGTCGCCGCGCTGGAATCGACGTATTGCTTGAGCACGACAACCCGGTCGCGTGCCGTGAGGTACGCATTGAACGCGAGCGACACGCTTTCCTCGATCTGGCGGCGGGTGCGGTTGCGAGTCTCTTCGGCTTCGCGGACCTGGGCATGCGTCTCGCCGATTCTTGCCTTGTCGGCACCGCCCTGAAAAATGTTGTAGCGAAGCCGAAGCATGACGCGGCGGTCGTTGGTCGGCCCGAGAATGCCCTCGCGATCGTTCAACGTGCTGACTTCGAGATCGAGTCGTGGCCACAGTGCGGATTTTGCGACATCGTGTTGGGCGCGCGCCTGTTCGACGTCCGCATCAGCACCCGCGAGCGCCGGATGATAGGCCAGCGCTGCATCGACGGCCAGTTGCACGTTTGGGGGCATCCCGCTTTCCGGTGCGACTGGCTTGACGAGTGCGTCGGGCGGCATGCCGACCAGACGGACATAGGCGATCTGGGCATCTTTCAGGCTGCTCTGTTCGGAACGCAAATTGTCGCTGGCGAGAGCCAGCCGGGTCTCGGCCTGATAAAGATCGGCGCGGCGTCCTACGCCACGCTCGCTGCGCAGCCTGATCTGCTCATAGATGCGCCGGTGCGCTTCGATATTGTCCTCGGCGGCGGCCGTCGTTTCCTGGCGGCGCAAGACTTCGAGATACGCGCCCACGACGCGCAGCGCCACGTCTTCCGACGTGGTGGCGACAGCATAGGCTGAGGAATCGATGCGTGCTTTCTGACGCGCGACCTCGCTCTTGACGCCGAAGCCGTCGAACAACATTTGAGTCAGCGTCACGCTGGTCGTGCGATGTGTGAACGTTGTTTGACTCACGCCGAGCAGACGGGTCTCCGCGTCGTCTCGCCGTTCGCGCCCAATGGCGGCGTCGAGGTCGAGGCGCGGCCAGTATCCGGCCTGCGCACCTTTCAGCCCTTCATCTGACGCTTCCCGGTTATGCGTGGTGGCAAGCACCTCGGGGTTGGTCCTGACAGCCAGCTCGACGGCTTCCTGAAGGGTTTGCGCGTTCGCATGTGACGTCGAGAGCGCGATGCCCGACGCCAGCAAGAGCAGGGCCGGCAACAGCTTGTTGTTCTTCATTGCGCGTTTCCTGTAACGCATGGGCGGCTTGCCTTCCGGGGTGCACAAGCACAAATTGACATCTCCCCGACGCCCGGAACCGCATGGCGACTCATGTTACTTGACACACATTGCGGTTTCAAGAAGCGCAAATACCGTTGACGGGATGCCCGATAACGGAACATCGACTTCTTCAGATTTCGAGAGCAAGACGTTGAGAATCGAGGCATCCGCAAGCGATGCCCGAGCCGGTCGACGGCCGGCGAAAGGGCTCGCTTGCGGTGTACCTGCGTTCAATACTCCTGGATATGCGGAGGGGCGACATAAGTGACGATCGTCCCGCTGCCCTGGTCGTGCGCCAGATGGAATCCGGCACCAGACAGGTTGCCTTGCATCGAGATGTTTGCCGTATGCACGCCATCGCTGACGGTCAGCGTGCCGCCCGTTCCCGTGGCATTGGCCGCGAAGCTGAGCGTCGTGTGATCGCTGTTCAGCACGTCTGCCAGATCGAGGGTGTCGCCAGCTGCGAATCCCGACACGGTGCCCGTAAAGCCGGCGGCCTGGTCGAGCTTGAGCGTGCCTGCCGCACCATCGGCGAAGGTCGCGTTGACAGCCGAGGCCTCGCCGAACTCGAGCGTCGCTGCGCCGCTGATGATCGCGTTTCCGCTGCCCGTGACGTCACCATGAACCATCAGATTGCCGCCGTTGGCCCACAGGTTGCCCGAGTTGGCTACGGCGCCGTTGATTTCGAGGCCTCCGGCGCCTGTTGCTTCGAGCGTGCCTGTGTTGACGACGGCGTTGGTTCCAGTATCGATCAGCAGCGCATGGGTGCCGTTCGCGACGATCGTGCCGCCATTGACGAGGCTGAGTTGGCCCGCACCAATCTGACCCGCGCCGGAGATCGTATTGTCGACGTTGATGAGCGTCGCATCCGCGGTGCCGCCGAAGATCACGTTATGACTATCGTCGGATAGCGTGACGGTTCCGCCGCCTTTCAGCGTTGCATCCCTGACGAGGACTTCGAGGTCCGTCTCGTGGCCCGTCGAAGCCAGCGCGATTGTCCCCGTGTTGTCGATCGTGCCGCCGAGCGGAAGCATCGCGCCATCGTTCAGTGTCATGACGCCCGCGTTCGACATGACGGGCGTCTGATCGAAGACGAAGTTGCCTGCCGTGAGGTCGGCGGAATGGACGCCGAGCACGGTGATGGTTTCGTTGGCGCCGAGCGTGATCAGTGCGTTGCCGTGGGCATCGTCGGTCATGTGGGCTTGCAGGTCGGTGAAGCTCGTGATGCCCGTGAAGCCGACGAGATCGATCTTGTCGGCCGCGACGTTCATGTCATGCACCGTATCGTTGCCGATCGGCTGCGCGAAGACGAACAGATCGCTGCCGCCGGAACCCGTCAGGTGATCGTCGCCGGACCAGGCGAAGATCGGTGCATTGGCGGCATACGCTTCCACATTGTCGGCGACTGTGAGCGTCGCGTGGCTGCCGTCGGCGTTGGTCCAGTTCTCGGTCACCGTGAGGACGGTAGCGCCCGTGAACGACGCCGGTGGAGTGACAGTGAGCGCGCTCAGACCGTCTGCCGGGACGGACCACGTGCCGTTGCCGAGGTCGGTTCCGGCATTCAGCTGCCAGCCGGACGGGATGCCCGCGATCGTCACCGTCAGATCGGCCGCATGGCTGGACGGGTCCATCAGCGCGAGATTGATTTCGGAGCCGGCTGTACCAGCGGGGGCCTTGCTGGTGGAGGATTGCGTGTTGCCTGCGAGGTCCCACTCGGTGACGCTCAGCGAGTGGTTATTGAGTCCTTGCTGAGAGAGGGTCCATGTTCCGGCGGATTGCTGCACTGCGCTGTAGTCGGCCGCCGTCGTGTTGTCGTGGACTGTGACTTTCCAGACGTTGGACGCATCGGTGTTGGCGGTCAGAGTGTTTCCCTTGTATTGCCACGAGAGGGTGGACGGCGGCGTCGTGTCGAGCGTAAAGCTGAAGTTCGTCGCGCTCGAGACATTGCCGGCGACGTCGGTCTGGCGGACCTGGAGGTTGTTGAGGCCTTCGGTGGCGCTGAAGCTGCCGCTCCACGTGTGGCCGCCATCAACCGAATACTGGACGGTGGCGCCGCTTTCGATCCCGGTGACGTTCAGGGTGCCGGTACTGGTGATGTGGTCGGTGGCGCTGCTGCCCGAGTCGGTGGTGAGCGCAACGCCCGGCGCGGCGGCCGAGGTGTCGAGTGTGAAGCTGAAGCTCGTCGCGCTCGAGACATTGCCGGCGACATCGGTCTGGCGGACCTGGACATTGTTGAGACCTTCGCTCGCGCTGAAGCTGCCGGTCCACGTGTGACCGCCATCAACCGAATACTGGATCGTGGCGCCGCTCTCGACACTGGTGAGGTTCAGGGTGCCGGTATTGGTGATGTGGTCGGTAGCACTGCTGCCCGAATCGGTCGCGAGCGCAACGCCGGGCGCGGCGGCCGAGGTGTCGAGCGTGAAGCTGAAGCTCGTCGCGCCGGAGACATTGCCGGCGACATCGGTCTGGCGGACCTGGACATTGTTGAGACCTTCGCTCGCGCTGAAGCTGCCGGTCCACGTGTGGCCGCCATCAACCGAATACTGGACCGTGGCGCCGCTCTCGACACTGGTGAGGTTCAGGGTGCCGGTATTGGTGATGTGGTCGGTGGCGCTGCTGCCCGAGTCGGTCGCGAGCGCAACGCCCGGCGCAGCGGCCGAGGTGTCGAGCGTGAAGCTGAAGCTGGTGGCGCTGGAGACATTGCCGGCGACGTCGGTCTGGCGGACCTGGACATTGTTGAGACCTTCGCTCGCGCTGAAGCTGCCGCTCCACGTGTGGCCGCCATCAACCGAATACTGGACCGTGGCGCCGCTCTCGACCCCGGTGAGGTTCAGCGTGCCGGTACTGGTGATGTGGTCAGTGGCACTGCTGCCCGAGTCGGTCGCGAGCGCAACGCCGGGCGCGGCGGCCGACGTGTCGAGCGTGAAGCTGAAGCTCGTCGCGCTCGAGACATTGCCGGCGACATCGGTCTGGCGGACCTGGACGTCGTTGACGCCTTCGGTGGCGCTGAAGGTGGAATTCCAGCTCTGCCCGCCATCGGTGGAATATTCGACCGTGGCGCCGCTCTCGACCCCGGTGACGCTGAGCATGCCGGCATTGGTGATGTGGTCGGTGGCACTGCTGCCCGAGTCGGTCGCGAGCGCGACACCCGGCGCCGCCGCCGACGTGTCGAGCGTGAAGCTGAAGCTCGTCGCGCTGGAGACATTGCCGGCGATATCGGTCTGGCGCACCTGCACGTCGTTCACACCTTCGGTAGCACTGAAGGTGCCGCTCCACGTGTGGCCGCCATCGGTGGAATATTCGACCGTGGCGCCGCCCTCGACCCCGGTGAGGTTCAGCGTGCCGGTACTGGTGATGTGGTCGGTGGCGCTGCTGCCCGAATCGGTCGCGAGCGCAACGCCGGGCGCGGCGGCCGACGTGTCGAGCGTGAAGCTGAAGCTCGTCGCGCTGGAGACATTGCCGGCGATATCGGTCTGGCGCACCTGGACGTCGTTCACACCTTCGGTGGCACTGAAACTCCCGCTCCACGTGTGGCCGCCATCGGTGGAATATTCGACCGTGGCGCCGCTCTCGACCCCGGTGAGGTTCAGCGTGCCGGCACTGGTGATGTGGTCGGTGGCACTGCTGCCCGAGTCGGTCGCGAGCGCGACACCCGGCGCCGCCGCTGAGGTGTCGAGCGTGAAGCTGAAGCTGGTCGCGCTGGAGACATTGCCGGCGACATCGGTCTGGCGGACCTGGACATTGTTGAGACCTTCGGTAGCACTGAAGGTGCCGCTCCACGTGTGGCCGCCATCAGTGGAATATTCGACCGTGGCGCCGCCCTCGACCCCGGTGACGCTGAGCGCGCCGGTATTGGTGATGTGATCGGTGGCGCTGCTACCCGAGTCGGTCGTGAGGGCAACGCCCGGCGCAGCGGCCGAGGTGTCGAGCGTGAAGCTGAAGCTGGTCGCGCTGGAGACATTGCCGGCGACATCGGTCTGGCGGACCTGGAGGTTGTTGAGGCCTTCGGTGGCGCTGAAGCTGCCGCTCCACGTGTGGCCGCCATCAGTGGAATATTCGACCGTGGCGCCGCCCTCGACCCCGGTGACGCTGAGCGCGCCGGTATTGGTGATGTGATCGGTGGCGCTGCTACCCGAGTCGGTTGTGAGGGCAACGCCCGGCGCAGCGGCCGAGGTGTCGAGCGTGAAGCTGAAGCTGGTCGCGCTGGAGACATTGCCCGCGACGTCGGTCTGGCGCACCTGGACGTCGTTGACGCCTTCGGTAGCACTGAAGGCGGAACTCCAGGTCTGCCCGCCATCAACCGAATACTGGACCGTGGCGCCGCTCTCGACCCCGGTGAGGTTCAGCGTGCCGGCATTGGTGATGTGGTCGGTGGCACTGCTGCCCGAGTCGGTCGCGAGCGCAACGCCCGGCGCAGCGGCCGACGTGTCGAGCGTGAAGCTGAAGCTGGTCGCGCTGGAGACATTGCCGGCGACGTCGGTCTGGCGGACCTGGACGTCGTTGAGACCTTCGGTGGCGCTGAAGGTGGAACTCCACGTCTGCCCGCCATCAACCGAATACTGGACCGTGGCGCCGCTCTCGACCCCGGTGACGCTGAGCATGCCGGTATTGGTGATGTGGTCAGTGGCACTGCTGCCCGAGTCGGTCGCGAGCGCGACACCCGGCGCAGCACCAGCCGACGTATCGAGCGTAAAACTATACGAGCATGCAGCCGAAGTATTCCCCGCAACATCCGTTTGCCGGACCTGCACGGTATTCAGCCCCTCGACTGCGCTGAAGCTGCTGCTCCAGTGTGCGCCATTATCGACGCTGTATTCGACGTTCGCGCCATGCGCAATTCCGCTGACAGCCAGCGTGCCGTCGCACGAAATGCCGTCCGCATTCGAAATCCCCGTGTCATGCGCAAGCGTGACCGAGGGTGGCGGCGGTGCGATATCGACATACGCGGTCGCCCAGCTCAGCGTGCCGTTGCCGAGCCGGATTGCATAGGTGAAGCTGTCCTGCGCGCAGCCGGTGGTACTGAAACTCTGCGAGAGCCACGACGCATCCAGATGGCTCGCGTCGTATCCGACCTTGCCGTCCGCCGTGATCCAGATGTGCGCGCCGTGTGCGCTGTAGTCCGCGCTGATGGCTTCGGCTCGCGCCGTATCCTGAATGAGCAGAGCTTTCTGCTCGAGCGATACAGTGGTTTCCGTTCCGGAGTCGAGCGAGTAGAGCGTCTTTGCCGCGCCACCCTGGTCGTTTGCCATCACGTTCAGATAGACAACGCAGAGCGAGCTGTCGCTCAGCCCCGTTTGCGCCGATGTAAAAAGATCGTTGTTAGCCTGCGGCGTGTTGCTGATGGAAACCGCGGTTCCGTTCGAGATCGTCGCCATGTTGCTCCCCGTTATTGTCGATATGTGTCAACTGAAACGCATCCCGCCGTGCCTGTTGTCGCGGCGGACAACTACTGATTTGCAAACTGGATCGCCTTACGTTCGGGCGACGATGAAGCCGACGCCCGCCGCAAGCGGCTGATCATGTCTCAATGCTCGCGCAGCGCCGCTTCCCTGGTCTTCGTCACGGGCTTGAGGAGGTAGTGCAGCACTGATCTGCGCCCCGTCTTGATGTCGACGGTCGCGATCATGCCCGGCACGATCCTCACCGGCTGGCTCTGGCCGTCCGGCTTGTTCGTCTTCGTGCGTACCAGAACCCGGTAGTAGCTGTCAGGTTTCTCGGCAGGATGTTCGGGCATCAGCGTGTCGGCGCTGATGTCCTCGACGGTCGCAGGAAAGCCGCCGTAGATGGAGAAGTCATACGCGGATAGCTTGACCATGGCATCCTGCCCCGGATGCAGGAACGCGATGTCCGACGGGCGCACGCGTGCCTCGATCAGCAGCGTCTCGTCGAGCGGCACGATTTCCAGCAGATCCATGCCAGGCTGAACCACGCCGCCGACGGTATTGATCTTGATCTGCTTGATCATCCCCTTCACGGGCGCCCGCACCAGCGTGCGCGTAACGCGGTCTTCCAGCGCGACATTGGCTGCGCTCAAGGCGGCCTGTTCGGCGCGCGCCTCGTTCAGGTCCTTCATTGCTTCGGCGCGAAAGTGTGCGGTCAGCTCATCCATCTTCTGGCGAGCCTCGCTATAGGCGGCTTCGAGGCGCGGCATCGCGAGCCGCGTTGCGTTGAGATCGCCTTTCATGTCGTTGGCTTCGCGCTCGAGCCGGAGCACTTCGACGTCGGATACCGCGCCCTTCTGCACGAGCGGGCTCGTCAACTCGAGTTCCTTCGCGACAAGGCTGTAGCTGTGCTGAAGTTGTGCCTCTCTCGCGCGTTTCTCGGACAGCTCCTGCCGGTGCTGCTCGGCCTGCTGCCTGAGCACCGCGAGGTTCGTGTGCAACTCGCGCTGCCGCGACTCGAAGAGCGATCGTTCTTCATGCAGCAGCGCCGGGTTCGTCGCTTCCAGTCGGGCGGACGCGACGAACGGCGTGTCGTTTGCCTCGGCCGTGAGGCGCGCGATCCTCGCAATCAGTGCGGCGTCCTTTGCCTGTCCTTCCTTGTACGACGAGGTGAAACGCGTATCGTCGATGCGCATCAGCGGCTGGTCCTTCTGCACCGTCTGTCCGACGTGCACCATGATCTCCGATACGATGCCGCCCTCGAGGTTCTGCACCACCTGCACGCGGCTGGTCGGAATGACCTTTCCCTCTCCGACGGTGACTTCGTCTATCTGCGCGAGAGCCGCCCACGTCAGCGCGGCAATGAAGAAAGCCAGCGTCGACCAGAGTATCCAGTGAGTGAAGTACCGCGGCCCTTCCATCACGGCTGCGCTGGTCTCCCGCATGAACGCGGTGTCGTCCGCACGCGGCCGCAGCGCCGCGATGATCCGGCGGGCCAGTGCGGCGAGCGCGATGCGGCCCCGCCGTAACGAATCCGCATTGGACTCAGCCAGCAGCGACATGGAGCTTCCTCCCTGCAAGAGCGGCGAGGACCTGGTCCTTGGGGCCATCTGCGATGACCCGGCCCTGATCCATCACAATCACACGGTTGACCAGCGAGAGCAGCGAGGCGCGATGCGTGATGACGATCAGCGTGCGGCTTTCCAGTTCGGCAGCGAGTCTGGCCTTGAACATCTCTTCGGAGCGGTTGTCCATTGCGCTGCTTGGCTCGTCGAGCACCAGCACGGGCGGCATCAGCAGTTCCGCGCGCGCGATGGCGATGGCTTGCCGCTGGCCTCCCGACAACGCTTCGCCGCGTTCGCCCACAGGCAGATCGAAGCCGTTCGGCAAGCGGTTGACGAAATCCGTCACGCCGGCGATCTGCGCGGCGCGGAGCACGGCGGCATCGTCCGCGCCGGGCGCGCCGAGCACGATGTTGTCCTTGACGCTGCCGCTGAAGAGCATGACGTCCTGCGGTACGTGTCCGATCCCGCGCCGAAGGGCGGCAGGGTCCCATTGACGATGTTCGACGCCGTCGATCAGCACGTTGCCCGAAGTCGGCGGATAGAGGCCCAGGATGAGTTTTTCGATCGTCGTCTTGCCGGAACCGACGCGTCCGATGATGGCCACGCGCTCTCCGGCGGAAATGCGAAACGAAACGCCATCGAGCGCCGTGCCGCTTTGGCGAGGGTAGGCGAAGCTGACGTTCCTGAATTCGACGTCGCCACGCATCGTCGGACGATGCACGAAGCGTCGGTCGGCGGGGCGCTCGCCTGGCAGGTTCATCAACTGGCCGATCGATGCGAGCGCGCTGCGCGACTGGTGGTAGCGGGTCAGGAGCGTCGCGACCTGGCCCATCGGAGACAGTGCGCGGCCCGTGAAGATCGTGCAGGCGATCAGGCCGCCCGTCGTGAGCTTGCCGTCGGCGATCATGTAAACGCCGCAAAGAACGACGGCGAGGTAGGCGATCTGCTGCGCAAAGCTGGCAAAGTTGACCGCGCATCCGGAAAGAAAGCGCGAGCGCAGGCCGAGCCTCGCGAGTTCACCGATCGACTGCTCCCACCTCGCTTGCATCGGCCCTTCGGCGCCCGTGATCTTGATCGCCTCGAGGCCCACCAGCGTTTCAATGAGGAGCGACTGGCGCTGGGCTGCGTGGCGCTGGGTGGATTCGACAGCTTTTGCAAGCGGACCCTGCACGGCGATACCGACGCCGACCACGAGCGGCAGCGCGACAAGCGGCAGCCAGGCGAGTGCGCCGCCCACCCAGAACATCGCCAGCATGAACACGACCGAAAACGGAAGATCGATTACGGCGACCGCCGTCGCGGAGGTGAGGAACTCTCTTACCGCCTCGAATTCCTGAATGCCCGAAGCAAACCCGCCGACGGATGGCGGACGCGCGGACATCTGAATGCCCAGCACCTTCTCGAACATGTTGGCGGAGAGGATCACGTCGATCTTCTTGCCGGCAATGTCGATGAAGTAACCGCGCAACGTTCGCATCAGCAGATCGAACACGATCACGAGGATGATGCCCGCCGCCAGTGCCCACAGTGTTTCGAACGTGTGGTTCGGCACCACCCGGTCGTAGACGTTCATGGTGAAGAGCGGCATCGCCAGCGCGAACATGTTGACGAGCAGCGATGCGAGCATCACTTCGGCGTAGATCGGCCAGGCCGTTGCGACCACGCCCCAGAACCAGTGTCGAACGCGAGGCACGGCGCTCTCGTCGCTGCGCTCGTCAAAACGGTGAGCGGGTCGCGCAAACAGCACGTGGCCCGCATAGCGTTGCCGCAAATCGTCTGTGCTGATCTCCTGTTCGCCCGTGCCCGTCTCAGGCAGTATGACGCGCAGGCTGCCGTCCGCGCTCCTGCGCACCAGCACGCATGCCTGCCCGTCGTTGAGCAGCAGAACGGCGGGCAGAACGAGATCGGAGATGCTCTCCAGCGAGCGCCTCGCGAGTCTCGCGGAAATTCCCACACGAGCAGCGGCGCGAACAAAGAGGTCGGGCGTCAGATGATGGCCGTTTAACGGCAACCCGGCGATGAGCGTGTCGGCTTGTGTTGGCCGGTCGAAGAGCCGGGCCAGGACGAGAAGGCAACCCAGCAAAGGATCGTCTTCGACACCGGACGTCGGCGGAACGTCCCACCCTCGGGCAGCGCGTTGCCCCGCTGACCCGGCCGCGGTTCCTGTAGTGGCGGAATGCATCTACAGCACGCCGGCAGGCACGCAATGGTCTGCTTGTCCCAGCAATCTCGACGATGCTGGAATCCTTGTCGGGAAGTCTCCGGCCCTGTACATGATGAACCCCGTTTATGGTTGTTTATGGTCGTTCTTATAGCTGCGTTTTCAGCTACTGGTCTTGGGAAGGGCTAACAGCAAGTAGCGCGCCATGCGTGCCAGGCTGCAGCGCGGCGCGCTGCGTACATCCCATGAATCGCGCGCCGACGGAAAATGCAGACGATTTTGTTTCACAACTGAAACCTGCCTTAGCCGTCGAATGTCCGAAGCCGCACGTCACGAGCCACGTGCCGTCGCGCCCGGGAGGTCCAGCGCGCGATGCGGCGCGGCGTGAAGTCTCGCGCCGAAAATGTTGCAGTTCTGAAATGTCTGTTTCGTTCCACGCGCGCTTTTGCTTCGATATGCGCGCGAATGCGCGTGCGGCGTTAGGTGCGCATCGTTTTCTCTTTCCAGACATAGATGAAGCGTGATGGCTACGCCAGCTCGAAGAGGAGAGCTGGTGGTTCAATCGGCCAGTGGCCGGTAGCTCGCTTGACATCCACGTTCTAAAGCAAAAAGCATTGGCGTGGTTATTTGCAATCTCGTCTTTCGATTAGCGCGGCAAACCGGGAGCGGCGGATACCATCGGCGCATGGTCAAAGCCTTGCGTTTTATCGCGGTATCTGGCTTCGGCAAAATGTTCGCACCATTTTCGTTTGCCCATTCTTGTCGCGTGGACGAACGTCAGCCCACTGAACGGACGACCGCTTCGCTTGTCCATTAGATGGTTGACAGTACTGCACCGAGTGGACACGTCCGATGGCCGATCACGCCGCCCAGCCTCTCCACAAAACTCGCGACGACCCGCATGCGTTCGCCGCTCAGGCCGCCCCTTGCGACGATCTGGCGATCCTCGCGCAGCGCGCTGGTGATCGCCCGTGCCGCCGCAAGCGGCTCGCTCTTGCGGCGACGATTCTCGGCACCAGCATGGCCTTCATCGACGGCTCGGTCGTCAACGTCGCGCTGTCCTCCATCCAGAGCGAACTCGGCGCGAACCTCGCGGCGATGCAATGGGTCGTCAATGCGTACCTGTTGCTGCTCGGCTCACTGGTGCTGGTGGGTGGAGCGATGGGCGACAAGCTTGGGCGGCGCACGGTATTCATGGCGGGCATCGGGTTGTTCACAGCGGCATCGGCGGCGTGCGGACTCGCACCCAGTTCCGGCGCGCTGATCGCGGCGCGCGCAGTGCAGGGCGTCGGCGCGGCGCTGCTAGTGCCGAGCAGTCTTGCGATCATCGGCACGGTCTTCGACGAGCGCGAGCGCGGCCGCGCGATCGGCACATGGGCCGGCGTTGGCGCGATCACGTCGGCGGTGGGTCCCGTCGCGGGCGGCTGGCTGGTCGATGCGTTCTCTTGGCGCGCGATCTTCTATCTCAACGTGCCGCTCGCGGCCGCGACGATCGCGCTCGCGCTGTCGTCGGTGCCGGAGAGCCGCAACGAGGGCTCCGCGCGCCGTCTTGACTGGGCAGGCGCGCTCACGGCGGCCGTCGGTCTCGGCGCGCTCACGTATGGCCTCACGCGTGCCTCTTCACATGGTTTCAACGATGAAGTCGTGATCGGCGCGATCGCTGCCGGAATCCTCGTCTGCGCGGTTTTCATCGCGATCGAAGCGCGCAGCGAAGACCCGATGATGCCGCTTGACGTGTTTCATTCGCGAGATTTCAGCGGCGCGAACCTCGTCACGTTGCTGCTGTATTTCGGTCTCGGCGGCGCGCTGTTCTTTCTTCCGTTCACGCTGATCCGCGCACACGGGTACTCGGCGACGGAAGCTGGCGCGGCGCTGCTGCCCCTGCCTGTCGTGATGGGCGGTCTGTCGCGCTTCACAGGCGGGCTCGCGACGCGCCTCGGGCCACGCGCGTTATTGACGGTCGGCCCATTGATCGCGGCTGTCGGCTTCACTCTGCTCGCGCTGCCTGCGCTGTTCGAGACGGATCGCGAAACCTACTGGACGAGCTTTTTCCCCGGGCTCGTGGTGCTCGGTCTCGGCATGACGATCACGGTCGCCCCGCTGACGACGACCGTGATGACGGCCGTTCCCACCGCGCGCACGGGCGTCGCGTCGGGCATCAACAATGCTGTTGCGCGCATCGCGAGCCTGCTGGCGATCGCCGTGCTCGGCATCGTGTTCATGTGGTCGCATGGCGCGGCGCTCGCGACGCGCCTCGAACGGCTGAACATTCCGCCCGACCTGCATCGCGCGGGGCAACTGCTCGAACCCGATACGTCGACGCTGGCGGGCGCACACGCCGTGCCTGCTCGGATCATCGAGGCGCAGGCGGAAGCGATTGATGCGGGATTGCGGGCTGTCGCGCTGACGTCCGCAGCATGCGCGTTGCTCGGCGCAGCGTGCGCTGCGGCGACGATCCGCGGGCCGAAGAGGAGACAAGGCCAGACTCCAGGGCGGGCAAGCTAGTAGCGGGCTCGTCGACTTCCAACCGTCTCTCGTGCTTCGCCGCTTTCTTTCCTCGCCTTTTTCTCCGGCTTCGACGCCGGGATAGATATGGAGGAACAGTATGGTCAAACAGGTCCCATGCAGGAGGCAAAGAAGCACAAGCGCTGAAACATTCCTTGTGTGTCCGTATTCACACTCTATTCACACTCCAGCAAGATCTCACTACGGACCGTGTCGAAAGCTTGCGCGTTTCCGGTCGGTGATGTTCAACGTTTCCGGCCAATAACACGCCACTTCGGGCCGAAATTGTTGCAGCGCCGCGATAGCTGCTAAGCTCGCTACAGTGCTGGTTGTCTCAAGCATGGAACCTCGGTCGAACCAGCATCAGGTTCGATATGTATTCGGAACACCAGGACTCATCGGCTTCGAGAAAACATGTCTATGCCCGCAACGCGCACGGGAGAGCGGCTCGATTCATGGAGACGCTCATCCACCGGATGCGCAGACTTCACGTGTACTGTGCGACGACCTTTCAAATCACGGTTAAAAGAGAAAGCAAAAGCTCTACTGCCAGACTTGCTTTTCCTTTCACTTCTGCATCGAAAAGAAGTAGGGCGATTTCCAAATCTGATCCGGCCGCGCACATTCAACGAACAGATCCTGAGGAGAAGCCTGAAACCTGATCCTCGATACGCTCCTCTGACGGACAAGCTTGGCGTACGCGAATACGTAGGCAGAGCGCTTGGTGAGCAGTTTCTCATTCCTTTGATTTCCGAACCTGCCGGATTTACGCCATCCGTTTTCGATTCTCTTCCGGATTCCTTTGTCATGAAGGCGAATCACGGAAGTTCGTTCGTAGAAGTCGTGCACGACAAATCGAAGGCCAGTTTTGAGGAACTGCAACATCTGGCTGCTCGATGGCTGTCGACGAATTTCTATAGAAACGCTCGCGAGCGTCACTACAGGGACATCGAGCCGCGATTGTTCTTCGAAACGCTTTTGCTCGACAAAAGAGGAAAGATTCCTGCCGACTATAAGGTGCACTGTTTCGGTGGAAAAGCGGGACGACCCGAGATGTTCATCCTGCACATCAGCGATCGCTTTGGACAAGACCCGCGTGGCAATATCTATGACGCGAACTGGAATCATCTCGACGTATCGGTCGGCGGGTATGCGCGTAGTGCCATGCCGGAGCCGCCTCCCGATAACCTGGCCATGGTGCTTCAAGCCGCTGAGACGTTAGCTGAGGGTTTCGACTATGTGCGGGTCGACCTATATGCCTTCGATGATGCAATTTACTTTGGTGAATTGACGTTCACGCCTGGTGCGGGGGTTGTGCCCATGTTCCCCGACCATATCGATTTCGAGTGGGGCAGACTCTTGAGAACCGTGGCTTCTACAGATACTCAATGAAGTCGCCGCTTCTGCAATGGCTGCGTGTCTATCTACACCATGATGAATCCGTGCCGCATTCCGAGCATCACCGCTTCGGTGCGGTTGGTCGCGCCGAGTTTGCCGAAGATGGAGGAGAGGTGGAATTTCACCGTGTTGTCCGAGATGTCGAGTTGCCGCGCGATCTCCTTGTTGCCGAGTCCGTCGGCGAGCATCGCCAGCACTTCGATCTCCCGTGACGTCAAGGCTTCGAACGATTCGCCGGATGCCGTCGCGTGCCGCGCCTTTCGTCCGGTCAACAGCTTTGCAAGGCTGTCGGGCGACAGCACGCAAAGGCCCGCGGCGACGGCTTCAATGGACACGACAATTTCGGCTGGCATCGCGTTGCGCGGCAGGATCGCGACGGCATCGGCGGGCAGTGCATCGAGGATCGATTCGCTGTCCGGGTCGTCGCTCAACAGGACGAGCGCCGGTGGCGCGTGTCCGAGTTCGAATAACGTCTTGAGCGCGTCGCCCGCCTCGGGCTCGATGTCGGTCACGACCACATCCGGCACCGAACCGGCAAGGCAATCGACGAGCGTTTCGGCGTCCGCTGCGCTGCTCACGAACTCAAGCGCCGGGTTCGCTTCGACAAGCGTTTGCAGGCTTGCGCGCACCTGCGACGATGCCGCAATCAGCGCGACCCGCACGGGTGCCATGTGTACCCTCTGTCCATCCGACATTTCGCCGCTTCCTGGACCTCATCTGCATGAATTCCGTTGAGGGCGTTCGCCCACTGTGACCGAACAGGCGTGACGTTCGCCGCCTCGGATCAACGCAATTTGCAACGGCTGTCCAATGCTTGCAGAGCCCAGCGCGGCATGCACGTCGCCCATGTCGCGGCAAGGCTTGCCGTCCAGTTCGATCAGCACATCGCCTATCAGCACGCCCGCCTGTTCCGCTGGACCGCCCGGCGCCAGCGAATTGACCAGCAATCCGCTGCTGAACGGCAGGCTCATTTTGTCGACCCACGTGTCGTGCAGGTTGACCTGCTGCGTGCCGACGCCAAGATAGCCGCGCGAGACGCGCCCTTTAGCCAGCAGTTCATCGGTCACGCGTTCCACGGTCATCCCGGGAATCACCATGCCGGCGCCGCGCATCAGTGCCGACGTGCAGATGCCCACGACCTGCCCGCGCATATCCGCGAGCGCCGCACCGGAGAATCCTGGGCGCAGACCGCCGTCCAGTCGTACGAACGCATCGAGCTGTCCACCTCTCCACGTGCGCCAGGGGCCACCTGTGCTGCCGATCACGCCAAAATCAGCGCTGATGCCGAGTTCGTCCGCACGCGCGACGGCGAGCGCAAGATGACCCGGCTTCAGCGAGCGGGCATCGCCGGAATCGATTGGGTCCAGGTCCACGCCGTCCAGTTTCAGCACGCCGAGGTCGGTGCCCGAATCCAGGCCCGCAAGGACTGCGGCGACGGTACGTCCGTCCGTCAATGTGACTTCGATTCCGTCTTCACGCCTGATCGTATGCGCAGCCGTGACAACGACGCCATGTCGCCAGATTACCCCACTTGACGGCATGCGATGCCGGCCGTGTACCGCCACGACACTTCGCCCGACTCGCCCGACAATGTCTGCAAGATCGTCCGAGAAATCCATCAAAGGATTTCTGCTTGAGGATGTGGTTTCCATTTCAAGTCTCCTGCCGGTTGCGATGCGACTTGCTTGTGCCTCGCGTCATCGATTGCCCGGCTATCCATGCGGTTACCGTTGTGACGACGGGTTCACAATGACAGAAGAAGAGGGGATGCACACCACCCAAATGGGTAGCCGGATAGACGCAGTGCGGACTTCACGATGCAGCGTGAAGCAGATATTGGAGATCGTGCCTGGAGCCGCCATCGATCAAGCCGCACGTCGCACAGTGAAGTGGTTGCTCGGCTCCCAAGGCAATCAAAATGCCAGCAAACAATGCCAGCGAACGCTATGCGAGCAGCAACAAGGCATCGGCGAGCGAGAGCACCGTTGTGCGTGAATCGAACGCCGTCGAAAAAAGATGATCGTGCACGACCTGGTCCGGGTCGTAGCAGCAATCCTTGACGGTGAACAGGCGGAAGTCCGCATCGCTCGCGTACGCAACCGACGACAGCACGACACCCGTCGACGCAATGCCCACCATGAGCAGTGTATCGATACCTTGTGCGCGAAGCCGCACCTGCAGGTCGGTCCCGAAGAACACGCTGGCACGATGCGCGACGATGAGCGGTTCAGTAGCCTGCTGGCCGAGTTCGGGCGCAATCCGGTCGTCGATGAAAAGACCAAGTTGCTTGATTCCCTGGCCGTTCCTGTTCAACGGACTGACTTCAGGATAGCCCGGACTAAAGTGGATCTTGGCGAAATAGATGCTGACGCATTTGGCCCGCGCAGCGTCACACAGCTTGCGCGTATTGGCGAGCAAAGTGGGCGCGACGGATGGAAACAACGCCAGGATGTCAGTCTGATAGTGCATGACCACCAGTGCAGTTTGCGCCGGAACGATTGCCGGTATCGGCATCTTCATGCCATGCGCTTCGGCGGCGCTTTTCATGCGCGGTTCACTAACTGTCGAATCGACGGGTCCGGGTTCAATGCGTGGCGACATAAGGCGACGCGATGAAGAAAGAGATGCTCGACTCTACCACGGCCATCGTGAAGCGAAATCAAGGAGCGATGCAGGCCTGCTATTCGACCGACTTCCGTCGACGCCTACCGCGTGTGCAATCTCGCCGCGACGTTGGCGAGATGATCGCGCATGCGTGCATAGGCGGCATCCGCATCGCGTTCCAGCATGCAATCGACGATCGCCTTGTGCTCTGCCGCGAAGCGTTGCCGATTGCGATCGTCGACTGTTTTTTCGCGCAACGTCGGCCGTGCGCGCACGCCGTTGATCGCTTCCATCAGCGCGATGATGGCGGGATTGCGCGTCGCCTGCGCGACCAGCAGATGGAAACGGTGATCCCACTTCTGCCACTCGTCGTCGTCGCGCGCAGTGGCGTTCTTGCGCGCGCAGTTCTCCAGTTCGGCGAGGTCCTCGGGTGACGCTTTGATCGCGGCCAGCGCGACAAAGGCCGGTTCGATGGCGAGCCGCATCTCGGCGATATCCGCGGGACTCGTGCGCGCGCCGAGTCCCGCAACCGTCGGCGCGAACCTGATCGGGCGGCTGCCCAGATACGTGCCGCGTCCTACCCCGCGCCACACACGCCCCGACGCTTCAAGCGTCGACAGCGCGGCGCGCAGTTCGCGTCGCGACAAGCCGAGCATTTCCGCCAGTTGACGTTCGGGCGGCAGCGCGTCGCCATCGCGCAACCCGTGCTTGCTGATGAAGGCATTCAATGCTTCTACGCTCATCGCATGTTTCCCTTTGTCATCTGAACCAATATCTATTGGTTCGAAGTATAGAAAGCGTTCGCGGGATTTGCAATGCCAATCGAATCCGAACTTGACACCGTATTTTTGTACGTAAACATTAAGCTAACGCGCTGGTCTGGAAAGAAAAGCAGCGAGCCATTTTTGGCGAACCAAATATCGATTGGTTCGAACAGGAGGAGTTCGATATGGGATTCACCACGCGCCCGGAACTGATCGGCACATTCGGCATGGTCGCGAGTACGCATTGGCTTGCCAGCGCGTCGGCGATGGCGGTTCTCGAGAAAGGAGGCAATGCGTTCGATGCCGCGGCTGCCGCCGGCTTCGTGCTGCAGATCGTCGAGCCGCATCTGAACGGTCCGGGCGGCGAACTGCCTGTCGTGTTCTATTCATCGCGGGAAGAGCGGGTGCGCGTGTTGTGCGGTCAAGGTGTCACGCCGGCCGCGATGTCCATCGAACGCATGAAGCAGATGGGCCTCGATGTCGTGCCCGGCACGGGCCTGCTGCCGGCCGTCGTACCCGGCGCGTTCGGCGGCTGGATGGCGCTGCTGCGCGACTACGGGCAACTGCCGCTCGCCGACGTGCTGGGCTACGCGATTGGCTACGCAAGAAATGGCTATCCGGTGATTCCGCGCATGTCCGCGTCCATTCTCGCGATACAGGAGTTCTTCAAATCGGAATGGAAGACGTCTGCCGCCGAGTGGCTGAAGGACGGCGAAGCACCGCGTCCCAATGCGCTGTTCGCGAATCCGGCCATCGCGGCCACGTACGAGCGCATTCTGAAACTCGCGTCGTCGAAACAGGATCGCGCCGAGCAATGCGAAGCCGCTCGCCATGCGTTCTATCAGGGCTTCGTCGCGGATGCGGTCGATCAGTATTTCCGCAGCACGCCCGTGCTCGATACGTCCGGCAAGCGGAATTGCGGTCTTTTGACGGGCGACGATCTCGCGCGCTGGCAGCCTTCATACGAGGACCCGACGTCGTTCGAGTACGAAGGGCTGATGGTGCACAAGACTGGGCCGTGGGGCCAGGGTCCCGTCTTCCTGCAACAGCTTGCGTTGCTGAAGGGCTTCGATCTCGCGTCGATGGACCCGACGGGTCCGGAGTTCATCCATACCGTGATCGAATGCGCGAAGCTCGCGTTCGCCGACCGCGAAGTGTTCTACGGCGATCCGAACTTCTCCGACGTGCCGCTGCCGACTCTGCTTGGCGAAGCCTATAACGACGAACGCCGCAAGCTCGTCGACGGCAAGCGCGCGTCGCTCGCGTTCCGTCCGGGCGCGATCGGCGACAGCGCCGCGCGCGCCGCGATCATCGTCGCGAATGCGGGACGCGAGCAGCCGGGCGGATTCGGGCAGGGCGAGCCGACCTTCGCGCCCTTGCCGGAACTGCGCGGCGATACAGTGCATCTCGATGTCGTCGACGGCTGGGGCAACATGGTGTCCGCGACGCCATCGGGCGGCTGGCTACAGGCATCGCCCGCCGTGCCGGGCCTTGGTTTCAACATCACGACGCGCGCGCAGATGTTCTGGCTCGAACCGGGACTGCCGTCGTCGCTCGGTCCTGGCCGCCGGCCTCGCACGACGCTTTCGCCGACGCTCGTCACGCGTGACGGCAAGCCGTATGCCGCGTTCGGTTCGCCCGGCGGCGACCAGCAGGACCAGTGGTCGCTGCAGCTTTTCCTCAAGCACGTGCACGCCGGCATGAACCTGCAGGCCGCCGTCGATTCGCCGACGTTCCAGACCGCGCACTTTCCGGGCTCCTTCTATCCGCGCGCGATGCAGCTTGGAAAGATGTCCGCCGAAGCGCGCATCCCCGAGGCGACGCTCGCCGAGTTGCGCCGCCGTGGGCACGATCTGACGGTCGCGGAGCCGTGGGCGCTTGGCCGCGTTTGCGCCGTCGGCATCCGAGACGGCCTGATGCGTGGCGCCGCGACGCCGCGTCAAATGCAGGCGTATGCGATCGGCCGTTAAACGTTCACATGTCGTAGCAGATCTTCTGGAGCGCTCTCATGTCATCCATTGCTGCCCGCCTCGAGCGGCTGCCCCTGTCGGGCTTTCACCGCAAGCTGCTCGTGATCGGCGGACTCGGCTACATGTTCGACGGACTCGATTCGTCGTCGCTGGCGTTTCTGCTGCCCGTGGTGAGCAAGCTGTGGCATCTGTCGAGCGTGCAAAGCGGGCTCGTCGCGAGCAGCACGTATATGAGGTACTTCTTCGGCGCGTTCCTGTCGGGCGTGCTCGCCGACATCATCGGCCGGCGCCGCATCATGATGTCCGCGCTTTCGATCTATTGCGTAGCGTCGTTCGCAAGCGGCATGGTCAACGACTGGCACACGTTCTTTGCGCTGCGCATCCTGGCCGGCTTCGGCTCGGGCGCCGAAGCCGTCGTCATCGCGCCGTTCCTCGCCGAGTTCATTCCGCGGCGCTATCGCGGCATGTTTTGTGGCGCGCTCGTCGGGTTCATGTCGTTCGGCTATGTGACTTCGTCGATCCTCGGCTACACGGTGATCGGCAAGTTCCCCGATGGATGGCGCTATATGGCCGTCATCACCTCGCTGCCGGTGGTCATGCTGCTGTGGTGGCGCAAGACGCTTCCTGAATCGCCGCGCTGGCTCGAAGCGCAGGGGCGTGTTCGCGAGGCGCTTTCCATCGTCGAGACGGTCGAGGCGTGGTTCGCAAAGCAAGGCATCGCACTGGCCGAGCCTTCGCTCAGCGAAACTCCGCTGGCTGTTCCAACGAAGCCGCGCGGGGCATTGGGCAACGTTGCAGCGATCTGGTCGCGCAAGCTCGCGAAAACGACGGCGGTCAGCTGGCTGATGTGGTTCTCGGTCGCGTTCGCGTACTACTCGTTCTTTTCGTGGATTCCGAGCCTGCTCGTCAAGGAAGGGCTGACGATCACGAAGAGCTTCGGCTACTCGATTGCGATCTACGGCGCGCAGATTCCGGGGTATTTCACGGCTGCGTGGCTCAATGAGAAGATCGGCCGCAAACGCGTGGTCGCGAGCTATATGCTGCTCGGCGGCGTCGCTGCGATTGCGCTCGCCTTCTCGCACACGGCGACGCAGATCATGGCGGCGGGCATCTGCCTGTCGTTCTTCATGAACGGCGCGTTCGCGGGTGTCTATGCGTACACGCCGGAGATCTTCCCGACGGCGGTGCGCACGACGGGCACGGGCAGTTCGTCTTCGTTCGGCCGCATCGGTTCGGTGAGCGCGCCGATTCTCGTCGGCTTCGTGTATCCGGCAGCGGGTTTTCTCGGCGTCTTCGGTATGACGACGGCGGTGCTTGTCGCGGGCGCATGCGTAGTGCTGGTGTTCGGCATTGAAACGCGTGGTCGCTCGCTCGAAGAGATCGAAGCGCAAGAACTCGGCGCGCGCACCGCGCCTTCGCCACTTTCGCGCGATGCGGCATCCGTCGCGGCATCGGAACAGCAGGCGGTTCCAGCGGACGTGCCGGCGCGGCCGCCAAACAGTTTTGATCACGCGAACGCAGAGGGATGAACCGCATCATGCAGCATGATTTCACGCAGCACCGCGCGCTCTCGATCGCCGATGTCTCGCTCCTTGCGCACGCGATCCGTCAGACCGAGCAGCCGAAGGCAATCTTCGAAGCGGTCGAACAGGTTGCGCAGAATGCCATCGGCTTCAGGCTCTTCACGATCATGTGCTTCGATGCCGAGCGATTCGAAGTCGAGCGGCTGCACTCGAACATGCTCGACGTGTATCCGCTGAGCGGTCGCAAGAAGAAGCACGGCAGCGTGTGGGGCGAGCACACGCTGCGCGACCTGAAGCCATTTCGCGCGACGACGCCCGATGGCATCCGCGTCGCATTCGACGATCACATGGTGTTGACGGGCATGGGGCTCGGATCGATTCTCAACATACCGGTCGCGTACAACGGACGATGCGTCGGCACGATGAACATGACGCACGTCGCAGGCTGGTACACGCAGGCGCATGAAGAGATTGGCTTGCTGCTTGCAGCGTTCATCGCGGCGCCGCTTGCGTTGCATCAGGCGGCGAGCGTGCGCACGAGTGGCGTGTCGTGAAAGGTCGAAAGTCTGCTGAAGTCGAATCCTGACTATCGTCGCAAAGGAAATTCGTCATCACGCAAAACGACACGATGCGCAACGGCCGCATCCGGCGATGGACGGTTGCGCCGCTTACAGAACAGCCTCGGCGACCAGCTGCAATGCCGGGGCGAGCTTCATATACACCTCGGGACGCTCGAGCGCGTAAGTCAGATTCCTTTGCGCGATCTGTACGTGTTCGGTCGCAAGTGCCTGTGCGCGCGTGCCTTCGCCGTGCTCCATCGCCTGCACGAGGCCGTGATGCTGCTGATGGGCCATGAAGAGCCATTGACGCCCTTCTTCGATGGCAGACTGCATCGGCAGCATCGCGCTGGCTGCGGCGAACGGCAGGCGATTGTTCATTTCGATTGCACGAATCAGCGCCGCGTTGCCAGAGCCCTCGACGATCAGCTTGTGAAAACGGTTGTTCATGTCCGTATATGCGGCGTAGTCGTCGAGATCGAGTTCTGATTTTGCGAGCAGCCGGTCGCCCGCGCGCAGGCATTCGCTCAGCGCGTTGGATAGCTGTCGCGGCACGCCATGTTCTGCAACCAGACGCGCAGCCATGCCTTCGAGGTGTCCACGCACCGCGATCGCGTCGGCGATTTCCGCGGACGTGATGCGCCGCATGACGTAGCCGCCTGCCGGAGACGGCTCGACGAGCCCTTCCTGTTCGAGCGTCGTGAGTGCCAGCCGAACGGGCGTGCGCGATGCCTTGAGTCGCTCGGCGAGCGCCACCTCGCCCAAGCGTTCGCCTGGCGCAAATTCACCCTTCAGTATCAGGTCGCGCAAGTACACCAATACGCGTTCTTGCTGGGATTCCATTTCTTCTCTCCAGTGGCGGCAGGGCCGATGCCGGGCGCTCTACGTGTCGCTGATTGTAGATCAAGCGAGCCGGTGTCACGCGTCGGTTTTAAGTGACTTTGCTTGTATGTTTTTTATTGCATGCAGAAAGTGGATAGATGGCCAAGTTGCCCCCAATATCTCGCGCTAGGGAAAGCCCTGGTAAGTTACTGAATGTGTATGAAAATCAGTAACATACACGATATATCAGATCGTTATCAGAGCCTTCCACCGAGTTAAATGTCAGATTGATTGCATACATCGCTTGAACATTTGAATTCTTGTGCCTATTCTCCATGCTCAACAGCAGCCGGTTTGCATACACAGAACCGGTTGATGCATTCAACACAACCGGAGACAAGCCATGATGAGTTCCCAGCAAAACGAGACGATCACGCGCGTCGGCCAAGGCACGCCAGCCGGCCGGTTGCTGCGCAATTACTGGCAGCCCGTTGCGCTGGTCGAGGAATTGCCCGCCACGCGTCCCGTGAAAGCCGTGCGGCTGATGGGACAAGACTTCGTCGTGTTCAAGGACGAACAGGGCCGCTACGGCATGCTGGACCGCGACTGCCCACACCGTGGCGCCGACCTCGCGGCAGGACGGCTCGAAGCAGGCGGTCTGCGCTGCGCATTCCACGGCTGGCTCTTCGACGTCAACGGAGCTTGCCTGTCGACACCCGGCGAGCCCGTCGGCAGCACGTTGTGCAAGAAGGTTCGTCAGAGCGCGTACCCGGTCGTGGAGCGCAGCGGCATCCTGTTCGCCTATATCGGCAACGGCGAGCCGCCCGCCTTCCCGAACTTCGACTGCTTCGCTGCACCGGGCGAATACACGTTCGCGTTCAAGGGCCTGTTCGAATGCAACTGGCTGCAGGCGCTCGAAGTCGGTATCGATCCCGCGCACGCGTCGTTTCTGCATCGCTTCTTTGAAGACGAAGACGTGAGCGAAAGCTATGGCAAGCAGTTTCGCGGCGCGTCGGCGGACTCGGATATGCCGATCACGAAGGTGCTGCGCGAATACGAATCGCCGGAAATTCTCGTGAGTCCCGCCGACTATGGATTGCGTCTCATCGCGAAGCGCCCGCTCGACGACACGCAGACGCATGTGCGTGTGACCAACGTCGTATTCCCGCAGGCCTTCGTGATTCCGATGAGCTCTGAGATGACGATCACGCAGTGGCACGTGCCCATCGACGACGAGAACTGCTACTGGTACGCGATTTTTACGAGCTTCGGCGCGCCGACCAACACGGAGCAGATGCGCGCGCAACGTCTGGAACTGTACGAGCTGCCGGACTACACATCACGAAAGAACAAGCGCAACCACTACGGCTTCGATTTGAAGGAGCAGTTGACCCAGACTTACACGGGAATGGGTTTTGACATCAACGTGCACGACCAGTGGGCCGTCGAATCGCAAGGCCCGATTCAGGACCGCACGCGCGAGCATCTGGGCACGACCGATAAGGGGATCATCGCGTACCGCCGTCTGCTGGTGGACGCGATCGAAAAGACGCAAGCCGGCGAGAAGACGCTGATGATGCTCGACGAACAGGAGGCCGCGCACCTGACGGGACCCGCGTCGATCGACGGCATTGGACCGGCGCAAGGTTGGGACGAGTACTGGAAGGAGTCCGACCTGAAGCGCCGCAACGCTGCTCGTTGGCCCGCGCCCAAGGCTTGAATCAGCATCCCGCAAACCAGAATGGAGCGCGCGGGCGCCTGGGCGCCGCGCGAATCGACATGTCCTTTGTAGAAACCCACGGCTTGTGGACGGGCGACCAGCATGCTGCCTACGCCGAGTTGCTGGAACGCCTCAAAAAGCGCGACGTTCAGATCGTTCGTTTTTCGTTTCCCGATCAGCATGGACTGCTGCGTGGCAAGACGCTCGTCGTCGATGAAGCGATCAAGGCGTTCAAGAGCGGCGTCACGCTCACTACCACACTGCTTGCCAAAGATACGTCGCATCGCACCGTATTTCCTGTGTACACGATGGGCGGCGGCTTCGACATGCCCGAAATGCAAGGGGCCTGCGACACGATGATGATCGCGGACCCCGAAACCTTCCGCGTATTGCCATGGGCGCCGCATACCGGCTGGGTACTGTGCGATGTCTACTTCAACAATGGCAGGCCGGTGCCGTTCGGCACGCGGCATCTGTTTCGTCGCGCGCTGGCGCAACTCGGCAATCATGGCTTCGAGTTCTGCTCCGGACTCGAAGTCGAGTTTCACGTCTTCAAGGTCGCCAGTCCGAACATGAAGCCCGAGCACGCGGGACAACCCGGCGTGCCGCCCGACATCGAACTGCTGTCGCACGGCTATCAATATTTGACGGAACTGCGCTACGACGCCGTCGACGAAGTGATGGAGATGCTGCGACGTGGAGTCGAAGGGCTCGGGTTGCCCGTGCGCTCGCTCGAAGTCGAATACGGGCCGAGCCAGTTCGAGTTTACGTTCGCGCCGACGAAGGGTGTTCGCAGCGCCGACGACATGATTCTGTTCCGCAGCGCCGTCAAGCAGATCTGCCAGCGCAACGGCTATCACGCGACTTTCATGTGTCGTCCGCGAATTCCGAATGTGGTGTCAAGCGGGTGGCATCTGCATCAATCGCTCGTGCGCGTGGCCGACGGAAAGAATGCGTTCATGCCCGCCGACGACGCCGCGCCGCTTTCGGAAAGCGGCCAGCACTATCTCGCGGGCCTGCTTGCTCATGCGCAGGGCGCGACTGCCTTGTCGACGCCGACTATCAACGGCTACCGGCGCTACCGGCCGTACTCGAACGCGCCGGACCGCGCGAACTGGGGACGCGACAACCGCGGCGTGATGCTGCGCGTGCTGGGTGGCGCGGACGACCCGGCGACGCGCATCGAGAACCGCATCGGCGAACCGACGGCAAATCCGTATCTGTATTTCGGCTCGCAGGTGCTGTCGGGACTCGACGGTCTGCGGCGCAAGCTCGCGCTTCCTCCATCGGCCGACACGCCGTACGAAACGCAAGCCGATGCACTGCCTCGCACGCTCGGCGACGCAATCGCCGCGCTGCGCACCGACGAATGTCTGCGCGAAGGCTTCGGCAGCGCGTTTATCGACTACTTCTGCAAGCTCAAGGAAGCGGAGATCGACCGCTTCAACCTG
Source organism: Paraburkholderia phymatum (assembly GCF_040965635.1). Lineage (GTDB taxonomy): Bacteria > Pseudomonadota > Gammaproteobacteria > Burkholderiales > Burkholderiaceae > Paraburkholderia > Paraburkholderia phymatum_B. The sequence goes on from NZ_JBFRCH010000016.1 coordinate 87,461, forward strand.
GAAGTCACCGAGTGGGAACACCGGGAGTATTTCGAAACGTTCTGATGGTGTTTCCATCGAAGGAGAGAAGTCATGCCTATCGTCACCTACATCCTGCGCGACGGTGAGCGCAGAGAAATCGATGTGCCCGCCGGCACCAGCGTGATGGAAGCCGCGATACACAACAACGTCCGTGGCATCGACGCCGAGTGCGGCGGTTGCCTGTCGTGCGCGACGTGCCATGTTTATGTCGATGCGTCGTCCACTGCGGAGATTCCATCGGCCGACGACTCCGAGCTGGAATTGCTCGATGGCGTGGCCGCCGAACGTCGTCCCGAGAGCCGGCTGAGTTGCCAGCTTGTCGTCATGCCCGCGATGCACGGTCTCGTCGTGCAGATTCCGCCGAAGCAGGGTTGACATCATGAAACGTACGCTGGCCATCGTCGGCGCGTCGTATGCGGGCGTGCAGCTCGCGGCGTCTGCGCGGGAACTCGGATTCGACGGCGATATCGTGCTGCTCGGCGATGAGCCCGACGCGCCGTATCAACGCCCGCCGCTGTCGAAGGGCTTTCTCACGGGCAGCTTCGCGGAGGAGCGTCTTCCGCTGCGTTCGCAGGCGTTCTTCGAAGAAGAGCACATTCAATGGAGGCCGTCGACGCGCGCGACGCGCATTGATCGCGAGAGAAAAGCAGTCGAATTGAACGACGGCACGCGCATCGCGTACGATCATCTCGCGCTGGCGACGGGCGCGCGCGTGCGCAAGCTCGATTGCCCGGGCGCTTCGCACGATGCCGTTCACTATCTTCGCGATCTGCGCGATGCAAGGCGGCTCGCCGGGTCCGCGCGTACGGCACGACGTGCCGTCGTGATCGGCGGCGGCTACATCGGGCTCGAGGCGGCGGCGTCGTTGCGTCAGCGCGGGCTGGAAGTCACTGTTGTCGAGACGGAGCCGCGTCTGCTCGCGCGAGTCGCGTCGCCGAGGATGTCCGACTTCGTGCAGCGCGCGCACGCCGCGCATGGCGTCTCGTTCGTCTTCGGACGCAAGGTGGTCAAGCTGCACGACACCTACGATGTGGTTTCCGTCGAACTCGACGATGGAACGCGTCTGCTTTGCGATCTCGTTGTCGTGGGCATCGGCGTGATCCCGAACACGGAGCTTGCGGCGGAATGCGGACTGAAGGTCGCGGGCGGCATCGTCGTGGATGCGTATGCGTGCACCAACGACCCGGCGATCGTGGCCGCAGGCGATTGCGTGTCGTTCGTGCCTCACTGGGCTCCCGCCGGTTCGCCGGCGTGCCGCATCGAGTCGGTGCAGAACGCAAACGATATGGCCAGAACGGCAGCCGCTTGCGTCGTCGGCCGCGCCGAGCCGTATCGCGCGCTGCCGTGGTTCTGGTCGGATCAATACGATCTGAAGCTGCAAATGGCGGGCGTGAACGCAGGCTTCACGGACTTCGCCATGCGCGGCTCTGTCGAAGACAATCGATTCTCGCTCTTTTATTTTCGCGGCGAAGCACTCATCGCAGTCGATAGCATCAACCGGCCGCAGGATCATATGCTGGCTCGCAAGCTGCTCGCAAACGGCGCGCAGATCTCACTGACGCAGGCCGGCGATCCGCAATTCGATCTGAAGACCCTTGCAAGCGGCGAACCACGCATCGCGCAAGGAGCGGCATGATGCACGACGCCAATCTGAGCCGGCCGCTGGTGGGCGTCGTGTGCGACCGCTTTTTCGTCGGCGAGCACGATCTGCATAGCGCGAAGCACAGCTATGTCCGCGCGTTGATGGCAGGCTCGCGCGTGAGCCCCGTTCTGATCCCCGCTTCTCAAGACATCGATTCGATCGAAGGGTATCTCGACGGCGTGAGCGGTTTGCTGTTTCCGGGCGGCGCGTCGAATGTCGAGGCGAGGCGCTACGGCGGGCCTGTCGATGCCGACAGGCTCGTCGATCCCGACCGCGATCACGTCGCGCTGGAACTGATGCGCGGCGCAGCCGCGCGCGGCATGCCTTTTCTCGCGATATGCAGAGGCTTCCAGGAAATGAACGTGGCCTTTGGCGGCACGTTGCTCGCCGACATCCATGCGTCGGGGCACTCGGCAGACCATCTCGAAGACCTCGATGAAGACCTTCACATTCGCTACCGATACCGGCACGACGTCGAACTCGTCGCGAAGGGTGCGTTGTCTGCGCTCGCGGGAGGGCAATGCGTACGCGTGAATTCGCTGCATCGTCAGGGCGTGGCGGCGCTCGCGCCTTCGCTGAGCGTCGAGGCGCGCGCCCCCGACGGGCTGATCGAGGCGTATCGCTTGAACGGCCACGACTTCGCGCTGGGTGTGCAGTGGCATCCGGAAGCGATGATGGAAAGCGATGCGCTATCACGCGCGCTCTTCGAAGCATTCGGCGCAAGCTGCCGCCGTTACGCCGCGTCATACGCAGCCGTTCGTCACGAGAGTTAGATCATGTCAGCAGAGCGCATCGACCTCAACCTGTTGCGCGTGTTCGACGCGATATTCGAAGACCGCAATCTCGCGCTCGCGGGCAAGCGTCTGAACCTCAGTCAGTCCGCGATCAGCCATGCGTTGGCCCGAATGCGCGACGCGCTCGGCGATGACCTGTTCGTGCGCACGGGAAGGGGCATGGAGCCGACCGTGCGCGCAATCGGCATGGCGGTGCAGGTGCGCGGGGCGCTTGCGCAAATCAGGGCCGCGCTGGGCGTGGATGCGTTCGACGCGAGTGTGGCGCGGCGCAAGTTCGTGGTGGCCGCGAACGACTACATCACGTCGCTCGTGCTGGGAAGGCTCAGTCAACGCCTGCACGCCGATGCGCCGCTGGTGGACCTGGTCGTGCGGCCGTCGACACGGCTCGATCTCGCGGGACAGATCGATGTCGGCAAGATCGATATCGCGGTCGGCATATTCGCCGATGTCCCGTCACGCTTTCGCTCGACGAAGCTCTGGGAGCAGACGGACGTCGTTCTGCTTCATCGCGACCATCCGATCGCGGACCGGCCGATCACGCGCGACGATCTGCTGTCGTATCCGCTCGTTGCGATTTCACAGGGCGGCGAGGAGGAGGGTGCCGTGGGCGGCTTTATCGTCGAGCGAGGACTGGCACGGCAATCTGAAATGTTCAATCGCGAAGCGTTCAACCGCGCCTTTGCAAACGCCGTCGGAGCGCCGCGGATGCGCATGTCCGTCGCGCATTCGCTTGCGATTCCGGCATTGCTTCGTCATAGCGACATGCTCGCATTGGTGCCGTCGTCATTGGGCCGCGAACTGGCGCGCCATGGCGAACTGAAGATGTGCGCGACGCCCTACGATTGCCCCAACGTCACCGTGTGCGCCGTCTGGCATGAGCGCAACGACATCGATCCCGCGCTGCAATGGCTGAGGCATCAACTTGCCGATGTCGCGCGCCAGGTCCGCAGCGGTTGATTCGGTCCGTTCAAGATCGATATGCAAACAATTCACTGCGCGGCAGCTTGTGCGCTGACACGCGCGAACGTCGCCGAATCGGCGAGAAATGCGCGCGTTTTCTATTCAATGCGGTTGCATCGCGAGAACGCTTCGATATTTCTCATTTCATCGTGCGCCGCGCTTTCGTAATCGCCCGGGTTGTTGGGACGAGTTGGCGATCCTAAGCTTGGCGCTCGCTGTAAATCGCGTTGTTGCGCGTAGCGGCGTTCATTGCGAACGGCGCGAACGAATCGCTTTCGACATAGGCGGGCGGGGCAGGGACCGGGCTTGCATCGGCCGCGCCGACAATTCAACTCCTTTCGATGAGGATGCAATGGAAGAGACAAGGACCGTCGATGTACAGGCGCTCATCAATGAGCACCCATTCTCCCGCTTTCAGTGGCTGGTGTTTGCGATGTGCTTCGTCATCGTGCTGATGGACGGCTTCGATACGGCGGCAATCGGTTTTATCGCGCCTTCGTTACTGTCGGAATGGCATATCGGCAAAGCGGCGCTTGCGCCCGTGCTGAGTGCAGCACTCTTTGGACTTGCTTGCGGCGCGCTGCTCTCGGGTCCGCTGTCGGACCGAATGGGGCGGCGACTCGTATTGATATCGGCTGTGCTGCTATTCGGTGTTTCGTGTTTGGGTTCGGCGTATGCGAGGGACTTGACGGAACTGACTGCGCTGCGCTTTATCACAGGCGTCGGCCTGGGCGCGGCGATGCCTAACGCCGTCACGTTGATGAGCGAGTTCTGCCCGGACGCCCGACGCGCGACCATCGTCAATCTGATGTTCTGCGGATTTCCATTGGGCGCCGCGTTCGGCGGATTTCTCGCGGCATGGATGATTCCGCAGTTCGGCTGGCGCAGCGTTCTGCTGTTCGGCGGAACGGTGCCCTTGCTGCTGACGGTGATGCTCGTGTTCATGTTGCCCGAGTCGGTCCGTTACATGGTGGCCAAAGGGCACGCCGTCCAGCGGATTCGCAAGGTACTGGTTCGGATCAGCGCACGCGCCGGTTCCGCGCAGGCGTTCATCTTGCAGGAAAGCGTGAAGCACGCGCATGGGAGCGGCGGCATACGCATCGTGCTTTCGCGTTCGTTCATCGTCGGCTCCGTGATGCTGTGGCTTTGCTACTTCATGGGTCTCGTCATCTTCTATGGACTCGTCAACTGGATGCCCGTCCTCCTCAAGGAAGCGGGAATGAGTTCGCAGCGCGCCGCGATGGTTTCCGCGCTGTTTCCGCTAGGCGGCGCCGGCACGGTGTTGTGCGGGATGCTGATGGATCGCTTCAATCCGAATCGTGTGGTCGCCGCGGCGTATGCGTTGGGTGCGATCAGTGTGTACGCGATTGGCCAGGCGATCGGCAATATCGGCTTGCTGGTATGCGCGGTGTTCGTTGCCGGCGTGCTGGTGAATACGGCGCAGGCGTCGATGCCCGCTCTCGCGGCAGCGTTCTATCCAACGGCGGGACGCGGAACGGGTGTCGCGTGGATGCTGGGGGTGGGACGATTCGGCGGGATTGCGGGTTCGTTTCTCGTCGCTGAACTGTCGAAGCAGCAGGTCAGCCTGCCAGGCATCTTCACTGTCGTGGCGATCTCAGGTGCAGTGTCGTGCGTGGCGCTGCTGATCAAACAGGCGACGAGCATCAGCACCGTAGCGTCCGAAGTGCCCGACGGCGAATCGCTCGTGCACTAGAAAATCGCGCACTAAAAAGCGAGCCTCCGACGAGGCTCGCTTTGTCGATGCCTGTTCGCATGCCGCCATTGCGTCTCAATGCATGGGCGGCGCGATGTCGTAAGCGATGCGACCCGCCGGCAGGAAGAAGAGCGCAATTACCGCGCCGCCCTTGGCCTCCGGAAAATGATGGCTGCCCGGCGCGGGCGCCGTCCAGCCGCCGTGGCACCAGCCATTCGGTCCCGCGAGCGCGGCCCCTTCGTCGAGCGGCACGACCAGATTGAATTCCCCGTACGGGTGAGCGTGATAGTCACCACGGAAGCTGCCTTCGGGATTCTTTTGCGTGTTGCCGGAACTGTCCATCAGCACGGCTGTGATGCTGAAGTAGAACGTCTCCGCGCAGGGCGCAACGAGCCGCGCGCGCCGATATCCCGGCCCGGCAATTTCGACGTCGGCGGCCCAGCCTTCTTCCACGCCTTGGGCAATGAGCCTGGAAAGATCCTTGTATAGTTCGCTGTCGACGCCGTATTTCGAGTTCAGCCACTGCTCGACGTCAGTACCTGTCGTCATGTCCTTGACCTCTTTCAGAAAAGGCAGGCAGCGCGCGACGAGTTGATCTTTGGTGCTGGTGACATCGGATTGAGACATTCACGTTCTCCTTGAATCGAATTGTCCTGATCGCTTTTACGGCAATGTCAAGATGCCATAGCGATTCCGGCTAGAGAAGCGAATTCATTTCAACAGCAGAATGCACGCGATTCATATCGCGGATGCCGGTCTTGCACGCCGGGAATGAAACCTGTTTTATCGCTTCGTTCAATATCGGATTGAATACATTTCACCGGCTATTTTCAGCCGATCTTCGAACCGGAAATTGACTCGCTTCTAGCGAATTTCTCTTCCCTCATTCGATCGTCGAAAAGATTGCCGCCTTCAACACGCAAACCCGAGCAGCAAGATTCTTGCGCAATTTCTTCGCCGCTTTGAATGCCGTCGCCGCCTCAAGGTTTTCCCCGTTGTTGCTTTTATTGTCCAACCCTAAGCTCGCCGCGATGCTTGTATCAATGACCAGATTTGGCATCCGAACTAACCAATGGCGATCTAAGGAGACTTCATGAAACACGGCACGATTGCGGCAGTGGCAGCGGGGTTGTTCAGCACTTCGGCTTTTGCACAAGGCAGTGTCACGCTGTATGGCGTCATGGACACGGGCATCGAGTACGTTTCCCACGCCAATGCGGCCGGGGATCATGTCATCCGGATGCCGGGCATCACGGGCGAAGTGCCTTCCCGTTGGGGCATGCGAGGCGCGGAAGATCTTGGCGGCGGACTCAAGGCGACCTTCGTGCTCGAAAGCGGGTTCAATCCTCGCGGCGGCGATTCCGGGCAGGGCGGCCGCCTGTTTGGACGACAGGCGTGGGTCGGGCTCGAGGGGCCGTGGGGCGCACTGACTTTCGGACGCCAGTACACGATGACGTATTGGGCGATGGCGGACTCCGATATTCTCGGACCGGACATCTACGGCATCGGGTCACTGGATGCTTTCGTGCCGAATGCACGAAGCGACAACACGGTCGTCTATAAAGGCAAGTTCTACGGCATGACGATCGGCGCATCGTGGTCCTTTGGACGCGATAGCGCGGGCACGGGCAATTCGCCGGGGCAAGGCACCTGTGCGGGGCAGGTGCCCGGCGATTCGAACCAGTGCCGCGAATGGAGCGCGATGCTCAAGTACGACGGCACGTATTTCGGCGTTGCCACCGCCTACGACGAACAGCGCGGCGGCACGAATGCGGCCGCGAACTTTTTCGACGGGGCCGCCCCTTTTCCGATTAGATCCAGCGGTGACAAGGATGCGCGCCTTCAGGCGAACGGCTATGTGAACGTGGCGGGCGTGAAGATCGGCGGGGGATGGCTGGGCCGTCGAGTGGAGTCGGGCGGAAGCGGAGGCGACGTCCGCTCCAATCTGTTCTACGTCGGCGCGCAGTACTATGTGACGCCGACGTTCGCAGTCGATGGAGAAGCGTATCGCGTCATCGTCCAGCAGCAGGATGCGCGTGCAACCATGGCGAGTTTGCGCGCGACTTACTTCCTGTCGAAGCGGACTGCCGTCTATGGCAATGTCGCGTACCTGTGGAATAGCGCGCACGCTCGCTATTCCGTCAGCGCGGGCGGCGGTGGCACGACGCCCGCGGCGGGCGTGGGGCAACTCGGCGCGATCGTGGGCGTGCGGCATTCCTTCTGATCTGGCGCGACGTGCAGAACGCCGCGATACGTCGGATACCATCGACTCGACGTATCGCGGCGGTTGACGACGGGGCACTCCGTGACCCGCCGTGCCGGTCTGCCGTATTCGACCGGTCAGGAATCGAATCCGAGGAAACTGGAAAAGCCTTGAACAGGCTCACGCGCCATATCGAGACTATTTAGCGCCGAATTCTCGTCCGCGAACCCAAGACTCATGCCGCAGACAACGTCGAAGCCCGCAGGAAATCCCAGGTGCGCCGATACGATGTCCTGATAGCGCGCGAATGAGACCTGCGGACACGTATTCAAACCGACGGCGCCCGCTGCAATCATCACGGTTTGAATAAAGATGCCGCAGTCGAGCCAGCTGTACTTGCTGAGAGAAGAATCGGCGGCGAATATCAGACCGACGGGTGCGCCGAAAAAATCGAAGTTCCTTGCCGTTGCACGAGCACGCTCCTGGATGTCCGTCTTCGAAATCCCTAGCGCGCCGTAATACGTCGCACCAAACGCTTCCTGCCTCGTTCGCATGGCTTCGGGCAACGGGTCGGGCAAGTGCCGCAATGGCGGATGGCGATCTTCGATTTGGGCTCGCCTCAATGCATCGCCAAGCGACAACTTGTCTTCTCCCGCCAATACATAGACCCGCCAGGGCTGTGTATTCGAGTTACTCGGCGCGGATCGTGCGACATCGAGAATCTGTTCGATAACGTGACGTGAGATGGCATCCGGCCTGAAGCATCTGACGGCGCGACGCGATTTGATCACTGCATCGACGATGGATGCTTTCGGATGAGAGTGGCGGTCAAGTTCCATGAGTAGATCGTGCTTGCCAGGTTCAAAGCGATGATGACATATCGAATGCATCGATCGCGGTGAAATCTGTGCAAGACGGAAATGAACTCGGCAGGGGCGGACGTAACGCGATGTGGCCGAACTGCTCGACGGCAGCCGCCCGTAGATCGAGCATCTCACCGCAAAGAACGCACGGGAGCCAGCTTACGGCTCACTCGTGCGTGCGAGCCTTCGCGTTCAGGTGGACAGAATCGTGACGAGTGCCACAGCGGAATCGCCGGCCAGTTGACCGCCGTTGTTTTCGGCAAGCGCCACCTTCGCGCCGGGGCGTTGCCGCGCGCCGGCTGTGCCGCGCAACTGCTGTGTGAGCTCGACGATCTGCGCAACGCCCGTCGCGCCTACGGGATGACCACGCGACAGCAGACCTCCGCTGGGATTGACCGACACGCGGCCGCCGATACCCGTATCGCCGGAGCGGATCAGCGCTAGCGCATCGCCGGGCGCGCACAGGCGAAGGTTTTCGTAATGGATGAGTTCAGCGGGCGCGGACGCATCGTGCAATTCGACGACATGCACATCCGATGGACCGATGCCCGCTTCTTCGTAAGCGGCATTCGCCGCGCGGACCGCGACGAGTTCGCCCGACCCGTCGGCCTTCGCGGATACGATGGAGCTCGCGCGAATGAACACAGGCCGGATGTCACGCGTTGCTGCATAGCGCTCCGAGCAGATGAACACGGCTGCGCCGCCGTCGCCGATCGACGAGCACATGAACAGTGTCAGCGGGTCGCTGACCATCCGGCTCGCCAGCACTTCTTCAACGCTCGTTTCGTTGCGGAACTGTGCGTGCGGGTTCAACGATCCCGCGTGGCGGCTCTTGACGACCACGCGAGCGAAGTCGCTTGCATCGGCGCCCGTCTCATCCATCCATTTGCGCGCTTTTGCGGCATAGAGATCCATAAAGAGCGAACCTGTGCCCGTCGTCATGCCTTCGGGCAGCGGCTCTTCGAGATCGACGGCCTTCGCGAACGCCCCGAACGAGACCGCCTTGTCCTCGTGCGTGAGTTTCTCGACGCCGACGACGAGCGCCGTTTCGCATTGCCCCGACGCAACCGAGAGCCACGCGAGATTCAGCGCCGAACTGCCGGACGCGCATGCGTTCTCGACGTTATACATCGGCTTGCCGTCGAGCCCCGTATTGCGCAACGACGATTGAGCGCGAATCATCTCCTGTCCCGTCACGACGCCTGCCGCCGCGTTGCCGAAAAACACGCGCTCGACGTCATTCACGGCGACGCCCGCATCCTTCAGTGCGAGCGACACCGCTTCCTCAGCGAGCGACTTGAGATTGCGTTCGAGAAACTTGCCAAAGGGCGTCATGCCGACGCCACCAATTACTACCTTGCGCATTGCTGCCTCCAATGATCAACATCTGAATGTCTTGCGATGACGGTGTCCCGCACGTCGCGCTCAATCGAGAGTCTTTCCGCGCGTCTCCGGCATGCGCGCGTAGACGACGAAGCCGATCGCGCATACGACCGCCACGTAGACCCACAGGTATTGCGAAAGACGGGAATTCGACATCGCGGTCACGATATAGGGCAGCGTGCCGCCAAACAGCGCTGCCGATACGGCGTAAGGCAGCGCCACGCCCGTAGCGCGCACCTGTACGGGGAACTGCTCGGCCATCACGGAAGCGCAGGTTGCGGCGAAGCCCGACGAAAGCAGCATGCCGATCGTCGCGATCACCGTCGCGCTCCAGAAGTCATGGGTCAAAAAGTGAAGGGCTGGCCATGCGAACAGCGCGGAGCCGCCCGCGAAAGCGAGCAATACGGGCTTGCGGCCGATGCGATCCGACAACATGCCGATAAACGGAATCGCGACGAGCGAAACCACAATCGAAATCACGCTTGCGCTGAACGCTTCATGCAGAGGCAGCCCGGTGCGCAGGTGGGCGAGCGTCGGGAACAGCACGAGCCAGAGATAGTTGCAGAGATTGCCGGCCATCGCTATGCCGATCACGCGCAGCGCCGCGCGGCGGTGTTCGCCGACGATCACGAGAATGGGATTGCGCTCGCGTCGATGAGCTTGCGTGGTTCTCTTGAATGCGTCGGTTTCGGCGACGGCGAGCCGAACCCACAGCGCGACGAATCCCAGCATCCCGGCGATCGCGAACGCGATTCGCCAGCCCCAGCTCGCCATGCCGACGGGGTCGATCATCGACGTCAGGAGGGAGCCGATCGACGCGGCGACGAGCACGCCCGCGTTGACAGCGAAATGCTGCCACGAGCCCGCGAAGCCACGCCGCGACGGAGCAGACGATTCGATCAGAAACGTCGATGCGGAGCCGAACTCGCCGCCCGCCGCGAATCCCTGGATGAGCCGCGCGACAACGAGCACGAGTGGCGCCGCCATGCCGATGGATTCGTAGCCGGGACATAGCGCGATCACGAGTGAGCTTCAGGCCATCAGCGCTACCGACAACGTGAGACCGTTCTTGCGGCCGCGCCGGTCGGCGAATGCGCCGAGCAGCGCGCCGCCGACCGGCCGCATCACGAAACCCACCGCGAACACGGCAAACGCGGACAGCAGCGAGACACGATCGTTGTGCGCCGGAAAGAAGTGTCGGGAGAAGAGGGGCGCGAAGGTTGCATAAATGAGCCAGTCGGTGAACTCGACGATCGTGCCGAGCGTCGCCGCTACGATGGCCTTGCGCTGGGCACGCGTGAGCGGTGTCGCCGCTGCCTCGGCAACGCCCGGAAGAGTGGTATCCATGTTGTCTCCGTGTCTCTTTGTGACGAACGCGCCGGCTATGCGACGCATGCAGTGAGTGCCTGGCTCTGCGCTTTAGCAGTGCAGATCGGTGATCCGGCCCGGCACATGAACCGATCGTAAGTTTTGCGAACGGTGCCGCGCAAACGACATTTTTTGCGCTCTCGATTGACATTTTTTGTAGCGAAGCCGCGGGCCGCGAACGTCCGCAGCGAAGCATTTTCGATTGACGCAAAGTCAATCGAAGCGGCGAAAAATGTCGTTTGAGCGTGCGTGGTGAAGCGCCCTAGCATGAGATGCACAGGCTTTCCAATTCACGGAGACATCACATGACTGCTTCAGCTCACAACCACGCCACGGAGGTCGCCATCGTCACGGGCGGCGCGAAGGGCATAGGCCTTGGCATTGCGGCGGCGCTGGCCCGCGATGGCCGGCGCGTTGCGCTTTTCGATCTCGACCGCGCAGCGCTAGATCACGCGGCAAGCACGCTGGCCGCTTCCGGCGCGGAGGTGATCGGGTTGCCCGTCGATGTCACCAATGGTGCATCCGTGAACCAGGCGGTGGACGCCGTGATCGAGCGTTTCGGCCGGATCGACGTGCTGGTGAACAATGCGGGCATCGTGCGCGACAAGCGCATCACGAAGATGAGCGATGACGACTGGGATGCCGTCATCGACGTGAATCTGAAGTCGCAGTTCCTGTGCTGCCGCGCGGTGCTCGCGCATATGATTCCCGCGCGCTGTGGACGCATCGTCAACATCTCGTCGCGCGCCTGGCTGGGCGGCGTCGGACAGTCGAACTACTCGGCGGCAAAGGGTGGCGTGGTGAGCCTCACGCGCAGCCTCGCGCTCGAATGGGCCAGTGCGGGCATCACCGTGAACGCGGTTGCGCCGGGAATCGTCGATACGCCGCTCTTTCGCACGTTCGATGCCGATCTTCAGGAGCGGCTCAAGAAGTCCGTGCCCGTGCAGCGCATCGGCACACCGGACGACATCGCGCAAGCAGTGCTGTTCTTCGCGCAACGGGAAGCCTCGTACATCACGGGGCAGACGCTCTATGTATGCGGCGGCCGGTCGCTGTCGTCGCCGAGCGTTTGACGGAGGATGCCATGACCGTTCACTACAGCGTGTCGGACCATGTGGCCGTCGTGATCCTGGACCGCCCCGAGGCGCTCAACGCGCTCGATCTCGACAGCCTGGAGGCGCTTCGCACAGCGCTTTGCACTGCGCGCGACGACGACGATGTGCGCGTGATCGTGCTCACGGGCGCGGGACACAAATCGTTTTGCGTCGGCGCCGATCTGAAGAACACCTTGCCGCCTTCGACGAACTTCGGTTCGTCGTTCGTCCGCTCGATCGACCGCGCGGCCGCCGAGGGCATCTATGTGCGGTTGATGGAACTGGGTTCGCTGCGTGTGTTCAAGCCGATGATCGCGGCGATCAACGGCTATTGCCTTGGCGGCGGGCTCGAACTGGCGTTGCAGTGCGATTTGCGGATCGCCTCGAACAATGCGGTGTTCGGCTTGCCGGAAGCCGTCGTCGCGAGCATCCCGGCCGTGTGCGGCATTCAGGCACTGCAAAAAGCGGTGCCCTCGGCGATCGCAATGAAGATGTTGCTGACGGGCGGCAAGATCGATGCGTTATACGCGGAGCGGGTGGGTCTGATATCGGACGTCGTCGAGCCCGAAGCGCTGATCGACAAGGCGCTCGAACTCGCGGGCACGATCGCGGCGAACGGCCCGCTCGCCGTGCAGATGATCAAGAAGGTGGCGCAGACGAGCAGCAACGTGCCGCTCACGCAAGCGCTCGAATTCACGGAGTTGGCATGGGGCGCGATGCGCGATTCGGAAGATCGCGTCGAAGGCCGCAAGGCGTTCGCCGAGAAGCGCAAGCCTCAATTCAAAGGGCGGTAGAGGGCGTTAAAGGGTGGAGCGTTGAACGGCGCGCAAGCGGGTCAGCCTCGTGCGTCGCCGATCGACAGCAGCCAGTTGCGGAATGCCGCCAGCTCGGGTTTCGACAGATGCTCGCGCGGGTAGACGAGGTAATACGTGAACGCGCCCTCATCGAGCACGAACGAAAAGGGCGTCACGAGCGTGCCGTCGCGCAGCTGATCGGCGACGAGCACGCGCTGCGCCATCGCGATGCCATGTCCTTGCGTTGCCGCGAAATACGCAAGGATCGAGCTTTCGTAGCTGAGCCCGCTCAACGGATTGACGCCGCGCACGCCCGCGGCGTCGAGCCATTTGGCCCAGTCCTCGCGGCGCGCCATCGAATGCAGCAGCGGCACGCCGCGCAGACTTTCCGGCGTTGCGTCGTTCAGGTCGGGATGCGCGCGCAGGAACTCGGGGCTGCACACGGGCACCAGTTCGTTCGGCACGAGCCGGTCGGAGCCGATATCGGACGAGGGCGCATGCGAAAGACGGATTGCTGCATCGACGTCCTCGGTATTGAAGTCGACGGGCTGCAGCGACGTCGTGAGGCTGACTTCGATGTCGGGGTGCTCGCGGTGAAACGTCGACAGGCGCGGCAATAGCCAGTTCATCGAGAACGTCGTGTAGCCGCGAATCTTGAGTGTGCGGCGGCGGCGCGCTTCCGTGAGATTGATCGTCGCGGTGCGCATGGTTTCGAAACCGCGCGCGACATCGGCGAGATAGCGTTCCCCCATCGGCGTCAACGCAATGGCGCGATGGCCGCGCTCGAACAGTTGTACGCCGAGCTGGTCTTCGAGCAGCTTGATCTGCCGGCTGACGGCAGCGGGCGTGACGTTGAGTTCGTTCGCGGCGAACTGCACGCTGAGCAGGCGCCCGCAGACCTCGAAGGCTCGCAGCGCGTTGAGTGATGGAAGGGTTCGCATCGAAAAATGTTAGCACGCGCGCCGCGTGGCGCGACCTGGGGAATTCGCATGGTACGGGCGCACGCGTTCGCTTCAGCAATAGTCAATCGAGTGCGAAAGAAATGTCGTTTGTCCGTCGCTTCTTCGCGCCGTATCGTTGCTTCAACGACAATCTGTGAGACTCCCGGAGACAACCATGTTGGATGATGTACGAGTTCTGGCCTGGGGCGCGAGCCATGCAGTGAGACTCTGCGCAACGCTCCTCGCACGCGCCGGGGCCAGCATCTCCGCTACCGAAGCAGCATCGCCCGATGACCTTGCACACGACGTGATCGTCGTTTCGTCGGACCTGTGCCCGGTCTCGCAGAGAAGTGCGATTGCGGAATCGAAGGCTGCGGGCAAGCACATCGTGTGCGACATCACGGCGATGGGACCACAAGGCTCGCGTGCGGGCGCGGCCTGGTCCGACGCGCAGGTTCAGGCGATCAGCGGCCTGATGGATACGACGGGCTTCGCGAACGGCGAGCCGGTACGGATCGGCGTGCCGTTCACGGAGATTTCGGCGGCTCTCTATGCGTCCGCGGCGATTGCAGCGGCGCTGCGCGTGAAGCAACTGCGCGGGATCGTGCAGAACATCGACGTCACGCTCTTCGGCTGCGCGGCAAGCGCGCTCACGACCTTTCTGCCGGCGGCCTTTGCTGGGGGAGCGGCAGGCCGTGTCGGCAACCGGCATCCCGCATGCGCGCCGTGGAACGCGTACAGGACGCGCGACGGCTGGATACTCATCTGCACCAGCACGGAAGAGCAATGGCGAAAGATCAGGAGCGCGGCGGGTGTGCCGCAACTCGACGCGCCTCGCTTTGCCACGTTGCGCGATCGCGTGTGCAATGTCGATGAACTCGATGCGCTGATCGAAACGTGGACGGCCACGCTGACCACGGACGAATGCTCGGCACTCTGCGAGCGCATCGGCGTCGCGGCGGGACCCATCGTGACGGTCAAGGGCCTTTGCGCCGAGCCGAATTTCCGCATGCGCCACGCCGATGCGGCACGACGGATCGACGCCGATGGTATCGATCGCGCGACGTATGGGCACGTGTCGGTATTCGGCGTGTCGCCGCTCGCGGACGACGCGCATGCCATGTCGCAGACAGCCGTCGATAGCTACGCGCTCGCGCCCCATGCAGGCCCGCTTGCTGGAATCAAGGTCGTCGAGATCGGGCAGTACACGACAGCGCCGCTCGTCGGCAAGCATCTGGCGGCACTCGGCGCGCAAGTCGTGAAAGTCGAGCCGCCCGATGGCGAAGTCGCGCGATCGTGGACACCGGGGCAGGCCGGCACCAGCTATTTTTTTGCGCTCAACAATACGGACAAGCAGACCATTTCGCTCGATCTGAAGCAGGAAGCCGATTGCGCGTATCTGCGCACACTGCTCGCCGGCGCGGACGTGCTCGTCGAAAACCTGCGGCCGGGCGCGCTCGCCAAGCTGGGCTTCGGACGCGAGGCGCTCGGCGAGATCAACCCGCGTCTGATCTATTGCTCGATCTCCGGCTTCGGCATTCGGTCCGCGTATCCCGCAAGGCCTGCCTTCGATACCGTGATTCAGGCGATGAGCGGTCTGATGGACCTGACGCGCAGCAACGGCGAGCCGGTCAAGCTGGGCGCATCGGGCGCGGACATTCTCGGCGGACAGGCGGCGCTGTTCGCCATCGTCGCGAGTCTCGCCAGGCCTTCGCGACAGGCGGGGACGTTCGTTGAAATTTCGATGCAGGACGTCGCCGCGTGGTGCGCGCTGTTTGCGTCGGGCAATCCCGCGCCTGGGGGATTGGCCGTCTCATGCGTCGACGGCCATATATGGCTCGAGAGCGACGAGCGTCTCGCGGTGGATGCGCTCGTCGAGTGTGCGAAGCGGGCGCGATGCGGTTCGCTGACAAGAACCTCCGCCGTTGCTGCGCTGGCTGGTGCTGGCGTACGCGCTGTGCCGATCGCGCGCGTGCACGAACTCATCGCAGACGGCGATTTTCTCGCGGATGTGCTGAGCGTCGCGCGCGACGCCAATGGCACCTTCTGGCCGGTGTTGAAGATGCCGTACCGGCTTTCCGGTACGCCGGCCCGCATTTGCACGGTGCCTGGCGAACCAGGCTCCCCGGTGGTATCGGCCGCATGCGCGAGCCTGACGTAGGTTCTCCATGACGAGAATCGCTGACCGGGTTGCGTGTCGAATGCGTAACACCGTACATGTGCCGCAATGCCGCTTGCCGGTTCATCGCGGCGTCGGCAGGTCCAGCCGCCACGTCAGATTGCGGCGCGCGCGCGTTTCGCAGCGAGCGTGAAAAAAGTCCGTGAGATAGATGCGCGGACGCGCCAGCAGGCCGCCCAGGATGTCCCGTTCGTGCAGGTCGTACGCGCGGTCGTCGAGGTCCGGCCGCTCGGCACGCAGGCGTTCTCCGTCCCGACGAAAGCGGTTGCGCGAAGCGCCGAGCACGGCAAGGTCGATATCGCATGCGAAACGTTCGTCCAGTCCGTCCGGCACACGCGTATGCCGCGTCGCGAGAATCATCTCGCAGATGCGCTCGCCCGCCGCGATGCGGCCGTCCGCCCACTGCCGGAACCAGTTCGTGCTGCGTTGCTCGTTGTCCCGCGCGCCGGGCGTGTAGATCACGTCGTGGCACCACAATGCAAGCTCGACGGCATCGGGATGCGGAATCTCGTCGCGCGCCCGGTCGAGATCGCGCAAGCAGCGGCGCACATGCTGCAGCGTGTGGTAATGACGCGCGGGCTCCGCATAGCGCTGCGCGAGGTCGGCGCAAACGTCCCCGGCACGCGCGCCGCCGCTTCGTGACCACAATGCGATGAAGCGCGCCCGCGTCTGCGTCATTCCGTTCGACTCCCGTCATGTGCCGATACGCACTCTTTCGGCGAGGCACGCAACGCGATGTCGCCGTCGGGCGGCGAACGCGTCGCGATGTTCAAAGAAACTCCCTGCGAATGTCGATGCTCGATCGTTGCCCGATGTTCCGGTAGTGATGCATGAGCCACATATCCGCCTCGTGCCTTCCCTTGTCGTGCAGCCCGCACAGGAAATCCCAATCGGCGTTGTACTTGCTGGACACGCTCAGCGTGCACATCGTGTCGTCGGATCGAATCGAATGGAGCAGCATTTCCTTCATCTCGCCGCGCTCGATCTTGCCTTGCTGGATCAGCTCGGTCACGAATGCGACCGCTCGCATTTCGCGCATCAGCGACGAGTTGAAGCTGATTTCGTTGATTCGATTGAGAATCTCGGCGGCCGAGGTCGGCACGCCCCGGCGAACGAGCGGATTGATGTGGACGATCACGATGTCGCGCGTATCGCAGTTGTAAATCAGCGGGTAGATGGCGGGGTTGCCCATGTAGCCACCGTCCCAGTAGTGCTCGCCGTCGATGTTGATTGCCTGGAACAGCGTCGGCACGCACGCGGATGCAAGCACGGCGTCCACACAGACGTCGTCGCCCGTGAAGAGGCGGATCTTCCCGGTCTCCACGTTGGTCGCGCACAGGAAGAGACGAATAGGGCAGTGCTTTCGCAACGCGGCGAAGTCGACCTGGCTTTCGAGCACCTCGCGCAGCGGATTCAGATTGTTTGGATTGAACTGGTAGGGCGAGAAGACGCGCAGCATCATGTCGGCAAACGCATAGAGCGGCGAATGATCGAGCCCGAAGCTGTGCGTCCCTTTCAGCCAGGGCATCCAGCGCAGCGGGTTATAGCGGTCGGCGGAATGCGAGACGGCGCGCCAGAAGTCGTGCAGCGCCTGGCGCGCACCGTCCGCGCCGCCTTTCGACAACCCGTACGCGAGCACGGTGGCATTCATCGCGCCGGCGCTGGTCGCACTCACACCTTCGATCGTCAGACGGTCGTCCTCTAGCAGCCGGTCGAGCACGCCCCATGTATACGCGCCGTGCATCCCGCCGCCCTGCAACGCCAGCGCGACCGGCTTATGCACGTCGTCGCCTTGAGCTCTTGTGTTCTTCGTCGTCATTTTCTGTCTCGTCGATCGCTGCGGAACGTATTGCGCATCCGGCGCGGCGCGCCAGCCGGTCTCACGCCGACGCGCCGCTCGACAGCCGGCGCTTATCGGCCCGGTCAAGGGCCGATTGAGGGCCGATCAAGGCCCGATCAAGACCCGTCATCCTGTGCCCGACGCCAGTGCATCGAGCAATGCTTTGGCCTCTCGCATATCGGCGGTGTCGAATCCCTCCGACAAGCCGTCGTACACCTCGGACAACACCCGGCGCGCGTCGTCCGCCTTGTCCTCGTCTTGCCACAGACGGGCGAGGCTCGACGCGGCGCGCAGTTCGAGCGATCTCGCGCCCATACGGCGAGACACGTCGAACGCCTTGTGAAAACAGTGTTCTGCTTCGTCGCGGCGCGCCGATGCGCGATCGCCGTCACTCGCGGCCCCGAGCAACAGGCTGCCCTTGATCCGGTACAGTTCCGCCTCGTACCAGTGCTCGCCTGACTTTTCGACGATCGCCATTGCCTCTTCGAGTGCACCGAGGCCGCTTGCTGTGTCACCCGCGCGCCGGTAGCTATCGGCAAGGAGCGCCAGAAAATACGGGCGATGGTCTTCGCCACCGGCAGCCCGATCGGCTGCGAGGCCACGCCGCATCTGGGCGATCCCCTCGTCGATATTTCCCAGCTCGCTCGACACCCAGCCGCAGAAAATGGTCCCCCACGCGAGCCAATACGGCAATCCCTGTTCGGTCGAGAGCGTGATGGCGGCTTCGGCATGCTCGCGGGCCAGCGACGATTCGCGCCGAAGCTGATGCAACTCGGCCGCGTAGGCGAGGGCGAATGCCAGATTCGGCCCGTGGGCGAGCTTATGTGCGAGGGCGAGCGCTTCCTGGCAGCGCTTGCGGGCCTGATCGGGGTATCCCTGAAGCCACAAGGTCAGCGCGAGGAAGTTCAGCGCCCGGATGCCGGGGTCCACGCCGTGCGCGAAGGCATGAGCCTGATGCTGCTCCGGATCGTAGATCGAGAGCGCCTGTTCGGCATAGTTGCGTGCATCGTCGAGGCCCCCCTGAAGGAACAGGCATGCGCTGAGTGCGCCATGCGCCTCGACGAGCAGAGCGGGGTCCTTTGCATGCCGCGCCACGTCGAGCATCTGCTTGCCCAGTTCGCGCGCCTTCGCATACTCTCCGTGCGTCATGAAATGGATTCGCAGGCCCAGTTGTGCCGCGAAGCGCTGCGACGCGTCGCCCGTCTGCTCGCATAACGCCAGCGCGCGGGTATAGGCCGCAGCAACCTCCGGCGTGCCGTAGCCCCGCACGGACATCAACGCCGGCCCCAATGAGAGCCGCAGCGCCAGTTCCCTTTGCCTGCGCTCCGGCGTGTCGGGCAGCCGCTCGAGCAACGTCAGCGCCGCTTCCAGGTGATGCATCGCATCGAGATGCGCGGCATGCCGGAGCGCCAGTTGCGCGGCGCGATGCAGATACTCGACGGCCTTCGGAAGGTTTCCGCTCAAGCTGTAGTGGTGCGCCAGTTCGCTGCTGTAATCGGCGATGCTGGCGGGAAACAGCGCCTCGATCGCCTGCGCGGTTCGCTCGTGCAGCGCGCTGCGCCGATCGGTGAGCAGCGAGTGCCCGGCAACTTCCTGCGTCAGCGCGTGCTTGAACGAATAATCCACTTCCGGAAACGCGGGCCGCTCGTAAATGAACTCCGCGGCTTCCAGATGAGAGAGAAGCTGGCGCAGATCGTCGTCCGTTCGCGCGATCTGGTCGCCGCAGATGAGCCGCACCAGGCTGTACGAAAATTCCTTGCCGATCACAGCGAGCGTCTGCAGCAGTTCTTTCTCGGCGACGGGGAGCCGGTCGATACGGCCCGCGAGCACGCCTTCGACGGTCGTCGGAATATGCAGCGTCGCGGGGGGCCGCTCGATCCGGTAGCGGCCGGGCTCGCCGAGCAGCGATTTTTCCTCCGCGAGCGTCTGGACCACTTCCTCCATGAAGAACGGATTGCCTTCCGTCTTCTCCAGGATCAGCTGCTTGAGCGGCGCGAGGCCCGGATCATCGCCGAGCAGCGCGGCAAGCAGTCCCTGTGCTTCGGCGGGACCAAGCGGTTCGAGCCGTAGCCGCGTGTATTGATTCTCGTGTTGCCAACCGGGCCGGTACTCGGGCCGATAGTTCACGAGAAGCAGAATGCGCGTTTTCGGCACGCGTTCGATCAGGTAGGCGAGGAAGGCTTCCGTTTCGCTGTCCAGCCATTGCAGGTCCTCGAACAGCAGCTCGATCGGCTGGTCCTGGCTCTCGCGCGCCAGAAGTTGCGTGATCGCGTCGAAGGTCCGGTCCCGCCGGATCTTGGCGTCCATCTCCTCCAGCGCCGAACCGGGCTCGCCGATGCCCAGCAGAAAGAGCAGGTAAGGCACGAGATCCTCGAAGCTGCGTTGGAGTATGAGCGCCTTGCCCATCATCTTCTCGCGACATCGACGCTCGTCGTCCCGCGCGGTGATCTGGAAATAGTTCTTCAGCAGTTCGATCAGCGGCAAATTGGCAAAAGCCTTGCCATGCGATACCGAGAACGTCTCCAGCACCAGACAGCCGTGTCGCGAACGCTCCTTGAATTCATGGAACAGCCGCGACTTTCCGACACCTGCTTCACCGACCACGCCGACGACTTGCCCGCGCCCCGTCTGGGTCATCTCAAGCGCCTTGTTCAGGTGCTCCATCTCGACCTCGCGGCCGACGAACCGGGCCAGTCCGCGATGCGCTGCCAATTGCAGGCGCGTGCGCAGCGCGCCGGGGCCGAGGACTTCGTACACCGACAGCGGCGCGCGAATGCCCTTCAGCTGGGTGGCCCCCAATGACTTGAACTCGAAATAACCTTCGGCCAGCTTGTGAGTCGACTCGCTGACCAGAATCGACGTGGGGGCGGCGATCCCCTCCATCCGCGACGCAATGTGGATCGTATGCCCGACGGGATCGTAATCGGTGTGCAGGTCGTCGGTGCGGATCGAACGCACGACGACTTCGCCCGTATGGACGCCGACGCGGATCTGCAGCGGAATGCCTTTCTCCAGACGGATACGGTCGGCGTGGCGGCGCATCGCTGCCTGCATGCGCAGCGCCGCGAAGAGTGCGCGCTGCGGATGGTCCTCGTGGGCGATCGGCGCGCCGAACAGCGCGAGGATGCCATCGCCGAGCGACTTCGCCACATAGCCTTCATAGTAGTGAACGGCCTCCATCATCAGTGCGACGACGGGCTCGATCAGGCGATGCGCCTCCTCCGGGTCCAGGTCGTGGATCAACGCGGTGGAGCCGGCCATGTCCGCGAACAGCGCGGTGACGGTCTTGCGCTCGCCGGCCGTTTCGCCCCGCGCATCCATCGCCGCCTGTTCGGCCAGGATGCGTTCGGCGAGGTGGTGCGGCGTGTAATGGATAGGCGCCGGGGACGGCGACGAGACAGACTGCGGACGCGGGGCAGGCGCTGCGGATGCATTGGTCAGCGGCGCGCCGCATGCGTTGCAGAATCTGGCCGAAGGACTCGCCTCATGGCCGCAGCGCGGACATGTGCGCGACAGCATGGCCCCGCACGCTTCGCAGAATTGCGCCCCGGTGAGGTTTTCGAATCCGCAGTTTGCGCAGCGCATACTCCCTTCCCATGCCGAGCGCCATTATTTGAAGATTATGCTCCTCGTTCGTTTGCGGCAAACCCCGGATGAACTGCAAACGACGGTGGACTGCGCAGTCGGAGTCGAGGCGCGGGAAGGAGACCCATCGTGCTGAATGAACGGCAGGCCGGTGTTTCGACGAGCGTCTTGCAGGGAAAGAAGTCACGTTTCGCGCAGGCATCGACGATCCGTACCCGGACGCGAAGTGACGATCGCGGTGCGGTGTGGTGCGGTGTGGTGCGACGGGGCGCTGGCTGACCTGCGCCCCGCGACCGTCTGATCAGTTGCCGCGATACATCGGGTTGGCATTATCGGCCATGGACGGGCCACCCGACTCGTAGCTAACGGGCTCGTTCCCGCCGACACCACTATGTCGCTCGTCCATCATGCGTCCCTGGTCTTCTTCCACGGCCAACGTTTGAGCGCTTTGCCCGCGTTGCGATGCAGGTGCGCCGGCATCGGGGCGATAGTAAGGCGCAGGGCCGTAGCCGCTCGCGAAGGCGGGCGCAGCCAACGAGGCGGAGCATGCAATCAACAGGGTGGCGATGAGTTTCGTGTTCATAGGTAGTCCTATATTAATAATTGAATGCCCGAATGCAGCCGGATCAGGATCATTGGGGCGCGCTATTCAACGTTGATGGGATGATGCAAAGGCCCGCCGCGCGCAGACAGAGAGGCTCGAACGAACAAGACCATCGCTGGAATCCAGACAATATTGCTGACGCCGCGGCGAAAGCATGGAACCGGTCGTTGTCGCGCCCATCGCTGCAAATGCACGGGTTGTGCCAAACGGGATTGATAAGGCTCGTGAACCATCGCAAGCCTTGGAAAACAAGAGGTTCGGGCTCGACCGCAACCTCTTGCGGCGAACCCGAGGCGCGCCGATGTCCGGCTGTCAGCCAACACTTCCTGGTTCGCTGTCTGGCCTGATCCAACAGCACCCGTTTGCGCGCACGCGGGGCGGATTTGACTCAGCGAGCGTTTCGTAGAGACGCGATGCGACAGAACTGATCTGGAAAAGACCGATATATCGAGGCTCGATGCAGAGCAAATTCGGATCGCTAAGTTTAGGAGAACGTCACGCGATTGCTCTAGCAAACAAAGGATTAATTCAGCCAAAAAAAAGCGTCCCAAAAGCAATAGGCGCCTTTTGAATGCGGGATTAATTAATCTGTCGGGAATGGGCGTTCAAGCCCTCGAAGATCCATCGCCTTACGGGTCGGTCAACTTGAAAGCCGCGTCGGAGAAGGCGGTTGCGCCAGATCTTCGTATGACAAAACACGTTCTATCGTCGATGCGGTTCTAATGGATTATTTTCATGCCGTACCGTCCCGAATTTCGATTTAACATTTGGGTCCCGGCGTGAGCTACCGGATTCGCAAGCCGGACTATAAAAGACTGGAACAATCTACTGAAATATCAAACGGCGTTTGCATCAATGGGTAATTAATGCTTGCAGGCAACGTTAATCCAGATAATACGGAGCGAGACAAACATGCTGAGCCCTCACGAATTCGCCACTCTCATGCTGGTCAAGGCCGCGCCCGAACAGATCGACTTTAATCGCGAAGAACTGGATACGCTTCTGGAGCGGCAACTGGTAGCGCTGGAAAGATTGGCATCCGGAGTGCAGCGTCCCCGCCTTACAGTCCATGGGGTTTCCGTCCTTCAGGCCATCACCCGAAAACACTAAGCTTGCGTAGACGCGGCACCGTATCCGCGGAATCATTTCGCAAGGGCTTTGGGACAGGCGTATCGTCGTACGCAACCTCGACATCGCCGCGCAGGCGTCGAAGGGCGAGGCGCACCATCGATCACGGATCACAGGGCGCGAAGCCATAGTGGCCGGGAACCGATGACCATCTGCATGAACAGGCTCGATTGATGTGTCCTTCATTGGTTCGTCATTGACTGGCGGCCTAACCGGGAGACGTTATGCACTTCTATCACCACGGTGTAGCGATACAACCGTTGATTGCAAGAAGCGGCAATACTTTTGTCGCGCGCGTATCCATTCTCGAGGAGGATGGCGAGATCACCTCGCTTGGCGATCTCGGGCATTTTGCGAACCGGCAATCGGCGTTCGCGTTTGCCGTGAAGTGCGGTACTGCATTCGTCGATGAAGAGCCGATGCCGCGCCCTCCCTGTGATATCCGGCACGCCTGACGCGTCGCGGCAGGCTGCCCGTTAAGTTCATCTGTCGGCGTGGGTTCTGCGGCTGGCTCGGCGAACCGGCGAGAAAGGCGTCGCATTTACCGAGTGCAGACTCTGTGTGCGCACAACAGGTTCAACCCGGTTCAACCCGCCTAACCCGCGACTGGCGGCACGACCCCTTTCTTGAGCAGCAGATTGCCGTAGGGCCGCGTTTCACCCGTCTGCACGATGGCAAAGCCGGCTTTCGCCCGCGCGTAGAACTCATTGCGCGCGAGGCCCTCGGCTTCGGGGGCGCCATGGAGCTTCAGCACGCGCTGAAGGTCGAGCGTTGCGGGCGGAGGCGCGGGCAACGGGTCGATCGGCGTCATGACCCAGGCGGCGCAAGGCACTGCCTCGTCTAACGGAAAAAGGCGCAGCACCTCGTTCGCGAGTTCCGCCGATGTGCAGCACGGCAACCGGATCAACTGACGCGCGTGGGAAGCGGCGGGGAAATTGGCATCGACCAGCGCGATCTCGTCGCCGTGCCCCATCGAGGCAAGCATGAAGAGCAGATCCGGCGACAATAGCGGCGAGATTCCCTTTAACATTTTCGATTCACCTCATGCTATTTCAGAAACCGGGTTTCGATTGGCATTCGGACAGCATCCCGAACGCCGGCGAAAACAAGGCGGCGGGACTCAGGTGATGGCACCCAGTTGCCACGGCACGAACTCGTTCTGGCCGTATCCATGCAGTTCGCTTTTCGACTTCTCGCCGGAAGCGGTCGCCAGCATCAGCTGGAAAATCTCCTCGCCCAACTCGTCGACGGTGCGCGTGCCGTCGATGACCGCGCCGCAGTTGAGATCGATATCTTCCTGCTGCCGTTGCCAGAGCGCCGTGTTGGTCCCGAGCTTCAGCGATGGCGACGGCGCGCATCCATAAGCCGATCCGCGTCCCGTCGTAAAGCAGATCAGGTTCGCGCCGCCTGCAACCTGTCCCGTGGCGGAGACGGGATCGTAGCCGGGCGTATCCATGAACACGAGGCCGCGCGCATCGACCGGCTCGGCATAGCGATAGACGTCGACGAGGTTCGTCGTACCGCCCTTGGCCACCGCGCCGAGGGATTTTTCGAGGATCGTCGTGAGGCCGCCCGCCTTGTTGCCCGCCGACGGGTTGTTGTCGAGACTCGCGTCCATCCGCGCGCAGTACGCTTCCCACCAGCGGATGCGGGCGATCAGCTTTTCGCCCACCGTCTGCGAGACGGCGCGGCGCGTCAGCAGATGCTCGGCGCCATAGATCTCCGGCGTTTCAGAGAGAATCGCCGTGCCGCCGTGCGCGACGAGCCGGTCCACGGCTGCGCCCAAGGCGGGATTCGCGCTGATGCCCGAGTAGCCATCGGAGCCGCCGCATTGCAGGCCCACCACCAGATGGCTCGCGTCAACGGGTTGACGCCTCACTTGATTCGCCTCGGCGAGCATCGCCTTGACCTGTTCGATGCCCGCCGCCACCGTGCGCGCTGTGCCGCCGCTGCTCTGGATCGTCAGCGTCTTCAGCGACGCGCCTCCTTCCAGTCCTTGCCCCTGCATCAGTCCGTCGATCTGGTTCGTCTCGCAGCCCAGCCCCACGATCAGCACCGCCGCAAAGTTCGGATGCCGAGCGTAGCCGCCGATCGTGCGCCGAAGCACGTCGAGCGCTTCGCCGTTCGCGTCGATCGCACAGCCTTGCCCATGCGTGAGGGCCACGACGCCATCCACGTTCGGATAGTCGGCTAGCGCCTGCGGGTTGATGTCGTGCCGGAAGTGATCGGCGATCGCGCGCGCGGCCGTGGCCGAACAGTTCACCGACGTCAAAATGCCGATGTAGTTGCGGGTCGCCACGCGGCCATTGCCGCGTACGATGCCCTGAAATTGCGCGGTCGGCCGCACGTGCGCGGTCGGCCGGATGTCGGCGCCGAACGCATAGTCCCGCTCGAACGAACCGATCGCGAGGTTATGCGTGTGCACGTGCTCGCCCGACGCGATGGGGCGCGTCGCGAATCCGATGACCTGTCCGTAGCGTCGCAAGGGCGCGCCCGTTTCGACGGCGCGTACCGCGACCTTGTGTCCGGCGGGAATCAGGCCGCGTACCGTGACGTCATCGCCGAGACGCATGCCCGCAACGAGCTGATGCCGCGCGATCACGACATCGTCGTTCAGATGCAGCCGGATCACGGGGTCCGTCGATGCGGCAGAGGCGCCGGGCGCCCCCGCCGCAAGTTCCGTGGTCGTCGCCATCAGATGGCCTCCATGCAGGTGTCGACGGACGCGATGCCGCTTGTCGCCATGCCGTCTACGAGTCGTGGCAGCTTCCACGGATTCGCATCGCGCAAAGCGGGGGGAAGGCTGGCGTCGGGATAGTTCTGGTAACACACGGGGCGCAGGAAGCGCTCGATGGCCGCGCTGCCCACCGACGTGCCGCGCGCATCCGTCGTAGCAGGATAAGGCCCGCCATGGACGATCGCATCGCTCACTTCGACGCCCGTCGGATAGCCGTTGAACAGCAGTCGTCCGACCTTGGTCTCCAGCGCCGCGAGCAAGCCGGCTTGCTGCGCGAGATCGGTCGCGTTCGCGAGCACCGTCGCGGTCAGCTGGCCTCGCATCTTGTCGGCGAAGGCGACGAAACCGCGCTCGTCGTCGAGCTCGACCAGTATCGTCGAAGGACCGAATACTTCTTCTTCGAGCGCGTCGCCGGCGAGCAATGCATCGCGGTCTGCGATGAACAGATGTCCGCCCACGCGGTCATCGTGCCCGGCTGCCAGCAGTTCTTCGACGCCCGGCAGCGCACGCAAACCCGCCACACCGCGCCTGAAGTTCTCGCGAATGCCCGCGCCGAGCATTGGTTGCGGCGTGGCCTGTTCGAGCGCGTCGCGCAACGCCGACTTGAACGTATCGAACGCCGGCGAGCGCACGCCCAGCACCAGGCCGGGATTCGTGCAGAGCTGGCCGCAGCCGAACGTGACGGATGCCGCCAGTTCCCGCGCGATCTGTGCGCCACGCTCGGCGAGCGCCGAAGGCAGCAGGAAGACGGGGTTCACGCTGGACATCTCCGCGAAGACGGGGATCGGCTCGGGCCGCGCCTGCGCGAGATCGAAGAGCGCGCGGCCCGCGCCAAGCGAGCCGGTGAAGCCCACGGCCTTGATCTGCGAAGCCTTCACGAGCGCCGCGCCCGTCGCGGCCGTGCCGTAGACCATATTGAAGATGCCCGCCGGAAGGCCCGATTTCGCGACGGCGCGCGCGATCGCGTCGGCCACGAGTTCGGAGGTCACCATGTGGCCGGGATGCGCCTTGACGACGACGGGACAACCGGCCGCGAGCGCCGATGCCGTATCGCCGCCCGCGACGGAAAAGGCGATCGGGAAATTGCTGGCGCCGAAGACGGCCACGGGGCCCAAGGCGACGCGATATTGCCGCAGATCGGGACGCGGCAGCGGCGTGCGCTCCGGCTGTGCGCGATCGATGCGAACGTCGAGAAAGTCGCCGCGACGAACAGTGGCGGCGAACATCCGCAGCTGGTTGCTCGTGCGCTTGCGCTCCCCTTCGAGACGGGCGATGGGCAACGCTGTTTCCCGATTCGCCTCGGCGATGAACGACGCGTCCAATGCGTCGATTTCGTCGGCGATCGCTTCGAGCAGTGCGGCGCGTACGGCCGGGCTCGTCGTGCGAAAGGTGTGGAACGCCTGCTGCGCCGCTTGCGCGGCTGCCGTCACTTCGGCTTGCGTTGCCTCGTAGAAGCTGACGGGATAGCGCTCGCCCGTGATCGCATCGACGCTGTGCAACGGGGTGCCGGCCGCGTGACGCTCTCCGGCGATGTAGTGGTGTCCAAGGATCATCGAATCAAAACGTGAAAGTGAAATCTGTAGAGCGAGGCCGTCATGCCGTCCCGGACCCGGACGAACGCTGCTTGATCGCGAGCGAACGGTAGCGAAGGCTGAATTCAGAGCGGCTTGCCGAGCAGTCCTCGTTGCGCGAGGTTGTTGATCAGCGCGCGCGCGCCGAACTGCCACGGGGCGATACGGTCGCTGCGGCCGACCCGGTTCACAAGCGTGCCAAGCGACGGCGTGGCAATCCGCACGATGTCGCCTTCCTTGTGGGTGAAGCCGCCGCCGGGTGCATCGCGGTCTTCGACGGGCGCGAACAGCGTGCCGAGGAACAACATCGCGCCGTCGGGGTACTGATGGATCGTGCCGATCGTCTGCGCGACGAGATCGAGCGGATCGCGCGTGATCTGGTTCATCGAACTCGTGCCGACCAGCACGAAGCCGTCCTCACCTTCGACACGCAAGCCGATTTCCGCTTGCCGCACGTGATCGATCGAAAAGCTCTCGTCGAAAAGGCGCAGAAACGGACCGATGGCCGTCGACCCGTTGTTGTCCTTCGCCTTGCCGAGCAGCAGCGCGCTGCGGCCTTCGAAGTCGCGCAGGTTGACGTCGTTGCCGAGCGTCGCGCCCTGCACCTGGCCACGGCTATTGATCGCGAGCACCACTTCAGGCTCCGGATTGTTCCACTCCGATTTCGGATGCAGGCCGATCTCCGTCCCCGTGCCCAGGGCGGACAGCACGGGCGCCTTCGTGAAGACCTCGGCATCGGGGCCGATGCCCACTTCGAGGTATTGCGACCACATGCCCTGCGCGATCAGCAGCGCCTTGAGCTCGCGCGCCTCGGCCGAGTCCGGACGAATGCTGGCGAGGCTGTCGCCTACCAGCGCCTGGATCTTCGCGCGAATCTGCGCGGCGCCCGCGGGATCGCCCTTGGTCTGTTCTTCGATCACGCGCTCGATCAGGCTGCCCGCAAACGTGACGCCCGCCGCCTTGATGACCTGAAGGTCGCACGGCGCGAGCAGATGCACGCCGGCGTCACCCGCGCTTGCGGGGGCGCCCGCGAGGATCGATTCGAGACTGCCGATCCGGCGGCCAGCGGCTTTGCGCACCGTGCCCACCGGGTCGTCGTGTTCCAGCAGGCTGCTCATGGTCGGCGCCACGTCGGAAATGTCGAAAACGCCATCGGCGCGCAGCACGACCACGGCCGGCCCGCCCGGCGTCGTATCGGTTGGCGGCAGCCATGCGCGTCCGACCAGCGTGCCCGTGAAGCCGTCGTCGGGAAGCGTGTCTTTGGCGTCCAGTACTAGCGTGGTAGTCATCGTTATCTCCATGGATTCTTGTTGTCGCCCCGTCGTCCGCCAGAATCGTGGCGGCGCAACGGCAAGGTGCAAGGCTAAGTGTGCAAGGCTAAGGTGCAACGGTACGCGCGGCTCCCATAAACATCCAATCGTTTATTCGGTAATATCGATTCCGTTTCGTTATGAGTAAGACGTGGTTTACCTGTATGGCCAAACATCCCGCTTCCGCCGTCCCGTCGGTGTCCGTGTTGACCCGATTGCGCTTCAGGCATCTGCAACTGCTCGACATCCTTGGGCGCACACGCAACTTGCGCATTGCCGCCGAGCAGATGCACATCACCCAGCCCGCCGCGACCAAGATACTCGGCGACACGGAGGCCATATTGGGTGCGCGGCTGTTCGAGCGCCTGCCGCGCGAGATGCGTCCCACCGAACTGGGGATGTTTGCGTTGCGCTACGCCGGCGCTGCCGTCGCCGACCTCGGCAAGTTCGTGAACGAACTGGATGCGTTGCGGATGGGCGGCCACGGTCATCTGACGGTCGGCGCGATTTCGGCGTCAGCGGCCGGGGTCGTGGCGGCGGCGATGCGGGATATTCTGCGCAAGCGCCCGCTGTTGCGAATCCGGCTCGTCGAGCAGAGCAGCGATCAACTGGTCGTGTGGCTCGAGGAAAGAAAGATCGACGTCATGGTCGGTCGCCTGACCGAGCCGCATCATCAGGCGCTGTTCGATTTCGAGAAGCTGTCGCTCGAGCCCGTGTGGGTCGTGTGCGGCAAGCGCCATCCGTTGCTGGACCACGCGAGGCCCGAAGTGGCCGATCTCGCCGGATGGCCGTGGATTCTGTATCCGCCAGCGACCGCTATCCGGCAACTGTTCGAGGAGACCATGGCCGCCGCCGGCATCCGTTCGCTGGCCGGCAGGGTCGAGACGCCGTCGATCTTCTCGGCGCTGGCGCTGCTGCAGACAACCGACATGCTGTCGCTGCAGCCGCGTGCCGCCGTCGAGAAATACGTCAACGAAGGATTGCTCGGGCAACTGGACGTGCCCATTCGCCGGACGATGCCGCACTACGGCATCATCACGCGCAAGAACGAGCCGCTGTCGGAACCGATGCAGGAGTTCATTTCGATCCTGCGCTCAGTCGCAGAGCAATCGCACGCGTGATGACAACGCAGCGGCGCGCTCGCAGTGCGGGCGCATCCTTGCGAATACGAAGAGCGTATCGAAGCCCTCGCCGCTAAACGGGCTCGCGTGTCGTCGCGTGGAGCGCGCCGCCTGAAGCAAGGGGCTCCGGCGCGTGGACGGGAATCAGGCCATCGGCCTTCAATGCCGCCCAGAATGCCGCCGGAATCGGCTCGGTCATCGCCGCGCAGTTCTGTCTGATCTCGCTCGCGTTCCGCGCGCCCGCGATCACGCACGCGACCGCTCGCGGCGCACGCGTGAACTGCAGCGCGGCCGCCTTCAGGTCCACGCCGAAGCGCTCGCAGTGCGCGAGAAGCCTGCGCCGCTTTTCGAGCATCTCCGCTGGCGCCTCCGCATATTCGAACGTCGTGCCGCCCACGAGCAGCCCCGAGTTGAACGGACCGCCCGCGACAAGCTGCACGCCGCGAGCATCGCAAGCCGGGATCAGCGCATCGAGCGCCGACGTGTCGAGCAGCGTGTACCGTCCGGCGATCAGAAACACGTCCGGGTCCGCGTCGTTCAACGTCATCAGGCACGGCTCGACCCGGTTGACGCCGAGCCCCCATGCGCCGATCACGCCCTGATCGCGCAGATCGCTCAGCGCCCGCATCGCGCCTTCGACGGCGATACGGTATTGCCGCAGCCAGTCCTCACGATGCGTATCTTCGGCGATGTCGTGGATATAGACGATATCGATGCGATCGAGTGAAAGGCGCTTGAGACTCTCATCGATCGAGCGAAGCACGCCTTGCGCCGAATAATCGAATTCGACGCGAAACGGCAGCGCGCCGACATAGCCGTGCTGGACATCAGGGACGGACGCATCGGGAATCAGCAGGCGGCCGACTTTCGTCGACACGACGAATTCGTCGCGCGCACGGTGCGCAAGCGCCCGGCCGAGGCGCTGTTCGGACAGACCCATGCCGTAGAACGGCGCGGTATCGAAATAGCGCATGCCGGCTTCCCATGCCGCGCTCAATGTCTCTTCGGCCGCTTCTTCGCTGACGCGCGCAAAGAGGTTGCCCAAGGGGGCCGCGCCGAAACCCAACGGTCCCGGCGGAATCAGGGCTTGCCTGTTGTTCACGGATTGCCTCGCAACGTTTGATATAGGTCCCGCTCGCGGCGCGTGCGCGCCGATTCACACCGGTTCATGCGTCGGAGAGCTGCGCCTTGCTTGTGCCTTTTGCTCGCCGCGTCGCGGGCTTCGCGGGCGCTTTCTGTGCGGCGAGAGCAAGCCCGCTCGATGCAGCCGGCGCGACGCACGACTGGCGGATCACCAGCTCGGGTGCGAACACGAGATGCTTGGGCGCGGTGTTCGTCCCGTTGATGCGCTCCAGCAGCAGGTTGAACGCGGCTTCCGCCATTGCATCGACGGGTTGGCGAACCGTTGTCAGCGCGGGAGAGAATGCGGCGGCCCAAGGGAAATCGTCGATTGCGGCAACCGACACATCGCGCGGACACGACAAGCCCGATTCGGAGATCGCGCGCATCACGCCGATCAGCATCTGGTTGTTGGTCGCGAAGATCGCCGATGGCCGGTCGTGCAACGCGAGGAGGGCGTGCGCGCAGTCGAACGCATCGTTTTCATTGAACGCGCCGTGCCGCACGAACTCGGGCACCACGTCGAGACCGGCGCCGCGCAATGCCTCGACGAATCCCGCCAGACGATCGCGGCCGGGCACGAGGTGCTGCTGGCCTGCGATGATCGCGACGCGCGTGTGACCGAGGCTGATGATGTGCTGCATGATCATTCGCGATGCCGCGACGTTGTCGAGGACGACCGAGTCGTAGTCGTCGGCACGGATGATGTGATCGACCGTGACGATCGGCATGATGCCGACGTCATTGTGCAAGTCCTTGTATGACGCGTCGGGCCCTGCTGCGCAAATGATGGTGCCCGTCGCGAGATGCGCGCGAAGCATCTTCAGATACGAGCGCTCCTGCTCGATATCGCGTTCGCTGTCGCAAAGCAGGACCGCGTAGCCCTGCTCGCGTGCGCGCTTTTGCACCGAATGCACGAGCTCCGTGAAAAACGGGTTCGTGACGTCGGGCACGACGAGCCCGATGATCCGGGTCGCGCCTTTCTTGAGGCTGCTCGCCACGGTATTGGGCGCATAGCCGAGCGCGGCGACAGCCTTCTTGACGCGAGTGGTCAACTCGGGGCTGACATAGGACGATCCCGACAGCACTGCAGAGACTGTCGCGAGACTGACCTGCGCAAGGCGCGCTACATCCTTCATCGTTGATGCCACGTCGTTTTCCGATATCAGTGAATGCCCGCCATCGCGGGCTGCCGCACCTGACGCCGCCCGTCGTCGAACGGTGGAGCGTCGCCACGCTGTTGCTACAGCTGTCGTCATGCGCGCGTCGATCTCGCGCGATCGCTGCATGTGCCGTCGCCCCTTTTTATGGGGCGTCAACGAATCATATCCGCTTTCGATTCGCTTGGTAAAGCGTTTAGCGAAACGTTTCGTTTTTAAGCGCGACATGGTTAACCCGATGTTGTGTAAGACCGTGTTGACATGGGCCACTGAGCCATCTACATTCTCGCCGAAACGTTTCACTAAACGTTTCGCTGGAACGTTCGGCGTCGAGACCTGCACGCCGCAAAAACTGGACGAGAAGAGATGAGTGAGACAGAAACACGACAGGACAGCCGTCCTCGTCGCGCGCTGGTGTCGATCCGCAATCTGAGCAAGTCGTTTCCTGGCGTGCGGGCGCTCGACAATTGCCAGTTCGAGTTGCTGCCGGGCGAAGTGCATGCGTTGATGGGCGAGAACGGCGCGGGCAAATCGACGCTGATGAAGGTGCTGTCGGGCGTTTATCAGAAAGACGAAGGGGAAATCCTGATCGACGGCCGGCCCGCCGACATTCCCGATCCGCGCGCCGCGCAGGCGCTCGGCATCGGCATTGTTCATCAGGAGCTGAATCTGATGAACCACCTGAGCGCCGCGCAGAACATCTTCATTGGGCGGGAGCCGCGCCGCGGCATCTTCATCGACGAACGCGCGCTCAACCGGAAGGCCGCCGGGATTTTCGAGCGCATGCATCTGAAGCTCGACCCGCGCACGCCCGTCGCCCAGCTCACCGTCGCGAAGCAGCAGATGGTGGAAATCGCCAAGGCGCTGTCCTTCGATTCGCGCGTGCTGATCATGGACGAGCCGACGGCCGCGCTGAACAACGTCGAGATCGACGACCTGTTCCGGATCATTCGACAGCTTCAGTCGAACGGTGTCGGCATCGTCTACATCTCGCACAAGATGGACGAGCTCAAGCAGATCGCCGGCCGCATCACGATCATGCGCGACGGCCAGTACGTCGGCACCGTGCCGGCGGAGTCGACGCCGATGGAGACGATCATCAGCATGATGGTCGGCCGCCAGCTCGACACTTCGCCGCGGCGTCCCGTGCCGCGCGCGAACGGCGAGCTCGCGCTGGAAGTGAAGGGGCTGACGCGCGGCTCCGTGATCCGCGACGTCAGCTTTACGTTGCGCAAAGGCGAAGTGCTCGGCCTCGCGGGCCTGATGGGCGCTGGCCGCACGGAAGTCGCGCGCGCCGTCTTCGGCGCCGATCCCGTCGAGCGCGGCGAGATCCGCGTGCATGGCAAGAAGGTATCGATCAGGTCAACGCAGGATGCCGTGCGGCACGGCATCGGCTATCTATCGGAGGACCGCAAGCAGTTCGGGCTGGCGACGGGCATGGACGTAAAGACCAACGTCGCGCTTGCGAGCATGGGCCGGTTCGCGTCGCTCGGCATGTTTCTCGACGATTCCGCAATTCAGCGCACCGCCGATCAATACGTCGGCCAGTTGCGCATCAAGACGCCGTCCGTGCACCAGCAGGTGCGCCTGTTGTCGGGCGGCAACCAGCAGAAGATCGTGATCGCGAAGTGGCTGCTGCGTGACTGCGACATTCTCTTTTTCGACGAACCGACGCGCGGCATCGACATCGGCGCGAAGACGGAGATCTACAAGCTGATCGATGCGCTCGCGGCGGACGGCAAGGCCATCGTGATGATCTCGTCGGAACTGCCTGAGATTCTCCGCATGAGCCACCGCGTGCTGATCATGTGCGAAGGCCGCATCACAGGGGAACTCGCGGCCGGCGAGGCCACGCAGGAAAAAATCATGCAGCTCGCGACGCAGCGCGAACCTGTCGTTACCGAATGAATTCACGAGGATGACCATGACCAACACACCTAACCCCGTCCCATCGGCCGAACAGGCGATGCCCCTTGCGCGCGAGCGCAACGCTTCGAACCTCGCCGCGAAGCTGTTTCATTCGGGTGCGCGCCAGAAGCTCCTCGCGTTCGCGAGCCTCGTCGTGCTCATCATCTTCTTCGGCGTTGCGTCGCCGCAGTTCCTGCAAGTCGACAACCTCGTCAGCATCCTGCAGGCCACCGCCGTCAACGGCGTGCTCGCCATTGCGTCGACGTTCGTCATCGTCACGGGCGGCATCGATCTGTCCGTCGGCACGTTGATGGCGTTCTGCTCCGTCATGACGGGCGTCGTGCTGACCAACTGGGGCATGCCGCTTTATGTCGGGATTCTGGCTGCCGTCTGCTTTGGTGCGCTGAGCGGCGCCGTGTCGGGCGTTCTGGTCGCGAAGCTGCGCATCCCGCCGTTCATCGCCACGCTCGGCATGATGATGCTGATGAAGGGCCTCGCGCTCGTCATCTCGGGAACGCGGCCCATCTACTTCAACGACACGCCGGGATTCACGAGCATTTCGCAGGATTCGCTGATCGGCAATTTCATTCCCGCGCTGCCGATTCCGAACTCGGTGCTGATCCTTTTCGGTCTCGCGATCTTTGCCGCCGTCGCGCTCAACAAGACGCTCTTCGGGCGCTATACCTTCGCGCTGGGCAGCAACGAAGAGGCCGTGCGCCTGTCGGGCGTCAACGTCGACGGATGGAAGATCG
This sequence comes from Paraburkholderia phymatum, assembly GCF_040965635.1. Taxonomy (GTDB): domain Bacteria; phylum Pseudomonadota; class Gammaproteobacteria; order Burkholderiales; family Burkholderiaceae; genus Paraburkholderia; species Paraburkholderia phymatum_B. Next base: position 122,252 of record NZ_JBFRCH010000016.1, read on the forward strand.
CCGTCTATACGATGGGCGGCGCGATCTGCGGCATTGCCGCGCTCGTGATGTCGTCGCGGCTCAATTCGGCTCAGCCCGCTCTCGGCCAGGGCTACGAGCTCGATGCGATCGCGGCTGTCGTGATCGGTGGCACGTCGCTGTCGGGCGGCGTGGGGACGATCACGGGCACGATGATCGGCGCGTTCATCATGAGCGTGCTCGTCAACGGCCTGCGCGTGATGTCGGTCGATCAGGAGTGGCAGATCGTCGTGACGGGCGTGATCATCATCTCCGCCGTGTATCTCGACATGTTGCGCCGGAAGAAGCAGCGATAACAGCAGTGGCAAGAGCAGCAGTGGCAAGAACGTGAGGCCGGCCCGCTGCGCGATGCGCTGGCGGGCGAGCCGCGAGTCAAGCCGGGCGCAACGTATCGCCTACGTCGGCCTACGTCGCGCTCGCACCGGGTGACGGCGCGCGCATCGTCGCGTGCCGTACTTTCAACCATAGAGGAGACTTGTAGATGATCAAACCGAAACTGATCGGCGCGGCGCTCGGACTGAGCCTGGCGTTGGGATTTTCCACGGGCGCATGGGCCGATGTTCCATATGTCGCGCTGGTGTCGAAGGGATTTCAGCACCAGTACTGGCAAGCCGTGAAGAAAGGCGCGGAGAAGGCGGGACAGGACCTTCACGTGAAGGTGACGTTCGAAGGCCCCGAGACTGAGGCGATGGTCGACAAGCAGATCGACATCCTGTCGGCCACGCTCGCACGCAAGCCGGCCGCGATCGGTCTCGCCGCGCTCGACAGCCAGGCCGCGACGCCGCTGCTGAAAAAAGCGCAGGCGGCGAAGATTCCCGTGATCGGATTCGATTCGGGCGTCGACAGCGACATTCCGCTTTCGACGGCCGCAACCGACAACAAGGCGGCAGCGGCCGTCGCAGCGGACAAGATGGCCGCGCTGATCGGCAACGAGGGCGAAGTCGCCGTCGTGGCTCACGACCAGACGAGCCGAACGGGCATTGACCGTCGCGATGGTTTCGTCGAGCGCATCAAGGCGAAGTATCCGAAGATCAAGGTCGTCACGGTTCAGTACGGCGGCGGAGACCAGTTGAAATCGACGGACATCACGAAGTCGATCATCACCGCGCATCCGCATCTGAAGGGCATCTTCGGCACGAACGAAGGATCGGCGATCGGCGTCGTCAACGGTGCCCGCGAAATGAAGGTGAATGGGAAGATCGTGCTGGTCGGCTTCGATTCGGGTGAGAAGCAGCTCGACGCGATCCGCAGCGGCGACGAGGCGGGAGCCGTTACGCAGAATCCGATCGGCATCGGCTACGACACGGTCAAGGCGGCAGTCGAGGCGCTTCAGGGCAAGACGCTGCCCAAGCGCATCGACACGGGCTTCTACTGGTACGACAAGGGCAACATCGACGATCCGAAGATCGCGGCTGTTCTCTACAAGTGATGTGCAGGTAGCTCGCGGCGGCCGGTAGCAATGCATGCCGGGCGCCGCGAGCCCCATCAGCCGTCATGTTCGCAGGCCCGGTGCCTCACGTTCATGGCTGCTACGCGTGCGGCGGCTCGCGCATCTCGTTCATCAGCCGGATCACTTCGCCGCGCAGCCAGCGGTTCGCCTGATCCTGCTCGCCGCTGCGATGCCAGTACAAGTGCCATTCGAGCTTCGCAAGCGGAAACGGCAGTTCGAGAATGCGCGCGTCGTAGCGCTGCACCAGTTGCACGGGCGCGGTGAGCGCGAGGTCGGTGCGCAGCGCGATCAGCGGCGCGACCATGTAGTGCTGCACGCGCATCTGCAACTGCCGGCGCTTGCCGAGCTTGTGAAGCTCGGCATCGACGAGCCCGCTGCCCTGGCGGCGGCTCGATACCTGGATGTGGCCGAGCCCGAGATAGTCGTCCATCGTCAGCGTGTCGCCCGCCAACGGATGATCGTGGCGGAGCATGCATGCGTAACGGTCGCTGCCGAGCGGCGACTGATGCAGTTGCGGATCGTCGATGAGGGGCACGTCGATCGCGAAATCGATCTTGCCTGCCGCGAGCGCGGCGGCCACTTCGCTGCGCGGCGTGAAATAGCTTTCGATGCGCATGCCCGGCGCCTGTTGTTGCAGCACTTCGCCGAGCGCGGGCAGCAGGATCGCTTCCATCAGATCGGGCATGCTCAGGCGAAACGTGCGCTCCGACGCGGCGGGCACGAACACGTCGCCTTCCGTCGCGCTCGTCTCCAGCAATTGCAGCGCTTCGCGCACGCGGCCGATGATGTTTTCGGACAGCGGCGTCGGCACCATGCCCGACGGCGTGCTGACGAAGAGGGGATCGTCGAACGCCTTGCGCATGCGCGCGAGCGCATTGCTGACGGCGGGCTGCGTAATGAACAGCATCTCCGCTGCGCGCGTCAGGTTGCGTTTGTCGTAGATCGCTTCGAATACGACGAACAGGTTCAGATCGAGCTTCGGTGGACGCATCGCACAGTCTCCTTTCGCCCGACATCATAAGCGACGGGTCGCCGTGGCGATGCGTCCTCGTGCAGCGCTGCAAAGGTCAATCGCGCGGCGGCACGTTCAGATACGCAGCGGACGCGCCCAACGTCTCCTTGCTCGCCTTGATCTCCATGCGCGCGATCGCCTGCAGATGCACTTCGTCGGGACCATCCGCGTAACGCAGCGCGCGGCCCCAGGTCCAGTGATCGGCGAGCGGCGTGTCGGGGCTCACGCCCATTGCGCCGAACACCTGCATCGCGCGATCGCAGACGGTCGTATGCAGCTGCGGAATCAGCGCCTTGATCATCGAGATTTCCTTGCGCGCCGCCTTCGCGCCCACTTCGTCGATGAGCCACGCGGTCTTCAGCACGAGCAGGCGCGCCTGGTCGATTTCGATGCGCGACTTCGCGATCCACTCGCCGACCGTGCCGTGCTGGTGCAGATACTTGCCGAACGTCTTGCGTTCCTGCGAGCGCTCGATCATCAGTTCGAGCGCGAGCTCGGCCGCGCCGATCGAGCGCATGCAGTGATGAATGCGCCCCGGCCCGAGCCGCGCCTGCGCGAGCGCGAAGCCGCCGCCTTCTTCGCCGAGCAGATTCGATGCGGGAACGCGCACGTTCGTGAATGTGACCTCGCAATGGCCTTCCGGCGAGATGTGGTTCAGCACGGGAATGTTGCGCACGATCTTCAGGCCCGGCGTGTCGGCGGGCACGAGAATCATGCTTTGCTGCCGATGGCTCTCCGCATTGGGATCGGTCTTGCCCATCACGATGAAGATCTTGCAGTTCGGATGCGCGGCGTTCGTGATGAACCACTTGCGTCCGTCGATCACGTAATCGTCGCCGTCGCGGCGGATCGACGTCGTGATGTTCGTCGCATCCGACGAAGGAACGTCCGGCTCCGTCATCGCGAACGCGGAGCGGATCGTGCCTTCGAGCAGCGGCGCGAGCCACTGCGCGCGTTGCGCGGGCGTCGCGAACATGTGCAGCAGTTCCATGTTGCCGGTATCGGGCGCATTGCAGTTGAAGACCTCGGATGCCCACGAAATGCGTCCCATGATCTCAGCGAGCGGCGCGTATTCGAGGTTCGTCAGGCGCGTGCCGGGCTCGTCGTCCTTCAGATGCGGCAAGAACAGATTCCACAGGCCTTCGGCTTTCGCCCTTGCCTTCAGCTCTTCGATGAACGACACGGGGTAGCGGCCCGCGTGCACCTCGTCGAGCCATTGGCGCTGGCGCGGCACGATGTGCTCGTCCATGAACGCGCGCACGCGACGGCGCAAGTCTTCAACCTTGGGGCTGTAGCCGAAATTCATGATGTGTGTCCTTGGTGTTTCTTTGCATGGGCTAGATGGTCAGGCCGCCGTCGACGACGATGCATTCGCCGTTCGTATAGCTCGCCGCGTCGGACACGAGATACAGCACCGTGCCCGCCATTTCGCGCGGCTCGCCGTGGCGGCGCAGCGGGATGTTGTCGATCCAGTGGTCGTAGATGTCCTTGTTCTCGAACAGCGCGCCCGCGAACTTCGTTTTCGTGAGACCGGGCAGCAGCGCATTCACGCGGATGCCGAGCGGCCCGCATTCCTTCGCGAACGCTCTCGTCATGTTGACGACGGCCGCCTTCGTGATCGAGTAGATGCCTTGCATGTCGCCGGGCTGCAACGCGTTGACGGACGCCGTGTTGACGATCGCGCCGCGTCGTTGCTCCTTCATCAGCTTGCCCGCTTCCACCGACATGAAGAAGTACCCGCGCACGTTCACTTCGACGGTCTTGTCGTATGCGGCGAGGTCCGTGTCGAGGATGTGCCCGAAGTACGGATTGGCCGCCGCGTTGTTCACGAGAATGTCGAGCCGCCCATGTTTTTCGCGGATATGCGCGAACGCCGCAGCGATGTCCTCCATGCGGCCGACGTGACACGCGAGCGCTTCGGCGCGGCCGCCTGCATCGCGTATGCTTGCCGCCACCTGCTCGCAGTCTTCGATCTTGCGGCTCGATACGATCACGTGCGCGCCCTGTTCGGCGAGCAGCTTCGCGATCGCTTCGCCGATGCCGCGGCTCGCGCCCGTGACAAGCGCGATGCGGCCCGTGAGGTCAAAAAGGTTCGTGCTCAAGGGCGACTCCTTCGTGTCTTTATCGATGAACGGGATGAATGCGTTGAACGGCTAGCCGATCAACTCGGCGCCGAGTTGCGCGAGCGGCTCGACCATCGCGCCGACGTCATGTGCCTGCGCATTCGACGCATTGCCTTGCAGCGCGCGCGCCTTCACGCCCTGCGCAATCGAAGCGAGCCGGAAGAAGCTGAATGCGAGAAAGAAAGGCCAGTTGTCGATCGTGGGCAGGCCGCGCAGCGCGCAGTATTGCGCGACGATCTCTTCCTCTTCGGGCACGCCGAGCGCCGCGCGGTCCTGGCCGCGCAGCCCCGGAATATGACCGTCCGACGGCAGGCGCAGGCACATGCAGAAGTACGCGAGATCGGCGAGGGGATGGCCGAGCGTCGACAGTTCCCAGTCGAGAATCGCGCGCACGCGTGGCGCGTCGTTCGCGAAGATCAGGTTGTCGATGCGAAAGTCGCCGTGAACGAGGGAAGGGCGCTGCATATCGGGTCTGCCATGTGCGTGTGCGGGACAGTGCGCGGGCAGCCAGTCGATCAGCGCTTCCATCGCCGCGATGCGTTCCGTTTCGGCGGCGCGATATTGCTTGGTCCATACGCCGATCTGACGCTCGAAGTAGTTGCCGGCGCGTCCGTAGTCGCTGAGGCCCACTGCTTGCGGATCGACATCGTGCAGCGCCGCGAGTGTCTGCACGATGGCCGCGTAGTAGCCGCGCCGCGCGTCGCGGTCGATTTCGGGCAGCGCGGGGTTCCAGAAGATGTGGCCTTCCTCGTAGCTCATCAGATAGAACATGCTGCCGATCACATCGCGGTCCTCGCACAGGTGCAACGCGCGCGCGACGGGCACGGGCGTGTCGGCGAGCGCGCGCAGCACGCGATACTCGCGGTCGACGGCATGCGCCGACTTGAGCAGTTGTCCGGGCGGCTGGCGGCGCAACACATAGCGCTCGCCTTGTGCTTCGATGAGCCAGGTCGGATTGGACTGGCCGCACGCGAATTTCGTCGCGCTCACGGGGCCGCGAAAGCCTGCGATGTGCAGCGCGAGATAGTGCGTAAGCCGCTCGATATCGAGCGTGGTGTCGTGTCGATCGAGAGTCATGTCGTTCGATGCGTTGCCAAGGTCTGTTTACATATGAAACGTGCAACCCCTGACTTATCGATTTTGTTATTGGGGGAACACCTGAAACCGGCCGCATGCCGGAGTCGCGCGTCGCGTGTTTGGCCCGGCCAAACGGCGCTCCTTGCTCCTTGCCCTGCGCCCCGAAGCAAGTCCCCTTGGGGGACGGCCGGTTTCGGGTGTTCGCATGCACGTTTCATATGTAAGCAGACCTTAGGCTAGCCGTAGGTTTGAAAAGCGCGGCGCTGCGGATCGTCGAGATGGCCGATGCCGTTGAAGCTCGACAGCTGCAGCGCGTCGCGATTGAAGAAGTAATGGCTGACGCTGCTATTGCGGATCTGCATGTTGAGCGCGATGGCCGTTGCGGCGGGCGCGTGCAGGATCTGCTGCGTCAGCGCGGCGATCACGCCGCCCGAGCTGACCACCAGCACGCGCTGTCCGCCGCCGTGCTGGATCGCGGCGCGCGCATCGGCGACGCGTTGCTGGAACGCGCTCCACGTTTCGGGCGCGCAGCCATCGAGCGCGCCTTCCGCCCACAGATGCAACACTTGCCGCAGCGCCCTGAAGAAATCGCGCGAGCTTCGGGTCGCTTGTCGGGCGAGTTCGGCGTGCTGGTCGCCGAGCGCGCGAAAGAGCGCATGGAAATCGTATTCGTCGAGGCACGGATGGACTTCGCATTCGGCAGGCGGCGCGCCCAGGCCGCGCCGGATCGCGTCGACGGTTTGCGCGTGCCGTCGCAGCGTGCCCGACATCACGCGATCGAACGCGATGTCGCGCTGCGCGAAGTATTCGCCGAGCCAGAGGCTTTGCTGTTCGCCGGTCGCCGAGAGACGGTCGTAGTCGTCCGCGCCCAGCGACGCCTGGCCATGCCGTACCAGATAGAGTTCCGCCATCGCTTGCTATGCCTTGCAGAAGGTGAGGCCAGCATAGCGGCGGGTCGAGCATTCCTGAAGTTTATTTAGTGAATCCGAGGCTATTCATCGTGATGATGAGTGTGCGCAACTAACTGTCAGTCGCCTTGAAGCCCCGCATCCGCCGCGGCGGGCGTCTGGTGAGCGTTACCCGTCTCGCCCGCGAAAAGCGCCCAACGCTGTCAACGTCCGGCGCGTAGACCGTTCAACGGTTGCCGTCAAGCAGGTCGTTCAGCAGCGCATCGAATTCGGATTGCGCATCTTCGAGTTCCTGTAGCGCGGCGTCGAACGTCTGAAGCGCCATCTGAGATGGACGGCCGCTGCCGGCCGGAGGGAACCGCGATTGCAGCGTGGCGAACGCGGTTTGCACTTGTTTCGTCGCGTTCAGGACGCGCTCCATCGCGCGGGTTTCTTCGGCTCGCGCCGCTTCGTGATCCATGCTCATGCTCCGTGATTCGGTGTGTGCCGCAATGGCGAGGCGCCCACTATGCCACGAGTTCGCGGCGCGTCGCCGCGCATTTCGCCTTGGCCGCGTCGTGCGATGCGTCGCCGTCAGAGAAGCGGCAAGCCTCCGTTGGCCTTCACCTCGCGCAACGACAGCGACGATTCCACCGACGTCACGCCCGGCAGACTGCGCAATTCGTCGCGCATGAACGTGCCGTAGTCGTCGAGGTCGCGCGCGACCACCTGCAGGATATAGTCCGCGCTGCCCGACACGTTGTGACACGAGAGGATGCGCGGGATCGCGAGTATTTCGCGCTCGAAGCGCGTCGCCGTCGCGCGATCGTGCACGGCGAAGCGCACATACACGAAGGAGACGACGCCGAGCCCCAACGCCGGGCGCGACAGCACCGCGCGATAGCGCTCGATAATGCCGTCATTTTCGAGCCGCTTGAGCCGCCGCGCGCACGGCGTTTCGCTGAGCCCGACCGTTTCGGCGAGCTTCGCATTCGACATCCGGCCATCCGATTGCAAGGCCGCGAGGATTGCGAGGTCTGTTTTGTCGAGGTTGTTCATGCTAGGTGGAATGCCGCAGGGTATTGTGAGATTTTAGGGCATTCCACTAATCGATGCACCTGTCAGACCGAAAATCGCCAGCATTCGCTAGTGGGGCGAAGGCATCATGAATGCCTCTCAACGTGAGGTCGCCATGGTTTCCGCTCATCTTCTGATCATGTATGTGGCCGCGCTCGTCGTGGTCTACGCGCTGCCCGGCCCGGACATGGCGCTCGTGCTTCAGACGAGCATTGGCCGCGGCGCGCGCAACGGTTTCGCGGCCGCTGCCGGCCTCGGCATTTCGCGCGCGACGCACGTGACGCTGTCCGCGTGCGGCGTCGCCGCGCTGCTGCGAAACGCGCCGTGGCTGTACGAAGTCGTGCGCTATGGCGGCGCGATCTATCTGGCGTGGGTGGCCGTGCAGATTTTCCGCTTGCCCATGTTTGCAATGCCGACGGATGGCGCGCAGCCGGGCGGAAGCCGTCCGCTGCGATCGGCGTTCATCAAGGGGCTGCTGACGAACCTGCTGAATCCGAAGGCGCTTCTGTTCTGCTCGGTGCTGCTGCCGCAATTCGTGCGTCCGGAGGCGGGGCACGTCGCATGGCAGGTGATCGAGCTGGGTGTCGTGCTGGTGGCGATCGGCGCGTGTTTCGATGCCGTCTATGCTGTCGGCGCCGCGCGTATCTCGGGCTGGGTGCGCTCGCATCCCCTCGCGCAGACGCTGCAGCGCTGGACGTTCTCGGCGGCGTTGATCGGCTTCGCGGTGCGGCTGTCGCTCGACTGAGCGGCTCGCGCTCCGCATGGCTTCCGCCTATTTACGAATCATCGCCGCACGCTCCGACTTCTGGTCGACGACCTTGCGGCGATGCTTGTCCTTCATCTTCTTCCACCCTTTGCACTCCTCGCGGGTGCGCAGACAGCCGAGGCAATAGCCGGTCTTGCTGTCGAACTTGCAGATGTCGATACAGGGCGATTTGACACTCATGCTGGCTTGCTCGTGATCGTTGGGAGGGCGGGGAGCGATGACTGTCGCACGACGCTCAGGGCGCGGGCAAAGTGATTGTGTTAATAAGAGCGATAGACTGCGGGGCCGAAGTCCTCGCCGACGCTTTTGCACACGCCGCGTGCGTATCGACCGATTACTCCCACACCGCCGATGAAGACCCTGTTGCTCTATGTCGTGACCGCGATCGCCGAGATCGTCGGCTGCTATCTGCCCTGGCGTTGGCTCAAGGAGGGTGGCCCCGCGTGGCTGCTGGTGCCGGGCGCGTTGAGCCTCGCGCTATTCGCGTGGCTGCTGACGTTTCACGGTACAGCGGCCGGCCGCGTCTACGCCGCATATGGCGGCGTGTACGTGGCCGTCGCGATCCTCTGGCTCTGGGGCGTCGATCACGTGCGCCCGAGCGCGTGGGATCTTGCGGGCGCGGCGCTCACGCTGGCGGGCATGGGGATCATCGCGTTCCAGCCGCGGGTCTGATGTTCCGTCTGAGGGCTCGTTTTGCGGCTCGCTTGATGGCTTGTTGACGGCTTGTTTGATGGCCCGCGTCACGCGTCCTCGACGGCCGCCCATTCAATGCCACTGTTCGCCGTCTCTTCATGATGTGAGCGCGAACGGGCGGCGAGCCGGTTCGCGCTTCAAACAGCGGTAAGAGTCTGCGTTAGCTGTTCGGCTTGCCGAGGTAATCGAGCTTGCCGACCTCGACGCCGCTGTGACGCAGGATGTCGTATGCCGTCGTGATGTGGAAATAGAAATTCGGCATTGCGAAGCCGAGCAGATAAGACAACCCGGTGAACTCGACCGGGCCGCTGCGCATTTTCAGCGTCACTTCGCGCGTTTCCGAACCGTCGATCTGCGCGGCGTTGAACTCCTTCAGATAATCGATCGTTTTCTGAATGCGAGCGTGCAGTTCGTCGAACGCGAACTCCACGTCTTCGTACTTCGGCGCTTCGACGCCTGCGAGACGTGCCGCGCAACCCTTCGCGGTGTCCGTCGCGATGTGCACCTGACGGGCTAGCGGGAGCATGTCCGGGAAGAGCCGCGCGCCAGTGAGCACGGACGGATCGATCTGTTTTTCCGCCGCGTGCGCCTGGCCCTTGCCGAGAATCGCCTGCAGGTTCGTGAGGCCGCGAATCAGCACGGGAATGGATGCCTGATACATCGAGATGGTCATGGGTGGTCCTCGAATTCGTGGTTCTCGCGCGCCCTCCGGCACGCGGTCGCATAGCGTAACGCAACGGCGCAATTGCTGCTGGAGCAGCGTACCGCGATTCCGATGCACGACAAAGCTAGCCGTTCGGCCAGGTGTCGAGCGTGCAGGAACTGTGTTCGAATCGGTTGGTCGGACGGTTGGTTTTCTGTCTCATGACGAAGGCGTGTTCGCGGCGCGACGGGTTTTGCAGCGTGACCGTCCGCATGTGCCCGCCATGCGCCCGTCGTGTGTCTAACCCGTGGCCCCGCCATGCACTGGGAGAATCGAAACCATGACGAAGCATCCATTGCCAGGCAGCGAACGCCAGGTCGCAGCCGGTTCGAAGGTCGTCGCGCAGTGCGACCCGTCGGAAACGATTCAGGTCGTAGTCGTGCTGCGCCGCAAGGACGAGCAGCAGTTCACGCAGTTGATGAAGAAGATCGAGGCGGGCGCACCGGACGCAAAGCCGTTGTCGCGCGACGAGCTCGAGCAGCGGTTTGGCGCAGCCGCTAAAGATGTCGCGAAGCTGAAGGCCTTCGCGTCGCAGCATGGGCTTGCCGTCGTGCGCGAGGACGCATCGGCGCGCACGGTCGTATTGAGCGGCACGATCGCGCAGTTCCAGGCCGCGTTCGACGTCAAGCTGCAGCACTACGAGCACCATTCGATGGGCCGGTTTCGCGGTCGCACAGGCGCGATCAGCGTGCCCGACGATCTGCACGGCGTCGTGACGGCCGTGCTCGGCCTCGACAACCGTCCGCAGGCAAGGCCGCATTTCCGCATCCGTCCGCCGTTCGTGCCGGCGAAGGCGCGCGAGGCGGCGTCGTTCACGCCGCTTCAACTCGCGTCGATGTATCAGTTCCCGCAGGGCGACGGCAGCGGGCAGTGCATCGGCATCATCGAACTGGGCGGCGGCTATCGCACTGCCGATCTGACCAGCTATTTTTCGAGCCTCGGCGTGGGCTCGCCGAAGGTCGTCGCCGTCGGCGTCGACCAGGGCGGCAACCATCCGACGGGCGACCCGAACGGACCGGACGGCGAAGTCACGCTCGACGTCGAGATCGCCGGCGCAATCGCGCCTGGCTCCACGATCGCCGTGTACTTCACGACCAACAGCGACGCCGGCTTTATCGACGCCGTCAGCCGCGCAGTGCACGACACCAAGAACAAGCCTTCCGTGATTTCAATCAGCTGGGGCGCGCCGGAGAGCGTGTGGACGGCGCAATCGATGACGGCCTTCAACGACGTGCTCCAGTCAGCGGCCGCCATCGGCGTGACGGTGTGCGCGGCGTCGGGCGACAGCGGCTCGACGGATGGCGTGAGCGACGGCGGCGATCACGTCGATTTCCCCGCGTCGAGCCCCTATGTGCTCGCGTGCGGCGGCACGAGCGTGCAAGGCTCGGGGCAAAAGATCTCGCATGAAGTCGTCTGGAACGATGGCGCGGACGGTGGCTCGACGGGTGGCGGCGTGAGCGGCGCGTTCCCTGTCCCCGCCTGGCAGGAAGGTCTGTCCACGAAGGGCATGCAGGGCGGAAACACGGCACTGACGGGGCGCGGCGTGCCGGATGTCGCGGGCGATGCGTCGCCGCTCACCGGCTATGACGTGCTCGTCGACGGCAACAACACGGTGGTCGGCGGCACGAGCGCCGTCGCGCCGCTGTGGGCGGCGCTGATCGCGCGCATCAACGGCGCGAAGGGCGCGCCCGTCGGCTTCGTCAATCCGAAGCTGTACAAGGCGGCGGGCGCCTGCAACGACATCACGCAGGGCAATAACGGCAGTTATGCGGCAACCACGGGGTGGGATGCCTGCACGGGATTGGGTAGTCCCAATGGTGTGAAGGTGGCGGCGGCTTTATAGTCTGAACAGCGGGCGCTCGTATGTCGGGCGCCACGCTTTGGGCGGCGATGAACGCATCGCAACACAAGACCTGGCAACATGTGTACGCATTCGATGGAGCGATCATGACGAATACCGAATCAGCTTCCGGCAGTTTGCAGTCGCCTCACAACTCTCAGGCCGCGCATGGGTCGACGGCTGCGAGCGTGCCGCACGCCAGCGGCGACCAGCCGTTTTTCGATCCCGTCGCCTACGGCAACGGGCCCGACGACTCGGTCACCGACACCAGCGAGGGCGCCGCGATCACGAAGCACACGATCACGATCGGCGGCAGGAAGTTCAACTACACGGCAACGGCGGGCCATCTGGTCACGGTCGATCCGTCCAGTTCCCAGCCGAGCGCGAAGATGTTTTACGTCGCGTTCACGCAGGACGACCAGAAGGAGGAAACGCGGCCCGTCACGTTCTTCTACAACGGCGGCCCGGGGTCGTCGTCGGTGTTCGTGCTGCTCGGGTCGTTCGCGCCGCGCCGCATCAAGACGTCGATGCCGGGCTTCACGCCGCCCGCGCCATATCAGATGGAAGACAACCCGGACAGCCTGCTCGACAAGAGCGACCTGGTGTTCATCAACCCGGTCGGCACGGGCTACTCGGCTGCCGTCGCGCCGCGCAAGAACCGCGACTTCTGGGGCGTCGACCAGGACGCGGAATCGATCAAGCAGTTCATCAAGCGCTTCCTGACGAAAAACAACCGCTGGAATTCGCCGAAGTTCCTGTTCGGCGAGTCATACGGCACCGCGCGCAGCTGCGTGCTCGCGTACAAGCTGCATGAGGACGGCGTCGATCTGAACGGCGTCACGTTGCAATCGTCGATTCTCGACTACACGCAGGCGGGCAACCCGGTCGGCGCGCTGCCCACGGCCGCCGCGGACGCGTGGTATCACAGGAAGCTCGGCATTGCGCCACGGCCGACAAACCTCGGCCAGTTCGTCGAAGAAGTGGCGCAGTTCGCGCGCACCGACTACCTGAACGCGCTGCGCAAGTTCCCGACGACCGACAACGCGGTGGTCGAGAAGCTGAGCGAGTACACGGGCATCGACAAGACGACGCTGCTCGCATGGAGCCTCGACATCGCCGGTTATGACAGCCGCGGCAATTCGCTGTTCCTGACCACACTGCTCAAATCGCAGGGGCTCGCGCTGGGCGCGTATGACGGTCGCGTGACGGCCATCGACACGGGCATCGCGGGCAAGATCGACCCGAACTCGGGCGGCAATGATCCGACCATGACGGCCGTCACGGGCGTCTACACGACGATGTGGAACGTCTATCTGAACGAGCAGCTGAAGTTCACGTCGAACTCGGCGTTCACGGATCTGAACGACCAGGCGTTCAAGTACTGGGACTTCAGCCATATCGATCCGACGGGCGAGCAGAAGGGCGTCGACAGCAAGGGCAACATCATCCTGTACACGGCGGGCGATCTCGCTGCCGTGATGGCGCTCAACGTGGACCTGAAGGTGCTGTCGGCGAACGGTTTCTACGATTTCGTCACGCCGTTCTATCAGACGGTGATCGACTTGCAGCAGATGCCGCTTCTCAGCCAGCAGGTGCGGGACAACCTGTCGGCGCGCTTCTATCCGTCGGGGCATATGGTGTATCTCGACGGCGGCTCGCGCACTGCACTCAAGGCCGATCTCGCGACGATGTACGAATCGACGGTGAGCAACACGGAGGCGCTCGGACGCGTGCGCGCGCTGCAGGCGCGAACGGCGGCGAGGGTGCCGGGCACGCACTAGTGCCACGCTGCGTAGGCGCGCGGCCGCGTGGCGCCGGGGCCGCGTTCGACACGCAAAGGCAAGGGCATCGCGGGTTGTTCGCGATGCCCCTCTATGCGCTCGATGCTCAGGGCATCGAAAATCCGGAGCGATTCAAGGCGGTTGTGGCGATTCGAGGCGGGATTCAAGGCGGTTGCATTTACGTCGAGCGCCCCTGTTGTGTTTTAATTGTCTGCCGAATTAACTCTTCCGCGTCGCGACGACGCGCGCTGATTAGTGAATGCAGCGAAGGCGAACGCGCTCGACCAGGCGCACACGACTCGAATCGAATCAACCGCTGATCGCGCCACGCGTGCTGAGCGCGTCGCGAAAACGATGCGCGAGCGCCGCATCATGCTCGCCGCGATGGTGGCGGGCTTGCATTTGCATATGCCAGCCGCGTTCGCACAGGACGCGTCGATGCTCGACGAGCGCGTCACGCAGCAGACCATCGCCGAAACGATCTGCAAGCCGGGCTACGCCGACACCGTGTCGCCGCCGTTCGACGACCTGATGGCGCACAAGGACCGGCTGCTTTCCGAGCGCGGCATCGATCCCGACCACGGCACGCGCTATGCGCTGGACCGTCGCGTGCCCGTCGTGCTCGGCGGCTCGCCGGATGCGCCGGATAATCTCGGTCTTCTGGCGTGGGGCGGGCATCACGGGGAGCGCCGTAAGGCGCTCCTAACTGCGAAGCTCAAGCGCTGCGTCTGCGAAGGGCGCATGTCGCTGAGCGACGCGCAGGCCGCCATCGCGGGCGACTGGTCCGCTCACTATGCGGGCTTCGGCAGCGCGCCTTGCGGCGACGATCGAGGCGTCGCGCTCAGCGGCAACGATGGCTCGTGAGGCTCGCGGCATCGGCTGCCGGATGCGAGTCCGCCTTCCCGACGGCTGGAAGACCGGCGAACCGTCACTTTCTGGAGAATCGACATGAAGCAACTCTTTCGCGCAACCGTCGCGGCCGTCGTGGCCACGCTCGGCTGTCTTGCCGCCAGCCACGCGTTCGCGGCTACGCCGTCGCCGTGCGGCAAGGACGACGCATCGCAGATTCGCGGCGATACGCCCGGTGCGATCAGCTACGACGTGTTCAGCCAGCTTCGGCCGCTCACGGCGCGGCGTCTCGCGCTCTTTCAGGAAGCGGGCACCGTGAAGCGTCTGCCGGATGGGCTCGACGTATGCGAAATCGCCGACGACGGCGTCGCTGATCCGACAGCCGTGCTCGTGCATGTGCCGCGAGGCAAGATGGCGTGGTGGGTGAGCGCCGCGAACGTCGCTGACGCAGATTGATTTCGCACGCGAGCGCGAGCGCCGTTTGCTGCGCGGCGCGATTATGGCTACGCTGGGAGACTGGAAGTCGAGGTCGACAGCGTTGCATGGGGGCCGAGTAAGACATGGGACGGGAGTAAGCGCTAGAGCACCAGCTTCCTGTCGACGCGCCAGTTCTGGTCGACCGCTCTGCGTGGGACCAGAGCAAGTGCTCTGCATGGGGCTGGAGTAGGTGCTGGAGCACTTACTCGATCCGACAGCTACAGCGCCAACTCTGGTCGACCGCTCTGCGTGTGGGACCAGAGCCAGTGCTCTGCATGGGGCTGGAGTAGGTGCTGAAGCACTAACTCCAGCCGACAGCTAAAGCGCCAACTCTGATCGACAGCAAAACCATGAGTCGCTGGGCTGCGTGACCATTATCAACGGAGGGCGTCGCGCGTATGAAGATCATCGTGTGGAACATTCCCGAGTCCTGCTCCGAGCAGGAAGTGCGCGATTTTCTCGGCCGCGAGCTCGGCCACTACGCAAAAGAGATCGAAGTGTTCGAGCAAGGCACGCCGAACGCATACGCGAACGTGGATGTCGACGCCGACGAACCGTATGTCGCCGATGTCATCGCGCGGCAGTTCAACGGCAAGCTCCTGGGCGGCGTTCCGCTACAGGTCAGCGCCGTGCCGTTCGGTAGCGACGAGACGCCGCCTACGCCGCCGCGGCGCGAATAGCGCGGCGGCACGCGGCTCCGTCAAACGCGCGCTCAGCCGAACGGCGTATAAGGCAGCGCGCGCTTGTGCCGGGTGCTCTCGTAGAAGCGCATGACGGTTCCGAATACCGCTTCGCTGACGGGCTTGCCCTCGAGGAAATCGTCGATGTCGTCGTAGCGGATGCCGTATGCGTCCTCGTCCGGACGTTGAGGGCGCAACATCTCCAGATCGGCGGTCGGCACCTTGTGCGCGAGCGCGTCGCTGGCGCCGAGTGCAGCCGCGAGCGCGCGCACGCGCCGCTTGTTCAGGCCCGCGAGCGGCAGCACGTCGGCGCCGCCGTCGCCGAACTTCGTGAAGAACCCCATCACCGATTCCGCCGCGTGATCCGTGCCGATCACGATGCCGTGCCGTGCGCTCGCTGCCGCGTACTGCGCGATCATCCGCTCGCGCGCCTTGATGTTGCCGTGCACGAAGTCCCGTTGCGAATCGTCGTCAAAGCGCAAGCCGCTCGCTGACAGCGAATCGAGCATCGCGTCGGCGGCGCGGCGGATGTCGACGGTCAGCGTTTCGTCGGCGCGGATGAACTCGAGCGATTGCTGCGCGTCCGTCTCGTCGTGCTGGACGCCGTGAGGCAAACGCATCGCGACGAAGCGCGCTTCGTACTGCGTGCTGCGCAGTCGCTCCACCGCGAGTTGCGCGAGACGTCCCGCCGTCAATGAATCGACGCCGCCGCTGACGCCGAGCACATAGGTCGAAAGCCCGCTTGCGCGAAGGTAGTCGGCGAGAAACGCGACGCGCTGCTCGATCTCGCGCGCGGCGTCGAAAGTGCCGGCAACGTGCAGTTCCGCCGCGATCTGCCGCTGACGCGCGGCGCGTTCGTGCTGGTCCATCGAAGCCCCCTGAAAAGCGCGCTGACATGAGGGTCGATGATTGCATGAATGCGCCGAATTGGGTGCGCCGTCATGCGTTGTCTGGTTTAATGTCGAATAACCATAATCAAATCTCAACGATTAAGGCTTTAAATCGATG
Source organism: Paraburkholderia phymatum (assembly GCF_040965635.1). Taxonomy (GTDB): domain Bacteria; phylum Pseudomonadota; class Gammaproteobacteria; order Burkholderiales; family Burkholderiaceae; genus Paraburkholderia; species Paraburkholderia phymatum_B. The sequence continues at coordinate 138,693 of NZ_JBFRCH010000016.1, forward strand.
ATGTATAGTCGGCAGTCGTCATCGGAAAGCACTGCGTTATGCGTTTGTCATTTTTCAGCAGGCGGGATTCGGGCGCATCGCCGCCGAATCCAGAAACACCCGCCGGCACGCCATAAGCGGCTGTGTGGGTTGGGCAACAGGCAGTGATGTTCGACCACAATGAACAGCAAGAAAGAGAACATGGCAGTTCGTCCGCCTGCACGAGAGAGGGCGGAATCACAAGACGATGACGAGCGCAGTGCCGACGGGGCGAAGCGAAGCGCGAAGGTCGCGGGAGCGCGCCGTGTGCGCCTCGCCGCGGCGCGGCTCGCGTTGAGCTTTTTCTCTGCGTCGGCGCTGGCCGTGCCGGCGTTCATCGCAAGTCTCCATGTCGCTCATGCTGCCGATGCGCTGCAAGACCCGGCGAATCCCGCCGTCGATGCGTCGGCTGTCGCGGCGCGCGATGCAGCGGGTGGCGCGGACCCGCGCCGCGCGCTATTGATGCGCGGCATCTTCGCGCGCGACGTGACGCGCCGTCTGAAGGTGCCCGTCGCGGAGCAGCGCGCGTATGGCGATCGTGTGCAAAAGGCGCTCGGGGAGAACGAGCTGGGCAATCTGTCGGGCGAGTACGTGGTGCTCGTCGATCGCAATGAGCACGTGCAGGCGCTCCTCATCTACTTTCGCGCGACGCCCGCCGACACGTGGCAGATGATCGGTGCATCGCCTGTCGCGACGGGACGGCCGGGCCAGTACGATCACTTCATCACGCCGCTCGGCTTGTTCGAGCACACGCCGGACAACATGGATTTCCGCGCGGAAGGCACGATGAACGACAACGGCATCCGTGGCTACGGCGCACACGACATGCGCATCTTCGACCTCGGCTGGGCGCAGGCCGAGCGCGGCTGGGGCAAGGGCGGCATTTCGCAGATGCGCTTTCAGATGCACGCGACCGATCCCGACAAGCTCGAACCGATTCTCGGCATCCGGCACTCGAAAGGCTGCGTGCGGATGCCGGCCTCGCTGAACGTATTTCTCGATCACTACGGCATTCTCGACCGCGAGTACGAAGCGCTCGTCGACGAAGGCAGGTCACTGTGGGTGTTGCATTCGGATCGCGTCGCGACGCCTTGGGCGGGACGTTATATCGTCGTCGTCGATTCGAAGCGCAAGGCGCGGCCCGTCTGGTCGCCGCCGCCGAGCAGGAAGGTGCGCGCACGGGTGCCGCCTAACGCCGATACGGCGGATTGACGGCGGACGGGCCTTCGGCGGTGCATCAGCGCCGCCTTCGCGCAATCACGACCGTGCAGTCACGGCCGCACAACCACAAGCGCGCAATCACAAGCGCGCAATCACAAGCGCGCAATCACAAGCGCGCAATCACAAGCGCGCAATCACAAGCGCGCAATCACAAGCGCGCAATCACAAGCGCGCAATCACAAGCGCGCAATCACAACCGCGCAACCACAACGGCACAACCACAACGGCACAACCACAACGGCACAACCACAACGGCACAACCACAACGGCACAACCACAACGGCACAACCACAACGGCACAACCACAACGGCACAACCGCAAAACCGCGACCGCACAACCACAACCGCACAACCACAACCACGCATTCGCAGCAGCCCATTCAAGACCGCGCGAGCAACACGCCGATCAGCGCGACGACAAAGCCCGCCGCCTGCACAGCAGTCAATGTTTCGCCGAACCCGACGTAGCCCTCGACGGCCGCGAGCGGCGGCGCGAGAAACAACAGCGCCGTCGCGCGCGATGCGTCGCCGCGCCGGACCATCCAGACGAGCAGCGTGACGCTCACGCCCGATAGCATCACGATGCCCCACGCCAGCGACACCCACAGCGCCGGTGACGGAATCCATTTGTGCTCGCCGAGCGTCAGCGCGAACACGAGCACGACGATGGCCGCGCCGAAGTTCTGCACGGCGCTCGCGCTGCGGATATCGGCTTTCGATAGCGACGTCTTCTGGATCAACGTGCCCGCCGTAATTGCGCAAACGGCGAGTATCGACACGGCGACGACCAGCCACTGAGGCGCATTGCCCTGCGCGACGCCCAGATCCGTGGCCGCGAGCTTCGGCTCCAGCACCAGCGCGACGCCTGCGAGGCCGAGCAGCATCCCCGTCCAGCCGCGCGCGGACAGACGCTCGCCGAACAGCGGCGCGGCGACGGCGGCCGTCAGCAGCGGCTGCAACGCACCGAGCAGCGCCATGATGCCCGCGCTCATGCCTTGCGCGACGGCCCAGTAGCCCGCGCCCAGATAGACGCCTTGCAGCAGCGCGCCCGCGATCAGGTGCTTGCCGAGCGCACGGCCCGTCGGCCATTCGACGCGCGCCAGCAGCCCAGCCGCCATGAACAGCAGCGCGGTGCCCCCGAAGCGCGCGAGCAGGAAGAGGTTCGGATCGGCGTAAGGCTTGATCGCGCGGGCGACCACGAAACCCGTCGACCACAGAACGACGAACACGACTGCATTGAGGAAAGCCAGCATCGGAAGGCGTGGGAAGCGGAAGAAGCAAAGAAGCCCGCAGTATCGGCGCAAGAGGGGCGGGCCGTCTTGTTCGAGGCTGCACCGGCGTGGCCGGCGCGCGCCGTGCGAACCGTCGCGCGCGCGTGGTGCATGCGCCGATGAGCGCCGATCAACGCTGAACAAGTACGCGTCGTTCAATAGGTGAGCAGCACGGCCACCGCGCCGAGCACTCCGCCGCAAATCGTGCATGCCCACAGCAGCACACGCGTTCTGCGATATTCGGTCAGCACGTCGCTGACAAGCTGCGCCTGTTGCCTGACGTTCGCGGCTTCGTGTTGATGCTGCAGATAGCGCACGGCGAGCTGCGGAATGCGCGGCACCAGATGCGCGAGATGCGGCAACTCCTGCGCAATGTGCCTTGCCCAGCCGCGATGGTCGAACTCGCGGCGCGCGAGCGTCGCCAGCACCGAGCGCGCGATCTTCCACGAATCGACGCCCGGATGCAGCGCGTTCGCGAGCATCTCGGCCTGCTCGAACGTGCGTTGCGCCGCTGCAAGGCGCGGCGGCACGTCGCCGCCGAACGGACGCACGGCGAACAGCAGATGATGGAACAGCGCGCCCGCCGAGCGCTCGTGCGATTGCGGCGCGAAGTGCGCTTCGGCGCGCATACGCAGTTCGGCTTCGAGCTTTTCGGGGCGTGTCTCGCTCGACACGTGCCCAGCTTCGTGATGCAGATGCGCGAGACGTCCGTAGTCCTGGTCGAAGAGAGCCGTTGCGCCTTGCACGAAGAACTCGCGTTCATGCGTCGACAGGCTCGACATCACCGCGAAGTCCGCGAGCACGATACGACCCAGCGTGTCCGGCTCGATGCTCACGCGCACGCGGCGCGCGTCGAGCGTCGCGTGGAAGAAGCCGTGCTCGAACGCCTGCTCGGTGACGACTTCGATGATGTGCTCGGCAAGCGGCACCAGCTTCACGCCGCGCGCCGACAGGCCAGTGAGATCAAGCGCGGGCAGCGACTCGACATGCTGCATCGCGAGCGTGCGGTCGGTGCAGAGCTCCCAGATCACGGCGGGAATCGCGAGGCGCTTGTCGTCTGCGAAGTGATGCGCGGTCTGGCTCAGGTTCGCGGCCTCGGCGCGCAGATCGAAGCGCCGCAGCATGTCCTGCGTGAAGGCGTCCGCCATGTCGCGCAGCCGCAGACGCCGCGCGTTCTTCGACAGCTTCTCCATCCAGCGCGCGACCCAGCGCAGCAACGCGGCTTCGTCGGCGATTTCCTGGACCTGCGCGGCGCGCACGAGCTTGATCGAGATGTCGCGATGTCCGTTGATCGGCTCCGCAAGCCGCGCGACATGCGTCTGCTCGGCAAAGCCGTTGCGCGCGGGCGTCAGGTCGATCGACGCGAAGAGCGTCGATACGGGACGGCCGAGTGCAGTGGCGAGCGCCTGTTCGACTTCATCCGGCGGCAACGGCGTTTCGAGGTGGCCGACGGCGTCGATCGCGTCGTGCAGGGTGCCCGTCGCCAGTTCGGGGCGGCGCGCGAGCGCCTCGGCGAAAGCGCTCGCGAGCGGACCCAGATTGGGCAGCGCGCGTTGCACGCCGGCGCGCGCGCCCGGCGACGCGTGCACACGCGATGCGAGCGTGATGAACCAGTGCAGCTTGTGATGCTCGGGCGCGGCGAGCCAGAGGAGACGCGCGCCGTAGCGCAGCGTATGAAACAGCAGTCGTAGTCGGCGAAACAGGGGAGGCATCGGCGGATCGTTCGGCAGGACGCATCGGCGATGCGTGAGAAGACCGCTCAGATTAGCAGGGATGCGCCGCCGGGAACACCCGCACGGCGATTGCCGCGTGCCGGATGCGACGGGCAACGGCATGCGGTGAGCCTCGGCACGCGGTGAGCCTCAACATACCGTGAGCATTGGCATACGGTGGCGAGCAACAGCATACGGGCAGGATATCGGCATACGATCGGCCGACAGGCGATGCGCCGCCTGCAAGCCTTTCGTTACATTCCGTCCGCGTCGGATTCCCATGCGTAATACAATACCCGCGACAATCCGGCGGGCCGATCCCATCCCTGAACCCCTGCTCGCCGCCTCGCGGCGGCCACCAACCGATGCTGGCAGAACAACGTCACCAATACATTCTGGCTAAGGTCACCAAGTCGGGCGCACTGTCGGTCGCCGAGCTGGTTCGCGAACTGAACGTATCGCGCGAAACGATCCGCCGCGATCTGAACGCGCTCGCCGAGCGCGGCCTGATCGTCACGACGCATGGCGGCGCGCTGTCGAGCGACCGGCGCGAGCCGGATCTCGATACGCGCGAAGCCGCGAACGCGAGCGCGAAGCGCGCGATCGGCGAGCGCGCGGCGCAACTGGTGCCCGACGGCGCGTCGGTCATAATCGATTCGGGCAGCACGACGCACGCGGTCGCGCGCGCGCTGACGGACCGCCACCGGCTGGCCGTCTACACGAACGACTGGCGCATCGCGCTTTTGCTCGGACGCCGCAACGACAATCGTGTGACGCTGCTCGGCGGCGAGCTGTCGGACAACGAAGACGCGGCGTTCGGCCTCGATACGATTCACCAGCTGTCGCACTATCACGCGGATTTCGCGCTGATCGGCGCGGGCGGCATCACGCCGGACGCGCAGCTGTCCGACTACTCGCGCATGGCAGCCGAGGTGCGCAGCCAGATGATCGCGGCCGGCAACACGGTGATCGTCGTCGCGGACAATTCGAAGTTCGGCCGCGTGACGCCCGTGCGCATCGAAGGGCTGGAGAAGGCGCGCTACGTCGTGACGGAACTCGCGCCGGATCGCACGCTCGCAAAGGCGATCACTGCACGCGGCCCGGAAATCCTGATCGCGTGAGTGACGCGCGCCATTTCATTTCACGCTGAGGCCGAGCTGCGCCAGCGTCCGGCCGATGGCGGCGACGGCGTTGTGCATCTCGTTCGTGTCGATCGCGCCGATGCAGCCCACGCGGAACGTCTCGATCTCGGTGAGCTTGCCCGGATACAGGATGTAGCCCGCTTCTCTCACGGCCGCATAAAACTCCGTAAAACGCCACTTCGGATCGCGCGGCGCATGGAACGTGACGATCACGGGCGCCTGCACGTGGGCCGGGAGGAACGTGTCGAAACCGAGCGCCTTCATGCCGTCGACGAGCGCCGCACAGTTGCGCGCATAGCGCGCGCCGCGCGCCGGCTGGCCGCCTTCCGCAATGAACTGGTCGAGCGCGGTGCGCAGCGCGGCGACCACGTGCGTCGGTGGCGTAAAGCGCCATTGCGTGGTCTTTTGCATGTACGCGTACTGATCGTACAGATCGAGCGCAAGCGACGGCGAGCGGCCCTCGCATGCCTCCAGCACGTTGCGCCGCACGATCACGAAGCCCATCCCCGGCACGCCTTCCAGACACTTGCCGCTCGCCGACACCAGCGCGTCGATGCCGCCCTTGCGCAAGTCGATGGGCAGCGCGCCGAACGAACTCATCGCATCGACGATCAGGCTCTTGCCGTGGTGCTTGCACACGGCCGCGATCTCGTCGAGCGGATTGAGCAGGCCCGCGCTCGTCTCCAGATGCACCTGCGCGACGTGCGTGATGCGCGGATCGCGGTTGAACGCGTCTTCGATGGCGTGGGCGCTGGCCGGCTCGTCCTCGCGCAGCGGCAGCTCCACCCACGCGATGCCGAGGCGCTGCAGCACCTTGATGATGCGCGCGCAATACGCGCCGTTGTTCGGCACCAGCACGCGGCCGTCGCGCGGCACCAGCGTGCCCAGCGCGGCCTCGACAGAGAACGTGCCGCTGCCCTGAAGCGGCACGCAGACGTACTCATTTGCTCCGTGTACGATCTTGACGAGATCGTTGCAGACGCTCTGCGTGATGCCGTTGAACGCAGCGTCCCACGAACCCCAGTCGCGCAGCATCGCTTCGCGCGTGGCTGGCGAGGTCGTCAGGGGTCCTGGCGTCAGCAGGATAGGGTCGTTTCCAAGAATCACACAGCCTCCTTCAGAATCAGCGAAATGCGGGCGAATCGCGCGTTGTCCGGCGCGTGTTGCATTGCATATTATTGGCTGATTGTGTCATTTTGTGGAAATGTGCAGACTCTTCATGTCGCTGTCACAAAAAGAGACGATCCTTGCCGTGCCCGTTCAGGCAAGGCAGTCTGGAGCGAGCAATCGTGAAAGGAATGTCCTGGGCGCAAAGGCCGCAAAAAAGTTGTCAGCAATCTGCAATTCGCACGGCTTCGGCCGCGAGGTCAGGCGGATGCCCCTTTCGGGGCGCCGCACGGACACCACCACTATCGGGTTATCACAGGTTTTTTTGCCTTTCGGAGAGAACGACATGAAAAAGACGGATCACCTTCGCTCGACGGGCCGCATTGCGCGCAAGCTGCTGCCCGCACTCGTCGCGGCAGCGGCGTTCGGCGGCGCGATGTCCGCGCACGCGGCGGGCGCGGTCGTGCTGTACACGGCTGACGGCCTCGAAAACCTCTACAAGGACGTGCTGCCCGCGTTCGAGAAGCAGGAAGGCGTGAAGGTCAACATCGTGACGGCGGGCAGCGGCGAAGTCGTGAACCGCGCGACCGTCGAAAAGGACGCGCCGAAGGCGGACGTGATCGTCACGCTGCCGCCGTTCATCCAGCAGGCGGCGCAAGCGGGCCTGCTGCAGAACTACGAGAGCGTGAACTACAAGAACGTGCCTGCGATCGCGAAGGCGTCCGACGGCGCGTGGGCCACGTTCGTCAACAACTACTTCTCGTTCGCGATCAATCCGGAAGTGGTGAAGAACCAGCCGAAGACGTTCGCCGATCTGCTGCATCCCGACTACAGCGGCAAGGTCGCGTATTCGAACCCGGCGACGGCGGGCGACGGCATGGCCGTGATCATCCTGACGACGTCGCTGATGGGCGAAGACAAGGCGTTCGACTATCTGAAGAAGCTGGAGCAGAGCGCCAAGTTCCACACGAAGGGCACCGGCTATCTGGACGTGCTGCTCTCGCGTAACGAAATCTCGGTCGCGAACGGCGATCTGCAGATGGATCTCGACGACGCCGCGAACGGCGGCCTGTCGCTCAAGCCGATCTTCCTCGCAGCCGAGCCGGGCGGCCAGCCGACCACGTTCCAGCTGCCGTACGCGATCGGCCTGATCAAGAATGGCCCGAACCAGGCGCAAGGCAAGAAGCTGATCGACTATCTGATGTCGACGGAAGTGCAGGCGAAGGTGCCCGACATCTTCGGCATTCCGGGCCGCACCGACGTGCCGCTCGCTGGCAAGAACGGCACGGCCGTCAAGCAGGCGATCGCGGGCGTGAAGCTGATCCCCGTCGACTGGAATCACGTGATGTCGAAGAAGGCCGACTGGACGGCTCGCTGGAAGAGCGACGTGATCGGCAACTCGGGCAAGCAGCTCGAAGTCGTCAAGCCGAAATAATCACGGCGTCTGATGGAAGGACGCGCGGCGTGACGACGGTCGCGCCGCGCACAAGGCATTTGATGCACCGGATGCGCCTGACGCATCCCGTGCTGCAATTCAAGCTTACCAACGCAGGAGGATGGACCCGGTGAACACTGCAACAACCCTTGCTGGTTCAGGCGCGCTGGACGCCACTCCGCGAGCGGAGGGCGTCGCTCGCACAGCCGAGCCCGGCGGCGTGCAGGTCGAGCATCTGACGGTGCGCTTCGGTTCTCGCACGGTGCTCGACGATCTGTCGCTGACGATCGAGCGCGGCGAACTGTTGACCGTGCTCGGCCGCAGCGGCTGCGGCAAGACGACGTTGCTGCGCTTCATCGCTGGTTTCATCGAGGCGGACGGCCTCGCCGGCACGCTGACGGTCGCGGGCCGCGACCTCACGCACGTGCCGCCGCACAAGCGCAATCTGGGCCTGCTGTTCCAGAGCTATGCGCTGTTTCCGCATCTTTCGGTATTCGAGAATGTCGCGTTCGGCCTGCGCGCGCGCCGTATTTCGACGAAGGAAATCGCGCGGCGTGTCGCCGATGCGCTGAAGCTGGTGCAGCTCGGCGATGCCGGCCACGTGATGCCCGCGCAATTATCGGGCGGCATGCAGCAGCGCGTCGCGCTCGCGCGCGCGCTCGTGATCGAGCCGGACGTGCTGCTGCTCGACGAGCCGCTGTCCGCGCTCGACGCCAATCTGCGCGCGTCGGTGCGTTCCGAGCTGAAGGCGCTGCATGAGCGCCTGCCGAATCTGACGATCGTCTGCGTGACGCACGATCAGGACGACGCGCTCGTGTTGTCCGATCGCACGCTGCTGATGTGCGAAGGCCATATCGCGCAGCTCGGCACGCCGCAGGAACTGTACGACAAGCCGAGCGACGCTTTCGTCGCGCGCTATCTCGGCGCGGCCAATCTGCTGCCGCCGAACGTCGCGTTTGCGCTCGGCGATGCGCGCCATGCGGAGCGCGAGCGCGTCGCGTGCCTGCGTCCCGAGGCGATGCGCATCGTGCCGCTCGGCGAAGGGCAGTTGCACGGCACGATTGCATCCGTCGAATGGTACGGCTCGGTGCTGTCTGTGCAGGTCGCGCTCGACGCGATGCCGGGCGAGCCCGTGCACGTGTCGATGCAGCGCGGCAGCGGTGTGATGCCCGAAAAGGGCACGCGAATTTCCTTGCGTTACGAGGCAGACGATGTCGTCCTTATCAAGCCCTGACGCGCTCGCCAACCGCGACGCGCTACGCGCCGCGACGGCCGCATCGCATGCGGCGGCGAAGCGCCGGCGCGAACGCATGTCGCAATGGCATCTGCTGTTTCTCGCCGTGTTCGTGCTCGGCCCGCTCGTGATCTATCCGCTCGTGCGTCTCGTTCTGCTGAGCCTGACGGGCGCGCATGGGCTGAGCTTTCACGCGTACTCGGCGTTCTTCAAGAATCCGGAGACGAGCGGCGTGATCGGCACGACGCTGTGGATACTGTTCGCGAGCGCGGGCCTTGCGTCCGTTCTCGGTGTCGCGCTCGCGTCGCTGCTGTTCTTCAAGCCGTTTCCTGGCGCGCGGCTCGTCACGCGCTTTCTCGAACTGTTCGTGGCGTTCCCGTCGTTTCTCGTCGCGTTCACGCTGATCTTTCTGTACGGCTCGCAAGGCTCCGTCAGCATTGGCCTCCAGCGGCTCTTTCGTCTCGAAGCGCCGCCGCTCGATTTCCTGTTCGGCATCGGCGGCGTGATTCTCGCGGAGGTCGTGTTCTACGCGCCGTTCGTCGTGCGTCCGACGCTCGCGTCGTTCGCGATGCTCGACATGCGTCTGATCGAAGCGGCGCGCAGCCTCGGCGCGAATGGCTGGATGGTCGCGTTTCGCGTGATCGTGCCGCTCGCGTGGCCGGGCATCGCGGCGGGCACGATCCTGTGCTTCCTGCTGACGTTGAACGAGTTCGGCATTCTGCTCGTGCTCGGAAGCGCGCATCTGATCACGCTGCCCGTGGCGATCTACAGCTCGGCGACCGTCGATCTCGATCTGCCGGCAGCGGCTGCGGGCGCGGTCGTGATGCTGGCGATGTCGTTGTCGCTGTATGCGCTGTACCGCCAGGTCAACAGGCGCAAGGTGGGAGGGGCGAAGTAATGTCCGACGTCGATCAAACCGTGCTGCCTGCCGTGCATCATCGCGCGCGGCCCGTTCAGCACAGGCTCGTCACGCGCATCGCGGGCGGTCTCTTCATGGCGTTCGCCGCATTGCTGTGCTTCTGGCTCTTCGTGCTGCCCGTGATCGTCGTCGCGCTGTCGAGCGTCGCCGCGCACTGGTCGGGCACGATCCTGCCCGATGGCTTCAGCATGCGCTGGTTCGAGCGCCTCGGCGGCAGCGATTTCGATGCGCTGATGACCAGCTTGCAGATCGGCTTCGGCGTCGCGATTCTCGGCACGGTGCTCGGACTGTGGCTCGCGCTCGCGCTCGAAGGGCGCGACCGGCGCGGCCTCGGCGCGCTCGTCGATACGATCGCGATGGTGCCTAACGGCGTGCCGAGCGTCGTGCTCGGTCTCGCCGTGCTGATCGCGTATCACAAGAAGCCGCTCGATCTGTCGAGCTCGGCCGCCATCGTCGTGTTCGTGCAGCTGGCGCTGGTGCTGCCGTTCTGTTATCGCTGCGCGGCGGCGGCATTGCGGCCGGAGCTGACGATTCTGCGCGAAGCGGCCGCGAGCCTCGGTGCGCCGCCGTCGATGGTGCTGCGCCGCATCGTGCTGCCGCAACTGGTGCCCGCGATACGCGCGTCGCTTGCGCTCGGCTTCGCGCTGTCGCTCGGCGAGCTGGGCGCGACGCTGACTGTTTACCCGCCGGGTTTCGCGACGGTGCCGATCGTCGTCGTCGGCCAGGTCGAACGAGGCTATTACCTGCCGGCGTCCGCGCTATCGCTGATCCTGCTGCTCGCGTCGCTGGCTGCGCTTCTGCTGATCGCCGCGCGCGTACCGCGCCGTCGCGTGGACTGACAACAACGTTTCCTGATTTTTCGTGAGGTGTGTCCGTGTCGGCGTGCCTCGCATCGTGATGTGGCAAAAATTGTCGAAATGACTGAAAATATGGAAATTGTGCCGGATGATCGGATCGAGGTGGTCAGGCGGCATTCGCTGACGGCGCTGGTGCGCGACGAGATCGAGCGCAACATCGTCGACGGCGGGCTGGCGCCCGGCGACAAGCTCAACGAAGCCGACTGGGCCGCGCGTCTGCAGGTGTCGCGCGGGCCGGTGCGAGAGGCGTTTCGCGCGCTGGAGCAGGCAGGGCTCGTGCGCAACGAGAAGAACCGCGGCGTGTTCGTGCGGACGGTGTCGCTGGCGGAGGCCGACGAGATCTACGCGGTGCGCGCAGTGCTCGAACAGGCGGCGTGCCGGATGCTCGCGCAGCGTATCGACGCCGCGCAACTGGCCGCGCTGCGGGCGCATGTCGATGCGATGCATGCCGCGCTCGATGCCGGCGATCACGATGTATATGCGCGAGAAAACGTCGCGTTTCACGATGCGATCGTCGCGATGGCGGGCAACGGCAAGCTGTATGAGACGTATCGCAGGCTGGTCGGCGAATTGAGTCTTTTCAGGCGCGCGGCGCTCGGCGTGCGCGGCGATGCGATGGAGCGTTCGCTCGCGGAGCATCGCGCGATTCTGTCGGCGCTCGCTGCGCGCGATGCGGACGAAGCCGCGCGGCGGATGCTCGCGCACGTCGACGGCGGCAGGCAGCGCGCGCATGAAGCGGCGGAGCCGCATCGATCCGGTGAACGCGACGATCGCAACGAGCGGGACGACGGTTTGAGTTCGCTGCTCGCCTGAGTCGCGGGAACCAATGAAGAACACGCGTCAGCGACGCATAGGGAAGAGAACGATGGCAATCCAGTCCGAACGTAGTGTTGGTGTGAATGGCCGCAATTACCGGTTGCCGGCGACGCCGACGGTGGTCGTGTGCGTCGATGGCTGCGAGTACGACTATCTGGAAGCGGCCGTAAAGGCGGGCGTGGCGCCGTATGTCGGCAAGATGCTGCGCGACGGCGCGGCGTTCAGGGGCGACTGCGTGATTCCGTCGTTCACGAACCCGAACAACCTGTCGATCGTGTGCGGCGTGCCGCCTTCCGTGCATGGCATCTGCGGCAACTACTTCTGGGACCCGCAGGCCAACGACGGCAAGGGCGCGGAAGTGATGATGAACGATCCCGCGTATCTGCGCGCGCCGACGTTGCTTGCGGCAGCCGCCGACGCGGGCGCGGCCGTCGCCGTCGTCACCGCCAAAGACAAGCTGCGCCGTCTGCTCGGCAACAAGATGAAGGGCATCTGCTTTTCGGCGGAGAAAGCCGACAAGGTGACGCTCGAAGAAAACGGCATCGGTGAAGTGCTGGATCTGGTCGGCCAGCCGTTGCCGGATGTGTACAGCGCGGGACTTTCCGAATTCGTGTTCGCCGCGGGCGTGCGGCTTGCGCAGACGCGCAAGCTCGACTTGATGTATCTGTCGACGACCGACTACGTCCAGCACAAGTGGGCGCCCGGCACGGAAGGCGCGAACGCGTTCTACGCGATGATGGACGGCTATCTGGCGCAACTCGATGCGCTCGGCTGGGTGATCGGCCTGACAGCCGACCACGGCATGAACGCGAAGCACGATCCGCAGACGGGCGAGCCGAACGTCATCTATCTGCAGGACCTGATGGACGAATGGCTCGGCGCGCGGGCGGCGCGCGTCATTCTGCCCATCACCGATCCGTACGTCGTGCATCACGGCGCGCTCGGGTCGTTCGCGACGATCTATCTGCCTTCGGACGCGAATGCGCAACCGCTGATCGAGCGTCTGAGCGGCCTGAAGGACATCGAAGCCGTGCTCGACAACAAGACGGCGTGCGAGCGCTTCGAGTTGCCGAACGATCGCGTGGGCGACATCGTCGTCGTGAGCAAAAAAAATACGGCGCTCGGCACGCGTCGCGACGAACATGACTTGTCGGGGCTGACGGTGCCGCTGCGCTCGCACGGTGGGCTGTCCGAGCAGGAAGTGCCGCTGCTCTTCAATCGACGCATCAGCGAAGCACGCGTCGCGGGCAAGCGTCTGCGCAATTTCGACGTGTTCGATCTCGCGCTCAACCATCTGGCGACATCATGAACGCAATGATTCCGTCCAACGATCACCCCGCGTTTCGCGCGGAGGCGCTGCGTCTGAAGGGCGAGCGCGCGGCGCGCCCGCGCACGCTCGATGTGTTCGATCCGTACACGGGCATGCGCGTCGGCACGGTGCCGATGGCGAGCATCGACGATGTGCGTGCCGCGTTCGACTACGCGGGCGCTTATTCCGCGAAGCTCACGCGCTATGAGCGCTCGCAGATTCTCGAGCGCGCGGGCATGCTGCTGCGCGAACGGACGGAAGAAGCGTCCGATCTGATCTCGCTCGAATCGGGTCTGTCGAAACAGGACACGCTGTATGAAATCGGACGTGTCGCGGATGTGCTGAAGTTCGCGTCGATCGAAGCGTTGCGCGACGACGGGCAGAGTTTCTCGTGCGATCTGACGCCTCATGGCAAGAAGCGCCGCGTGTTCACGCAGCGCGATCCGCTGGCGGGCGTGATCGTCGCGATCACGCCGTTCAATCACCCGATGAACCAGGTCGCGCACAAGATCGCGCCCGCCATCGCGACGAACAATCGCGTGATCCTGAAGCCGTCGGAGAAGGTGCCGCTGTCGGCGTTCTATCTCGCGGACGTGTTGTATGAGGCGGGGCTGCCTGCGCCGATGCTGCAGGTGCTCACGGGCGACCCGCGCGAAATCGCCGATGAGCTGGTCACGAATCCGCTTGCCGAACTCGTGACGTTCACGGGCGGCGTCGCGATCGGCAAGCACGTCGCCGAGCGCGCGGGCTATCGGCGCGTCGTGCTGGAACTCGGCGGCAACGATCCGCTGATCGTGCTCGAAGACGCCGATGTCGAGCGTGCCGCCACGCTGGCCGTGCAGGGCTCGTACAAGAACTCCGGTCAGCGCTGCACGGCCGTCAAGCGGATGATCGTGCAGAAGAGCATCGTCGCGCGCTTCACGGAACTGGTCGTCGAGAAGACGCGCGAGTGGACATACGGCGATCCGTTCGGCCGGTCGAACCAGATGGGCACGGTGATCGACGAAGCGGCCGCGCGGCTCTTCGAGTCGCGCGTGAACGAAGCGGTTGCGCAGGGCGCGCGTCTGCTCGTCGGCAACGAGCGCAAGGGCGCGCTGTATTCGCCGACGGTCGTCGATGGTGTCGATCCGTCGATGACGCTGATTCGCGAGGAAACGTTCGGCCCCGTCTCGCCGATCATCACGTTCGATACGCTCGACGACGCGATCCGCATCAGCAACGGCACGCCGTTCGGTTTGTCGTGTGGCCTGTGCACGAACCGGCAGGACGCGATTCCCCGCTTCATCAACGAATTGCGCGTGGGCACGGTGAACGTGTGGGAAGTGCCGGGGTATCGCGTCGAACTGACGCCGTTCGGCGGCATCAAGGATTCGGGCCTCGGCTACAAGGAAGGCGTGCAGGAGGCAATGAAGAGCTTCACGAACCTCAAGACCTTTTCTCTTCCGTGGGAGTGATGTTGTGGCATTGAGTCTGGACGACATTCGCGGGTTGTTCGAACAGTATGGCCAGCTCGCGTACAGCGGCGAGCCGGTGACGCAGCTCGAACATGCATTGCAAAGCGGCGCGCTCGCGGAAGCGGCGGGTGCCTCCGATGAACTGGTCGCTGCGGCGTTCCTGCACGACCTTGGACATCTGCTGAACCGTCAGGGTGAAACGCCGACTGCGCGCGGCATCGACGATCTTCACCAATACTTCGCGTTGCCGTTTCTGCGGCCCGTGCTGCCGGATGCGGTGCTCGAGCCGATCCGTCTGCATGTCGACGCGAAGCGCTGTCTGTGCGCAATCGACGCAACTTATTTTGGACACTTGTCAGCGGATTCTGTGCGGAGTCTCGAACTGCAGGGCGGTATCTTCACCGATGACGAGGCGCAGGCGTTCCTGAAGAAGCCTTATGCCGAGGACGCGTTGCGCTTGCGTCGCTGGGACGATCTCGCGAAGGAGGCGAATCGCGCGACGCCGGATCTCGATCACTATCTGAACGTCGTATCGCGTGTGATGGAAAGGCATGCGATCGTTTGATCTTTGTCGATAAGGGAGATCGCGCTGAGGCCCGGGTATCGCGTTCATATGTCAGGCGCTTTACGCACGTCGAGAAACCGCTTGCAACTGCGATTGCAAGCGCCTAGAATTGCGCTCTTTCGCGCGGCGGACACCGCGGCGCGAGGGAAGCGGGGAAGGCGGGGGAGCCGGCAGTAACGCGGTTTTCTGGCGGAGTCGGCGGGGAGTGCGGTAGTAAAAACCTGTTGACGAATACCGGAAGGTTCTTCATAATCTCCTTTCTCTGCTGCTGATGCAGCAACGCAGCGAAGGCAAGGCGCCTCGTGCGAATGTTCTTTAAAAACTAACAGCCGACAGGTGTGGGTGCTCGATGACGGCGCGCGGCGATTTTCCGGAATTGCCGAAGGCAAAAGTAATCGAGTCTCACACAGAAAGAAATTGAGGAAGGTTTGAGGGGTTGAGAAACCCGCTCGAACCATCTGTCA
>NZ_JBFRCH010000017.1:0-153753 GCF_040965635.1 Paraburkholderia phymatum
AGCGGGCTAACACCGCCAGTGCTTGACGTTTACCCACGGGCCCTCAACGTCCCCGCATTTCTTGCGGCAGTGTGCTGGCTTGAGTTCGTTGCCAATGTTCTCGCTAAACGCCTCACCCGCTTCATGCGCGTGTGGCACGGCCGAGGATATCGCTGTTCCAGCGCCGCATGTCGGTAGTGAATGTGGGTTGCTGTGTCGTACAGGGCAACGCCCGCACTTGTCGCCGCATCGCGTCGCGAGGGTTTCCTGTGCGGTGCGAATGCCTACACACAGTTTGCCGCAAAGGGGCCGGGGATATTCGATGTCGCGGGCCGTAACGCAGGTGCAGGAAGCAGGTGAGGCGCTCAGGCAGCGCGCTGGCAACGAACATGAGCAGGTAAGCTGCCGTGTGAAGCATGGGGACGTTGAGAGCCCGTGGGTAAGGGTCAAGCACTGGTGGTGTGAGCGGCTTTTTTCTGCCTACTCTTCTTTGCCGCGGCAAAGAAGAGTAGGTGCCGCCCCGCACAGGGGCAACGTCCGCGCCGCGAGGCGCATACGCGGATGCCCGCGAAGGGCAAAGCAGACCAACCGTCCGCGGATGCCCGCGATAAGGGCGAAGCAAACGAACGCATCGCGGATGCCCGCGAAGGGCGAAGCAAACGAACGCATCGCGGATGCCCGCGCAGGGCGAAGCAAACGAACGCATCGCGGATGCCGGCGAAGGGCAAACCAAACGAACGCATCGCCGATGCCCGCGCAGGGCAAACCAAACGAACGCATCGCGAATGCCGGCGAAGGGCAAAGCAGACCAACGCATTCGCGGAGGCCCGCGATAAGGGCAAAAAACCAATGCGTCGCTGACATTAAAAAGAACCCGTCGCTTCCACGCAAGACGCCTCGCGCCACGTCACCTAAACTAGGACCATTACTGTGAACGAGCCCCAAGGACCCGCCATGAACGACCAGAACGTAACCCGCCAGACCTTCGACGAAGTCATGGTCCCCGTATTCGCGCCCGCGTCTTTCGTGCCGGACCGCGGCGTCGGTTCCCGTGTGTGGGACACGCAAGGCAAGGACTACATCGACTTCGCGGGCGGCATCGCCGTGACGGCGCTGGGCCACGCACATCCGGAACTGCTGAAGGTTCTGCACGATCAGGGTGCGAAGCTGTGGCACATCGGTAACGGTTACACGAACGAGCCCGTGCTGCGTCTGGCCAGGCGTCTCGAAGAACTGACCTTCGCCGACCGCGCGTTCTTCGCGAACTCGGGCGCGGAAGCCAACGAAGCCGCGCTGAAACTCGCGCGCCGCGTTGCGTTCGAGCGCTTCGGCGCGGAGAAGGACGAAATCATCTCGTTCACACAGTCGTTTCATGGCCGCACGTTCTTCACAGTGAGCGTCGGCGGCCAGCCCAAGTATTCGGAAGGCTTCGGCCCCGTGCCCGCAGGCATCCGGCATCTGCCGTACAACGACATCGATGCGGCGCGCGCGGCCATCGGCCCGAAGACGTGTGCCGTGATCGTCGAGCCGTTGCAGGGCGAAGGCGGCGTGATTCCCGCCGATCCCGCGTTCCTGAAGGCGCTGCGCGAAGCGTGCGACCAGCACAATGCGCTGCTGATCTTCGATGAAGTGCAAACAGGCGTGGGCCGCACTGGCTTCTTCTACGCGTACGAGGACACGGGCGTGACGCCCGACGTCCTGACGACGGCCAAGGCGCTCGGCAACGGCTTCCCGATCGGCGCGATGCTGACCACGAAAGAACTCGCCGCGCACTTCAAGGTCGGCGTGCACGGCACGACATATGGCGGCAATCCGCTCGCGACGGCGATCGCGCTCAAGGTGGTCGATCTCGTCAGCGACCCGAAGCTGCTCGAAGGCGTGCGTGCCCGCAGCGAAGCGCTAAAGGCGACGCTCGCGAAGATCAACGAACGCTTCGGCATTTTCAGCGACGTGCGCGGCAAGGGCCTCCTGATCGGCGCCGAACTTACGGACGCCTACAAGGGTCGCGCGAAAGACTTCGTGACGGCAGCGGGCAATCACGGCGTGATCATGCTGATGGCGGGCCCCGATGTGCTGCGTTTTGCGCCGTCGCTGATCATTCCGCTCGACGACATGAACGAAGGTCTCGCGCGCTTCGAAAAGGCGATCGAGGAAGTCGTCGGCGCTGCGGCACTGGCCAAGTAATCGTCGAGCCACATTAAAGCTTCATTACACGAGACCACGATGCTCTTCGTCCGCCCTGGCCGCCTGGCCGATCTCGACGCCTTGCAACAGATGGCGCGCAACGCGCAGCCCGTGCTGCACTCGCTGCCGCACGACCGGCGCGCGCTGGAGGCGCGCGTCGCGTTGTCGGAAGACTCATTTCGCGCGGAAGTCGATTTTCCGGGCGAGGAGTTCTATCTCTTCGTGCTGGAGGACAGCGAGACGGGCAAGCTGCACGGCACGGCGAGCATCGTCGCGGCGGCCGGCTACTCGGAACCGTTCTACGTGTTCCGCAACGATGCCCTCATTCATGCGTCGCGCGAGCTGCACGTGAACCGCAAGATTCACGCGCTGACGATGTCGCACGAACTGACGGGCAAGAGCCGTCTCGCGGGCTTCTACATCGACCCCGCGATGCGCGGCGATGCCGCCGCCCATCTGATGTCGCGCGCGCGCATGATGTACATCGCCGCGAACCGCAAGCGCTTTACGTCCGAGGTGTTCTCGCTGCTGCTCGGCGTGACGGACGACGCGGGCGTGTCGCCGTTCTGGGAGGCCGTCGGCCGCAAGTTCTTCGGCCGCAATTTCGCGGACATCGAAGTGCAGTCGGGCGGACGCAGCAGCACGTTCATCGCGGAAGTGATGCCGAGCTACCCGATCTATGTGCCGCTCTTACCCGAAGCCGCGCAGCGCGTGCTCGGCGAGCCCGACGAAAAGGCACTGCTCGCGTACGACATCCACATGGAAGAGGGCTTCGAGACGGACCGCTACGTCGATATCTTCGATGCGGGCCCGGTGCTCACCGCACAGGTCGATCGCAGCACATGCGTCGCGCGCAACGAGCCGCGCATGGTGCGCGAGGCATCGGCGCAGCGGGGCGCGACGTATCTGATCGCGAGCAACAGGCCCGGCGAGTTCCGCTGCGTGCTCGCCGATCTGCCCGCGCACAAGGACGAAGGCGCGCCGCTGCCGGCGGCCGCGCGTCATGCGCTCGGCGTGCAGGACGGCGAGGCCGTGCGTTGCGTGCCGCTGCATCAGCAGGAACAGAAACACACTACGGGAGAAGCACAATGATCGTCGTTCGCGTCGTGCAGACGGGCGATGTGGACGCGCTCGTCGCGCTCGCTCAGGAGACGGGGCCCGGTCTCACGACCTTCAAGCCGGATCGCGATGCGCTCGCCGCGCGCATCGCGCGTGCGCGCCGCACGATCGAGGACAAGGCCGCGTCGCACGAGAAGGGCTACTTCTTCGTGATGGAAGATTCGCAGACGAAGGACATTGCCGGCGTCTGCGGGATCGAAACGGCCGTGGGACTCGAGCAGCCGTTCTACAACTATCGCGTGAGCACGGTCGTGCATGCGTCGCAGGATCTCGGCATCTGGACGCGCATGCGCGCGCTCAACATCTCGCACGACCTGACGGGTTACGCGGAAGTGTGCTCGCTGTTCCTGAGCCCGCGTTATCGCGCGCATGGCGTGGGCGGCTTGCTGTCGCGCTCGCGCTTCATGTTCATCGCGCAGTTTCGCGACCGCTTCCCGCAGCGCATCTGCGCGGAGCTGCGCGGCCATTTCGACGCGGACGGCACGTCGCCGTTCTGGCGCGCGGTCGGCTCGCACTTCTATCAGATCGACTTCAACGCGGCGGACTATCTCAGCTCGCATGGACGCAAGTCGTTCCTCGCGGAGCTGATGCCGCGCTTCCCCGTGTATGTCGAACTTCTGCCCGAGGAAGCGCAGCAAGCGATCGGCCTCACGCATAGCGATACGCTGCCCGCGCGCAAGATGCTCGAAGCGGAAGGGCTGCGTTACGAGAATCACGTCGACATCTTCGATGCAGGCCCCGTGCTCGAATGTCACGTCGCCGACTTGCGCACGGTGCGCGAGAGCGTCGTCGTGCCCGTCGAAATCGCCGCGGTTCAAGCGCATGAAGAAGCCGCGCCGGAAAGCGGCCCGCGCTCGCTCGTATCGAACACGTCGCTTGCCGATTTCCGCACGGGCGTGGCCGCGGGCGTCGTCGAGGACGGCGTGTTCCGTCTGTCGGCGGACGAGGCGGCGGCATTGAACGTGAAGGCAGGCGAGCCGGTGCGCGTGCTGCCCCTGAAACGCAATGAGCGCAAGTGAGAGAGAAACAAGGACTGACATGAGCGAGCTTTTCATCAACGGCGAATGGATCGCCGGCACAGGACACGCATTCGCATCGCGCAACCCGGGCACGGGCGCGACGGTGTGGGAAGGCAATAGCGCATCGGCCGAAGATGTCGATCGCGCCGTGATGAGCGCGCGCCGTGCGTTCGCGATGTGGTCGGCCGTGAGCCTCGACGAACGCATCGCCATCGCGCGCCGCTTCGCTGCATTGATCAACGAACGCAAGGAAGCGATCGCCGAGGCGATCGGCCGCGAAACGGGCAAGCCGCTGTGGGAAGCGCGCACGGAAGCTGCGTCGATGGCCGCGAAGGTCGAGATCTCGATCCAGTCGTACAACGAGCGCACGGGCGAACGGCGCGCCGCGATGGCGGACGGCACGGCCGTGCTGCGTCATCGTCCGCATGGCGTCGTGGCCGTGTTCGGTCCTTATAACTTTCCTGGGCATCTGCCGAACGGGCATATCGTGCCCGCGCTGATCGCGGGCAATGCCGTCGTGTTCAAGCCTTCGGAACTCGCGCCGGGCGTCGCGCGCGTCACCGTCGAAGTGTGGCGCGACGCAGGTCTGCCCGCTGGCGTGCTGAACCTCGTGCAAGGCGAGAAGGACACGGGCATCGCGCTTGCGAATCATCGGCAGATCGACGGCCTCTTCTTCACGGGCAGCTCGGATACGGGCACGCTGCTGCACAAGCAGTTCGGCGGGCGGCCTGAGATCGTGCTCGCGCTGGAGATGGGCGGCAACAATCCGCTCGTCGTCGCGCCCGTCGCCGATATCGACGCCGCCGTGCATCACACGATTCAATCGGCGTTCCTGTCGGCAGGCCAGCGCTGCACGTGTGCTCGCCGCGTCTTCGTGCCGAACGATGCATTCGGCGAGCGCTTCATCGAGCGCCTTGTCGACGTGACGTCGCGCATCGCAGTGGGCGAATACAACGCCGATCCGCAGCCGTACATGGGTGCCGTGATCTCGGCGCGCGCGGCGGCGCGTCTCGTCGAAGCGCAGGCGCGCCTGATCGCCGACGGCGCGAAACCGCTCCTGAAGATGGAGCAGCGCGATCCGAAGCTCGGCTTCGTGACGCCCGCGATTCTCGACGTGACGAACGTGCTGAGCCTGCCCGACGAAGAGCACTTCGGCCCGCTCGCGCAGATCGTTCGCTATGGCACCTTCGACGAAGCGATCGCGGGCGCGAACGATACCGAGTTCGGTCTCTCGGCGGGATTGCTCGCCGACGACGAAGCGCTGTGGACGCACTTTCAGCGCGCGATCCGCGCCGGCATCGTGAACTGGAACCGGCCGACCAATGGCGCATCGTCGGCGGCGCCGTTCGGCGGCACGGGGCGCTCGGGCAACAACCGGCCGAGCGCGTACTACGCGGCCGATTACTGCGCGTACCCGATGGCCTCCGTCGAAAGCGCGCAACTGCAAATGCCCGCGAGCGTGTCGCCGGGTCTTCATTTCTAAGGATCGACGATGCAAGCCACTGAAGCGAATTTCGACGGACTCGTCGGACCGACCCACAACTATGCGGGGCTGTCGTTCGGCAACGTCGCGTCGCAGACCAACGAGAAGTCAGTTGCGAACCCGAAGGCCGCTGCGAAGCAGGGCCTGCGCAAGATGAAGCAGCTCGCGGACCTCGGTTTCAATCAGGGCGTGCTGCCGCCGCAAGAGCGTCCGTCGATGCGCCTGTTGCGCGAGCTGGGTTTCTCCGGCGATGAGGCGAGCGTGATCGCGCGCGTCGCGAAGAATGCGCCCGAATTGCTCGCGGCGGCGAGTTCCGCATCGGCGATGTGGACGGCGAACGCCGCGACCGTCAGCCCGTCCGCGGACACCCACGATGGCCGCGTGCACTTCACGCCCGCGAACCTGACGAGCAAGCTGCATCGCGCGATCGAACACGAATCGACGCGCCGCACGCTGCGCGCGATTTTCGCGGACCCGTCGCGCTTCGTCGTGCACGAAGCGCTGCCCGGCACGCCTGCGCTCGGCGACGAAGGCGCGGCGAACCACACGCGTTTTTGTGCGCAGTATGGCGCGAAGGGCGTCGAGTTCTTCGTCTATGGCCGCAGCGAATATCGCCGCGGACAGGAGCCGAAACGTTACCCCGCGCGTCAGACCTTCGAGGCGAGCCGTGCGGTTGCCCATCGTCATGGCCTTTCCGACGATGCAACGGTGTACGCGCAACAGACGCCCGACGTGATCGACGCGGGCGTGTTCCACAACGACGTGATCGCAGTGGGCAACGCGCGCACGCTGTTCTGTCATCAGTTGGCGTTCGTCGATCAGCAGGCCGTGTACGACGAACTGCGCGCAAAGCTCTCGAAGCTCAACGCCGAGTTCAACGTGATCGAAGTGCCGGACGCGCAGGTGAGCGTCGCCGATGCCGTGACGTCGTATCTGTTCAACAGCCAGTTGCTGTTGCGCGGCGACGGCCGCCAGGTGCTGGTCGTGCCGCAGGAGTGCCGCGAGAATCCGCGTGTCGCGGCTTATCTCGACGACCTGGCATCGGGCAAGGCGCCTATCGACGACGTGCTCGTGTTCGATCTGCGCGAGAGCATGAAGAACGGCGGCGGCCCCGCTTGTCTGCGTCTGCGTGTGGTGCTCAACGATGCCGAGCGTGGCGCGGTGACGCCGGGCGTGTGGATCGACGACAGTCTTTTCACGCGGCTCGATGCGTGGATCGAGAAGCACTATCGTGATCGCCTCGCGCCCTTGGATCTGGCCGACCCGCGGTTGCTTACGGAGTCGCGCACTGCGCTCGACGAACTGACGCAGATTCTGGGTTTGGGATCGCTGTATGACTTCCAGCGCTGATACGGCCGTGCCGGCGATGCTCGACGATTTCCTCGCGTTCACGCTCGCGGGCGCGCGGCCGGCCGACGATGCGCGCGATGGCGTGTGCGCGAACGGCGTGCGATGGTCGTGGATCGATGATGGCGTGCTGCAGTTCGAGCCTGCTGCGTCATCGGGCGGCGAGGTGCGCAGTGTGCTTGCATCGGCGGGCGTTCACGGCGACGAGACAGCGCCCATCGAGTTGCTGTCGTTTCTGGTTCGCGACATTGCGCACGGACGCGTTGCGCTCGCGTGCCGACTGCTCGTGATCCTCGGCAACGTGCAGGCGATGCGCGAGTCGTGCCGCTATATCGACGACGATCTGAACCGCCTCTTCAGCGGGCGTCATGCACAACTGCCCGAGAGTCGCGAGGCGCCGCGCGCTGCCGCGCTGGAGCGTATCGCGATGCGGTTCTTCGCCGATGCATCGAATACGCCCGGCGCACGCTGGCACATCGATATGCACACCGCGATTCGCTCATCCGTGTTCGAGCAGTTTGCGTTGTTGCCGCATACGGGCGCGCCGCTGTCGCGATCGATGTTCGAGTGGCTGCGCGATGCGCGCATCGCGGCTGTGCTGCTGCATACGACGAAGGGCAACACGTACTCGCATTTCACGGCCGAGTCGTGTGGCGCGGATGCCTGCACGCTGGAGCTTGGAAAGGTGAGGCCTTTTGGGCAAAACGACTTGTCGCGGTTTGCCGGTGCGGATCATGCCGTGCGGCAACTCATTGCGGGTGAGGCAGGGGATGCTTCGCTTGCGTTGCCGCGCGTGTTTACCGTGATCGATCAGATCACCAAGCAGAGCGATGCATTTGAATTGCTGTTCGCGAAGGACGTGGCTAATTTCACCGCGTTCGAGCGCGATACGGTGCTCGCGCGGGATGGGGATTATCGGTATGTCGTGCGGCACGATGAAGAGCGGATCGTGTTTCCTAATGCGACCGTCAAGCCTGGGTTGAGGGCGGGGTTGCTGGTCGTTGAAACGACTGATGAGACGCATTCGGTACTGATGTAGGTTTGTTGTCTGCGACGCTGTTGGTTTTTTAGCGTGCCGCTGGCATCAGCGAATGCTTCCGTTTTCTTTGGCCTTGCGCGGGCATCCGCGATGCGTTGGTGTGCCTTGCCCTGCGCGGGCATCCGCGATGCGTTCGTTTGCTTCGCCCTGCGCCGGCATCCGCGCCGCCAGGCGCATCGCGGATGCCGGCGGCACGCTGAAACAACAACAAAAGCCGTCGCAGACAAAAAGCCGTCGGCAGACACCAATTCCATTGCCCCTTTCCGACAAGAACTTGCAAATTCGCGCGCAGCAAGAACCCTCATAGCGACCACTAAAACACCGCTGCGCGGAATGAACAACGAGGACCCTGTAAAATCCACCGCCTTGTGCGCCGCACCAAGCCCCTCACAACCGTTTGAACCGTATTTTTGGCGTTGCAATGATCACGCGCACGCCCAACGCGGGGCGTACCGCACACCAGCACTTCTTGAGGAAAGCATCGATGAAAATGAGTTGGCAAAAAATGGCCGCGCTCGCCGCATTCGCGGGCGCGATGATGGCAGTGAACGCAACGGCCGCCCAGATCAAGGAACTCCGCTTCGGCGTCGAAGCGTCTTATGCGCCGTTCGAATCGAAGTCGCCGGCGGGTGAACTGCAAGGCTTCGATATCGACATCGGCAACGCCGTCTGCGCCAGACTCAAGACGAAGTGCGTGTGGGTCGAGAACGCGTTCGACGGCCTGATTCCCGCGCTCCAGGCCCGCAAGTTCAACGCGATCAACTCGGATATGTCGATCACCGACCAGCGCCGCGCTGCCATCGACTTCACCGATCCCATCTACGTGATCCCCAACCAGATGATCGCGAAGAAGGGCAGCGGCCTGCAGCCGACGGCCGCATCGCTGAAGGGCAAGCACGTCGGCGTGCTGCAAGGCACGATCCAGGAAACCTACGCGAAGGCCAAGTGGGCGCCCGCCGGCGTCGACGTGATTCCGTATCAGACGCAAGACCAGGTGTACGCCGATCTCGTCGCGGGCCGTCTCGATGCATCGTTCCAGGACGCGGAAGCGGCCTCGAAGGGCTTCCTCAAGAAACCGCAGGGCGCGGGCTTCGAATTCGCCGGCCCGCCCGTTTCGGATGAAAAGCTGCTCGGCTCGGGTGTCGGGTTCGGCATCCGCAAGGGCGACACCGCGCTGAAGGACGCCGTCAACCAGGCACTGAAGGAACTGAAGGCCGACGGCACGATCGACCGCCTAGCCGCAAAATACTTCGACGTGAAAGTCGTGCTCAAGTAATACGCGCGTCATCGGCTGCGGATACGCGCGCCGATGTTGTTCGACGACGGCCGCTTCGAGCGGCCGTTTTGTTTTTTTGCCCTTGTTTCATGGTCTTTTTCGCGTAGCCATGCTCCGGGGCCATTGTGGCTGCGCTAAAATCGGCGAGCGGGGGAAAAGGCTCGATGCGCCGCGCTCGGGAAGCGGGCGCCTCGAAACCTCAAGAACAACACTGAACGCGATGAGAGTACGAAGCGCCACGCTTCGCCGCAACCACATGTATGGGACCAGGTAGTCATGGGACGGGAGCCAAAGTGCCCACTTCCATCGACACGCGAGTCCTGGTCGACAGGGGACCGGAATGACCACCAACGCAGTCGCTGACGAACGCCAGGCAGAGGGCGTTCCCGGCATCGCGCAGGACCAGTGGGCAAACGTTTCAATCGCCCGTCAGCCTGTTCTGAATCGCGACAACATGTTGTGCGCGTTCGAACTCAAGGTGCACCAGCCGCCCGTCGCGCAAGCGAGCGAAGAGCCGGCGGCGGCAGACGAACCATCGTCGAAGGGGCAGGCGAGCGCAACGAAAGCCATCATTCACGCCGTTTTGCAGGCCGATGTGCGCGCCGCGCTCGCCGGTCATCCGGGCTATCTGCAGGTCACGCGCGAACTGCTGTTCGACGACGCGCTCCGCCAGATTCCCGCCGGGCGCTTCATGTTCGAGCTGCCGACCGAAATTGGAGCCGACGATCAGTTGATCGCACGCATCGTCGAGTTGCACGCTCGCCGCCATCGCTTCGTGCTCGACAACGTTGCGCAGGCCGACGAAACGTTCGCGCGTCTTCTGCCGTATGCGGATGCCGTGAAGATCGACATGAACCGCATCCCGCAGGCGATGTTGCCGAAGTTCGCGAGCGTGCTGAAATCGGCGGGCAAGCTGCTGATCGCGCTCGGCGTCGAGTCGCAAGCCGTTTTCGAGCAAGCCTTCAATCTCGGCTTCGACCGCTTCCAGGGCTATTACTTCGCGCATCCACAGGGCGCGGACGCGCGCAAGGTCAGCGCGCCGCGTCATGCGCTGCTGAACCTGCTGCAACTGCTCGGCGGCGAGCCGACAGTCGCGCAACTCGAAGCTGAACTGAAGCTGAACCCCGTGCTCGTGATGCACCTGATGCGCCTTGCGAACTCAAGCGGACTCGCGATGGGGCGCAAGGTCACGACGCTGCGCGAGGCGATCAATGCGACGGGCACCAACCGCATCGCCCGCTGGACGCAACTGCTGTTGTACGCGGACGGCCGCAAGGTCGCGCTCGAAGACGATCCGTTGCTGCAACTCGCCGCCACGCGCGCGCGCTTCATGGAACTCGCTGTCGAGCGCCTGCCCGAGGCGGGCCGCCACGAAACCGATGCGGCGTTCCTCACGGGCGTGTTCTCGTTTGTCGATTCGGTGTTCGGCGGCTCGCTCGAACAGACGCTGAACGTGCTCACGCTGTCGAAGCCGATCCGCGACGCGATTCTCCAGCGCGAAGGCGTGCTCGGCACGTTGCTGACCGTGGTCGAAGCGCTGGAGCGCGGCGCATGGGCCGACATCGAAAACGGCTGCGGGCGGCTCGAAGGCCTGCACGTGCACGATATCGCACAAATGGGCCTGGTCGCGGCCGCGTGGGCGGGCGTCGCGGATCGCAGCGCGGATGCGGCGGGGCTCGAGCGGATCGAAGATTGAACACGGCGCGCGGCTCGAACGCATGAGCCGCGCATGTCGATGGCAGAAGGCGCGCGCTTGACCTCCCGGCCTGAGCAGGTCAGCGCGGTCTTCGAGGGTGCTTCACAGCGTTTCCACTTCACTCACCGGCGCGTGCGCGAAGAACCGTCCCAGTTCTCGCGCGAGGTCGTTGAGCGCGGCCATTTCCCGCTGCGAGATGCGACGCGGCATATCGTGACGCGCCCAGTCGCCATAGAGCAGGGCGACCGTCGTTTTGTTTTCCATCACCACGGGCAGCAATACGAACGAATGCACGTCGTCGAATGCGCGGCGGTACCAATCGGGCAAGCGCGCGTGCATCTTCGGATCGCGTGCGTTCTCGATGAAGATGCCGACCGAGTTCGCGATCGCGAGATGAAACACGTCCGGCTCGAACGCCGTCGCGAAGCTGAGCTTGGGCAACGCCCCTTCGATCTTCGCGCCGAAGCCCATCGTCGCCTTGAAGATGCCGTTGCCCTGACGCACGAACACGACGGTGCGTTCGAAGTTCAGTCCGGCAAGCACGGTCTCCGATGCCATCGCGAGCGCGGGCGCAAGACCGCTGTCGCCCGGCAATGCCTGTAGCTCGACGACGCCCGCAAGAATGCACGATTCGGGGTCGAGCGACTCGCGCGCGATCGCATCGGCATTCGCGCGCAATTCGAAGATCTCGCGCATCACGCCGTTTCGGGTCTCTTCTTCGGCGAGCGTCAGGCTCATGTCGACGAGCACTTCGGGGTCGGTGCCGAGCGTGCGGCTGTAGCGCTGCGCAAGTTCGGCGATGCGCACGTCGCGTTGCGACTCGGGCAGATGCGCCTGCGTGAGCACGTTCGCGACTTCCGTCGAATAGTTCGTGATCGCGCGCAGCCATTGCGCCTGGCGCGGTTCGTCGTGCTGCAGTGGATCGAATTCCGTCATGCCGACGCGGATCATGTCCGGCAGGCGCCAGCGCGTCGCCGCTTCGAGTCCGATCTCCTCGAACGTCACGCCGAGCACGCTCTCGCACGCTTCGTTCTCGCCCATGCCCGTATCGACCTGGCGGCGAATCTGATCCCACTCGGCAT
The DNA here is from genome assembly GCF_040965635.1 of Paraburkholderia phymatum. Lineage (GTDB taxonomy): Bacteria > Pseudomonadota > Gammaproteobacteria > Burkholderiales > Burkholderiaceae > Paraburkholderia > Paraburkholderia phymatum_B. Next base: position 12,225 of record NZ_JBFRCH010000017.1, read on the forward strand.
CGAGATAGAACACGACGAGCAGCTTGCCGACCTGGCGCATCAGCGTGCACACGATGGCCTCTTCGCCCTGGCGCAGGTCGCCGCGTTCGGTGATCTTGCGCGCGACGCAGCCCGAGAGCATGGTGCGGTTCAGTTCGAGCTTCGCGTCGATGCGACGGGGCACGCTGTGATGAAAGTGATCGACGATCTTCAGGCCGACGACGAGATGGCCGACGGCGTCCATGCCGAGCACCATCAGCGCGCGCGAGACGGTCGTGATGTTGCCGCCGAACGCCATGTACATCGCCGAGTTCGCGAGACGCAGCACTTTCTGCGTCAGCGCGAAGTCGGAGAGCACGATTTGCACGAGCGCGCTGAAGTCGAGATCGTCGTTGTTCATCGCGGCCATCGTCGTGCGGAGCGACTGCTGCAGCATCGGAAAATCGCCGCGCTCGTTCATGCGAGCCCAGAGCCGGTCAAGCAGCGCAGCCTTTAGCATGGGAATCCCACGAAAGCCATACAAGTTCCAGTTAGCGGCACGCGCAAGCGCGGCCGATGCACAGTGCGAGCGCGCGTCATCTGAGTCACGCTTCACCATGCACGCGTAGCGCGCGCGATTCGAAGCGCTGTGCGAGTTCTTCCGAGGGCAGTGCCTTGCAGACGAGCCAGCCCTGAATGTGATCGCAGCCCATCTCGGTGAGCAGATTGCGCTGTTCTTCCGTCTCGACACCTTCGGCGACGAGCTCCAGATCGAGTGTCTGCGCAAGGCCCACGACAGCGCTGACGATGGCCTGATCGTTGCGCGAGGTTAGCAGGTTCTCCACAAAGCTCCGGTCGATTTTCAGTTTGGCCAGCGGAAAGCGTTGCAGGTACGCGAGGCTCGAATAGCCCGTGCCGAAGTCGTCGACGGCGAAGCGGATGCCGAGGCCCGTCAGCTCTTCGAGCAACGTCGTCGCGTGCTGCGGGTCGTGCATCAGCAGGCTTTCCGTGATCTCGAACACGACGCGGCGCGGATCGATGCCCGTCAGCGCAATCGCTTCGCGCACGCTCTCCTTGAAGCGAGGATCGCGGAACTGTTGCGGCGACACGTTGACGGCGACGTATTGCAGCCGGATGCCTTGTGCGTCCCAGCGGATCAGCTGCATGCACGCGGCCTTCAGCACCCAGTTGCCGAGGTAGTTGATGAGGCCGACCGATTCGGCGAGCGGAATGAACATCGACGGCGGCACGAGTCCGTGCACGGGGTGCTGCCAGCGGATCAGTGCTTCGACACCGACTACGCCGCGTGTCTGGCTGCTCGTGATGGGCTGGAAGTGCAGCGAGAACTCGCCATTGCGCACGCCGTCGTACAGGTCCGATTCGAGCTTCAGGCGCTCGGCGTCGGCGGGGCTGTCGTCGTGCATATAGAAAGCGAGCGTGTTGCCGCCCGCCGCCTTCGCGCGCAGCAGCGCGTGATCGGCCCAACGCAATAGCTGACTGTCGCGCGGCGAGGCGTCGGACGAGTCGGGCGTGCGCTGTGCGTCGGGCGTGCGCTGTGCGTCGGGCGTGCGCTGCGAGTCGGGCGTGCGCTGCGAGTCGGGATACAGCGCGATGCCGACGCTCGCCGACAGATGCACGGGCTGACGGTTGAATGTGTACGGCTGCTGGATCGCCGTCAACAGACGCCGCGCCAGCGCTTCGGCGGCGATCGCGGCGTCGGCGCGCGCATGCACGGGCGGCAGCAGGATCGCGAACTCGTCGCTGGAGATGCGCGCGATCACTTCGCCTTGTGTCGCCATGTTGATCAGGCGCCGTGCGGTATCGCGCAGCATCTCGTCGCCCGCGTCGTAGCCGAGCGCGCGGTTCACACGCTGATAATCGTCGAGATCGAGCAGCAGCAGCGCGGCCGCCTTGCCCGTCGCATCGGCCTTTCGCTGTGCGTCGCGCATGTCCTCGATCAGCGCGGGCAAGGTCGCGAGGCCCGTCAGATGATCGTGATGCAGTTGATGCCTGAGGTTCGCTTCCGCCGTGCGCCAGCTCGATACGTCGAAGCCGGCGATCGCATAGCCTTCGATGCCGTCGTGACAGTTGCGCACGATGCGCAGTTCGACAGGCACGGGGTAGGTCAGCGACTTGATCAGATCGAGCGTGACCTTTTCGATGGCGCCCGTTTCGTCGGCGCGGCGCAAAGCGGCATCGAGACGCATGACGTCGGCGGGCGCGACGAGTTCGTGCAGCGTGACGGTCTGCAGGTATTCGCGGTGGTAGCCGATGAAGCGCAGGCTCGCTTCCGACACATACAGGAACGTGAGGTTGCGTGCGACGTGCGCGAGGAAGTCGACGGCACCCGCAGCCTGCTCCAGGCCTGCCGCGAGGCTTTGCGCGACGGGCGAGCGCGCGGGCCGACGGACCGCGCGGAACCGGTCGATAGCCGTGCGCAGCAAGCCCCGGCGGGCTGGGGTGATCCTGGTCGCTTCCATGTATGTCGCTGACTACCCGGGTTCGTCGTGAGGCGGGACGGCCGCGCAATGCCCGCGACACGACGGGTCCGTGCGGGCGTAAGGCCATCCATCAGAACGGGATAACGACCCTCGCGGCGGAATCTTTAGCGCTCGCACATAAAAAGCGCCTTGACATGTGGTAGGGGCGGCCGATCGTGCACGCGTCGGTGAATTCCGCTAAAGTCGCGGCGATCGCGCACCGTTAACGCGTCCGATGTCCTGCTTTGCCCGAAGCACGCGCGTTGCCCTAAGGGTGGCGCGCGCCATCCCCACTCAACTCGCTATGGAATTCAAGCCGCCGGGAAAAATATCCGATCCGTCCCACGACAACGACGAAGCCGCTCGCCTCCAAACGTTTGCGCAAGCGCATGGCGAGGACTCGCAGTCCGCCTCGCAGTTCGTCTACGTGGGACGTCAGCCGATTCTCGACCGCAACGGCGCGTTGCATGCATACGAACTGCTCTTTCGCGGCAGCGCGCGCAACTACGCGGAGGTCTCCGACGATGCGCAAGCGACTGCACAGGTCGTCGTGCGCACGATCGGCGGCATCGGCGTGCAGTCGGCGCTGGGCACGCATCTCGGCTACGTGAACATCGGCCGCAAGCTGCTGTTCGACGACATCGTGCATCTGATGCAGCCCGAGCGCTTCGTGCTCGAAATCCTCGAAACGGTCACGTTCGATGCGCGGCTCATTGCGCGCATCGCCGAGCTGCGGCGCGCGGGCTTTCGCATCGCGCTCGACGACGTGTGCGACCTGTCGCCGAATCTGCTCACCGTGTTGCCACACGCGGACATCGTCAAGATCGACTTCCTGCAGACGGACCGCGCGCAGCTGCGCACGCTCACACGGACGCTGCGTATGCACGGCAAGACGCTGATCGCCGAAAAGATCGAAACGCGCAAAGACTTCGCGCTCGCCCGCGAGTTGGGCTTCCATCTGTTCCAGGGTTATTTCTTCGCGCGGCCGCAAGTGCTGTCGACGCGCCGCAACCGTTCATCGCGCACGTCATTGCTGCGGCTGCTTGCGCTGCTCGCGCGCGACGCGGTCATCGTCGAGCTCGAAGACGAATTGAAGCGCAATCCGAATGTGGTGATGCAACTGCTGCGGCTCGTCAATTCGAGTGCGTTCGGGCTCGGACGCAATATTTCGTCGCTGCGCGAAGCGATCATCGCGACGGGCACGCGGCAGATCGCGCGCTGGGCACAACTGCTGTTGTACGCGGGCGGCGGCGACCTGCCGTGGCGCTCCGATCCTCTCGTGCAGCTGGCGGGCACGCGTGCACGCTTCATGGAGCTGGCCGCGCGCCGGATACGCCCGAACGACGAAAGCTTCGCCGATGCAGCGTTTCTGACGGGCGTGTTTTCGCTGGTGCATGTGCTCGTCGATTCGACGCCCGATGAGACGCTCGATCCGCTGGACCTGTCGCCCGTCATTCGCGATGCGATCGTCGGACGCGAAGGGCCGATGGGCGCGCTGCTGCGGGTCGCGGAAGCGGCAGGCGAAGCGCAGGATGCGGCCGCGATTGCGGCGATTGCGACCTCGGAATCGCTGGCTGAATTCGCGGCGCTGACGCCCGCCGTGCTCGCCGAGTTGAACCTGTCGGCGGCAGCGTGGTTTGGTGCGCACCTCGTGGATTAAAGTCCTCATCCCATTCGTTTCATGGATTAGCGGGTGATGGTGCGCGACGTCAGCGGACTGCGAAGTCCATGATCGGTCCGGCAGCATTCATGCTGCGCGCCGACGCGCATTCGCCAAACGTGGTCCAATGTTGAAGGTCAGGTTACGGTTGCGACGGCTCGCATGGTTGATGCGCGAGCGTCGCGCGGCATCGCACGGGCATCGTGCGCTCACGATTCGAGGACTCCACATGAAGCAGAAGATCGTGCCGTTCGCGCTGGCGGCTACGCTGTGCGCGAGTTTATCGCTGTACGCGTTGACGGCTTCCGCCACGCTCAAGCCCGGCGACGATGCGCCGGACTTCACGACGCAGGCGTCGCTGGGGGGCAAGACCTATCAGTACCAACTCGCCGATGCGCTCAGGAAAGGGCCCGTCGTCCTGTACTTCTATCCCGCCGCGTTCACGAAGGGCTGCACGATCGAGGCGCACGAATTCGCGGAGGCCGTCGACGAGTACAAGAAGTATGGCGCGACCGTGATCGGCGTGTCGCACGACAATATCGACACGCTGACGAAGTTCTCGGTCAGCGAATGCCGCAGCAAATTCCCCGTTGCGGCCGACCCCGATTCGAAGGTCATCAACGCGTATGACGCGGGCCTGCCGATGCACGTGCCGATGGCGAACCGCGTGTCGTATGTGATCGCGCCCGACGGCAAGATCATCTACGAATACACGAGTCTGTCGCCCGACAAGCACGTCGAAAACACGATACAGGCGCTCAAGGAGTGGGCCGCGACCCACAAGCAGCCTTGATGCTGCTTCGTTGCGCGCAGTCCGCGTCGCTCCATTTCTGATCGACGATACGCGATGCCCATAGTCGTCGGACTGCTCTTACTGGCCGCGCTGATCTATGGCGCCGTGCAGGCGTTTCACACGCTGTCCGCGCAGTTCGGGTTGGGCGTGGCGGTCGGCGTCGCGGTGCTCGCCGTCGCGCTGCTGCTCGCGGCGCTTGCATGGTGGTGGCGTCGCCGCAAGGAAGTCGCGGCGAATATCCGCGACGGCGACTGGACGCATGAACTCAAAGGCGAGTGGGGCGACGTGCGGCTCGCGGCGGGCAAGCGTCTTTGCGACGTGCAGGTGAGCGGCACGCGCGGCTCATACATTTTCGCGGACCTTCGACAGGCGCAGCCGGTGCGCGACGGCGAGCGCTGGCAGGTCAAGCTCGATGTGAAGGATGCGGCGCATCCCGAATGGCGCTTGCCGATGACGTCGGAGCGCGAGGCGCGTCAGTGGACGCGCATTTTTTTGCTGGCGATGGTGCAGAAGCTTTGAGAAGCAGTGGCGCGGTTGTACTTCGCCGAACGCAGGCATCCGCATGATGCCTGGCGGAAGCCGGCGACGGGCAATGCACATCACAACACACGCCACCGCGTGCAGCGAACCGACCGGGTTCAGCTCCCTGAAGCCGCCGCCTGCGCCCCCTTGTTCTTCCGCGCTTCCCATCGCACGCGGAGGCGGTCCATATACAGATAGACGACGGGCGTCGTATAGAGCGTGAGCATCTGGCTCACGATCAGCCCGCCGACGATCGCAAGTCCCAGCGGCGCGCGCAATTCCGCGCCTTCACCGCGCCCGAACGCGAGCGGCAGCGCGCCGAGCAGGGCCGCGCAGGTCGTCATCATGATCGGGCGGAAGCGCAACAGGCATGCCTGCTCGATCGCATCGCGCGACGACAGCCCTTGCCGCGACGCATCGATTGCGAAGTCCACCATCATGATCGCGTTCTTCTTCACGATGCCGATCAGCAGGATCACCGCGATCAGCGCGATGATGCTGAACTCCGTGTTGAAGAGCAGCAGTGCGAGCAGCGCGCCGACACCCGCCGACGGCAGCGTCGACAGAATGGTCAGCGGGTGAATGTAGCTCTCGTACAGGATGCCGAGCACGATGTAGACGGCCGCGAGCGCCGCGAGTATCAGGATCGGCTGGTCGGACATCGATTGCTGGAACGCTTGCGCGGTGCCCTGGAAGCTGCCGTGGATTGTCGCCGGCATGCCGATCTCGGCCATCGTCTGGTAGATGATCTGCGTGGCCTGCGAGAGCGACTTGCCGGGCGGCAGGTTGAACGAGATCGTCGACGAGACGAACTGGCTCTGGTGATTCACCGCGAGCGGCGTGTTGCCGGGGCCGAAGCGGGCGATCGCGGAGAGCGGAATCATCGTTTCCTTCGAGGTCGACACGGCCGCGCCCGTCGACGCGCTCGACTTGCCGCTCGCCGCGATCGAGTTGTTCGCCAGATTGCGCGCGGAGTCGGCGGCGATGGCGGCCGCGCTCGACGCCGCCGTGCCCGCCGTACCGCCCGCCGACGAACGCGTCGTCGCTGACGTGACCGTTCCCGCCGTCGCGTTGGTGGACTGCGAGCCGCTCGCGCTGCCGCCCGACGTGCTGACCCACACCTGATTCAGCATGTCAGGGCTCTGCCAATATTTCGGCGCGACTTCCATCACGACGTGATACTGGTTCAGCGGGTTGTAGATCGTCGAGACCTGGCGCTGGCCGAATGCGTCGTACAGCGTGTTGTCGATCTGTGCGGGCTTGATGTTCAGGCGCGCCGCCGTCGCGCGGTCGATCGTCACCATCGATTCGAGACCGGCCTGCTGCTGGTCCGAGTTGACGTCGGTGAGTTCGGGTCGCTTTTGCAGCGCTTCCGTCAGGCGCGGCGCCCATTTGTACAGGTCGGCCGTGGTGTCGGAGAGCAGCGTGAACTGATACTGCGCATTCGACTGCCGGCCGCCGACGCGTATGTCCTGCACCGCCTGCAGGAACGTGCGCGCGCCCGCGACGCCCGACAGCGGCCCGCGCAACTGCTGGATCACCTGATCGGCGGAAATCTTGCGCTCAGTCTTCGGCTTGAGCGACACGAACATGAAGCCCGAGTTCGTCTGGCGTCCGCCCGTGAAGCCGACCACGCTGTCGACGGCGGGATTCGCCTGCACGATGCGCATCATCTCGGAGAACTTCACTTTCATCGCCTGGAACGAGGTCGCCTGATCGGCCTGGATGCCGCCGACCAGTCGCCCCGTGTCCTGCTGCGGGAAAAAGCCCTTCGGCACGATGATGTAGAGCGCGATGTTCAGCGCGATCGTGATGAACAGCACCATCAGGATCAGCAGCGGATGACGCAGCGACCAGCCGAGCGTGCGTGCGTAGCCGTGCTGCATCCTGTCGAAGCCGCGTTCGAGCCAGCGCGCGAAACGGCCTTCTTCGCGCTTTTCATGTGGCTCGAAGAGCAGGCGCGAGCACATCATCGGCGTGAGCGTCAGCGATACCATCAGCGACACGCCGATTGCGAGCGACAGCGTCAGCGCGAACTCGCGGAACAGCCGCCCGACGATGCCGCCCATCAGCAGGATCGGCAGGAACACGGCGACCAGCGAGATGCTGATCGACATCACCGTGAAGCCGACCTCGCGCGCGCCGACGAACGCCGCCTTCATGCGCGGCATGCCGCTCTCGATATGGCGCGTGATGTTTTCCAGCACCACGATTGCGTCGTCGACGACGAAGCCCGTCGCGATCGTGAGCGCCATCAATGACAGGTTGTCGATTGAAAACCCGAGCAGATACATCGCCGCGAACGTGCCGATGATCGAAATCGGCACGGCCACGCTCGGAATCAGCGTCGCGCGCCAGTTGCGCAGGAACAGGAACACGACCATCACGACGAGCGCGACGGCGATCATCAGCGTGTGCTCGGTGTCCTTCAGCGACGCGCGGATCGTCGTCGAACGGTCGGCCGTCGGCGTGACTTCGACGGCGGCGGGCAGCGACGCCTTCAGCTGCGGAATCATCGCCTTCACGCGATCGATCGTCTCGATGATGTTCGCGCCGGGCTGCCGGTACAGGATCACGAGCACCGAGCGCTCGTTGTTCATCAGGCCGAGGTTGCGCAGGTCTTCGACGGAATCGACGACCTCGGCGACATCGGACAGATGCACGGCCGCGCCGTCGCGATACGCGATCACGAGGTCCTTGTACTGCGAAGCCTGCTTCGCCTGGTCGTTCGTGTAGAGCTGCACGCGGTTCGGGCCGAATTCGATCGAGCCCTTCGGGCTGTTCGCATTCGCCGAAGCGAGTGCCGCGCGCACGTCTTCGAGACCGATGCCGTAGTGAAAGAGGGCTTGCGGCTCGAGCTCGACGCGCACGGCGGGGTTCGCCGAGCCGCTCACGTCCACTTCGCCGACGCCGTCCACCTGCGACAGCGACTGTTGCAGCACCGTCGCGGCCGAGTCGTATAGCTGGCCCGCCGTCATCGTCTTCGACGTGAGCGCGAGGATGAGGATGGGCGCGTCGGCGGGATTGACCTTGTGGTAGGTCGGGTTTTGCCGGAGGCTCGTGGGCAGATCGGCGCGCGCCGCGTTGATGGCGGCCTGCACGTCGCGCGCGGCGCCATCGATGTTGCGGTTCAGGCCGAACTGCATCGTGATGCGCGCCGAGCCGACGGAACTCGTCGACGTCATTTCGGTGACGTCGGCAATCGTTCCGAGATGCCGTTCGAGCGGACTCGCCACGCTCGTCGCGACGGTCTCCGGGCTCGCGCCCGGCAGGCTCGCCTGAATCGAGATGGTCGGGAAATCGACTTGCGGCAACGGCGCGACGGGCAGCTTTGCGAACGCGAACAGGCCAGACAGCGCGATGCCGATCGCGAGCAGCGTCGTGGCGACGGGGCGCTTGATGAAAGGGCGCGACAGGTTCATCGTTTCGGCCTCTTCATTCAGACGTCCGCGTCGGTGACGGGCGGCCGGGTCGAGCCGTCGCCATGGCCGTCACGATGAAAGCGCGCGCGCAGGCGCCGCGCAATCGAATCGAAGCCGAGATAGATCACGGGCGTCGTGAAGAGCGTCAGCAGCTGGCTGACGATCAGGCCACCCGCAATCGCGATACCGAGCGGCCGGCGCAGCTCCGAGCCCGCGCCCGTGCCGAGCATCAGCGGCAGCGCGCCGAGCAGCGCCGCCATCGTCGTCATCAGGATCGGGCGGAAGCGCAGCAGGCACGCCTGATAGATCGCTTCGCGCGGCGGCTTGCCGTGCTCGCGCTCGGCTTCGAGCGCGAAGTCGATCATCATGATCGCGTTCTTCTTCACGATGCCGATCAAGAGCACGATGCCGATGATGCCGATGATGTCCAGATCGTGGCCCGTCAGCAGCAGCGCGAGCAGCGCGCCGACGCCCGCCGACGGCAGCGTCGACAGGATCGTGACGGGATGCACGAAGCTCTCGTACAGCACGCCGAGCACGATGTACATCGTGACGACGGCGGCGAGAATCAGGAACAGTTCGTTCGAGAGCGACGCCTGGAACGCGAGCGCCGCGCCCTGGAAGCGCGTCTGGAACGACGCGGGCAGCCCGATGTCCTTCTCCGCCTGCTGGATCGCCTTGACGGCCGCGCCGAGCGACGCGCCGGGCGCCAGATTGAACGACACCGTCGTGGCCGGGAACTGGCTCAGATGCGTGACGAGCAGCGGCGCGGGCTTTTCGTGGAAGCTCGCGATGGACGCGAGCGGCACCTGACCGCCCGTCGACGTCGACGACGGAAGATAGATCGAGTTCAGCGAATCCGTGTAGTGCTGCATCTGCGGCTGCGCTTCGAGAATCACGCGGTACTGGTTCGACTGCGTGAAGATCGTCGAGATGATGCGCTGGCCGAACGCGTCGTAGAGCGCGTTGTCGACGGTCGCGGGCGTGATGCCGTAACGCGCCGCCGACGCGCGGTCGATTTCCACGTACACCGACTGGCCGTTGTTCTGCAGATCGGTGGCCACGTCGACGAGTTCGGGCGACTGTTGCAGGCGCTCCATCAGCTTCGGCACCCAGGTCGCGAACTCTTCGATGTTCGGATCGGTCAGCATGAACTGATACTGCGTCGGGCTCACCGTCGAATCGATGGTCAGATCCTGCACCGGCTGCATGTAGAGCGTCGCGCCCGGAATGTGCGACGTGTCGCGCTGCAACTGGCGGATCACTTCGCTTGCCGTCGCGTCCCGGTCGTCGCGCGGCTTCAGGTTGATCAGCATGCGGCCGCTGTTCAGCGTGATGTTGCTGCCGTCCACGCCGATGAACGACGTCAGGCTCTCGACGTTCGGATTCTTCAGGATCTCGGTGGCGAGCTGCTGCTGGCGCTCGGCCATCGACGCATACGACACCGACTGCGGCGCCTGCGTGATCGCCTGGATCGCGCCCGTGTCCTGCACCGGGAAGAAGCCCTTCGGAATGAACACATACAGCACGCCCGTGAGCACCAGCGTGAGCACGGCGACGACGAGCGTCGAGCGGTGCCGGTTCAGCACCCATTCCAGCGCGACGGCATAGCGCGCGATGATCCAGTCGATCGCCGCGTGTGCCTTCGCTTCGAAGCGGTGGCTTTCCTTGGGCGGCGTATGGCGCAAGAGCTTCGCGCACATCATCGGCACGAGCGTGAGCGACACGACGGCGGAAATCACGATCGTCACGGCGAGCGTGATCGCGAACTCGTGGAACAGGCGCCCGACCACGTCGCCCATGAAGAGCAGCGGGATCAGCACGGCGATCAGCGAGACCGTCAGCGAGATGATCGTGAAGCCGATCTGCTTCGAGCCTTTCAGCGCGGCTTCGAGAGGCGTGTCGCCTTCCTCGACGTAGCGCGCGATGTTCTCGATCATGACGATCGCGTCGTCGACGACGAAGCCTGTCGCGATGGTTAGCGCCATCAGCGAGAGGTTGTCGAGCGAGAAGCCGCACAGGTACATCACGGCGAGCGTGCCGATCAGCGAAAGCGGCACCGAAAGGCTCGGGATGATCGTCGCGTAGATGTTCGCGAGGAACAGGTACATCACCAGCACGACCAGCACGACCGACATCAGCAGCTCGAACTGCACGTCGCGCACGGACGCGCGGATCGTCGTGGTGCGGTCGGTGACGATCTGCACGTCGAGCGCGGCGGGCAGCGACTGCTGGAGCGTGGGCAGCAGCTTCTTGATGCTGTCGACGGTCTGGATCACGTTCGCGCCCGGCTGGCGCTGCACGTTCAGGATGATCGCGGGCGTGCTGTTCACCCACGCGCCGAGCTTCGTGTTCTCCGCGCCCGAGACGATGCTCGCGACGTCCGTCAGCATCACGGGGCGGCCGTTCTTGTACGCGACGACGGCGCTCTTGTACGCGTCGGCGTCCGTCAGCTGGTCGTTCGCGTTGATCGTGTACGCGCGCGTCGGGCCGTCGAAGTTGCCCTTCGGGGTGTTGACGTTGAGGTTCGAGATCGTCGTGCGCAGATCGTCGAGATTGAGGCCATACGACGCGAGCGCGCGCGGGTTCGCCTGGATGCGCACGGCGGGGCGCTGGCCGCCCGACAGGCTCACGAGGCCGACGCCCGCGACCTGCGAGATCTTCTGCGCGAGGCGCGTATCGGCGATGTCCTGCACCTGCGTGAGGGGCATCGAGTTCGACGTGATCGCGAGCGTGATGATGGGCGCGTCGGCGGGATTGACCTTCGCGTAGATGGGAGGCGCGGGCAGGTCCGACGGCAGCAGGTTGCCCGCTGCGTTGATCGCGGCCTGGACTTCCTGCTCGGCGATGTCGAGGGGCAGGTCGAGACTGAACTGCAGCGTGATGATCGACGAGCCCGCCGAGCTTTGCGACGACATCTGGTTCAGCGACGGCATCTGCCCGAACTGGCGCTCGAGCGGCGCCGTCACCGACGACGTCATCACGTCGGGGCTCGCGCCCGGATAGAACGTCTGCACCTGGATGGTCGGGTAATCGACTTCCGGCAGCGCGGAAAGCGGCAGGAAGCGCAGTGCGACGAGCCCGACCAGCATGATCGCCGCCATCAGAAGGGCGGTGCCGACCGGGCGCAGGATAAAGGCGCGGGATGGATTCATGCGAAAGCCACTGCCTTATTCCGCCGACGTCTGCGACGCGTGCCGGCGACGATGCGCGCCCGATGCGCCGGCCGCGCCCGATGCGCCTGATGCGCCCGCTGTGCCCGATGCGGCGCGGGCAGCCGATGCACCCGATGCACCCGATGCACCCGAGGCACCTGAAGCACCACGTGGCCGGTCAGCCGGAATGGTGATTTTCGCGCCTTCCTTCAAACGGTCCGAGCCGTCCGTCACGACGCGCTCGCCGACCTGCAGACCCGATGCGATGCTGGTGCGCTCGCCGTCGACGGGGCCGATCTTCACGGTGCGTACCGTCACCGTATTGTCCGGCTTCACGACATACACGAACGACCCCATCGAGCCGTTGAGCACGGCCGACGTCGGCACGATGATGGCGTTCTTCACGACGTTCACGAGCAGGCGCGTATTGACGAACTGATTCGGGAACAGCAGGCCTTCGTTGTTCTGGAACGTCGCGCGCAACTTCACGGTGCCCGTCGTCGTGTCGATCTGGTTGTCGACGGTTTCCAGATAGCCCGCTTCGAGCGACGTCGTATTGCTGCGGTCATACGCCGTCACCGACATCTTCGTGCCCGCGTGCAATTGCTTGAGGATGGCGGGCAGGTTGTCTTCCGAGGTCGTGAAGATCACGCTGATCGGCTGCAGTTGCGTGATGACGACGACGCCATTCGTATCGCTCGGCGTCACGTAGTTGCCGGGGTCGACCTGGCGCAGGCCGACGCGGCCCGACACGGGCGCCGTGATGCGCGCATAGACGAGATCGAGCTTGAAGGTATCGATGTTCGCCTGGTCGGACTTGACCTGACCTTCGTACTGCCTGACGAGCGACGCTTGCGTATCGACTTGCTGGCTCGCGATCGAGTCTTGCGACAGCAGTGTCTGATAGCGCTTCAGGTCGAGGCGGGCGGTTTGCAGGAGCGCCATGTCCTTGGCGAGCGTGCCTTCGGCGTTGGCGAGACTGATCTGATACGGACGCGAATCGACCTGTGCGAGCAGATCGCCTTGCTTCACCATCTGACCTTCCTGGAACGCGACCGTCTGCAGCGTGCCCGTGAGTTGCGTGCGCACCGTAACGTTCGCAAGCGGCGTGACGGTGCCGAGCGCGTTCAGCACGACAGGCATTTCGCCTTGGGTGACGGTCGCCACATGGACGGGCTGCGGCTGGTTCATGCCGCCTGCGCCGCCGCGGCGTCCGCCGCGCGCCGCCTGCGCGCCGCTCGCGCCCGTTGCCGCGCTCGCGCCGGCGTCGCTGCTGCTCCACGGATGCCAGCGCACCAGCACGATCGCCGCGACGATCGCGACGGCGACGATCAGCGCGACCGTGCGGCCGCGATGCCGCCTGACGGCGCCGGGTCCGGGTTCCTGTCCGGGAGCAGGGCTGGACGGACGGGCGTTGCGTGAAGGTTCTGGCTGATTTTTTTGTTCGTCCATCGGTTCGATCAAATGGCTGGCGTGAATTGAAGCAAACTTGCGATACGCGGCGCGCGAACCGACGCGTGCCGCGCGCGGGTTGTCGTGCTCGCGCTTGTCTGCGCGTCCGTCTGCGCGATGCTACGCGATGTGTGGCTCATCGAGATGACCACGACGTGACGGTGACGGCGGCCGCGTGAGTGGCCTGACGCGTTGTCGACATGAATGACGGCTCCTCCCTGATGGCCGTGCTTTTGCCCGCTGCGGATTCGACGTCGCGTTGCCGCGTCAGCGCTTTCGCTGCTGCAACGAAAGACCGGTCCGATGATCGCCCCGACGGGGCTGGCCGTTGCCGATGCGTGTCGCGTCGCATGTGACACGCGTGGGTGGCCCGGTCGCGCCGAAACCGGCCGCAACGAGCGTCGGCGCGCGGGAAAGCATGATGCTACGTCCCCGGCGGAGTTACAGTCCAGCGGCGTATCTTTCGGCGGATTACGACCGTTACATACCGCTGGGCGAATTGAAAGCCAGGCTTACCGAGTGGCGCGTAAGGTTGCGCGGCGACAGGCGCGCGACAAGGAGAGCGGCAAGGAGAGCGGCAAGGTGAGCGGCAAGGTGAGCGGCAAGGAGAGCGGCAAGGAGGGCGGCAAGGTGAGCGGCCGCGCGTCGACGCCTCGCGCGGGCGCGAAGCTCAATCGTCGAGCCGGCGGCCAGGCGTTCCGCCGATCTCATGGACGATTTTTTCGATCGTTTCGAGCAGCACGGGCGCCGCGCGCGACACGAGCCAGTCGCGCGGGCACTGATGCGCCGAGCCGCCGCAATTCACAGCGTAGCGCTCGCCCGACGGTCCGATGAAGCCGGCCGCGATCGCGTTGAGCCCCTCGTACCATTCGCCCGTCGCGATCGCGAAGCCTTGCGCGGCCGTTTCCTGCAGCGCCGCTTCGAGCCGGCTGCTGATGTGCCCCCACTCGTCGCCTGCCGCGGCCTGCAGGCCCGTCAGCAGACTCCGGCGATCCGTCTCGCTGAGCGCGGCGAGATACGCGCGGCCGACGGCCGTTCGGCCCAGGTCCATCCGCGAGCCGACGTCGAGGCGCGACACCAGCACGGCCGAGCGCGGCTTGATCGCATCGATGACGACCATGTCCAGCCGGTCGCGCACGGCGAGATGCACCGATAGCGACGTGCGTTCGGCCAGTTCGATCAGGAAGGGCCGCGAGCGCGCGCGGATATCGAAGTTGCGCAAGAAACCATTGCTCAGCTCGAGCACCGACGATGTGAGCACGAAGCGCTCGCTGTCGGGCAGACGAAACAGAAAACCTGCGCTGACGAGCGTCGCGGTGATCCGCGAAACGGTCGGTTTCGGAATCCCCGTCAGTTCCGTCAGCTCGCGGTTGGAGAGCGGCGCGTCGGCGGCGGCAATGCGCCGGAGCACGGTCAGGCCGCGCGCGAGCGCAGTGACCTCGTCGCCGGAGCCGTCTTTTTCCTTCAACGGATCGGTGGCGGACGGACGCGTCGATGACTGGTTCATGTTGGTTTTTATGAAACGTTATTTCACTATAATTGAACGCGCGTCGAAAGACAGACGCCCCCAAGCCGCGCTCGGCCTCTCTCAGCAAGGCCTAAGTCCTTTTTTCGTACGACCATTCATTGTATCGGATCGTCAGATGCGGGCCCGTCCAAGCTCTCAAATTTTGCTTGACTTAGTCAGCATTACCATAAAAAATGGAACTATATTCCGAAACCGGAGAAGTGGGCCTGCGCCCACATATCATTGCGCGTACAACCAGCGTGCGCGCCGGCGTTAGCCCGGTTCCGCTGCGCTTCGCAGCGGCTTCGAATACAGGATTTCTTTCTTCAGTACCGTCTCTCAGGTTCTAGCACGGCCCTCGGAATGGCTAGAACTTTTTGAAGGCGCCATGGCAACATGGCGCCTTTTTTTTGTCCGTCCGGTCGGTTGTCGTTTGCTTTAGTTTGCTCGTAGTTTTCGTCGGATGCGGTTTGCCGTCATGGCGTGCATCCGTAAACGACGCGGCGGCAGTCTGCTCGACTGCCGCCGGCAGGGCGCCCAAAGGAAAGAGAATCGCAGGCGCCCGTCTGGCTGCGCGACGCGAGGGTGCCTGTCAGAGCCCGCGGTCGCGCACCGCCGTCGGATCGACCGAAGTCGTGATCCAGTACGGATCGCGGTTGTAGTACTTGTGCATCTGCGTGCTCCAGGTCTCGTCGGCCATCGACGGCCAGTGGTCCTTGTCGAAGCCCGGTTCGTCCTTGATCCGCCGCGCGGTGATGTCGACGCGGAAAACTTTTTCGTCCGTATCGAGCGTCAGCGCGCTCCACGGGATCGCATGCAGATTGCCGCCCATGCCGAGGAAACCGCCTTCCGACAGCACCGCGTACGCGATGTGTCCGCTGCGTACGTCGAGCATGATGTCCGAAATCTTGCCGACGTGTTCGCCATCCGACGAGACGACCTTGTTGCCATCCAGCGTAGCCGCGGCCATCACCTCGGGCCCCGGACCTTCGCCGACTCCTCCGCCGACGATGCCTGCGCCGGCTTGCGCCGGGTTCATTTTCTTTGGCGTGGTCATGATTTCCTCCCTGGAAAAGTCCACGGGATGCCATGTGCATCCGCCATGCCCGAGAGTGGTGTTCACGTGAAGGCGAATGCACGCGCGCGTGCATCGTCACGAACACGGCAGGACCAGACTCGAAACCGCGCCCCGCGATGTACAGCAGTGCGGGTCGAATGTGCGGCGGCAAAAACTTCATGCACCAGTGTCAAGCTGACAGAGGCTCTCACGCGTTGCCCGGCCGACTGCGCGCGCAACGCTATCGGCAGTAGCCTGTGGCGAGCGATGGCACGCTCGCACAGTCTGGCGCACCTGTCGATGGCTCATGATGCGCGATCCGTCGTGGCGCGCCTGGTTGCGGCTCCCGCTAGCACCTCGCTTTTGAAGCGATATGGAAAGCGTATGATGTCGTTTGCATCGGTCGATGCACCACAAGTCGTCGTCTTGTTGTCGGTCCCGATACGAGGCCACATGAAACACGACGATCGCGCTCACGACGTCGCGGTGGCGGGCGTTGAGCCGCATGCCGAGTCGACGTTCTCCGCGCTGGCGACACCGCTGATCGACGAAGCGCTCGCGCGGGTCGCCTCCATCGACGCCGATGCTTCCCCCGAATCACTGCATCAACTGCGCGTCGCGCTGCGGCGCCTGCGCTCGCTGTGGTGGGCGTACCGGCCGCTGCTCGACGAGGAAGAGAACGCACGGCAGCGCGCGCTGTATCGCTATCTGGCCGATGTCGCGGGCAGAACGCGCGACTGGGACATCCTCCTCGAACTGCTCGCCGGCGACGAAGACAGTCCCCGCGACGTGCCGCCGTGCCTGCGCGAAGCGCGCGAGCAGGCGCTGGCGGCGAGCCGCGAGACGCTGATCAACGCCGATATCCGCAACGTGCTGCACAGCGCGCTTGCGAGCGCGTCGAAGAAATTGAACACCGCGCCCGAACGGCACGCGCTGCAGAAGTTCGCCGCGAAGCGCGTGCGCACCGCCGAGCGCTCGTTGCGCAAGACGCTGCGCGGTGCATCGCATGCGAAGCGCTTCGATTATGAAGCGCTTCATGATGTGCGCAAGGCGGGGAAGAAGGTCCGCTATCTGCTCGAGTTTTTCGGGCCGATGCTCGACGACGGACACGGGCATACGCTCGCGCACATGAAGAAACTGCAGCAGTGCTTCGGCGAACTCAACGCCGTGATCGCAAGCATCGCGCTGTTGCGCGACAACACGAGTCTTTTCGCCGACGAGCAGGACGCCAGCGCGGCGCTCTTGTATCTGAAGGACCAGCGTAAGCGCCGTCAGCGCGAAGCCGTGCGGCTGCTGCGTAAAAGGTAGCGTCCGTTGCTTCCGCGCATCGGGCGCGCGAGGGCGGAAGTCGCGCCCTTGAAACCGTATATACTGTTTATACCGTTAACGAGGAATCGACATGAGCACGCCACGAATCAAGGAACCCACGAAGAAGGCCTTCCACTTCCCGAAGAGTGCGAAGGAACCGTCCGCTGAAGCGAAGAAGCCGTCCGCGAAGGCGTCGCGGGCGTCGGACGCGAAAAAGGCGTCGCCGGATGCACAGGCGGCCGCGAGCGCGCCGGAAGCGGCATCGACGCAAGCGCAGGCGCTGAAGGCCGCGCCGAAGAGCAAGGCCGCGAAGTCGACCAAGGCGACGAAGCCGGCGAATACGACGAAGCCGGCGAATGCAACAAAGCCGGCGAAGCCAGCAAAGCCGGCCAAGCTCGCGCAGACGGCAGAGGCCGCCAAGCCCGCGGCGAAAGCACCGAAGGCAGCAAAGCCGTCGAAGGCGAAAGTGGCGCCCGCCGCCGCTGCGGAGAAGAAGCCACGCGCGAAGAAGGAGAAGGAAAAAGTCGTCCGCGACAGCTTCACGATGCCGAAGTCGGACTACGCGAAGATCGCAGAACTCAAGCAGCGCTGCCTCGATGCGGGACTTTCCGTGAAGAAGAGCGAATTGCTGCGCGCGGGTCTGAACCTGCTCGCCGTCTCGCCTGCGAAGCGGCTCGTCGCGGCCGTGCAGGAACTCGAAGCGGTCAAGACAGGACGTCCCGCCAAGTCGTGATCATGCGGCGGCCGCACGCGCGGCCGTCATCCCGCATCGCGCAGATAGTGCCCGGCGAAAGCCGAGTGCATGCGCTTGAGCAGCGCGATATACGGACGCCCTCGATCCGTCATCATCCATGACGCGGCCAGGGCGTTCGTCTCATCCCACAGACGCTCGAACTTGTCGCGCGCGATGTCCGCGGGAATGCCGGACCTCATCAGATCCAGAAAGTCCTTTTCGATCGCATCGGCGGAGCGGGGCGCCCGCGCTGGCGGGCACATCTGCATGTCGCCGGACTGATCGGGGGACACGATCGCCTCGCCCGCTAGTTCATCGATGGCAGGAACCGCCAGCGCCGATCCATCCTGTGCAGCAGCGCGATATACGAAAACGCGGCATCGCTGTCGACGCACGACTGTGCCGCATCGTTGACTTCGTTCCACAACGTTTCGAAGCGCGCCGCCGCTTCGGGCCGGCTGAGCGGCTGCGTGAGCAGCACCGAAAAGGCAAACGACAGTTCCTCCGCGCTGCGCCGCAGCGGGTAGCGCGATCGACGCGATAGATATCTGTACTTCATGGTCTCCGGCTGACGTTTAGGTCTGTGCGCGTTCGAAAGCGGCGCCGATGTCGCTGGCATCGCTAGTGGCCGACATCACATTGCCCGCCGCATATGACGCCGATGATACAGCCGCGCGAAACGCACGCGGCAGCGATCGTCCGTGATGTTTTGGTGAAGGGCGGATGTCTGTCATCGCCGGCGGTGGCTGCGCGGCAACGTGCTCCGCTCAACGCGCGGCGACGGCCACCGTCGCGATGCCGAGCACCGTCGCGATCACGGAAGCCATCACGTGAATCGCGATCTCGCCCGCAGCCCAGTTCAGCCGTCCCTGTTGCAAGTGCTGGACCACTTCCGCTGAGAAAGTCGAGAACGTCGACAGACCGCCCATCAGGCCGGTGATGATGAAGAGGCGCCATTCGGGCGCGATCTGCGGATTGCGCCCGAAGTACGCGACCGCCACGCCGATGATGTAACCGGCGATCACGTTCGCCGCGAGCGTGCCGAGCGGCAGCGCGGGAAAGAGCGCATTGAGACGCAGACCGAGAAACCAGCGAAACAGCGAGCCGAGTGCGCCGCCGATGCCGACGGCAAGAATGGACAGATACATGGGAAGCCTGGAAAGCCGAACGTCGACAAACCGGCTGCGGCGGGGCGTGAGGCTGCAACGTCCGCAGTGATCCGGGCGAAGCAGGCATCATCAGCCACGAGGGCGGTTCAGGAGAATGCCATCTCCGGCGCGCGCAAGTCTACACCGGCGCGCGCGTTGTATGAAGCGTGAGCGGCTCGACAGGGCGGGCCGCGCGCCGGCATCGCGAGGGTACACCAGAAGCGCGGACACTGTCAGCGAACGCACGCAGCCGCGTTGTGTTTCCGGCGATGCGGCACACGCCGTCCCGCCTTCCGCGCGTCCTTCTGATGCTGGGCCGATGCGGGCCAGATAACGTTCTGTTCAGCCGACCGTCTCGCGCTCCGGCGTCGACGTGATCTTGTGGATCGACAGGTCGGCGCCGTTGAACTCGTTCTCCTGGTCAATGCGCAGTCCGACGCTCATGCGGATCGCGCCGTAGACGATCGTGCCGCCCAGCGTCGCGAACACGACGCCGCCGAGCGTGCCGATCACCTGCGCGATCAGCGACACGCCGCCCAGCCCGCCCAGCGCATGCTGGCCGAAGATGCCCGCCGCGATGCCGCCCCACGCGCCGCACAGGCCATGCAGCGGCCAGACACCGAGCACGTCGTCGATGCGCCAGCGGTTCTGGACGATCGTGAACATACGGACGAACAGCACGCCCGCGACGGCGCCCGTCACCAGCGCGCCGAGCGGATGCATCACATCCGAGCCGGCGCACACGGCCACCAGCCCCGCGAGTGGGCCGTTGTAAGTGAAGCCCGGGTCGTTGCGGCCCGCAAGCCACGCAGTGAGCGTGCCGCCGACCATCGCCATCAGCGAGTTGACGGCGACGAGGCCGCTGATCTTGTCGATGGTCTGCGCGCTCATCACGTTGAAGCCGAACCAGCCGACGGCGAGCACCCACGCGCCGAGCGCGAGAAACGGAATGTTCGACGGCGGATGCGCGGCGATGCGTCCGTCGCGCGTGTAACGGCCATGGCGCGCGCCGAGCAGCATCACGGCGGGCAGCGCGACCCAGCCGCCGAACGCGTGCACGACTACCGAGCCCGCGAAGTCGTGGAACGGCGCGCCCAGCGCGTGCGTCAGCCACGACTGGATGCCGAAGCGGTCGTTCCACACGATCCCCTCGAAGAACGGATAGATGAACCCCACCAGCACGAACGTCGCGAACAGTTGTGGGTTGAACTTCGAGCGCTCGGCGATGCCGCCCGAAACGATCGCAGGGATCGCCGCCGCGAACGTCAGCAGGAAGAAGAAGCGCACGAGCGCGTAGCCGTTGTGGGCGGCGAGCGTGTCGGCGCTGCCGTAGAACTGGACGCCGTAGGCGATCGTATAGCCGATGAAGAAATACGCGATGGTCGATACCGAGAAGTCGACGAGGATCTTCACGAGCGCGTTGACCTGATTTTTCTTGCGGACCGTGCCCAGTTCCAGGAACGCGAAGCCCGCGTGCATGGCGAGCACCATGGCCGCGCCGAGCAGCAGGAAGAGGGTGTCGGTGCCGGTTTTTAGACTATCCATCGGTAGGAATCCTGCGATGCGCAAAAAGCGGGCATCGAACGCAAGAAGCGGGCCAAAGCGAGGCACGCACGCGTTCTGCCGGTGCGAAGACGCACCGGAACGGGACGCGAGGGCTCCGTAAGACGATTCGTCCGAGATGGTGATGTCGCGGGTCGTGCTGAGTGAGCACCGTCTGTGTGCAATTGATCCGAATTAGGGCATGCAGCGGTCCCAAAAACGTGCGAATTCCTATGGTTTGCTTAATAGAACCCTACGATTGCATGACGGATGCAACGACGGACACGGCACACGAAAAAGAATGGCGACCGGGCGTGGCCGGCATTCGCCTATGTCTCCTGGCTTTGCACCCGGCTGCGAGCTATCTTGGCCGGACGGCGTTTTGTCATCGGAACCGATCGCCGACATAATGTGCCGTCCCCGGCGCGACCCGCCGGCTTCCGACTCTTCCGGCGCGCGCATGAGACTCACCACCAAAGGGCTGCTGCTGATCGCGATACCCGCCGTATTCGAACTCGCGCTGCTGTCGGGGCTGCTGAAGGCGCAGTCGGACGCCGATCAGGCCGAACGCCGGAGCGTGCACAGCCAGGACGTGCTGCGTCGGACGGCGGACATTCTGGCGCCCGTGCTGCTGGAATCGGTACGGCTGCGCGGCGCCGTCGTGAGCGGCGCGCACGATATCGCCACCCCCGTCACGCTGTGGATGGATGTCGACCGGCGCATCGACCAGCTCGCTGAACTCGTCTCCGATGACCCGGCGCAGGTCGAGCGCGCGGTGCAGATACGCCAGTCCGTGCAGGCGTACCGGCAATGGTCGGACCGCGTGCTGGACCTGATTCGCTCGGGGCGTCGGCGCGACGTGCTGCAACGCTTTCGCGACCTCGCCGTGACCGACGTGCTCGACCGCTTCCGTTCGCAGGTCGCCGAGTTTCAGGCTGAGGAGCGGCGCCTCGATTCGCTGCGCTCGGCGGCGGCCTCTGCGGCACGCTCGCGGCAGCAATCGCTGATCGTCGCGGCGGTGGTCAGCTCGCTCGTGTTCGTCGCAATCGCGTTCTGGATGTTCGCGCGCGGCTTGCGTGGCCGGCTCGCGCTGCTGTCGGACAATGCGAGCCGCCTCGCGAGCAACGAGCCGCTCACGCCGCTCACGCCGGGCAGCGACGAGATCGCGCGGCTCGATCTGATGCTGCATGAGACCAGCCGACGGCTGCTCGAATCGGAGCGCCAGCAGGCGCGTTTCCAGTCCGATCTGGGCCGCCATGCCGCCGAACTCGCGCAGACCAACGAAACGCTGCGCCAGCAGACGCAGGAGAACGAGACGTTCATCTACAGCGTGTCACACGATCTGCGCGCGCCGCTCGTAAATTTGCAGGGCTTCTCGAAGGAACTGATCCATGCGTGCGACGATCTGCGCGCGGCCGTGCGGCAGTCGTCGCTGACGCAGCAGCAGCGCGAGCACGTCGAACAATTGATCGACGAAGACATCGGCGAAGCGCTGCATTTCCTCCAGACGGCTGTGCTCCGCGCATCGCACATCATCGATGCGCTGCTGCGACTGTCGCGCGTCGGCCGCGTCGAGTACCGGCGCCAGCAGGTCGACGTGCGCGACATCGTGCAGCGCGTGATCGACGCAATGCAGGCGACGATCCGCGATCGCGGCGCGCGCATCGTCGTACAGGCGCTGCCGCCCGTGTGGGGCGACCCGACCACGCTCGAACAGATCTTCGCGAACCTGATCGGCAATGCGATCAACTATCTGAGCCCGGCGCGCGCGGGCGTCGTCGAGATCGGCACGACGGCCGCGCCGCCCGGTGTGCAGACGCTGCGGATCTTCTACGTGAAGGACAACGGACGCGGCATTCCCGACAACGCGATGCCGCGCCTTTTCAACGCGTTTCAGCGGCTGCACGGCAAGGTCGCGGCGGGTGAGGGGATTGGTCTTGCGCTCGTGCGGCGGATGGTCGAGCGGCACGGCGGGCGGGTGTGGGCGGAATCGACGGAAGGCGCCGGAACGACGTTCTACGTGGCGTTGCCAGATGCCGCCCCGGCGACGTCCGGCAATGAGCCGCAAGACGTCGCGCTACCGGGCGCCGCGCAGGCGCTGCGGGCCGAAGCCCGGTAGCGTCGGGTGCGCGGGGCGGGAGCGCGCAGGAAGCGAGCGTCAGGTTGCCGAAAACAGCCGACGCGGCCTGAGCAGCTTGCTGCCGCGAATCGACCAGTAGCAGCTGGCAGCGATCAGGAACAGCGCGCCCGCCAGAATGAACGAGGGTGCGACGTGGAGGGCCCCGGCGCCCAGCGCGAACAGCCCACGCACGATGACGAGCAGCGCGGCCCAGAATGACAGCACGGCCTGTGCGAGCAAACGCGTGCCCGTGAAGCGCCGCGCGCGGTTTTCAATCGACCAGCCGGCCGGCGCGCGCGAGCAGAAGAACGTCAGCGAGAGCAGTGCGACTGCGAGAATGATCACCCAGTTAGTGAGATCCATGGTAGAGCCCTTCTAAAGTCAACCTGCGACTTTAGGGGGCGCTACGGGTGGGGGATATCGGAGAAGTCTCAATCTGACAGTGAGCGGCAGCGCGCCGCGCAATCAGGCCGGGTGCGAACCCAGCCATCGGGACGCGTCAAAGTTCGATCCGCGTGCCGAGCAGGACGAGGAACTGCCGTAGCCATTCCGGATGAGCGGGCCACGCGGGCGCGGTGACGAAATTCGCATCGGTGACGGCCGCGTCGATGGGGATGTCCGCGTAGTCGCCGCCCGCCAGTTTCACTTCCGGCGCGCACGCCGGATAGGCCGATATGCGTCTGCCGCGAATCACGTCGGCGGCGGCCAGCAACTGCGCGGCGTGGCAGATCGCGGCGATCGGCTTGTTGCTATGCGCGAAGTGGCGTACGAGGTCGATCACTTTCGCGTCGAGGCGCAGATATTCCGGCGCGCGTCCGCCCGCGATCGCGAGCGCATCGTATTGCAACGCGTCGATGTCGTCGAATGCGGCGTTCAGCGTGAACTGGTGGCCGGGCTTCTCGGAGTATGTCTGGTCGCCCTCGAAGTCGTGGATCGCCGTCTTCACGCGCTCGCCTGCGCGCTTGCCGGGGCAGACGGCATCGACGGTATGGCCGACTGCCTTCAGCGCCTGAAAGGGCACCATCGTTTCGTAATCCTCGGCGAAGTCGCCCGTGAGGAACAGAATCTTCTTTGCTGCCATCGCATGCCTCCAGTTGTTGAGGGAATACGTCGAACGTCGGCCAGTCTACTCCAGCACATTTGACAACATTGCGAAGGATCGCCTGACGGTCCGTTGCGAACGGAGCCGGTGATACGCGACGGCGTATCATTGAGGCGTTTTCGCATCACGAAGCCGCCAGACGCGGCTCATACACAACGATGACAACCATCAAACCCATCTCACGCCGTCCGCTCGTCCGTTCGACGCTGTTCGCCGCCATGCTGCTCGCGGGCCTCGCTGCGTGCCAGAAGAACGATGCGTCCGCAGGCCAGACGTCGTCGGGCCTCAACAATATCGGGCAGCAGGCCAGCCAGAAGCTCGATCAGGCGGCGAGCTACGTCGGCCAGCAGGTCGATGCCGCGAAGGCGACGGCGCAGCAGAATCTGGACGCGGCCGCGTCCGGCCCGTCGATCAAGCTCGATCCGAGCGATCTCGCGTCGCGGGCGCAAGCCAATTTCCAGGGCGCAGCCAGCGCGACGAACGCGGCCGTCGCCAAGGCGATGAGCTCGACGGGCGCCGGACTCGAGTCGGCGGGACGCAAGCTCCAGCAATGGTCGAGCGAAACGTCGTCGAACTCGCAGCCGTCGTCCACCGAAGGCGGCAGCGACGCGCAGAAACAGATGGACAAATAAGCCCGCCCTTGACCGGGACCCGTAAATGTAACTATCATGATTGCATATCGTCGATCGGACGGTGTGTAAGTGCGCGCGTGTTACGCGCATCGGATGATCTGCCGCTGTGAATACGAGTAGCCGATTTGCCTTCGCGGTTCATGTGCTCGCGTTGCTGTCGCTGCAGCAGGGCGTGCCGTTGTCGTCGGAGATGATCGCGGGGAGCGTGAACACGAACCCCGTGCTGATCCGCCGGCTGCTTGCGATGCTGGCCGAAGCGGGCCTCACCACGTCGCAACTGGGCGCGGGCGGCGGCGCGCTGCTTGCGCGCGAGCCGCGCGACATTACGCTGCTCGACGTCTATCGCGCCGTCGACGATGCGCAACTGTTCGCGCTGCATCGCGAGACGCCGAACCCGGCATGCATGGTCGGCCGCAACATCCAGACGGTGCTGACGGGCATCATCGGCGACGCGCAGCAGGCGCTCGAAGCGTCGCTCGCGTCGCGCACGCTGGCGGACGCGACGGCCGACGTCGTGCGTGCGGAACGTTCGCGCGAACGCAAGCGAAAAGCCGCGGACGGCTGAACCGAGCCGGAAGCTGCAAACAAGGGGCCACGCCCCGATTTTTTTAACGAAATATGTAATCAACTAGGTTACATTTGAAGAAAGGACTATCGACATGAGCAAGACACTGAAGATCGCGCTGTTCGGCGCAACGGGCATGATCGGCTCGCGCATCGCGGCGGAGGCGGCGCGTCGCGGGCATCAGGTGACGGCGTTTTCGCGCAATCCGGCGCGCGTGCCCACGGATGTCGCGAACCTGAAGGCGGCGCAGGCCGACGTGACGGATGCGGCAAGCGTGGCGGCAGCGGCGCGCGGCCATGATGTCATCGCGAGCGCGTATGCGCCGCCGATGGACGACGTCGCGTCGATCGGCAAGGCGACGCGCGCGCTGGTCGACGGCACGCGCGAAGCGGGTATCAGGCGTCTCGTCGTGGTAGGCGGCGCGGGCTCGCTGGAAGTGGCGCCCGGCAAGCAGCTCGTCGATAGCGAGGGCTTTCCGGAAGCGTACAAGGCGATCGCGCTCGCGCATCGCGACGTGCTCCCGATCCTGCGCGCCAGCGACCTCGACTGGACCTTTTTCGCGCCCGCCGCGATGATCGCGCCGGGCGAGCGCAAGGGCACATTCCGCACGGGCGCGGGCTCGCTGATCGTCGACGCGCAGGGCAACAGCAGCATCTCGGCGGAAGACTACGCGATCGCGTTCGTCGACGAGCTGGAGCAAGGCCGTTTCGTTCACCAGCTCGCGACGGTCGGGTACTGAGGGCTTCGAAGCATCGGCCGGCACGCGCGCGAACTGCACGCAGCGTGCCGGAGCGCGTCTGACGGCGTCGCGCAAGTGCACTAACATTCGGTTACGCATCGGGGAGGTTTCCCTCGACGACACCCGCTAAACTTGGCGTCTCTCCCGTTCTGTTACGGATTGCCATGAAGTCATGCCTCGCGCGGCGTGAATCGCGGGCTGCGCCGTTATGCGGCGGGCTTCTGGCGATTGACGCCGTCTTTTGCTTTATTTTCCATATTGTGTTGCGTGAGCGCTTGTTCGGCCTCGTGCGCGATTTCACGCGCGATTGCGTTCGCTTGCGCTCGCTTGTGTATGCCGTCTGCGTATGGCTTGCGCTCGCGGGCGCTGGCGTCATGCTGCCCGCCGTTGCGCACGCCGCGGGCGCGGCCAGCGGCACGCCGATGATTCCCGCGCTGCAAAGCCTGATCAACAGTGCAACGGTTTCGACGGCGGCGCCTGCGTCGGGTGCTTCGGCGGCGGATGCCGCGTCGGCGCCGTCGCCTGCGAGCCAGGCCGAGATGGCGAAATCGCTCGACAGCGTGATCACGACGCTCGACAACGACCGTCAGCGCACCGCACTCATCGCACAACTGAAGAAACTGCGCGATGCGACGAAAAAGGTCGCGCCCGCTGCGACCGCGCAGCCGAGCCCTGGGCTGCTCGGTGCCATCGCGGCGGGCATCGCGTCGTTCGAATCGGACGTGCATCAGGGCCGCTCGCCGCTCGACTACTGGTCCGGCCGCTTCAACGCGGCGGCCAACGAGATCTACACGATCGTCACGAGTCAGGGGCGCGAGCACTTCGGCCAGGTGCTGCTGAACATGTTCGCGGTGCTGGCCGGCTGGGGCGCGTGCGCGTCCGGTCTCATCTACGTTCAGCGCAGGGTGCATGAGCGTTTCGGCATCGTGGTGCGGCTCGATGCCAATCCGACCACGCGCGATCTGCTGATCTTCGCGCTGCGTCGCGTCGGACCGTGGATCATCGCGTTCGTCGCCGCGCTGATGTTCGTGCGCGCGATGCCCAATTCATTGGGCCGTACGATCGCGATGGTGATCGCGTATGCAATCGTCGCGGGCGCGGTGTTCTCGGCGATCTGCCTGATCATGTTCTCGCTGTTCGGTTCCGGGCACCGGCGCGCGGCCGTGCGCCTGCTGATCGAACAGGCGCGCCGGCTGCTGTTCGCGATCGGCATCTGCAGCGCGCTCGGCGATGCTGCCGTCAACTACGACGTCGCGCATGAACTCGGCACGAATCTGGCGGCGCTGGTGTCGACGGTATCGAACATGACGGCGGCCGCGCTGACCGCGTACTTCGCGCTCGCTTTCCGCCGGCCCGTCGCGCATCTGATCCGCAACCGTGCGTACGAACAGCGGCACGACCACAAGGCAGCCACCGACGCATTCGACGTGCTCGCTTCGCTGTGGCACGTGCCGATGCTCGTGCTCGCGACAGCATCGGTGATCGCGACGATCGGCGGCATCGGCAGCGGCGAGAACGTGCTGCAGATTTCCGTCGTGACGGCGCTGCTGCTCGTGCTGGCGTTTTTCCTGTCGGCGATCGTGCTGCGCGTGACCCGGCCGCGCAACGCTCGCCGCCGTCGGCGCTCGCCGTATCTGACGCGCCTGTTGCGCTTCGTCGGCACGTTGCTGACGCTCTTCATCTGGCTCGCGTACTTCGAGTTCGCGTCGCGTCTGTGGGACGTATCGCTCGCGCAGATCGTCGAGGAGAGCGTGACGGCGCGCGGCATCGCGCACGCGCTGACGGCGATCCTGATCACGGTGTTCGTGTCGTGGCTCGTGTGGATTCTGATCGACACGGCAATTCAGGAAGCCGTCAATCCGAGCAGTCCGCGCAACAAGTCGAAAAACCCGAGCATGCGCGCGCGCACGATGCTGCCGCTCGTGCGCAACGTGCTGTTCGTAACGATCCTGACGATCGCGGGCATCGTCACGGCGGCCAATCTCGGCATCAACGTGACGCCGCTGCTCGCGGGCGCGGGCGTGATCGGTCTCGCGATCGGCTTCGGCGCGCAGTCGCTGGTGAGCGATCTGATCACGGGCCTTTTCATCATCATCGAGGACACGATTTCGGTCGGCGACTGGATCGACATCGACGGCGGCCATGCGGGCACCGTCGAGTATCTGTCGATCCGCACGGTGCGGCTGCGCGACGGTCAGGGCGCGATTCACGCGATCCCGTTTTCGCAGATCAAGATCGTGAAAAACCTGTCGCGCGATTTTGCGTACGCGGTGTTCGAGGTACGCGTGCCGTTCTCAGCGGACGTCGATCAGGTGACGCAGCTGATACGCGCGGTCGGCGCGGATCTGATGGCCGATTTCCGTTACCGGCGCGAGATGCTCGGGCCCGTCGAAGTGTGGGGTCTGGACCGTTTCGATCCGAACTGGATGGTGGTCAAAGGGCAGATCAAGACGCGTCCGCTGCAGCAATGGAGCGTCGCGCGCGCATTCAATCTGCGCGTCAAGCGCAAGATGGACGAGGCGGGTATCGAGATTCCCGTGCCGCAGATGCGCATTCATTCGTCGCGCGACGATGCCGAAGGCGAGGCGATGATGAACGAAGAAGCCGTGCGGCATGCGGCTGGCGAGCGCGAATCCGCGACGGGCACGACGACGCCGTTCAGATCGAGGCAGACCAGCGCGATGCCGCCCGCACGCGACGTGTCGCATGAGCCGCGGCCGGCGCCGCCGTCGACGGGGCAATCGGCGGCCGTGCCGCCGCAGATTCCGACGGCGGGCGACGGCGGGAAGACTTGAGCGGGGAATCGGGGCTTTCGGTGGAAAGAATGGAAAGGCGTCACGCGTGACGCCTTTCTTTTCAACGGGAGAAGCAGCGCGCGGACTTCAGGCGAGCAGCGCTTGCGCGCTATCGGCGATACGCACGATGTCGTTCACGTGGCTCGCGATCCGTTCACCGGGCACGCCGTAGATATGCAGCGATACGGCGGCTTTGCCGCTGCTGTTGCTGTTGCCGAGGCGATGGATGCCCGTGCGTCCCGCGCGCGTGAACGAGACTGCGCCCGGCTCGCGCGAGTGTTCGCGCAACGGCGTCGCGCACTCGCTGGCCGGGTTCCATTCGTAGACGGTCTCCGTCATCGTGCCATCGATCACCGCGTATCCGCACCACGTGTGATGTGCGTGAATCGGGCTTGCCTGGCCGGGCATCCAGACGATCGCGGCGATCGCGTAGCGGCCGAGCGGATCGGCGGCGAGCAGATGCCGCCGATAACCATTGGCTGCGCCTTCACGCTGCGCGTCGGTGAGCAGCGCGGGGTCGGCGGCGGCTTCCGCGAGGGCCGCGCGCACGCCGCGTGCAAAACTTGCGTGCAGCGACGGATCTTGCGCGTCGTCGCACGTGTCGAAGGCTGCATCGATGGCCTGGCAAAGGCGCGCGATCGCGCAATCAGACGATGCCGCACGAGAGAAAGATGCGGGCATGGCCTGTGTCGGCGAACGGTCGGCTGTGCTCAAGCCGGTTGTGTGGTTCATGAAAGGCTCCGCGGATGTTGTTTTTAGAGAACGCCACTGCCCACATTTATACCGATTTGCGTGGAGAAAGAGTTTCCATATAATTCCCTCGTTTTGACGAGAAATAGAATAATTTTCTATCCGGGTGCAAAGATGGGAATGGACATCATTGATCGGCGGCTGCTCGAATTGCTCCAGGCGGATGCGACGATGCCGATCGCGGAACTCGCGGCGCGGGTGAATCTGTCCCAGACGCCATGCTGGAAGCGGGTGCAGCGACTCAAGGAAGCGGGGGTGATCCGCGCGCAGGTTGCGCTGTGTGATCCACGCAAGCTGGGGGTCGGTACGACAGTGTTCGTCGCGGTGCGTACGAACCAGCACACCGAGGCCTGGGCGCAAACCTTCACGCGCGCGGTGCAGGATATCCCCGAAGTGGTCGAGGTCTATCGGATGAGCGGCGAGACCGACTATCTGCTGCGCGTCGTGGTCTCGGATATCGACGACTATGATCGCGTCTACAAGCAACTGATCCGCGCGGTGCCACTCTACGACGTCAGTTCCAGCTTCGCGATGGAGCAGATCAAGTATTCGACGGCGCTGCCCGTGCGTGCCGCCGTGGTCGCGGAAGGGCGCTGATTCATCGGGCATTGCGCTTGCGTATGCGTCAGGGGCGCAGCGGATGTGCGCGGCGGACCGCAAGCCGCGCGCAAGGTGCTTCGTCGTAGAATGCCCGCTTTGTCGAATCAATCAGCAAGCAGAGCCAGACTCATGAACGATCCGCGCAAGAAAAACTCGACGCTTGGCATCGCCGTGTTCATCGTTGTCGTCGTGTTGCTCGTGATCGCGACGATCCTTTACAACGCGATCTCCGAAAAGCACAAGTACGAGCGCGAAAATCCTTCCAGTTCGTCGACGGCGCTATCGGCAGCGGCGTCTGCCGTGGATGCCGCCAAGGGCGCATCGCAGTAAAGGGTTGTGCGACCCGGGGGGCAGCCCTTGTCGCAACCCGTCACGCAATAAGCGACGCAAACAGTCACGCAATAGGCGACGCAAACCCTGCGTCAGTTCTCCGGCAGCCGGATCAAGCTCGCGTCCTTGCGGATCAGAAACGACGCCGCCAGCATTTGCTTGCACTGATGCGCGAGCAGCTTCAGTTCATGCACGGCATCGGCCGAATAGTCGGGCGCGCGCTCCGCTTCGACGACCATCGTATCGAGTTCACGCGTCAACTGCTTCGAGATGTCGGCCTGATCGGCGGGCGTCGCGCTGCCTTCTTCCGCTTGCGCGAGGTTGTCGCGGATCGCTGTCAGCGCGCGTTGCAGCGGCTGATGCGACGGACCGCCCATCTGCTGCGACGACGTGCGCAGCAACGGCGCCGCCGCCGTGATCTGCGATGCGAGCACGTGTGAGCGCACGAGCAGATCGTTCAGTTCCGGCACGAACTTCTGCGCGGACTTGGGCTCGAGCATCATGCGCTGGAACGCCTGGCCGAGATTGGCGAACGCGACGTGCACGTTCTTGCGCGCAAGCCGATAACGATAGTCGCGATCGAGCGCGCTCGCTGCCGCTGCGGCCGCAGGCGTCGGCGCTGATGTTTTCGCTGCTGTCGTCGATGTCGCGCTCACCGATGCGGCGTTGCTTCCCGCGTCGGGCGTCGGCATGGACGATCGAGCCGTCGCTGCCGTCGATCTCGCATCGGCTTGGGCCGCATTCACCGGCGCACCATTCATCGGCACATTACCCGCCGCGACTTCCGCCATCGCCACGGCGGGCGCGAGCGCTGCCGCTTCCGTCAGCGCGACGGGCGCGGCGACGGCGGCGGCCGGCTTGCCGCTCCACCACCAGCTCGCTTCCAGATAGTTGCGCATCGCCGCGATCATGTTGTTGACGAGCTTGCCCATCAGCCGGTATTCCCAGTACGGGAACAGATGGCTTGCCGCGATCGCGATCGCGCAACCGACGACGGTATCGATCGCCCGCTCGCCGATGATATGCAGGCTGCCCGGCGCGAGCAGATGGAACATCAGCAGCACATATGACGACGTAAATACGACGCTCGCCGTGTAGTTGAAGAGCAGCAGGCTATAGCTCATCACCATCGAAGCGAACATCACGACGAGCAGGATATGCGGCTCCTTCACGCTGAAGATGAGCGCGATGCTCGCCGCGCAGCCGATCAGCGTGCCGACGATACGCTGCCCGTTGCGCTGCTTGGTGAGCGAGTAACCCGGCTTCAGGATGATGACTGTCGTCATCACGATCCAGTACGCGTTCGTTAGCGGCAAAAGGCGCCCGAGCCAGAAGCCGATAGCCACGGCGATCGTCACGCGCAGCGCATGCCGGAAGCTGGGCGAAGCCATCGTGAGATTCGAGAAGATCGAGCCGAACGGCACGCGCCGGCTCGACACGAAACGCGTGAGCGCCTGGTCGATGCGCAGTTCGGTTTCCTTCGCGCTCTCCTCGTTCGCGAGGTTCTTGCGCATCTTGTCGATCAGACGCGTCGCACTCCAGATGCGCCGGAACGTAGCGGAAACGGCCGAATAGGCCTCCGGGTTTTTCGCGGGCAGATCCTGCTTGCGCATCAGCTCGATTTCATATTCGATCGCGCGCAGTTCTGCCTTTACGCTGATCCGCGCGCGCGGCGGCTCGTTCTGCAGCACGGCGAGGCCGATGTCCTCGAGATCGGACGCGGCCTTGCGGATCAGATCGCGATAGAAGATCAGCAGGTCCGAGCCGCCGAAGGTGTTGCGCACGAGCGGGTAGTCGGTATGTGCGCCGACGAACTGCTCGTGCAAATCGACGATATGGATGAACAGATTGAAGAGCGTCGCGCGGCGCGGCTCGAGCCGACCGCTCCTGAGCTTGGGCAGATTGCGCAGCACGATATCGCGCGCGGCATCCTGCATCGCGACGGCATCGATCTGCTTCGCGACGAGATTGCGATAGCACTCGTCGAGGTCGTTGTCGAGATCGTAGAAGTTCGCGCGCGCGAGCAGATAGTCGGCGAGCGCGAACACGCTTTCGGCGAGCGCCTGTTGCTCGATCCGGTACAACATCCAGTGGCTCACGAGCGTCGACCAGTACGTGAACCACAGACCGCCCACGAGTATCCACGACGCGTTGACGAGCGCCTGCAACGGCGTGAAATGCTCTTCGAGCGTCATGATCATCATGAAGAGCGTCGCGAAGCTGATCTGCGGCCAGCGGTTGCCGTAGACGACGATCAGCGACAACACGAACGTGAGCGGCACGACGGTGCACCACAGCGCGATCGAACTGACGGTGGCGAGCCCCGTGGCCAGCGCGGCAAGAAAGCCGATCACGCTGCACGCGAGCATCTCGTTGTGCTTGTACTTGAGCGGACCGGGCATGTCGACGACACATGCGCCGAGCGCGCCCGTCGCGATCGTGAAGCCGAGCTCCCGGTTATGAAAGACGATCAGGCAAAGAACGGCCGGCAGCGAAATGCCGACGGCAATGCGCAAGCCGCCGTAGAAGTACTGGCTATACAGAAACTTTTTGATTTCGACTGAATAGCGCATCGACTGCCTGATGTCTCGTATCCGTATGTTGACGAAAGCAGATGAGGACGTGCCTGAAGGCTTTCATCCGAGCCCGAACTGCCGTCGAGTCTAACTGATTTGCCCATGCCCGGACCATCGTCCGAATGGCCAGGTTTCGTTGCGTCGAGTGCCTTTGTTATGCTGTCGGCTCTTCCATATGCGGGCTCCGCGCGAGCGCGGCGCCGCTTCTTCGTACAGGCTTTATGCTCCAGCTTTTCTATTCGAACCGGTACGATGTGCTCGTCGATGCGCTGCTCGACGGACTCGCTCAGGCGCCGTCGAGTCCATGGACCGCGCAGCCTGTGATCGTGCCGAGCGCGGCCGTGCGGCGGCGGCTCGAACTGGACATTGCCGCGCGTCAGGGCGTGTGCGCGAACATCGACTTCGGCTATCTCGCGCAATGGCTGTGGACGCAGATCGGCGGCGTGATCGAAGTGCCGCCGCGCTCCCCCTTCGCGCCGGACCGGCTCGTGTGGCGCTGCTATCGCTTGCTCGGCGACGCGGACGAAGCGCGGCCCTGGAACGCGTCGCCGCGCTTGCGCAGCTATCTCGATGCCGCCGACGCGCCGATGCGTTACGAGCTTGCGCGCCGCGTCGCGACGGTGCTCGACCATTATCTGACCTATCGTCCCGAGTGGCTGCTGCAATGGCAGAAGGGCGGCTCGATCTTCGCGAGCAGCGCCGCCGACGATACGGGCCCGCGCCTCGTCGGCGCGAGCGGCGCGGCGCGCGAAGACGAACGCTGGCAGGCCGCGCTGTGGCGCGCGCTGCTCGGCGAAGTGGCGGGCGACGCGCATTCCGCAGATGCCGCCACGCCGCCCGCGTATCGCTTCCTCGACGAAGTGCGCTCGCTTGATCTCGAAGCGATTGCGAACGCCGACTGGCCCGAGTCCGTCAGCGTGTTCGCGCTGCCGACCATGCCGCCGCTGCACATCGCGTTGCTGCGCGAACTGTCGCGCTGGATCGACGTGCGCCTGTACGCGATGAATCCATGTCGCGAGTTCTGGTTCGATATCGTCAGTGAAGGTCGCGTGCAGGCGCTCGACGTCGCGGGCCAGCTCGACTATCAGGAGGTTGGTCATCCGCTGCTCGCGGAATGGGGGCGGCAGACGCAGGCGCAACTGCACATGCTGCATGAACTGACCGAGAGTGCGGCATCGGGCGAGGCTTCGTACTTCGCGGAAAACGCCGCGCCCACGTGGCTCGCCGCCGTGCAGAACGGGATGCTCGATCTGCGCAGCGAGCGCGATCTCGACCCGAAGCCGCAGGAGCGCGGCATCGAAGTGCATGTGTGCCATAGCCTCGCGCGACAGCTCGAGGTGCTGCACGACCGGCTGCTCAGCTGGTTCGGCGAGTTCGACGATCTGCAGCCTTCGGACGTGCTCGTTACGTTCCCCGATCTCGACGCGGCCGGGCCGCTGATCGATGCCGTGTTCGGCACGGCGCCCACGGGAGATACACGCCGCATTCCGTATCGCGTCACGGGCTTGCCGCCTTCGCAGGCGAACCCCGTTGCGCGCGTGCTGCTCGACTGGCTCGCGTTGCCCGAACGCAATGTCGGCGCGCCGGAGCTGATCGAATGGCTGCGCGTCGATGCGATTGCCGCGCGCTACGGCATCGATGCGGCGGCGCTCGAAGACATCCAGGAATGGCTCGCGGCAGCAGGCGCGCGGCGCGGCCTCGCGCCCGTCACGCCCGCCGACAGCGCCGTTCCCATCGCGCGCCACACATTCGCCGACGCGCTCACGCGGCTCTTTCTCGGCTACGCGATGCCTGAAGGCGGCGAGCCGGTGGATGCGTGGCTGCCCGTCGAAGGCGCGGATGGCTCCGATGCGGAACTGCTCGGGCGCCTCGCGAGCTTCGTCGACGACGTCGACGCGTTCGCGCGCCGTTGCACCGATGACCTGACGCCCGCCGAATGGACGCAGCTTCTGCTCGAAGTGCTCGGCCGCTGCTTCGATGGCGGCGTCGACTTTGCGGACACGCTGGCGACAGTGCGCGACGCAATCGACAAGATGAGCGAAGCGATGCGCGCGGGCGGCGGCGATATCGCGCTGCCGGCGGCCGTCGTGCGAACGGCGCTGTCCGAAGCGCTCGACGATCCGGCGCGCGGCGGCGTGCCTTGGGGCAGCGTGACGTTCTCGTCGTTGACGAGTCTGCGTGGCTTGCCGTTCAGGATCGTCTGCATGCTGGGCATGGACGACGGCGTGTTGCCGAGTCTCGCGCGCGCCGACGAGTTCGACCTGATGGCCGAGTTCGGCAAGGCGGGCGACCGGCAGCGCCGCGATGACGAGCGCAATCTGTTTCTCGATCTGCTGCTTGCCGCCCAAGATCGGCTGCTGATCGCCTACACGGGGCGAAGCATCCGTGACAACGCGCCGTTGCCGCCCGCCGCGCTCGTCGATGAACTGCTCGATCACCTCGCGCGCGTGTCGTGCGACGAGGATGCGTCGCCCGCCGAACTCGACGCGGCGCGCCGTGCGTTTATCGTCGATCATCCGTTGCAGCCGTTCGCGTCCGAGTACTTCGATGCAAAGAACAATGGAAAGAGCGGCCTGTTCACGTACGACCCGGACCGCGCGGAACTGGCCGCGTTGCTGGCTGCGCCAGCGCGCGACACGACGCCGCCGTTCTTCGCCGCGCCGTTGCCCGCCGAGCCGGACGAACGCAACCAGCCAGTTGCGTTCGACGACTTCAGGCGTTTCTGGCGGCATCCGGCGCGCGCGTTGTTGCGCGACCGGCTTGGCATCGTGCTCTCCGATGCGCAAGGCGAACTGCTCGACATGGAGCCGTTCGAACTCGACTTCGCGGGTCGCGATGCGCTCGCCGAACGGTTGTTGCCCGCGCTGCTCGACGCGAGTCCCGGCGACGATGCATTGGCGCGCGTGCGCCGGGTCGCGGAAGCGAGTCCCGAACTGCCTGGCGGCGCGACGGGCGCCGTGTGGCGCGCGCGCGAACTGTCGGCGTTGCGGGGGCTCGCCGAGCGCGTGCGGCGCGAAGTGGCGTCGGGTGTCACGCGCTTGCCTTTCGCGCTCGACATCGACGCGCGCTGGCCCGATACGGGCGGCGTCGCGCTCTTCGGCGCATTCGACGCGCCGCTGCGCGAGCGCTCGGAAGGCCCGCTGCAACTGCAAGGCACACTCAATCTGTTGACTGAAACGGGGCAAGTCATTTTCCGATACGCAAGACCCAGCGCACGCGACTATCTGGCCGCGTGGCTCTCTCATCTCGTCTATTGCGCGGCGTTGCCCGACGGCCCGCGGCGTACCGTGTGGCACGCGAGCGGCGAGTCGTTCGAACTCGCGCCCGTCGAAAAGCCGCTCGATCAGCTTGCGCCGCTTGCCGCGCTATACCGGGCAGGGCGCGCGTTTCCGCTGCGCTTCTTTCCGAAGAGCGCGTGGGCGAAGATCAGCGACAGCGACTCCGTCGCGCAGAACGCGTGGGCAAGCGACCGCGTGCGCGCCGAATCCGACGATGCCGCGTTGCGCATCGCGTTCCGAGGCACGCCGCTGACGCTCGACGAACCGTTCGGCACGCTGGCGTCGCTTGTCTTCAAGCCGCTGGTCGCGCATCTGAGGAGCGCATCATGAGCGGCGCAGCGTGGATGCATGCACCCGCCGCGCAGGAACTCGATGTGTTCGCCTGCGATCTGGATGGCGTCAACCAGATCGAGGCGTCGGCGGGCACGGGTAAGACATGGAACATTTGCGCGCTCTACGTTCGGCTGTTGCTGGAGAAGAAGCTGAGCGCCGATCAGATCCTCGTCGTGACCTTTACGAAGGCGGCAACGGCGGAACTGCATGAGCGTATTCGGGGCCGTCTCGCCGAAGTGCAGCGCGCGATCGAAACGGGCGACGATGGCGGCGATCCGTTCATCGCGCGGCTTTTCGAAACGACGCTTTCCGAAGCGCGCGGCGTCGATCTCGAAGCGGCCGCAAAGGTGGTGCGCCGCGCGCTGCGCACCTTCGATCAGGCCGCGATTCACACGATTCACGCGTTCTGCCAGCGCGCATTGCAGGAAGCGCCGTTTGCCGCCGCGATGCCGTTCGCGTTCGAGATGGAAGCCGATGACGCCGCGTTGCGTTTCGAGCTTGCCGCCGATTTCTGGCGCGAGCAGGTCGAACCCGTTGCCGCGGCGCATCCTTCGTTCGCGGCCTGGCTGGTCGAACGGCGCGCAGGCCCCGCGTCGCTCGATGAACAGCTTGCGCGGCGTCTGAAGAAGCCGCTCGCGCAACTGCGCTGGGGCCAGACAGACGATATCGACGAGCCGGAGACGGACGCGTCGGATGACGCGCGCGAGCGCTTCGATGCAGCGTGGGCAATGTGGCGCGACGAACGTGACAACGTCATGCGTTTGCTCGACGAGACGCAGGCGCGTCTGAAACAGACGTCGCACAAGCCCGACGCCATTGCCGCCGCGATTGCCGCGTGGAACGACTACTTCGCGCAGGACGACTGTCACGCCGCGCCGCCGAAAGCCGCACTGAAGCTGACGGCCAGCGCGCTGACGAAGGGCACGAAGAAGGATTTCGAGCCACCAGCGCATCCGTTCTTCGCCGCCGCCGACGAACTCTCGACCGCCGCCGTCGCAGCCGAAGCGGCGCAGCACGCGCGCTGGCTTCGCCTCGTGCAGAAATGGCTCGACTATGCGCCGCATGAACTGGCGGCGCGAAAGCGCACGCGGCGGGTCGTGTCCTTCGACGATCTGCTGTCGAACCTGCATCGAGCGCTTGCCACGCACGTGTGGCTCGCGGACGCGTTGCGCGCGCGCTATCCCGCTGCGTTGATCGACGAGTTCCAGGATACCGACCCATTGCAGTTCGCGATCTTCAACCGCATCTTTGCGCCGGCTGGACCGCTCTTTCTCGTTGGCGATCCGAAGCAGGCGATCTACAGTTTTCGCGCGGCCGATCTGCATACGTATCTCGCGGCGCGCGCCAAGGCATCGGCGCGCTATACGCTCGCCGTCAACCAGCGTTCGACGGCGCCCATCGTCGACGCGTGCAATCGCTTCTTCGAAGCGAACCCTCAGGCGTTCGTTCTCGAAGGGCTCGACTATCACCCGGTGCGCGCGGGCGAGCGTCAGCGGCCGCCGTTCGTCGATCGAGCCGGACCCGATGACGGCGACTTCCGCGTCTGGATGCTGCCGTCCGGCGACGCGGCGCGAACCAGGCGCGACGCGCAGCGCGCGGCGAGCGAGGCGTGCGCTGCGGAGATCGTGCGTCTGTTGCGCGGTGCGCGCGACGGCAGCGTGACGATCGGCGACAAGCCGCTCGCGCCCGGCAATATCGCGGTGCTCGTGCAGACCCACAAGCAGGGCAGTCTGATCAAGCGCGAGCTGTCCGCGTGGGGCGTGGGCAGCGTCGAACTGGCGCAGGCATCCGTGTTCGAATCGCTCGACGCCGAGCAGATCGAACGCGTGCTGGCCGCCGTCGATACGCCCGGCGACTTGCGCCGCCTGCGCGCCGCGCTCGCGACGGACTGGTTCGGGCTCGACGCCGCTTCGCT
Organism: Paraburkholderia phymatum; assembly: GCF_040965635.1. GTDB lineage: Bacteria > Pseudomonadota > Gammaproteobacteria > Burkholderiales > Burkholderiaceae > Paraburkholderia > Paraburkholderia phymatum_B. The sequence goes on from NZ_JBFRCH010000017.1 coordinate 50,696, forward strand.
GTGGCGGCTCGAGCACATCGACGACGGCGCGTCGTCATCGGCCGATGCCGCGCAATCCGTCGATGCGATGAGCTGGGTCGAGCGCTTTTCGCGCTACCGGATGTTGTGGCACGAGCGCGGCTTCGCTGTAATGTGGCGCACGCTGATACGCGAACTGAACGTCGCGCAGCGACTCGTCGCGGGTGTGGAAGGCGAGCGGCGGCTCACCAACGTCAACCATCTCGCCGAACTCGTGCAGGCGCGCGCCGCGACGAAGCCGGGCATCGCGCCGACGCTGCGCTGGCTGGCCGCCCAACGTGCTGGCGGCGCAGGGGGCGGCGAAGAGGCGCAATTGCGGCTCGAGTCGGACCGCAATCTCGTGCAGATCGTCACCGTGCACAAGTCGAAGGGTCTCGAATACGCGGTTGTGTTCTGTCCGTTTCTCAACGACGGCGGCATGCGCGAGCCGTCGTCGTCGGGCTTGCCCGACGCGCGCGAATATCACGACGACGACGGCGCGGCCGTGCTTCACTACGGCTGCGACGACGAGCAGAAGGACTACGCGAGCCGCCAGGCCTCGCGCGAGCAGGCGGCCGAGCGCGCGCGCCTCGTCTATGTCGCGTTGACGCGCGCCGTGTATCGCTGCTACCTGGTGGCGGGCACGTATCTGTCGCACAACTCGACGAGGGAATCGGCGCGCGGCGTGTTGAACTGGCTCGTCGCGGGCAGCGGACGCGACTTCGACGAATGGCTGGCGAAGCCACTCGACGAAAGCGCGATCTATCAGCATTGGCAGGCGCTCGCGGGCGGGCCTGTGGCCGTCGGCGCGCTGCCCGCCGTCGGGCGCCGCGTGCCGCTGGAAAGCATCGCCGACGGAACAGCGCTGATGCGCGCGCGCACGAGCCGGCGCACGCTGCGCGACGCGTGGCGCATGGCGAGTTTCAGCTCGCTGATCGCGGCCGGTTCGCGCGCCGAAGAAGCGACGGCGGCGAGCGACGAGGCGCGTCCCGATCACGACGAACTGGCCGACGTTCCGGCGCCGCTGCACGCAAGCGCATTCGATGCCGCACCTGCTCCCGTCGAACTCGCGCCCGACGATATCCTCGCGTTCCCGCGCGGCGCGGCGGCGGGCGAATGTCTGCACCGCATGTTCGAGCTCGCAGATTTCTCCGACCGCAGCACATGGGCGCATGCGATCGAACGCGCGCTGCATGAGCGGCCCGCGCCCGCCACGCCCGAACTCGCGCAACGGCTGCCCGCGATGATGCATCGTCTGCTCGGTGACGTCGTGAGCGCGGAACTCGTGCCGGGCATGACGCTCGCGGAACTCGATCCGAAGCGCCGGCTCAACGAGCTGGAATTTCTGTTTTCGGCGGCATCGCTGGATTTTCCGGCGCTGCGCGCGCTGCTCGCCGGGCATGGCTTTCCCGATGTCGCGCTGGAGCCCGGCATGCTGCGCGGCTACGTGAAGGGGTTCATCGACATGATCGTCGAGCATCAGGGGCGCTACTGGGTGATCGACTGGAAGTCGAACCATCTCGGCGATACGCGCGAAGACTACGCCGCCGCGCCGCTCGACGAAGCGATGACGAGTCACGCCTATCACCTGCAAGCGCTGCTTTATGTCGTCGCGCTGCATCGTTATTTGCGCGTGCGGCTTGCGGACTATGAGTACGGCAAGCATATCGGCGGCTATCTGTATCTGTTCGTGCGCGGCGTGCGTCCGGCGTGGCGCGACGCGGACCGCTCGGCGGGCGTGCATGCGCGACGGCCCGACTACGCGCTCGTCGCCGCGCTCGACGCATTGATGGATGGAGGCGCGGCATGAGCACATTCGATCAGCCATTGCCCGACGTCGAAGTGAACGTGCCCGCGCCGGCGGATTTCAGCACGGCGCTCGCCGAAGGTTTTGCGCGGCGGGTGAGCGCGCTCGCGCAGCGCGGTCGCGCGCCTGCGGACGGCGTGCGCTGGGCCGCGCGCGCGGCATTCGCCGTGAGCCGGGCGACGTCGGAGGGGCACGTCTGCATGTCGCTCGACGAACTCGCGCAGCGCTACGATGCGCACGCCGACGATGTGCGCGCCGCGCTGCTCGCAAGCGGTGTCGCAAGCGACGGCAAGGAGACGGCGCAGGCGTTGCGGCCACTCGTCGTCGATGGGCAAGGGCGGCTTTATCTCGCGCGTTACTACGATTACGAGCGGCGGCTTGCGCGGTCGCTCGTCGGCCATGCGCACGCGTCGCGCGGCGAAGGGCAACAAGCGGATTTTGTGTCGCGCAGCGCATCGCCGCACGCGTTGCGCGAAAGACTGCTGCGTTATTTCGGAGAGCCTCGGGACGACGAGATCGACTGGCAGCGCGTGGCCGCCGTAATGGCGCTGTCCGGGCGGCTCACGATCGTCAGCGGCGGGCCGGGCACCGGCAAGACTACAACTGTCGTCGGCGTGCTCGCGTGTCTGCTGGATGCGCGAGCCGATCTGCGCATCGCGCTCGCCGCGCCGACGGGCAAGGCCGCTCAACGCATGCAGGAAGCGCTGCTCGCGCGCGCGGGCTCGCTGCCGCCGGAGCTTGCCGTGCGTCTGCCGCAAACGTCCTTCACGCTGCATCGCTTGCTGGGTACGGGACCCGACGGGCGCTTCAGGCATCATCGCGACAACCCGCTGCCGTATGACGTGATCGTGATCGACGAGGCATCGATGATCGACGTCGCGATGGCGACGCATTTATTCGACGCGCTCGCACACGAGACGCATCTCGTAATGCTCGGCGACAAGGATCAGCTGGCGGCCGTCGAAGCAGGCGCCGTGTTCGCTGAGCTGAGCGCGCAGCCGGCGTTCAGCGATGAAGGTGTAAGCGGGATCGCGGTAGCGCTGGACATCGGCGAAAGCCGGCTGCGCGCAGCGTTGCCGGCCGCCGGCCGCGATACTTCGCCAAACGATGCGCCGCCGTTCGTCGACGATCTGTTCGGCGTGCCGTCGGACGCAATGAGTGACGCGCAATCGCGGCCTGCGCCGCTGGCCGATTGCGTCGTCTGGCTGGAGCGCAACTATCGCTTCGGGCTGGAGTCGGCGATCGGCCGGCTGTCTGTCGCGATCCGGCGCGGCGACGCGCAGGCCGCGCTCGACGTGCTGGAGACCGATCCCGTTGAGCATTGCGCGGCGGCATTCCACGTGGACACGGACGCAGCGCCATCGGAGCGCACGATCCAGCGGCTTGCCGCCGGTTTTGCGCCATATGCCGACGCGCTCGCCGCGACCCTCGGCGAAGGGGCATCCGGCACGGCGCCGCAGCCGCTTGCACTGTTCGACGCGCTCAACCGCTTTCGCATTTTGTGCGCGACGCGTCTCGGGGGGCGCGGCGTCGATCAGATGAATGCGGCGATGGCGACGCAGGTACGCCGCGCCGCGCGCGTGCCGCTGACGGCGGGCGCGCAGTGGTTCGCGGGCCGTCCCATCATGGTCACGCGCAACGACTATGCGCTGGGTCTCTTCAACGGCGATATCGGCATCGCGCTGCCGGGCGCGGATGGCTCGCTGCGCGTGTACTTCCGTGGCGCGGACGGCGGCTTGCGCGCGGTGTCGCCCGCTGCGCTGCCACCGCACGATACCGCGTTTGCGCTGACGGTTCACAAGTCGCAGGGATCGGAGTTCGAGCACGCGGTGCTGATGCTGCCTTCGACGTTCAGCCGCGTGCTATCGCGGGAGCTCGTCTATACGGCGATCACGCGAGCGCGCGAGCGCGTCGAAGTGATCGGCTCGCGGGCAGTGCTGATGCGCGCGATCGCGACGCCGACGCAGCGCGATTCAGGGCTCGCCGCGCGGATCGCCGAAGCGGCGCGAGAGGGGGCTTGCTGATTCGGTTCGAAACGAGGAAGGTGCGAAGGATACGATGAAGGCGTGAAGCAGACGGGAAGCGGCGAGGCAGACGGGGAAGCCGCGAGGAAGACGGGGAAGCGGCGAGGCAGACGAGGACGCGGCGAGGCAAACGGGAAGCGGCGAGGCAAACGGGAAGCGGCGAGGCAAACGGGAAGCGGCGAGGCGAACGAGGAAGCGGCGAGACAGACGGGAAGCGACGAGGCAGACGAGGACGCGGCGAAGCAGACGGGAAACGGCGGGCAGACGAGGAAGCCTCGAATCGACCGAGGAAGCGGCGAGGCGAACGAGGAAGCGGCGAGACAGACGGGAAGCGGCGAGACAGACGGGAAGCGGCGGGCAAACGAGGAAGCCTCGAATCGACCGAGGAAGCGGCGAGGCAGACGACGAAGCCTCGAATCAACCGAAGAAGCCGCTCAGTTCGCGGCCGTCCCGCGCTGCGGTTGCGCTTCGGATTCCGGCGCCTGTCCGGCAAGGTCGCGCATCGTGCGCCGATACCAGAACGTCCAGACCATCAGGCCACCGAAGATCCCATAGCCGACGACGGGCGACACCACCAGCACCCGCTCGATCGGCCAGTGCCACGCCATCCAGATGCGCAGCGCGGTTTCGCTGATGAGGCCGACGCCCCATGTGGTCGTCAGCACCCGCAGCGCGCGAGCGAAAGCGGGCTGCTCGCGCCACAGCATGTCGACGTGCGCGGCGCCGTTGGTCATCTCGCGGGCCACGAAGGCGCGCGTCAGGTAGAAGATGATGGGCCGGCGCAGCAGCAGCGACAACAGGAACGCGGTGCCGATCGCGCCCGACACCAGCGATTCGCGCATCAGCAGCACGCGCGAATCGCCGCCGAGCATCATCGCGCCGATCGACAGCACGATGCCGAGCAGCACCATCAGGGCAAGCGCATCGACGCGCCGAAAGCGCACGAGTTCGACGACGCTCCAGATGACGGGCGGCACAGCGGATGCGATGAGGCCACCCGTCTCGCCCCAATACGGCTGCGCAAGGCGATACGTGACCCAGGGCAACAGCAGGTTGACCACCAGTTCCAGCACCTGCGCGGGGCGCATCTTCATCACGATGATTGGCCTTTGAGTTAAAGATGTCAGTATCGGCGAGATCGGCGAATTGCAGCAAATGCGTCGCGCGTACGGCGAGCGTGCATGCCGCGCGGCGCATGCGGTTTCGTCTGGACACAGCATAGCCGGTACACGATAAAGCATAGCCGGTACACTTATTTTGCATCGTCCGATCATTTGACATGACTTCACGCTATCCGATTCCGCCGAACGAAATCGAACTGACGGCCGTGCGCGCGCAGGGCGCGGGCGGGCAGAACGTCAACAAGGTGTCGAGCGCGATCCATCTGCGCTTCGACGTGCGCGCGTCGTCGCTGCCCGACGTGCTGAAGATGCGTCTGCTTGCGTTGCAGGATCATCGGTTGACGCGCGATGGCGTCGTCATCATCAAGGCACAGGAATACCGGACCCAGGAAATGAACCGCGCGGCGGCGCTCGCGCGGCTCGATGCGCTGATCGACAGCGTGAGCGTCACTCGCAAGGCGCGCGTCGCGACGCGGCCGACGCGCGCATCGAAGGAGCGCCGGCTGGAGAGCAAGGCGAAGCGCAGCGATGTGAAGGTCGCAAGGCGGCGCATCGTGCAGGAGTAGCCCGGGAGCAGTGAGCCCGGGAGCAGCGCATGGCCCGCAGCGCGCGAGTCACTCGCGGCGAATCTCGCCGTTGAAACCGCGCGGAACCGGCCAATCCTTCAGACAGGACTCGCGTTGCGCAGCTCGGGCAGAAAGTCGACGCAGAATACGCGCGTGACGCCGCCACGCTCGACGGTCACGGCGGCCGTGTAGCAATCCCGGCCATCCATCAGCGAGCAGTGCGGCCCCATCATCGCGACGCGTCCCGGGGCTGCGAGCGCGTGCTTGAAGTAGGCGCGCCGCGACCAGTTGTTGCGCGTGTCGGGCACGAGAGGCGCAAGCCGCGCCGGCGGAGGCGGCGTGCCGCAAGCGGCGATCGACGGCTCCAGCTGTTCGCCGCGCTCGCTCAGCACGAACACGCGGCGCGCATCGGGCACGAGAAAAACGGGGTGCGCGGCCTGCGCGAGATCGCCCGTCTGGATGTACACGTTCGCGCCCGCAAGTACCGCTTCCGTGAAGCCCTCGAAGCCCGGGCGCTGATAGCGCGAGTGCGTGCGCTCGAAGCTCTCGAAGCGCTGCCACATCTCATCGATCAGGTCGGGCACGCGCGCTTTCGACGCCTGAATCGACGCTTTCGGATGCCCAAACCAGTAACCCTGGACGAAATCGACGTCGGCCTGCATCAGCGTCATCAGTTCGTCTTCCGTCTCGACGCCCTCGGCCAGCACCAGCGTGCCCGATTGATGCAGCATGTTGATCAGATGGCCGATCAGCGAATTGTCGTTGTCCTGGCGGCCGGCGCGCGCGACCAGCGAGCGATCCAGCTTCACGATGTCCGGCCTGAAGCGCCACACGCGATCGAAGTTCGAAAAGCCCGTGCCGAAGTCGTCGATCGCGATCAGGAACTCGCGCGGCTGCGATGCCGCGAGCATGCTCGCGACAGCGGACTCGTCATCGGCGGGCTGCTCGAGCACTTCGATCACAATGCGTTCCTGCGGCAGTCCGAAATGCTCGGACAGTTCATCGATGAACGGGCGCTGCGGCCAGCCCGTCTCGAACACCTGGGGACGCGTGTTGAGGAACAGCCAGCCCGTCTCGATGCCTTGCGCCATGAAGTTCGCGACATGCAGGCAGCGCGCGAGCCGGTCGAGCGCGCGCGCATCGGCCGTCGAGCGGGTGCCCGAGAACAGCACGGCGGGTGAGATCGGGTGGCCCACGGGATCGAAGGCGCGCAGCAGCGCTTCATAGCCGACCACGCGCTGATGCGTCACCGAGACGACCGGCTGAAAGACGCTGCGCAGCGTAATGGTTCGCCACGGCGCGGCCCATCCGGCTTCGTCCTGCACCATATGCTGCAGGAGGCCAGGGAGCGTCGTATCGTCGACGTTTGGCATGACGGCAGATTTGTCCTATGCAGCGTGCGGCGCGCGCCCGGACGAGGCGACTTGTCCGCGGCAGGCATGCGCAACTTCAGCGCAATGGAGGTCGGGCCTAAAGGCAGTCAGATCAATGCCCGTCACACGCGACTCCGCTCAGTTGTGCAGCTCAGGTGCAGTCCAGTTCGTCGAATCAGTCTAGCAGTTCGCATGCGTAATGAATGTTCGGGTAATCACAGACAGAGTGAGAGTCCGTGCGGTTTCGTCTTGATGTTGGCGCGGACAAACGGTGCACTTATGGCAGCAGCGTTATGCTGCTGATTTCTCAAAAATGGAGTCCAGCATGTCGGAAATCGCGGTGGTGGCGATCTCGGTGGCGAAGCCGGGGCACGAGGAGCAGTTGCGCAAGGCGCTCGAAGGGATCGTCGGGCCGACACGCAAGGAACGCGGCGCGTTGCAATACGACTTGCACCGCGATCTGCGCGAGCCGCGCCGCTTCGTCTTCTTCGAACGATGGGAAAGCGAAGAGGCACTCGCTGCGCACGCGAAATCCGCGCATATCGAGGCGTACAGGAAGGCGTCGGCGGACTGGATCGAGTACGCGGAGCTGCGCATCGTGTCGAAGATCGCCTGAAGCGAAGGAGCAGCGAGCGAAGCAGATCGAGAAAAGCCCGGCAATGCCATCGCCGGGCTCGAGCATGCTGGCGTTGGAAGCACCGTAGGTGGCTGGGGCTTCTCTATGCGCATTTCGTTTTCGCGCGCTTCGTGCGTGGTCGCGCGGCCTTCATGCGGTCCATACTATCTTCCGACGCGGCGCGCATGAGGCGTCATGCGATCAATGCGTGGAATGCGGCACGTCGAGGATCAGGATGATGGTCCAGTCTGCGTCGCCGTCGTGATGGTACTGACGTTCCGCGACGATGAACGGCTGCTGCTTGCCGGCCGGTCCGAGAAACAGCACATCCCCTTCCATCGGCAGACATTCGACGGGCGGCAGCGCAAGGAACGCATCCTGACTGCCGCGCGGCATGAGTTTTTCGATTTTGCGGGATGCTGCTTCAGTCCATTCGATGTCCAGCTGGATGTTGCTCATTCTGTCCTCCGCACCAGGGTGCGCACGGGTTGGGTGGGTTCTTCGGTGCGCGACTGTAGCATACCGTCAGCGCGCATCCGGCGACATGCGCTGCGCTGCCGCCGCGCCGCTCACGGAAAGCGTGCGGCGGCAATGAAAAAGCCGAAGCCGTGCGGGACGGCTTCGGCTTCGGATCGAACTTTGGCATCGAGCGACGACCGCGGGCGCGACACGCCGGCCATCGCGCAGTGGCCGCGCGCGGCGGCGCATAGAGCCTAAACTGCGAGGACCTGCTGCGGCAGCTTACTGCGCCGGCTCAGCCTGCTTCTTATGATGCGTCGAGCCCTTGTGATGCTTCATCGGCGCAGGCGGCGGCGCGCTTTCCATTGCCTGCTGCTTCGATTGCATTTCCTGCGCGCGCTGTTCGACGTCGGCGGCCTTCGCCGGATCGGTGCTCATCGTCACCCCTTGGTCCTGCTGCGCGTACGCCGCGCCCGTCAGTGCCGAAAGGGAAACCAGGATTGCCAGGGACACTTTCTTCATCGCTGCCTCCGTCGAGAGTGGTTGTGGACCCCGAGTATGGCTGTCCGTTGGAACGACAGTGCATTCTATCCAGCAATGTTTGATCCAGCGTATCGTCTGTAACAGAATTCACAGACGGTTACGTTTAGTTACATTCGCGCCCAGTCGCCACGGAGCCGCTTCGGAGAAGCCATTGCGCATGAAACGTATTGTGCTTCCGTTCGGCGCATCCGTCTCGACAAGTCAGATTTTCCCGCTCGCGCGTTGCGCCGATGGTTTTTCGGTGGGCCCGAGAAATTCCATCGGATAGCTAAGCAAATGGCGGCATGCCCATTTGGCCGCGGTCAGAACCAGCCGATCTCCCGGTACGCATGGAACTGCGCAAGGCCGATCAGTTCGTGCAGCGCGATTTCCGCGTCGAACAGGTTTTCGCCGCGCGGCAAGAAGCCGAGTTTCGCTTGACGCGTGTTCGACACGACAGGCACCGGCTGCATCCCGAAACGGTGAAAGTTGAGCAGGGCCCTCGGCATGTGATAGGCGGATGTGACGAGAATCAACGAACCGTAATATCCGTCGTGCAGAATCGCTCTGACGTTACGCGCGTTTTCGTAGGTCGTCAGGCTGCGGTTCTCAAGGATGATGTCGCCGCGCGGCACATGGTCGCGCAGCAGGTAGGGCAGATAGGTGTCTGCTTCCGTCGCCTCGTGCTCCTGCGGATTGCCGCCGCTTACGATCACGTGACAAACAAGACTGACCTGCTTGCAGCGGGCGTAGAGGTCGGCACTCTTGTCGATGCGGGCGTAGGCGTCTCTGGGCGGAACGAGCTTGCCGTCATGGTCATGAATGGTGCCCGTGCCGAGCAGCACGATGGCCGTATGGGGCGCATACGTTGCGGGTGCAACCGTCTGCCCGCCGGGCGGCGCGTCGCGCTGGGTGAGATCGAGCAGCGGCTGGGTCAGCCAGCCCGAGCCAAGCGCCCAGTAGAACGCAATCGCTGCCGCGCCGATTATCGTGCGTGCGCTGCGCAGCAGCACGAAAGCTGCGAAAAAAAGCAGCAATAAAGTTAAGAGAATCAATTTTATTGGGGTAACGTATGGTATTCGGACATTTCCACCCGCGGGCCATCGCGCCGATACGGTCGCATCGCCGCCAATTGGAAGCAGAACGCTAGCACGGCGTTCACACGGGGACCGAAAAAAACGGCGGCCAATGCCGGAATCGCGGACCTACGGGGGAAATCTCCGGCCATCCGCGATGCGCGCGTCAGCAGACGCGCCATTGTGTCGCGAACAAATAAGTCATGGCTGCACTTAAAGAAAGAAGTGAGATGACCACTTATTCCAACGAAGCCGTACTTGAGGCGCTGCGACGGGCGCAATACCGTCAGGTGCCATGGGCCAAGCGCCCAGGCGTTTTCGAATATCTGCGTTCGCTTGGCATGATGGACACCGTTCGTCAACGGACGGTCGCTCCCGCGCCGGGTTTCCATGCTCCAGTGGACATCGCGGTGCTGACCGAACGTGGCCGCTCCGAATTTGCGCGGCTCGCTCGCGACGAGCGTTCGCTCGACTGGGACGCGCGGCGCATGCGCAACTACGTTTTTGCCGGCGCGGTCGCCGGAGAGAGGGCAGCTGCCGTCTAGACGACGGGCTCTTGCAGGACGCGCGCTCACCATGACAGTGCGGCGTGCGGAAAACGCGTCGTGCGAGGCGCGTCGAGGGCATGTCGCCGCCATCTCCGCGTTTTAGCACTTTCTTTACACATGCCGGGCGGCGTCGCTCGGCACCCGCGCCCATTGGCTCCGAAGAAACATTGGACGAAAAAAAAGCCCGTATCGCGAGGATACGGGCGTACCGGAATTACTTCTGCCACGCTGTGCTTATGGCACTTGTGAGACTGGCGACCCGGCAGGTGGTTCCCGATTTCGCACATCTTCGTTGCCGCTGCTGCGAAAGCGGCGCGGTGGCAAGGCAATCAGCCTGCTCTCGGCGCCGTTCAGTGCGCGTCCGCCGCCCGCCGTTGCACGGGCTCATCTCGCTGCCCGTCGGGCCGCGCTCGAACGTTGCTGGCGATATCGCCGCGCAAATCCCCACGCGGCGAGGGTGGCGTGAACCCCTGATTACGCGCTTCCGTCTGCTGCCACGCCTGAAGCGTGGCCGGCTGTTCCGGCCGCCAGTTCCAGCCCTGCTGCGGGCGTTGCTGCGCGAACGCAGTCGCGGCAATCACTGAAGCGACCATGCCGCAGACACGCAGTGACATTGGCCTCATGATCGACTCCCGACAAGCCAGTCGGGGCTTGTTTGCATACTCGTACGGTATGCCGCAGTGCGAAAGCGTGCTGTAAATAAAAGTAAATGGATGTTTCGTCCCGTCACGGCAGGAATGCAGGCCGCAAAAACGGGATCCGGCGGGCGGCAAGGGCGGGCGCGTGCAGAACGCGGCGGAACTGCGAAGCCGGCCGAGACTCGCGGTAACGAGGCTTCGCGATCGGATAGGCGTTTGGCGCCGTCGATCCGTCAGCGGGTCGATTTCAGTTCTGAAGAAGAGGCAAGGGACGGAATTGGGCGAAAGTCCGGTCCCGGAAAGGCGCCGGGCGCCCCTTGGGGCGCCCGGCGGCGTGATGTGCTGCGTCAGGCCATCTTGACGGGTGCGCGCCAGGATTCCGGATTGGTCCAGAACGCGCCGCGCAGACGGTCGCGGCTCGGCGGCGCCGGTGGTTTGGCCGCCGTTGCGCCAATGCGTCCGCGCAACGAAATCTCACGGCCGCTCGTGCCCAGCCGCTTGACTATTTCGGCGAGCGTGCCGTCGGCTTGCCATTCGTCGAAACGACGACGGCACGTCGGCGGCGACGGATAGCGGCCCGGCAACTTGGACCAGCCTTCTCCCGTCGACAAAACCCACAACACGGCGTTGACTACCGCGCGAGCTTCGACGCGTGGTCGACCACGGCGTTCGCTCCGTGCAGGCTCCGCACAGAACAACGCCTCGACCAGCGCCCACTCGTTGTCTCTCAAATCGTCGAACACCATCATGTTTCACCTCAGCGAAGCTAACTCCGGTGCGCTGCCCCGCGCTGCGCACTCTTCATGCACCCGAATCCGTTTCGGGCGCCGGCGGAGAGCCGGCCTGTACCTTTGCGAACCGCTTTTTTCGCCAGTCCGAATCGGCGCCGACTCTTGTGCAGGAGGAAACGCACGAAGCGTGCCATCTTTCATCCAACCGCCTCGAAGCCTCGCCGCATCAAGCCGTTACGGGCGTTAGCCTGGCCCGTATGAGAATCCAAAAAACCCATTCGGCAAATCGGGACAATCACCAATCTTGTGCAATCAGGCCCGCCCCGCGTGCGTTTGCGCCTTCCTGCTGCATTGCAGCGACGCAAAAGAAACGATGCGGAAACACATCGCGGGTCATAAAATCGGCATCAAACAACATCATTCATGAGGGGAGCGGATGAATGTGACGCTGCGTCAACTGCGCGTGTTCATCGAGGTGGCGCGGCTGCAGAGCTTCAGCCGTGCGGGGAGCGAAATCGGGCTGACGCAATCGGCCGTGAGCCGGTGCGTGCGCGAGCTGGAAGGGGAAATCGGCTTGAAGCTGATCGATCGGACGACGCGCGAAGTCCAGCTCACCGACGTCGGCGGCAATCTGGTCGCGAGCGTGTCGCGCCTGCTCGGCGATCTCGACGACGCGCTGCGCGAAATTCGCGAGATCGGCGAGCAGCGGCGCGGCCGCGTGATGGTGGCCGCCAGCCCGACGATCGCCTGCCGGCTGATGCCGCCGATCGTCGCGGCTTGTGGCAAGCAGTATCCGTTCATCATGCTCGGCTTGCGCGACGACGTGCAGAGCGACGTGGTGCGCAAGGTCAAGTCGGGCGAGGTGGATTTCGGCGTGATCATCGGCCCCGTGTCCGCCGACGATCTGATCGCCGAGGCCTTGATGACCGACTCGTTCTGCCTCGTCTCGCGGGACGACCATCCGCTTGCCGGACGCAGCGAGGTGGCGTGGCGCGAGCTGGAAGGCGAGCGTCTCGTGTTGCTCGACCATGCGTCGGGCAGCCGGCCGATCATCGATGCCGCGCTGGAGGCGTACGGCGTCAGCGCCAATGTCGTGCAGGAGCTGGGCCATCCGTCGACGGTGTACGGACTGGTCCAGGAGGGCATCGGCGTGAGCGTGCTGCCGTGGCTCGCCATGCCGTTGCCCGCGGGGTCGTCGCTGGTCACACGGGCGCTCGTGCCGCGCGCCGAGCGGACCGTCGAGCTGGTGCGGCGGCGCGACCGCTCGCTGTCGCCGGCCGCCGACGCCGTGTGGAACCTGATCCACCAGGTGCCGGGCCGCACCGAGGACTTGCGCTGAGAGCGGGCCTGACCGCGTTGCCGGCTTCCGGGCCGCGCGTTTTGCGACACGCTACACTCCCATTTTTCACCGACCCGCCGGGATCTTCGATGAGCGAAACCGATTTGCCCCCGTTCCCCAATGCACGCGATGCCGTGCGCTCGCTGCGCGCGTCGCAGATCCGCGAAGTGGCGAACGCCGGCTTCGGCGTGCCGGACGTGCTGCCGTTCTGGTTCGGCGAATCGGACCGCGTGACGCCGCCGTTCATCCGCGATGCCGCGAGCGCGGCGCTTGCGTCCGGCGCGACGTTCTACACGCACAACCTCGGCATTGCGCCGTTGCGCGAGACGCTCGCCCGCTACGTGAGCGCGCTGCACGGGCCGACGCCCGTCGAGCATCTGGCCGTCACGAGCGCGGGTGTCAACGCGCTGATGCTGGCCGCGCAGCTGGTCGTCGGCGCGGGCGACCGCGTGGTGGCCGTGACGCCGCTGTGGCCGAATCTCGTTGAGATCCCGAAGATTCTCGGCGCGCGCGTCGAAACCGTGTCGCTGGTCTATGGCGCAAGCGGCTGGCAACTCGATCTGGAGCGGCTGCTCGCGGCGCTCACGCCCGACACCAGGCTGCTGATGCTGAACTCGCCGAACAATCCGACGGGCTGGGTGATGACCCGCGACGAGCAACGCGCCGTACTCGAGCATTGCCGGCGTTTGGGCATCTGGATCGTCGCCGACGAAGTCTACGAGCGCCTCTATTACGCAGGCGAGCCCGGAGAAAGTGCGCCGTCGTTCCTCGATCTCGCGGGCCGCGACGAACGCGTGATCTGCGTGAACTCGTTTTCGAAGGCCTGGCTGATGACGGGCTGGCGGCTCGGCTGGATCGTCGCGCCGACGTCGCTGATGGACGATCTCGGCAAGCTCGTCGAGTACAACACTTCGTGTGCGCCGGCGTTCGTGCAGCAGGCGGGCATTGCCGCGATCGAGCAGGGCGGGCAGTTCACGCGGGAGCTGGCGGGCGAGCTGCAGACGTCGCGCGATCATCTGGTCGGGGCGTTGTCGGCGCTGCCGGGTGTCGACGTGAAAGCGCCGCCGGGCGCGATGTATGTGTTTTTCTCGTTGCCGGGCGCTTCGCGCAGCCTCGATCTTTGCAGGGCGCTCGTGCGCGACGCGGGGCTCGGCCTCGCGCCGGGCAGCGCGTTCGGGCCGGAGGGCGAGGGCTTCGTGCGCTGGTGCTATGCGTGCGACACGGCACGTCTCGATGCGGGCGTCGCACGGCTCAAGGACTATCTCGCGCGCCATTGAGCGAATCGGTAAAGCCATAACACGGGGCAGGGCGGCGCAACGGCGCGGCGCTCCGCACCGTGATGCACGGCGGAGTATCCCGATTAAGGTGCAGTTTGGATTTCGTCTTTACGCACCGATTGTTTTTGCGTAATATGGCAGCCAGTCACGCGGTTCCCTCGCGGAATTTCGCTGCTCCGTCGTCCGGCTGGGTATGGCTCGATGCCTGTTTCGCCTCCCCCCGGTGCGTGCTCCCATCAATATGACCGATCAAAATCGGGCGAGCGCGTCTTCAGTTCCACATCGTCTGTTTGATCCGGTTCTTTGACCACAGGGTCTGACCTAGCTGCATGAATACCCAAGAGGCGAAGATCGTCCTCGAGACTGCCTTGATCTGCGCGCAGGAGCCGTTGAAGATCGGCGATTTGCGTAGGCTCTTTGCCGACGGCGTGTCGGCAGACACGGTTCGCACGTTGCTTGAAGACCTGAAGCAGGACTGGTCCGGACGGGGTGTCGAACTCGTCGGACTCGCTTCCGGCTGGCGTTTCCAGAGCAAGCCCGCGATGCGCACGTATCTCGACCGCCTGCATCCCGAGAAGCCGCCGAAGTATTCGCGCGCGGTGCTCGAAACGCTCGCGATCATCGCGTACCGGCAGCCCGTCACGCGCGGCGATATCGAAGAGATTCGCGGCGTGACCGTGAACACGCAGGTCGTCAAGCAGCTCGAAGACCGCGGCTGGATCGAAGTGATCGGCCATCGCGACGTGCCCGGGCGCCCGGCACTGTACGCGACGACGCGTTCGTTTCTCGACGACCTCGGCCTGAAGTCGCTCGAAGAACTGCCGCCGCTCGACGACCCGTCGGCACAGTCGAACATGGATCTGCTCACGCAGCACGCGATCGAATTCGCGGACCGCGAAGCCGGCGACGAGAGCCGCGCAGCGGATACGGACGACATCGATGGCACGGCTCATGCTGCATCGGAAGCGGCGGAACCCGCCGCTGTCGCCGAAGCCGAGGCTCAAGCGGAGCAAGCCGGCGAGCAATCGGAGCCTGCGGAAGAAGCGCAAGCAATGCACGGCATGACGCAAGACGCGCAAGACGCCGTGCGCGACGACGCTAAAAGCAACATCGGGCAAACGGATGTGTTGCCGCCCGCCGAACAGCGCAGCGCTACACAGGCGGCGCATGAAACGGAGCTGGCTCACCAGGCCGGATCTGCAGCGCAGTCGGAAGACCAACACGAAGACACGCGCGAATCGCATAACGAGACCGGGCACGCGCAGCGCGCCAATCCGGCCGGAACAGACCAGACTCACGCGGTGCATGACGATCGGCACGATCGCCGCGACACCGCTCAGGACGCAGGCGAGCTGACCGACGACGAAGCCGAGTCGCGCAGCGCCTGACGTAACCGTACCTTTTTGACGCGCCCGCGACGGGCGCGCGACCAGACATTTTGAGGTTGTTTTGACAGACATCCACGACACCGATTCGCCCGAATCCGAGCGCGCCGTTGCCGCCGCGCGCCCCGACGAGACGCGTACGGCGCAAGCATCGACGGCCGACAGCGAGCGGCCCGCGCAGGCGCATGACGCCGAAGGCGAAGAACGTCCGCGCCGCGGCCTGCGCCGTGGTCCGCGCAGCCTGATCGCGCGTCGCCGCGCCGGTACGAAAGCGAAGACGCCCGAGGCGAAGACGCCCGACGCCGCCGACGCGCAGCCGGCGTCCATCGCGGCGGAAGCGCCGCCCGACGGCGAAGTCGTCGCGCAGGTGCGCATGCCGCGCAAGGACGCTGGCGCGAAGGGACAAGGCGGCCAGGGCGGCCGTCGCGCGGGTGGCAAGCAGGGCGGGCAGCAAGGCGGCCACCAGGGCGGCCAGCGCAAGAATCGCGGCGGCAGCAGAGTTGCTGCGCCCGCCGCGGCCGCCGATGGCGACAAGCAGGACGACCTGTTCGCGTATGTGACGTCGCCGGCGTTCGATGCCGACAACTCCACGACGGGCGGCGTGCGCGCGCCGATGCTGCGCCGCGGCCGCG
Organism: Paraburkholderia phymatum; assembly: GCF_040965635.1. Lineage (GTDB taxonomy): Bacteria > Pseudomonadota > Gammaproteobacteria > Burkholderiales > Burkholderiaceae > Paraburkholderia > Paraburkholderia phymatum_B. Next base: position 66,807 of record NZ_JBFRCH010000017.1, read on the forward strand.
CCGCTGCACCCAAGCGCGTGCTTGCGCCGGACGACGACGCACCGAAGCTGCACAAGGTACTCGCTGAAGCGGGCATGGGCTCGCGTCGCGAGATGGAAGAGCTGATCGTCGCGGGCCGCGTGTCGGTGAACGGCGAGCCGGCGCACATTGGCCAGCGCATCATGCCGACCGATCTCGTGCGCATCAACGGCAAGCCCGTCAAGCGCAAGCTGCAGAACAAGCCGCCGCGCGTGTTGCTGTATCACAAGCCGACGGGCGAAATCGTCAGCCACGCCGATCCGGAAGGCCGTCCGTCCGTGTTCGACAAGCTGCCGCCGATGAAGACGGCAAAGTGGCTCGCCGTCGGCCGTCTGGACTTCAATACGGAAGGCCTGTTGATGCTCACCACGTCGGGCGATCTGGCCAACCGCTTCATGCATCCGCGCTACAGCGTCGAGCGTGAATACGCGGTGCGCGTGGTCGGCGAGCTGACGGAGGGCAACCGGCAAAAGCTGTTGCACGGCGTCGAGCTGGACGACGGTCCGGCGAACTTTCTGCGCATCCGCGATGGCGGCGGCGAAGGCACAAATCACTGGTATCACGTCGCGCTCGCCGAAGGGCGCAACCGCGAAGTGCGCCGCATGTTCGAGGCCGTCGGCCTGATGGTCAGTCGGCTGATCCGCACGCGGCACGGCCCGATCCTGCTGCCGCGCGGCCTGAAGCGCGGCCGCTGGGAAGAACTCGAGGACAATCAGGTGCGCAGCCTGTTGGCGTCGGTGGGCCTGAAGGCGCCGACCGAAGAGAAAGGCGGCGGCCGCCGCAACGAGCAGGAGCGTCGTCAGCCTGATCCGATGCAGACATCGATGGGCTTCATCAGCCGCGAGCCCGTGCTGATGTCGCATGGTCGCTTCGACCAGCAGCAGCCGCGCGGCGGGCAGGGTCGCCGCGGCAAGGCGCCGGGCGCCGTCGGCGCGTTGAATTCCGGCCTGGGCGGATTTGGCAACACGAACGGCAATCGCGAAGGGCGTGGCCGTGGCCGCGATGTCGACGGCAATCGCGCGCCGTCGGGCAACCGCGCGGCAGCGGGCGGCAATGCGAAGCGCGGCGCCGGCAATCGCGCGCCGAACGGTAATCGTGCGAATAGCGGCAATCGCACCGGCGGCAACCCGAATGCCGGCGGCAACCGCGGCGGCGGCGCGCCGCGCAACCGATCGCGCGGACGCTGATCGCTCTATCGCTGCGGGCGGTCTCGGGTTCCAGCCGAGCCCATCCGTCGGCGGCGATGCGGCGATGCGGCGATGCTGTGATTGTGGTGTTTGTGTCTGGATGCACCTCCACCGTTTGCAGCCGTTTTCAAGTCGTTTCAAGCGCGGGCGCACACCCGCGCAAACTGCCCGACAAAGCCCAGCTTTAACCCTTGATTGCGGCGAACTCAGCCGCAAGTCTCGTTGGTGAGCCTGTCGGCGGTTTGCGTTTGTCCTGAAAAATGGCTACAATCGCAAAGTCACTGGGCGTGCGGTTTCATGTGCGGCTCAGGTGCGACCACCGGCAATAAGATGATGGGCGTTTCGCCCATTTTTTTTTGCCGCTCAGTTCTCACGTGGGTCGGCATCTCGGGTAGCACGAACGTGCGCCGGCTTGGCGCGCAGCCCGCGGGTGTATCGCAAAGGCTTGCAGCGCGAACATCTTAAAGGGCAGCACTGTGCAACTGACGGAACTGATTGAAACCACGGTCGTGGGCCTCGGCTATGAGCTCGTCGACCTCGAGCGCACCGGGCGCGGCATGCTGTGCGTGTATATCGACCAGCCCGCGGGCATCGCGATCGAAGACTGCGAAAAAGTTACCCGTCAGCTCCAGCACGTTCTGACGGTCGAAAATATCGATTACGAGCGGCTTGAAGTATCGTCGCCGGGTCTCGACCGCCCGCTGAAGAAACTGGCGGACTTCGAACGCTTCGCGGGCAGCGAGGCGGTCATCACATTGAAAAAACCATTGGACGGACGGAAATCGTACCGGGGCATCCTGCATGCACCCGAAGAAGGCGAAACGATCGGTCTGGAATTTGAAGGGAAGGAAGGCGCCGCGATGCTGGATTTCACGCTCGCGGATATCGACAAGGCACGCCTCGTTCCGAAAGTTGACTTTAGGAGCCGCAAACAATGAGTCGCGAAGTGTTGATGCTGGTGGATGCGCTGGCACGCGAAAAAAATGTCGACAAGGACGTGGTTTTTGCCGCGCTCGAGGCAGCGCTCGCGTCTGCATCCAAGAAACTCTTCGACGAGGACGCGGATATCCGCGTTCATATCGACCGTGATAGTGGCGAGCACGAGACGTTCCGCCGATGGAAAGTCGTGCCGGACGAAGCGGGTCTGCAGGAGCCGGATCAGGAAATCCTGTTGTTCGAAGCGCGCGAGCAGAAGCCCGACGCGCAGATCGACGACTTCCTGGAAGAGCCCGTTCCGTCGATCGAATTCGGCCGCATCGGCGCGCAGGCCGCCAAGCAGGTGATCCTGCAGAAGGTGCGCGACGCGGAACGCGAGCAGATCCTGAGCGACTTCCTCGAGCGCGGCGAAAACATCATGACGGGCACCGTCAAGCGTCTCGACAAGGGCAACTTCATCGTCGAATCGGGCCGCGTCGAAGCGCTGCTGCGTCGCGACCAGCTGATTCCGAAGGAAAACCTGCGCATCGGCGACCGCGTGCGCGCCTATATCGCGAAGGTCGACCGTACTGCGCGCGGCCCGCAGATCGAACTGTCGCGCACGGCGCCCGAGTTCCTGATGAAGCTCTTCGAAATGGAAGTGCCGGAAATCGAGCAGGGCCTGCTGGAAATCAAGGCGGCGGCACGCGATCCCGGCGTGCGCGCGAAGATCGGCGTCGTTGCTTACGACAAGCGCATCGATCCCATCGGCACCTGCGTCGGCATTCGCGGTTCGCGCGTGCAGGCCGTGCGCAACGAGCTCGGTGGCGAAAACGTCGACATCGTGCTATGGTCGGAAGACCCCGCCCAGTTTGTGATCGGCGCGCTCGCGCCGGCAGCCGTCCAGTCGATCGTCGTCGATGAAGAAAAGCATTCGATGGACGTCGTCGTCGACGAGAACGAACTGGCCGTCGCTATCGGCCGCAGCGGCCAGAACGTGCGTCTTGCCAGCGAGCTCACCGGCTGGCAGATCAACATCATGACGCCGGACGAGTCTGCGCAAAAGCAGAACCAGGAACGCGGCGTACTGCGCGACCTGTTCATGGCTCGTCTCGATGTCGACGAGGAAGTCGCCGACATCCTGATCGACGAGGGTTTCACGAGTCTCGAAGAGATTGCGTATGTGCCGCTCAACGAGATGCTCGAAATCGAAGCATTCGACGAAGACACGGTTCACGAACTGCGTAATCGCGCTCGTGACGCACTGCTGACGATGGCGATTGCGAACGAGGAGAAGGTCGAAGGCGTTGCGCTCGACCTGAAGAGCCTGGAAGGCATGGATGCCGATCTGCTCGCGAAGCTGGCTGAACATCAGATCCAGACGCGCGACGAACTGGCAGAACTGGCTGTCGACGAGCTGGTCGAGATGACGGGAATGAATGAGGACGCCGCGAAGGCGTTGATCATGAAGGCCCGTGAACACTGGTTTCAATGAGATCCACGACCATGAACCACTGATCTGATCGCGGCCGCAAGGCTGCATGACCCGATGCTAACCGCAAGGAATCGGTCCTTGCACTAAGAGGAATGAATGGCGAGTAACAACGTAGCCCAATTTGCCGCGGAACTGAAAATGCCTGCAGGCGTGCTGCTCGAGCAGCTGCAGGCGGCGGGCGTCCAGAAAGCGAGTGAAGACGATGCCTTGTCCGAGACGGACAAGGCGCGTCTGCTCGACCACTTGCGCAGGTCGCACGGCTCGAACGATGCAGACAAGCGCAAGATCACGCTGACGCGCCGGCATACGTCGGAAATCAAGCAGTCCGACGCCACGGGTAAAGCTCGCACCATTCAGGTCGAAGTGCGCAAGAAGCGCACGTTCGTCCGCCGCGATGAAGCGGCCGAACAGGCGGAAGTAGCGGGCAACGGTCAGGAAGCGGAAGATCTCGAACTGCAGCGTCGCGAGGAAGAAGCGCGTCACGCGGCAGAGCTGCTCGAAAAGCAGGCGCTGGAGCTGAAGGAGCGCCAGGAGCGTCTCGCGCTCGAAGAAGTCGAGCGTCAGGCACGCGAACAGGCGGCCGAGGCGGAGCGTCGTCGTGCCGAAGAGGAATCGGCGAAGAAGCGCGCGGCGGCCATGGCCGAAGCGGCGGCTCGCGAGCAGGCCGAGCAGGAGCGCGCATCGCAGGATGAAGAGCGCGCGGCGGCGGAACGCGCTGCGCAGCGCGAAGCGGCGAAGAAGGCCGAAGACGCTGCACGCGAGCAGGCCGAGAAGGCGCGCCTCGAACAGGAAGAAATTGCGAAGCGTCGCGCGGCGGCTGAAGCCGAAGCGCGCGCGATCCGCGAAATGATGAGCACGCCGCGCAAGGCGCAGGTGAAGGCGCCGGAACCGGCGCCGAAGCCCGCCGAGCCAGCCAAGCCCGCCGAAGCGAAGGGCACGCTGCACAAGCCGGCGCGTCCCGCTGGCGAAACGTCGGCGCGTCCGGCCGCGAAGAAGCCGGCGCCCGCAGTAGCGGCGCAACCGGCGGCGACTGCGCAGCCGGCGGGTCCCGCTGGCGACAAGAAGAAGCCGGGTGGCAAAGGCGGCTGGCAGGACGACGCAGCGAAGCGCCGTGGCATCAAGACGCGCGGCGACACCAGCGGCGGCGTCGATCGCGGCTGGCGCGGCGGTCCGAAGGGCCGTGGCAAGCATCAGGAAGCCACGACCTTCCAGGCGCCGACCGAGCCGATCGTGCGTGAAGTGCACGTGCCTGAAACCATTACGGTTGCCGACCTCGCTCACAAGATGTCGGTGAAGGCTTCGGAAGTCATCAAGGTGATGATGAAGCTCGGCCAGATGGTCACGATCAACCAGATGCTGGACCAGGAAACGGCGATGATCGTCGTCGAGGAACTGGGCCATCGTGCCGTCGCGGCAAAGCTGGACGATCCGGAAGCGATGCTGATCGAAGGCGAGGTCTCGGACGCGCCGCAACTGCCGCGTCCTCCCGTCGTCACGGTCATGGGTCACGTCGACCACGGCAAGACCTCGCTGCTCGACTACATCCGTCGCGCGAAGGTCGCGGCAGGCGAAGCGGGCGGCATTACGCAGCACATCGGCGCGTATCACGTCGAAACGCCGCGCGGCGTCATCACGTTCCTCGATACGCCGGGTCACGAAGCGTTCACGGCCATGCGTGCGCGCGGTGCGAAGGCAACCGACATCGTGATTCTCGTCGTCGCCGCCGATGACGGCGTGATGCCGCAGACGAAGGAGGCGATCTCGCACGCGAAGGCTGGCGGCGTGCCCCTCGTCGTCGCGATCAACAAGATCGACAAGCCGGAAGCGAACCCGGAACGCGTGAAGCAGGAACTCGTCGCGGAAGGCGTGGTGCCGGAAGAATACGGCGGCGATTCGCCGTTCGTCCCGGTGTCGGCGAAGACGGGCGCGGGCATCGACGATCTGCTCGAAAACGTGCTGCTGCAAGCCGAAGTGCTGGAACTGAAGGCGCCTGTCGAAGCACCGGCGAAGGGCCTTGTGATCGAAGCGAAGCTCGACAAGGGCAAGGGTCCCGTTGCGACGATCCTCGTCCAGTCGGGTACGCTCAATCGCGGCGACGTCGTGCTGGCAGGCAGCGCCTACGGCCGCGTGCGAGCGATGCTCGACGAAACCAGCAAGCCGACCAAGACGGCGGGTCCGTCGATTCCGGTCGAAATCCAGGGTCTGTCGGAAGTGCCGGCGGCGGGTGAAGAAGTCATCGTCATGCCGGACGACCGCAAGGCTCGCGAAATCGCGCTGTTCCGTCAGGGCAAGTTCCGCGACGTGAAGCTCGCGAAGCAGCAGGCCGCGAAGCTCGAAAACATGCTCGAGCAGATGGGCGAAGGCGAAGTGCAGCATCTGCCCCTCATCGTCAAGGCCGACGTGCAGGGTTCGCAGGAAGCACTGGTGCAGGCGCTGCTCAAGCTGTCGACGGACGAAGTGCGCGTGCAGATCGTGCACAGCGCGGTCGGCGGCATCAGCGAATCGGACGTCAACCTGGCGACGGCGTCGAAGGCGGTCATCATCGGCTTCAACACCCGCGCGGACGCGCAGGCTCGCAAGCTGGCGGAGACCAACGGCATCGACATCCGCTACTACAACATCATCTACGACGCAGTGGATGAGGTGAAGGCCGCGATGTCGGGCATGCTGGCGCCGGAGAAGCGCGAAGTCGTCACGGGCATGGTCGAAGTCCGTCAGGTCTTCAAGGTACCGAAGGTCGGCACGGTGGCGGGCTGTATGGTCACGGACGGTTTCGTCAAGCGTACGTCGTCGGTGCGCGTGCTGCGCAACAACGTCGTGGTCCACACAGGCGAGCTCGATTCGCTCAAGCGCTTCAAGGACGACGTCAAGGAAGTGCGCCAGGGCTTCGAATGCGGTATGTCGGTGAAGAACTTCAACGACGTCCAGGAAGGCGATCAGTTTGAAGTCTTCGAAGTCACAGAAGTCGCGCGTACGCTGTAATTCAGGCGTCGAGCGCATGAGGGGCGGGGCGGGCGCTTGAGCCCAATCCCGCCCCTTTGTTTTTGCATCGAATGTTTTGCTGTCGTGTTTGCGTTGGAGTCCGTGGCTCGTTGCCGCCGAATGCGCGAACACATTGCCACCGGATCACGGATTCACCATGCCTAAGAAACGTACTTCTCCCAACCGCAACGTGCAGATCGCCGATCAGATTCAGCGCGATCTGTCCGAACTGATTCGCGAGGTCAAAGACCCGCGCATCGGTATCGTCACGTTTCAGAGCGTCGAGTTGACGCCCGACTATGCGCACGCGAAGGTCTACTTCACGACGCTGACGGGCGATCCGCTCCAGACGCAGGACGCGCTCAATCACGCGGCCGGTCATCTGCACAACCTGTTGTTCAAGCGCCTGCACATCCACACGGTGCCGACGCTGCATTTCCACTACGACAAGACGATCGAGCGCGCGGTGGAGATGTCGCGGCTGATCGACGAGGCGAACGCCACGCGCGCGAAAGACGACTGACCGAAGGTCGAGGCACGCGCGCATATGACTCAGAATCCACGTCCCAAGGTGCCGCGTCGCGCGCTGGATGGCGTGTTGCTGCTCGACAAGCCAGTGGGTCTGTCGAGCAACGACGCGCTGATTCGCGCGAAGCGTCTTTATCTCGCGAAGAAGGCGGGACACACAGGCACGCTTGACCCGCTCGCGTCGGGGCTCTTGCCGCTTTGCTTCGGCGAAGCGACGAAGTTTTCGCAAGATCTGCTCGACGCGGACAAAACCTACGAAGCGACCATGCGCTTAGGCATACGCACGACGACGGGCGATGCGGAAGGCGAAGCGATCGAAACGCGCGACGTAGCGTGCGACCCGCGCGCCGTCGAACGGGTGCTCGCGCAATTTCGCGGCGACATCGTGCAGGTGCCGCCGATGTATTCGGCGCTCAAGCGCGACGGCAAGCCGCTGTACGAGTACGCGCGCGCCGGGCAGACGGTCGAGCGCGAAGGGCGTCAGGTGACGATTCATGCGCTGGAACTCGTCGTGTGCGCGCTGCCCGACGTGACGTTTCGCGTGACGTGCAGCAAGGGCACCTATGTGCGCACGCTCGCCGAGGACATCGGCGAGGCGCTCGGCTGCGGCGCGCATCTGGTGATGCTGCGGCGTACGGGCGTGGGCGCGCTGACGCTCGAGCATTCGGTCACGCTCGACGCGCTTTCAGACGCGACGGAATACGAGCGGGACGCGTGGCTGCAGCCTGTCGACGCGTTGCTGTCGACGTTCCCGTCCGTGTGTCTCGATGCGGAAGCGACGCGTCGTTTCATGCACGGCCAGCGCTTGCGGCTTGCCGATCTTTCCGTCGGCGACGATGTGCTGCAAGCCGCCCGCACGCGCGTTTATGCGAGCGAAGGCAAATTGCTTGGCGTGGCGAGGGTGGGCGAGGGCGTGCTCGCGCCCGAGCGCCTGATCGTGACGACCTGATAACGCCCTGATAGCGACCTGACGGCAGCAAACACCCGCAACCGGACAATCTGCGCGAGAAGCAAAAAAAAAGCGGACCGCAATCGAGCGGCTCCGCCTTTTGTCTTGCCGACTGATGCCACGACGAATCGAGGCATCAGTCGTCCAGCAGCAGAATCAATGGGCCGCTGAAGCCGCCGCGCTCGCGTCACCGCTCGCCGCGCGTTCGGGACGCGTGACCCAGATCAGCGCGATCAGCGCAACGAAAATTCCCGCCGACACATAGAACAGGTCGTTTACGCCGAGTTGCGCGGCCTGCTGTGTCGTCATCGAGTTGAACAGCCCGTACGCTTGCGCCTGGTTCAACCCGACGCCGCCCATCTGCGTGATCGACTGATCGAACACGGGGTTGTACGCGTTCGCGCGCTCGGTCAGTTGAGCGTGATGCAGGATCGAGCGATGGTCCCACGCGGTCTCGAAGATCGACGTGCCGATGCCGCCGCACATGATCCGCACGAAGTTCGACAGACCCGAAGCGGCCGGAATCCGGTGGCCCGGCAAACCGGACAGCGTGATCGACACGAGCGGGATGAAAAAGCCTGCCATGCCGATGCCTTGAATGAGCGTCGGCAGCATCAGCGAGTAGGTGTCGACGCCCGTCGTGTAGCGCGAGCGCATCCAGAAGCACAGCGCGAACACGAGAAACGATGCCGTCGAGATATAGCGCGGATCGGTGCGCGGCAGGATCTTGCCCGTCAGCGGCGACAGCAGGATCGCGAACACGCCGACGGGCGCCATCACGAGACCGGCGTCCGTCGCCGTGTAGCCGATATCGGTTTGCAGCCAGAGCGGCAGCAGCACGAGATTGCCGAAGTACAGCCCATAGCCGATCGCGAGCGCCACCGTGCCGCCCGTGAAATTGCGCAGCTTGAAGAGCGACAGGTCGACGACGGGATGCTTGTCCGTCAGCTCCCACACGATGAAGAATGCCAGCGCGATCAGCGCCGTGAGCGCGAGCACGACGACCGTCGTCGACGAAAACCAGTCGAGGTCCTTGCCCTTGTCGAGCATGACCTGCAGCGAGCCGACCCAGGTGATCAGCAGCACGAGGCCGACGATATCGATCGGCGCTTTCTTGATGACGGAATCGCGGTTGCGGAAGATCGCCCACGTGGCGGCCGCGGCGATGATGCCGACGGGGATGTTCACGTAGAAAATCCACGGCCACGAGATGTTGTCCGAGATCCAGCCGCCGAGAATCGGACCGGCGACGGGCGCGATCAGCGTCGTCATCGCCCACATCGAGAGCGCCATCGGCGCCTTCGCGCGCGGATAGCTCGCGAGCAGCAGCGTCTGCGACAGCGGGATCATCGGACCGGCGACCGCGCCCTGCAGCACGCGCGACGCGAGCAGGAACGGCAGATTCGGCGAGAGGCCGCACATCCACGACGAGATCACGAACAGCACGATCGACGCCATGAAGAGCCGCACCTGGCCGATGCGGTCGGTGAGCCAGCCCGTCAGCGGCACGGAGATCGCGTTCGCGACTGCGAACGACGTGATCACCCACGTGCCCTGATCGGCCGACACGCCGAGGTCGCCGGAAATCGACGGGATGGAGACGTTCGCGATCGACGTGTCCAAAACATTCATGAAAACGGCGAGCGACACCGCGATGGTGCCGATCACCAGTTGCGCGCCCTCGAGCGGCGGATGAGGGACGTGCGCTTGAGCCTGAGCCATCTATTGTTCGAACCTTGTTGAATGCGGACGGACGCCGCTCACATCAGCTTTGGCGTTGCCTTCGCGCCGGATGCCGCTTTCTGCGGCACGCCGGCGTTCGGCCCTGCGTTTTCCGAAATGATGCGTGCGATTTCCGAGTCGGCCTCGTCCCCGTACTTGTCGAAGACGTTGGTCTGATAGACGGTGTTCTGCGCGCTGCCGAGCTCGCCGCCCGTATCGTCCTTGATGCTCACGTCGACCTGCATCGACAGGCCAATGCGCAGCGGATGCTTTTCGAGCTCCTGTGGATCGATCGCGATACGCACGGGCAGACGCTGCACGACCTTGATCCAGTTACCCGTCGCGTTCTGCGCGGGCAGCAGCGAGAACGCCGAGCCCGTGCCCGCCGAGAAGCCGACCACCTTGCCGTGATATTTCACCGACGAGCCGTAGACGTCCGCCGTGAGTTCGACGGGCTGGCCGATGCGCATGTGCTTCAACTGCACTTCCTTGAAGTTCGCGTCGACCCACACGGCGTTGAGCGGCACGATCGCCATCAGCGGATTGCCCGGCGACACGCGCTGGCCCACCTGTACCGAGCGCTTCGCGACATAGCCCGTCACAGGCGCGGGCAGCGTGTTGCGCGCGTTGTTCAGATAAGCATCGCGGACCTTGGCGGCCGCGGCCTGCACGTTCGGATGGCTCGCGATCGTCGTGTTGGCCGTCAGCGCGTGGTTGGACGCGAGCTGCTGTTGAGAGGCGTCCAGTGCGGCTTGTGCGCTCTTCACGGCGTCGCGTGCGTGCGAGATTTCTTCCTGCGACACGGCGCCCGTTTGCGCGACGGTCATACGGCGCTTCAAGTCGTCCTGGGCACGCGACAGATCGGCCTGACGAACGGCGACTTGCGCCTGGTATTGGCTGTCGTCGGCGTAGAGGCCGCGCACCTGGCGCACGACCTGGCCGAGATTCGCTTCCGCCGATTGCAGCGCGATGCGCGAATCGGCGGGATCGAGCACGACGAGCGGGTCGCCGGACTTGACGGTCTGCGTGTCGTCCGCGTTCACGGCGATCACCGTGCCCGTGACCTGCGGCGTGATCTGCACGACGTTGCCGTTCACGTACGCGTCGTCGGTATCCTCGTGAAAGCGCGCGACGAGGAAGTAGTAGAGGCCGTACGCGATCGCGGCAATCAGGATCACGATGACGAGCAGCGTCATCATGCGCTTGCGTTTGCCGTTGCTGGCCGGCTGCGCGTTAGCGGGTTGTTGGGGCGTGCTCATGAATAGGCTCCGGATTCTGTCAGTCTGTATCGTTTATTCGGATCGCAATGTGCTGTGCGTGTGCTTGCTCGCTTCGCGCGCTCAGTTCGACGCATGGGCCGCGGATGCCGCAGCCGACGCCGATGCCGCTGACGCGGGCGCATCCGTCGGCACCACGAGACCCGTCTGCGTCGCGTCGAAACCGCCGCCGAGCGCCTTGATCAGCGCGATCTGCAAGTCGCGGCGGCGCATCTTCAGGTTCGTCACCGTCTGCTCCGCCGCGAGGCGGTTCTCGTCGGCGTTCAGCACCTGCAGTTGCGGCGACAGCCCTGCCTTGTAGCGGATCACGGCAAGTTCGTACGCTTTCGTCGAGGCGTCCAGCGCGCGTTGCGCATCCCCTTGCTGGCGGTCGATCGAACGGATCGACGAAATCTGCGTGGCCACGTCGGACAGCGCGTTGATCAGCGTCTGGTTGTAGTTCGCGACGTTGAGGTCGAAGTCCGCGTAGCGGCCCTTCAGTTGCGAGCGCAGCGCGCCGGCGTCGAAGAGGGGCAGATGGACCGCGGGGCCGAACTGGATCTGACGGCTCGATGACGTCAGGAAGCGGCTCCAGCCGAACGCATCGAAGCCGAACGCGGCGGCGAGGTTAACGTCGGGGAAGAACTCGGCCTTCGCTTCCTTCACGTCGTGCATCGCGGCTTCGACCTGCCAGCGCGCGGCGACGATGTCGGGGCGGCGCGAAACGAGATCGGCGGGCACGTTGTCGGGGAGTGTAACGGCGCCGCCCGGATTGAATACGGGCTTGGCGACCTGCAGGCCGCGGTCCGGGCCCTTGCCGAGCAGCGCGCCGAGCTGGTAGCGCGTAGTCGTGATCTGGCCGTCGAGTTCGGTCAGGTTCGACTGGCTGGTCGCGATGTTGCCGTTCGCCGTCTGACGCTCGACGTTCGTATCGAGACCGGCGGCGACGCGGCCGTTCGTGATCGAGCCGACTGTCTGGCGGTTCTTGATCTCGCGCTCGGCGATGTCGCGCAGCGCGTAAAGCTGCGCGAGCGAGTTGTACGTGCGCGCGACGGACGCGGCGAGCGACACGCGTGCCTGCTGCATGTCCGCTTCGGTTGCCTTTTCCTGCGACACGGCCTGGCCGAGCCGCTCACGATTCTTACCCCAGAGGTCGAGATCCCAGGAAGCGCTCGCAAGCACATTGTTTTCGCTGAACCAGGTGCCCCCAAACGGCGGCGGGAAGAGGGCATTTGCCGAATAGAGCTCACGGGTCCACGAGTAGCTGCCTTCGACCTTCGGATACAGCGCCGATTTCGACGATTCGATATAAGACGATGCCTTCGCGATCCGCGCCTGCGCCTGCGCGATCGACGGACTGCCTTCGAGTGCTTCCGCGATCAGCTGAGGCAACTGCGGATCGCCGAACTGATTCGCCCAGTCGAGAGTCGGCCATTGGCCGCCTTCGGAGGACAGGCTTTGCGAGGCCTCGAACTGCGAGCTGGGCGCGATCTGCTTGTCGTCCTTCAGACCGAAGTAGTTCGCGCAGCCGGCGAGAGCCAGCGCCGCGACGGCGGCAGCGGCCGCCGCCCGGTACGACGATGCGTGCGCGCGCCTGGACAGAAATTTCATCGCTGAACTCTTTGCGTGTAATGGCATTTTTCTTTAATGGACAGTGCAACCATTTTCTTACGATTTGCTATCGGCATTGCTTGCCGAGTCACGGTTTTCGCCGAGTAATTCGCAGCTGTTTGCCAAGACTCGTCTCAAAAGACTCTTGAGGAATCCTGTTTCCTCCGGCGTGAAACCGGAGAGCAGCTTCTCCGTCACGCCCGTGAAGACAGCCGGCATGCGTGCGGCGATCGCGTGGCCTTCGGCCGTCAGCGCAAGCCGGACGACGCGGCGGTCTTCGTCGCTGCGCACCCGCGTAAGCAGCCCGCGTTTTTCGAGGCGATCGACGAGGCGCGTGACCGCGCTCGCGTCGATGCCATACTCGCGCGCCAGCTCGGCCGCGAGCAGGCATTTGCCGCTCGCGACCATGAACAGCACGCTGGCCTGCTGGCTGGTGATGCCGAGTTCGGCCATCGTGCGTTGCGTCACGAGGTTCGACAGCGCTGATTTCACGCGCGAAATCAGATAGCCGACGCTTTCGCCCATTTGGTATTCGCTGACCTCGGGCGATGGCGTGTTGGACGGTTCGGTCATGATTCTCGTGCGACTGCAATGGTTGACTATGCACGATTGTAGAATCGATTAATTGACGCGGCAAGCGTTATTACAGCTTAGGCAAGGATCTATCTCGCGGAGGGTGAAAGTCGGAGGAAAGCTTGTCGGGCGCGGCAGGCTGGCAGGGCGCGCGTCGCGTTATCGAGACAATGGGGCGCGCCATCGGGGAATACCAGAAACGCGTCATGCACGCGTGCTATAATTTTTGGCTCCCAAAAGTGCGCTTTGGGCTTGGCGAGGTAGCTGGGCAGGTGGCGCACTCCACTCGTATCAAGCGTCTCCAGGTTCCTATGTCCCGCGCTCTCCGCAACATCGCCATCATTGCTCACGTCGACCACGGCAAGACCACGCTCGTCGACCAGCTGCTCCGCCAGTCCGGCACCTTCCGCGAAAACCAGCAGATCGCGGAACGCGTGATGGACTCGAACGACATCGAAAAAGAGCGCGGCATCACGATTCTCGCCAAGAACTGCGCCGTCGAATACGAAGGCACGCACATCAATATCGTCGACACCCCGGGCCACGCCGACTTCGGCGGCGAAGTGGAGCGCGTGCTGTCGATGGTCGACTCGGTGCTGCTGCTCGTCGACGCCGTCGAAGGCCCGATGCCGCAAACCCGTTTCGTCACGAAGAAGGCGCTCGCGCTGGGCCTCAAGCCGATCGTCGTGGTCAACAAGATCGACCGTCCGGGCGCACGCATCGACTGGGTGATCAACCAGACATTCGAGCTGTTCGACAAGCTCGGCGCGACGGAAGAGCAACTCGACTTCCCGGTCGTCTATGCGTCGGGCCTAAATGGCTACGCTGGTCTCGATCCGAGCGTGCGCGACGGCGACATGCGTCCGCTGTTCGAAGCGATCCTCGAGCACGTGCCCGTGCGCCCGGCCGATCCGGACGGCCCGTTGCAGCTGCAGATCACGTCGCTCGACTACTCGACGTACGTCGGCCGTATCGGCGTGGGCCGCATCACGCGTGGCCGCATCAAGCCGGGTCAGCAGGTCGCGCTGCGCTTCGGTCCGGAAGCCGAGATCCTGAACCGCAAGATCAACCAGGTGCTGTCGTTCAAGGGCCTGGAGCGCGTCCAGGTCGACGAAGCGCAAGCGGGCGACATCGTGCTGATCAACGGCATCGAGGACGTCGGCATCGGCGCGACGATCTGCGCGCCGGACAATCCCGAAGCGCTGCCGATGATCACCGTCGACGAACCCACGCTGACGATGAACTTCCTCGTCAACTCGTCGCCGCTCGCGGGCAAGGAAGGCAAGTTCGTCACGAGCCGCCAGATCCGCGATCGCCTGATGAAGGAGCTGAACCACAACGTCGCGCTGCGCGTGAAGGACACGGGCGACGAAACGGTGTTCGAAGTGTCGGGCCGCGGCGAACTGCACCTCACGATTCTGGTCGAGAACATGCGCCGCGAAGGGTATGAGCTGGCCGTGTCGCGTCCGCGCGTGGTGCTGCAGGAAGTCGACGGCGTGAAGCACGAGCCGTACGAACTGCTGACCGTCGACGTCGAAGACGCGCACCAGGGCGGCGTGATGGAAGAACTCGGCCGCCGCAAGGGCGAAATGCTGGACATGGCGTCGGACGGCCGTGGCCGCACGCGTCTCGAATACCGCATTCCGGCGCGTGGCCTGATCGGCTTCCAGGGCGAGTTCATGACGCTCACGCGCGGCACGGGCCTGATGAGCCACGTGTTCGACGAGTACCTGCCACTGAAGGAAGGGTCGCTCGGCGAGCGCCGCAACGGCGTGCTGATCTCGCAGGACGACGGCGCGGCTGTCGCCTATGCGCTGTGGAAGCTGCAGGATCGCGGCCGCATGTTCGTGAAGCCGGGCGACGCGCTGTACGAAGGCATGATCATCGGCATTCACAGCCGCGACAACGACCTCGTCGTGAACCCGATCAAGGGCAAGCAGTTGACCAACGTGCGCGCATCGGGCACCGACGAAGCCGTGCGTCTCGTTCCGCCGATCCAGATGTCGCTGGAATACGCGGTCGAATTCATCGACGATGACGAGCTCGTCGAAGTGACGCCGCAAAGCATCCGTCTGCGCAAGCGTCACCTGAAGGAACACGAGCGGCGTCGCGCGAGCCGCGAAGGGGCAGCCAGCTAAGTTCGCGTGCCTTTGCGGACATGTACTCGTGCGTGAGCAAAAAGCCGCCTTCGGGCGGCTTTTTGCATTGCGCGCGGCGCCTCGTCAGACCGTATTGGAATATGCGCCCAAAATATTCTTGCGCAGTGCGGCAAACACTGTTGCGAAAGCATAAAACTTGCCGCAAAGCCCCGTGGGACGGGGATTTCAATCGGGAGCTGTCCTATATCAACCATTGGTTATGTGATATGCTCCCGCGAATGCAAGTTTTAGGTCCTTCCAAGCAAGACTTGATTCGCGCAATCCGCTAAACGGTCAGGCCGTGTCGCGGAAGGTTCAGTAACCCGCTATTTCTCGAGAAGCTCGAAGAAAGGTGAGCGTAAAATGATGAAGCAATTCCAGTCGAACTCGTATCTGTTCGGCGGCAATGCTCCGTACGTAGAAGAGTTGTACGAAGCATATCTCGACAATCCCGCGTCAGTGCCCGAGACCTGGCGCAACTACTTCGACGCGTTGCAGAACGTCCCTGCATCGGATGGCACCGCAGCCAACGATGTGGCCCACGGCCCGATCGTCGAATCGTTTGCTCAACGCGCGAAGGCCAATGCGTTCCTTCCGCGAGTCGCCGGCGAAGATCTCACCACCGCGCGCAAGCAGGTTTATGTGCAGTCCCTCATCGGCGCATATCGCTTCCTCGGCTCGCAATGGGCCAACCTCGATCCTCTGAAGCGCCGCGAACGTCCGAACATTCCCGAGCTCGAACCCGCGTTCTACGACTTCACCGAAGCCGACATGGATCAGGTGTTCAATACGAACAACCTGTACTTCGGTTTCGAGCAGGCTTCGCTGCGCGACATCGTCAAGGCGTTGCGCGACACGTACTGCGGCACGATCGGCGCCGAGTACATGTACCTGAGCGATCCGGAGCAGAAGCGCTGGTGGAAGGAGAAGCTCGAGACGATCCGCTCGACGCCGAACTTCTCGAACGAGAAGAAGAAGCACATCCTGAACCGTCTGACGGCGTCGGAAGGCCTCGAGCGCTTCCTGCACACCAAGTACGTCGGTCAGAAGCGCTTCTCGCTGGAAGGCGGCGAAAGCTTTATCGCGTCGATGGACGAAGTCGTGCATCACGCGGGCAAGAACGGCGTGCAGGAAATCGTCATCGGCATGGCGCACCGCGGCCGTCTGAACGTGCTGGTCAACACGCTGGGCAAGATGCCCGCCGACCTCTTCGCCGAGTTCGAAGGCAAGCACGTCGACGATCTGCCCGCAGGCGACGTGAAGTACCACAAGGGCTTCTCGTCGGATATCGCCACGGAAGGCGGCCCGGTTCACCTGTCGCTCGCGTTCAACCCGTCGCACCTCGAAATCGTGAACCCGGTGGTCGAGGGCTCGGCTAAGGCCCGCATGGACCGCCGCGGCGACGAGCAGGGCCTGCAGGTGCTGCCCGTGCAGATTCACGGCGACGCCGCCTTCGCAGGCCAGGGCGTCGTAATGGAAACGCTGAACCTCGCGCAAACGCGCGGCTACGGCACGCACGGCACGCTGCACATAGTCATCAACAACCAGATCGGCTTCACCACGTCCGACCCGCGCGACGCGCGTTCGACGCTGTATTGCTCGGACGTCGTCAAGATGATCGAGGCGCCCGTTCTGCACGTGAACGGCGACGATCCGGAAGCCGTCGTGCTGGCGACGCAGCTGGCCATCGACTTCCGCATGCAGTTCCACAAGGATGTCGTGCTCGACATCATCTGCTTCCGCAAGCTGGGCCACAACGAGCAGGACACGCCGGCTGTCACGCAGCCGCTGATGTACAAGACGATCGCGAAGCACCCCGGCACGCGGGCGCTGTACGCCGAAAAGCTGGTGCAGCAGGGCGTCATCACCGCCACGGAAGGCGATGAGTTCGTCAAGGCTTACCGCAAGGCAATGGACGAAGGCCACCACACGGTCGACCCCGTCCTGTCGAACTACAAGAGCAAGTACGCGGTCGACTGGGTGCCGTTCCTGAACCGCAAATGGACGGATGCCGCCGACACGGCCGTGCCGCTCGCCGAGCTGAAGCGTCTGGCCGAGCGCATCACGACGATTCCGGAAGGCTTCAAGCTGCACCCGCTCGTCGAGCGCGTGATCAACGATCGCCGCGCGATGGGCCGTGGCGAGGCGTCCCTCGACTGGGGCATGGGCGAGCATCTGGCATTCGCATCGCTGGTCGCATCGGGCTATGCGGTTCGTCTGACGGGCCAGGATTCGGGCCGCGGCACGTTCACGCACCGTCACGCGGTGCTGCACGACCAGAACCGCGAGCGCTGGGACGGCGGCACGTACGTTCCGCTGCAGAACATCGCTGAAAACCAGGCGAAGTTCTCGGTGATCGACTCGGTGCTGTCGGAAGAAGCCGTGCTCGGCTTCGAATACGGCTACTCGACGGCTGAACCGAACACGTTCGTCGCGTGGGAAGCGCAGTTCGGCGACTTCGTCAACGGCGCGCAGGTCGTGATCGACCAGTTCATCTCGTCGGGCGAAGTGAAATGGGGCCGCGTGTCGGGCCTGACGATGCTGCTGCCGCACGGCTACGAAGGCCAGGGTCCAGAGCACTCGTCGGCGCGTATCGAGCGCTTCCTGCAAATGTGCGCAGACCACAACATGCAGGTCGCCCAGCCGACCACGCCGGCGCAGATCTTCCATCTGCTGCGCCGTCAGATGATCCGCCTGTTCCGCAAGCCGCTCATCGTCTTCACGCCGAAGTCGCTGCTGCGTCACAAGGAAGCCGTGTCGGATCTGTCGGAACTCGCGAAGGGCTCGTTCCAGCCGGTGCTCGGCGAAACGGACGCGTCGATCGACGCGAAGAAGGTCAAGCGCGTGCTGGTCTGCTCGGGCCGCGTGTACTACGACCTCGTCGCGCATCGCCGCGAAGCGAAGGCGCAGGACGTCGCGATCTTCCGTATCGAACAGCTCTATCCGTTCGCGCACAAGCAGTTCGAAGCGGAACTGAAGAAGTACGACAACGCAACCGAAGTGGTGTGGGTGCAGGACGAGCCGCAGAATCAGGGCCCTTGGTTCTACATCGAGCATCACCTGCGCGAAGGCATGAAGGAAGGACAGAAGCTCGCGTACAGCGGCCGTCCCGCTTCGGCCTCGCCGGCTGTCGGCTACTACGCGAAGCACTACGAGCAGCAGAAGGCGCTGATCGAAGGCGCGTTTGGCCGCCTGAAAGGCGCGTCCATCGTTAAATAACCAACGAGAGCGAACCGGGAAAGCGCTGAGCGCTTTCCCGCCCCGCGTCTGAAACACCCATGTAAGCGCGATATCACGCGCACTAATCAGACGCGGCTCGCACAAGGTTCGTTGTCATCCGATACGTATTCAGAGAAATCAAATGGCTATTGTTGAAGTCAAGGTTCCCCAGCTGTCCGAGTCGGTCTCGGAAGCGACGATGCTGCAGTGGAAGAAGAAGCCGGGCGAAGCCGTCGCCCAGGACGAAATCCTGATCGAAATCGAAACCGACAAGGTCGTGCTCGAAGTGCCGGCTCCGTCGGCGGGCGTGCTCGCGCAGGTCATCAAGAACGACGGCGATATCGTGGTCGCCGACGAATTGATCGCGAAGATCGACACGGAAGGCAAGCCGGGCGAAGCGGCCGTCGAAGCCGAAGTCAAGCCGGCTCCGCAAGCCGAGCCGGCAGCGGCGGCTGCCGCTCCCGCGCAGGCTGCGGCTGTTGCAGGTGCAAGCACGACGGCATCGCCGGCTGCGACGAAGATCATGGCCGAGAAGGGCGTCGCAGCAGGCGACGTCGCCGGCACGGGCCGCGACGGCCGCATCACGAAGCAGGACGCGCTGGGCGCAGGCGCCGCGGCACCGGCTGCGAAGGCTGCGCCGACACCCGCCGCAGCGCCCGCGCGAGCCGCGAAGCCGTCGCTGCCGCAAGTCGGCGCGCCGGCATCGGCCGACCAGTGGCTGAAAGACCGTCCGGAACAGCGCGTGCCGATGTCGCGTCTGCGCGCGCGCATCGCCGAGCGTCTGCTCGAGTCGCAGCAGACCAACGCCATCCTCACTACGTTCAACGAAGTGAACATGGCGCCCGTGATGGATCTGCGCAACAAGTACAAGGACAAGTTCGAGAAGGAACACGGCGTGAAGCTCGGCTTCATGTCGTTCTTCGTGAAGGCGGCTGTCCACGCGCTGAAGAAGTTCCCGCTGGTGAACGCGTCGATCGATGGCAACGACATCGTCTATCACGGCTACTTCGACATCGGTATCGCTGTCGGCTCGCCGCGCGGTCTGGTGGTGCCGATCCTGCGCAACGCGGACCAGATGAGCCTCGCCGACATCGAGAAGAAGATCGCCGAATTCGGCGCGAAGGCACGTGATGGCAAGCTGTCGATCGAAGAAATGACGGGCGGCACGTTCTCGATCTCGAACGGCGGCGTGTTCGGCTCGATGCTGTCGACGCCAATCATCAACCCGCCGCAATCGGCGATCCTCGGCGTGCACGCGACGAAGGAACGCGCCGTTGTCGAGAACGGCCAGATCGTGATCCGCCCGATGAACTATCTGGCGCTGTCGTACGACCACCGCATCATCGATGGCCGCGAAGCCGTCCTCTCGCTGGTTGCGATGAAGGACGCGCTGGAAGATCCGGCCCGTCTGCTGCTCGACCTGTAATGCCTGTCTCGCGACGCGGCCGCGGCTTGAAACCGCGCGCCGCCGTCGCGATATGAGAGCAGTGCCTCTCGCATTTCCCGCAGTATCTGAAGCCACGCGCGCCGCGAAGCGCGGCCGCGTCGGCTGGTCATCAAAAGGATAGTCATGTCCAAAGAATTTGACGTCGTCGTGATCGGTGCCGGTCCCGGCGGCTATATCGCAGCCATTCGCGCCGCGCAGCTCGGCAAGACGGTTGCCTGTATCGAGAAGTGGAAGAATCCGGCCGGCGCGCTGAAGCTGGGCGGCACGTGCCTGAACGTGGGCTGCATTCCGTCGAAGGCGCTGCTCGCGTCGTCGGAAGAGTTCGAGAACGCGTCGCACCACCTCGCGGACCACGGCATCAGCGTGGAAAACGTGAAGGTCGACATCGCGAAGATGCTGGCTCGCAAGGATGGCATCGTCGACAAGATGACGAAAGGCATCGAGTTCCTGTTCCGCAAGAACAAGATCACGTGGCTCAAGGGGCACGGCAAGTTCACGGGCAAGACGGACGCCGGCGTTCAGATCGAAGTGTCGGGCGAAGGCGAAACTGAAGTGGTCACGGCGAAGAACGTGATCATCGCGACGGGCTCGAAGGCGCGTCACCTGCCGAACGTCCCCGTCGACAACAAGATCGTCGCCGACAACGAAGGCGCGCTGTCGTTCACCGAAGTGCCGAAGAAGCTCGCCGTGATCGGCGCGGGCGTGATCGGCCTCGAGCTGGGCTCGGTGTGGCGCCGTCTGGGCTCGGAAGTGACCGTGCTCGAAGTGCTGCCGGAGTTCCTCGGCACCGCCGACCAGGCGCTCGCGAAGGAAGCTGCCAAGCAGTTCAAGAAGCAGGGTCTCGATATTCAGCTCGGCGTGAAGATCAGCGAAGTCAAGAACTCTGGCAACAGCGTGTCGCTTGCTTACACGGACAAGGACGGCAACGCGCAGACACTCGACGCCGACCGCCTGATCGTGTCGATCGGCCGCGTGCCGAACACGGATAACCTGGGCCTCGAATCGATCGGCCTGAAGGCGAACGAGCGTGGCTTCATCGACGTCGACGACCACTGCGCGACGTCGGTGCCGAACGTATACGCGATCGGCGACGTGGTGCGCGGCCCGATGCTCGCGCACAAGGCCGAAGACGAAGGCGTGCTGGTGGCCGAGATCATCGACGGCCAGAAGCCGCACATCGACTACAACTGCATCCCGTGGGTCATCTACACGGAGCCGGAAATCGCGTGGGTCGGCAAGACGGAGCAGCAGCTGAAGGAGGAAGGCCGCGAGGTCAAGACGGGCCAGTTCCCGTTCATGGCGAACGGTCGCGCGCTCGGCATCAACAAGGCGGATGGTTTCGTCAAGATGATCGCCGATGCGAAGACGGACGAGCTGCTCGGCGTGCATATCATCTCCGCGAATGCGTCGGATCTGATCGCCGAAGCCGTCGTGGCGATGGAGTTCAAGGCTGCGTCGGAAGACATCGGCCGCATCTGCCATCCGCACCCGTCGCTGTCTGAAGTGATGCGTGAAGCGGCGCTCGCCGTCGACAAGCGCGCGCTGAATATGTAAGAAGCTTCTGCCCGGAGTCTTATCCGGGCAAACGCGAATCACGACGAAGGCGGGTGGGTTCAATCCCTCCCGCCTTCTTCATTGCTGCGTCACATAATGAACGTCACCGAATACTACGAACAGGAATTGCAGACACGGGGATACGAGTCCGATCCGGCGCAACGCGCTGCCGTCGATCGTCTGCAGCGGTGCTATGAAGAGTGGACTGCGTATAAGGCGCGTCGTCCGAATGCCTTTATGAAGCTGATCATGCACCCTGATCTGCCGAAGGGCGTCTATATGTGGGGCGGGGTGGGGCGCGGAAAGAGCTTCCTGATGGACAGCTTCTATGCGGTTGTGCCGCTTGTGCGTAAGACGCGTCTGCATTTTCACGAGTTCATGCGAGAGGTCCATCGCGAACTCGAAGAACTCAAAGGCCAGGCCGATCCGCTCGACGAACTCGCGCGGCGCATCGCGAAGCGCTACCGGCTGATCTGCTTCGACGAGTTCCATGTGTCCGATATCGCGGACGCGATGATCCTGTATCGCCTGCTCGACCGCCTGTTCACGAACGGCGTGCAGTTCGTGATGACGTCCAACTACGATCCCGACACGCTATATCCCGACGGCCTGCATCGCGACCGTCTGCTGCCCGCGATCGAGCTGATCAAGAGCAAGCTCGACGTGGTCAATGTCGACGCGGGCATCGATTACCGCAGGCGCACGCTGTCGCAGGTCGAGGTGTATCACACGCCGCTCGGCGCCGCCGCCGACAAGGCGCTGCGCGATGCGTTCGCGAAGCTCGCGGCCGTGCCCGACGAAAGCCCGTTGCTACACATCGAGAAGCGCGAGCTGAAGGCGCTGCGGCGCGCGGACGGCGTCGTCTGGTTCGATTTCGCGACGCTATGCGGCGGCCCGCGCTCGCAGAACGACTACCTCGAACTGGCGAGCCGCTTCCATGCGGTGATCCTTTCCAGCATTCCGCAGATGACGCCGCGCATGCAGTCGGAAGCGCGGCGCTTCACGTGGCTCATCGATGTCTTCTACGATCACAAGGTCAAGCTGCTGATGTCCGCGGCCGTGCAGCCCGAAGAGCTCTATACGGAAGGGCCGATGGCCAACGAGTTCACGCGCACGGTGTCGCGTATCGTCGAGATGCAATCGCAGGAATATCTGGATGCGCCGCGACGGATCGTCGATACATCGCTCACCTGATCGATTTGGTTCGAGCAGCACGCCGTTTGGGATAGCACAACCCGCGCTGACCCTTATGGCAGCGGCTAGCCGTGCTTTTTCAGGATTCGGATTGGTCTGATATCCGGTAGTGGGTCAACTCTATATCGTCGAGGCACCCTTGACGAAGGAGAAAACATGACCCCTTACCGTGATATCACCGACGAAGAATGGCAGCAGGTCGCGCCGCTGCTGCCGGAACTGCGACCGCGTTCCGAGTTGCGCGGCCGGCCGCTCGCCAACACCCGCTCCGTGCTCAACGGCGTGCTCTGGGTGATCTATAGCGGCGCCACCTGGTCCGCAATGCCGCGCAAATACCCGTCGTATCAAACCTGTCACCGCCGCTTCAAGGCGTGGCATAAGGCAGGCGTGCTGAAGCGTGTGATGGACCAGCTGTTCGGCGATGCCGGCAGCGAACTGTGCAGCACGATGGAAGCGCGCATGCGCATCCACTCGCCGAACGCAGTTGGGTCAGCGGAAAACGATGCGGCCACCGCGCAACCGGTCACGCCCGCCATGCCGTTGTTCCCGTCGCCGGGCGCTCCCGCACCGCCGCTGGTATTCGACTACGCGAGTCCCTTCATGAATGCGGCTTGACGGATCGAACGAATTGAACGCACGCAATAACAAAAAGCCGGTCTGACGAGAGTAATCGCCGGGCCGGCTTTCTTGCATTCATGCTTCGCCGCGGGGAACGAAGCGCCGCGCTACTGCATCAGTTCTGCCGAACCCACGTTTGGGAGCGTCCCAGCAGTGATACGCCGATATAGCCGCGCACCACGAGCTTCTGTCCGCCGTCTTCTACGCGCATCTTGCACTTGTAGAGCTTGCCGTTCTCCGGGTCGAGAATCTGTCCGCCGTCCCAGTTGTCGCCGTCCTTTTTCATATCGTTGATGATCGTCATGCCGAGAATCGGCTGGTCCTTGCGCGCGTCCGTGCAGGCAGTGCAGCGGCGGTCGGGCTGATCGTTCGGGTTGAGCCCTTTGATGACCTTGCCGCTCAGCGTGCCATTCGCGTCCTGCGTGATTTGCACGAGCGCCTTGGGCTGGCCCGTGTGATCGTCGATGGTTTGCCATGTGCCGACGGGACTGTCGGCCTGCGCGAATGCCGTGACGGCGCCGGCGAGCAGCACGCCCGCGACAGCCACCTGTTTCAACGTCTTGCCGAACGCGCAACGCGCGCGCTGGGTGAGTGATGTCATCGTCTTCCTCCTTGTTGAAAATCATCGCGATCGGGACTCGCGCGGCGCCGTGTGAGCCTCGATGCGAGGCGGCGCCCTGCCTTTTATGTGCTGCGTTGGAGAGGGCAGAATACGTGAAAGGGTGCGCGTCGTCTGATAGTGAAGCCTCTAATCGAAGCGACCGTTTCGCGAGCGCTTCGTGGTTGCGATGCCGCCTTCAGTTCAACTGATACGAAAACGCCGCATTGATGCGCGGACTGCGCGACGCGCTTTCGATGGGCGCATCGCCGAGCGCTTTCGCTACGGAAAGATCGAGGCTGTAGTGCTTCGCGTCGGAGAGCCGAAAGCCGATCCAGCGGATGACAATCTGTTCGGCTGCGGCGTGCCCGCATGCAGATAGACGCGCGCGATGTCGAACGAAACGTACGGCGTGAGCGTGCGCAGATACGTGAACCCCAGCGCGACCGCGCGATTGATTTCGAACGATGCGCCCCAGCCCGAATCGCCGGATGTCTCGCCCGGCTGATAGCCCTGCGCGAAGCGTTGCGCGCCGAATGAAATCTGTTCGGAAGTCGGCAGCGTGTCGGGGCTGTATTGCGCGGTCGCGGCGACCGACGTGCCGATGCCGAACGGCCACTCGTTGGTTTGCGACACGCTCGCGCCCGTGCGCACGAACGTGATCGAGGCGGGATTGACGGCCGTCGTGCCGGGGATGTTCGAGTCGCCGGCCTTGCCTGCGCCGAGTATGTCGAACGCTTTCGCGACGTTGATGCTGGCCTTGCGCATCTGGCCCGTCTGCACTTGCGCGTAGTCGGCTTGCAGCTGAAGCACGCGCACCTGTGAGCGCAGCCCGATGGCTGCGCCCGTTATCGTGTTGTTGAAGCGGTCTTCGTCGTGCGATGCATACGCCGTCATGGTGCCCGCCAGGCTGCGCGAGTTGCTCAGCATCAGCGGATACGACAGCGAGCCGCCGAGCCTGTCGTTGATCACCGTGCGTTGCACATAAGAGGGCAGGCCGGGGTTGTTCTTCGGGTTGCCGCGATAGTGCGATGCGTCGATCTTTGCGGTCATGCCGTCCGTGCCGATAGGCAGCGCGCCGTGCGCCGCGAGATAAGTGACGTTGTCGCGGCCCTTGGGCAGCAGCGCCGATACGCTGAGCTGGTCGCCAAGCGACGTGAGCCCGTTCTCCGTCGCCGTCAGCAGGCCCTGTACGCCCGGATGGTTGAAGTCGATGCCCGTGCCGATGTCGAAGGGCTTGCGCTCGACGCTCAGTTCGAGCGTCGTCGCGCCGTCGGTGCTTTGCGGCGGCGGCACGTTGGCTGTGACTTTCACGCCAGGCAAGAGGCCCATCACGTTGATATAGCGCTCGAAGGGACAGCACGTTCCGCGCGGACCTGTACTATCGGCTCGCCGTGATCGAACTGAGGATTCCATCGCTGGAAGAGCGGGGCGCCGTCGACATGATCCGCGATCTTCAAGGCGTTCATCGCCGCCGTCGTGGGCGCTGAGCGGCTCGCGACGCTGCCCGACCTTCCGTATTGGCTCGCGGACGCAGTCGCCGATACATATTTCCCGGGCAACGTGCGCGAACTGCGCAATCTCGCTGAACGGATTGGCGTGACCGTGCGGCAGATCGGCGCATGGGACGCGGCGCGGCTAAAACAGGTTGCTGACGATCGCGCGCAGCAGCCAGCTCATGCCCGCCGAGAGCGTGGCGGAGGTGCTCGCCGACCGCAGCAAATGGGACATGGCCGAACGCAGCCGCGTGATTGCGGCGCTCGATGCGAACAGCTGGCGCCGCCAGGACACGGCGCACTATCTCGGGTTCAGCCGCAAGGTGCCGTGGGAGAAGATGCGCAAGTGCCAGATTTTCGACGAGGAACCCGAAGCGCGCGAAACTGAGTAATAATTAGCCGCTTTTGCAAAACTACAACACGATACGGGCAGAATTACATGGACCAGAAGTCGAAAGTTCGACACATCGCGCTGTCGGCATGCATTCTTTTCGGGGCTGTTCACGGGGCATACGCGCAGGCTTCAGAGGAAAACGGCGCAGTAGTTGCCATCACCGTCGGCACGGCCGTCGCTACGCAGACGGCTACGGCGGCGGCTCCCGCCACGTCGGCGAGTCAAACTTTTGCACTCACGCCCGACGAGGCGAAGCAGTCCGCGACGGGCAATGTCGCGGAACTGCAACAGATGATTCACGGCAGCGGCATCGCTGAATTGCGCACGACGTACAACGGCAGTTACGGCGCAAGCCTGCTGTTCAACGCGCAGGAGATGACGTACTACGTCGCGCTGTTCCAGCAGAAGAACTTCTGGCGCGTCATCAAGACGCAGGACGACGTGCGCGCCGAGCAGATCTATCGCGACTTCGCGCGGCAGACGGTGCAACTGTCCGACATCGAAATTCGCCGAACGAGACTCGAAGCGCAAAAGGCGTATACGGATCGCCTCGTCGCGCTGTCGCAGGAACGCGCGAACCGTCTGCAAGCCGACCTGAATGTCGCGCACGAGCAGCAGACCATCGTCAACAGCATGCAGCAGCAGACCCGAGCGGAAGCGGCGACGCTGGCGCAGCAAAAGGCGCAGGCGCAGGAGCAGTTGCGCGCCGCGCAGCGCCAGGTGCACGATCTGCAGCGGCAACTCGAAAGCGGGTTGCCCGCGCACTGATTCCGTGCGGCCCTCGTGCGAGCCGCATAGGCCTTTTATGGCTTCGCGGCTCGTTCACGGCTCGTTCAATGCTCATTCACGGATTATTCGCGTCTCGTTCACGGCTCGTTCAATGCTCATTCACGGCTCATTCACGGCTCGTCCCGAATCAGCGTCGCCGGAGATCATGCGCATGCTCGTGCACGCGAACGTTCGCGCCTCCAAGGCGGCATGGCCTGAATGCGCGGATCGCGAGCGCGTTTTGCCTCGCGCTTCGGACTGCTCGCTCCTGTTCGACGGCCGCTCTCCGCTCTCTCAACGCGACTTCTTCTGCTTACGCTGATGGCTACCTTCGTCGGCTTCGTCGGGATCGACGGCGATCGGATCGCTCGCGGGAAAGGTTTCTTCGAGCGCCTCATCGAGGCGGTCCTCCGTGCTGTGGGGTTCCTCGGCTGGCTTCGGTGCTTTCGGCTTCGTGTTCGACATGACGTGCTCCGCTATGACGTTCTACGGTATCGAGCAATCAGAATAGCTCAATCGTGCAAACGCGACCGCCTGGCCGAACGGCATAGGACGATGCGCATGCTCGCTCGTCTCGCTCGCACACCGTCATTCGACATTCGGAACGCGTCATGAAGCGGCAATAAGCCGAACAGGCTGTCGATGCAGGCCGCTGGAATTTCTCGCCTAACGATTCGTTCTTACCGCAGCGTGCCGATGGCGGCGGACGTGCGAGGAGACCCATGCAACCGGACGGATATCACAGCAGGCAGCGCTTGAACGCGACACACGTCGTCGAATCGGAACTACAGCATCTGGAATGGGCGACGCGTCAACCGATGATGCGCAGGCTCAACGCACGCTATTGGCGTCGCAGGGTGTTGGAAGTGAAGGGCGGCTACGAGTTGACCGCGCAGCAGGGCATGCGGATCGACAGGATGCTGAGGCGGCTGGCCGATCGCGCCGGCTCATCCGTCGCTTGAATCGCCGACGCGCCGCGCGCGCCGGTTCTTGACGTATCGTTGCCTGTTTGGCGACTTGTTTGGCCGCCTGTTCGACCACTTGTGCGACCGCTTGTTGGGCCACTATTTGGCGGCGCGTTGGATGGCTGCCGTGGCAGCCTGTCAGACTGCTTGGGCGGCTTTATTCCGCGTTCCCGCCGTTGTTGTTGTTACCCTGATCGTTGCCGGCGCCGTACAGACGCCGGCGGCGCGTGACGACCACCGGGCCGTCCGACGACGACCGATCCGACGGCGCTTGCGGCGCGCCGCCATACGGCTCGCGCTGTTCGCGCGGCTCCCGATGCTCACGCGCGCCGTGCGGACCGCGCGCCGCATGTTCGCCGTGCGATGGCCGACCTCCTGCGCGCGGCGCGGGACGCGTGCCCGTGTCGAGCTGGATCGTCGAGATGGCGCGCTTGTAGATGCCTTGCAGCCCGACGGGCGTGCGCAGCATCACCAGGTACTGATCGAACGACTCGATGCAGCCCGTCAGCCGGATACCGTTGACGAGGTAAATTTCGACGCGCTTGCGTTCTTTGCGCGCCGCGTTCATGAAGTCGTTTTGCGGATGCGATTCTGCGGGAGGCATGGACAATTATGTGTAGAAAATCGGTTGTTCGCCGGGGATTTTACCCGTTGTGGCTGCGGGCCGGCGTGACGGGCGCCAAACGCGAACTGACTGACGCCCACTATAACCACTTGTGAGCGCGGAAGCATCTTTTAAAGCCCATGTGTAACGTTGAGTTACCAAATCTTGCCACGTAGTGCGCGCCGTCCAACGTTCGCGTGCGTCATCGTGCAATGAGCATGCCGCGTGCAAAGCGTGCAAGTCGGGGCAAGACCGGAAGGCGCAAAGGTAATAAATGGCCGATGCTCCGGAATAAATCGCATGCCATGAGCGTTTATCAGTCAGGCATCGCACACAAAGCTGCGGCATCCGCCGCCGGCATCGTGCGATTCCGCATGATTTGTCCATTCAACGCATGGCTGCGTCACGTGTGGCGTGGTCCATACAGGAGGGTATTCATGAAAGTGTCCAGACTGGTATCTGCCGTATTCGTGATCATGGCGCTAGGGTTTGCTTCGTTGTCGTTGAGCGCGTGTCAGTCCACAGGCGACATGAGTTCGTCGGGCGGCGCGAGCAGCAGCGGCACGAGCGGCAGCAGCGGCGGCTATTGATGCGCGCTCGCTTGACGGCTAGCGCCGGGTGAAGTTCGAAGCGGAGGTGATTTCGTGGCTCCCTCAGTTGCGCCGCTACGCGCGCGCACTGACGGGCGACCCGGCTTGGGCGGACGATCTGGTTCAGGATACGGCCGAGCGCGCGCTCGCGCGATGGAAGGGGTTCCGACCCGACAGCAATCTGCGCGCGTGGCTCCTCACGATCCTGCGTCACCTTTACATCGACCAGCTGCGCGTGCGCCGCGAGATCGCGGTGGACGACGAGAGCGCGCCGTGGCGCAATCTCGAAGCGCCGCATGGTGAAGTCGACGGACTGGTGTTGCGCGACGTGCAGCGCGCGCTTTATTGTCTGCCCGTCGAGCAGCGCGAAGTGATGCTGCTCGTGTGCGTGGAGGAGTTGAGCTATCAGGAGGCGTCGGCCGCGCTCGGCGTGCCGATCGGCACCGTGATGTCGCGGCTGTCCCGCGCGCGCGAGCATATGCGGGCCCTGTTGACGGAAGGGCCTGTGCAACACAAGTCGCCGTCGCTGAAAGTGGTCAGAAACGGGGCGGGAAACGGGCAATGAACAACGACGAACATTCGACCGGTTCGACGGGCGCGCCCGACCTGCGCGCGCTGTCGGCATTCGTCGACAACGAATTGCCGGAGAGCGAACGCGCGGCCGTGCGCGAGCATCTTGCGAAAGATCCGCAGGCGGCCGCGCAAGTCGCATCGTGGCGCGCGCAAAAGGCCGCATTGCAGACGCTGTGCGGCGTGGGCGAGAGCGAGCGCGAGGAGCCACAGGTGATCGTGCTGCGTGCCCGCGTGCCGTGGTGGCGGCGCGTGGGCATCGCGGCATGCTGGGTGATCGCGGGCGCGGGGCTCGCGCTCGCGCTGGGACCGCTCGTCCCGCGTCTGACGGGCGGCAGCACGGGCGACGTCATGTCGTTCGCGAAGCGCGCGGATATCGCCTACGCCGTCTACACGCCGGAGAGCCGGCATCCCGTCGAAGTCGCCGCGAGCGAGGAAGAGCATCTGATTGCGTGGCTGTCGAAGCGGCTCAACCGTCATCTGTCCGTGCCTTCGCTGCAGGAATACGGCTATACGCTCGTCGGCGGGCGGCTGCTGCCGGGCGAGGCCGGGCCCGCCGCGCAATTCATGTACGAAAGCCGGAGCGGCGCACGGCTCACGCTCTACGTGACGGGTATCCCTAAGGACGAAACCGTGTTCCGTCTGTTCCGTGACGGCAATCGCCGCACGTTCTACTGGATCAGCGACCACATGGGCTACGCGCTCTCGGGCCCGATCGAGGAAGCCAAGCTGCGGTCCATTGCGATCGAAGTCTGCGGCGAACTCGGCGGACGTCCGGAAGCGTGGCAGTAGCGTGCGCTCGCGCCGCGCCTCTCTTCTCTTCACCCTGTCTGGCCGGAATAACAGAAATACCGGGTAACAAAACCGGCCGCGCTGTAATCCGCACGCGAGGAATAGCGCCGCACGCGTGTGCGTTTATGTCGATATGCGGGCGTGTGTTCCGCCCGTTTTGACGGGCGCGAAAGAGAGGCTTGCCATGCCCGCAAGGCGAATCGATGGCGTCTTCACGGCGTCGGCGCGCGACGCGTGCCGCGACACCGCACCGTCGAAGCAGGATCAATCATGCGTACTTTGTTAGGAATCGGCGCGGCGCTGTGCGTGTGCGCCAGTTGCGCGGTGCCGACGGCGCAGCCCGTCGCCGCGCAGGAGCAGTTCACCGACAACGCTGGCGACACTGTATGCCAGCCCGTCGTGGGCCAGGCGGAAATCGACGGCACGATGCAGCAGATCAGCGGCATCGCGTGCAGGCAGCCGGACGGCACGTGGCAGATCCAGCAGGGCGACGGCACGGACACGACCGCTGTCTATCCCGTTCCGGCCTATCCTTACTATGATCCGTGGTATTGGGGGCCGCCTGTCGCGGTCGGTATCGGCGGGTCGTTCGTGTTCGTCGACCACTTCCATCATTTTCACCACATGCATCACGTGCATTGGGGGCATCCGGGCGGCGGCTTCAACGGGCACGGCGGCTTCAATGGGCATGGCGGCTTCAACGGACACGGTGGCTTCAACGGACACGGTGGCTTCCACGGTGGGGGCGGCATGCACGGCTGGGGCGGCGGATCGCACCCGTGGGGCGGCATGGGCGGCATGCACGGAGGGGGTGCGCGCGGACGCTGAGCACGCCGTCGCGCGTGCCGCATGGGCGCCGTCCGCCGAATGCCGCCGCGAGCAACGATAACTCGACGCAGAACTCAACGCAGCATGGCCGACGCCATATGGAGGCGCCTTGACACGCACTCTGCCGCCGGACGTTTCCGCCGCGACATTCGATCGCGCGCTCGGCGCATTCGAAGCGATCGTCGGCGCGACGCAGGTCGCGTCGTCGGCGGCGAGCCTCGCGCCTTATGCCGACCCTTTCGCGCCGGGCACGCTCGCCGCGTCGTTCGTGCCGTCGGCGGCGCTGTTGCCCGCGAACGTCGATGAGATCCGCGCGATCCTGCGCATCGCGAACGAATATCGCATTCCGCTGTGGACGGTGTCGACGGGACGCAACTTCGCGTATGGCGGCGCGGCGCCCCGGCTCGCGGGATCGGTGGTGCTCGACCTGCAACGGATGAACCGCATTCTCGCCGTCGACGAGCAACTCGCGTATGCGCTCGTCGAGCCCGGCGTCAGCTATTTCGATCTGCATCACTATTTGCGCGAGCGCGGCTACAGGCTGTGGGTCGATCCGCCCGCGGCGGGCTGGGGCAGCATCGTCGGCAATACGCTCGAGCGCGGCTTCGGCACGACGGCCTACGGCGATCACGCGGCGACGCAATGCGGGATGGAGGTCGTGCTCGCGAATGGCGACGTCGTGCGCACGGGCATGGGCGGCATCGAGATCGGCACGTCGTGGCAGGCCTTCCGGTACGGCTATGGACCGTCGTTCGATCCGTTGTTCATGCAGTCGAACTACGGCATCGTCACGAAGATGGGCGTCTGGCTGATGCCCGCGCCGAGCGCGTATCTGCTGGGCGAAATCCAGTTTCGGCGCGACGACGATCTGGAAGCCATCGTCGAGACACTGAGGCCGCTGCGCCTCGACGGCACGATAGCCAATCATGCGGTGATCGAAGGCGCGTTGCGGCGCGCGGCGGGCCTCGGGCCGCGTTCGCAGTGGTATCGGGGCAAGGGCGCGATGCCGGAAAGCGCGATCGCGTCGATGACCGATGCGCTGAAGGTCGGCCGCTGGAACCTGCACTATGCGCTGTACGGCGAGCGCGACGTGATCGACGCGAAAGAGACGCTGGTGCGCCGCGCGTTCGGCCGCATTCCGAATGCGCGGATGATGTCGAAGATCTACGACGGCAACGCGGAGCCCGAAGGGGGCGGCGACCGCAATCTGGCGGGCATTCCGGCGATGACGGCGTTCAGGATGCTCGACTGGCGCGGCGGCAGCGGCGCGCATGTCGATTTTTCGCCGCTATGCCCGGCGACGGGGCGCGATGCGATGCGCCAGTACACGATGGCGAAGGCGCGCGCGAACGAATATGGCTTCGATTACTACGGCGGCTTCACGGCGGGCGAGCGGCATCTGCATCACATCGCGGCGGCGATCTTCGATCACAGCGACGCACGGCAAAGCGAACAGGCCGGCGATCTGCTGCGCGCATGGATGAGCGATGCGCACGGCGCGGGCTATGGCGAGTACCGCTCGCATCTCGTCTACATGGATTTCGCGGCGGCGCGCTACAACTTCAACGATGGCGCGCTGCTGCGGCTGTCGGAGACGATCAAGGACACGCTCGATCCCACGGGCATTCTGTCGCCGGGCAAGCAGGGCATCTGGCCGAAGGCGTATCGCGACAGGCGCGGCTATACATGATGAGCATGATGGGCGTGATGACGCCGCATGCAGGGGAAAGGAGGTAGCGTCGACATGAAACGTCGCACATTCATCGCGGCGGGCGCATGGCTATCGGCGACGGCGGCCTGGGGCGTGCCGTGGCTTCACGACGATGGCCTGCTTGCCGACATCGCGCTGATCGATACGAGCTTGCCGGAATCCGCGGCCTTGTCGGCGCATGCGGCACGCGTGCGTCTGCCCGCCTTCGACATCAACGACGCGCCGCACGCCGACGTCGCCACGCTCTGGTACGAAACGCTCGCGCCGCGCGCGGCGCAAGCGGGCGGGCGCCTCACGCTCATAGGCGTCACGCGCGCCGCCGATTTCTTCGTGCTCGCGCGTCTCGCGCTGCAACCGGGCGCTGCGCTCACGCACACGCACACGCGAGCGCGCGGCGTGCCGCAAAGCGCGGCCGTCGCCTTCGCGCTCACGACGTGATAGATCAGAACTTGTACTCCGGGTTCTTCGGATCGAACGCCATGTCGTCGAAGGTCTTCGGCGTGATCGTCACGAACACGATGCGCTCGAAGATCTGTCCGTCGTTGCCATACGATTCGACCATTCTGAAATACGGATGCCGCAGATCGAGCCCGAGCACTTCCTTCTTCGCATAGAACTCGGGCTGACCTGTCGGCGTCTCGTACGTGAACGCGACGACGCGCACGCCGTCGAGCGTCTTCACTTCGATCTGTGCGGGATGCGTGATGCCGGCGTCGGCGAACTTTCTGCCTTCGTCGAGAAACTGCTGCGTGATGAATTCGGTGCCGAGATCGCGCACCCGATGGTTCGACTGCGCGCGCGCCAGCGATCCGTCGATCGACGTCCACAGCGGCATGATGTTGAACAGCCCGCCGAGGTGGCCGTACATTTCGTCGCTGCGCCTGGACTCGTCGTAGATGATTTCCTGGCCCGAGTGCGGACCGCCCGGCAGCCACTTGCCGTAGATGCGCAGCGGATCGCGCGAGAGCCGCACGAGCATATGATCGGGCTTGCGCGGCCACACGCCGCGAATGCGCTCCTGGCGCAGCATCGTGAACTCGTACGACGGATAGCCGTTCGGACCTTCCTCGATATAGCGCGGCACGGTCAACGGATCGAACGATTCGAACAGCGCGACGAGTTGCGCATCGTCCATCTGTTCGAGCGCGCCGCTTTGCGCGGCGCGACGCAGCCATTTGACCTGCTGTTCGAGCGCCAGCTTCGCGACTTGAGCGGCGGCATCGTTCGCGATCGACGCGGTGTTCGGGGCGTTCGGCGCCAGCGCTGCCGCCTCGTTCTGCGCGAAGGCCGTTCCCGCGATGCCCGCCATCAGTGCGCAGACGAGATGGGCGGCGCGAAGCCCGGTCCAGCGCGAGCGTTTGTTCACAAACATCCGTTGATGCATGCATCGCTCCAGGAAGCGCGGACGGTTTCGTTGCCCCGGCTGCGCGTTCAGACGCGCAAGGGCACGCAAGGACAGGCGTGGGCCGTCACGATGACTTGAGCTTCGCCAGTTCCTGCTCGCGCAGTTCGCGCCGCAGGATCTTGCCGACATTGGTTTGCGGAAGCTCGTCGCGGAACTCGACGACCTTCGGCACCTTGTAGCCCGTCAGATTCTTGCGGCAGTGCGCGATCACCTGTTCCTCAGTGAGCGACGGATTGCGCCGCACGACGAACACCTTCACGCGCTCGCCCTGCGCGACATCGGGAATGCCGATCGCGGCCACTTCGCGCACGTCGGGATGCATCGCGATCACGTCCTCGACCTCGTTCGGATAGACGTTGAAACCCGACACGAGGATCATGTCCTTCTTGCGATCGATCAGACGGATATAGCCGCGCGAATCCATCACGCCGATATCGCCCGTCGCGAGCCAGCCTTCGTCGTCGAGCACCTTCGCGGTCTCCTCGGGCCGGTTCCAGTAGCCTTTCATCACCTGCGGCCCCTTCACGCACAGCTCGCCCGCCTCGCCGATATTCGCCCAGCTGCCGTCGTCCTTGCGAAAGCGCACTTGCGTCGACGGCGCGGGCAGGCCGATCGAGCCGTCGAATTCGCGCATGTGCTTCAGATCCACCGGGTTCATCGATACGATCGGTGAGCATTCCGTGAGCCCATAGCCTTCGATGATCGGCTTGCCCGTCACCTCGCGAAAACGGTCGGCGACGGCTTTCTGCATCGCCATGCCGCCCGCCATCGCGAGCTTGAGCTTCGAGAAGTCGCGTCGGCGGAATTCCTCGTCGTCGAGGAACGCGTTGTAAAGCGTATTGACGGCCGTGATGCCCGTGAACGTCTCGTGACGCAGGATCTTCATCACGCGCTTCGTGTCGCGCGGATTCGCGATCAGGATGTTGCGCCCGCCAAGCCCCATGAAGATCATCGCGTTCACGGTCAGCGAGTAGATGTGATAGAGCGGCAGCGGCGTGAGCACCGTTTCGATTTCGTCGGTGAACTGGCTCTCGGCCCATACCTTTGCCTGCAGCAGATTCGCGACGACGTTGCGGTGCGTGAGCATCGCGCCCTTCGCGACGCCCGTGGTGCCGCCCGTGTACTGCAGGAACGCGAGGTCCGTGGACGCGATCCGCACGGGCGCAAGCGCCCGGCCGTTGCCGGTCGAGAGCGCATCGAGCAGCTGAACCGCTTGCGGCAGGTCATATGCGGGCACGAGCTTCTTCACGTGCCTGAGCATGAAGTTGATCAGCTTGCCCTTCAGGTTCAGGCCGTCCTTCAGCAGATCGCCGAGCCCGGTGACGATCACGTGCTGCACGCGCGTGCCCGCGAGCGAATCCTGGACGGTCTTCGCGAAGTTCTCGAACACGACGATCGTCTGCGCGCCGCTGTCCTTCAGCTGATGCGACAGCTCGCGCACCGTGTACAGCGGGTTCACGTTGACGACGATCGCACCCGCCTTCAACGCGCCGAAAAGCGCGATCGGATATTGGAACGTGTTCGGCAGCATGATCGCGACGCGCTCGCCCGGCTTCACGCCGATACTTTGCAAATACGAAGCGAACGCCGTCGCCTTGCGTCCGAGCTCCGCATACGTGAGGCTCTCGCCGACGCTCACATACGCGACGCGCTCGCGAAAGCGCGTCGTGCAATCGTCGAAGAACTCGACGAGCGACGCATACTGCGACACGTCGATCTCATGCGGCACTTCGGGCGAGTACGACGCGTACCAGATGCCGTCCGTGTTCGGCGCGGCGTGGGCGGAGGAGGGCGGTGCAGATGGCTGTGACGGCGGCTGGGACTGGGATTGCGACTGCGACGCGGATTGCGTTTGCGACCCGGACTGTGTCTGCGTCTGCATGGAATGCGAAGCGGTGGGCTCGGTCATCGTGGCGTCTCCTGGGTCTCTCGGCGTCGTTATGTGTCGGGTGGGCATGAACCGTTCGGGTTGCCAAGGGTGGTCGGTCCAGATCGGGAGCGCGATTCTACCGCTCCAGTATCGCGACGACGCCCTGACCGCCCGCCGCGCAGATCGATATCAGGCCGCGCGCGGTGCCCACCGGCTTGTCGAGCTGCACGAGCAGCTTCGCGAGTCCCGCGACGATACGCCCGCCCGTCGCGGCGAACGGGTGGCCTGTCGCGAGCGACCCGCCGTTCACGTTCATTTTCTCGCGATCGATCGCGCCGAGCGCGCCCTCGAGCCCCAGTTGCGTGCGGCAGTACTCATCGTCCTGCCAGGCCGCGAGCGTGCACAGCACCTGCGCGGCAAACGCCTCGTGAATTTCGTAGAAGTCGAAGTCCTGCAACGTCAGGCCCGCGCGCTTCAGCATGCGCGGCACGGCGTACGCAGGCGCCATCAGCAAGCCCTCCTTTTTGTCGAAGAAATCGACGGCGGCCGTCTCCGACCACGTCAGCCATGCAAGCACGGGCAGGCCACGCGCGGCCGCCCATTCTTCGCTCGCGAGCAGCACGGCCGATGCGCCGTCCGTCAGCGGCGTGGAATTGCCCGCTGTCATCGTGCCCGCGTCACGGTCGAACACGGGCTTGAGCGACGCCAGCTTTTCGAGCGTCAGGTCGCTGCGCAGATTGTTGTCGCGCGCGAGGCCGCGATACGGCGTCATCAGGTCGTTCAGGAAGCCACGCGCGTAGGCCTCGGTCAGCTTGCGGTGGCTGTCGTAGGCAAGCACGTCCTGTGCCTCGCGCGAAATGCTCCAGCGCTTGGCCATCCGTTCGCAATGCTCGCCCATCGACAGCCCCGTGCGCGGCTCGCTGTTGCGCGGCAGCAGCGGCTTGAAGAACATGCCTGGCCGCAGCTTCGTCAGCGCGCCGACGCGTTGCGCCGCCGACCTGCCGCGATTCGCTTCGAGCAGGATCTTGCGCATCCGTTCGTTCACGCCGATGGGCGCATCCGAGGTCGTATCGACGCCGCCCGCGATGCCCGCATCGATCTGCCCGAGCGCGATCTTGTTGGCGACGAGAATCGCCGCTTCGAGGCCCGTGCCGCACGCCTGCTGCACGTCGTACGCGGGCGTTTCCTTCGCGAGCGTGGTAGACAGCACGGTTTCGCGCGTCAGGTTGAAGTCGCGCGAATGCTTGATGACGGCGCCCGCCGCGACTTCGCCGAGGCGCTCGCCATGCAGGTTGTAGCGGTCGATCAGACCTTGCAGCGTGAAAGTCAGCATGTCCTGGTTCGAGACCGTCGCGTATGCCGTATTCGAGCGCGCGAACGGGATGCGGTTGCCGCCCAGTATCGCGACGCGGCGCGCGGCGGGAAGCGGTTGTGACGGGTGAGGCATCGGGAAGCTCCGTGGTCGCGTCCGTCTGTGCGACGGATCAGGTCGGCATTAAACACCCGGCGCCTGCTTCAGAAC
Source organism: Paraburkholderia phymatum (assembly GCF_040965635.1). Taxonomy (GTDB): domain Bacteria; phylum Pseudomonadota; class Gammaproteobacteria; order Burkholderiales; family Burkholderiaceae; genus Paraburkholderia; species Paraburkholderia phymatum_B. The sequence continues at coordinate 104,326 of NZ_JBFRCH010000017.1, forward strand.
GAATCAGGCGGGGCGATGATTCCATCGTGATGGCGGATTGCGTGTGTGATGGGTTTGCGTGGGCGGTTGCGCAAGCGGTTGCATGGGCGGTTGCGCAAGCGGTTGCGTGGGCGGTTGCGCAAGCGGTTGCGTGATCGGTTTGCGTAAGCGAGCCGTGGCCGCGGCTTTCGCAGTCTGCGCCGAAGATCAGCGACCTCATTGCAGATTCCACTGAAACCGGCCCCGCAGATGCGGCTTGCCGCTCTGCGGATCGCGCACTTCGAATTCGCGCGCAGTCGGCGACGGCGATGCCGTCCACAGCGACGCTTCGCCGGGCAGCAGCATCGGCGCCCTGAATTCGCCCGCGAGCGTTGCGTCGGCGAGCCGCTTCGGCGGCTGCAGCGCGGCGGCCGCGCGCGCGAGCGTCCACATGCCATGCGCGATCGCGCGCCGAAAGCCGAACGCCTTCGCGGACAGCATCGACAGGTGGATCGGGTTGTAGTCGCCCGATGCGCGCGCGTAGTCGCGGCCCAGTTGCGCGGGCAACTGCCAGCGCGAGTTGCGCGCGAGCGCGCTGCCATTGGTTTCGAGCGCGCTCAGCGGATCGCCGATCGCCGCGACGCCGCGCTTCAGGTACACGCTGTCGCCGTCCCAGACGGCTTCGCCGCGCCGGTAGATGCGCGTCTGCATCACGAACGCCTGGCCTTTGTCGTGACGCAGGCGCGCGCCGAACTCGACTTCGACGCGCAGCGTGTCGTCGAACGAAAGCGGGCGGCGCATGCGCACGCTGTTCGCGAGATGGACGATGCCAAGCGCGGGCCACGGAAACGCCGGGTCGGTCAGCAACAGCAGATGCAGCGGAAACGCGAGCAGATGCGGATACGTGAACGGAATGCCCTGCTCGGGAAAGAAGCCGCTGACGCGCGCGTAGCGTTCGATCGCGACGGAATCGAGCGCGACGGCCGGGCGCACGAGCCGCAGCGCGGGCAGCTCGGTCGGCCGGTTGCGCTGAAAGCGCTTGGCCACGCCCGACAGGGCGCGCGCATACAGCTTCGCGGGCTGCGGCAGTTCGGGCAGGACGACTGTTTTCGGGCGCGGCGCGCCGAACATCGGGCGGGAGTCGAACAGGGCCATGACCGTCACGCTCCTATCAGGCTTTGGCCGCACACGCGCACGACCTGGCCCGTGATGCCCGCCGAGCCCGGATGCGCGAGCCACGCGATGGTCTGCGCGACATCGACGGGCTGGCCGCCCTGGCTCATCGAATTCATCCGGCGGCCGGCTTCGCGGATCGCAAGCGGCATCTTCGCCGTCATCTGCGTTTCGATGAAGCCGGGCGCGACGGCATTGATCGTGATGCGCCGTTTCGCAAGATGCGGCGCCATGCTCTGCACGCGTCCGATCACGCCCGCCTTCGACGCCGCGTAGTTCGTCTGCCCGATATTGCCCGCGATGCCGCCGATCGACGACACGCAGACGATGCGCCCGCCGTCGCGCAGCGTGCCCGCTTCCAGCAGCGCTTCGTCGATGCGCTCCTGCGCAGAGAGATTGATATCGATCACGTTTCGCCACGCCGGCTCGCTCATCTTCGCGATGGTCTTGTCCTTCGTGATGCCCGCGTTGTGCACGAACACATCGACGCCCAGCTCGTCGAGGGCCGCCGCGATCTGCGCGGGCGTTTCGGGCGCGGTGATGTCGAACGGCAGCGCGGTGCCGGAGATCTGGCGCATCGTGGCGTCGAGCGCATCGGTGGCGGCGGGCACGTCGATGCCCGTCACGTGCGCGCCTTGCGCGGCGAGCACGTTCGCGATCGCCGCGCCGATGCCGCGCGCCGCGCCCGTCACGACGGCGCGCTGGCCCGCGAGCGGCTGGGTCCAGTCGAAATCGTCGCCGAGCGAAGAAGGCGCGGTGCCGATCCGCACGACCTGGCCCGACACGTAGGCCGAGCGCGGCGACAGGAAAAAGCGCAAGGTCGATTCGATGCCGCTCCGGATGCCGCTGTCGTTGCTGCTTTCGTCGCTGCTTGCGGCACTGCTTGCGGCACTCCTTTCGGCGCTGCTTTTGACACCATCGGCGACATAGACCAGGTTCGACGCGATGCCGCGCCGCGCTTCCTTGCCGAGCGAGCGCGTCACGCCTTCGAGCGCGCGTTGCGCCGTCCATTGGCGCGGGCTCGCGCAGGCCTCGGGCGGGCGGCCCAGCACGACGATCCGTCCGCACTTGTCGAGCGAGCGCAGCGCGTCATGAAAGAACGCGTACACGGTGTCGAGTTGCGCGCTGTCCGCGATGCCGCTCGCGTCGAACACGAGCGCCCGCACGCGCGCCTGCGAGCCGGCCTGTGAGCCCGCTGCGGGATCGGCGGGCTCGAAGCGGCCCGTCATCAGGCCGTGGCGGTTCGCGAGCGGCATCCACGCGCTCGCGCCCGCGTGAGCGACGCTCGTCATGCCGATACGCGCGATCACGCCGGCGAGCGCGTCGAGCAGTTGCGGCGACGGCCCCGCGCCGACGGCCACGATGCCGTCGAATTCGGGCGCATCGGCGCGATAGCGGCGCAGCATTTCGGGCTTCGGCAAGTGGAGCGAGCGCGCGAGCCGCGCGCCGAGCGGCGAATTGACGAAGTTCAGGTAGGAATCGTTCATCGCGTTGTTGGCTCCTGGCCTGACGGATGGCGTCAGTGTGCACGGTGCGCGCGACTTGCCGCAAGCGTGGCTGAATTGCGCATTCGTCGCCCGTTCATCGCACGGCCATCAGGATGCCATCGACATGCCATCGACGTGACATCAGGCGGCCAGCTGCGTCGCCTTGTCGAGCGCGTCCTTGCGCCGCTGCAGATCGGCGAGCATGCCGAAGTCCGCGGGGAAGTCGTCGACCTTCACGATCTCGGCCGCAAAGTGCGCGTAGTCGTCGAGCACCTTGCGCTCGTCTTCGTCGATGAAGCCGCGCTGCTGCGCCGCTTCGTTCCAGTCGGCGAGATCGGCGAGGCTTTGCGGAAGCGGATCGATGCGGCCATGCCGGATCGCTTCGCGCAGGCGCTGCTCGATTTGCGCGACACGCGGCGCGAGCGCGAACGCCAGCTCGCCGTAACCGAGCGCGTCGATGTCGACGTGCGGCACGTACGAGTCAGCTAGCAACCGGTCGCGCGCGGCGCCCGGCGTCTGAATCAGCTCGGCGACGGCGCTGCCGAGCGCATCGGACGGCGCGCGATGCGGCAAGCCGAACGGGAATGCGAGCGCGCGCACGAGGCCCGCCGCGACGCGGTTCGGATAATTGCGCAGCACGCCGTCGAGGGCCGTTTGCGCTCGATGCAGCGCATCCTCGACGCCCCATTGCACGAGCGGCACATCGCTCGACTCGCGCCCTTCGTCTTCGAAACGCTTGAGCGTCGCCGAGATCAGATAGAGCTGAGACAGCACGTCGCCGAGCCGCGCCGAGATGCGCTCGCGCCGCTTCAGGTCACCGCCGAGCACGAACATCGACACGTCGGCGAGCAGGGCGAATGCCGTCGACAGGCGCGTCGCCGCGCGATAGTAGCTCGCGAGCGGCGCATGCGCGCGCTGCGGCTTCGCGATCAGCGCGCCGCCCGTCACGCCATCGACGAAACAGCGCACGACGTTAGACAGCGTGAAGCCGATGTGCCCGAAGAGCGCCTCGTCGAAATCGCGCAGCGCCTTCGCGGGGCCCGCTTCATGGATCGCTTCGCGCGCCGCGGCCATTTCCTTCAGCAGATACGGATGGCAGCGGATCGCGCCCTGGCCGAAGATGATCAGGCAGCGCGTGAGGATGTTCGCGCCTTCGACGGTGATCGAGATGGGCACCTGCTGATACGCGCGCGCGATGAAGTTCGACGGGCCCATGCAGATGCCCTTGCCGCCGAGGACGTCCATGCCGTCGTCGATCACTTCGCGGTTGCGCTCGGTGATGTGGTACTTCGAGATCGCCGAGATCACGGATGGCTTCTCGCCGAGATCGACAGCCTGCGCAGACAGGCGGCGCGCGGCGTCCATCACGTACAGGTTGCCGCCCATGCGTCCGAGCGCTTCCTGCACGCCTTCGAACCTGCCGATCGGCGTGCGGAACTGCCGCCGCACGGCGGCGTAAGCGCCGACTCCGCGCACCGCGACTTTCGACATGCCCACATTCGACGACGGCAGCGAGATCGCGCGGCCGGCCGCGAGACATTCCATCAGCATGCGCCAGCCGTTGCCGACCTGCTCTCGTCCGCCGATCACCCAGTCGAGCGGAATGAATACGTCGTTGCCCCAGTTCGGGCCGTTCTGGAACACGGCGTTCAACGGCCAGTGACGGCGTCCGATGTTCACGCCCGGATGGTTCGTCGGAATCAGCGCGCATGTGATGCCGGGCTCGTCTTCGCTGCCGAGCAGATGATCGGGATCGAGCGCGCGAAACGCGAGGCCGAGCACCGTCGCGATGGGGCCGAGCGTGATGTAGCGCTTGCTCCACGTGACGCGAAAGCCGGGCGTCTCGCGTCCTTCGAACGTGCCGTTGCAGACGATGCCGATGTCGGGAATCGCCGCCGCGTCGGAGCCCGCGTAAGGGCTCGTCAGCGCGAAGCAGGGTATTTCGTCGCCCCGCGCGAGACGCGGCAGATAGTGGTTCTTCTGCGCATCGGTGCCGTATTGCAGCAGCAGCTCGGCGGGGCCGAGCGAGTTCGGCACCATCACCGAGACGGCGGCCACCGAGCAGCGCGAGGCGAGCTTCATGATGACCTGCGAATGCGCGTACGCGGAGTAGCCTTTGCCGCCGTATTGCGCCGGAATGATCATCCCGAGGAAGCCTTTGTCCTTGATGAACTGCCAGGCCTGCGGCGACAGGTCTTGCCAGACGGCCGTCGTTTCCCAGTCGTTCACCAGAACGCACAACTGCTCGCATTCGTTGTCGAGAAACGCCTGCTCCTGCGCAGTGAGTTTTGCCGGGCCGTAGCCGAGCAGCGTGTCCCAGTGAGGGCGTCCCGAGAAGAGTGCCGCGTCCCACCAGACGGTGCCTGCTTCGATCGCGTCGCGCTCGGTCTGCGACATGTCGGGCAGGATCTTGCGGAACATGCCGAGCACGCGCCTGCTCACCCACGCGCGGCGCAGCGGCCTGATCGTCAGCACGAGCGCGGGAACGATCAACACGATCGCGAGGCAGGCGGTCGTCAGCGCGCCCGCTGCGTCCGTCAGGCACGCGGCCGCGACCCATACGATCAGAAACGCGAGCCACCACGACGCGCGCACCCGCACGTATCAAGCGCCCCGGCAGCGACGATCAGTGCAACGATGAACCACGGCATGACGACCCCCTCCTGTTCGACGATACGAACCTGGCCGCGAGCGCGTCCCGCGATGCGCGGGCGGCTCGCGTTCTTCGCGTTGTTCTCGAGTTGTTCCCGAGTTGTTCGACGCGCGGCGAATGTGTCCGCCGTTATCTGCGGTTATCCGTTGCAGCCGGCGTGCCCGCGCGGTTCCTTGCATCGTCGAGCAGTGGATGGCTGATTCGTCGGCCTTGGGTTTGGCCTTTGGCCTGCCCTTTGCCTGGGCCTGGTTTGGCCATTCCTTCAGCCCGTGCTGCGCTGCGCCGCGCGAGAGAACCGCTTGCTATCTGCCTACGCAACGGACGATCCGCTGCGTCAACCGTGCGCGGCGAAGCGTGAGCCGGTATCCTGTGCGTCCGCCTGCTTGCCGCTGTGCGCCGGCTCGCCTTGCGGTTGCGCGTCAGGCCGGGGTTCGGCGCGCATCGGCGGTTGCCGCGGTGTGCCGGGCGCCGGCATCTGCGCGTGAACAGCGGCCGGCGCGCCGTTTGTCGCGACGTCCGCTTGCGCTTCGCGGACGGCATCGCAAGCGATGTCGGCGCTGCCCGCGTCGCCGAGCACGGAGGCGAACGTTGCGAGCTGGCTCGCGTCGGGCAACGGCGCCTTCAGCGCGGACACGATCAGCGACGCGAGCCGCGCGATCAGTTGCAGATCGTTCATCGACTTGCCTTGCGAGAATTCGGTGATGAGGTTGTTCGTATCCGCGCCCGCGAGCACGCCCGACAGCGCGCCGATCGCGAAGTGCAGACGCCAGCCGAGTTCCTCGCGCGGCAGATGCGGCAGCGCACGCTGGAACGCTTCGAAAAAGCGCTCGGATACCGACGCGTAATGCGCGCTCAGAAAGTCGCGGATGAACGACGAGGGATCGGTGTACGCGCGGCCGAGCAGCCGCAGGAACGCCTTCCCGCCGATGCGCGTATCGCGCGACAAGCGCAGCGCCGGAATGAACATCGCGCCGAGCACGTGCTCACAGGTGAGCCGCGGGCCGAGCAGCGCGTCGAAGCGGTCGAGCAGCTTCAGGCGCTCCTGGTTCAGCAGATCGAGACGGCGCGACAGCATCGCGTGCATCAGCGCTTCCTTGCTGCCGAAGTGATAGTTGACGGCGGCCAGATTGACCTCGGCCTTCGATGTGATCTGCCGCAACGACATCGCTTCGTAGCCGCATTCGATGAAGAGCGTTTCGGCTGCGTCGAGGATGCGCGATTTCGTGTCGCCGGTGTGCCGGCTCGTCGTGCGAGTTGCCATGTTGCGTCTCCCTGTGTCGGCTTTTTTGCCGGCCGCAAACATTCGATTGGATTTTGATTTTGAAACGTGCGTTTTTTTCAGGATAAAAATGGAGCTTGTGATCGGGCAAGAGATGAGTGTCGATGGACTCCTCTAAAAAGCGTCCGACCGCGCGTCCCCTCGCAGACGACGCGGACAAAAAAGGCCGCTCCGATTCGAATCGGAGCGGCCTCGTAGTTGCTGCGTTGGCTGGGGCGCCGTGGCGCCCTTATGTGATGTCGTGTGCTGCCATATGTCGTTGCTGCTGTGTGTTATTGCTGCGCGCTGCTCAGTGTACCGTCGCCGTGACCTGTTCGGCGGATTGTGTCATGTCGATGCCACGCCGCTCACGGCTGAAGAGGATCAGCACCGCGATCACGACGGCCACCACGCCCGCGACGACGGCCATCGCCATCGCGTAGTTGTTGTTGTTGCTGACGGCAAACGACGCCTGCATCGTCGCGTTGACGGATGCGAGCAGGTTGCCGAGCTGATAGACGAGTCCGGGGAACGTCGCGCGGATTTCGTCGGGCGAGATCTCGTTCAGATGCACGGGGATCACGCCCCACGCGCCTTGCACGGAGATCTGCATCAGGAACGCGCCCGCCGCGAGCGCGACGGCCGTGCTCGAGAACGCCCACAGCGGCAACACGGGCAATGCGATCAAGGCGGCGATGAAAATCGCGCGGCGCCGGCCGATGCGCTCCGAGAACGCGCCGAACGCAAGACCGCCGACGATCGCGCCGATGTTCAGTGTGATCGTGATCAGCGATACCGTGTGCGGATCGAAGTGATGCTGCTCGCGCAGGAAGGTCGGATACAGGTCCTGCGTGCCGTGCGAGAAGAAGTTGAAGGCCGTCATCAGAACGATCGCGTAGATCGACAGCACCCAGTTGCGCTTGAGCGTGACGAGCAGGCCGGGACGCGCATGCTTTTCCATCGCGACCCATGCGGGCGATTCCTTCACGTGCGCGCGCACGTACATCACGAGCAGCGCGGGCAGCACGCCGACGAAGAACATGCCGCGCCAGCCGATGTATTGATAGAGCACGCCGAACACGATCGACGCCAACAGATAGCCGCTCGGATAGCCCGCTTGCAGCAGGCCCGATGCGAAGCCGCGAGCTTTCGGGGGCACGGTCTCCATCGTCAGCGCGGAGCCGACGCCCCATTCGCCGCCCATCGCGATGCCGAAGAGGGCGCGCAAGACGAGCAGCGTCGTGAGATTCGGCGAGAAGCCGGACAGCAGTTCGAGCAGCGAGTAGCACGCGATGTTGACCATCAGCGTCGGACGGCGGCCGAATTTATCGGCGAGACGTCCGAAAATCAGCGCGCCGAGCGGGCGCATCGCCAGCGTGAGCGTAATGCCGAATGCGACTTCCGGGATCTTCGTATTAAATTCGGCCGCGATATCTTTCAGAACAAAGACCATCAGAAAGAAATCGAATGCGTCGAGGGTCCAGCCCAGATAGGCAGCGATCGTGACGTTTCTCTGTTCCCGAGTCCAGCTCATGTCAATTGTTCTCCTGTCGACCGGAGTAACGCTTTAACGCCTGCTCTGGTCTCATGCAACCTGGTTGCAGTCTCCGATATTCCGTGCTGCCGAATGCCGTCGAACCGGCAATTGCACGGAACGCAGCGCCCGTATGCGAAGGCTTCGAGCGAGTGTACGCCGACCATTAAGCGGCTGCATGTAAGGGACACCGCTTTGTCGGTGGCAATCCTTGGGAAATAGGATGTGGAAACGGGAATAATGTTTGGTTAATGTAATTAATGTAGTTATTTTGATTGTTTGTGATTTTATTTTGTAATTGTCGGGAATGAGAAATGCAGCTTTACCGGTCTTTCGGTTCGCAATAGCAGCGCGATGGGAATCAAGTCCGGCGTGACGGGGCGTCTCGCGATGAGAGTCCGCGGAACATGAGCCGCAAAATCAAAAACCCCCGCAAGCCGCTGTTCGCTTTGCGGGGAGATCTGTTTAGCGCTGAAAGCGTGGTGCCCAGGAAGGTACTCGGTCACGCAAGCCCTGGCTGCGCTTGCAAGCGCAGCCTTTCGAGTCCTCGCGCAAGCGAGCAGGCGCTTTGCTTCCTGGGCCGGAAATGAAAAAAGGCCGGCATTTGCCGACCTTTTTAAATACGTGGTGCCCAGGAGAGGACTCGGGACCCCAACCCCCATCCCGCAAACCCTTGCTGGGCGTAGAACCTAGAGTATCAAAATCGGCCGAGTGGTACCCGGAAGTGTGCGATTGTGATACCCAGGGTTCGTCACTTCACGCCTAGCTCTTCGAAGATCTCGTCGACCAGCTTGTTGGCCGCTTTGTCGAGGAACACCTGCATCGACTTGTATCCGGCTTTGTTGTCCAAGATCCACTTGACCTTGATGTATAGCTCGGGCTCAAACTTGAAGTTGTAGCCCATGCGTTGCTGCTGCTGGACGATCTCGGGGTTCTCCCAAGGGAACCGCGCCTTACGCGCGGCCTCCGCTCGGGCTAAGTCCTGGAGACGCGCGATTTCCGCTTGCGCGTCCTTCAGTTGCTCCTCTACTGATTTAGGCTTGTTCATTTCAGGATACCTTCTGGTTGGATTGAGTTGAACACGCCTGTATTGTACAACTCGTAGTCAAATAGAAGCAAGAGCTTCCGTGTGCGTTGCACAACACATGATTTTCCCCAGGTCCTCCCAAGCGAAGTCAAAGGTGTTGTAGCCGCAGACCGCTCGCCCATCGACGGCGATCTCATACTGCATTTCGTCTCTTCGGCCTTCTTCGAGGCGCTTTAGAGTTACCACGGTATTATCGTTCAAGACTACGCAGACGGTTGACATTTATCGGCCCATTAAGAAGTTAGTTCAAAGAACGACTAACGAACGGCTGCGAGCAGATCTTCATCACTTATATGGGCGTATCGCAGCGTCGTCTCTATTTTTCTGTGTCCGAGGAGCTTCTGGACCATCGCGATGTTGCCGGTCTTGGCCAGGGTCCTCGTTGCAGCGGTGTGGCGCAGCGCGTGAAGCACGAAGTCCTCGTCGTCTTCGAGGCCCATCGCTGCTTTCAGCTTGCCCCACACGGTTCTCAATTTCCTTTCGTCAAGCTTGAAAGGAAGTCCATAAGCTAGCTCACGTTGTGACCTTTCAGTAAGGGGAACAGAACGGGCTTTACCCGTCTTATTGACCCATAGACGTACCCACGGGCCGTCGACGTCCTTGGGCTCGAGATTCAGCAGTTCGCCCCTCCGCATGCCGGTGTCGAGCAGCACGATGAGAAACCGCGCAACCTCGTCCTCACCCCATTCCTTGAGGAACCGGAACATGCGCTCCTCCTCGTCCAGCGTCAGCCAGCGGACCCGTCCGTCACCCTCGGGATTCCAGGTGAACTTCGGGAGCTTCGCGATCCACTCGCGGTCATGGGCGTACTTCAGGATCGAGTGGACGTTGGTCAGCTTGCGGTTGACCGTGCTGTCCTTGACGGTCCCCCGGATCTCGTCCACGAAGTCGTCGATGGTGGTGGTCCTCACAGCCGACAGCGGGAGGTCGCCGACCACCTTGATGAAGTGCTCGACGTTGCGGTACGCGGTCAACTCGTAGGCCTTACCGCGCCACAGCGCCCGACCGGCTACGCGCAGCAGTTCCGACAGGTTCTCGGGAGTCTTGGTCTTCATGGCGCGCCTCAAACGAAGTTGAACGTCATACCGGCGGCGAGCGGCTCACAGGCCTTCAGGAACAGGTTCTCCTCAGGGGTGCCGTCGTAGCACACCAGCTTTCCCCGGGAGGTCATCAGGCCGACCTCAGCCCAATTCTCGGGGTTCTCGCGGTAGTCCTTCAGTTCGCTGCGCCCCGTGAAACCGTAGGTGGCAACGATGCGGCACTGACCGGCCTGGTCGGAGAAGGCGGGGACGATCAGCAGGGTCTTCATCTTCATGTCTTGCTCCCGAGTAAACACTCTAGACTGAACAATACACCGCTGTACGAGGTTGTGCAATACAGTGGCGAAAAAAGACCCGCCGTAGCGGGTAGGGGAAATACTTAGGGTAAACCTTACTTCTTGTGGAAGTTCTTCTGACCTGGCGCTGCTTGCTTCTTGCGGGCGATTTCACCGATCACGCCCCCAGGGACTCCTTGGGCCTTCAACTGTGCTGCGCGGCCTCCGCTGCCGAGGGCGTTGCTCTTGCCCTGGAAGCTGCCGGTCTTCTTCGTGCCACTCTTGCTGGTTGCCACTGCTTCTCCTACGGTTGCTGCATCACACGATGCTCTTCTGGATCTCGTCTGCGATCACTGCGCCGATCCGGTGCGACAGTGACTTGATCACGTACTGGCGGAAACGCTCGCGGCCCTCGCGGCTGTGGTGGGCGAACGCGGGGACCTTGACGTCACAGGCCAGGATCTCGCCGTTGATCAGCACCTCCAGCTTGTAGACCTCGTCGACGGCCCCGTGGTAGTAGTCAGAGGACGAGGGGGACCCTGGGTGGAACGCTGCCTTGTCGACCTTCTCCCACTTGCGGATCGGGATGCGGACGCGCGGCTCGTCGTCCATGAACGTGCGCATCAGCTATTCCCCTCGGTCACGATGGTCTCCGACTTGTGCTCGGTCGTCTTGCCGTGGCGCTCGGACCAGTTGCGCTCGGTCGACACCTCGCTGCCGCAGCGCGTGAAGTAGTGCCAGTCGCTGCCCGACTTGAACGCGTACACCTTGCAGCCGTCAGCCTCGCGTATGACGTGCGGCCTTGCGTCGGCGGCAGCTTGAGCCTCTTCAGCACGCTGCTGCGCGGTGTACCAGTCAGAGGAGGTGCATTTGTAGACCCCGAAGAGGCACGCGATGACGATCACGAGCCACATCAGGGGCCCCAATACATCTTCAGAGTCGATGATCATCAGTAGTCTCCGAAGCTGTCGCCACCGTAGCCCGAGTCGATCCCGTAGTCAGCGTCGACGAGTACCGAGCCATAGAGCCCGTAGTCCCCGTAGCCGCCCCAGCCGAAACCACCGACCCAGCCTACCGGCCAGAACACGTACGCGCCGTATAGGCCACCCGTGACGATCACGATGGCCAGGATGATCCACAGGACCACGTAGGCGTCATCCGAGGTAATCGGAGCGGCCACCACGGGCACCGGGGCCACGTAGGAATGCACGATGGGCGGCGCGATGATCACAGGGCGGGCAGGGCGCACGATGACCGGCGGTGCCACGTAGACCCGAGGGACCACGCGCGGAACGATCACACGCGGTGCGACGTACACGCGGGGAGCCACATAGACGCGCGGGGCGCTGTAGGCACGCGCAAAGACTGCAGCCTCAGCGGTCCCGAAGGACCCGAGGAGCAGGGCGAAGATCAGCGTCAGGACCAACACGACGCTGCCGAACAGGTTTGCGAAGAACTCGCCGACGCGAGCACGGATGTTTGCGATCACGAAATGCTTCCTTCGGTTGTTATCTGATAGATGTTGTAATAGGGGAAGCGGTGGCTAACTGACTTATCCGCGTTCCAGACCATTACATACTTGTCGTAGAAATCCCACTTCCACTCAGCACTGCTAAAGGATGTCGAGCCTTTTCCGTCGGTGTGGCGGATCTTTAGGTGGGTCATTCGTCGTCCTGCTCCTCGTTGTAGAGTTCGCGGGCGAAGTCGATACCCTCCCAATTGTCGACGCCAGCGGACTCGAGAGCATCGAGCCACGACTGCGCGGCCTTGAGTTCCTCGTACTCCTCGCGGGAGATCGTTACGGTGTCGCTCATTCGCTGAGGCTCTCCACGGCGTACAGGAGCGACAGGTACACCTCTTCGATGGGCTGCTCCAGCGCATCGTTGCCAGCGGCTGTAGCAGCGTCCAGTTCATCGTTGAATCGCAGGATGACTGCGTCCTGCTCCGGTGTCGGATGCTTATCCTGCGCGGCCAGCGAGTGCATCAGTTGCGTCAGGACGGTAGCCTTCAGCATGATCTTGATTGAATCCAAATCCATGTCTCTCTCACTCAAAACGTTCGTTCATCGTTGCTTCACGTACAGGATCTGTCCTTGGATGAAGGCCCCAGCCGGGATGAAGCTCGCAAGCTCGCGGCTGAGTTTCTTGATCGTCTCTTTCAGGATTGCGACCTCGGCCTCAAGGATCTTTAGCTTTTCTCGGGTGTCTTCGGGACTCACCTGTTGCCCCACTGGTGGTACTCGCGCTCGCACTCCTGGAAGATCGCTTCGATGCGGCGGCGGATGTCAGCGCGGGTGGCCTCGGTCAGCTTGGGGCCGGTCTCATGCAGGTGCGTGAGGAGCACGCCCAGCGTGGAGCTTGGGGCCACCCTTACACCCTTGTAATACAGGTCTTCCAACGGGTTACCTCTCAAAGTTGATAGGTCAGTCCAGGATGTAGCAGCGGTCGGGAAATCTGATCGGTACCTTGGAGCCCTCCGAGTACAACTTACCGTCACGGATATGCGCGATGCGCTCTTCGATCATCGGGGTGTCGCCCCACATCTTGTAGGGCTTGAGGAACCTGCAGCCCTCCGTGAAGGGCTTGCCGTTCATGTCTTTCAGTCCACTCATCGGTACTCGTTCACCTCCTCTTGGACGGGAGGGCGCGAACCGCGACGACGACACACCACGACACAGCTAAGTACTGCGACGCAGCCAGCCACTACGACCACATGGCCACCGATGGAACTAATACCCAACGTCGCTGCTACGGCCCGAGGGGCCACTTCAATCACGGCGACCCAGGTGGCTCGCTCGACTTCGAACTCGAAGCCTTTCTTTACGCGCTCAAAGGCGTACTCGGTTGCTTGTTTGATGATGTCATTCATGCGGTTCACTCTCGCGTCAGGTCATTTCAGGTTTAGTCTTTCGGTGGGTACAGCGCGTTGAGGTGCTCGATGACGTCCTCGACCTCAGCGAAGGCCTCACAGGGTTCGGCTGCGCCGGGGCCTCTTCGACTTTGAAGGTCGGCACGTGCTTGACGCGGAAGTCGAAGGGTGAAGGGAGGGATCCGTTGTCGGCCTTTATGTGCAGAAGTTGCTTCGAGTCGCTGTGATAGGCGTCTGCGGGCTCAACGACCTCCACGGTCCCACGGTCACCTGGGACACAGTTGCCGTACTCCTCGACGAACACCTCGTCAACGAGGATTGGGTCGAGAACGTACGCGGGGACCTCCTGGTCTATCGCGAGCTTGACCCCGGCGAGTCCTACTACATCGGCGCGGACGTCTCCATGGGCCCCGTCTTGATCATCGACTGGAACGGAGTCGTCGTCGGCGAGATGTTGCTGATGACATCCGAGATGTCTTCCTTGATACCAACCTGGTCGTACGTCTTGAAAGCGGTAGCGCTCATTATGTTTTCCTAAAGAATGGAGTGATGTGATTACTCGGCGGCCCAGCGTGCGAGGAACAGATTCGTGGCGTCGTCGGTAGAGCCCGACTGCGCGAGGCGCTTCTTCGCCTTCTCTGTCTTGTCGACCTTCACGTCGTTGGTCGTGACTGCCTTGGTCGTCTTGATGACCTTCTTCGGCGTCTTGTTGACCTTCTTCGTGACCACGGACTTGGCCTTGTCGAACTGCATGGCCTTGTGAATCAGTCGGATGGCTGTGGGGTCGGTGATGGCGTCTACGATTTCCTTCGGGAGACCTTCGGACTCCGCATAGGCACGCACTTCGTCGTAGACCTTCTGGTTCCAGCCGGGAACCTTGTCCTGCAGGACCTTCACCGCTTCAGCGGCTTGGGCCTTGATTGCCTGTTGACGTTGGTCGTTCGCGGTCTTCACGAACTCGTCAACTTCCTGGGTGATGAAACGATAGTCGTCGTAGGCTGCTTGGGCCTCAGCACGCAGGGCTGCGAACGCGTCGGCATCGAGTTGCTTGCTGGCAACCAGCATGTCGATCTTCGCGTAGGGCTCCCAGCGCTGTGCCGCCTTCTTGTACAGACGGTCAAGCTGCGCTGCGGCCTTGGTGTTCGCCGTTTCCACGTTCTTGCGTTCGACTGAGCGTACTTACCAACGAGAGTCAGCAGTTCCGAATCCGACACAGGCTTGAACTTCTTGGAAGCCTTAGCCATTAGATCATTTCAAGGTAGAAGTCATCCGTACTCTCAACTGGAGTAAAGTGACCTTCGTGGATAAAGTTAGCAATCGCAAGCGACATGACACAGTCGTCGTGACAGTTCGAATACCACCTCGTTGGTAAGGCGCAGAACGCCGCTGTGGGTAACGAGACCACGGCGCGTGCGTTCGGCAACGCGTTCGGCAACGGTGCTGCGGGTAACCCCCTGATCGCTGCGGCGAACACCATCGACCACACGGGTACCCCTCAGGCCCTGTCGGAAAACGACATCCTCACGGCGAACCAGAACCTGTACCAGGGCGGCGGTGAAGCCAAGGTGCTGATGATCAAGCCCGCTGACTCGCTCATCGTGGCTGGGTTCACGGCTGCGGCTGGTCGTTACCGCACGTTCGACGGCGACAAGGCCAAGACCGTCGTGAACGTGGTCAACCTGTATGTCTCGCCGTTCGGTGAGCAGAAGGTCGTGATCAACCGCTTCATGAAGGCCGACTCGTGCTTGCTGTTCGACCCGAGCTACTGGAAGGTCGCGGTGCTCCGTCCGTGGACTCGCATCCCGCTGGCTGTGACGGGTGATGCACACCGTCAACAGATCGTCGGCGAGTTCTCGCTGAAGCACCTGAACGATGGCGCGTCGGCGTTCATCAAGGGCCTCACGGGTCTGAACCCGCTGGTGCCGTGATCCCCGGGGTCCTAAGGGCCCCTTAGCAGCACCCTCTGAGCCCCGTTCGCGGGCTCTCCCAATTCCTTTCAGCCCTGCTGCGTCCACTCTCGCGCAGTGGGGCCTTTTTATTCCCCATGGCAAACCTCGATTCCGTCCAAGTCTCGGTCTCGTCCAACACGGACGGTCACGTCATCGAGACGCATCAAGTCATCCCCGACAGTCTCCTCAGGGACCTCGAAGAAAAGCGACTCAACTCCCACACCGCTCGTGAGCGTGAGTTCATGGAGGTCGCTTCCATCCCCGTCTGCATCGTCGACAAGTGGCTGCGTGAAGGCTACGACGTTTTCGCAGAGCCCATCCGCAAGACCGTAGCGAAGCTCAAGAGCGAAAACCTTGAGTACTTCCTGTCGACTGCGAAGGAAGTCTAAGCAATGAACCTCGCATCCATTCGCAGCAAGGTCGCATCGATCCTCAACCGCAATGATGCGACCGACGCTCTCCTGAACGACTTCATCACCATGGCCCAAACGCGTATCGAGCGCACGCTCCGCGTCCCAGGCATGGAGAAGATCAGTCTCACCACGGGCAACGACCCCGCAGTCACCCCGACGAACTCCATCGTCATCCCCAGCGATTTCCTCAGCCTCAAGTACCTGTACTCGGGCTGCACCCTCATGGAAAACAAGGACCTCGGGCACTTCCTGCCGCTCCTTCAGGCGGGCGCGGGTGACCCCCGGTACTACAGCCGTGTCGGCGCGTCCTTCCTCGTGAAGCCCACGGTGCCTCAGGGGCAGACGGTGCAGATGGTCTATTACGCCTCGCAGCCCTCACTCCTCGTCGACACCGACACCAACTTCTTCACGGTCGTCGCCGCTGACCTCCTGATCTACGCAGCCCTCAGCTACGCCGCTGACTACTTCGTGGATGACCGCGCACCGACCTTCGAGTCGCGCTTCGCACAACTCTACGCCGACCTCGAAGAGCAGGGCCGTATGACTGACATGGAGCAGTCGGCACAGGCCATCGCACCGGCTTACTGCCAGGACTACTGATGACCAGTCTCTTTACTGCCCCGACCGACACGGTCGAGTCCACGAACAACCCCTCGGGGTTCTTCAACGGCACCTCGACGCCTCCCGAGGCCAACACGACGGACGCGTTGATCGACACGCTGGAAGCACAGCTTGCCTCGCTCAACTCGGCCAACTCGGCAGCGACTGAGGCTGCTGCTTCCGCTGCGGCTGCTGCGTCCAACGCTGCGCTGGCTGAGTCGAACGTCGCCACGCTCGCGTCTCAGGCCAACTCGACGCTCGCTGAAGCTCAGACGGCGATCTCCAACGCGAACGCGGCTGTGACGAACGCTGCTGCCTCGGCGACCGCTGCGGCCAACAGTGCGACCACGGCAACCAACCAGGCGGCTCAGGCCTCCACGTCCGCGACGGCTGCGGCCACCAGCGCAACGAACGCCTCGACCAGCGAGACCAACGCGCTCGCCTCTAAGAACGCCGCGAACACCTCGGCGACCAACGCTGCAAACTCGCAATCGGCGGCGGCCTCTAGCGCCTCTGGTGCGGCCACCTCAGCGACCAACGCTTCAGCCTCACAGACCGCTGCGGCCTCCAGTGCCACGGCGGCGGCTTCGAGTGCCTCGGACGCATCGTCCAGCAAGACCGCTGCAGCTAACTCTGCCACGGCGGCGGCTGGCTCGGCCTCGGCTGCATCGTCGAGCGCCTCCGCTGCTTCATCGTCCCAAACGGCTGCTGCGGGCTCCGCTTCGGCGGCCAGCACGAGCGCCACGAATGCGGCCAACAGTGCCACGGCTGCGGCCAACAGCGCGGCCAGTGCTGCCGCGACGCTCGCCAACGCGATGAAGTACGACATCGGTCTGTCCATCGAAGGCAGGGCTACCGCTGCCGAGCAACTCTTCAACTTCACCGTGGCCCGTGTCTTCACGTGGCCCGCGAACCTTGCTGGTTCACTCGCGAAGTCCAACGTGGCTGCAACGGCGAGCGCCACCTTCTCGATCACGAAGAACGGCACGGCAATCGGTTCGTTCAACTTCGCCGCTGGCGCGACCTCGGCCACATTCACGTTCGCCTCTGCTGTGACCTTTGCTCTCGGTGACGTGATCCGCATCGTTGCCCCTGCAACCGCTGACGCAACGCTGTCCGATATCGGCGTCACCTTCCTTGGGACGAACTCCTGATGGCTCAAGTCTTCGTAGTTCTCACGGCAACGACAGCCTCTACGTGGACGGTGCCAGCCGACTGCACGCGCGGCTACCTCGACAAGGTCCAGATGATCGGAGGCGGTGCCGCAGCGGCTAACGGCATGGGGGGTGGGGGCGGGGAATACCGGTGGGCGGACAACTATCCCGTAGGTGGCCCGGGCTCAGTAATCAACTATCAGGTCGGTGCCGGTTCCACCATCGGGGACGGTTCCTCAACGAAGTGGGACAACAGCGCAATCGTCGCTCAAGGCGGTCGGGGCTCACGCACATCACCATCGGCTAGCGCAGGTATCGGAGGGGGGCAACCAGGCAATACCGTTTCTCCCGCAGGTACCGGAGGAACCGGCAGCTTCCCAGGTGGTAACGGTGGCGGTATTTCGACGTCCCAAGGTGGTGGCGGGGGCGGTGCAGGGGGAGGTAGCTCTAACGGTTCAGGTGGTGCTGGAGGTAACGGCACGGACTTCCTGAACGGAACGATTGGTGGAGGTGGTGGTGGAGGAGCAAAGAATGGGCTCAGTGCCCCCGCGCCCTCTGGACATGGTGGGCTGTACGGTGGGGGTGGTGGTGGTGTACCAGCCTCTGGCGATTCCCCCTCGGGTGCCCAAGGAGTAATCCTGATCGCCTACACCCCGGGGAATCCTCGACGAATCGTCAACGTCATCTCTGCATAAGCAAGGAAACATGAAAGCAGCTTTCTTTAAGGGCTCCTCATCGGGCCTCGGGGCTCTCGTTGACTTCGGCATTCGCGCGTGGGAAGACGGTTCGTACTCTCACGTCGAGCTGGTCTTCTCCGACGGTCGCTCGGGCTCCAGCACATCAACGGACGGCGGCGTGCGCTTCACATCCGCTGGCTCCATCAACTTTTCCGATGCGTCCCAATGGGACCTTCTGGACCTCGAAGGATTCGACGAGGTAGCAGCGCTCGCGTGGTTCGACAAGCACGCCGGGGACAAGTACGACCTGTGGGGTGATGCCCACTTCGTGGTCGGTCTGATCCATGAGAACAAGCGTGAGGAGTTCTGCAGTGAAGCCGTGGGTGCTGCCCTTGGCTTCGAGCAAGCCTGGCGCTTCGACCCGAACGCTCTCTACTACGCGCTCAAGCGCTTCACAACTTTCAAGGCAGCATAAACATGGCATGGTCTGACGACGCGTGCTCCCTCATCAAGCAGTTCGAAGGCTGCAAGCTCAAGGCCTACCCCGACCCTGCTACCGGTGCCGCGCCGTGGACCATTGGCTATGGTGCGACCGGACCCAAGATCGGCCCGGGGACCGTATGGACCCAGGTGCAAGCGGACGCTGATCTACAGGAGCGCGTGACTGCCCTCGGGGCACACATCACGTCCGAAGTTCGTATACCTCTTTCGGACGAAGAGACGGCAGCGCTGGTGTCCTTCACGTACAACGTGGGCACCGGCAACTTCGATCATTCAACCCTCCTGAAGAAGCTGAACGCGGGAGACATTCAAGGTGCCGCTGACGAGTTCCCCAAGTGGAACCTCGCGGCTGGCAAGGTGCTGGCTGGGCTGGTCCATCGTCGCTCGGGCGAGATGGCTGAGTTCCTCCTCGGCGCAAATTTCACGGTGGGGTCACCGACGAACCCCGAAGGAGTAGCAGCATGAGTTGGGCGAGCGTAAAGAACGTAGTAGCCAGCCTTGCCCCGACCATCGCGACTTGTGTCGGTGGCCCCTTGGCGGGTATGGGCGTCACTGCCCTTGAGAAGGTCTTCGGGATTACTCCGGGCTCCGATGCTTCCACAGACGACCGTCAGGACGTAGTGGCGGCGGCGATCAGCGGGGCCACACCTGAGCAACTCGCGAACGTCCGCAAGGCCGATCAGGACTTCCAGGTTCAGATGGCGTCCCTCGGGTACAAGGACGTAGAGTCCATCGCAGCGCTGCGCGTACAGGATGTCCAGAGTGCCCGCAGCATGTTGACCGCGACGCGCTCGTGGGTCCCTGCGGCTCTTACGGGATTCCTGACCACAGCCGTTACGGTCCTCGTGGGGATGCTGTTCTTCTCGACGGTTCCTGAGGCAAACAAGGAGGCCTTCTTCACGTCCCTCGGGTCGATCATCACCGCGTGGCTGGTCTCTGTCCACTTCTGGTTCGGTGACACGCTCGCGAGCAACGACAAGACGCGCATGATCGCGCAAGCGCAGCCGGTGGGGGTGTGATGGAAGAGGCCCTCAACAATCGCGTCGCCAAGCTGGAGTTCCGCGCGGACGCGCAGGACACCGAGATCAAGGCGCTGAAGAAGACGCAGGAGACCTTCGGTGAGTCCCTCAAGGCCATCGAGAAGATCCTGCTGCAGATCAAGTGGGCCCTGTATGGCGCGGGCCTGTTCGCCGCGTGTAACTGGCTCGGCGTCAAAGAAGTGATCACGAAGCTGGTGCTGCACTGACCGGCAAAAAACCCCCTAAGGGCCCTCACGGGTTCCTTAGGGGGTTTTTTTCGCGTTCGCTGCGATGATCCAGGCGTACAGCATTTCCAGCGGGTAGCCCTCGCCGTAGTTGGCCCCCATGCCGGGGGTGGCGTGGCCGATGATCTGGTCGGCGGCCTCAGCGGGGCACTTGATCGAGCGCAGCAGATCCTTCATGCCGTGGCGCAGCGAGTGGTTGCCCAGCCGGGTGTCCTTCAGGCCCTCGCGCGTCCGCACCCACTTCACCAGCGCTGCGCTCACGGAATCCGTGCGGGTGCCCTCGGCGGTAGAGTACTGAGGGTAGAGGTGGACGTGGTCCGACGTGCGCTCCTTGGCGGCCCTCAGGCTGTCCCGGGCCCTGTCGGTCAGCGGGATCTTGCGGGTGCTCCCCGGGGTCTTCAGGGGCCTCCAGGGGTGGGGCTTCAGGGCGATGTGGGGTGGGGTGGCGTCGAGCTTCAGGTCGGCCTTCGCGAGCCCGACGATCTCTGCCAGCCGTGCGCCGGTCTCCGACACAACGAGCAGGATGCTGCGCAAGGTGTCCTGCGGGTGGGCGTTCAGCGCAGCATCGAGCGCACGGTACTGGTCGAGGGTGAACACCTCCCGGTCGACCTTGTCCTTGCCCATCTGAGGGATCTCGACGCGGGCGAACACGTTCTCGCACTTCAGTTCGTTCTCGCGGATCGCGCGGCCAAAAGCGGCCTTCAGCGGGGTGAGGTAGCGCTGGACGGTCGTGGTCGACATGTCCTGACCGAGGAGGTGTTGTACAAAACCGTTGACGTCGACGCGCCGCAGCTTGCGGATATCCCGGTCGCCCCCGAGGTAACTCTTCAGGTACCTCAATGCCCTCTCGGCTCGCGTAGCGTCCCCAGGGCGGGCTGCGACGTACTCGTCGATGGCATCCTCCAGCGTAAACTCACGGACGCCTTGGAGGACCTGTAGCGCGGTCCTGTGGGGCTCGGGTAGCACATCGCGGTCCCCCTGGGTCTCCGCAAGCACGTCCTCAAAGGCCCACAGGGGTCCCTCAGCGGGTGCCACAGGGTCGACGCCGTACTCAGCCAGTAGCTGACGGGCTCGCTGGAGCGTACCGGCGCGGGTAGGGGAACGTAGCTCGCCCCATTCCTTGTCGGTCTTCTTCAGCCAGGCACGGATGAGGGGGAGGGCTTCGCGGGGGTCTGCGGTACCGAGGGACGCGACAAAGTAGTCCTTGCCGAGTTGCTCACGCAAATCGAGAGGGACACGTCGGCGGAAGAAAAGCAGGTTGCCCTTCTTGCGGCAATACTGCAGTTTCATGGTCAGGGGACCGTCGCGGAATGAGGCCATGAGATACCACCTGAGGTACCGGGTGAGGTACCCATCATAGCCCCGAGATCCTTTATCTACAAGGAAAACAACGGGTTACAGCCGAGACCTGGTGCCCAGGAGAGGACTCGAACCTCCACGGTGTTGCCACCGCTAGGACCTGAACCTAGTGCGTCTACCAATTCCGCCACCTGGGCACGTCTCAAGCTAGACCGCTATTGTAGCGAGAAGAATCTGCGTGTCAATCGGTATTTCGAAAAACGCTTCATCTTTTCGCCTGGTTGTTCGCGCATCAAATGACTCGATGCGACCCGGTGACCAACCGGCCTGCAACTTCCACAGCTCATCGTGAGCGGTTCAGGAACCGCAGCACAAAGCCGCTGCTCTCACAACAATGAAAAACCGCCCGAAGGCGGCTTTCATTTGAATCTGGTGCCCAAGAGAGGACTCGAACCTCCACGGTGTTGCCACCGCTAGGACCTGAACCTAGTGCGTCTACCAATTCCGCCACCTGGGCAAGGTGCGTTTGAAGCAGAGACAGAGATTATAGCGTGTCGAAGAACCGTGTCAAGCGTTTCTCGAAAACGCGTGCGCGGCACGCGCGATGCGGATGAACACACCGCCCGCATGTCGCGCAATCGCCCGCCGGGCGGCGCGTGGCGGGCAAGACGGGTGTTAGAATCCCCGCAATAGAAAGCTGGCACGGCGCATGGGCCCGTCGCGCGCATGACGGGCAACTGGGGCCGCGCCGTCGTCTTCCGTCAGAAAGAGCAGTCGCAGTCACGAGTGCAGTTGCAGTCAGATAGAGCAGCGTCATCACACCCGCCGACGTCCACGCAACGAGAACAATCATCGACAAGCCCTTGAGCAAATATCCGTATCCGATTCCAAGCCGCGAAGAAATCCTCGGCGTGCTGCGCACGAGTGAAGCGCCGCTTGCAGCGAATGACATCGCCGAAGCACTGTCGATCAAGCGCCAGGAGCGCGAAGGGTTCTTCAAGCGCCTCGCCGCGATGGAGCGCGATGGCCAGATCAGACTCGATCAGCGCGGGCATTATCAGCTGACACATCCGTCGAACTTCGTCGCGGGCCGCGTGCAGGGCCATCGCGACGGCTACGGTTTTCTGATCCGCGACGACGGCCAGGACGATCTGTTCCTGCCGACGGGCGAAATGCAGAAGGTCATGCACAACGATCGCGTGCTTGCGCGCATCGTCGGCTATGACCGGCGCGGACGGCCCGAAGGCCACATCGTCGAGGTGACTGACCGCGCCAACAAGCGCGTGATCGGGCGCCTCTTGAACGAGAACGGCGCGCTGATCGTCGTGCCCGAAGAGAAGCGAATCGGCCACGACATCCTGATCACGCAGAACACGAAGAAGGCGAAGGTCGGGCAGGTGGTGGTCGTCGAGCTGACCGACTTTCCGAGCCGCCATTCGCAGCCGCTCGGGCGCGTCGTCGAAGTGCTCGGCGATATCGACGATCCCGGCATGGAAATCGAAATCGCCGTGCGCAAGTACGGCGTGCCGCACGAGTTCGGCCAGGCCGCGCTCGACGATGCCGCGAAGCTGCCGGACGAAGTGCGTCCCGTCGACATCAAACATCGCGTCGACTTGCGCGACGTGCCGCTTGTCACGATCGACGGCGAAGACGCGCGCGACTTCGACGATGCCGTCTACTGCGAGCCGATCAAGGTCGGACGAGGCGAGGGCTTTCGCCTGATCGTCGCGATCGCCGACGTGTCGCATTACGTGCTGCCCGACAGCGGCCTCGATGTCGATGCGATCGAGCGCAGCACGTCGGTGTATTTCCCGCGCCGCGTGATTCCAATGTTGCCGGAAAAGCTGTCCAACGGACTCTGCTCGCTCAATCCGCAAGTGGACCGCTGCGTGCTGGTGTGCGACATGGTGATCACCGCGCGCGGCGAAATCAAGGCGTATCAGTTCTATCCCGGTGTGATGCATTCGGCCGCGCGTCTCACGTACACGGAAGTCGCCGCGATCCTCACCAACACGAAGGGTCCCGAAGCGACGCGCCGCGCCGCGCTGCTGCCGCAACTGCAACACCTGTATGGCGTCTACAAGTCGCTGTTCGCCGCGCGCCAGAAGCGCGGCGCGATCGACTTCGATACGACGGAGACGTACATCGTCTGCAATGCGCAGGGCAAGATCGAGCAGATCGTGCCGCGTCACCGCAACGACGCGCACAAGCTGATCGAGGAATGCATGCTGGCCGCGAACGTCTGCGCGGCCGACTTCATGAAGCGCAACAAGCACCCTGGCCTGTATCGCGTGCACGCGGGTCCGACGGCGGAGCGCCTCGAAAACCTGCGCACGTTCCTGCGCGGCATGGGCCTCACGCTCGGCGGCGGCGACACGCCGCACGCAAGCGATTACGCCGCGCTGATGGCGCACATCCGCGACCGCCCCGACGCGCAGATGCTGCAGACGATGCTGCTGCGCTCGATGCAGCAGGCCGTCTACAGTCCGGACAACATCGGCCACTTCGGTCTCGCGTACGAGGCGTATGCGCACTTCACGAGTCCGATTCGCCGCTATCCCGATCTGCTCACGCACCGCGCGATCTACGCGATCCTGCAGGGCCGCAAGTACGAGCCGAAGACGCCGCATGGCGTCGAGCTGAACACGGCGCTGTCGCAGCGCGCCCGCGCGTTGCAGGCCGAAGACGAAAAACGCGGCGGCCGCGGTCGTCCGAACACGGCGATCTGGGAAGAACTCGGCTTGCACTGCTCGTCGAACGAGCGCCGTGCCGATGAGGCATCGCGCGATGTCGAAGCGTGGCTCAAGTGCTATTTCATGCGCGACAAGCTCGGCGAAGAATATGGCGGCATGGTGAGCGGCGTGACGTCGTTCGGCATCTTCGTGCAGCTCGATGCGCTCTTCATCGAAGGGCTCGTGCATGTGACGGAACTCGGCTCCGATTACTTCCAGTACGACGAGATCAAGAACGAGCTGCGCGGCGAACGTACGGGCATTCGCTATCGTTTGTCGGACCGTGTGCGCGTGCAGGTTAGCCGCGTCGATCTCGACGCGCGCAAGATCGATTTCCGTCTCGTGCGCGATCTGCCCGTGAAGCCGCAAGCGCATCGCGCGACGTCGGCGGAGAAGGCAAGCGATCTCGGCGGTCCGCGCGTGCGTTCGATCGAACGCACCGAGCCCGTCGATGGCGCGCGCCGCAAGAAGGCCGCCCCTGCACAGACGGCGGCCGTGAAGGAAGCGCGCGCGGCGCGCAAGGCGGGCGCGTCGAAGAAGCGTGCGGCGTCGAAGTCGTCCGCGAAGCCCGCGCGCAAGAAGCGTTGATCCTGTTGTAACGCCGCGCGCGTTTTCATTGCGCGCGGCGCCCGTTCTCATCGGGCGCGCCTCAAACGTTTCGCCGGGCGCGCTCATTCAAAGGTTGTTTCAGTCATGTCACGTCTCAAGGTTCTCTACGGTTTTCACGCGGTGACGGCACGCTTGCGCCACGATTCATCGACGGTCGAAGAAATCTTTTACGACCAGTCGCGCCGCGATCGCCGGATGAACGAGTTTCTCGCCGTGGCGAAAGAGGCGGGCGTGCGTCTGATCGCTGCCGACGAAACGCGCCTCTGGGGCCTCGCGCATACGGAGCGGCATCAGGGCGTCGTCGCGCGCGCCGGCGATCTGCCGCTCGCACAGAACCTCGCGGAACTGCTCGACGGGATTCAGGGCTCGGCGTTGCTGCTGGTGCTCGACGGCATCACCGATCCGCACAATCTCGGCGCGTGTCTGCGCGTCGCCGATGCAGCGGGCGCGCATGCCGTAATCGCGCCGCGCGATCGTGCCGTCGGCCTGAACGCGACGGCGGCGAAAGTGGCCAGCGGCGCAGCCGATACGGTGCCGTACATCACTGTCACGAATCTCGCGCGCACATTGCGCGAACTGAAGGAAGCGGGCGTGTGGGTCGTCGGAACGGCGGGCGATGCGACGGCATCGTTGTACGAGACGAAGCTCGATGGTCCCGTGGCGCTCGTGATGGGCGCGGAAGGCGAGGGCATGCGCAGGCTCTCGCGCGACACGTGCGATGAGGTGATGCACATTCCGATGGCCGGCTCGGTTGAGAGCCTGAACGTTTCCGTCGCTTCGGGCGTGTGCCTGTTCGAGGCCGTGCGGCAGAGGTCGGTGAAGAAGTAGCCGTTACGATGCAAAGCCACGACCGAGGCCGTAGCGTTCGGATCTCATGAATCGACAAGCTGCTTTCCAGATCGAAGCCGTCTGCCGCGCGGTCGTCGTCGCGCTCTCGGCGCTGCTCACCGCTGCGTGCACGACGAACCTCGTCGAGCGCGGCACCTATTACGCCGATATCTCTCGGCACGCGCAGTACGCCGACACCCGCATCCGCTTCCTCGTGATGCACTACACCGAAATCGACGAAGCGCAGTCGCTCGACGTGCTGACGAACGAGCAGGTCAGCGCGCATTACGTCGTGCCGGATCATCCGCGCGAGAAGAGCGGCGAGCCCATCGTCTGGCAACTCGTCCCCGAGTCGCAGCGCGCATGGCACGCGGGCCTCAGCTACTGGCAAGGCACGACGGAACTGAACGCCACGTCGATCGGCATCGAGAACGTGAACCTCGGCCCTGTCGACACGCCGCAAGGCCGCACGTGGCAACCGTATCCTCCCGAGCAAGTGGATGCGATGATCCGCCTCGCACAGGACATCGTCACGCGCTATGGCATTCCGCCGACGCGCGTCGTCGGCCACAGCGATATCGCGCCCCAACGCAAGATCGATCCGGGTCCGCTCTTTCCGTGGAAGCAGTTGTACGACGCGGGCATCGGCGCATGGCCGGACGATGCAACGGTCGCGAAAGAACTCGCGGGCCGCGATCCGCACGCGAGCGCCGATGTGCGCGCGCTTCAGCAGAAGCTCGCGCGCTACGGTTATGAAGTCGCGACGGACGGCGTGCTCGACGACAAGACCCGCCGCGTCTTCGCCGCGTTCCAGATGCACTTTCGTCCCGCCGACTATTCGGGCGATCCGGACGCGCAAACCGATGCGGTCGCGCAGGCCTTGCTCGACAAGTACATGCCACAGGCGACGTCAGAACCGGCTCAGCCCGCGCCATGAATGCACTTCGCGCGCGACGGGCACGCGCGACATCTGCGATGAGTCGTGAGCAATAAATCCGGCCTCGCGCTCCGACTCCGGTAAACTTGCGCTTTTCCGCCTGCCTTCGCAATTTCCTCACCATGACTCAAGACGAACTCAAGCAACTGGTCGGCCAGGTTGCCGCCGACTATGTCCTCGCGAACGTACCGGAAGGCGCTGTGATCGGCGTCGGCACCGGCTCGACCGCGAACTGCTTCATCGACGCGCTGGCTGCGCACAAGTCGCGCTATCGCGGCGCCGTGTCCAGCTCGGTCGCGACGACGGCGCGCCTGCAATCGCATGGCATCCAGGTTTTCGATTTGAACGACGTCGAATCGCTGCGCGTGTACGTCGACGGCGCCGATGAAATCGACCACGGCGGCGCGATGATCAAGGGCGGCGGCGGTGCGCTGACGCGTGAAAAAATCGTCGCGTCGGTAGCGGAGAAATTCGTGTGTATCGCGGACGCGAGCAAGCGCGTCGATGTGCTCGGCCAGTTCCCGTTGCCCGTCGAAGTCGTGCCGATGGCGCGCACGGCGATCGGCCGCCGCATCACGGCGATGGGCGGCGTGCCCGTCGTGCGCGTGACGAAGGACGGCTCGCCCTATATCACCGACAACGGCAACGAGATCATCGACGTCAAGGGGCTGCGGATCAGCGATCCGCGCGCGCTCGAAGCGCAGATCAACGCGTGGCCGGGCGTCGTGACGGTGGGCCTGTTCGCCGCGCGCGGCGCGGACCTGTGCCTGCTCGGTACGGAGAAGGGCGTCGAGACGATCGAGTACGGGACAAGTTGAGCCACACCGCCGTCAGTGCCAGTCGATCTTGTAGAGAATCTGCCCCTGCCATGCGTGGCCGGTGGCCTGATACGCTTTCTCGCGGATGCCGTCTGGCGTGCAATACGCCACTACTTCGCTCAGCCACTTGCGGCCGCTCACCGTGACGGGAAGCAGCGAATGGGACGTCAGCCAGTTGTTCGCGGCGACGAACGAAATCGCCGCGACGCATGGCAACGCGAGCACGGTGAGCGAGCGCCAGCGTCTCGTGGCGCCAGGTAAGCGCCAGCGACGAACAGCGGGACGAAAGTGACGGCTTCCCGACGCGTCGCGATCGCGCCGCCGAGCAACCCGCCCGCCACGCGGATCGGCGGTGGGGTGGGTCGTCGGGGTGAAGGGTTTCACTTGCCGGCGCTTCGGGTCGGTGGCAGCGCATAAACGCGCACCCAGTCGACAACGAACGTAGAACCGTCCTCCACCTTGGAGAGCGGCCAGCCGCCGCCGAGCGCGTAGTCGATCATCATGTAATACGGCCCCGTCATGTAGCCGGCGCTGCCCGAGGTTGGAATCTGGTTCGTCTTTACGCCGTCGATGTACCAGGTAATGTGCTCCGGGTCGATCTGGCAGCCGTAAATGTGGAAATCCTCCCAGGGCTTCGCGTCGTTCGGCATGCGCGTGAACGGCGAATAAAGCTGCTTGCCCGTGGTCTGTGCGCCGCCTGCCGGCCAGTTATGGCTCGCCTGCTGGATGACGGCTTTGCTGTCCGTGTAGGTATTGCCGTACCACTCGAAAATGTCGATTTCTGACGTGTTTTGCGACCCGAAATTCAGGTTCGTCGAACTCACGAGCCAGAACGCGGGCCATGAACCCGTGCCCGACCGCGGCATTCTCGCACGTACCTCGAAATAGCCGTAGAGCTGGGAAAATCCTTTGCCATTCCCATCAATCGATGAAATATTACCCGAGCGCCAGTTGCCGGCCGTGTCCTTGAACACCTTGATCGACAGTACGCCATTCGCAACGCCAAGCGCGCCAATATCCCATCGCGACGCGGAGTAGTTTCCGGCCGGCCCATAGGGCGGCGCGTAGTACCACGTCGCATTGCCCTTCGGCGATTGGGTTGTTGCGCTCAGGTGGTCGAACTCGTCGGAAAAGGTCAGCGTGTAGCCGGTCAGGTCGATGTCGCCATGCACCGTCGTCGAGGCGGTTGCCCCGACGGCCAGATTTCCCTTCATCACGCAAGCCGCAATCAACACCATCGCCATCGAAGCCGGACGCTTCATGGTCAATCTCCTTTCTCTTTCTTTCGTTCAACCGGGCGGCATGTAAAGCGGGCCTTTCATCATGCGTTTTTTTGCGCGAGCGCTTTGTTATGCAACGCACCATCGGCGACTGATCCAGATAGCGGCCGGCCGCGGCTCGCGATATAACCGGTTACCGGAAAAAGCGTCTACGAAGGATCGTCAACATGGAAATTCGGGTATTCGGCGTGATCGTGCTCGTGTTGGGCGTGCTCGCGCTGAACGTCGATACCCGCTGGACCATTTACATTCTCATCGTGAGTTGGCTTTTTTCGTGCGCGGCCACCCTTGCGCTGCCGGCAATGGGTGGCATGACCATTCCGCCCGAAACGCTGTTCCTGGTCTTCCTCTTCATCCGCGCGCTCAACATGGGCGGCGCGGCGGGATTGTGGCGGCCGCTGGCGCCCGGCAGCCCTGGTTTTCCGCTGCTATGGCTAGCCATCGTGGCGCTGGTGGGCGCGTGGTTCCTGCCGCGCGCGTTCGCGGGCGCCACCCATGTGTTCGCGATCAGCCGCAACGCCGGCGATCCCAATGCGATGGGGCCAGTGCCGCTTGGCCCGGTGTCCGGGAACTTCACGCAGTCGGTGTATTTCATCAACGACGTGGTGGTTTATAGCTGCATGACGATTTTTCTCGTCAGGAAAAACGGCTACCGGCATCTTGCGGAAGCCATGCTCGTGCTCGCGGGGTTGAACGTCGTCGCGGGCGTCATTGACATCGTGTCGGGCGCCGCCGGAGTGAACGCGCTGAGCGTGCTGAAGACTGCGGACTACGCGATTCACGACGGCGAGGAGGTGGGCGGGCTTCGGCGCATTACCGGGACATTCACGGAGGCGTCCGCGTTTGCCGGTTTCACGACGCAGATGTTCGCGTTCACGGCCAACATGTGGCTGTTCGGTTACCGGCCGCGCATCAGCGGCCTGATTGCCTTCGCGTCGGCCGTGCTGATCGTGCTGTCCACGTCGGCCACCGCGTATGTTGGAATTGCCGCCTACCTGATCGTGCTGCTGTGCAGCCGTGACGACCGGATTTTCCCGCGAAGCCGCGCGAGAAAGGGGTATTTGTTCGTCGCCGTGGGTTCTCTCGCCATCCTTGGGCTGGTGTTCTGCCTGCTATTCAAGCCGGGCCTCGTCGAAGGGGTGGCCAACTTTTTCAGCGACACGGTTCTTGCCAAGGTGGACAGCGATTCGGGGCGCGAGCGCGGCGCATGGAACCAGCAGGCGCTCATCAATTTTGTCGATACCTATGGGTTTGGCATCGGGCTCGGTAGCGCGCGGACCTCCAGTTTTGTCCTCGCGCTGCTTTCGAACCTCGGCTTCGCCGGGGCCGTGCTGTTCGTCGTGTTCGCGTGGAACTGCCTTGCCGCGCGAATCCCGGCGCGGGCGCCGCTGCTCAACCGCATGGTCTGCCATGCCTCGCGGCAGGCCATGTTCGCATCGCTGATCGTGTGTTCCATAGCCGGCACGATGTTCAACCTCGGATCGAGTTTTTATGTGTTCGCCGCTGCGGCGACCACGCTGTCGTTCACCGCGCGCAGGGCAGCGCCCGTGCGTCGCGTCAACGGCGCCCGTCATGACGACCCGCCACCGCCAGCACCTCCGCCGCGGCATGCGTGGCTGCCGCCGAGGGAGGCCGGCGATACGGCGAGCCCCGCGGCGCCACTGCTCGAGACCACACAACGCAAGACCCGCCTGCCTGCATGGCCGCACGAGGGTTGACCCAACAACAACGCAGCAACGCCGGCTGATAAAAACATCGTGAATTCAAGCCCTAGCCTGACGCGAAACGCGATTTTCAATCTGTTGGGGAGCGTGCTCCCGCTCGTCGTTTCGCTCGTCACCGTCCCGCTCTACCTCGATCACGTCGGCACGGCCCGCTACGGCGTGCTCGCGATCGTCTGGATGCTGCAGGGCTATTTCGGCTATTTCGACCTCGGTCTTGCGGCCGCGACCTCGAACCGTGTGGCGCAACTCGCCGATCACGCCGAACGCGAGTCGCTGATCTGGACGGCGCTCGCGTTGAATGCCGGATTCGGTACGCTGGGCGGCGTCGCGCTGTTTGCCGTGGGCGACCTGCTGCTTGCGCAGTTTCACATCAGTCCCGGCATCTATACGGAAGTCATGGCGGCGCTGCCGTGGCTCGCGGGCGCGGTGCCGCTCGCGACGATCAGCGGCGTGCTTTACGGCGCGTTGATCGGGCGCGAGCAATTCGCGGCGCTCAACGCCGTGCAGGTGCCCGCGGGCATGCTGTTCCAGATCGTGCCGCTCGCGACGGCCATTGTCGCCGGGCCGAAGCTTCAGTTACTCATTCCGTCCGCGATCCTGTCGAGCGCGGCGTCGGTGGTGCTGCTCGCTGTCGTGGTCTGCCGGGTTACGCCGTTGCGCTTTGCGCACGGACCGCGGCGGCGATTCGTGAAGCCGCTGTTCTCGTACGGTGCGTGGGTGACGGTCACGAATCTTCTGAGCCCGCTGCTCTCGACCGCCGACCGGCTGCTGATCAGCGGCACGTTAGGCGTACAGGCCGTGGCCTATTATCAGGTGCCGTTCAATCTCGCGATGCGTGCGCGGATTCTGCCTGGCGTCATCGCACGTACGCTGTTTCCGCGTCTGTCAGCGCTCGAATCGACGAGTGCGAAGGAATTGTCCATCGCTGCCGTGCGTGGGGTGACCGCGGCGACCACGCCGATGATCGTCATTGGTATCTTTCTGATGCGGCCGTTCCTGACTTTATGGACAGGGGACGAATTTGCTGCGAGAGCCAGTGTCGTCGGCGAAACGATCATGCTCGGCGTGTGGATCAATTCACTGGCTTTTCTGCCGGCCAATCACTTGCAGGCAATGGGGCGGCCCGACGTCATCGCGCGACTCCATCTTGTCGAACTGGTCCCGTTCGTCGCGCTGCTGTGGTGGGCGCTGCATAGCTTCGGCCTGGTCGGCGCCGCTATCGCCTGGAGCGCACGATGTGCGTTCGACGGCATCCTCCTTTTCGGCGCAGCGGGCTTCGGCAAAAAGGTCATGCTGCACCTCGCCGCACCGGGATTACTGATTCTCGTCACCTACGGCGCGACCGAACTCCTTACGTCGCCTTCGTGGCTGCGCATGGCCGCCTGGATCTTCTTCACCGCGTTAGCGGTCGCGTGGTCGGCCAGGGCCGAACCGCAGGCCCGTGTGCGTCTGATGCGCGTCATCACGCTGGTGTTCCGACAGACACGTCGATGGGCGACGGGCCAGTGAAGGCCGCGACACATGCATTGAATGAGAGTGAAATAAGACTCGGTTAGCCCGTTGTTAGACGAATGACTCGTGCTACGCATTTACTCATGCCAGGTCTTTGTTGTTTTTTAACTTCGGTATCCGGAACGATTGACGTTCAACACGCTGCATCCTTTCGCGTTGTTCCCTTCGTGAACCGCATTGGAATATTCAAATGGCGCTGCGAAAAGTCGCTGATGCAGATCTGCTCATCCTGCATGAATATGGCGAACCCTCTCACTACATGGGCGCCATGAGCGCTGCCATGGCGCTCAACTACGCATCGATAGCGCAGCTCGAATTCACGCCGCTGAAAAAACTGAAGCATGCTGTCAGGCATGGCGATCACGACACAATGAAGAAGGCCCTTAGGGACGCCTGGTTTCTTGTTTTCTGGATGCTGTTTCCTCAGGCGCTCGAGGGCAAGACAGTGATTCTGGGCATGGCGCCTCTTGACTGGCGGATCGCCATGCTTTCTCGCGCATTGAAGCGCGCGCGAGTCATCTACCATTCGTCCTGGACCAACTGGGGAGGAGCGCGCTTTGCAAAGAATCCACCCGTCTTCAAAGAAGCGATCGGCAAGACATGGTCTTATTTTCTGACTCAAAGAGTCGAGCGCTTCGCGTTGGTGACGCCACGCGTCGCAGAACAGATCCAGAGCCGATTCGAGATCGACAGGAAGCGTATCTTCGTCGTATTTCATTCTTATGATCAGGTTATCTTCCGACCTGCTTGCGCACGGAAGCAGGCGCCGTTGAAAGTCGTTTTTGCCGGGCGACTCGATGATTCGAAAGGTGTCGAAGATGTGATCGAGCTAGCGAGACGACTGCCTTCCGTCGAGTTCGGGCTGGTTGGTGACGGTCCGCTCAAAAGAAGGATCGAGAGGGCTGACTTGCCTAACGTCACGCTGTTTGGACGCGTCAATGGTCGCGCTGCCATATCCTCCATTTACAGGCAGCACCATGTCATTGTTCTTCCGTCGAAGCGGAGCACTGCCTGGGAAGAGCTATTCGGCATGGTCCTCGTCGAGGCGATGGCATGCGGGTGCATACCGATGGCGACGAATCACACCGGTCCGAGCACCATCGTGCGCGATTCTGCTTTGAAGGAGTTCATCTTCGCCGAGGACGAGTTTGTGGAAGGTGCCACGGCCGCACTATCGACGTTGCAGCATGACAGTGTGCAACTGATGCTCCTGGCGAAAAGAGCCGTCGAAGATTCTCAGCGATTCTCACTTCCCGAGATCGAAAAGATCTGGATAAGCGTCCTGCGATGAGCGCGGTCGATTAGACGTATGCGCGGAAAAAAACCGTTCGGCAGTTCACACAACTCGCTGCTTGCGAACCGCATGTGAGACGAAAGGTCGGCCAGCTTCACAGGGAAATTGTCGGTTGAAATTCCAGCGCCAATCGGGTGATTGCCTCGTTTCACCGCGCTATCGCCTTTCCCGACTCATGTGTTGAGGACCGCACACTCGTCCATCGATCTCGGTGGTGCTGGTTGCACGCTCTACGATATAAATCAATTGCCGACGCTCAGAAGGTCATGCGCACAGTACCCTGGCTGCGCAAACGTCTGACCACATTGTGATCGTGCCGCCTGATCATCGCGACAGGTAGAGGGAATCGACGTTTTCTAATTTGGATAACTGATCGTGCATGCCAACACCACGCGGATCTACGGATCGCATTCGTCATGTGAAGAATCCAGACCGGCGGCGCGTCGAGTCGGAGTCGTTGTGGCTGATGGATTTTCGCTGCTCAGTCTCGGCATGCTGCTCGAAGTATTCAGGCTTGTGCAAGAGATGAAGGAGGCGGACACGGGTGAACGGCGCATGGCAGGCGCGATATACACGGTGCAAATATTGTCGAGAGACGGCGGGGCTGTGACGGGTTCCGCAGGCGCAAGGATCTGGACTTGCGCCACCGACGACCATAGTGACGAATGCGGCGATACCCTGCTGGTGGCAGGACCGTTCGAGGCGCCAAGCGTGATGGGAAACGAGATCCCGTCGTCGTTAGGCAGTGCAGGTAATCGAACCGGGACGGCATGCCCGGCCGTGAGCGGTGCCGCGCATATCCCATCCGCTGCCCGATGGAGCGAGTCGTATGAAATAGCGCGCGACGCGCTGGCTATCGTTTCGCGCGACTTCGGGGAGACGATCGCTTGCGAAATTGCCGAGCGTCTTCTTCCCGGTGCGGCAGGCAGGTTGCTTCCGGCGGCGAGTGGCGGCGATGCCGTCAACCGCAAGGTGCGCTGCGGCGCGCAGTGGCTGATCGAGAACTGCGACCGGCCGATCACAATCGAAGATGCGGCTCAGGAGGTCGCAATGAGCAGGCGCAATTTCTTGCGCAGGTTCAGGCTCGAAATGGGTAGTACGCCGTCCGAATATTTGCTGCGGGCGCGCCTTGAAATGGCCAGCAGGTTGCTGGCTGAGACAGAGTTGCCCGTCGACAGGATCGCGCGGCGCTGCGTAATGGGTAACGGGGACAACCTCGCGAAGATCTTTCGCAAGCGTTTGTCGATATCGCCGACTGAATATCGAGCGCACTATCGTCGCGGCAGATGCATGGTCGTGGATATGCCGGCGCGTCGCAGCCAGCGAGAGGGGAGTTCACTTCAGGCGAATTAGCGGTCTCGTCAACTGACATTAGATCATGGTGAAACAAATAAAAATGAAGTATGTGTTTTTTAATAAAAATAGGATTACGAAATATACAGAAACATCGAGGGTGCTCTGGAATTGAAGTCGGCAAAAGGACGTGTTGGTTTGGAGTTCAAGACATGCCTGGACTATTTCATCGAGCTTTCGATATTTTGTTGATCGTGCTCGGCGGCGTGAGCGCGTTGCACCTGCGCCTCCCGGTTTCGGCTCACCCTCATGAGATGGAGATGGCGCTGGTCGCATTCGTTTCGGCTCTTGCATTGTCGGTCTTTCCGGCTTGTGGAACTTACCGCGCCGGGCAGAGCGGCTCGATGGCGAGCGTTGCGGGCCGCACCGCTATGGCATGGCTGGTTGTTCAGCTTTGTGGTCTCGTGCTTCTTTATTTGATCAGTCGAAGCCAACTTCTTCCATTGCCGTGGTTCATTTATTGGACGTTGACCACGGGTGTATCGCTGCTCGTCTCGCACACCGCCATGTTTGTTTTGCTGCGCGTCGTATGGCCGGCTGTCGTGCGCGCATGGACGAACAAGGCGAGGATGGCGTCCGCCGTTCAGACGGTGACGGGGGCGCTGATCATGCGGCAGCTGATGAAGCGAGCATTCGATCTCGTGGTTGGAATCGTGCTGCTTGTTGTTCTTTCTCCGTTATTGGCCATCCTGGCGCTGACGGTCAGGCGCGACGGCGGGCCGGCATTGTTCGTGCACCAGCGGGTCGGTCGGAACGGCAGAAAGTTTGGGTGTCTGAAGTTCCGATCAATGGTCGTGAACGCCGACCAGGTGCTGAAGGAACTGCTGGAGACCGACCCGCGGGCGCGGGCCGAATGGGAGCGGGATTTAAAGCTGAAGGACGATGTGCGCGTCACGCCGATTGGCCGGTTTCTGCGGCGCACGAGTCTTGATGAATTGCCGCAGCTATGGAACGTGGTGCGCGGCGACATGAGCCTCGTGGGTCCTCGGCCGATCATCGACCAGGAACTGGCCCGCTATGGCGATGATGTGGACTACTACCTCATGACCAAGCCCGGGATGACAGGCCTGTGGCAGGTCAGTGGACGTAGCGATACCGACTACGCGACGAGAGTGTCGCTGGATGTTGCATATGTGAGGAGCTGGTCGTTGTCGCGTGACATCGCGATTCTCTTCAAGACGTGCAAGGTGGTACTGCAAGGCAGTGGCGCGTATTGACCCGCGAGCTGACGTTCGCGGACAGGATTGGGCAAGCGAGCTGCCGTGAACGCTACTGTGACTGTCCTCGCGGCTGATCCGCGGGCCCGTGAGCCGTCCACGGTGCATTCACCGAAGGGGCACTCAGCGACGGAGTGTCCAGCGATGGAGGATCGTAGGACATGGGGTTCCAGCCATCGTAGGAATACAGGTCGGAAGTGCTCTGTGCGGCGGCCGTGGACGGACGGCGCCGCTGGGCGGAAGGGGTGGCCGTACGCGATGGTGCTCGACGCGATGCTGTCGAGGGTGGATAGGAAAACTGCGGGTACTGGTGGTAGGCGGCACCGGAGCGGCCGGCGTGTTGAGTGGGTCCGCTTGCAGGGGCTGGATGTGCAGGGACTGTTTGTGCCGGGGCATTCGTCAACGCCAATGCCATGCACGAACTCAATACCGTAAGGGAAAGCCTTTTGTCCATGAGAGTTGGCGACATTGCTGAAAACGTTGAGCGAAAAAATGACACGTATGCGGGGCTAAGACAATGTTACACAGTGGACCTGATTTTGCACAGACGGCGCAGGGAAGTGATCCATCCAGTTGCAGGTTCATGCAACCGGACCGGCTTGTGCAGATGTCGGAAGGCGAATCGCGCGAAGGTACCGAGGCGGGCGCCTGGCGGCACGCCATCGCTGCAATCGCGGCAGTGGCCTTGCTTCTTTCCGGATGCGCAATGTCGCCCGGCATGAGCTACGGGACGCTGGGGCGCCCTGCCGGCGACCCGCGCGCGGGTGGCGACGCCGGTACCGCACAGGCTGCGATGCAAAGCAAGGCAGCGCAAGGAGCGGATGCTCCGCCGCCCCATGCGCTAGTCGAAATCAACAGCGAGCTGATTGCTCAGGAACAGTCGAATCGTTCGACGGAAGTCTCGCAGCACGTCGCGGAGCTCTTTGCAGAACCTGCGCCATACACGCTCGGATACGGTGATGTGCTGCAGATCATGGTGTGGGATCACCCTGAGATGAACCAGCCCAATACATCGACGGGCGTTGGAGCAGATTCGGGAACGAGTTCCGTCGTATCGGGATATACCGTCGACTCCACGGGAATCATCCAGCTTCCCTATGTCGGCCCCGTCAAGGTCATCGGCTTGACTGAGCTGGAAGCTCGCGACCTGGTTGCGCGGAAGTTGTCGCGTTATCTGCGTGAACCGCAGGTGACATTGCGTATCGCGGCTTATCGCGGCAAACGGATCTATCTCGACGGCGAGGTCCGCAATCCGGGCTTGCAGGTTCTCAACGACATGCCGATGACATTGCCCGAGGCGATCAATCGGGCAGGGGGCTTCACGACCACTGCGGACCGCTCGGAGGTGAGCATCACGCGCGGCAAGAAAACGGTAGTCGTGAATCTTCCCGACATGATCAAGAAGGGCGTCAACCCCGACAGCATTCTTCTGCGAAACGGCGACCTGGTGCGCGTTTTCTCGCAGAACGACAGCAAGGCATATGTGCTCGGCGAGGTTGGTCATCCCGGGAACGTATTGTTCAATAACGGTCGCCTGTCGCTGAGCGACGCAATCGGCAGCGCGGGCGGAATCAATCAGGCGTCCGGTGACGCCTCCCAGGTGTATGTCGTGCGCCGGCAAGACGGCACGGACCCGACCGTATTTCATCTCGATGCGACGTCGCCAACTGCGATGGCCATCGCGGACGGCTTCAATCTCAGACCTAGCGATGTCGTATTCGTGGACGCATCGGGCCTCGTCAGGTGGAGCCGCGTGATCAATCTGATCTTGCCAAGCACGCAGGCTGCGGCGACGGGCCGGATGATCGGCTACTGAGACGAGCGTGCGAGGTGTGTCCGATGCGCGCCCGCGATCGCGGGGAGCGCACCATTGGAAGGCTTGAGGAAGTGGAGAAAAAGCATGAACTACCCCGGCACGCCCGCAATAGATGTCGAAGGGGAACAGGGCGGACAGGCGCGCAGCTATCGTGAAGTGCTCTATCAGAGCCGCTTCCTGATCGGCACGGTGACGGCTGTCTTT
Organism: Paraburkholderia phymatum; assembly: GCF_040965635.1. Lineage (GTDB taxonomy): Bacteria > Pseudomonadota > Gammaproteobacteria > Burkholderiales > Burkholderiaceae > Paraburkholderia > Paraburkholderia phymatum_B. The sequence goes on from NZ_JBFRCH010000017.1 coordinate 141,840, forward strand.
CTGTTGGGCGGTCTGGCGTATGCGACGCTCGCCGAGTCCGTGTACCAATCGGATATTCTCATTCAGGTCGAGGAGAACGATCATTCTGCGAAGAATGCATTGACTGACCTTTCTTCGATGTTCGCAGTCAAGACGGCGGCTTCGGCGGAAATCGAGGTGCTCCGTTCGCGCATGGTGATAGCACGCGCGGTCGAAAGCACAAGTCTTTACATGAGCGCCGAGCCACGTTATTTCCCCGTCGTCGGAAAGTGGCTTGCCAGGCATCTGGACAACCTCGACTACTCGGGGATCGGCGGTTACGCGTGGGGCGCGGAGCGCATCGACGTCGCCTCCATCGATGCGCCGGACGCGCTTGCCGGCATGCCGCTCACGCTGACCGCGCTAGGCGGCGGCGCGTTCAGACTCACGGAGAAGACGCACAACGTCGACCTGTTGGGGCATGTCGGGGAACCATTGAGGGCGAAACTGGCGGGGGGGGAACTGTCTCTGCTCGTAACCGATCTGGTCGGCAAGCGCGGCGTTCGCTTCACGGTCGTGTGCAACTCGCGGCTTGCAACCATCCAGGCGTTGCAGGGTAGCTTGCTGATTAGCGAAAAGGGACGGGATTCCGACGTCATCGGCGTCGCGTTGCAGGGAAACGATCCGCTGAAGATCAGTCAGGTGCTCAATGCGATCGGCACCGAGTATGTGCGGCAGAACATCCGCCGTACGGCCGAGGAGGCGGAGAAATCCATTGCTTTCCTCGATCGGCAGTTGCCCGAACTGAAGACGCAACTCGAGGCTGCAGAAAGCCGCTTCAACGCGTTTCGCGCGCTGCACGGCACGGTCGACCTGAACGCCGAGGCCAATGCGCTGCTGTCGCGGTCCTCCGAAGCGCAAAGTGCCGTAGTGGATCTCGAACAAAGACGGACGCTGCTGCTCGAGCGCTTCATGCCGGAACATCCGGCCGTACGCAGCATTGAAGACCAGCTGTCGGACGCGAAGCGTCACGTAGCGGATCTGGCTGCCAACACGCAGAAGCTGCCACCACTCGAGCAGAGTCTGTTGCGTCTGCAACGGGACGTACAGGTCAACACGGACCTGTACACGAACCTGCTCAACACGCAGGAACAACTTCGCCTCGTGAAGGCCGGCAAGGTAGGCAACGTGCGGATGCTCGATGCGGCCGTCGTGCCCGATAGCCCCATTCGTCCCAAACGGGCGCTGGCCGTGGTGGGAGCGTTGCTGTCCGGCATCTTCGTCGGCCTCGTTCTTGCGCTTCTGAAGCGCGCGGTGATCGACCGGGTCGGCGCGCCGGAGGAAATCGAGTTCGGTACGGGGCTGAGCGTTCTCGCGAAAGTGCCGCGCAGCAGAGTACAGGAACAACTCACGCGCAGCGATCCATCGGCTGCGCCGGGAAGCCTCGTATTGGCCCATGCGTCGGCCGATGACGCGGCGATCGAGAGCCTGCGCGCCTTTCACAGTGCATTGGAATTTGCGCTATTGGATGCGCCAAACCGCATTGTCCAGATTGCTGGACCGACGCCGTTCGTCGGCAAGTCGTTCGTCTCTGTCAATCTTGCCGCGCTCATGGGCGCATCGGGCCAGCGTGTGCTGCTCGTCGACACCGACTTGCGCAGGGGCACGCTGCACCGGTGCCTGGGTGCCGCACAAGGGCCGGGTCTGGCCGAACTGGTGGCAAAACGATTGCGGTTCGACGACGTGGTGCGGCGCGCGGTGCTGCCGGGCGTGGACTTCATAGCCTGTGGCGCTTACGGCCCGAACCCGAGTGCGATCCTCCTGCATCCGAGCTTCCATGCATTCATGCGTCAGGTGGAAGCCGAATATGACGTGGTGCTGATCGACTCGCCTCCCATTCTGCCCGTCGCGGACTCCGGCATCGTCGCCAAGCATGCGGGCACGGTATTCATGGTGGCGCGGCACGGCGTGACGAGTCTCGCGGACATCCGCGAATCCGCGCGGCGATTCGCGCAGATCGGCGTGCCCGTTCGAGGCGTCGTCTTCAACGATATTTCGCGCCCCGCCCGGTACGGCCGGGAGTACGGAACCTATCGCTACACCGCCCCGTTACCGAACCCCAAGAGCGAGGGGAACCAGCCGTGAAAGACATCACGATCGTGATATGCAGCTACAACTATGAACGGTTCCTGCGAGAAGCCATCGACTCGGCATTGACCCAGGAGCCCGACAGGACACATGTCGTCGTAATCGACGACGGTTCGACGGACGGATCGCGCGCAATCATCGAAAGCTATGGAGACCGCATCGCGTCCGTGATGAAGGAAAACGGCGGTCAGGCAAGCGCGTATAACCTCGGGCTCGAGCTCGCCGACACGCAGTACATCCTTTACCTCGACTCCGACGATGTCTTGTATGAAGGCGCAATCGCTCGTGTTCTCGATGCGTTCGAGAGCGGGCAGTATGCGAAGGTGCAGTTCCGGTTGAGCGTGATCGATGGCGAGAGCGTGCGGACGGGCGCACACGTGCCGAACTCGACGCCGCCTGCCGGGTGTGGGCAATTGTTGCGGCGCGGGTGGCTCTATCCATCTCCGCCGGCGTCGGGCAACGCGTACCGGGTCAGTGCGCTCAGGCGAATCCTGCCGCTGCCGAAAGCGAAAGGGCGCGGCATCGCTGCGGACTTCTTCGCGATCTACGGCATCGCCTTGCTTGGCGACGTGATGGCGATCGATGAGGAACTCGGCGGTTACCGTGTCCATGGTCCGAAATCCGGTTCAACGCAAGGAACGGATCGACAGGTTGGGTTGTCGATCGCCAACTGCCAGGACGTCGATGAAGTGGTGAATGCGTTTCCGCACCGCTGGGCCGCACTGCGTCAACTGGTCAATGAGCGGCTGGGAGAAGAGCTTCCTGAGCGCGGGCTCGACTTCTCATACGAGAAGGCGCATCTGTGCATGCGTGTCTACGATGCGCCGCTCTGGAAGCGTTGGCAATGGGTCCTGTTTGAATCAAGGCAGTATTTCCGCTCGATCGTCGCGAATCCTTTCTGGAGCGTCGGCAAGAAGATTTCGGCGATCGCGCTGACGTTTGCATGTCTCGTGCCGTTGCGTCGTATCAGCGATCAGGCGGTGCTGTATATAGCGAATCCGCTTGCGCGCCAGGCGCATGCGCGCCGCTCATGAGACGGGAGCGCTGCGCATGACCTCGTCGGCGACCAGGCGACTCGTGATCAACGGTCGATTTCTCGGACGTCCGGCCACCGGGGTGGACCGCTTTGCGTTCGAGACGGTAAGGGCCATCGATGCACTACTGAATGCGGAAGATCACATCGTGGCGGGCTTGAAAGTGGAGCTTGTCGCACCGGCGCACGCCGGGCGCTTGCACAGCCCTTTCGCGCACATTCCGCTCAGGACGGCCGGACACGGCCGCGGCACGTGGTGGGAACAACTGAGCTTGCCGTTCGTCGCGAACGGTTCGCTGCTGCTCAACCTTTGCAATTCGGGACCCGTTGTGTACCGGCGACAGGTGACGGTACTGCATGATGCCGCGCCCGTGCGTGTTCCGCAGAGCTACAGCCGCGCGTTTTCGGCGTGGTATCGCTGCATGGCGCCCACCGTCGGCCGGGTTGCGCGCCGCATCGTCACCGTGTCGGAGTTTGCCCGGACTGAGCTATGCGAAGCCTATGGCATTCAGGCCAGCAAGATCGGCGTCGTGTCGGAGAGCGGCGAACATATGCTCCGTGTGCAGGCAGCCCGCAACCATCCCTGTCGCGGACAGACGCGCCCTTATGTACTGGCCGTCGGCAGCCGCAACCAGCACAAGAACTTCAGGCTTGTCGCCGAGGCCGCGAGGCTGATGGTGGGCGCGCCATTCGACATCGTAGTGGTGGGAGGTTCCGACCCGCGTGTCTACGGTGAAGTGCGTGATGCGCTACCGTCGTTCGTCCGGCATCTCGGCTATGTCAGCGATGCGGATCTGGGCGCGCTATACCGCGATGCCGCGTGTTTCGTATTCCCGTCACGCTACGAAGGTTTCGGACTGCCGCCCGTCGAGGCCATGGCGCTCGGATGCCCGGTTGTTGCTTCGCGCCTGCCTTCCACCGTCGAGGTTTGCGGCGACGCGGTGGTTTACTTTTCGCCGGATGATCCGCGCGAACTCGCACAAGTGCTGCACCGGGTCACATCTGATTCGGCGTTGCGCGAACGCATGCGCACGAACGGGTATGCCCGATCTGCTCAATTAACTTGGCGTGCGACGGCCGTCAGACTGCTCGAAGAGGTATTGCCATGGCTGAACTAGCCAACAACGAGACAGTTGCCGCTGATCCGCGGCGTTTCGGTCGCGTCGCGCTCGTGCACGACTGGCTCGTGAGTTACGCAGGTTCCGAGCGTGTCGTGGAGCAGATTCTCAAGCTTTGGCCTAACGCGGAACTGTTCAGTGTCGTCGATTTCTTTCCGGAAGTTCTTCGTTCCGACGTGCTTGGCGGCAAGCGCGCGACTACCTCGTTCATTCAGAAGCTGCCGAGGGCGCGCACTGCATTTCGTGCCTATTTGCCTCTGATGCCGCTCGCAGTAGAGCAGTTCGATCTCTCCGGATTCGACCTTGTGATTTCTTCCAGCCATGCGGTTGCCAAGGGCGTCATTACCAGCCCGAACCAGGTGCATGTCAGCTACGTGCATTCGCCCATTCGTTATGCCTGGGATCTGCAGCATCAGTATCTTGCCGAGACGTGCAAGCTGCGCGGGCCAAAAAGCTGGGCTGCAAGGGTCGTTCTGCATTACATGCGGATCTGGGACATGCGCACCGCAAATGGCGTCGACGAATTCGTCGCCAATTCGGCGTTCATTGGACGTCGCATCCGGAAGATCTACGGGTGCGGCGCACAGGTCGTGTATCCCCCCGTCGACGTAGAGCGCTTCGTGCCGGGCGGACGCGATCGCGGCGACTTCTATCTGACGGCGTCGAGGATGGTGCCGTACAAGCGAGTTCCGCTCATTGTCGAGGCCTTCTCGAAGATGCCGGACCGCCGTCTGATCGTAATAGGCGACGGTCCGGAGTTCGCAAGGGTACGCGAGCTCGCAAGGCCGAACATCACGCTGCTTGGCTATCAGCCTTCGAACGTGCTGATCGACTACATGCAACGCGCGCGAGCCTTCGTATTTGCCGCCGAGGAGGACTTCGGGATTTCGGTCGTCGAGGCACAGGCCTGTGGGACGCCCGTGATCGCCTATGGGCGGGGCGGCGTGCTGGAGACAGTGATCGATTCCAGTGATCCACGTTTTGGCACAGGAGTGTTCTTTTACGAACAGAGCATCGAAGCGATCGTCGATACGATCAAGCGGTTCGAAGCTCGTGCGCCGTTCGACGAAGAGGTGTGCCGGCTGAATGCGGCCCGCTTTTCGGTGGCCCGGTTTCGACAGGACTTTGCTGGCGTCGTCGAGTGTGCGATGGGACGTCATGCGGGTCTGCTCACGGACGACCAGCAGGCACTCGTGGAATCGGGCGAATAGAACCTTTAAGGCCGGGGATGACCATGCAGAGCTTTGTGATAGTTGCCACGCGAGGCCGAGCTGCGGAGACGGCCACATTGTTCGACTATCTTCTGGGCCAGGTTCGCCGTCCCGATGCCGTCTATGTGGTCGGCGCGGGAGAGTCGGACATAGCAGGGCTCGACACACATCCAATGTGCGATGCCTTGCCCGTGTTCCTGCTCATCTCGGAGACGGCGGGACTGACCGCGCAGCGCAACTACGGCGTGACTGCATTGCTGCGCGAAGTCGATCGGGCGAACGCCGGCGAGCCATGGTTCCTGACGTTCTTCGACGACGACTTCCGGCCGCATGAAGAATGGCTGTCAAGCTGCGAGACGCTGTTGTCGCAAGACCCGAATGTGATCGGCGTGACGGGTCAGATTCTCGCGGACGGCGTGAAAACAGCGGGTGTTTGCGAGGCCGACGCGCTCAGGTATTTGAGCGGGGCCCTGGCGCCGCTTGAGCATTGGGCGTCGGGCACGGAGCGCAGGGAGATCTCCTCCGCCTACGGCTGCAACATGGCATTCGTCGATCGCGTCGCACGAGTATGCCGGTTCGAAGAAGCGTTGCCGCTATATGGATGGCAGGAGGACCAGGATTACACCTCGCAGGCGCAGCGTTTCGGCAAGTTCGTCTACGAGCCGGCATGCCGCGGCGTGCATCTCGGCATAAAGAAGGGGCGCATTTCAGGGGTGCGCCTTGGCTATTCGCAGATTGCCAATCCCGTCTTTCTCGTGAAGAAGAACACGATGGCGCGCAAGACAGCGTGCGTATTCATTAGTCGTCACATCCTGTCGAATCTGTTTCATAGCTTGCGTCGCGATCCCCTGTTCGACTATCGCGGGCGCCTCTGGGGAAACCTGCTGGCCTTCGCGGACCTTCTGACGGGTACGAGTCACCCGCAACGCATTCTGAAGATGTGACGAAAGCCATGGGCATCGGGCTGTCGATGGCAAGCAGTGGCGAGGCGCGCAGCGAAAGTGTGGTTGGTGGGACGCGTCATTTCTCTTTGGGATGAGCGTTGCCTGGGCAAACCGGATAGAGCGAGAAGATCATGATGAACGATATGAAGGCTGCCGTTGTGCCAGTAACGCAACCGTACCTCCCGCCGCTTGCCGAGTTCATGCCATATCTCGAGCAGATCTGGTTGAACCGTTGGGTGACGAACGGCGGCCCGTTTCATCGCCAGCTCGAAGACGCGCTATGTGAGCATTTAGGCGTCGAGCATCTGTGCCTGTTCTCGAATGGCACGATTGCGCTCGTTACCGCGTTGCAGGCGCTCAACATCACGGGTGAAGTGATCACCACGCCTTATTCTTTCGTTGCCACGACGCATGCAATCCACTGGAATGGCGTAAAGCCTGTATTCGTCGATATCGATCCCGTGAGCATGAACCTCGATCCGTCGAGGATCGAAGCCGCGATTACACCGCAAACGCGTGCCATCTTGCCCGTGCATGTGTACGGCAATCCGTGCGAAGTCGAGAAAATCGAGAAGATCGCCGATACCTATGGCTTGCGCGTCATTTACGATGCCGCGCATGCGTTTGGCGTGCGAAGGAACGGGCGATCGATTCTGAGTTTCGGCGACATGTCGGTACTCAGCTTCCACGGCACGAAGATATTTCACACGTTCGAAGGCGGAGCGATCATCTGCCGGGATGCGGAAATGAAGCGTCGCATCGACCGGCTGAAGAACTTCGGTATCGAGGACGAAGTGACGGTCGTCGCCCCCGGCCTGAACGGAAAGATGAATGAAGTGCAGGCGGCGTTCGGCCTGCTCCAGTTGAGGCACGTGGAACGCGCTCAAGAGGCGCGAGCGGGCGTCGACCGGCGATACCGGGAAGCACTCGGCGAAATACGGGGGCTGCGCCTTCTTGAGATCGACGCGATCAATACCCGCAATTTTGCGTACTTCCCAATACTTGTCACGCCCGAATTTCCGCTCAGTCGGGATGCCCTGTATGAAGAACTGCGTGCGAGGCAGATTGCAGTGCGAAAGTACTTTTATCCATTGATAAGCGAGTTCGTCGACTATCGCCGTCTGCCTTCGGCGAATCGGGACAATCTTCCTGTGGCGTGCACCATTGCAGATCAGGTTTTGTGCTTGCCGATCTTCTCGATGCTCGAAGCACAAGTGCAGGAGCGTATCGTCGATATCATCGTGGCGCTCGCGGGTGCCGCGACGTTGCAAGCCTGACGTCCATCGCCGCGGCGTGCCTGCACATGTCCACGACGGAGCCCATGCGGGACGGCGAGACGACCGGCACGAGCATGCCGGCAAGGGGGCGGCGCATCCTGCTCTCGCCGTTCACGAACACGACGAACGCCTATATCGATCTCTTGAAGGAGTTGCTTGTCGATATCGGCTACGACGTGCAGCCTCTCTCGGCCAAAGGCATGCTGCGGGGCGGCTTCGTCGACCTGTTTCGTCCCACCACTGTGCTCGTGTTTCACTGGATCGAATTGCGCGCATTCACCAGTGGCGGCGGCAAGGTATCGCTCTCTCCCAGGGGTGTACTCGTCTTTCTGTTCTATTGCCTGATCATGGCTGTCGGTCGGGCTCAGGTCGTTTATTTTGTTCACGACCATGCAGTCCATAACGCGCGCGGCAAGGTGCGAGCATTCTCAGTACGGTTGATGTCGCTCGTGCGCCGGCTCGCGGATCATCGCGTCGTGCACGCCCCCGATTTCGAAGCGAAATATGAAGCGCGCTATCTTCCTCACCCGCTGTACTGGGACGCACCAGGGCGAACTTCGGCGCTGGCGTCGCGAAGGCGCGCCGCACCGTCTTTCGCGTTGCTTGGAACCATCGAGCCTTACAAGGATGTCGCGGCGCTTCTCCGGGTGTGGCCCGAGGAACAGATACTCGAAATCGCCGGAAGGGGCGACGCGACTTACGTCGATACGTTGCATTCGATTGTGCGCGAGCGGGCAATGTCGAACACGGTCACGATCGACGCGCGTTTTCTGAGCAATGGCGAGTTCGAGGACAAGGTCTGTGGAGCCGATGTGCTCATTCTGCCCCACGCCGCTGATTCAATGCTGGTGAGCGGCGCTTTCTTCGAGGCTATCGGTCGGGTACCTGTGTTGATTGCGCGCTCGGTGCCGTTCATGGTCTGGGCCGCGCAGCGATTCGAGAACGTATTCCTGTTCGACCGGATCGAGCAGGTGCCCGATCTGGTTCGGGAAGTCGCGCAAAAATGGCCTGATCTCGTCGAGGGGCGAGCGACTCGACACCGGGTGATCGAGGCGTTCGGCTGGCAGGCATGCAGACAGTCCTACCGCGAATTCTTCCGCGATGTCGTCGGCGCCCGGACAGACAGATGATGACATGCCGTGCAGAGCCTGCGTCCCGGTCGGCCTACCGATGATCGCCGGTAAGTCGGCCACGCCGGGACGATCGAGTCGCGGCCCCGTGGCGCCGTTGTATAGCTCGACGCGCTCGCGGTAGAAACGCGCGAGCGCGCGATACTTTTATGCGCCCGTCCGTGCGGCGCCTTCGTGCGGTCTCGAGGCCACTTCGCAAACCTCTTCCAGAATCGCGGCTCACCGTTCGAAGGCAAGCGCGCGATTCTCCCAGCGAGCCAGGCAATCGAAGAGAAAATGGATGGCCTGCGATGCCTGTGATGCACCGGCCCAACTCGCCAATGTCAGTCGGCGATCAGCGTGCATCAGACAGTACGACTCCGCGTGGCACATGCTCGCCTCTCGTTAGGAATCGGACGCGAGTTCGCATTTCTGCCAGGGCCGGACAGGCGAAGTCATATCGGCTTTCAGTTGCCATTCTCGAAGGTGACGTTTGTACGGTGTCACACCGCCTTTTGGCTTACAGACGCGCTTCTGACCGTTCAGGACGGGCGAATGGCCAGGATGGACGGAGCCGGCAACGCACTATTGAAATCATCTAAAAGGCGGCCGCCGGTTCCCGATGGCCACGTGAAAGCATCAGAAACGAGCGCGGGCCTGTGCCTGGACCACACAACATAACGGGGCGGATAGCTCGCAACATGAATCCACGCTGTCACGAGATCAGCACGGAGCGACTGAAACGTCCGGCGCACGCCGCATATATCGACGGCTTGCGCGCGATTGCAGTGCTGTCTGTCATCGTGTATCACCTGCACACGCCGTGGCTGCCCGGCGGATTTGCTGGTGTCGATATCTTTTTCGTGATTTCCGGATTTGTTGTGAGTGCATCGGTTGGCGATCTCGAGTCGATGCAGTTCTTAAGCTTCGTGCTTTATTTCTATTCGCGCCGAGTGCAGCGGATCGTACCTGCGCTCGTGGTTTGTCTGGTGATCACCGCGTTATGGTCCGCGTTGTTCATTCCGGCCGCGTGGTTGAGCGACACCAACACGAAAACAGGCCTCTTTGCTTTCTTCGGATTGAGCAATCTGATTCTTGTCAGGACCGGCAACGACTATTTTTCCCCGCGTGTCGATTTCAATCCGTACCTGCATACCTGGTCGCTCGGCGTAGAAGAGCAGTTTTATCTGCTATTTCCGTTGCTTTTCTTCTTGTGGGTCAGCAAACGGCCCAGAAGGAAGCTATGCGTCGTCTTGTTTGCTGGTGGTTTCGTCTTGTCGCTGCTGAACGGCTGGTGGCTTTCGACGAGAAACGAGACGCTCGACTTTTACATGATCCCGGGACGCTTCTGGGAGCTGGCGTCGGGCATTCTGCTCTATCAGATACTCGCGCTTGCGAAGCACCCGCTCGGGGTAATCGACCGTGACCGTACGCTGCGTTCGCAGTCGGTGCTTGCCGGCTCGTTCGTTCTTCTGGCGGCATGCTTTGCGACCTCGAGGCCGGATTCGTTTCCTTTCCCGGGTCCGCTGCTGCCGGTGACGGGCACGCTTGGCATTCTGTACGCGCTGCACGGAAGGGCGCCGGAAGGTTTTCTGCACAGGCTGCTGATCTCGCCCGTCGCGACCTTTATTGGCAAGGTGTCGTATTCGCTCTACCTATGGCACTGGCCTGTGATCGTGCTGCTGCGGTGGACCACGGGGCTGGATGCTCCCATATGGCGCATCGTGGCGTTCGTCGTGACATTCGTGCTGGCGACGGCGTCGTGGTACTACGTCGAGAACCCCGTGCGTCGCTCGCTGATCCTGAAGAACATGCGGCGTCCGTTCGTCGTGGGAGCGGGCGCGGGTGCGCTGATGTGCGGGGCGCTGTTGTCGCTCGGCATTCATGCTGCTCAGCCGCAGTTGTCGCTGAGCGTGGTTTCGCATCGTGCATACGACTGGTATGCATACCGGCCCATCGAGGCGAGCTCTGCGGGGTGTCGGGGTACATGGGATTCGACCCAGGTCGAAGGAGGGCTGCTGTGGATCTATTCGCGTTCGGGGTGTGAGATCGCCCCGAGTCATCGGGGACGACTGTATGTGATTGGTGACTCGCACGCGATGGCATACAGCATGATGCTGCGCGAGTTCGCCCTGGAAACGGGCGTGAAGGTCTTCGCGTACAACAACGGGGGCTGTCCGTTTATCGGCTTGCGGCCGCGCGAGCACGACGATTTCGTGCGCTGCAAACGGCTAAGTGACGCGGCAATCGCGCAAATCACCGCGGAGGTCGGCCGCGGCGACGTGGTGTTCATGCCATCGTTGCGGTTGCCGCGGTTCTCGGACGAGTTTGCACGTTTCGACGACGCGAGCACCTGGAAAGACATGTTCGGTCCACAGGCGGTCGAAAGCCGGCAGCAGGGCGTTCGAGAGGCCGTGCCGATCCTCCGGAAGCTCGCGGCCAAAGGCGCGAAGGTCGTACTGGAAGCGCCGACGCCCGTGTTCCGGAGTCAGCCGTTCCGCTGCTCCGACTGGTTCAACCGCGGCAATCCGATCTGCTCGGACGGCGACCGTATCGCCAGGACCGAGCTTGAAGCCTTGCGCTCACCCGTGCTCGACTCATACGCGGATATCGCCCGTCTCGTCCCTGACGTCAGCGTATGGGACCCGTTGCCGGCGCTGTGCCCGGATGCCGTGTGCTCGGCGCACGCGGGCGGCCGGCCGCTGTTTTTCGATGGCGATCACATCAGCGGCTACGCAAACAGGCTTCTGTTTCCGAGCTTCGAGCAGTTCGTCGGCAAGCTGATGGATGCGGGGCGCAAGAGCTGAGTGTGAGCGGGGCTTCGGGGCGCGGGCGTCGGCTGCGGGTCGCTGGACAGATCCGCAGTTCAATCTTGTTCGACAGATGGGAAGGTCGCAAGCGATGCGCAACGCTCATGCTCGACGCTTGTCGGGCATGAGCGGCAGCGTGTGACGATGGACGTGTTTTTCAGTGCGTCGCTTCGCACTCGCTGATATCGGGGAAGAGGCGGGTGAATTCGCGGCTGATGATGGAGTAGCATTCGCATGCGCGGGATTCGAGGCCTTTGCGGTCGAGGATGCGGATGTGCCCGCGGCTGTGATGGATGAGGCCGTCGC
>NZ_JBFRCH010000018.1:0-147943 GCF_040965635.1 Paraburkholderia phymatum
GGATGTCGAGCCGCTGGGTAAAAGACGCGACCGGTAGTGGTCTGACGCCGTGCCAGTGATACCGCGATCCCTGTCTCGGGCGCTCGGCAGAAGTGCGATAAAAAAACGGGTTGTTCAGACCTTCCCTCCCAATGAAGCAGAGGATATGGGAGCAGTTCTGAATCGATGAAGAGATCCGCTATCCCGCTTTATATACATCGCGCGGTTCGCTAGCGTCGTGTCCAATCATAGTTGTGCTAGCGGCGAATGGTCATGGGTCTCCACTCGGTCTTGTCCTTCGGGGGAGTCCAGGTTGCGTCGGCGGAGTCGGGGATGGGTTGATACGCGCCGTTGGCTGTCCGTTCCAGAAAGCGGCACCAGTTTTCGGGCATTTCCGGCCAATCGATCTGAAGACAAAAGTGGCCATCCTCGGTCACGCTCCACTTGCCGCTAGCACTGTGTGGCTGAACAAAACCGCCACCCGCCCAGTAAACCGTCAGCGTACCGTCGGGGCCATTGACCCATTGTCTCAGGGCGCCCGAAGTGTTTGTCCTCAGTATTGTGGCGCCACGCATCAACGGGATCAGTTGCTCCCTCGTCAACCGCGCAGGCGATGTGCGCTGATTCCCGTCATGCGACGATGCGGGCGCCGGTGCGGTCGCGACTGTGGGAGAAGACACAGTGGATGACGCAGGCGTCGCGGATGCACCGCCCTGCGACGGCGAGGGTTCGGACGCGGCTGATTGAACGCCATGCTCCGTCCGCGTGGCGGCGGCCGAACTGGAGGACACCTGTGGCTGGCTCGCTTCCGGCCGCGCGTTCGACGCTGCAGCGGCGGAAGCAGCCTTTGGATTGGGCTTCGGCCTGGCCGTTGCGGCGCGGTGCTGCTGCTCGGCCTTGTGTTTCTTTTGTGCCTCTTCTTCCTTCGTCTGCGCATCCTGGTCCAGAAAAAAATTCACACGCTCGATCAGGACACCCGCACTGGGTGGCGTAACCGGGACGCGCGCGGTTGCCTCTTGCAATTGCGGCGGCCACCGCACGCAATCGTGCTTCGCGACGACCGACGAGTCGGCGCAAAGCAGTGCGAGCAGCCCGGATAGCGCACACGCACGAGTTCGACGAGTGAACCTCATTTGTATCCACCCTCCCGGTCGGCATTGGACGCATGAATTGCCGGCCCGTTGTCGAAAAATAGCGCAGGAGGGCGGTTAACGCCAAGCGTTGCTTTTGGCCTTTTCGATGAAATGGCGCTCAGCCTGGAAACACGGTCTGCAATTCAATGCTGACCTGATGCAAGCGACAGCGCGCACGCCGATGCCGCAAGGCGTGCGACGCGGTGCAATAGCGTTTGGACACTCAGCCCGAGATCAACCGCTCTAAGACATCCGTGCCGCCCATCTGGCCGCCCTTGAACATGATCTCAGTGCCGTTGAGCGAAGGCTCGTCGGCATGCAGGCGGCACACCGTCACGCCCGTCGTCAGCGGCGCGCGATAGGAAAGGCCCCATGCGTCGAGCGCCTGTGCCGCGTGGCTCGACGTATCGCCGCCCGCAATGCCGATGCGCCGTGGGCGAGCTGCCCGGACCACGTCGCGCAGAAGTGCTGCCGTGGCATGCGCGGTCTGCGCGCGGCTTGCGTCGTTTTGATTTTGCGCACGCCGCGTGAAGGCGAGCACATGCCGGCCTTCGCGCAACATATCGACGATGGGTGCCGCGTCGAATCGCAATGTGTCGCTGTCGCGCCCACGCGGATAGAGTTCGATCTTCCAGTACGAGTGAGCGGCTTCGATTTGCGCGGCCGTCAGCGGTGACAGGCTGCCCGCGAGCGCAAACACAGGGCCTTGCGCGCGGCCGAGCGCTTGCGATCCGGCATCCGCATGCAGCGCGTCCGAAGTCGCCGCATCCGAAGTCGCCGCGGCACACCATGCCTGCGCGACGCTGCTCGCACCAACGGCAAGCATCGGCGCGCAGCGCGAGCGTTCATCGATCAGCCGGCCGATCGTCGCGAGGTCATCGTCACGCAGCGCGTCGAACAGTATCGCGGACGCTCCCGCCGACAGCCTCGCATCGACCATTGCGTCGACCTCGGCGAACGGCAACGCATACGCGCGCCAGTCGACCAGCGCCACATCGCGCATGCCTTGACGTTCGAGATGCATGCGCAGATCGGCCTCGTTCATCGGCGTGACGGGATGGCGGCTCATCGTCGGATGACGGTCGATCCGATGAACGTCACGCGTGTCGCTTCCCGCTGCCGCAAACAGTTGCCCGAACGCGCAGTAGCGCAGCAGTCCAGGCTGACCGCCGACGATGGGCACGAATGGATTCGCGAAATGACGACGCAGCGTGGCAATGGCCGTCGCGATGTTGCCGGTATGCGGCGCGCTGTCGAATGTCGAGCAGACCTTGTAGTGCATCACGCGCACGCCGAGCGCAGCGAAGCATGCGCCGACGCGCGTGAGTTCGTCGGCGATCGCGGCGGGCGGCATCGCGCGCGCAGCACCCGCCATGCCGATCGCGTCGAGGGGGCCGACGCTGTCGAGGCGCATGCTAGTCGGCGGCGCGAGGAACAGCAGCGTCCGCAAACCGGCGCGGGCGAGATGTGCAAGCGTGTCGGTCGCGCCCGTGAAATCGTCGCCGTAGAAGCCGTACGGCGCAGCGCTCGATGCGCTCATGTGCGCGCACCGAAGAACGCGAGCGCGGCGCGCAGTTCCGGCGCATGGGCCGCATGGTCGTGCAGCGGCGTGCCGGATTGCGCGGCATCCCATGCCTGCCGAACGCTTCGCACGCCGGCAGCCGGTCCGTCCGGATGAGCGAGAATGCCGCCGCCCGACATGAAAAGCAGATCGGCGCTGCCTGTCGCGTCGAACGTCGCGGGCACGGTGCCCGCCCATTGCCCGGACGAGAACGCGGGCAGCACGCAATCGTCGAGACCGTTGGCGAGAGGCGTCGCGCAATCGCGCGCGGACTCGGTCACTTCTGCATCGCTTTGCGCGAACTTGCCGGCGAGCCCATGCACGTGCATGTGATCGACGCCCGCGAGCCGCCACAGCGTCTGATACGCCTGAAAGCCGATGCCGAGTGCTCCATCGCGCGACATCATGCCGAAGCCGTTGCGATGCGCGTGCAGAACGAGCGGCGTCGAGCGGCGCAGCGTCCGGATCGCGGAGAACCCGCACCAGTTGATGCTCGCCATCACGCAGTCGCCTTGCTCGCGTTCGACGAGTTCCGCGTGACGCCGCATCGCATCCGTATCGTCGGTGATGTTGAACGCGACCATCACGCGTTTGCCCGTGCGCTCGCGGAACGCACGGACTTCGCGCATCACGGCGCGAATACGTTCATCGAGGGGCGCATGCGATGGATTCGCGCACACTTCATCGTCCTTGATGAAATCGATGCCCGCTTCGCAGAGGGTGCGCACCAGTTGCGCGGTCTCTTGCGCCGACAGCCCGACGTTCGGCTTGATGATCGTGCCGACCATCGGCCCTTGTCGGACGCCCGTCAGACGCCGCGTGCCGGTAACGCCGTGCACGGGCAGATCGAAGCGCTCGCGATAGGCGCGCGGCACGCGCAGCGACACGAGCCGCATGCCCGTCACTTCGCCGAGATCGTACAGATTGCCGGCGACCGTCGCCGCGAGGGTCGGCAGATTGGCGCCGATGTTCGCAACGGGAAACGACAGCGTCACACGCGCGCGCCTGAATGGCCCGTTCACGCGTTGGCGCATGAGCCATGCGCTCGGCAGCGATGCGTGAGGTATGGGCCCCCGTTCGTCGATGCGCAGCACGCTTGCGCGGCTGCGCGCGCGCAGTTCGTCGCTTTCGCCGGCGACGCGCACGAACGTGCCGCTCGACTGTTCGCCCGCCATCGTGTCCGCTACTTTCGCGAGATCGAGGGGCGTCTCGATCAGGTAATCGGCTTCGATGCTGTCGTCGCGTGATGAAGGCGCGCTCATAGCGTGCTCAGATCAGGAAACGGACGCACTGCATCGCGGCCATCCCAGTTCAGCGACGCCTCGCGGATCATGTCGAAGAGCTTGCCTTTCGGGCCCGCGATCTCCGACAGCTCGATCACCGTGCCCGGATGCTGCTCCGTGTCGAAGTAGACGAAGCGTCCGTTCTTGCCGACGTTGCCGCTCATCGCGACCGTGAAGCCCTGTTTCTGCAGACGTTCGAGATCGGCGTCGAACGAAGTCGTCCAGTACGCGTTGTGCTGCAATCCCGTATGGCCCGCTGCGAGAAAGTCGCGATACATCGACGGCGCGTCGTTGCGCGTCTGGATCAGTTCGACCTGCAAGTCCCCGGAGTTTGCGAGCGCAACCGAGTTGTGGACCTCGTAGCGCTCGCCGCGATAGCGATAATCCTCGATGGGCACGCGCTCGTTATAGAACCACGGACCGACGCCGAGCACACGGCTCCAGTGGTCCATCGCCGCCTCGATGTCGCGCACGACATAACCGGCCTGACGGATCTCGCCAAAAAAACGACTCATGAATACACTCCCAATGCCAGAGAAGGGATAGCGACGAAACTGCGAAATGGTTGGAAATGGTTGATGCGAACGGCCGGGAAAAGACGGTCGCTCAAAGAAAGCCGGTCGATATCCACGGCACGAACGCAACGAGAATCAGCCCGAGCACGAGCGCGCTCATATAGCCGACGATGCGCCGCATGCCGGCATCGGGATTGATGCGGCTCACCGCGCACGCCGAGTAATATCCGACGCCGAACGGCGGCGAGAACAGCCCGACGCCCATCGAGAGAATCACGACGATCGCGTAATGCACTTCGTTGACGCCTGCAGCGCGCGCAATCGGAAAGAGCAGGGGGCCGAACAGCACGATCGCCGGAATGCCTTCGAGCACGCTGCCGAGCACGATGAACACGACGATCGACAGCGCGAGAAAACTCCATGAGCCGCCGGGCAGCGCCGTCATCAGCGACGCGAGATCCTGCGAGAAGCCCGATTGCGTGAGCGCCCACGCCATCGCCGTCGCGCAGCCGATGATGAAAATGATCGCGCCTGACAGTGTGGCCGCGTCGATCAGCATGCGCGGCAGACGCGACCACGCGAAGCGCCGGTAGACGAAGAGACCGATCAGCACCGAATACGCAATGCCGATCGTCGATACTTCCGTCGCCGTCGCGATGCCTTCCACGACCGCGCCGCGAATCACGAACGGCAACGCGAGCGCGGGGAACGCGACGACGAACATGCGGCCGATCTCGCGCCGGTTGAAGCGCTGCGCGCGGCTCGGGTCCTCCGTGCGATAGCGCAGCCACACGACGAAGCACAGCATCAGCGCGAGCACCAGCGCGGGCAGCATGCCCGCCGTGAAGAGCGCGGAGATCGACAGGCCCGTGACCGAGCCGATCGTGATCAGCACGATGCTGGGCGGCACGGTTTCCGTTTGCGCGCCCGCCGTCGACAGCAGCGCGACGAGATCGCCTTCGTCCGCGCCACGCCGTTTCATTTCGGGGAACAGCACGGGCGCGATCGCGGCCATGTCGGCGACCTTCGAGCCCGAGATGCCCGACACGAGATACATCGTGCCGATCAGCACATACGACAGCCCGCCGCGCACATGACCGACTAGGCTCGCGAGAAACTGGATCATCGCGCGCGCCATGCCCGTCATTTCGATCATCAGGCCGAGGAACACGAACAGCGGCACCGCGAGCAGCACCAGATGCGACATGCCTTCATCCATGCGTCCGACGATCACTTCGAGCGGCGTATCCGTCGTGAGACTCAGATAGCCGAACGTCGCGAGCGCGAACGAAAAGCAGATCGGCACGCCGGAGAAGATGCCGATTGCAACCACGCCGACGAAGAAGATCAGCAGGTTCGCCTTGCCGAGATCGGGCAGCGCGGGCGCGGCCCACGCGATGACGCCCGCCACGATGCCGACGAACGCGAGCGCAATCGCGATGTCACGCATGCGGCCCACCTGCGCGAGCCGGATCAGCCCGACGAGCAGCATCAGCGCCGCGCCGACGGGCAGCGCGAACGCGCGCCATGCGTCGCTGATCTGCAACGCGGGCGTGAGGATCACGATTTCGGCGGCGGCGAAGTCGTACGCGGGCCACAGCACGAGCGCGAGCAACGCAATCGACAGCACGATCGCGAGCGTATCGACGAGCGCGCGCCGCTGCGGCGACAGGCGGCTGACGAAGGCCGTCATCCGCATATGCTCGCCGCGACGCAGCGCGAGCACTGCGCCGAGCATCGACATCCACAGGAACAGCATGCCCGCCAGTTCGTCCGACCACACGAGCGGCTGATGCAGCGCGTAGCGGAACACGACGCCCGCCAGCAGCACGACGATTTCGATGGCGAGCAGCAACGCGCACGCGCTTTCGACGAGCGCGATCAACGCGCGGTCGAAGCGGCGCAGCCAGCGCCTCGGACCGCTTGCGGCGAGCGCGGTGTCGAACGATGAAGCGGCCGTGGCATCGGCGATGGCTGCATGCGGCAGCGCCTGATCCGTCATGTCGATCTCTCCAGTCCGCGATGCGCGCGGCACGTTACGCTCCTGAACGTGCCGCACGGCATCGCGCGCGAAGTTGCGCGTGCTTGTGTGAATTCAAGCGAGCTTGCCCGTGTAGCTTTCCAGCAGCGACCACGCTTCGTTGCCGAAGCGGCCCTTCCAGTCGGAGTAGAAGTTCGCTTGCCGCAGCGCCGCGCGGAACGTGTCGGGCGAAGGCCGGTTGATCGACAGTCCCTTGCCTTGCAGATCGGCGACGGCAGCATCGTTGAGCTTGTGCACGTCGTCGCGCTGACGCAGCGCCGCCTGGTTGAACGCATCGGACGTGATGCCTTGCAGGTCTTTCGGCAGCTTCTGCCACGCGCGCTGGTTCAGCACGAACCAGAAGCCGTCCCAGATGTGATTCGTCAGCGAGCAGTACTTCTGCACTTCGTACAGCTTCGCCACCTGCACGATGGGCAGCGGGTTTTCCTGCGCATCGACGATATGCGTTTGCAGCGACGAATAGACCTCGCTGAACTGAAGGCTCGTCGGCGCGGCGCCCAGGCCCTTGAACATATCGATGCTCAGCGGACTGACGGGCACGCGAATCTTCAGGCCGCGCATGTCCGATGCGTTCGCGATTGCGCGCGAGCTGGACGTGGTCTCGCGAAAGCCGTTGTCCCACATCTTCTCGAACGACTCGAGACCGGCTTTCGACATCGCCGCGCGCACATACGCGCCGAGCTTGCCGTCCATCGCGCTCCACACCTGCGAGTAGTCGCTGAACGCGAAGCCGATCGCGTTGATCGCGGCAACGGGCGCGAGCGTCGACACGACGAGCGCGGACGGCGTGAACATTTCAATGCCGCCGCTGCGCACCTGCGCGAGCATGTCGGTATCGCCGCCAAGCTGGTTGTTCGGGAAGATGCGGATTTCCATCCGCCCTTTGGACTGCTCCTTCACCTGGTCCGCTGCTTCCTTCGCGCGAACGTTGAGCGGGTGCGTGAGCGGCAGGTTGTTGCCGTACTTGAACACGTACTGTGGCGCAGCGGCACGGACGATGGCGGGAAAACCCAGCGCACCGGCGACGGGCGCGGCCGCCGCAGCGCGCAGCAGCGAGCGCCTGACAAGGTTGGTCATTCGAATGTCTCCAGGTTTTGTTTGGTGTGTGCCGCTGTGGCATCATGCTCAATCAAAAACCATCATGATTCGCACGGGCGCCGATGCGTCTTTTTCGTTACGCTCTGTGCTGTCTGCATGATGTTGCTGCAAGACTAGGGACGGCCACTCGCCGTGTCAAACCGCAATCCTGATTGTTTTTGATGGACTACGCCCTCAGAAATCAGCATGGCTGACGCGCCCATTCCTCTTTTTCCGCCGCGTGCGCGGATCGCGGACATCGCCGCTGCGGCGGGCGTTTCGACGGCGACCGTCGATCGCGTATTGAACGGCCGCGACGGCGTGCGGCCGATGACGGCGCGTCGCGTGATGCAGGCCGCCGCGCAGGCGGGCTATGTGATCGACGCGCCGGCACCCGAGACCAAAACTGCGCGGCCATTGAAGATCGAGTTTCTGGTGCCGGCCGGCACGAACCGCTATCTGCGCATGCTCGGCGATTACATCGAGTTCGCGCACAACCAGTGGGCCGCGCAAGGCATGCGCTGCCGCGTGCACTATGTCGAGAGCTTCAATCCCAATGAACTCGCCGCGCGTCTGCTGCATTATGGCCAGCGCGCGGATGGCGTGGTGTTCATGGCGCTCGAACATCCCGTGGTGCGCGATGCGGTGAACGCGCTCGCGGAACAGAACGTGCCCGCAATCACGCTAATTTCCGATCTGTCGAATTCTCGCAGGCTGGCTTATGTGGGCATCGACAACCGTTCGGCGGGACGCACGGCGGCGCTGCTGCTGGGACGCTTCATGGGTCCGCGTCCGTCAGGCAAGATCGCGATGCTTGCGGGCAGCCTCAACTATCGCGGGCACGAGGAACGCGAGATCGGCTTTCTGCATCTCATCGAATCGACGTTTCCGCAAGTGAAGGTGATCGGGCTGCGCGAAGGGCAGGACGACAGCGAGCGCAACTACGTGCAGACGCGCAACCTGATCGCGCAGCATCCCGATCTTGCCGGGATTTACAACAGCGGCGGCGGCTCAGATGGCGTCGCGCGCGCGATCGTCGAGGCAAAGACCGAGCAGAAGATTCTCTTCGTCGGACATGGACTCACGCCCGATACGCGCGCCTTGCTGATCGACGGAACAATGGATGCGCTCATCACGCAGACGCCGCAGTCGATGGTCGGCAACTCCCTGAAAATTTTCCGTAACGTGCACGAAGGCCGCGATGCACTCGACGGCGTGAAGCCCGTGCAGTTCAGCATCGTGTTGCGCGAGAATCTTCCCTGAAGCAATCTTCAGTGCAGAGGAGAGGCAACCATGCAATCGGGTCATGCAGCCGCCGCGATGGCATCTGCTTTGGTCGTCATATACGTTCACGCAACCATTCCGCGCTATACGCTCGGGGGATCGAGAAGGGCGATCGCCCATTTGTCGCTGGCGGTCGTGGGCATTCTTTTCGGCGCGGTCAGCGCGATGGTATTCGGGTCGGTTGCTTCGCCGTGGCTCGTGCTGGTCGTCGGATTCGGCGTGGTTCATGTCCCGGCGGCGTGCGTATTGGCGATTAAACATCTACGCCATTCAGGCAAAAGCTGAGCGGCAAGGCCGCGCAAAAGCGTGCCGAATCGATGGATGCGCGCGCAAGAGCGCACGTCGTCCGTGGCCGTGAAAATGAAAAATTCCACATTGCCGCCTATGATACGAAGGTCCGACGCGGCCGGGTGCATCGCCAGATGCGTCAACGAGCGGTGGCCATGTTGCACTCGCGGAAACCACGACTATGGAGATGCTCGAAATGGACGATGTTCTCCTCGATGCGACCCCGTTGAGCGCCGACGAGCTGCGCAACATGGACCGGTATTGGCAGGCGTGCAACTATCTGTCGGCCGGCATGATTTACCTGCGTGCAAATCCGCTGTTGCGGGAGCCGCTTTCGAAAGAGCACATCAAAAGACGGTTGCTCGGCCACTGGGGTTCCGATCCCGGGCAAAGCTTCGTGCTCGTGCATCTGAACAGGTCGATTACGCGGCAGGACCTGAATGTCATTTTTATTTCCGGGCCGGGCCACGGCGCGCCGGCGACATTGGCGCACAGCTACCTCGAAGGGCGCTATTCGGAAATCTATCCGGACCGCGCTGAAACGGAAGGAGGCATGGGGCGCTTTTTCCGCCTGTTTTCGTTTCCGGGCGGCATCGGATCGCACTGTACGCCTGAAACGCCAGGCTCGATTCACGAAGGCGGCGAGCTGGGCTACAGCCTTTCGCATGCGTACGGTGCCGCGTTCGACAATCCCGATCTGATCGTCGCGGCGATGATCGGCGACGGCGAAGCGGAGACGGGACCGCTCGCCACGTCATGGCATTCGAACAAATTCCTCAATCCCGTCCGCGACGGCGCCGTACTGCCCATTCTTCATCTGAACGGCTACAAGATCGCCAATCCGACTGTGCTCGCCCGCATTCCACACGAAGAACTCGCCGCGTTGATGACGGGTTACGGTCACAAGCCGTATTTCGTCGAAGGCGACGATCCGCAGACGATGCACCAGCAGATGGCTGCGACGCTCGATCGTTGCATCGAGGAAATCCGCGCGATCCAGACGCATGCGCGTACGGACGGCGACCTCAGCCGTCCGCGCTGGCCGATGATCGTCCTGCGAACGCCAAAGGGATGGACAGGCCCGCGCGAAGTCGGCGGGCACAAGGTAGAGGGTTCATGGCGTGCGCACCAGGTCCCCATCGCGGACCCGGAGAGCAACGCTGAGAGCCTCAAGCTGATCGAAGAATGGCTGCGCAGCTACAAGCCGGAGCAACTGTTCGACGAGTCGGGAAGGCTGGTCGAAGAACTGCGCGCGCTGGCGCCGCGGGGCGATCGCCGGATCAGTGCGAATCCGCATGCGAACGGCGGGGCGTTGTGCAAGGCACTCGATCTGCCGCGCTTCGAAGATCATGCCGTCGACGTGAAGATTCCGGCCACGACCTATCTGTCTTCGACGGGTGCGCTGGCGAAATACCTGTGTGACGTGATGCGCCGGAACATGACGAGCTTCCGCGTGTTCGGTCCTGACGAAACCTCGAGCAACAAGCTCTCGGCGATCTACGAGGCTTCGAAGAAGACGTGGCTTGCGCTCACGGAAGAAAGCGATAGCGACGGCGGCGAACTGGCCGTCGACGGTCGCGTGATGGAAATGCTCAGCGAGCATACGCTGGAAGGCTGGCTCGAAGGCTACACGCTGACGGGCCGCCACGGACTCTTTGCGACTTATGAAGCGTTCGTGCATGTGATCGATTCGATGTTCAATCAGCACGCGAAGTGGCTGGAAAAAGCAAAGCGCGAATTGCGCTGGCGGCAACCCGTGCCGTCGCTGAACCTGCTGATCACGTCGCTCGTATGGCGGCAGGATCACAACGGCTTTACGCATCAGGACCCCGGCTTTCTCGATGTCGTGACCAACAAGAGCCCCGACGTCGTGCGCATTTATCTGCCGCCCGATGCGAACTGCCTGCTGAGTGTTGCCGATCATTGTCTGCGTTCGCGCGATTACGTAAACGTGATCGTCGCGGACAAGCAGCCGCATTTGCAGTATCTGGACATGAAGGCCGCGATCACGCATTGCACGAAAGGCGTCGGCATCTGGGACTGGGCGTCGACTGATCAGGGGCAGGAACCTGATGTCGTGATGGCGAGTGCGGGCGACATCGCGACGATGGAAGCACTCGCCGCCGTCGAAATCCTCATGGGGCTCTTTCCGGATCTGAAAATGCGCTTCGTGAACGTGGTCGATCTGTTCCGTCTGATGCCGGACACCGATCATCCGCACGGACTGTCATCGCGCGATTTCGATTCGCTGTTCACCACGAACAAGCCGGTGATATTCAATTTTCACTCGTATGCATCGCTCGTTCACAAGCTCGCATATCGCCGCGCGAACCACGTGAACATTCACGTGCATGGCTATGCGGAGAAGGGCAACATCAACACGCCGCTCGAACTGGCGATCATCAACGGCATCGATCGCTTCACGCTCGCCATCGACGTGATCGACCGTGTGCCGGCGCTGCGCGGCGTGGGCGACCATGCGAAAGAGCGCTTGCGCGATCAGCGGATCGAACACGTCACGTATGCGCATGCCGAAGGAATCGACCGAGAAGAAATTCGCAACTGGACGTGGAAAGGCAGCGATGCCGTTAAAAAGGTGTGAGTGTTGGAAGCCGTCTTTCCGCCAGTCGACGTAGTTCTGCGTCGCGGGGGCACGCCTGCATCGCGGCCGGTCCGTCACCGGGAACAGCGTCCGCACCTAAAAGCGATCGACGCGAAACGGAAACGGATCTGCAACCGGTTCGGCGCCGACCATCATCTCCGCGAGCAAACGCCCTGTAATGGGACCGAGCGTCAATCCGTGATGCGCGTGGCCGAACGCAAACCACAACTCCTTGTGAAGTTTCGCCGGCCCGATGATCGGCATCATGTCGGGCGTGCAGGGACGCCGGCCGAGCCAGGGACGCTCGTCGAGTCTCGCGCCGAGCGGAAACGTATTCCGCGCGATGGGTTCGATTGCGTCGAGTTGAACGGGCGTTGCGGGCGCGTCGCACGCGGCCAGTTCGGCGCCCGTCGTCAGGCGGATGCCGCGCGCCATCGGCGTGATCATGTAGCCGATCTCCGTGTCGAGCACCGGCTGGTTCAGGCGCGCACCATCGACTGTCGAGTAGTGCATGTGATACCCGCGCTTGACGGCGAGCGGCAGACGGTAGCCGAGCCGTGCGCTGACGGTATCCGACCACGGGCCGAGCGCGACAACGGCTGAACGCGCGTCGATGCGGCCAGCTTCCGTATTCACGCTCCATTGCGGTTCGAGCGTCATCGCATCGCCGATGAAGATGCGCCCGCCCAGTTGCTCGAAGTAGCGTGCGTAAGCGGTGACGAGCGCATTGGGATCGCTGATGGAATCGGCATCGGTGTAGCGCAGCGCACCCAGCAATGCGTGACTCAACGACGGCTCTTCGCGCCGCAGCCGGGCTGCATCGAGTGCCTCGAATGCGACGCCATATTCCGCGCTCCATCGCTCGACCTGGCGTAGTTCCGAGTCCTGCTTGCGCGCGCTGCGGAAGACTTTCAGCCAGCCGCCCGTGCGCAGCAAGGCCTGCGCACCCGACGCCGCGATCAGCGCGCGATGCTCGCTGACGCAATGCTCGATCAGCGTCGAGTACGAGCGCGCAATCGCCGAATGCCGGTCCGCGCGCGAGTGATACCAGTAGCGATACAGGAACGGCAGCAGCTTCGGCATGGCGCGCGGGTGGTAGCGCACGTCGAGCGAGCGGTTGCGCGCATAGCGCAGCAGTGTCGCCGGGTCGCGAGGAAACGCGTACGGATACACGCCTTCGCGCTGAATCAGTCCCGCGTTGCCGAACGACGTCTCGTTGCCGGGCGCCTTGCGGTCGACGAGCGCAACGGACAGTCCGCGCTGTTGCAGATGCACGGCCACCGACACGCCCACCATGCCCGCGCCGAGTACGACGGTATCGAACTTCATCGCAGCGTTGTCCTCGCCGATGACGTCATGCGAGCGCGGTCACGGCGACTTCGACATCGAGGCCGGGCCTCATCAGCAACGCCTGCACGCAGGCGCGCGTAGGCGCATGGCCCGACGGCACCCAGGCGTCCCACACGGCATTGAATTCGTCGAAGTGTTTCGGATCGCTCAGCCACACGTTCGCGGTGAGAACGCGCGTCTTGTCGACACCTGTCGATGCGAGCAGCGTGTCGATACGCGTGAGAATTTCCGTCGCCTGCACGGTGATCGACGCGCCGGCCGTATCGGGCACCTGGCCGGACAGATAGACGATGCCGTTGGCGATCACCACCTGGCTCATGCGTGCGTTGGTTTGCAGTCTTTTGATTTCGCTGGACATGATGTTCTGACGAGTGAGTTACATGGAAGACATGCTGGCATCGCCGCCGCCAGCAGAGTCGAAAACGGGCGGCGCGGTAACGATCGACTTCAGCGCCGGGTTCGGCTGCGTGAGACGCGACAGATCGGGGCGCGGACGGCGCAATGCGGGCTCCTTGTCGAAGGCTTTCTCCATCGCACGCGCGACGGCGAGTGTCTTCAGATCGCCATGATACGGCCCGACGATCTGCAAGCCGAACGGCATGCCCGCATGATCGACGCCGCATGGCAGCGATAGCGCAGGATGCGTCGTCAGCGTCACGACGTACGTCAGCGCGAGCCATCGATAGTAGTTCTCCTGCGCGCGGCCGTTGATCTGCGCCGCGTACAACTCGCGCCACGGAAACGGCGAAACGGGCGTAGTCGGCGACACGATGACGTCGTAGCGCTCGAACGCGGACTGAAAGCGCCTGAAGATGCGCGTCTGTTCCGCCTGCGCCCATGCGCTGTCGGCGAGCGTCATCGACGCGCCGATTTCGTAGTTCGCGCGCGTGTTCGGCCCCAGCGCGCCCGGGTCGCGCGCATACACATCGCGCAGCCCCGCGACGAAGCTTTCCGCGCGGATCACGTCGAACGCGCGGTGCACGTCGCCGAGATCGAAGCTGACGGGCTCGCAAATGCGCACCATCCTTTCGAGCGCGCCGATGCGCGAGCGGAACAGCGCGCGGATATCGTCGTCGACATCGCACGAGCCGAAGTCTTCCGTGTAGCCGACGCGCAGCGTCGCGAGATCGAGCGCGGGCAGCGCCGCGAAGCCAGGCGGATCGGTTTCGTAGCTGAGCGGGTCGCTCACCGACAGGCCCGCCGTCGCCGCGAGTTGCAGTGCCGTCTCGTCGACATCGCGGCCCATCGGACCGACTACCGAAATCGGCGTCCAGCCGAGCAGACGACGCGAGTTCGGCACGAGTCCGGGAGAGGGGCGGAAGCCGACCACGCCGCACTTCGATGCCGGAATGCGCAGCGAGCCGCCCGTGTCGGAGCCGGTGCAGACGGGCAGCATGTCGCACGCGAGGGCCGCCGCCGAGCCGCCCGACGAACCGCCCGCGTTCAGTTCGGTGTCGAACGGATTGCCCGTCGCGCCCCATACCGCGTTGCGCGTGTTCGCGCCGGCGCCGAGTTCCGGCACATTCGTCTTGCCGACGAGAATCGCGCCCGCCGCGCGCAGCCTTTCGACCAGCGTGACATCGCGCGAAGGCACGTGGCCGCGCGACATCGGCGAGCCGTAGGTGGTGAGCAGGCCTGCCGTATCTTCGAGATCTTTCACGCCGAGCGGCAGGCCATGCAGCAGTCCGAGCGGCTCGCCCGCGAGGACCTTGCGTTCGGCAGCCTTCGCGGCTTCGCGCGCATCGTCGTAACAGGTTGCCGTGATCGCGTTGACGGCGGGGTTGATGGCTTCGATCCGCTCGATGCAAGCATCGAGCAGTTCGACGGGCGAAATCTCTTTCGCGCCGATCATCCGGCGCAATTCGACGGCATTGCGGCTGACGAGATCGTCGTGAGCAGACATGATTCGAAATCCTCGAGGCGAAGTAAGGTCAGTTAAGCGCTTCGCCCGTGCGATCGCGCAGCCAGATCACGGGGACGAGCGAGATGGCGCACGCGGCCGCCACGTACCACGCGGGCGCAAGCGGATTGCCCGTCAGCGCGACGAGCCAGCTTGCCACGAACGGCGAGAAGCCGCCGAAGAACGAAGCGCTCACGACATAGGTTAGCGCGATGCCCGTCGCCCGTACGTGCTTGGGGAACAGTTCGGGGATCATCACGAGCACGGGCACGATCTGCCCGGCGACGAACAACGCGAGAAAAGCGGACACGGCGCACAGCATCAACATCGAGGGCTTTGCGGACAGCCACGCGAACGCAGGGTAGATGGCGAGCAGCAGGATCACGCGCGACACGACGAGCACGCGCTTGCGGCTGAAACGGTCCGCGAGCTTGCCTGCGATGGGCGCGGCGACGAACAGCACGAGCGAACTGATTACGCCCGACGCGACCGATGCCGTCGACGACAGATGCAGCGTGCGCACCGCGTGGCTCGGCAGAAAGAACGCTGTGATGTACACCGAGACCGAGCCGCCGAGTTCGGCGAACGTGCCGAGTATCGTCAGCTTCAGATGCGTGGTGAGCGCCGCTTTCAACGCGCCGCGCCGATGCGTGCTGCCGGGCGACGCGTCGCTCAGCGTCTCTTCGAGGCGTCGGCGGATCAGCATGCCGACGGGTGCCGCGACAATGCCCAGCAGGAACGGAATGCGCCAGCCCCATGCGAGCACGGCATCCTTCGGCAGCGTGACGTTGACGAGCGTCGCGACGGCCGCGCCGAGCGCAAGGCCGAGTGCCGTGGCAGCGAAGTTCCAGCTGGCGAAGAAGGCGCGCGTCGAATCCGATGCGTATTCGACGAGCAGTGTCGTGCCGGGGCCAAACTCGCCGCCCGCCGCGAAGCCCTGGATCAAGCGCGCCGCGAGCACGATAAACGGTGCGGCCAGTCCCGCCACCGCATACGTCGGCGCGCAGGCGATCAGCGCGCAGCTCAGCGCCATCAGCATGATGGTCAGCACCATCGCTTTCTTGCGGCCCGCGCGGTCTGCGTAGGCGCCGATCACGATGCCGCCTAGCGGCCGTACCACGAAACCCACGCCGAACACGCCGATCGACAGCAGAAACTGGTTCACGGGCGACGCGGACGGAAAGAACAACTGTCCGATCTGGATCGCGAAGAAGCTGTAGATCGTGAAATCGTAGAACTCCAGCGCCGTGCCGAGCGTCGTCGCGGCGATGACCTGGGTCTTCGACAGGCCGGCTTTTTCCAATGCAAGCGTTGACACGGCGACCGCTCCTCAGGGACTGGCATCGATGCGGGTTATCATATACGAGAAAAAATAAATTCTCGTATACGACAAAACCCTCACCATCGCAGAGCGTGTCCCATGGCCAGATCCGTCGGGCGAAAAGAGCCCGCAGCCGCCGAGGCTTCGTCGCAGATCGATCACAAGGCGGTCGGCGCACGACTACGCGACGCGCGCAAGGCGCGCGGCCTCACGCTGATGCAGTTGTCGGAGCAATCGGGCATTGCCGTGTCGACGATCTCGAAGGCGGAGCGCGGCGACATCGCGCTGACCTACGACAAGTTCGCCGCGCTCGCGCACGCGCTGCGACTCGAATTCGACGCCATCTTCGGACGCGGACGACGGGCCGCCGCGAGTTCCGCTGCGAGTCCCGCAATGAGTCACATCACGCCGATCTTTACGGCATCGGGCCAGCAGATGATCTACGACACGCCGAACTACGAGTACGGCATGCTCGCGAACGATCTGACGGGCAAGCGCATGGTGCCGATGCGCGCGCATGTCAGGGCGCGCAAGCTATCCGATTTCCCCGACTTCATTCGTCACAGCGGCGAAGAGTTCGTGTTTCTTTTGCATGGCTCGCTTGAACTGCGGTTCGAGACGGGCGCCGTATTCGAACTCAAGCCGGGAGACAGCCTGTACTTCGACAGTTCCGTTGGGCACGTGTATCTGAGCACCGGCAAAAAGCCCGCCGAAGTGCTGGTGTGCTGCGTGGACACGGATGCGCATCGGCCTGCTGACGCGATCTGATGGCAGTTCAGTTGACGCGCCGCGTTTGCGGCCGCTACCGCTTTTTCTGGCAACGATTCGACAGGATGTCCAAGGCCTCAGACCTTCGTCTTCGACGCGCGCTCCTGTCCGGGGGTAATAGAAAATGCCTTGCGATAACACCGTCCGAGATGGGACGCGCTTGTGAACCCGCACTGCAAGGCGATATCGAAGATGGACGAGGTCGATTCGTGCAGCAGTTTTTGCGCGGCCTTCAGGCGCACGTCGAGATAGAACTGCGATGGTCCCATGCCGAAGTGCTTCAGCCACATGCGCTCGATCTGACGCGGCGAAATGCCCACCAGCGAAGCGATGGTCTGCACGGGCACGGGCCGTTCGATATTCTGTTCCATCAACGTGATCGCATTGACGATGCGCCGGTCCTCGATGCCGTAGCGCCATTGAATCGCCATTTTCTGGCTTTCCTGCGATGCGCGAATGCGCGTGTGCAGGAACTGATCGGCGACGTCGGCAGCGAGCCGGTGGCTATGCGCGCGAGCAATCATGTCGAGCATCAGATCGATGGCGGCCGTGCCGCCGCCGCACGTGAGCCGGTCGCCGTCGATGCAATAGAGGTCGCGCGTCACCGTCAATGACGGAAACTCGTCGGCGAGCGCTTTCAACGCCTCCCAATGGATCGTGCAGCGGCGCTTGTCGAGCAGCCCCGCGCGCGCGAGGATCATCGTGCCGAGACTGATGCCGCCTAGCGGCCGGCCACTTGCCGCATAGCGGCGCAGAAAATCGAACACCGACGCGTTCCGGTAGTTCTCGACATCGATGCTTGCCACCACGAATAGCTGATCGACGGCAATCGACGACGTCATCGCCGATTCCGGCAGCAGCGAAAAACCCGAACTCGACGACACGGGCTCACCGTCGGCGCTGATCAGATGCCAGCTATAGAGCGGCTTGCCGCTCATCCGGTTGGCGGCGCGCAGAGGCTCGGTTGCGGAGCTGAGCGCCATCATCGAAAAGTTCGGCACCAGAAAAAAGCCGATGCGTTGCGTGACGACGGGACGCTCATGCGCACCGCGCGCGATGCCGGCCTCGCCCGCGTCGGCCGTCCGCCGTTCCAGATGCAGCGCCGCGGCCAGCTTCGGCGCCTCGTTGCTTTTCCTGCGCATGTCCATGATGGATGAACCGGGATAAGGAGACTGTCGCATATCGCGCTGCGCGGGTCCATCGCGTCATGCGTGCCGTTGGGCGCTCAGGCCGGCGCCGGCGTCATTCGCCCGTGTAGTTGGGTGCGCGCTTCTCGAAGGTCGCGGCGATCGCCTCGCGGTGATCCGCCGTGCGATGCGCGATCCCCTGAAACGCCGCCGACAGTTCCAGCAGACTCGGCAGATCCATCCGCTGACCTTCGCGTATCAGGCGCTTGCTCATGCGCAGCACGTTGGGCGGATTGCTCGCGATCCGTTGCGCCAGTTCATTTGCCGCGGACAGCAGCTGCGCATCGGGCACGACGCGCGACACGAGGCCCCATTCGAGCGCGCATTGCGCGTCGATGGGCGTACCCGTGAAGATCATTTCGGCGGCGCGCGACAGGCCGATCACGCGCGGCAGCAGCCAGGCGCCGCCGTCGCCGGGAATAATGCCGACTTTCGCGAAGCTTTCCGCGAACAGCGCGCTTTGCGCGGCGATGCGGATGTCGCACATCAACGCGAGATCGCAGCCCGCGCCATGCGCCGGGCCGTTGACGGCGGCAATGCAGGGCACGTCCAGTTCATGAAACGCGCGCGGGATGCGCTGGATTCCGCGCCGGTAGTTCTCCCGTATCCGCGCCGAGTTGCCGCCGAAGGTGCCGACCTCGTCGCGCATGTGCTTGATGTTGCCGCCCGACGAAAATGCCGGGCCTGCTCCCGTCAACACGATCGCGCGCACGGACCGATCGGCTTGCGCGCGTTCGAGGCTCGCGACGAGCGCATCGACCACTTCCATCTCCGTCAACGCATTGCGCGTTTCGGGACGGTTGAGCGTGATGGTCGCCACGCCGCCGTCGAATTCGTAGAGCACTGGTTCATTCATGATCACGTTCCCGTTTGCAAAAGGTCCTGAGCCACGGAAGCCGCGAGCTCGCGCCGAAGCACCTTGCCGCTCGGATTCAGCGGTAGCCGGTCGACGAACACGATTTTCTTCGGCCGCTTGTACGGCGCGAGGTCGTCGCTGGCCTTGCAGAATGCGATGACTGCCTCTTCCGTCAACTGCGTGTCGCTACGCACGACGAACGCCGTCACGGCCTGCCCCCACTTCGCATCAGGTATGCCGATCACCGCGGCCTCCTGAACGCCGGGGCAGTGATACAGCACTTCCTCGACTTCGCGCGGATAGATGTTTTCGCCGCCTGACACGATCATGTCGTCGGCGCGGCCGTGGAAGTGGAAGTAGCCGCCCGCATCGACGCTGAAGAGATCGCCCGTATAGAGCCAGCCGTCACGAAACTTCTTCGCGGTCTCGACGGGGTTGTTCCAGTATGCGCGCGCCAGTTGCGGGCCACGCACGATCAACTGGCCGACTTCGCCCGCGTCGACGCATTCGGTCGGCGGCACCGCGCGCTCCGGGTCGTTCGTCACGATGCGGCAGATGCTGATCAGCGTCGGCTTGCCACACGAGCCGAGGCGCGACAGCGCATCGCGCGGATGCAGCAGCAACGTGAGGCTCGCTTCCGTCATCCCGTAACCGTTAAAGATGTTCGGACAGAACTCGTCGATCACGCGCTGCATCGTCGCGGCGGGAATGGCCGCTCCGCCCGTCGTGATCATGCGCAGGCTGCGATGATCCGTCTGGGCGAACGTGGGGTGAAACAACATGTCCTGAATCTGCGTCGGCACTGCGAAGAGCGTGGTGATGCGATGCCGGGCGATCGCGGCCAGCGTGCGCTGCGGGTCGTAGCGGGGCAGCACGATGTTCGCCGCGCCGACCATCAGATGCGGCATGAAATACGCCTGCATGCCGCCGACGTGATAGAGCGGGGCGATATGCAACGCGGCATCCGTGCTCGTCAGGCTGTACTCCATCACGCAGTTGGTGGCGATCGCGACGTCGTTGCCATGCGTGTGAATCGCGCCTTTCGGGCGGCCCGTCGTGCCCGACGTGTAGACGAGCGCCGAGATGTCGTCGGGTGAGAGCGTGGGCAGCGGCGCGTCGCGATGGCGCGTGCTGTCGATCAGCGCGTCGAAGTTGTGATGATGCAGCGGCGCGTACGCATCGACGGCTTCTTCGCCGTGTCCCGTCACGCAGATGTAGATGCGCAGATCGGGGAGCGTCTGCTCCGTTTTGGCGATGACGGGCAGCATCGAGTCGTCGTAGATCAGCGCGCGTGCGCCGGAATCGCGAATGATGAACGCCGCTTCGTTCGCGGACAAACGATAGTTCATCGGCACGGCAATCGCACCGAGCAACTGGCACGCGAAGTAGGCGGTTGCCGTGGCGTCAGACGTCTTCTGGAAGATCGCGACGCGGTCCGTCTGCCGCACGCCGAGATCGAACAGCGCCTGCGCGAATCCGCGCACGCGCACGTCCCATTGCGCGTAGGTGAGGCGCGTGTCGCCGCAGACCAGCGCGAGACGCTCCGGGTACTTCGCGACCGTATTGTCGAACAGCGAGGTAATAGTCAGCATGATGGAAATGGAATACGGTCAAAGGTTGATCTTGAGTTCCGGAAGATCGCGTGAGGCGATCAGGTACTTCACCATTTCCGATGTGCCGCCGACGATCGTCAGCGCACGCGCGTCGCGATAGAGCTGCTCGGTGCGGCCGTATTCTTTGGTCAGGCCGTCGCCGCCAAGAATCTGCACCGCTTCGTTCACGCAGAAATTCGCGGTCTCGGTCGCGACGAGCTTGGCCATTGCCGCTTCCTTCATCAGCGCCTTGCCGTCCGCGCCCGCGTCGTACATCTTCGTTGCGCGATAGGTGATGAGTTCGGCTGCGTCGATGCGCCAGCTCATCTGCGCGATCTTGTCCCAGATGAGCTGCTTGCAGCCGAGGAACTGGCCGAACGTCCTGCGGCTTTGCGCATGCTGGCGCGCAATTTCGAACGCGCTGCGCGCGACGCCGAGACCGGAGCCGCCGAGAATCGCGCGCTCGAAGTTGAACATGCCGCGCATGATCGCAAAGCCGTCGCCTTCGTCGCCAAGCAGATGATCGGCGCTGACGCGGCAATCATCGAACTTCACTTCGCCGACGATGCAGCCGCGTCGTCCCATGAACGAGTAGTTACGCGGAAAGCTGATGCCGGGCACGTCTTTCGGCACGGCGACGGCGGTAACGCGCGGCTTCGCGCCGTCATCGCGCGGCGTGACGCCGTACACGATATACACGTCCGCGACCGATGCGTTCGAGATGTAGCGCTTGAACCCATTGATCACCCATTCGTTGGTGCGCGCATCAAATTCGACGCGTGTTTGCATGTCCGCCGAATCGCTGCCTGTGCCGGGCTCCGTCACGCAGATCGCGCCGATTGCACGGCCATCGAGGATCGGTTCGAGGTACGCGTCGCGCAGTCGGGCGCTCGCATGGCGATGCAATGGATACGCGCAGCTCAGCGCCGTCGCAATCGTTGTTTCGAAGGCGTAGTTGATCGTCGAGGCTTCTTCGGAAAGGATCGTCGCGTGCGTAAGGCCCGGCTTCTTCAGCGAGCCTCGATAGAGATCCGCGAACATCAGCCGCAAGTAGCCCGCTTCGCCCAGTGCGCGCACGACATGTTTGACGGCATTCCAGTCCTGGCGGTCTTCGATATCGGCGGCGCGCGGCGCAAGCTCGCGTTGCAGGAAGGCGCGCACTTCGCTGCGAAACGCGCGGTCTTCTTCGGTGAGGAGAAAGTCTTGCATGGCTGACGACGCTTCAGTTCGTGGCAGGTTGACGTGTGGCGCGAATGCCGCGCTCGGCGAATACGCGCGAGTCGCGTACGGTCGGCAGCAGAAAGCGTGCCTCGCGTAGCGACGCAAAGTCGAGCTCGCCGACAACCAGTTCCTCTTCGGTGGTGGAGCCCGTCGCGACAGTGTTGCCGAACGGATCGAGAATGCGTGAGCCGCCCCAGAAGCCGAGCATGCCTTCCGTGCCGATGCGATTTGCCATCACGACGGCGACGCCGTAGGTCACCGCGTAAAAGCGCAGGTTCAGTTCCCACGACGACGGATTGTCGAACCCGCCGCCCACGGCCTCGCGTGCCGAACTGATCGGTGCCGCGAGCAGCGTGACGCCGTCGCACATCAGGTCGTGCACGAGGCCGGGGTTCCACAGGTCGTTGCAGATCGGCGTGGCGACGCGCCAGCGGCTGTCGATATCGAATGCGCCGAGCTGCGCGCCCGGCGCGTAATAGAGGCCGTCGCGCAGCTTGCCGTATGTCGCGAGTTGCACCTTGCGATGCACATGCACGATCCTTCCGTGCGTCACGGTTGCCTGGCTGTTGTAGAACTGGCCGCCGGGCGCTTCTTCGATAAAGCCGAACGACGTATGCAGATCGACGCTCGCTTCGGCAAGCGCGGCGAGGGCGGGGTGATCGAGCCGCATCGCGAGCCGCAATGCGTCTTTTCCGGCGCTATGGCCGCATAGCGACAGCTCGGGGAAAAGCAGCATCGAGACGCCGCGCTTGCGCGCATCGTCGATCATGCGCAGATGCTTCGAGAGATTCGCATCGAGATCGCCGTATGAACTGTCGATCTGCGCGGCGGCAACGGTCAGCGTGCCGTCGCGCGCCGTATCGAAAGAAGGGGAAGGCATGTTGTTGTCTCTTCAGGGTTGCGTGTTCGCGATGCGTTAGAGCAGACCCGCTTCCTTCAGGAAGTCATGCGAGACCTCGCTGAACGACTTTTTTTGCACGTCGACGGAAGCGTTGAGGCGCGCCATGGTCGGAGCGTCGAGCTTCGCCGAGAGCGCGTTCAGGATCGGGCCGAGCTTCGGGTTGGCATCGAGCGTCGCCTTGCGGATCACGGGCGTCAGCGCATACGACGGGAAAAAGCCCTTGTCGTCCTTGAGAATCACGAAGTTGAACGCGGGCACGCGGCCGTCGGTGGCGAACACGAGCGCGATGTCCACTTGACGGTCCTTGAGCGCCTGATACGTGAGGCCCGAATCCATCCGCTTGATTTCGTCCTGCGAGAAATCGAAGCCATAGAGCTTTTGCAGCGGACGCAGACCGTCCGGGCGCGCATAGAACTCCGAGTTGCACGCGAAGGTGAGCGTCTTGCCCGCCTTGATCGCTTTCGCGAGATCGCTGAGTGTCGCAATGCCGAGCTTCTTCGCTTCGTCCTGATTCATCGCGAACGAGTAGGTGTTATTCGCGCGCGACGGATCGAGCCACACGAGACCCTTCGCGGCATCGAGTTCTTTCACCTTCTTGTAGGTATCTTCCGGCGAAAGACGGTCGTTGATCTTGTTGTATGTGATGAGCGACGTGCCCGTGTATTCCCAGTACACGTCGACCTGCCCGTTTTCCTGTGCCTGACGCAGCACGGCGCTGCCCATGCCGTCCTTTTTCGTGACGTTGAAGCCCTTGGCCTGCAAAAGCTCGGTCGTCATTTCGGCGAGCAGTTGTTGTTCGGTGAAGTTCTTGCCTCCTACGACGACATTCGCCGCCGCGCACGTGATGGCCCAGGAGGAGGCAAAAGAAAGGGCGACGAGCGCGCAGACTCGCTTGAAAAAGGCAGTCTTCATGATGTCCTCGAAGAAACGCGTTAGCGTGTGGTTGAACTACCGTTGCGGATTGACGCCGCGCGACACGAGATGCGCCTGCATCTGGCCGACGAGCAAGTCAGTGAGAATTGCGAGCAGCGCAGTGGGAATCGCGCCCGCCAATAGCATCGAAAAGTCGTTCATGTCGATGCCGGTAAAGATCAGTTCGCCAAGCCCGCCGCCGCCGACGAGAAAGGCGAGCGGCGCGGTGCCGACCGTGATCGCGAGCGCCG
Source organism: Paraburkholderia phymatum (assembly GCF_040965635.1). Lineage (GTDB taxonomy): Bacteria > Pseudomonadota > Gammaproteobacteria > Burkholderiales > Burkholderiaceae > Paraburkholderia > Paraburkholderia phymatum_B. Next base: position 24,023 of record NZ_JBFRCH010000018.1, read on the forward strand.
TGCGGATGCCCGCGAAGATCACGTACAGCGCGTTCGGCAATTCGACGCGCAGCAGAATCTGCGTGGGCGTCATGCCCATGCCCGTCGCTGCTTCGATCAGCGCGGGCGGCACGGCGCGCAAGCCTTCGAGCGTGTTCAGCACGATCGGCAGCAAGGTCGCCACCCAGAGCCCGAAGATCGACGGCCAGCGGCCGATGCCGAGCACGCTCATCGCGAGCGCGAGCAACGCGAGCTTCGGCACCGCCTGGCCCACGTTGATCGTCTGCAGGACGGCTTGTGCGACGCGCGCCTGCTTGCCCGACGCGCGGCTCAGATAGATGCCGAGCGGCACGGCGACGACAATCGCGAGTCCTCCTGCAATCGCGACCATCGTCATTTGCTGAATCGACTGGTAGACGATGTCGCTGCGATACTGTCCGATCGAGGCGAGCAGGTTGTCAGCGTGCGCGAGCGCGGGTGCGGTGCCTGCCGCGAGCGCGACGCAGCGTGAAAAGAGCGCTTTCTTGCAGGTGTTCATGCACGTGTCTCCGAGGGCAGCCGCAGCATGTCGACGATATGCGCCTGATTGACATAGCCGACAAAGCGGCCGTCGTCGTCGACGGTGGGCAGCCATGACTGGCCGAGCGCGAACATCGACGAAATCACGCTGCGCAGATCGTCGCTCTGACGCGCGAAGCCCTGCACGGGATTCGCATGCGCCGCCAACAGCTTGCCGTCGATCGTGCGCAGCTCGGCGGCGCTCAGATAGCCTTGCGGCTTGTCGGCGGCATCGAGCAATATGATCTGATCGATGCCGTGCTGTTCGAGCAACGCACGCGCGCGATCGCTGCTTTCGCCCACGCGTGCCGCGCACTCGCACGCCGACAGCGCATCCCTCGCACGCACGAGACGCAGACGCTTCAACGCGCGATCCGCGCCGACGAAGCCTGCAATGAACTGGCTCGCGGGCCGCGCGAGGATGGTGTCCGGCGTATCGAACTGTTCGAGCCTGCCACTGCTGAAGATCGCGATGCGGTCGGCCATCTTCACCGCTTCGTCGATGTCGTGACTCACGAACATGATCGTTTTCTTCACCTGTTGCTGGATGCGCAGAAACTCGTCCTGGATCAGCTCACGATTGATAGGGTCGATCGCACCGAACGGTTCGTCCATCAGCATCACGGGCGGGTCGATTGCCAGCGCGCGCGCCACGCCGACGCGCTGCTGCTGCCCGCCCGACAGGTCCTTCGGATAGCGCGACAGGTAGATCGACGGGTCGAGCGCGACGATCTCCAGCAGCTCGGCGGCGCGGCGCTTTGCCTTCGCCTTGTCCCAGCCGAGCAGACGCGGCACGACGCCGATGTTCTCCTCGACCGTCATGTTCGGAAAGAGACCGATCTGCTGGATCACATAGCCGATCTGGCGGCGCAGTTCGACGACATCGAACTCGTCGGTATCGCGGCCGTCGATAAAGATCTTGCCCGAGGTCGGTTGGATCAGGCGGTTGATCATCTTCAGCGTGGTCGTCTTGCCGCAGCCGGAAGGGCCGAGCAGCACGCAGATTTCGCCCGCGCCGACTTCCATGTCGATGCCGTCGACCACCGGGGCGCTTGCGCCTTCATAGCGCTTCGTGATGTTGGAGAGCTTGATCATGGTTATTGCGCGTGACGAGGAGATTTACGGAGGAAAGCCCATGCGCCGAGACGCAGCGCGAGCGCGGCAGTGCGCGACGGGCCGCGCAGGCCTTTCGGCGTCAGCAGGCGCTGCACCCAGGCGAGGCCGTAGTCGGCGGCGATGGCGAGCACGCTGACGAGAATCGCGCCGGCAATCAACTGGCGCGGGTCCGATTGCGAAATGCCGCGGCTGATCAGCTTGCCGAGGCCACCCGCGCCGATGTACGCGGCGACGGCTGCAATGCCGACGTTGATCACGACGGCCATCCGCACGCCCGCCATGATGATGGGCAGCGCGATCGGAATCTCGACTTTCCACAGACGCTCACGCGTCGTCATGCCGATGCCGCGTGCCGCTTCGCGCAAAGCAGGATCGATGTTCGTGATCGCCGTGTACGTGTTGCGCACGATGGGCAGTTGCGAATACAGGAAGAGCGCGATGACTGTCGGCAGGAAGCCGATGCCCTGGCCGATCACGGAAAGAATCGGGATCATCACGCCGAACAGCGCGACGGATGGAATCGTCATCACGATGGCGGCCGTGTACAGCACGATCTTCGCGGCGCGCGGACTGGCCGTGATCGCGATGCCGAGCGGCACGCCAGTCAGGATCGCGAAACCGACACCGACGCCGACGATCTCGATGTGTTCGACGGTGAGCCGGACGATCGACGCGAAGTTGTCGACGATAAAAGCAAGCGTTTCCACGTTCTCTCCTGTGTCGGCCGGAGTTAGTGCTTTAGCACTTACTCCGGCCCCATGCAGAGCGGTCGGCCGGAGTTAGTGCAGAGCACTTACTCCGGTCCCATGCAAGGCGGCGTATTCATCCGCTTCTTGTTCTGTTTGCGTTGAGCAAAAGATAGCCGGACAAAATCGACAGGTTCTCATCTGTAGTCGACCTTGTTTGTCACAAATGCGACATCGCGATTTTGCTGCGGTGCAATTCCCTTATAGGGAAAGGAGAGCAGCCCAGATGATTACGGGTTATCCCTTGCTTGAAAGCGACAGGGGGTTGAACGTTTGCATTTGCGCGGGAAACGTCTCGCGTTGGCATCCGGGGATTGCCGACGGGCGTGTCGGTTTCTTTTCTCTCAGGCGTTCTTTCAATTCCAAAGCAAACAAAACCCTATAATTCGGTTCTTTAAATCGCACGCCTGCCCGCCGCGCTTATTCGGCAAGTATCCGAAGGCAATGACGATGAGGCGGGCGGCGAACGGGGTAGAACATCAAATGAAAATCGCAGAGATCATGACCCGTCGCGTCGTGACGGTTGGTTTTGACGACACATTGGCCACCGTAAAAGAGATCTTCGACTCAGTCGCTTTTCACCATTTGCTGGTGGTGGAAGACGGTCAACTGCAAGGCGTCGTGTCGGATCGGGACTTGTTGCGCGCGATGAGCCCGTTCATAGATAGCGTCGTCGAGTCGCCGCGAGACATCGCGACGCTCAACAAGCGGGTGCATCAGATCATGAGCCGCAAGCCCGCCGCGCTCATGCCCGATGCGGAGGTTTCAGCGGCAATCAGCCTGTTTCTCGACAAGCGGATCTCGTGCATTCCAATTGTCGATGGCGAATTCAGGCCGGTCGGGATTGTCAGCTGGCGGGATATTTTCAAGGCCTGGCCAGCGGCAGATACGATCCAAACGGGCGACGCGGAATGAAGCCACGGCCGACGGGCGGTCGATGCCCACAGTCGGCGCATGTAGATGCCTGTTCAAGCGTTCCGGGCCAGCGGCCGAAGCATCCGTCCGCCGACCCGGTCCACACCATCGTTATCCTGCGGCGACGGCCCCTGCGTCTTCGCATGCGTAGCTCAATGCCTTCGCAACCTCCGGACACGTCACCTTGCCGAAGGCCACGTTGAGGCCGCGGCGCAAATGCTCGTCGTCGGTGAGCGCCTTACGCCAGCCCTTGTCCGCGATCTGGAGGACAAAGGGCAGCGTCGCGTTGTTCAGCGCGTAGGTGGACGTGCGCGGCACGCCGCCGGGCATATTGGCGACGCAGTAGTGAACCACTTCGCCGACCTTGTACGTCGGCTCCGCGTGGGTCGTAGGCTTTGCTGTCTCGCAGCATCCGCCCTGGTCGATCGCGACGTCGACGATCGCCGAGCCCGGACGCATCGCTTCGACCATCTTGCGCGTCACGAGCCTGGGCGCGGCCGCGCCGGGAACCAGTACGCCGCCGATCACGAGATCGGCGTCGAGCACATGATGTTCGATGTTGTCCCGGTTCGAATACACGGTGACCACGCGCGCACCGAGCAGCCGGTCCATGCGGCGCAACGCGTCGACGTTCCGGTCGATGACGACGACCTGCGCGCCCGTGCCGACGGCGATCTGCGCGGCGTTGGAGCCGACCACGCCGCCGCCGAGGATCACGATCTTCGCGGACGGAACGCCCGCCACGCCGCCGAGCAGAATGCCTTTGCCGCCGTGCGCGCGCTCCAGGCAAAAGGCGCCCGCCTGAATCGACATGCGTCCCGCGACCTCGGACATCGGTGCGAGCAGCGGCAGCCCGCCGCCCGGCTGCGTGACGGTTTCGTAGGCGATGCAGACGGCGTTGCTCGCCACCAGATCGGCGCATTGCTGCGGATCGGGCGCGAGGTGCAGGTAGGTGAAGAGAATCTGCCCTTCGCGCAGCATCGCCCGCTCGCGCGCTTGTGGCTCCTTCACCTTGACGATCATGTCGGCTGCGGAAAATATCGCCGCGGCGCTTGGCGCCACTTGCGCGCCCGCTGCACGGTAGGCGTCGTCGGATGCGCCGATGCCCGCGCCCGCGCCCGTTTCGACGCTCACCGTGTGCCCGTGCGCGACGATCTCGCGCACGGATGACGGCGTGAGGCCGACGCGATATTCGTGGTTCTTTATTTCCTTCGGAACGCCTATGTGCATATTGCCTCCTATGTGGAACTTCACGCCGGCCGCAAAGCCATCTCATTCGTCAGATGTTCACCACGGCAGCGAATAGGTCTTGGTATTGGTGAAGCTCTTCATCGCCTCCTGCACGCCTTCCTTATAGCCTAATCCCGAATCCTTCACACCGCCGAACGGCGTGAGTTCGAGCCGGTATCCGGGCACCTCGCGCACGTTGACGCTGCCGACTTCCAGCTCCGAAATAAAGCGCGTGATGTAGTCGAAGCGGTTCGTGCACACGGAAGACGATAGCGCATAGTCGGTGCTGTTCGACATGTGGATCGCTTCGTCAATTGTGCGGAAACGCATGATCGGCGATACGGGACCGAACGTTTCATATTTGACGAGCGGCATATCCGGCGTGATACGGTCGACGACCGTCGGCGAATAGAGCGCGCCGTCGCGCTGATTGCCGGCGAGCAGGCGCGCGCCGCGTGCGATCGCATCGTCGACCTGGCGCTCGCAGAAGCGCGCAGCGGCTTCGTCGATCACGGTGCCCATATCGACGGATGTGTCGGCGGGATTGCCGTATTTCCACGCGCGCGTCTTGTCGACGACGAGATCGGTGAAGCGGTCGGCGACGGCCTCGTGCACCAGCATCCGCTTGATGGCAGTGCAGCGTTGCCCCGAGTTCTTGTACGAGCCCGAGACGGCGAGCGTGCTGGCTTCGTCGAGATCGGCGTCTTCCATCACGATGATGGGATCGTTGCCGCCCAGTTCGAGCACCGCGCGCCGATAACCCATGCGCGACGCGATCGATTTGCCGATCGATACGCCGCCCGTGAACGTGATCAGATCGATCGCGCGGTTCGTGATGAGTTCATCGGCGATCACGGTCGGGTCTCCTGTGATCACTTGCAGCATCTGAACGGGCAAGCCGGCTTCATACAGGATGTCGGCGAACAGATAGCACGACAGCGGCACCTTCTCCGATGGCTTCACGACGATCCGGTTGTTCGTCGCGATGGACGGCACGATCTTGTGCGCGACCTGGTTCATCGGGTGATTGAACGGCGTGATGGCGGAGATCACGCCCAGCAGCGGATCGCGCTGTGTATAGACGCGGCGCTTCTTGCCGTGAGGCGTGAGATCGCACGAGAAGATCTGCCCGTCGTCCTTCAGCACCTCGCCTGCGCCGAACACGAGCACGTCCGCGACGCGGCCCGCTTCGTACGTCGAGTCCTTGATGCACAAGCCGGCTTCCGCCGTGATCAGCGCGGCGATTTCATGCGTGCGCGAGTGCACGGCATCGGCCGCGCGCCGCAGGATCGCCGAGCGCTCGTAGCGCGTGAGCGTCGGACGATACGCGCGCGCAACATCGAACGCGCGGCGCACGTCGTCGAGCGTCGCCTTCGGCACGGTGCCGACCAGCGTGCCGTCATACGGGTTGCGAACATCGATCACCTCGTCGCGATAGACCTTTTCGCCGTCGATGCGCAGCGCTTCGTGGCGAACCTGTGATTGTCCTTTCGTCGTGTCTGCAATGGCGTTCATGGGCGTGTCCTCGTCACTGAAGATGATTGAGCGCGATGTCGATGATGTCGAAGTTGCGCAGCCGTTCGCGTTGCGCAGCCGACTTTGCAACGGGCTTGCTGAAGATCAGCGGAACGGTCTGCTCGGCAAGGCCGCCGTGCGAACGCAGCGGCGCGTCGAGTCCCGAAAGATCGTGTTTGATGCGCCGCGTGCCGAGCACGACGTCGCGCTTCGAGATGACGATCAGATCGCCCATTCGCGCGGGCGGCAATTCGAAGCGCGCGCATCCTTCAGCGCCCGTTAAGACCAGTTCGATGCCGGACTCGGCGGCGAGCTTGCGGCGCAGCGCATCGACATCGGTGTCCGCGAGCGCGGGCAGATAGACGGTCGCGAACGACCCGAGCGCGCCGTGATGCGCGACGTACGGATCGGTAATCGGCAGGATCACGCGCGCCTTGTCCTCGCCGAGCCATTCGTCGAAGCGCTCCTGCAGATAGATCACATTAGGTTCGCCGTCTGCGTTGTGCTTCGCGTTCATGCCGTGGTCGGCCGTGATCGCGACGACGGCGCCCAGTTCGTCCAGCCGTTGCAGATAGCCGTCCATCATCTGATAGAACGCGTTCGCGCCGGGCGTGCCGGGCGCGCACTTGTGCTGCACGTAGTCGGTGGTCGACAGGTACATCAGGTCGATGTCGCGCGTCTCTAGCAGACGCACACCCGCCGCGAAGACGAACTCGGACAGGTCCGCGCTGTACACGCTCGGCACCGGCTTGCCGACCAGTTCGATCACATCGTCGATGCCGTTCTCGTGGAGCGTGGCCTCGTCCGCTTTCTCCGACGAGAAGCAGATGCCCTTCAAGCCTTTGCCGAGCAGGCGGCGCAGCTTGTCCTTGGCCGTGACGACGGCGACCTTCGCGCCCGCGTCGGCGAAGCGCGCAAGCACCGTGGGCGCGACGAGGTACTTCGGGTCGTTCATCAACACTTCCGTGCCGCTCTCGCGATCGAAGAAGTAGTTGCCGCTGATGCCGTGCACGGCGGGCGGCACGCCCGTCACGATCGACAGGTTGTTCGGGTTCGTGAAGCTCGGCACGACGCAGTCGCCCGTGAAGGCGGTCGCCGGCTTCAACAGCTTCTTGATGAAGGGCGCGACGCCCGCCGCAGCGGCCATCTCCAGATATTCGTACGCGCAACCGTCGACGCAGACCACGACGACGGGTCGGCGCATCCAGTTGTAGCGACGGCCGTTCACTTCGATGGATACAGGGGATTCACTCATGGGTTTCTCCTTTTGACCAGGGTAATCCGGGAATCGGGATGCGGCGTTGTGTGGCAAAGTGTGGCAATACTTGACATTAAAATTGACGTTTTGTAGATTGTCAACAACAGACAACAACAAAGCAGTCGACGAGGTTGCAGCATCGAGCCGCAGCAGAACCACTGCAGGACCGCCGCAGTGGAACCGCAAAAAGCAGCACTGGCCGTTTCCGTCGCTGGCCGCGACGCCATTTATCAAGGGGTCTGGAGATGAAGGAACAAGCGGGATTCAACGGTTGCAAGGGTCTTCTGAACGTGGCCGCGCGCTGTGTCGTGGCGGCGTCGCTGGCGTTCGGCGCGGTGCAGCTGGCGCACGCGAAGACGCAATTGCTCGTCTACACGGCGCTCGAAGACGAGGCGATGAAGCCGTACAAGGATGCGTTCGAGAAAGCGAATCCGGACATCGAGATTCGCTGGGTGCGCGACTCGACGGGCGCCGTCACGGCGAAGCTGCTCGCCGAAAAGAACAATCCGCGCGCCGACGTCGTGCTCGGCCTCGCCGCATCGAGCCTGACGCTGCTCGACCTGCAAGGCATGCTGATGCCGTATGCGCCGAAGGGCTTCGACAGCCTCACGCGCAAGTACAGCGACAGCAACAATCCGCCGCATTGGGTCGGCATGGACGTGTGGGGCGCAACCATCTGCTACAACCGCGTCGAAGCGGAGAAGCGCCACTTGCCGAAGCCGACTTCATGGGAAGACCTCGCGAAGCCCATCTACAAAGGGATGATCGTGATGCCGAGCCCGGTCTCGTCGGGCACGGGCTATCTGGACGTCACCTCGTGGCTGCAAACCTTCGGCGAGGAGAAGGGCTGGCAGTACATGGATGCGCTCGACAAGAACGTCGCGCAATACGTGCATTCGGGTTCGAAGCCTTGCACGCTGGCGGGCACGGGCGAATTCCCGATCGGCATTTCATTCGAGTTTCGCGGGCATGAGTTGCAGGCGCAGGGCGCGCCCATCGATCTGATCTTCCCGAAAGAAGGGCTTGGCTGGGACATGGAAGCAACGGGCGTGATGAAGACGACGAAGCACCCCGACGAAGCGAAGAAGCTCGCGGACTTCATGGCAAGCCGGCAGGCAAATGAAATCACCGCGCAATGGTGGGCGATCGTTGCCTATCCGGGCGTCGCGAAGAAGCTCTCCGGCATCCCCGACAACTATTCGCAATTGCTCGTGAAAAACGACTTCGTGTGGTCCGCGAAGAACCGCCAGGCGATTCTCGACGACTGGCAAAAGCGCTACGGCAGCAAGGAGCAGAAGTAGCACCGGGTCTCGCGTGAAGCGCGCGTGAATCGTGTGTGATTCGCGCGCTTCGACCGACGCAGCGGCGCGTGCCGCTGCGATGCAGGCAGAAGAAGCGAAGGCGGAGGAACAGATGACAGCCTATTTGAGCGTGCAGCAGGTTTCCAAGCGGTTCAACGATACGCCCGTTCTGACGGATATCGATCTCGGCGTGAAGAAGGGCGAGATGCTTTGTTTTCTGGGGCCGTCGGGATGCGGCAAGACGACGTTGCTGCGCATCATCGCGGGACTGGAGACGCAGAGCACCGGCCGCATCATGCAGGACGGCCGCGACATCTCGCGTCTGCCGCCGCAGCTTCGCGACTACGGCATCGTGTTCCAGTCGTACGCGTTGTTTCCGAATCTCACGATCTTCGACAACGTCGCCTACGGCCTCGTGAATCGCAAGATGAAGCGCGCAGCGATTGCCGAGCGGGTGAATGAACTGCTCGCGCTCGTCGGCTTGCCCGACGCGCATCGCAAGCATCCGAACCAGCTGTCGGGCGGCCAGCAGCAGCGCATCGCGCTCGCGCGTGCGCTTGCAACTTCACCGGGGCTGTTGCTGCTCGACGAGCCTCTATCCGCGCTCGATGCGCGCGTTCGCGTGCGGCTGCGCCAGGAAATTCGCCAGTTGCAGCAGCGCCTCGGCGTCACGACGATCATGGTCACGCACGATCAGGAAGAGGCGCTGTCGATGGCCGATCGCATCGTCGTGATGAATCATGGCGTGATCGAGCAGATCGGCACGCCGCATGAAATCTATCGCGAGCCCGCGTCGCCTTTCGTCGCGGATTTCATCGGCAAGGTCAACATGATTCCCGCCGAGGTGATGAACGACGGCACGCTGAAGGCGGGCGAGATCGGCTTGCGCTATGGATGCGGCACGGCACAGCCTGCGCCGGGTTCGAAGGTTTCCGCGTTCGTGCGCCCCGAGGACATTCACATCCTCATGCCCGACGGCGCGCCGGACAACCTGCTTGCCGCTCGCGTCGAAAAGCTCGAATTCCTCGGCGCATTCTGCCGTGTCAGCTTCAAGATCGACGGACTGGCCGGTCAGGAGATCGTCGCGGATCTTTCGTTTCATGAAATGCGCCGTACGGGTCTGCAAACGGGCGCGCGCTTCGATCTCGCCATCAACCGCGAAAACGTGTGCGTGTTCACGGCCGCGAAGGAGCGTCTGCAATGAGCGCCGTTCTGATCGAACGCCGCCGTGGCGGCGACGAAGCGCACGCCGAAGTGCGGCAAATCACGCATTGGCATGACCGGATCGGGCAGCTTGCGCTTCTGCTGATGTGCGCGCTGCTCGCCGTGTTCCTCCTGTTGCCGCTCGCGCTCGTGATCGGCAAATGCTTCGTCGATGCGGACGGGCGCTTCATCGGGCTTGCGAACTTGAGCGGCTATCTGGCGAACAGTGCCGTGTGGACGTCGGCGGCCCATTCGGTAGCCGTCGCCTGCACGGTCACATCGATCGTCATTCCGATGGCGTTCACCTTTGCCTATGCGCTCACGCGCTCGTGCATGCCGATGAAAAACGCAGTGCGCACGGTCGCGTTGCTGCCATTGCTTGCACCGACGTTGCTGTCCGCCGTGTCCTTCATCTACTGGTTCGGCAATTCTGGAATCCTGAAGCCGCTGCTGCACGGACACTCGATCTACGGTTTCGGGGGCATCGTATGCAGCCTCGTCTATGCAGCCTTTCCGCACGTGCTGATGATTCTCGTGACGGCGCTGTCGCTATCCGACGGACGCCTGTATGAAGCCGCCGACGCGATGGGCACGAGCCGTCTGCGCAAGTTCATGACGATCACGCTGCCGGGCGCGAAGTACGGCCTGATCAGCGCAACGATGGTGTCGTTCACGATCTGCATCAACGACTTCGGTGTTCCCGTCGTGATCGGCGGGCCGTACACGGTGCTGTCGACGGATATCTACAAGCTCATCATCGGCTTGCAGGATTTCAATCGCAGCGCGGTGGTCAGTTTGCTGTTGCTGTGTCCCGCGCTGGTTGCATTCGCCGTCGACTTCTTCATTCGCCGCAAGCAGCAGTCGCAGCTCGGCGCGCGCTCGACGCCGTTCCAGCCCAAGCAGTCACGCGGCTTCGACACGGCGATGCTCGCGTATTGCGCCGTCGTGTGCCTGTTGATGATGGCCGTGGTGGGCATTTCGGTGTTCGCATCGTTCGTCAAGTTCTGGCCGTATCAGATGAGCCTCGGCTTGCAGCACTACAAGATGGGCCTGATCGCGGCCGGCATTTTCGATGCGTACAAGAACAGCCTGAAGATGGCGGTATGCGTGGCGATCGGCGGCACGGCGATCGTGTTCGGTGGTGCGTATCTTGTGGAAAAGACGCGCGGTCCGCGCTGGCTGCGCGGCTTCATCAATCTCTGCGCGATCCTGCCGATGGGTGTGCCGGGGCTCGTGCTCGGCATCAGCTACATCTTTCTCTTCAATGCGCCCGCGAACCCGCTCAACGGCCTCTATGGGACGCTTGCGCTGCTCGCGATCGTGACGGTCGTGCACTACTACTCGTCGAGTCATCTGACGGCCGTGACCGCGTTGCGGCAAATCGACAACGAGTTCGAAGCCGTTTCGGCATCGCTGAAAGTGCCGTTCTACAAGACGTTCTGGCGCGTCACGGTGCCCGTGTGCCTGCCGTCGATCCTGCAGATCGCGCGCTATCTGTTCGTCAACGGCATGACCACGGTGTCGGCTGTCGCGTTTCTCTATTCGCCCGACACGCAGCCTGCATCCGTTGCGATCCTGAATCTCGACGACGCCGGACAGATCGGGCCCGCCGCCGCGATGGCGACGCTCGTGCTCGTGACGGCTTCGTTTGCATGTCTGCTGTTCGCCGGCGTCTCGCACGGCGTGTTGCGTAGAACTCAGGCATGGCGCACTTCGCGCCGTGGCTGAATCGTACTTTCACCGCGTCTATCAAGGAGCTCATGTGAACCTGTCCAGCCAACCGATTCTGCTCACCCCCGGTCCGCTCACGACATCCGACCGCACGCGCGAGGCGATGCTGCGCGACTGGGGATCGTGGGATAGCGACTTCAACGAAATCACCGCGCGCATTCGCCGCGAGACACTGCGCATCGTGCACGGCGAAGCGACGCACGAGTGCGTGCCGTTGCAGGGCAGCGGCACGTTTTCCGTCGAAGCGGCGATCGGCACAATCGTTCCGCGCGACGGGCATGTGCTGGTGCCGAACAACGGCGCCTATTGCCAGCGCATCGCGAAGATCTGCCGCGCGCTGGGGCGGCGTCATCAGACCATCGACTATCCGGAAGACACGCAGGTCAAGCCCGCCGACATCGACCGCGCGCTCGCCGCCGATCCGGGCATCACGCACGTTGCGCTGGTTCACTGCGAAACGGGCGCGGGCGTGCTCAATCCGCTGCACGAGATCGCGATGGTGGTCGCGAAGCACGGACGCAGTCTGATCGTCGATGCGATGAGTTCATTCGGCGCGATCGATATCGACGCGCGGCAGACGCCATTCGATGCCGTCGTCGCCGCGTCGGGCAAATGCCTGGAAGGCGTGCCCGGCATGGGCTTCGTCATCGTGAGGCGCAGCACGCTGGAGCGCTGCGAAGGCAATAGCCACTCGCTCGCAATGGACCTGTACGATCAATGGGTGTACATGAATCGCACGACGCAATGGCGCTTCACGCCGCCGACGCATGTCGTCGCCGCGCTCGATCAGGCCATCGCGCAGTACAACGAGGAGGGCGGTCTCGAAGCGCGGGGCGCGCGTTATGCAGGCAACTGCCGCGCGCTGATCGAAGGCATGGGCAAACTGGGCTTCCGGCCATTTCTCGATCAGTCGATCCAGGCGCCCATCATCGTCACATTCCATGCGCCCGATGATCCCGCTTACGACTTCAAGACGTTCTATCAGGAGGTGAAGAAGCGCGGATACATCCTCTATCCGGGCAAGCTGACGCAGATCGAAACGTTCCGCGTCGGATGTATCGGGCACTTCGGCAAAACGGGCATTCCCGGCGCGGTCGCCGCGATCGCCGATACGCTGAAGGCAATGGGCATCACGCAGGTGTCGCCGAAAGCGCTTGCGTGACGAACGCAGCGACGCTCGAAGATTTCGTGCGCATGATGGGCGCGAAATCTTCGAAGCGTTGATGTGGTTCGCTCTCGCGCCTTTCAGGTGAGCACTCGTGCGGCCAGTTCTATGGCCGCACGTAGCGGGGCCATCAAGACCCGGTAACGGATGCGCGATCCTGACTGGCCGTCTCGGCCCAGCGCTCATGCGCGCGCTGCATCCTTGCAACACCGTGCGCGACATGTTCGCGCACGAGCGCGACCGCGTGTTCTTCTTCGCCGCGAGCCAGCGCATTGACGATCTTCTCGTGTTCGGTGACGGATTCGCTGAGTGCGCTGTCATCCGATTCGATCGCCGCCTGCCGCAACAGGCCGAGTTGGCGCACGAGATGCCGATAGGTCGAGATCAGATGCTGATTGCCGACGCCCGCGACCATCGCATCGTGCAAATGGACGTTCAGTTCGGTATAGCGTGCGAGATCGCGCGTTTTCCTCGCGGCCTTCATCGCGGCGATGATGGCTTTCAGCGTGTCGAGCGTTTCGGGCGTCATGTGATTCGCGAGCCAGCGCGCGACGGACTCGTCGAGCATCGCGCGGACCTGGTAGATCTCTTGCGCTTCGCGCAGCGAAACCACCCGCACCGTCACGCCACGGTTCTTTTCCGTTTTGAGCAGGCCTGCCTGTTCGAGCGCACGAAAGGCTTCGCGCACGGGTCCCCGCGATACGTTCAGCCGCGTGGCGACTTCCACTTCATTGAGCTTTTCGCCGGGCGCAAGCTCGCCCGAAAGAATGCTGTGCTCGAGACTCTCTTGCACGAGCATCGCGAGCGAATGTCGTTGCAAGAGTTCGAAGGCGTCGGGCAGGCTAGAGCTGGTCATGGCAGTCGATGGACGCAAGGGCGACGAATGAACGTCAGACCTGTCAAACACTAACGTACGCGTTTGTTTATTGTCAACAATACCGAAAGCCGGATTTCACCGAGATCGCCTTGCAAGCCAACATCGTCGTGCGTGCAGTGGATGCGCCGTTGCGAGGAACTGCCTGACCGCCGACGCGCGTCGGCGGTGCAACGACTTCATACGTTATTTGTCAGGTTGCGGCGTATAGCGCAGATAAGCGCGCTCCGCACGATAGCCCTTCGGAAACTTCTTCGCGATGACATCCTCGTCCTGGAACGTGAGCGGAATGATGACGTCGTCTCCATTCTTCCAGTTGCCGGGCGTGGCGACCTGGTGAGCATCGCTCAGTTGCAGCGCGTCGATGACACGCAGAATTTCGTCGAAGTTCCGGCCGATGCTGAGCGGATAGGTAAGCGTCAGACGCAGCGTTTTCCGCGGATCGATGATGAAGACGGAGCGCACCGTCGCCGTTCCCGACTGATTGGGGTGGATCATGTCGTACAGCGCGGCAACTTTTTTGTCCTTGTCGGCGATGATGGGAAATCCGACCACGGTCTTTTGCGTATCCTCGATATCCTTCGTCCATGCCTTGTGCGATGCGACGTCATCCACCGAAAGGGCAATCGCCTTGACGTTGCGTTGCTCGAACTCCGGCTGCAATTTCCCCGTCAGCCCCAGTTCCGTCGTGCAGACGGGCGTGAAGTCGGCGGGATGGGAAAACAGCACGACCCATGCGTCGCCCGCCCACTCATGAAAACGGATGCGGCCAATCGATGTTTCCTGCTCGAAGTCGGGCACGGTATCGCCCAGATGAAGGCTCATTGCGTTGTCCTCTCAAGTGAATTCGCCATCGCGGCGGGAATGATCGCGGTGCCGGACATGCTCAGTTCGGTGCGTAAATGTAGCGGCGCGACCACGGAAGCTTGCTGGCTCGGGTGCCCGCCTTGCGGGCGACGATCTGGTAAATCGCGACGTCATCGTTTTCGAACGCATAGGCACAGCCAGCGAGATAGATTCGCCAGATGCGGAACGTCTTCTCGTCGACCAGTTCGCGCAGCGTCGTCGCATTCGCCTCGTAGTTGGCGCTCCATAGCCGCAACGTTTGCGCGTAGTGCCGGCGAAGATTTTCCACGTCGAAGGCTTCGAGCCCGCCTTCCTGCATTGCATTCAGCGCGAGACTCAGATGAGGCAACTCGCCATCGGGAAACACGTACTTGTCGATAAACACGCCGCCGCCGTATGCCGTCTCACCGCTTTCGTGGTCCGTCGACGTAATGCCGTGATTCATCACGACACCATCTTCGGCAAGAAGGTCCTGCACGTGCTTGAAGTACTCGGGAAGGTTCCGGCAGCCCACATGCTCGAACATGCCGACGCTGGTGATCCGATCGAAGCGTCCGCTTACGTCCCGGTAATCCTGCAAGCGGATCTCGATGCGGTCCGACAGACCGGCCGCGTTGACCAGTTCAGTCGCCCACTCGAACTGGTTTTTGGACAGCGTGATGCCGACACACCGCGCCCCGAACTTGCGCGCGGCTCGAATGACGAGCGCGCCCCAGCCGCAACCGATGTCGAGCAACGTTTGACCAGGCCGAAGCTGGATCTTCGCGAGGATATGGTCGATCTTCTTTTGCTGGGCCGTCTCCAGATCCTCGTTGCCATTCTCGAAGTACGCGCACGAATAGACCATGCGGCGGTCCAGCCACAGCCGGTAAAAGTCGTTTGAGATATCGTAGTGATACTGGATCGCGCGCTCGTCGGATGCCTTCGAATGGTTGAAATAGCGTGCGACGCGATGCAGCTTTCCGTGAACATCCGGCGACGTCATCGCGAGCGCATAGCCGAAATTCACGATGTCATTCAGGTTGCCTTCGATGTCGATTTTTCCCTGCACGTAGGCTTCTCCCAGACTGTCGAGCCGATGCGACAGCAGCAACGGCATGGCGGCCGCCGATTTCGCGTGCAGCGTGACGGCCGGCTGCCGGAAGGTGCCAAGGTCATGCGACTGGCCGTTCCACAGTGAAACGCGTGCGGGAAGATTGGTCCGCTCGCGCACATCGGCCGCCCACGAGGCCAGCTTTCTTTCCCAAAACATCAACTTCTCCTTCATGGACCGCAACGAACCCGTATCGCCGATGCAGACAGTGCAAGACGCCGGATCAACGGTTGAAATCGCGTCCTGTACGGACGGCATCGACGTAGCCTGCGCGAATGACGAAGTCCCCGAAGTGCTCGTGCTCGCGACGCTCGCGCGCGAAGTGGCCGAGCGTCGTGTCGAGTGCTTCGAGAATCGCCTCTTCGCCGACGTTCTCGAGATACATGCGGTTGAGTCTCTCGCCGTGAAAGCCGCCGCCGAGATAGAGGTTGTATTTGCCCGGTGCACGTCCCGATAGCCCGATCTCGGCGATGTAAGGCCGGGAACAGCCGTTCGGGCAACCGCTCATGCGCATCGTGATCGGCACGTCCATGAGCCGGTGCACTTCGAGCAGGCCTTCGATCTTCGTGACGAGAGAGGGCAGATAGCGCTCGCTTTCGGCCATCGCCAGACCGCACGTCGGCAGCGCGACGCAGGCCATCGAGTTCACTCTCAGCGCGCTGCCATAAGCGCGAGCGAGCAGACCATATTCTTCGGCGAGCCGCTCGATCTGTTGCCGGTTCGCGTCGGGTATCTGCGAAATCACGATGTTCTGATTGGGCGTCAGCCGGAACGTGCCGACGTGCACTCGCGCGATTGCTCGCAAGCCGTCGAGCAGCGCATGGCCCGGACGATTGCTCAGGCGGCCGTTCTCGACGAAGAGCGTGAGGTGATGCATGCCGTCTTCGCCTGTGTTCCAGCCAGGCGAGTCGCCGTTCGATATGAACACATACGGACGCGCAGCGTCGAGTGCAAAGCCAAGCCGGCGTTCGATTTCCGTTTTGATCCAGTCGAGGCCGCGATCGTCGACTGTGTACTTGAAGCGCGCATGCGCGCGATCCAGACGGTCGCCATAATCGCGCTGAACGCCCATCACGGCCTCGCAGGCGGCAAGCACCTTGTCGGGCGTGACGAAGCCGATCACATCGGCGAGCCGCGGATAGGTCGCCGCAGATTGATCGCTGCGGCCCATGCCGCCGCCTATCGCGACGTTGAATCCCTTCAGTTCGCCGTGCTCGGCGATGGCGATGAATCCCAGGTCTTGTGAGTAAACATCGATGTCGTTGACGGGCGGAACCGCGAAGCCGATCTTGAACTTGCGCGGCATGTACGTCTTGCCGTAGAACGGCTCTTCGGGCTGCGCGCTTTGCCCGGGTGCCTCGCCGTACCAGATCTCGCGATAGGCGGGCATGCGCGGAATCGCCTGATCGCTGGCGCGGTGCGCGAGGTCGTACACGGCGGCGTGGAGCGGCGACAGATGCGGATTGACCGAGCACATCACGCCGCGTGCGTCGTCGCCGCAGGCCGAGATCGTATCGAGCTGCACTTCGCGCAAGCCTTCGATGACGGAGCGCAGATCATGCTTGAGCACCCAGTGGAACTGGACCGTCTGCCGCGTCGTCAGCCGCAATGTTTCGCCGCCGCTCGCGCGCGCAAGCTCGTCGAGTTTGAGCCACTGCGTGGGCGTGCAGACGCCGCCCGGCATCCGCACGCGGATCATGAACTGAAACGCAGCCTCCAGCTTCTGCCGCCGACGCTCGTCGCGCAGATCGCGATCGTCCTGCTGATAGATGCCATGGAATTTCAGCAGCTTGGTGTCCGTTTCGGAGACTGCGCCCGTCAGTGGATCGGCGAGTCCCTCGCGAATCGTGCCGCGCAACTGATCGCTCGCGGCTTTCAGGCGCTCGTCCGCGCTCAACTTTTCGATGGGCTGCGAC
The DNA here is from genome assembly GCF_040965635.1 of Paraburkholderia phymatum. Classification (GTDB taxonomy): domain Bacteria; phylum Pseudomonadota; class Gammaproteobacteria; order Burkholderiales; family Burkholderiaceae; genus Paraburkholderia; species Paraburkholderia phymatum_B. Next base: position 41,469 of record NZ_JBFRCH010000018.1, read on the forward strand.
AGGTCTCGGCTGCGATCGGGGTCAGTAGGTTGGTTGCTCATCGTGGTACTCAGTAGACGTCGCGCTGGTAGCGCCCGTCGCGTTGCAACTGTTGCAGGTACGCTTGCGCGCACTCGGTATCGAGCCCACCCTCGCTGCCGACGATGTCGAGCAGCGCGTGATGGACATCGGGAGCGAGGCGGCTTGCATCGCCGCAGACGTACAGATGCGCGCCTTCCTCGAGCCATGCAAAGACATCGCGGGCATGGGCCTGCATACGATGCTGGACGTAGACTTTTGCTGCGCCGTTCGCGCGACGGTCGCGCGAGAACGCAACGACCATGCGCGTCAGTGCCTTGTCTTTCAGCAGCCGTTGCCACTCCGTCTGATAGAGAAAATCGGTGCGGAAGTTGCGCTCCCCGAAGAAGAGCCACGAGCGTCCGTTGGCACCGCGTACCTCGCGCTCCTGCATGAAGGCGCGGAACGGCGCGACGCCTGTGCCCGCACCGATCATGATGATCGGCATGCCGTCGTCTGGCAGTCTGAAGTTCGAGTTACGGTGCACATACACGGGCAATTCGGTATCGAGCTCGATGCGATCGGACAGTTGACCCGATGCCACGCCCGCGCGCCGTTCGCCATGCAGCTCATAACGCAACGCCGATACGGTCAGATGCACTTCGTCGGGCGCGGCGGCCAGGCTCGATGCAATCGAATAGAGGCGCGGTTGCAAAGGCCTCAGCGCAGCGAGGAAGTGCCCGGCATCGATACCGCCGACGGGGAACTGCCGCATCACGTCGATGATGTGGTGGCCGCGCATGTAGGCGGCCCGCTCGTCGGCATGTTCATCGCTTGTCAGGCGTTCGAGCGCGTGCGCGCCGGAAAGCCGTGCCCAATGCTCGAGAAAGCGCGGCGTCAGCGCGGTGACTTCGAAGCTCGCGCCGAGCGCATCGCCGATCGAGATGTCCTTGCCTTTCACATTGACGATCTGCGACCCGTCGAGATCGAGCGCGCGCAGAACGGCATCGACTACGGAAGGGTCGTTCGTCGGCACGACGCCCAACGCGTCGCCCGGTTCGAAGCTGAGCCCCGAATCTTCGAGCGACAGCTCGATATGCCGCGTTTCCTTCGACGATCCGCGCCCTGTCAGCGCAATGTTCTCGATGACGCGCGCGTAAAACGGGCTGTGCCTGTCGATGGCCGCTCGTTTCGGCGACGAAGCGGGAGAGGGCGCACGCCGCACTGTGCTTTGCACATGGCCGCCCGCAGGCGAACTCTTCGCGAGGATCGCGAGGGCTTCTTCGATCCACGCATTCGCTGGTTGTTCGTAGTCGACGTCGCAGTCGACTCTCGGCGTAAGACGCTCGGCGCCGAGTTCTTCGAAACGGCGGTCGAGGCGCTTGCCGGCCTCGCAATAGCGTTCATAGGTCGAGTCGCCCAGAGCAAGCACCGCAAATCGCAGGCCGGACAGCTTCGGTGCCTTGCGTCCTTCGATGAATTCAAAGAAGTCCGCTGCCGGCTGCGGCGGATCGCCTTCGCCATATGTACTCGCGACGACGAGAACATCCTGCTCGTCCTTCAGTTGGCGCACTTTGTAGCTGGCCATGTCATGCAACGATACGGCGAGGCCGCGTTGCGCCGCTCGCTCGGCGAGCGTGCGGGCCAGCGCCGCGCTGTTGCCGGTTTCGCTGCCGTAGAGCACGGTCAGCCGACGTGCGGCCGTACCGCCCGTGTCGTCGTCAGCAGCAGGCAGTTGGGACGCTGCTGCTTGTGGTGATGCACTAGCCTTTTCGAACCCCGCTAAAAATCCGCTGACCCACGTGAGCTGCCTGGAATCCAGCGAATTGGTGAGGGCCTTGATGTGTTCCCATTGGGCGTCGGTCAGCCCCGGGCCCCGAAATTCCGCAACAGTCATCTCTCGTGTCGGCTCCCGATGTGCACGCCGCGCTGGCCCGTGCCAGTACGAATTCACGCGCGTCTGCACAGTGCAGCATGCGTCGTTCCATGGCCATTTTCCGGCAGCCGTTCTCAGCAGGCAAATTCATTGTCATTGCAAATGAATGCAAAAAAGTTGATATGAAAGGATGGCTTTCTGGAGATCTCGTCGATAGTCGCGGAGCATGGCGAGATAGCGTGGCGGCGCCTGTCTTCGGTGCGTGGAGCGCACCACTCGCGGCTATCGGCGTATGCGGCACGCTGGAGTGTCTGGGCGTCAGCCGCATGAAAGGGCTCGCCGGTGATGCAACAAGCGGCGCTGAAGATTTCGCGCACCACGGGTTACCGGAGATAATGGCCGGAAGCAACGACTTAAGAAGGGGAGTAGGGATGGACAAGCAAGGCTTCACCACAGGCATCGTTCACGGCGACAGGATCGCGGGCACTGAGCACGGCGGCGTGCGTCAACCGATTCATACGTCAGTGCAATATGGTTTCGAGCGCGTCGAGGATCTGATCGGCGTATTCCAGGGCACAAAGAAGGGCGGCTTCAATTACGCGCGGCAAGGCACCCCCACGACGGCCGCGCTCGAACGCAAGATCACGGGCCTCGAAGAAGGTGTCGGCACGGTCTGCTTCAGTACCGGCATGGCCGCGATCACGGCGACGTTCCTCACGCTCTTGCGAGCGGGCGATCATCTGGTATCGAGCCGATACGTGTTCGGCAATACCAACAGCCTGTTCGGCACATTGAGGATGCTCGGCATCGAAGTCTCGACCGTCGATGCATGCGATGTCGAGAATGTGAAGAACGCAATCCGGCCGAATACACGCATGGTGTTCGTCGAGACCATCGCCAATCCGGGCACGCAGATTCCCGACCTGCAGGGCATCGGCGACGTGTGCCGCGAACGCGGCATTGCGTATGTCGTCGACAACACGATCACCTCGCCGGCATTGTTCAGGCCGAAGGCGGTCGGTGCCAGCCTCGTCATCAACTCCCTGACCAAGACGATCGCGGGTCATGGCGCCGCGCTCGGCGGAGCGGTGACAGATACGGGCCTGTTCGACTGGAGCGCGTATCCGAACATCGCCGATGACTATCGGCGTTCGGCGGCCAAGGAACAGGGGCTTTTGCAGATCCGCAAGAAGGGGTTGCGCGACATGGGCGCGTCGTTGTCGTCCGAGCAGGCGCACTCGATCGCGATGGGCGCGGAAACGCTCGCCTTGCGCGTGAAGCAAAGCAGCGACAACGCGCTCGCACTGGCGCAGTTTCTGGAAGGGCACAAAGCCATCGGCAAGGTGTTCTATCCTGGCCTGAAGAGCCATCCGCAATACGGGATCGCGCAAGCGCTATTCAAGGGCGCATCGTGGCTGTTGTCGTTCGAACTGCTTCACGCGGAGCGCATGATCGAAGTCGTCAACGCGCTTGAGCTGCCGATCAAGGCGACGGGTCTCGCCGACACGCGCACGCTGATCATTCCCGTTGCGCCGACGATCTTTTTCGAAGCCGGCCCGGAAACACGCAAGGCGATGGGCATTTCCGACGGCATGCTGCGTCTGTCGGCGGGCATCGAGGATATCGACGACCTGATCAAGGATTTCTCTCAAGCGCTCACGTTGGCGGTGTAAAGCGTTGTGGGACAGGTTCCGGCCTGTTTCGTTTGCAAAAACTCTGTGTGGCGGCGGACCGCGCTTTCTCGTTCGTCAGAGTGAGGCGGTCGACAATGCGCGGCAGAAAGGCCGAAAAAAAAGCGTCCGCCCAAGCGGAAGCTCTGAGAACGATGCTTGTGTCGCTGAGCGTTCCACGACGGTTTCAGGCCCGCGGAATTGTTTCTCGAACACAATGAACATCAAGGTGGAACAGTCAATTCTATTCGCTTCACTACTTGCAGCAAACCTTCCGTTGTTTCGAACCCAACACCCGCGTTCATCGCCCGGCAGGTTTGCTCTGGATGTGCAAGGATAGTCGTGCAACTCGCACGTGTCTGAACACGCTAGACAACGCAACCGGGAGGGAAGATGGGAGAAAACGCAAAGACGCTGTTCGTCGCTTCCGAGGACATTGCAGCAGCGTTGAACCTGCTGGAGAGCATTGAGGTTGAGGTCGGGTTCGACAGCGATGATCCGGATAGCATCGAGCAGGCAATTCTCGCCGTCGAGGAGGCGATCAATACTCGCCTGAGCGGCCATCGCGGCGATGCGCGTATCGAATCAGCCATTCTTCGCGTCAAGCTGGACTTTCGGTGCGCGATCCTTGATCAAGCATCGTCCGATGAGGATGACGATGAGGCCATCAGCAGCGTCCACACCCTCCATTGATGATTTCTGGCCCATACCAGCCGATCGCCAGTTGGCATCGGGTGAGCCACGTCATGTAGCGCTGAACTGATTTCCGTGGCTGTGACGAGAAATATCTCGAACCTCTTGCGCTGCACGACAGGATGCTGCAACTCAACACGGAACCTGCCGGATGCCGACCGGAAGCAGTTCCGCCTTAGCGGACATTGGGATGGGCCCGTTCCGACGTCGGCAATGTAGGAGATTGTTGACGGTGGCGGCATCGAACAGCCGAACGGCAGCTTCCTGCATCCGCGAACTCACACTTCCGACCCGTTTCCATCATTCAGTGCTCGACTTCGTGAGTGTCCGCAATGGCACGCATGTCAGACACCGGAGCGGCCACGAGCAATGGTACGAAAGTCGTACGGTTCCGGAAAATCGCCAGTATCGTCTTCGTCCATAAGCGCGTCATATTGATGGGCGATTCGCGTGCGCTCGATACCACAAGTGGGCCGCCAGTGCTGTCATCGGACAGGCGATATCACCCACGCGAACAATCGGTTTGAGTACCACGCGCTGATCAGCAACAGTATCGTCGCGACGCCGAAATTCCAGACCAGGATCATGACCGTCGCGTCGAGCGGATGAAACATCGACAGCGCCACGGCCGTGAGCGCGGCGACGGCCAGGCTGCCAGTCATCACCACGGGAGCGGGCGCGAGCCGCGCAACGTGGCGCAGCATGATCAGCAGGGCGAGCGAGAGAGGAATACCCGTGAGACCGAGCGTCGCAAAACAGCGCGCGGTTTCCCCCAGTGACATGCCGTCCGGGCCGATCTCCACCCAGTTCGTCAGACATCCATAGCCGATCGTCGATACCCACGCCCCGAGCGCGGGCAGCGGCAACAGCAGCCAGCGCAGCGACCTTCCCGGCACGCTGGCAACGAACGACGCGACGGCAGCAAGAATCCCCGTCAACGCGGCCGCAGCCACACCGGTCACGAATACCGGCTGCTGGAGCTTCGCCGCGAGGTCGGGCCGCACACCGTGCGCCACGCCGAGCAGAATGAGCACGAATGCGGCGAACAGCAGCCAGCCAGCCGCGCGCATCGCGGGCGCGCGCAGCGGGCGCACCGGCTTCGCGTCGGCAACCAGCGATTCGATCAGATCGGAGGTCTGACTCATTTGCGGTCTCCCTGCGTCAGGAGCTTGCGCAGGCCCTTCAGCCCGCGATGCACCGCGACCTTCAACGCGGCAACGGTCATTCCACTCGCCACAGCCGCCTCTTTTAATGACATTTCTTCGAGTTTGAGCATGCGTATCGCGTCGCGCTGCCCGGGCGGCAAGCGCTCGATCGTCTCGCGCAGCATGCGCGCATCCGTGGCCTCTTCCATCAGATTCGCTGTGGGGTCGGCCAAGGTTTCGTGCTCATCGTCCAGCGGCAGTTCGCGGGCGTCAAGGCGTCCATCGTGGCGCAGCGTATCGACGATGCGGCGCATCGCGACCGTCAGCAGCCACGGGCCAAACGGTCGCCCGGGGTCATAGGTGTGGCGTACGAGGTGCACGGTGGTGAGAACGTCCTGCACGACGTCTTCAATGGTGTCGTGACGGACCCCATGGCGGCTCGCCAGACTGCGCAGGTACGGTGTCATGCTCTGTAGCAGGTGTCGGTAGGCGTCGCGGTCGCCTTGCTGCGCCCGCGCCATCAAAACGGACCAGTCGGGCGTGCCATCGGGCCGGATCGCGTCATCCAGCCTGGCGGCGCGCGGCCCCTTGCCGGCCGGTGCAGATTGGTCGGGCTGCATGTGCGCGGCGCGGCTGTCTCGGTAGTCGGACATCGTTGCAGTTCGTGGATGAGGCAAGCGGCCCAAATATTTTCGGCGCGCGGGGTAACCTTTGGCCGCGACGGACCGAATCTGGTTGTGTGGTCGCGTCTTCGCGATCCCAACCCTCGGAGAAGATACTATGAGCAAGTCCGCTTTGACCATATCGTCGCTGTCCGCCGCGGTCGGCATGGCGCTCGCCATACAGGCGCTCCCCGTGCAGGCGCAGGGTATGGGCAACCCGCCGCAGGTCGTGAAGGACAACATGGCCAGAATGGCACAGAACCACCTCGAGAAGTGCTACGGCATCAACGCGGCGGCGAAGAACGACTGCGCCGAAGGGGCTCACTCGTGCGCCGGCCAGGCCACGCAGGCGCGCGACCCGAAGTCATTCGTGCTGTTGCCGGCAGGTGATTGCAGCAAGATCGCGGGCGGCCATACCAAGGCGGGTTGAGAGGCATCGCGGCCATGAGCGCAACCGTCAGCCGCGCACGCGTGCCGACCGGCGCGATTCCCACAGCGGCCGGCGTGGGTTTGCGTTTTCGCCATCATCGTGCCGTGCTCGATGAACGTCCGGCCGCGGCGTGGTTCGAGGTACACACTGAAAACTACATGGGCGGCGGTCCCGCTACACGCTGTCTGGATGCCATACGCCGCGACTATCCGGTGTCCCTGCACGGCGTGGGCCTGTCGCTCGGCAGTGCCGATGGGCTCGACGCCGCCCATCTTGCACGCGTGAGTCAGGTCATCAAGCGTGTGCAGCCTGGCCTTGTGTCCGAGCATCTTGCCTGGAGCGTGGCAGGCGGCACGTACCTCGCCGATCTGCTGCCGTTGCCGATGACCGAAGAAGCGCTCGACGTCGTGTGCCGGAACGTCGATCAGGTGCAGACGGCACTAGGACGGCGAATTCTCGTGGAGAACCCGTCCACCTATCTTCGCTTTTCGCATTCGACGATACCGGAGTGGGAGTTTCTCGCGCATCTCGCACAACGCACGGGATGCGGACTCCTGTGCGACGTGAACAACATCTACGTGAGCGCGTGCAATCATGGCTGGAATCCACACACGTATATCGACGCGCTGCCATCGGCGGCCATCGGCGAAATTCATCTTGCAGGCCACAGCGTGAGGCAACTCGAGGGCGGCCGCGCGCTGCGCATCGACGATCACGGCTCACGTGTCGCGCCGCCAGTGTGGGCGCTCTACGCAGCTGCGCTGCAACGCTTCGGGCCCGTGCCAACGCTGATCGAATGGGACACCGACGTGCCGTCACTCGATGTTCTCATCGAGGAGGCCGCAATAGCGGAATCGGCATTGGAGGTAGTTCGACATGAACATGCACGCGCCATCGCTGGCTGAGCTTCAACGGACAATGCGCCGGAGCCTGCTGGAAGGTGCCGATGAAGGCGCGGACGCCGTCGTGCTCGCCGATGGTCTCGATACGCCAACCCGCCTGAACATTTACCGGAACACGGCGGAAGGTGTGCTGGTCAATGCGCTGCGGCTTGCCTTTCCCGCCGTTCAACGCCTGGTCGGCGCGGACTTCTTTGAGGGCGCGGTGCGCCTGTTCGTGCGCGCCGAGCCGCCGCGCAGCGCATGGCTCGACGAATATGGCGCACAGTTTCCGGCCTTCCTCGGGAAGATGCCGCAGCTCTCATCGGTGTCGTATGTGGCCGACGTCGCGCAGTTCGAATGGCAGGTGAATGGCGTACTGCACGCCCCCGACGTCCCGCCTCTCGATCCCGCGTGTCTCGAACGGCTCGACGAGGACGCGCTCGGCACGCTGCGGTTGTCGCCTCACCCTGCCACGCGGCTGCTGCGCTGCGACGCTCCCGCCGACGCTATCTGGCGCGCCGTGCTTCAGCAGGACGACGCTGCGCTGCGCGGGATCGAGCTTGCGGCCGGTCCGGTTTATCTGCTCGTGCAACGCGTGACCGAAGGCGTCGATACGCTGCGCTTGAGCGTTGGAGAGTGGCACATCAGCAAGGCGCTTTTTGCGGGCGAGGCGCTCGACGCGGCGCTGGCATGCGCGCCCGAAGCGGATGGTTTTGCACTCGTCGGTGCATACCTGGCGCGCGGATGCTTCGCACAGACGTCGAAAACTGCAAGCTGCATCCGGATCAAGCAGAGAACATCAACATGACTCGCCTCTCCAACTCTGCAGACGGCCGCAACGTCTTTCAGTGCGCAGTTCAGTTGCTGCAACGCGTGCCATACTGGCTGCTGGCCATTCCGCTGCGCCTCGCGGTCGCAACGATTTTCTGGAATTCGGCGATGACCAAGCTCGCGAACTGGGATGCGGCACTCGAACTGTTTCGCGACGAATACCGGATACCGGTATTGCCGCCGGATGTGGCGGCATACATTGCGGTATCGATAGAACTGAGTATGCCGGTGTTGCTGGTGCTCGGCTTGGGCGTCAGGCCCGCCGCGCTGGTTCTGCTCGGGATGACCTCCGTGATCGAGATCTTTGTCTACCCGCAGGCGTGGCCGACGCATATTCAGTGGGCAGCCATGCTGCTCGTCCTGCTGTGCCGGGGAGCCGGAGCCTTGTCGCTTGACCATCTGATACGTCAGCGATGGTGGAGGGACGCTTCGTCGGAAGTCCCCGGGCGTCAGCGCGGTGACAGTTGAACTCGACAGGAAGACCCCCACCGTGAGCACAATCGTTCTCACATCTGTCCTGACCTGCCCGCAATGCGGAGCTGCTACGCCCGAAATCATGCCCACGGATGCATGCCAGTTGTACTACGGGTGTCCAGCCTGTCATGCGCTGCTGCGTCCGAAGCCGGGCGACTGCTGCGTATTCTGTTCATTCGGCTCGGTACCGTGTCCGCCTGTTCAGCACAAGCGCGCGTGCTGCGAACCTCAGACAAGGTGACGATAGATACGAACTCAGCGGTCGATCGATCGAACAAGTTAATCTCACGTCGTCAAGGTTGCCCGCCTGGAGGTTGTCCTTGTAGTCCCTTCTTCGCAGGAGACCAACGAGACTTTAAACACGGTAGATGAGCCGATGTCCGCGGTGCGATGCATTGCCGACGCTCGAATGCCAGTGAAAATGCAAGGACCAGTGACCGCAGATGGCCGGGAGCACCAGTTCCGTGAACGTTCTACAGAGCCGACGTTGGAGTCTTCAAAGGCAGCTTTCGGCGGGTGGGTGAACGCGTATTGCAGGCCAGCAAGAGACGCTTGTCACTTCATGTCAGATGGACGCCCAACGCTACGTGGCGGCCATACGCATGTCGATGGAATGCGCCGCGTCGCCCCAGCGCGTCAGAAGCTGTGATTTTTGGGCCAATGAGGATCGTGCGGACGAAACGGTATCCAGCCCTGCGGGCACGAACTTATTGCCAGAAAAATCTGCCATGCCCCTTTTCGGCTTCTTCCACTTCCATCATGACCAGTCTTCGAAGCTCCTGAAGTACCTCCAGGCTGACTGTCAGGTTTTTATGCAGCTCTTCAGAATCCTGGCGAGTGGATGGGCTTTTGCTGATTGACTCCAGGCGGCGCTTTTGTTCCGCTATTCGTCGTTCGCAATCGCGTATGTTCGCGTTGATCATGGCAAGTTCGTCTATCGGACTCGTCTGCGCCATGGTGCCCCCAAATTTCCGGCCGCTGCGTTCATGGAATACCCCAACGGTCCAACCTGATCCTACGCCACGCGGCCGATCGCAGCACGTCCGTCCTTCGCAAAAAGTCGACGGGCAACGCAGTGCACATCAGGTGCGGATTTCGCCTGATGCATAATCCTGAAGGTCGGCGGGCTCGCGGGGGAGAACATCGCCCCACAGCACCGGTTTGGTCAGCCCGGGTACGACGGAACGCGCAATGGTCGCCGGGATATCTGTTGCAAGAGTGCAGACTTCAACTTTATCGGACGTCAACATCGACGAGGGGGTCTGATGAAAGGCGAGCAGTACCACGATATCGATTCTTTATGGCTGCAGTCCCTGGTCATGCGCGTTTCGGAATATGCGATCTTCAGGCTCACGGAGCGAGGGGAGGTTGCCAGCTGGAATCCTGGTGCCAGACGTATCAAAGGCTACGACGCCGACGAAATCATCGGCCGCCATTTTTCCGTCTTCTACACGGACGAGGACGGGCGCAACGGCGTCCCGGAAGCAGGTCTGCGGGCCGCGCGGGAGCACGGGCAATACGAAACGGAAGGCTGGCGGGTGCGCAAGGACGGCACGCGTTTCTGGGCCAGTATCGTGATTACCTCGCTGCACACCGCTGACGGTACATTCATCGGCTTCGGAAAGATCGTGCGCGACACAACCGACAAACGCATGGCCCATGAAGCCGTGATCGAAAGTGAGCGGCGGTTCCGGCTGCTGATGCAAGGGGTAACCGACTACGCACTATTCATGCTGTCCCCTGTGGGACTCGTGACGAACTGGAACCTGGGGGCGACACGTATCAAGGGCTATGAGGCCAGTGAAGTGATCGGAACGCACTTCAGGCGGTTTTACACGGCCGAAGACGCCGCTCAGGGTCTGCCAGAACGTGGCCTGCAGACCGCTGAGAGGGAAGGCCGGTTTGAGGACGAGGGCTGGCGGGTCAGGAAAGATGGCAGCCGGTTCTGGGCCAATGTCGTAATTGACGCAATCCGCGACGAAGACGGAAAGCTGGTCGGGTTCGCCAAGATCACCCGGGACGTCACGGAACGCAAGACCGCGCAGGAGCAACTGGAAAAGGCACGGGCGGCGCTGCTCCAGTCCCAGAAGATGGAGGCGCTCGGAAAACTGACCGGCGGTGTCGCACACGATTTCAACAATGTGCTGCAGGTGTTGCGCGGCAACCTTGAATTGCTCGAAGGCCGCCATGGCCGCGATGCCTGGACAGGAGAACGTCTGTACAAGGCAATTGAAGCGGTCGAGCACGGGGCCAATCTCGCCTCTCAGCTGCTCGCGTTCGGACGCCGTCAGGCGTTGCAGCCAATTGTCGTAAATCTGGCTGTGATGTTGCGGGGCATGGATGATCTTCTCAGAAGGGCGCTGGGCGAAGTAATCGACGTCGAGACCGTCATCGCGGGTGGCCTCTGGAATACGCTCGTCGACCCGAACCATCTCGAGAATGTTGTGCTGAACCTGGCCATCAACGCCCGCGACGCCATGCCTGAGGGCGGCAAGCTGACGCTGGAACTGTCGAACGCAATGCTCGATGAGCACTACACTGCGCTGGCCGCTGACGTTCAGGAGGGGCAATACGTGCTGCTCGCGATCACCGACACCGGAACGGGCATGACCCGCGATGTCCTGGAGCGCGCTTTTGAGCCTTTTTTTACCACCAAGCCGGAAGGCCAGGGCACGGGGTTAGGCCTGAGCATGGCGTACGGCTTCATCAAGCAAAGCGGTGGTCACGTCAGGATCTACAGCGAACCTGGACACGGGACGACCGTGAAGATCTATCTGCCCCGCTCGATGGAGAAAGCGGTCGACCTCGAACCCAGAGAACCGGTAGTGCCTACGGGCGGGGCCGAAACCATTCTCGTCGTTGAGGATGACAAACGTGTTCAGGCAACCGCCGTCGAAACGCTCAGACAACTGGGTTACACGGTACTGAAGGCGGACGACGCCCAGAGCGCACTCGCAATCGTGCAAAGCGGGACTCATATCGATCTGATGTTCACGGACGTGGTGATGCCCGGCACGATGCGCAGCACCGAACTCGCGAAACTCGCGACAAGGATGCTGCCGCACCTCAAAGTCCTGTTTACGTCGGGATATACGCAGAATGCAATCGTGCATGGCGGCCGACTGGACCCAGGTGTGCATCTGCTGAGCAAGCCCTACAGCCGCGAGCAGCTCGCATCGAAAATCCGCCGGCTGCTGGGACCGGCCGGCACGACTGACGTGCAGCCTCCGCTCGCACCGTCGTCTGCAGTTCCGCCGTCGTCCGAGCCGTCTTATGCAGCGGCAAGCCTCGCAATCCTTGTCGTAGATGATGACAACGGCTCGCGGGAGGTGGTGAGTGAACTGCTGACCAGCATGGGCTACGACGTGCGTCAGGCTGCGGATGCAGAAGAAGGATTGCGTGCATTGATGACCGGGAAAACCGATGTGCTTCTCACGGACATCGCCCTGCCGGGGCGGTCGGGCGTTGAGCTGGCGAGGGCGGCTATCGAGCGCAATCCGGGCATCAGGATTGTTTTTGCATCGGGTCGTGACGCACCGACGCCGGAAGAGGTTGGGTTCGATTGCAAGTCGCTTCGCAAACCATTCACGATCGGGCAGTTGCATGCGCTCATCGCGGCGATGCGCGGACCGGTCGAGCGGGAGAAAAAGGAGTGAGGGGCGAGCAGGCCGTATGTGGCGGTGCGGCGACACCATCGCGCCGCCGCGAGTCGGACGTCAAATGTAAGGCTTTCTGACGCGAGTCAGCATAGCCGGCCCTGCGGGACGAGATAACCACAACAACGCTTGAGGTTGACGCGCCGAACCGTCATCTGGGCGATGCAGTCGGGTGCGATGGGCGCGGCATCGGCGTTGCGCGAGACTAGCGTGGCGAGCCGGTCAAGACTGGCAGGCCACCAAAATCGAAGTGAACCGCGCGTGGCCTGATATTTGCACGGTATAGCGGCAACAACCGGGGCTTGCGAGAGGAAGTCTCGCTCCGGGTTCAGCCGGTAACGGTTCAGGCTCTTATGCGAACGTGCAGGCGAGGCGCGACACGCCCGTACGAAGAGTCAAATGACCCGTCGTTCGGCACGGAGGGCGCTATGACGTTGACGTTCACGCTGATTGATCTGGCTGGGTCCGTTGCGCTGCTGCTGTGGGGTACCCACATGGTGCAGACGGGCATCCAGCGTGCATTCGGCGCCAGCCTTCGCTCACTGCTCGGTCGTGCCCTGCGCGGGCGACTGAGCGCGTTCCTCGCCGGGATGGGCGTCACCGCGGTATTGCAGAGCAGCACGGCAACGGGACTCATGACGGCCGGCTTCGCTGCTGGCGGCCTCGTCGAGTTGATCCCCGCGCTCGCCGTCATGCTCGGCGCGAACGTCGGCACGACCCTGATCGTGCAGGTGCTGTCGTTCGATGTTGCAGCGGCCTCGCCGGCGCTGATACTCGTCGGCGTGCTGATGTTCCGGAAAGCGTCGAACACCCGCGCACACGATCTGGGTCGCGCGGTCATCGGGCTGGGCCTGATGCTGCTCGCGCTGCATCAGTTGCTCGGGCTGATGTCAGACTACGATGACGCGCCCAGTCTGCGCATGCTCCTGGGTGCCGCATCCACTGTGCCGGTGGTGGACGTGCTGCTGGCGGCGGGTCTCACGTGGGCCGCGCATTCGAGCGTGGCGATCGTCCTGCTCATCATGTCGCTGTGTGCGCAGAACGTGGTGCCGCCCGAGGCCGCATTCGCACTGGTGCTGGGCGCGAATCTCGGCACCGCCATCAACCCGCTGCTGGAAGGGACCACCGCAGGCGATCCGGCGTCGAAGCGCTTGCCGGTGGGCAATCTGCTCTCCCGGGCCGTGGGCGTCGTGATGGTGCTCGCCGTGCTCGGGCCGCTTGGCCAGCTCATGGTCGCGATGGAACCGGACAATGCCCGGGTGGTTGCCGATTTTCATACGCTCTTCAACCTGGTGCTCGCCTGCCTGTTCCTGCCGGTGCTGTCTCCCTACGCGCGACTGCTGGCCCGGCTGCTGCCCCAGCGCGTCGACCCAGCCGATCCGTCGCGGCCGCTGTATCTGGACCCGGCCGCACGGCAGATGCCGATGGTGGCGCTGGGCAATGCGGCACGTGAAGCACTGCGTCTGGCCGATGTGCTCGGCGAGATGCTGGCGGGTGCCCGCGCCGCGCTGGTGGACGGCGACCGGAAACTGATTGTGGAAACCCGCCGGCGCGATGACATCCTCGACCACCTGAATACCGCGATCAAGACGTACCTGACGTCGCTCGATCCCGAACAGCTTTCTGAGAACGACCATCGGCGGCTGCACGAGATCCTGACGTTCGCTATCAACATCGAGCAGGCTGGCGACGTGGTGGATCGGAACCTGCTCCCGCACGCCACCAAGCGCGTGAAGCGCGGACTCGCGTTTTCAAAGGAAGGGGAAGCGGAACTGCTGGCCATGCTGGACCGCCTGATGGCCAATCTCCGTACGGCCGCTTCGCTGTTCATGACGGAGGACCCGGGCACGGCACGCATGCTGGCTGACGAGAAGGTGGCCTTCAGGGAAGCGGAAACCACTGTGACGGCTTCGCACTTCGAGCGGCTGCGCTCCGGTCGCATCGACACCGCCCAGACCAGCGCACTGCACCTCGATCTGCTGCGTGACCTGAAGCTCATTAATTCACATATCGTGGCTGCCGCCGCGTACCCGGTCCTCGAACGGACGGGAGCCCTGTTGCCCAGCCGGATCGCCGCGAACGAAATGTAGTCCGAAAGAAGCGAGCTCACACGCTGTGTGGGATGGCCCGACAGCCCCCGGGGGAGAACAAGCCGACGTGAGGGCGTGACGGGCGCAGGATGGGCTCGCGACGACACTCTGATCGCGCCTTCGATCGCGGCGCGAGCCTGCCGCTCGTTCTGCATGATCGGCTATCGGCTGATCTTGGAAGATGCGTCGACAGGGCGCGCGGAGAAAGGTCCGGCGCTGCCGCTTGCACCCCACACATCCGCGCCGCTGTCCTGCACACCCGTTGATCCAACTTCGTCGAATCGCACTGCGCCAGCGGCCTGCGCGTTTTCGGCTGCCCGAATTCCGCGGTCTGTATTCGGACAAAGTTTTGCGCTGTCTCCCGGTCGCGTGGACCGCATGAGGGTTTTCCTGTGGTCATGCGCGACGGTCATGCGCGCCATGAAAACTTATCGATTGTTCGACGTCGCACGAACCCCAACAATGATCTGGACCACGCAGTGTCTTCACAGGTGACAGCTACCGTATCCGTTTGGGACGGTACCAACCAGGAACGTGACAGGCGATGAACTTTCCCGAAACTATTGCCCACTTCGATGAAGCGGGAACAAGGCCGCCCGCGCGGCCTGCGACAAATCTCACATGTGGCGAAGCGCTTGTCGCTTTGCTGGAGGGATATGGTGTCCAGTACGTGTTCGGTATCCCGGGCGTACATACGGTCGAACTCTATCGGGGACTCGGCGCTTCGACGATCCGGCACGTTACGCCGCGCCACGAACAGGGCGCGGGCTTCATGGCGGACGGATATGCGCGCGTGACCGGCAAGCCGGGCGTGTGTTTCGTCATCACCGGGCCTGGCATGACCAACATGGCGACCGCGATCGCGCAGGCTTATGCGGACTCCATTCCAATGCTCGTTATCTCAAGTGTGAACGCGCGACGCCAACTGGGCACAGGGGACGGACGTCTGCACGAGTTGCCATCGCAGCAGGATGTGTTCAGCGGGTTCACCGCGTTCTCGCACACGCTGCTCGATGCCGCGGAACTGCCGCAGGTGCTGGCCCGTGCATTCGCGGTTTTTGGGAGTGCCCGACCGCGACCGGTGCACATCGAGATTCCGCTCGACGTGATCGTGGCGCCAGCGGTTGGCATGAATCTCATATCCACCGCGCTGCCCGCAAAGCCCGCTGCCTGCCCAAATGCCCTGGCTGCGGCTGCAGACCTGCTCGCCGGGGCGCGACGGCCACTGATCCTTGCTGGCGGCGGAGCGTCGGATGCACCCGTCGAGCTCCGTGAACTCGCCGAACGCCTGCAGGCGCCCGTCGCACTGACCATCAATGCCAAAGGCCTTCTGCCCGCTGGTCACCCGCTCCTCATCGGCTCGACACAATCGTTGGCGCCAACGCGGGCAATGGTTCGCGAAGCGGATGTCGTGCTCGCCGTCGGGACCGAGCTGGGGGAAACCGATTATGACGTGATGTTCGACGGCGGCTTCGCGATCGAGGGCCTGCTGATCCGCATCGATATCGATGGTCAGCAGCTGATGCGCAACCTGCGCCCGGATGTGGCCATCGCAGGCGACGCGAGGCACGCGCTCGGCAGCCTTTCGACGCGACTGCACGAATGCGCCGCGCACGCGCCGCAGTCCGACTGGGGCGCTCCGCGTGTTGCGGCCGTACGAGAGGCCCTGATGGAAGGCTACGACCGGCCGACGCGCTCACAGATGCATCTGATCGACACGATTATCGGCATGCTGCCGGATGCGATCATCGCGGGTGACTCGACGAGTCCCGTCTATGCGGGCAACTTTGCATACGACGCTCCGGCTCCGCGTTCCTGGTTCAATTCGTCGACCGGTTATGGCACGCTCGGCTACGGTCTGCCCGCTGCAATAGGCGCGAAGCTCGCGGCGCCCGAGCGCCCTGTCGTATGTCTGATCGGCGACGGCGGCCTGCAGTTCACCTTGCCTGAACTGGCGAGCGCCGTCGAAGCACGGGTTCCCGCGATCGTGCTGCTGTGGAACAACTTCGGCTATGGTGAGATCCGCAAGTACATGGCCGCACGCGGCATTGTTCCCGTCGGCGTCGACATTCACACACCGGACTTCATGGCGCTGGCGCGCGGTTTCGGATGCGCAGCCTGCCGGGCCGACACTCCGCTCGCGCTTGCGGCGCAACTGCGTCATGCCGTGCGGCGGGACATCCCGACGGTGATCGAGATCGATGAAGCGGACTGGTTCGCACGGGTGCCTGCATGAAACCGGACAACCTCCTCCCGTCGGGCATCCCGTTGCGCACCGAACTGTACATCGATGGCTGCTGGCGAGCAGCAGAAACGGGACGCCGTCTGTGCGTCGTCAACCCGTCGACGGAGCAGAAGATTGCGGAGGTAGCGGCGGCCGACGCCGCTGACGTCGACTGTGCGGTGCAAGCCGCGGCCCGGGCCCTGCGCAGCTGGAAGAATACGACGGGGGCCGCTCGTGCCGCTCTTCTCCGTGCTATCGCGCGCGGCGTCGAGGCGCGCCGCACACATCTGGCGGCGCTCCAGTCGCTCAATAACGGCAAGCCGCTGGCCGAAGCGCAGACCGATGTGGGTGATGTCATTGCCACCTTCGACTACTACGCGGACCTGGCCGACAGCATGGATCGGACGGGCCTATCCAGCGTTGCGATCCCGAGCAGCGACTATCACGCGCAGATCAGCCGCGAGCCGGCCGGCGTCGTTGCGCTGATCGTGCCATGGAATTTCCCGATGGTCACCACGGCCTGGAAGCTTGCGCCCGCGCTCGCGGCCGGGTGCACCGTCGTGCTCAAGCCTTCGGAAATAACGCCGCTGCCCGAGCTCGAGCTCGCCGCCATCCTGGCGCAAGCCGGTGTGCCGCGCGGCGTGGTGAACGTTCTGACGGGCACGGGCACTGACGTCGGCGCTCCGCTTGTTGCGCATCCACTCGTCGCGAAAGTCTCATTCACGGGCAGTACCGCGGTGGGCGCGCAGGTCATGAAGACGGCGGCGGACACCATCAAGGGTGTGGGGCTCGAGCTGGGCGGCAAGTCGGCCATTATCGTGTTCGCGGACGCGGACCTCGAACTGGCTGCCGATCTGGTCGCGGCGGGCGGATTTTTCAACGCAGGCCAGATGTGTTCTGCCACGTCGCGGGTACTGGTCGAGCGGCAAGTCGCCGACGAGCTCGTCGCACGACTGGCGCAGCGCGTCACGCAGACCGTAGTGGGCGATCCGTTCGCGGCGGGAGTGCAGATGGGGCCGCTCACCAACCGCGGCCAGTATGAGCGCGTGCAGCGGTTCATCGCACAGGGCAAGGCCGCCGGCGCACGTCTGGTGATCGAGGGCTCGGTGCCGTCCGGGCCAGGATACTTCGTGAAACCGACGTTGTTTGTCGATGTCCCGTCCGACAGCGTGTTGTGGCGCGAAGAGATCTTCGGTCCGGTACTTTGCGTGCGCAGTTTCGATACAGAGGAAGAGGCAGTCCGGGTCGCCAACGACACCGAGTTCGGCCTCGTTGCAACGGTCGTCACGGAGGACGCGGCGCGCGGCAGCAGAGTCGCCCGCGAACTGGAAGCGGGCGTCGTGTGGATCAATGCACCGCAGCTGATCTTTCCGCAGACCTCGTGGGGTGGCTACAAGCGCAGCAGCATCGGCCGTGAACTCGGTCCGTTCGGCCTCGCTGCCTTCCAGGAAATCAAGCAGATCCTGATGCCAAAAGGGCAACCACCCGCGGCGCAGCGCATCGGCTACCCATGAGTTCACGTCATGATGCGCATGCAGAGATTTCGTTTGTTGCGCGTTTTTGACGAACCTACAGTTGATTCACCACCACGCCGACACGCGGCCACGCGACTGAAACTGGAGACGACCATGCAAGACATCAAACGGGGCAGAAGGCAGGCTATCAAGACGATTGGCGCGGCGCTGGCGGCATCGGCACTGCCGATGCCATTCATCAGTACTGCCAGGGCACAGGAGAAGAGCTTCGCCGGCAAGACGCTGCGGCTCCTGACGTGGTCCGACGACACGGGCGCGGCGGCGTTGCGCAACATCGCGAATACGTTTAGCCAGAAGACGGGTGCCCAGGTCATCGCTGATCGCGCGGACGGCACCTCCGGGATGGTCGCGAAGCTGAAGGCTGCCGGCGAGCGGCCTACGTACGATGTGATCACGCTAGCGGGTGTCGGTGCGTCGGGTCTCGCGGACGCAGGCCTGCTGATGAAACCGGATCTGGACAAGCTTCCCAACCTGAAGGACGTCGCCCCGCAGTACCGCACGGGCGCCAATGGCTTTGGCGTCGGCTATCTGCTCTGGTCGGACGGCCTGATCTACAACACATCGACCGTGAAGACGCCGCCCGCAAGCTATGAAGCGCTGTGGGACCCGAAGTACGCGGGCCGGCTTTTCCTGCCGCCGCCGGAATGGGCCGAGGCTGTCGATCTCGCGATCATCGCGGCGAAGATGGCAGGTGGCTCGCAGCAGAACATCGAGCCGGGATTCGCGCGGCTTGCACAGTTGAAGGAACGCGTGCTGACGCTGGGAGAAAACCCGAACCAGGTCGCCGATCTGTTCCGTACGGGCTCGCTCGATATCGGCGGCATCTACGCCCCGGCATTCTTCCCCGATCAGATCCGCAAACCGGAATACCGGATGGGCGTGACCTACGGAATGAAAGAGGGCTTCGCGACGCAGTTGATGTTCACCGTGATTCCGAAAGCACATCCCGGCGATCTCGATCTGATCCATGCGTTCATCAATCATTCGCTCGATGCGGGCGTCCAGGGGCGCATGGCCGCAGACGTGCTCAACGGTCCCGTCAACGGGAAGGCCGTCATCCCGGCTCAGAGCCGCGCGTTCGTGCCGTCGCCGCAGCAGATCGCCGAGAAGGCAATATTGCATGACGACAAGACGCTGGCCACCGTCCAGCCTGCATGGATCAAGCGCTACACCGCGCTCTTTGCGGCGTGATGGACATGCCTGCGCTCTCATCACGCCGCGCCGGGCAGGCGGCATCCGCAGACGAGGCCGCAGGGCAGCGCCGTGTTCCTCCGGCGTTGCCTCGCGTGCCGCCGTGGTTGCTGCTCGCGCCGATCTTCGCGTTTCTCGCGGTGCTGGTCGCGGCCGCCGTCGCGGTGCTGCGCATGAGCTTCGGCGAGCCTGGCAACGAGTGGCATGCGTTCACGCTGCAAAACTATGTGGAGCTGAGGGACGAGTACTTCCTGCATTCTCTGTGGCTGACGCTGCGGCTCGCATTGCAGAGCATGGTCTGTGCGGTTGTGCTCGCGATTCCCGTGGCGCTCGCGCTGGCGCGCACGCAATCGCGCCTCGCGCGGCGGCTTCTGCTTGCTGGCGTGCTGTTGCCGCTGCTGGTCAACCTGCTGCTGCAAGGCTATGGATGGCTCGTGATGCTCGGACCCGCGGGCCTCGTCAATCACGCGCTACTCGCGGCAGGCGTCATCCGGCGGCCGTTGCAGTGGCTGTATCGCGAGAACGGCGTGCTGCTTGGCCTGATCCAGACGGCGTTTCCGCTCGCCGTGCTGCCGATATCGAGCGCGATGCGCGCGATATCGCACTCGTACGAAGAGGCGGCCGCCACGCTTGGCGCGACACGCTGGCAGACGATGCGTCATGTGGTGCTGCCGCTGGCCATGCCAGGGCTCGTGTCCGGGGCGCTGCTCGTGTTCGCCTATAACGCGAGCGCATTTGCGGTGCCGCTGCTGCTCGGCGGACGCCGCGTGCCGATGCTCGCCGTACTGGTGCACGACCAGATTGCGCCGTTGCTGAACTGGCCCGCTGCATCCGCATCGGGTGTCGTGCTGATGGTGGCGACACTCACCGTGATGGCCATCTCGCAACGGCTCGTGCGCACGCTGCAACGTCACGGGGAGTCCCGCTCATGAGCACCTTGCGTATTCCCGCGGCCATGCCCGGCCGGCTCGGCCGGCTAACAGGGTTGCTCGCGACAGTCGTGCTGTTTCTCGCCGCGCTGCCGATCCTGACGATGATCACGATGTCATTCGGCAATTCGGACACGCTCGAATTTCCACCCCAAAGCTTCGGTCTGCACTGGTATCGCGCGGCGTGGCATGCGTTCGTGTCGCCCGATGCGGGCGACGTGCTGTCGATGGGCGCCGCGCTGACGACGAGCCTTGTCGTTGCCATCTCGACGATGCTGATCGCCACCGCGATATCCGTGCCGGCCGCGTACGCTCTCTCGCGTTACCGCTTCCGCGGCAAGGCGATCATCGAGCAACTGGTTGCGCTGCCGCTCGTCTATCCGCTCGTCATGCTGGGGCTTTCGCTGCTGCTCGTCTTCAACGCATTGCCGGTGGAACTCGGCGTGTTGCGGCTCATCATCGCGCACGTGATTCTCGCGCTGCCGTTCACGGTGAAGAACTGCGCGGCGTCCGTCGCGTCCGTCGGGCCGGAGTTCGAAGAAGCCGCCTGCGTGATGGGCGCAAGCCCGCATCGCGCGCTCTTCGATGTCGTGCTGCCCCTCATGCGCCCGGGCATCCTCGCCGGAATGCTGTTCGCGTTCATCATCTCGTTCAACGAGTTCACGGTGACGTTTTTTCTTTACAGCATCAACACGATGACGCTGCCCGTCTGGCTCTACAGCCGCACGGTCTCGTCGCTGGACCCGACCGTGTTTTCGTTCGCGGTGGTCATCGTGTTGATCGACTTTGCCCTGATCTGGCTGCTCGAAAAGCTCGTCGGCGACGAAGGCGTGGCGCTCTGATCTTCGCCATTACAGGATCACAGGGATAAGGAATGCTCATGACTCATCTGACACTTCAGGCCGTCACCAAGCGCTTTCACAACACGTTCGCCGTCGATCATGTCGATCTGAGCGTGCCCGACGGCAAGCTCGTCTGCTTTCTCGGGCCATCCGGTTGCGGCAAGACGACGTTGTTGCGGATGATTGCCGGGCTCGAAACGCCGACTTCCGGCTCGGTGATGTTTGCGGGCCGCGACCTCACCCATGTGCCGGCGAACCGGCGCGATTTCGGCATGGTGTTCCAGTCGCTCGCGTTGTTCCCGCACATGAGCGTCGCGGAAAACGTCGCGTATCCGTTGCGGTTGCGCCGTGTCGAGCGTGGCGCTCAGGCAAGACGCGTTGGCGAACTGCTCGAACTGATCCAGTTGCCGCATATGGCCAACCGGCCCGTTACCCAGCTCTCGGGTGGACAGCGTCAGCGCGTCGCGATTGCGCGCGCCATTGCGTCATCGCCGAAATTGCTGCTGCTCGACGAGCCGCTCTCGGCGCTCGACGCGAAGCTGCGCGAAGCCATGCAGGTGGAGATCCGGGTGCTGCAGCAGCGCCTGGGCATTACGACGATCATGGTCACGCACGATCAGCGCGAAGCCATGACGATGGCAGACGAGATCGTAGTGATGGAAAAAGGGCGCATCGCCCAGGTCGGCCGGCCGCTCGATATCTACCGCGATCCCGTGAGCGAGTTCGTGGCGGACTTCATCGGGCTCGGCAACATCCTGCCCGTGACTTTCGATGGCGAGGACAGAATCGGCTTGCCGGGCGGCCGGACGATCGTCGTGCATGCCGCTTCCCGCGTGGCGCGCACAGCGGGCGATATCCGTCTGCTGATCCGGCCGGAGGACGTGTGCGTGCGGCCCATCGACGCGACGCCGGGACCGAACGTTCTTGCCGGCAAGGTCACATTCGTGCGCGACGTCGGAGCTTCGATCGAGGCCACCATCGACTGCGACGGCTTCATGCTGACAGCGGCTACGACGCCGCGCGAGACGCCTTCCCTTGCGGTCGGCGTACAGGTGCTGGCGGAGATGCCGGCCCATGCCTGCCGGCTGATCGCGGCACGCACCGCGCACTGAATCATTTTTCACTTCCTGGGCGCCGCGGCGATGCAAGCCGCGATCGCCCGAGCGAACGGATACGGCGGCAGCACGACATCACGGAAGACAGGATTCAACATGATTTCCATCAGCAACGTATCGAAATGGTACGGTCAGTTCCAGGTGCTCGCTGATTGCAGCACCGAAGTGAAGAAAGGCGAAGTGGTGGTGGTATGCGGTCCGTCGGGCTCGGGCAAGTCGACGCTGATCAAGACCGTCAATGGACTCGAGCCGTTCCAGGGCGGCGAGATCACGATCAACGGTGAGTCGGTCGGTGACGCAAAAACGAATCTGTCGAAACTGCGCTCGAAGGTTGGCATGGTATTTCAGCATTTCGAGCTTTTCCCGCATATGTCGATCACAGACAACCTGACGCTCGCGCAGGTGAAGGTGCTCGGACGGCGGAGGGACGAGGCAGCCGACAAGGCGCTGCGACTGCTTCACCGGGTCGGCCTGCGTGCCCACGCCGACAAGCATCCCGGCCAGCTTTCCGGCGGCCAGCAGCAGCGCGTCGCGATCGCCCGCGCGCTGTCGATGGACCCGGTCGCGATGCTGTTCGACGAGCCAACCTCGGCGCTCGATCCGGAGATGATCAACGAGGTGCTCGACGTGATGGTCGAACTCGCACAGGAAGGCATGACGATGATGTGTGTGACGCACGAAATGGGCTTTGCCCGGAAGGTCGCGCACCGTGTGATATTCATGGATCACGGAGGCATTGTCGAAGATGACCTGAAGGAAGCGTTTTTCGCGAATCCCAGGTCCGAGCGGGCGAGAGATTTTCTGGGCAAGATCCTGCATTAGACGCCCCTTCGTACGGGACGGCTGCATCCATGAGACGACTTCCTCCACTACACGCACTCCAGGTTTTCGAAATGGTGGCTCGACACCGCAGTTTCACCCGCGCGGCCGAGTATCTATACCTGACGCAAGGGGCCGTCAGCCGCCAGATTCTCGCGCTGGAGGACTATTACCAGTTTCCGCTGTTCATCCGTGGCCCGAAAGGACTCACGCTGACGGCTGAAGGCGAGATGCTGTTGCCGACGGTCAGGGAGAGCTTTGGGCGCATCGAAGAAGTCTCGCTGCGACTCACACGCCAGCGCACGGATGTCGCATTAAAGGTGCCGACGTGTGTCATGCGATGGATGCTGCCCAGGATCATGCGTTTTCAGGTCGAACATCCCGACCTGCAGCTTCAGATCACGACGACCTGGCAGCATGACGTCGACTTCCAGGCCGAGCCGTTCGATGCCGCCATCATCTATGGTTCGTCGCCCGGAGTCGATGTTCACGCCGTGCCGCTCTTCGAGGAGCAGATCACACCCGTCTGTGCTCCTGAATTGCTGGGCAAAACGCCGCTCAAATGCGTTGACGATCTTGCTCAATTCACTCTGCTGCATCCGACGCGCGACCATCGGGACTGGAAGTTGTGGCTCGATCATGCCGGCGCATCCGGGGTCGATGCGAACCTTGGGCCGAGTTTCGACACACTCGATCTGGCAACGAACGCGGCCATGCAGGGCTTCGGTGTGGCCATCAGTGACCGGACGCTGGTGAGTGAAGACGTGGCGGCGAGGCGCCTCGTCATGCCGTTCGATACCTTTGTCGAGACAGGGTCGCGCTACTATTTTGCGTATCCTGACTGTGTTGCCGGTCAGCCAAAGATGAAGATCCTGAGCGAGTGGATCGCCGTGAACCGGGCGCAACCGGCGCATCCAGTTGACGTGGCCGATTCTCGCGGGGACGCTCACGCCTGAAGTGACGGCAAGGAGCGACGGCACGCGAGTCGCATCGTGCCATAGCCGTGCGACGCGTTTCGATGCTGTTTACCTCCGCACGATGAGACGCAGTCGCCGTTCCTTCTGTTCGAGCGCCTCCTGCGCGCTTTCTCTCATCGTGTTGTCTCGCGCGATCCGTTCATATTGGCAACGCGTGCCGTCGCTCCGCCGCAGGCTATGCGGTATGGTCACCGAGCACGATTTTATGAATGTTCCCGGCGTACACCCATTCGCGGGCCTGGCGCTCAATGCAATCCATGAAAGCCGGGGGACCACTGCAGTAAATCTGAGTGTTGGCATGAGTTGGACTCATTGCGTGAGAACTCTTCTGCGCGATTAGATCGTCGGACAAGCCGAAATAATGATTGACCTCACCATGACGTCGCAGTGCGTGAAGTTCTTCCCGTAGAACTGCGCGGTCGGCCGATCGCGCGAAGTTGTGCACCTCGAACCTTTGCCCCGCCGATGCAAGCCGCTTTGCGATTCCCGCGATCGGTGCTGCGCCTAGCCCACCCGCAAAAAGAATGGATCGCACACGTTCGTCCACAATCGTTGGCGGGCTTTCGGGGATGCCGACAAATACTTCGTCTCGTTCATTCAACGGAAAATCGGACCGCAAATTATTCGCTCTGCCATCGCCTCCTTGTCTCGTGCCGACCACGTAGCCATCGGACAGGGACGAGAACCCGAGCAGAGGATAAATCCTTTCCTTGCCGCCTGCGCTATTCAGACAGAGGGTGACGCGCGACCCATCGTCGAATGGCGGAAGCACCGATTTATGCGTTGGTCGAAGTTCAACGGCGTGGTATCCCTCAGCAATCTGCCATTTCCGGCTTACGATGACGGGAATCAGGTTGTCGTGCATGTCTTCTCCGATAGGGCTGGCATCTTCCGCAATCGGAAGGCGTGTCAGTGTATGGATCGCAGAAAATGGCCGACCCGGCAACTATTGGAAGGGCGGCTATGGTTGAGAGTAGGGCGGACGGGGGTCGCCAGCAAGCCGCTGTAGTCGAATATCACTCATTCGGCCAGGCTAATAGTCGTTCAATGCTGCTCTGCGCAGCGGCGTGTTCTCAGACGTCTGCGTGCCGGACATGCGGACTGCGCGAAAACGGAAATTTATTCTTTCGATGAGAATGAGTTGTCGAAAAGGGCAGACATCGTATGCCGTAAACTGCGGACTTCCGGCGATCATCAACAGGGTCGCGCACGCCGATAGTCACGTCGGTGTGCGTCATGACGGACTTGCCACGGCCGAGCGGTAGCGTGCAGGCCCTCGAAACGGGGTTGTCACGACTTTTCAGAAGCAGATCTCCGAGGTAGTCTTTCACGTCGACTGTTCCATCACTCGTGCTCGATGGCGGGGGGCAACGCTGCCGGGCGAGAGAGGCGATCGCGTGCTGCCGTACCGCGATGCTCTTCAGACATCCACAGTGTATCGATGAGGAGGATCGATGGATCGCCGCCATTTCCTCAAATCGTCGGCTTTTTTCACGATTGCGGCTGCCACCGGCACGTTTGGCGCTCCGCGGCCGGTCTCACCGGCCAGTGCTTTGCGCAAAGGCCGCTATCAGTTTCCACAGGGCGTCGCCAGCGGTGATCCGCGCGATCGTTCCATCGTGTTCTGGACGCGGTGCGTGCCAGTACCTGGCGACGCAAAGCAACGCGCAAAAAGCGTTGCGCGCGCAGTGCCGTTACGACTAGAGGTATCGACGCGGCCGGATTTCTCGGCTCTCGTCGCCAGCGTACCGTTGAAGGCACTGGCCACCTACGATTTCACCGTGCGAACGAAGGTGACGGGGTTCTCACCGAAGACCACGTACCACTATCGGTTCGTCGCCGGCGACGACATGAGCGTCACGGGTATCGCGCGCACGGCTCCCGATGCATACGAGGCCAACAACCGGGTTCGCTTCGCGTGGCTCACCTGTCAGGACTGGAGTGTTAACCACTGGCAAGCGATGAGCCTGCTGGCAGCCGAAAGCGATCTCGATTTCGTCGTGCATGTGGGCGATTACATCTATGAAACGGTCGGGGCCGCGAGGCCCGGCGCAGTCGAGGCAGCGCATCCTTCGCTGCGGCTGCCTGACGGAAGGCCGCTCGCCGATGGCAGCGTATATGCCAATACGCTCGAAGACTATCGGATGCTCTATCGCACCTATCGTACCGACCCGCGCTTGCAGACGCTGCACCAGCGCCTGCCGATGATCGCGATATGGGACGACCACGAATTTTCCGACGACTGTTGGCAAGATCACCAGGTCTACACGAACGCGGAAACGCAGGAGACACAGCGCCGCCGCAACGCCAGCCGCGCGTGGGCCGAGTATATGCCGGTGGACTGGGGCGACGTGCGTTTCGAGCCGCACAATCCGTCATACACCAACATTCGTATCTACCGCGAATTTCGCTTCGGCATGCTGATGCATCTCGTGATGACGGACGAGCGGCTGTATCGCGACGATCACGTCGTGAGCGAGGCGGCTGTCGCCCGCGCGCACGGCCACGATCCGGTCCATGGCGACGACGCAGCCGGCTCGCGCTACTTTGTCGAGCAGGATGTGCTGCAGCGCTTCGAGGCACGGGATACCGCGCAGCTCGGCCGCGCGCCGTCGATGCTCGGCCCGGAGCAGACGCAATGGTGGAAGACCACGATGAAGGGTTCGCCGGCGACCTGGAAGGTGTGGGGCAACGAGGTGATGCTAAACCGTCTATGGGCCGTGATGCCGGGCGCGCCAGAGACACCGGCGGCGCGCCTCGTGATCGATTGCGATGCATGGGACGGCTATCCGGCGCACAAGCACGAACTGCTCTCATACCTGAAGGAGCAGGGCATCCATAACGTCGTCGCCATCAGCGGGGACCTGCATGCGTTTCAGTGCGGCGTCGTGCGGGACAACCCGGACCCCGCATCGGGTACACCCGTGATCGTCGATTTCGTCTGCGCCGGCATCAGCAGCACGTCCTTCTATTCCTACATGAAAGCGGCATGGGGCGGCACACCGCTCGCGTCGCTGGTGGCTACTCCCGCCAAATTCGACACCTTCCTGTTGACGAATAACCCCGATCTCCGCCACGCCGACCACGACGCGCAAGGCTATGCGTCAGCCACCGTTACGCCGGAGAGCTTTTCCGTGGTGTTCAACAAAGTAAGGCCGTTGAACCCGGACGGCACCGCGCCCGCGGACGCCCTGCTCGAGCGCACGCGGCTGACCGTGCCCAGGGACTCGGTCGAGGTACGCGTCGAGCGTTTCTAGCTTCCATTCACGCAGGCATGATGTCGGCGATCGCATCGCATTGTCGCGATCGTATTCCCACAGGTAGATGGTTGCTGCCGCTTCGCAAGCGATCGACGTTGAAGCAGAGCGGCTATTCGGCGCATTGGATGCGCAGACCCGCAGTTCCATGCAAAGCTTTTTTGACGAAGCTGTGGGAGCAGCTCCACTGAATAGTCGATGCGGACATCGACGTTGGAATACCCCGCATTGGGTATTTGGATTGGCTGCGGGGCATTGTATTTTTTCTCAATCCTCCGGCGATGCTTACGGATTGCCAATAAGCGGCTTGCCAGACGGCCCACGAAGTCCAGTCGCCATTTCGGGATCATGGCGCGCGGGTCCATGCCACCGTCCAGAGTTCCCCGACTTCACGCATGAGGGTAAGCAGATGTGCGACCTCGCTTATGAGCATCTATTGCGTACCGACTCGCCGGTACTGGTGGCCACCCCTCATACCGGTTCCATCGTACCGGCTGAACTGCTTGAATATCCCGAGTGGGTTCCCGTCAATGGGCGACTCGCCGATCCTGCCGGGGTGCAGCTTCAACGGGCGGCTAAATCGAACTCTGTATCTTGCATCTCCGCCGTCTATCATCCGTGCGCGATCGACCTCAACGTCGCAAGCGACGTCAGTCTGCCGAAATCTCTTGTCTACGGGTCTCTGTGCCGGACGCGAACTTCGAGTGGCGAAGCGCTGTATCCGCCCGGTTCCGAGCCCACGGAAGCCGAAGTCGGTCGCCGTGTCTCCGCTTACTGGCGGCCATTTCATTCCGCACTGGTTGCTGAACTTCTACGTTTGAGGCGCATGCACGATAACGTCCTGCTGCTCGTATCGCATGCGAGCGCGTGGCTCTCTCCCTATCGTGACTCGCCCGGTGTGTCTGACTGCAACGTCGGGACGAATGGCGGACGCTCGTGTGACAGGCGACTCGTTTCTGCGTTGACCAGATCAGTCGAAGCTCATGGCCGTTCGTGGGTAGTGAACGGCAACATCGCGGATGCATTCGCTGCCCAGCGCTATGGCTTGCCAGTCAGCGGAATTCACGTGATAGAAGTCGAGATTGCCGCTCGATGGAGGGCTGAACTGAATTTGACCGATGCATCAGGTCCGGCACGCGAAGATCCGGCAATGAGCAGCCTCATCGCCAATCTACGGGATGCGATGTCATCGTTGCCTCGCGCGGCTTGTCTTTCGGAGACGGCTTTCATGTCGCCCGGAGAAGCAGACTAGCAACGCCCGAAAGCAGCGCACCAAAAAAAATGACCTCGACTTCCTGAACAAGCCGAGGCCGCAAACATCGCCACCCTGACCGACCGTTGTGGAGACAGCCCATCTCCAACGGCAGATGACGATGACCCTTGGATACCCATGAAACCGCCGGCGTTCGGAGGTTCGTCGGCTTGACGCGAACGTGACAGCCTGGGTGTCAATTCATGACGATGACACTGGGCGTGATTCCAGGTGCTGGTACGTTCTCTTCTAACGTATTCGGTTCGTCACTGCGTACCGCCGTTGCCGGCTCCGCTCGACAGCCTGCCTTGCAATGGATTCCATCGCGCCCATGCCTAGCGACTCAGCAACAGTCCGCGCGTAAGCGTGGTGCCGTTCCGTAAGCGGTGCTGCAAGGTCTCTCGCGTCCATGTATCGGAGCAGAGCGATTTTTCTATGTCCGCATTGGATGCTGTGGTCGTATAGCGCCAGCGCAGCCATAGCGTCGGATTCCTTTCCGACATCCTCGACGAGATTTCGCGTGTCAGATCGTTTCATCTGGAACCGTACCGGGCGCAGAGCAGAGATATGTGTTTCGTCGGCTCACAGTGTCGGTTTCAGACAAACGTATGGCAACCCCCATGTGGAGATACCGCCTGGTGGGTAGTAGATGACCTGATCGCGACCAACTCTTATCCCCGATTACCGTTCGGCAATTGGCTGCCCGATTCGCGATTGCGCTCGAGGCGGTGCAAGTCGCGCATAGCGGCAGCCTTCGACGCCGCGTGTATTGCCGCGTGTATTGCATTGATTGCCGTTGCACGAACGAAGACGTGACGAGCAAGCTGGTGAGCTGTCAGCAGTGCGGCAGGCATCTGTCGGTACGCGATCACTGCTCGCGTCGACTCGCCGCGTTGATCGGCGTGCAGGCCGATGCGGAAGTGCCCGGCGAGCTGCCCGAACGCAGGCCGCACTATCTGTAGATCTGTAGATGGTAGCGCGCAATCCGTCCAGCCTTCCCCATTGATTGCACCGGATACCCCCAGAGAGGGAGCCCCCTCTGGCGGATTGCAAGGCGCTGTTGACCGTCCATACTACAGACACGAATCATCGAAACCTTGCAGCGGAGCAGCATCATGGAAAGCCACAATTTTCTGACCCATCAGCAGATCTTCGACCGGGCAGTCGAGCATCTGTTCTGCCAGGGCCGCGCCGCGTTGCTGCCACATGGCGGCGGTGCATATCGTGGCTACTGTGGAGGATGTCCCGTCGGCAGCTTCATCAAGCCTCGGGATTACATGACCGCGATGGAAGGAGTGCCCGTCCGCTATATCCGCGAACAATCGTCCGACGTCATACCCGCGTACATGGACGTGGGCGTCGCGGCGCTCAGGAAGGCACTGCTGCGCGCCCGCATCAATGTCTACGATCCCGTGACGATCGAATTGCTCAGTTGTCTGCAGAACGTACACGATGTGTTCGGCAAATGGGAATGGCACGAGCGCCTGCAGTCGATCGCGCGCCAGTTTGGTCTCTCGGTCGGCCCGCTGAAGGCGGCGGCCTGATCGGCGCCCTGCAGGATGCATCGGGAGAGAAGGAAACAGCAATCATGAACGGGCGATAGGGCAGAGATCATGAACACCCATCAACACTCTTTACGTGACCTCGTCGAGAAATGGCTGTCGCCGACGCCGACAACACCCGTTCGCGTGACCCGCTTCAGCCGCACGCGAGATGGCAACCGGCGCTATGTCTGCATCGAGGTCGCGCGGCCGGCGTGCTCAGTGGCCATTGTCTTCTTTCGGCATGACGACGGCTCCTGGCGCGTGTTTCCGCCCCGCCGCGAATATCCGGTGATGACCTATCCGGAAGCCGCGTGACGCACTGCATCAACCCGTTTGACCTATGATGAAACCGTCGGTATCCGCGGCATCTGCAGCATCCGGGGCCGATCGAGGTATGAGGAAAAGGACGTGGAGCCAGTCAACACCGTATTGCTGATCGACGATCATGCGCTGTTTCGCAAGGGAGTCGCGCAGTTGATTCAGATGAACCCGGCGTTTCGCGTCGTTGGCGAGGCATCGTCGGGACGCGTGGGCGTCGATCTGGCGGTTCGGCTCAAGCCAGATGTCGTCCTGATCGATCTCAACATGCCGGAAATGAACGGGATCGAGACGCTGGAGTCGATGCGGCAACACGGCGTCGACGCCCGCTTTCTGATGTTGACGGTGTCGGACAACGAACGCGATGTCGTCGCTGCGTTGCGCGCGGGTGCGAGCGGTTATCTCCTCAAGGATATGGAGCCGGAAGAATTGTGCCTCAACCTGCAGAAGGCGCTGCAAGGCACGGCTGTACTCAGCGAGGCGGTAACGGGCAGGCTGTTTCATGCACTGTCGGCCGGGCAGCCTTTGCAAGCCAACGAGGCAGGACTGTCGGCACGCGAGCAGGAGGTGCTCGATTATCTCGTCGAAGGGCTATGCAACAAGGAGATTGCGCGCAAGCTCGATATCAGCGTGGGAACCGTCAAAGTGCACGTCAAGCACCTTCTGCACAAACTCGATCTGCATTCGAGGATTGAAGCCGTCGTATGGCATCACGAGCACCTCGCGCGCCGCAATCCGCCACACGCTTGAAAGCGCATCGTTGAATACATCTGGCGGCCAGTCCTCGTCATCGCCGTCCACTGGTACTATTCGCACTGCGGCCGCCCGAAGGGGCGCGGCCGAATATCCGATTGCCCATAGTCGATAGTCACGTGCAGAGCCGAGCGATGAAAAGCGAGTCAGAGTCCGATTTGCCCAGCAGCCAACTTGAGGAGGCGGCCGACGGAAGGTCGATCGAGTCCTTCCTGGGCAAGGTCGTCAAGGAGCACCGTACGAACCAGGGACTGACGATCGCCGATCTTGCGGAGCAAAGCGGCCTTTCGCGCAGCATGGTGTCGAAGATCGAAAATGGACAGGTATCGACCAGCCTCGATTCGATCGTCAGCATTGCGCGCGCACTGGGCATTTCGATTTCCGCCCTGTTCAAGAACTTCGAGCATCGCGAGGGCAATGCGCAGCATGTGAAGGCCGGCAAAGGCATGGAGGTCGTGCGGCGCGGGACCACGAAGGGACACACCTATCATCTGCTCGCCTATGACCAGGGGCCCGTCAAGCTGTTCGAGCCGTTCCTCATCACGATGGACGATGAAGCCGAGGTATTCCCGACCTTCGAGCATCCCGGCACCGAATTCATCTACATGCTGCAAGGCAAAATGGAATATCGCCACGGCAATCGCAGCTATCTGCTGCAGCCGGGCGACGCGCTGACCTTCCGCGGTTCCGTCGCGCACGGACCCGAGCGCCTGATCAAGCTGCCGATCCGCTTTATCACGGTGATCATGTACGGCCAGTCGCCGGAACTGGACGCCTGAACCTGCATTTCCCCATCTGACCCACGCCGACGACAACTGCTCGCACATTCACGCGCGAGCAGCTTGCAGCCGTCCCGTCGGGACGGAGGACCGTGTCTGTCCCGTATCGTTTCCTGCGCGCTATCTGGTTCGGAATGCAAAGCGTATTCCGGAAAAATGCGCGGTCATCCGCCGTGCATCCCGTGATAAGCGCCGCGCAGTACCCCCGGTGAGGTAGAAAAGAAGTACGGGTGTTTCCTGACAGGAAAAAAAGTTGATTCACATTGACACTTGAATTTCGCCTGGCTACTGTTGTGCTCAATGGTTCCTCTTCGAATCGACGCACACACCATGTCCACCAATACGCACCGTTTCACGCTGACGCTTTCCTGTCCCGACCGCATCGGCATTGTCTCCGCGGTAAGCACATTCCTTGCCGAGCATCGCGGGTGGATCATCGAGGCTACCCATCACGCCGACGAGATCGAGCAGCGCTTTTTCATGCGCCACGAGATTGCCGCCGAGTCGCTGCCATTCGGTATCGGCGGCTTTCGCGAGCGCTTTGCCCACATCGCGAAAGAGTTTGCGATGGACTGGAAGATCTCCGACAACTCGGTGAAGAAGCGGGTCGTGATTCTCGTGTCGAAGCTGGAGCATTGTCTGTACGACCTGCTCGCGCGCTGGAAAGCGGGCGAGCTCGACATCGAGATTCCGTGCGTGATCTCGAACCACGAAACATGGCGCAGCTTCGTCGAGTGGCACGGCATTCCGTTTCATTGCGTGCCCGTCACGCCCGACAACAAGGCCCAGGCGTATGACGAGGTGCAGCGTTTGTTCGAGGACGCGCGTGCCGACACGATGGTGCTCGCGCGCTACATGCAGGTTCTCTCTCCGAAGCTGTGCGCCGCTTATCCGGGGCGAATCATCAACATTCACCACTCGTTCCTGCCGAGCTTCGTCGGCGCGAAGCCTTATCACCAGGCATATGGCCGCGGCGTGAAGCTGACGGGTGCCACCTGCCACTACGTGACGGAAGAGCTGGACCAGGGGCCGATCATCGAGCAGGACGTGATTCGCGTGCGTCACTCCGACAGGCCGGATGATCTCGTGCGCCTTGGCCGGGACATCGAGAAAGCCGTATTGGCGCGAGGCTTGCGTTATCACCTCGAGGATCGCGTGCTGATCCACGGCAACAAGACCATCGTGCTGCGCTGAGCACGCGGCTGCTTCCCCTTCGAACACCGTCGTAGTGTCGCCCCGGCGGGGGCCGCACAAAGGAGCGTTTTATGCCATGGCGTCTCGTCCGCTTCGCTCTCTCGAAGAAACATCCGGAACCGAGGATGTTCACGAGACACGACACTTTGCGTCGTTCATATGACGTTGTGATCATTGGCGCGGGTGGCCATGGTCTCGCGTCCGCCTACTATCTCGCGAAGGAGCACGGCATCACGAATGTCGCCGTGCTCGAGAAGGGGTATATCGGAGGAGGTAATACCGGGCGTAACACCACGATCATCCGCTCGAACTATCTGACGCCCGAAGGCGTGCAGTTCTATGACGAGTCGGTGAAGCTGTGGCAAGACCTGTCGCAGGACTTCGACCTCAACCTTTTCTATTCGACGCGCGGTCACTACACGCTCGCCCATACCGATTCGGCGATGCGCACGATGCGCTGGCGTGCCGAGGTCAACAAGCACTACGGGGTGGACTCGGAAGTCGTGGGTCCGAACGAGGTGAGGAAGGCCGCGCCGATGATCGACATCTCGTGCGGCGGCGTCGCGCCCATCATGGGCGCGCTGTATCACGCGCCGGGTGCCGTCGCGCGGCACGATGCCGTCGCCTGGGGCTACGGGCGCGGCGCGGACCAGCGCGGCGTCGAGATCCACCAGCAGACGGAAGTGCTCGGCATCGACGTGGTGGGCGGCAAGGTCAAGGGTGTGAAGACCTCGCGCGGCTATATCTCGACGAACAAGGTGCTGTGCGCGGTGGCGGGTTCGACGCCGCGCGTGACGGACATGGTCGGTATTCGCACGCCGATCTTCATCCATCCGCTTCAGGCGATGGTGAGCGAGCCGCTCAAGCCCTGGCTCGATCCCATTCTCGTGTCGGGCAGCCTGCACGTGTACATCAGCCAGTCGGCGCGAGGCGAACTCGTGATGGGCGCATCGCTCGATCCGTACGAGTTGCATGCGACCCGCTCCACGCTCGATTTCGTCGAAGGGCTCACGGCGCACATGCTCGAGATGTTCCCGTTCCTGTCGCAGGCGAAGGTGATGCGTCAATGGGCGGGGATGGCCGACATGACTCCGGACTTCGCGCCGATCATGGGCAAGACACCCGTCGAAGGCTTCTATCTGGATGCGGGCTGGGGCACCTGGGGCTTCAAGGCGACGCCCGTGTGCGGCAAGACGATGTCCCACACCGTTGCGAACGATGCCACCCATCCGCTGATCGAGGGCTTCTCGCTCGACCGGTTCCGCCGCTTCTCGCTGACGGGCGAAAAGGGCGCGGCCTCCGTTGGCCACTGACCTGGAGATTGATGATGAAGATCATGACCTGTCCGGTGAATGGCGCGCGCCCAGTGTCGGAATTCGCGTACTGGGGTGAGCTTCGCCCGATGCCCGACCCGATGACCGCGAGCGACGCGCAATGGGCCGACTACGTGTTCTGCCGCAACGGCGCACCAGGCGTGAAGCGCGAATGGTGGTGCCACACGCCGAGCAACACATGGTTCATCGCCGAACGCGACACCGCGAAAGATCTCGTGCTGCGCACGTGGCTTGCCGGCGAGGAGGCCTGAATGCGTCTGACTCCTCACCGCGGCGAATGGATCGAGCGCAACACACGCGTCGATTTCTCTTACGAAGGCAAGCACTACAGCGGCCTCGTCGGCGACACGCTCACGAGCGCATTGTGGGCTTCGGGCGTGCACGTGCTTGGCCGCAGCTTCAAGTATCACCGGCCGCGTGGCGTGCTCTCGCTCGCCAATCACGATGTCAATGTGATGTTTCAGGACGGCGCACGGCTGAACGTGCGTGCCGACGTGACGGCGCTGACGCCCGGCGGCAACTGGCATTCCGTCAACACGTTCGGCGGCGTCGAGGGGGATCGCGCGCGGATCGTCGGCAAGCTCGCCGCGTTCCTGCCCGTCGGCTTCTACTACAAGGCCTTTCATAGCAAGCGCTGGTTCCCGCGCTGGGAGCGCATGTTCCGTGCGATGACGGGCCTCGGGACAGTCGACTTCAAGGCGCCGCATATCCGCACGCCGAAGCGCTATGGCTTTTGCGACGTGCTGGTGATCGGCGCCGGGCCATCGGGTCTGTCGGCGGCGCTCGCGGCGGCCGAAGAAGGCGCGGACGTCGTCATCGTCGACGAGAATGCGCGCACTGGCGGCAGCGGTGGCTATCAGCTGGGCGGCGACGACGACAGGCGCTTCGACATGGTCCGCGAACTGCAGACGTCCGTGCTCGAACATCCGCGCATCCGCGTGATGACGGGCACGCTCGCAGCCGCGTATTACGCTGATCTGTGGGTGCCCCTCGTCGATGCGACGCGTATCACGAAGATGCGCGCGAAAGCGGTAATCGTCGCAAGCGGCGCGTTCGAGCAGCCCGCCGTGTTCCGCAACAACGACGTGCCCGGCGTGATGCTGGCGTCGGCGGCGCAGCGGCTCGTCTATCGTTATGCCGTCGCGCCCGGCAAGCGGGCCGTGGTGCTGACGGCGAACGCCGACGGGTATCGCGCGGCGCTAGACATGCACGCGCGGGGCATCGAAGTGATTGCCGTGGTGGACCTGCGCGCATCGCATGCGAGTGAAGATATGGAGCGCGACCTGCGCGCAAAGGGCGTCGACGTGATCGCATCGAGCTGCGTCGTCGAGGCCGTCGCCGATGGGTCGGGCTCACGGCTGACGGGTGTGCGCGTCGGCGCGTTCTCGACGCAAAACGGCTTGCGCTACTCGACGGCGACGACGCGTCTGATCGAATGCGACACGTTGCTGATGAGCGTCGGCTGGGCGCCCGCCGCGAATCTGCTGTATCAGGCGGGCACGAAGATGCAGTTCGATCACGCTGTCGAACAGTTCGTGCCGGAGCAATTGCCGCCTGGCGTGTTCGCATGCGGCCGCGTCAACGGCGTGTACACGCTCGACAGCAAGCTTCGCGACGGCGCGCGCGCGGGCACGCAGGCCGCGGCCCACTGCGGCTTTGGCGAAGGCAACACGGGCGCTGCTCCGGCGCGTCTCGCCGAACGGGAGTCGCCATCACATCCGTGGCCGATCGTGGGTCATACATCCGGCAAGAATTTCGTCGACTTCGACGAAGACCTGCAACTGAAAGACTTCGAAAATGCCGTGCAGGAAGGCTTCGACAACATCGAGCTGTTGAAGCGCTTCTCGACCAATGGCATGGGGCCGAGCCAGGGCAAGCATTCGAACATGAATGGCCTGCGCATCCTCGCGCGGCTGACAGGGAAAGAGCCACAGGAGGTTGGCACGACGACGGCGCGGCCGTTCTTCCATCCCGTGCCGATGTCGCATCTCGCCGGACGCGGCTTCAATCCGGAACGACGCACGCCGCTGCATGCGCAGCACCAGTTGCTCGACGCAGTGTGGATGCCGGCGGGCGTCTGGCAGCGGCCGGAGTACTACGCCGTCGCGGGCAAGGAGCGCGCGACGTGCATCGAGGAAGAGGCGCTCGCCGTGCGCAACGGCGTGGGCATCATCGATGTGGGCACGCTCGGCAAGATCGAAGTGCGCGGACCGCAGGCCGCCGAGTTTCTGGAGCGCGTGTACGTGTCTAAGTATGCGGGCCTGAAGCCTGGCATGACCCGTTATGCGGTGATGTGCGACGAGTCCGGTGTCGTGATCGACGACGGCGTGATCGCGCGCCTCGCCGACGACCACTTCTACTTCACGACCACGACGTCGGGCGCGGCTGTCATCTATCGCGAGCTTTCGCGCCTGAACACGATCTGGCAGCTCGATTGCGGCATCGTCAACGTGACGGGCGCGTTCGCAGCGGTAAACCTCGCGGGGCCCATCTCGCGAGCGGTGCTCGGCAAGCTCGTCGATCTCGATCTGTCGTCGGCGGCGTTCCCATACCTCGGCGTGCGCGTGACGGGCGTCGCGCTCGGCCCGAACCGTGTGCCGGCGCGTCTGATGCGCGTGGGCTTCGTCGGCGAATGGGGCTACGAAATTCATATTCCCGCCGAGTACGGCGCGGCGCTCTGGCGCGCGCTGCTCGAAGCCGGCAAGGAACACGGCATCCGGGCGTTCGGCGTCGAAGCGCAGCGTCTTCTGCGGCTCGAGAAAGGGCATGTGATCGTGAGCCAGGACACAGACGGTCTGACGACGCCGCGCGACGCCGGCATGGAATGGGCCGTGAAGATGGACAAGCCGTTCTTCGTCGGCAAGCGCAGCCTGCAGATCATCGACCAGTTGCCGGCCAAACAGCGTCTGGTGGGCTTCGCGCTGGATGCGGGCGCGCGCGATACCGGCCTGCGCGAATGCCATCTCGTGATCGAACGCGGCGAGATTGCGGGGCGTGTCACGAGCGTCGCGTGGAGCGCGACGCTGCAAAAGACGATCGGTCTTGCGTTCGTGCGTCCCGCGCAGGCCGAGCCCGGCACTCGCATCACCTTCCGTTTGAGCGATGGCCGGATGGTGCCCGCCACCGTCGTGCCGACACCGTTCTATGACCCTGAGAGCGAGCGTCAGAAAGACGCCGTAACAACAAAGGCGGCTGCGCCGAGGAAGGAGACAGCATGAACGCGCCACTTCGAATGAGCCCCGTATGCGACGCATGGAAGGCGCCGCGCCTGCGATCGGGCGCGCGGGAGAACATGCGCGTCGAGGAACAGGTCGATGCCGCCGACAGCACGCGCGCGGCGACGCTCGGGATCGCCGATGTGTCGTGGCTGGCGCGAGCCGGCTTCAAGGGCAAGGGCGCGGCGGCATGGCTCGAGGCCCAGGACATTCCTGTGCCGGAGCAGCCGAACAGCTGGGCTCCCCTCGCTGGCGGCGGTGTCGTGTTGCGGCTCGGCATTTCCGAGTACCTGATCGAAGACGGCCTCACGCAAGGCAGCTCCGCGAAGATGGCGCACCTCGACACGCCCGTGCACGTGTATCCCGTGCTTCATCAGGACGTCGCGCTCGTGCTGTGCGGCGACGCCGTGAGCGAGCTGTTGCTGCAAACCTGCAATGTCAATTTCGGCGCGCTCGATCTGGCAGCCCGGCCAGTCGTGCTGACTTCGATGGCGGGCGTCGCCGTCACCGTCATGCCAGGCGCCCGGGCGGGCAGGCCTTACTACCGGATCTGGGCCGACGGCACATACGGTCTGTATCTGTGGGAAACCCTCTCTGGCATCGCTGCCGAGCTGGGTGGCGGCCCTGTCGGGGTCGATGCCGTCACGGATATCGATCAGTCGTCCATCCGGTAGCAAGCAAGTAGTCGACGCGGGCGCGAAGACGGGCCGGCGTTTTTCGAAACCATGGACTTATCACGTTTGAGGACATTCACATGACCCCCGAAGACGCCCGGAAATTTCTCGCAGACAACGAGGTGAAGTACATCCTCGCGCAGTTCGTCGACATCCACGGAGTCGCGAAGACGAAGTCCGTGCCTGCCGCCCACCTCGACAGCATTCTCACGGCCGGCGCCGGCTTCGCGGGCTTTGCTGTGTGGGGGCTCGGCATCGATCCGCAGGGGCCTGACTTCATGGCCGTCGGCGACATCGATACGCTGCAGCTCGTGCCCTGGCAGCCCGGCTACGCGCGCATCGTCTGCGACGGACATGTGAAGCGCGAGCCCTGGCCGTTCGAAAGCCGTGTGACGCTGAAAAAGCAGGTGCGACGCCTCGAAGAGCGCGGCTGGATTCTGAACACGGGTCTCGAGCCGGAGTTCTCGCTGCTGCGCAAGGGCCCCGACGGCGCGATCGTGCCGTGCGACCACACCGATGCGCTGCCCAAGCCCTGCTATGACTACAAGGGCCTGTCGCGTTCGCGCGAGTTCCTGGAGCGGCTGACGGACGCGCTGATCAAGGCGGGCATCGACGTCTATCAGATCGATCACGAAGATGCGAACGGCCAGTTCGAAATCAACTACACGTACACCGATTGCCTCAAGTCCTGCGATCACTACGTGTTCTTCAAGATGGCGGCAGCGGAAATCGCGAACGAACTGGGCCTCATCTGCTCGTTCATGCCGAAGCCCTTCGCGAATCGTCCCGGCAACGGCATGCACATGCACATGTCGATTTCCGACGGCAAGAAGAACCTGTTCGCCGACGATCACGACGAGAACGGCCTCGGCCTTTCAAAGCTCGCGTACCACTGGACGGCAGGCATTCTCAAGCATGCGGGCGCGCTCGCGGCGATCTGCGCGCCGACGGTGAACTCGTACAAGCGCCTCGTCGTTGGGCGATCGCTGACGGGCGCGACCTGGGCGCCCGCGTATGTGAGCTATGGCGACAACAACCGCTCGTCGATGGTGCGCATTCCCGGCGGCCGGATCGAACTCCGACTGCCCGATGCAGCCTGCAACGCCTACCTCGCGACGGCCGCCGTCATTGCGGCAGGGCTCGATGGCGTCGAGAACCGTCTGGAACCCGGCAAGCCGTGCAATGCGAACCTCTACGAGATGTCGCCGCAGGAACTCAAGGAGAACGGCATCAGCATCCTGCCGCAGAACCTCGAAGCCGCGTTGCGCGCACTGGAAAAGGACGAGTTGATGCTCGAGGCGCTCGGCCCGGCGGGCAGCGAGTTCCTGCGTCTGAAGCAGATGGAGTGGATCGAGTACATGCGCCACGTGTCGGACTGGGAACAGAAGACCTACCTCGAATTTTTCTGATCAAGAATCCTAAACAGCTTTTCGCTTGAATCGAGCGCGAGGAGATAACGATGTGTGGAATTGTCGGACTACTCGTCAAGAAGCCCGAGATGCGCGAGCGTCTCGGCGAATTGATGGTACCCATGCTGCTGGGCATGACGGAGCGCGGACCGGACTCCGCAGGGCTTGCGGTGTTCACGGAACCCGTCGCGGACGGCGTGCGCAAGATCAGCCTTTACTCGGGCCTGACGGAAGACGGTGCGGATTTCAACTGGCAAGGGCTCGTG
Source organism: Paraburkholderia phymatum (assembly GCF_040965635.1). GTDB lineage: Bacteria > Pseudomonadota > Gammaproteobacteria > Burkholderiales > Burkholderiaceae > Paraburkholderia > Paraburkholderia phymatum_B. The sequence continues at coordinate 81,501 of NZ_JBFRCH010000018.1, forward strand.
CATGAACTGAACCAGCACCTTGGCGCAAAGGCCTCGGTGCAGGCCAGGGACAATCACGCCGTGTTGAGCGTGGCCGTCGATCCCGAGACGGTCAAGCACTGGATTCGTGAAGCGCATCCGGGGCTGCATGTGCTGTCGACGGGCCGCATGATCGATCTGTATAAGGACACGGGCACGCCGGGCCAGGTCGCGGACCGTTACGCGTTCAGCGGCCTGACGGGCACGCATCTGGTCGGTCATACGCGGATGGCGACGGAATCCGCCGTGACGCCCGATCGCGCGCACCCGTTCACGGCGGGCGAAGACTTCTGCCTGGTGCACAACGGCTCGCTGTCGAACCCGAACGGCGTGCGGCGCATGCTCGAACCGCACGGCATCCGCTTCGATACCGACAACGATACGGAAGCCGCGTGCCGTTTCCTCGAATACCGGCTGCGCGAAGGCGACGACCTCGAAATTGCGTTGCAAAAGGGCTTTGAGCAGCTCGACGGCTTCTACACGTTCCTGATGGGCACGCCCGACAAGCTCGCGCTGATCCGCGATCCGTTCGCGTGCAAGCCGGCCGTGGTCGCGGAGACCGATGATCTGGTGGCGATCGCTTCCGAGTTCCGCTCGCTCGCGCATCTGCCCGACATCAAGCATGCCCGCGTTTTTGAACCGGCTCCGGAGGAGATGTACGTATGGACAGTGTGAACTTCGACCTGGCGTCCGCCTCGGTGACGGATGTGAATGGCTTCCTGCACCGCGAAGCCGCGCAAGCGGGCACGCGCAAGGTGCTGATTTCGAATCCCGACGGCGCGCACAACATCGCGGTGGGGCTCGATCTGCCCATCGAAATCGAGATCGACGGCCACGCGGGCTATTACGCCGCCGGCATGAACAAGGAAGCGAAGGTAACGATCGCGGGCAGTGCCAGCACGGGCGTCGCCGAGAACATGATGAGCGGCCGCGTGCACGTGAAGGGCTTCGCTTCCAACGCGGCGGGTGCATCGGCGCATGGCGGGCTGCTCGTCATCGAAGGCGATGCGGGCCTGCGCTGCGGCATTTCGCTCAAAGGCGCGGACATCGTCGTGAAGGGTTCGGTCGGCAGCTTCACGGCGTTCATGGCCCAGGCAGGCAGGATCGTGATCTGCGGCGATGCCGGCGACGCGCTCGGCGACTCGCTGTACGAAGCAGTGATCTACGTGCGCGGCAAAGTCAAGTCGCTGGGCGCCGACGCGCGCGAGGAGCCGATGCAGGCCGCCGATGTGGAAGCCGTTGCGCAATTGCTGCGCGCAGCGGGGCCTGCATTCGCCGAGTTCGACCCGAAGGAATTCAGGCGCGTTGCGTCAGCCCGCTCGCTGTATCACTGGAATGCCGACGCGAATCAGGAATATTGAACCGGGGACCCGCCATGGAAATCAAGCCCGTACATATGAAACACATCGCCACTGAAGAGTCCTGGGGCTTCGACCGCAAGACGATCGACTATATCCAGAACGCCGCGGCACACGGACTGTACGAGATCCGTGGCCTCGGTGCGAAGCGGCGCGTGCCGCACTTCGACGATCTGCTGTTTCTCGGCGCGTCGTTGTCGCGCTATCCGCTGGAGGGATACCGCGAGAAATGCGTGACGAAGACCGTGCTCGGCACGCGCTTCGCGAAGAAGCCAATCGAGCTCGCTATTCCCATCACCGTCGCGGGCATGAGCTTCGGCGCGCTATCGGCGAACGTGAAGGAGTCGCTCGGCCGTGCGGCCACGGAACTCGGCACCTCGACGACGACGGGCGACGGCGGCATGACGCCCGAGGAACGGCGCTCGTCGAAGACCCTCGTCTACCAGTGCCTGCCGTCGCGCTATGGCTTCAATCCCGACGACGTGCGCAAGGCCGACGCGATCGAGGTCGTGATCGGACAGGGCGCGAAGCCCGGCGGCGGCGGCATGCTGCTCGGCCAGAAGATCTCGCCGCGCGTGGCGAAGATGCGCACGCTGCCGGAAGGCATCGATCAGCGCTCGGCATCGCGTCATCCTGACTGGACGGGTCCGGACGATCTGCACATCAAGATTCTCGAGTTGCGCGAGTTGACCGACTGGCAGACGCCCATCTACGTGAAGGTGGGCGCGACCCGCACGTTCAACGACGTGAAGCTCGCGGTGCATGCGGGCGCGGATGTGATCGTCGTCGATGGGATGCAGGGCGGCACGGCCGCGACGCAGACCTGCTTCATCGAGAACGTCGGCATTCCGACGCTCGCCGCGCTGCGCCAGGCTGTCGACGCGCTCGAAGATCTCAACATGAAGGGGCAGGTGCAGCTGATCATCTCGGGCGGCATCCGCAGCGGGGCCGATGTCGCGAAGGCGCTGGCAATGGGCGCGGATGCCGTCGCGATCGGCCAGGGCGTGCTGATGTCGCTCGGCTGCAATAGCGCGTCGTACATCGAGAACGGCCAGCACGTGTCCGCGCTCGACGACTACGCGAATCTCGGCACCGCGCCCGGATTTTGCCACCACTGCCACACCGGCAAGTGTCCCGTCGGCATCACGACGCAGGACTCCGTGTTGCAGGAGCGTCTGAAGCCTGAAGTCGGCGCGAAGCGTCTGAAGAACTATCTGAAGACGGTGAACATGGAGTTGACGACGATCGCGCGCGCGTGCGGCAAGCAGAACGTGCACCATCTGGAGCCGGAAGACCTCGTGGCGCTCACGGTCGAAGCCGCGGCGATGGCCCGTGTGCCGCTCGCCGGGACCAACTGGATTCCTGGCTTCAACGGCGCACGATGACAGCGCAACTGATCGATGGCCGACACCTCGCGCGGCGTCTGCGCGCGCGCTTTCGCGAGCGCGTCGCGACCCTGTCCGCGCGCGGTGTCGTGCCGGGTCTCGCCGTGGTGCTGGTCGGCGACAATCCCGCGTCCGAGCTGTACGTCGCAAACAAGGTGAAAGCCTGCGAGGATTGCGGCGTGCGCTCGTTCATGCACCGCTTTCATGCCGATTGCAGAGAGACAGAACTGCTCGACCGCATTGCCGCCCTCAACGTCGAGCGCGGCACGCATGGCATTCTCGTGCAACTGCCGTTGCCGCCGCAGATCAATGTGCGGCGCGTGCTGGAAAGCATCGTCGTCGACAAGGACGTCGACGGCTTTCATCTGTACAACGTCGGTGCGCTCGTCGTCGGCAATTCGATCTTTCCGCCTTGCACGCCGTATGGCGTCCAGCTTCTGCTGGAGACGACGGGCATCGACGTAGCGGGAAAGAACGTCGTCGTGGTCGGCGCGAGCAATATCGTCGGCAAGCCGATGGCGCTGATGCTGCTGCAGAAGGAAGCGACCGTCACCATCTGCCACGTGAAGACGCGTGACCTCGCGCAGCACACGATACACGCCGACATTCTGGTCGTCGCAGCGGGCAAGCCCGGCCTCATCAAGGCGGAGATGGTCAAGGAAGGCGCGATCGTCATCGACGTGGGGATCAATCGCATGCCGGATGGGCGCATCGTCGGCGATGTGGACTTCGAGCCCGTGCGCGAGCGGGCTTCGTGGATCACGCCCGTGCCTGGCGGCGTCGGACCGATGACGGTTACGATGCTGATCGAAAACACCTTGCGCTCGGCAGAGCGTTTTGCAGACGGGCAGGCATTTCACCCGCCTCAGCCTTTCTGGCAGGTGCCGGCGGGTTAGGGACGTTGACGATTGCAGGAGACCGCGGATGGCTGACGATACACGCAACGCACTCGAAACGGCCGCGAGGCTCGCGCTCGCGTTCCATGACGCGCGCGCAGCGCGCCCGACGTGTCCCACGGCCAGCTTCGGCGAACTGAGCGCGGCGTTCGGCGGGCCGATGCCCGAAGAAGGCGAGCCCGCCGATGCCGTGATCGCGCGGCTCGCGGCCATCGCGGAGCCAGGCTTGCTCGGCACGGCGGGGCCGCGCTTTTTCGGCTGGGTCGCGGGCGGTTCTCATCCCGCCGGCGTCGCGGCGGACTGGCTCACGAGCATCTGGGGGCAAAACGCCGCGACGGCGCATGGCGCGCCGGCCGCGGCTGTCGCGGAGCAGGTGGCCGCGTCCTGGCTCGTCGACGTGCTGGACCTGCCGCGCGAGTGCTCGGTCGGTTTCACCACGGGCGCGACCATGAGCAACTTTGTCTGCCTCGCGGCCGCGCGCGATGCCGTGCTCCGTTGCGTAGGCTGGGACGTCGAAGCCGACGGACTGTGCGGCGCGCCGCCCATCTCCGTGTATGTCGGCGAAGGCGTGCACGCGAGCGTGCTGGCCGCGCTGCGCTATCTGGGCATCGGCGAGCGGCGCGTAATCGAGGTCGCAGCCGACGAGGCGGGCCGGATGCAGGTATCCGCGTTGCGCGACGCGCTCGCGCAGCAGTCGGGGCCGCTCATCGTCATTGCCCAGGCGGCACACATGATGACGGGCGCGTTCGATCCCGTCGGCGAAATCGCGGCGTGCGCGCATGGACGAGGCGGATGGGTTCACGTCGATGCTGCGCTCGGCTTATGGGTCAGGGCGTGCCCTGAGCGCATGCATCTTGCCGCAGGCATCGAAGGCGCCGACTCATGGGCGGCCGACGCGCACAAGTGGCTGCAGGCGCCCTACGAAACGGGCTGCGCGTTCGTGCGCGACGCAGACGCGCACCGACGCGCGATGTCGATTCGCGCGAGCTATCTGCCTGAAGCGGACGACGGCGTGCGCGACCCGGTCCACTACACGCCCGAGCTTTCGCGACGCGCGCGCGGCTTTGTGTTGTGGGCGCTGCTTCGTACGCTCGGCCGGCAAGGGATCGCGGCGATGATCGGACGACATTGCGCGCTGGCGTGCCGCATCGCGCGGCGACTTGCTTTGGGACCGGGTGTCGCGCTGCTCAACGAGGTCGAACTGAACCAGATGATGGTGCGCTTCGGCTCGGCCTACGACGACCCGCTCGCGGACGAACTGACGTTGCGCACGATTGCGCGCATCCAGGCGCAGGGCATCTGCGACGTGCGGGCGGCGCTTTGGCAGGGACGTGCCGTGATGCGCCTGTCGGTCATCTCATGGGCCACGACGGAACACGACGCGGATCGGGCCGCCGATGCGATTCTGTCGAGCTGGGATCAGGTGCATGGCGACTACCTGTGTCAGGAGCGTGAGGCGATGGCGCTGGCTTTTGGCTGATGCGTCGATTGAAAATAGAAAAGGGCGGCCCGCAGGCCGCCCTTTTCACGACCACTAGCGCTTGTTATTGCCGATCGCATCGGCCGTCGCGAGCAACGCCTCAGCCATGCGGATACTTGCGGCGTCGATCAGGCGGCCATCCAGCGACACGGCGCCTTTGCCTTCCTTCGCGGCTTGCGCCATCGCATCCATGATGCGGCGCGCCTTGGTGACTTCGGCTTCGGCGGGCGTGAACACGCGATTGGCGAGTTCAATCTGCGACGGATGGATCGCCCACTTGCCCTCGTAGCCCAGCACGGCTGCGCGGCGCGCGGCTGCATCGTAGCCGTCGGGATCGCTGAAGTCGCCGAACGGACCGTCGATGGGACGCAGCCCATAAGCGCGGCATGCGACCATCATGCGCGTTTGCGCGGCATGCCATTGATCGCTCCAGAAGTAATCGCGCTCGCCGCGCTCGTTCCTGTCGGTGAGCACGCCGTAGTCGCGATTCACGCCGCCGATTACCGTCGTGCGCGCGCGTGTCGATGCCGCATAGTCCGCGACGCCGAACGACATCGCCTCCAGACGCCGGCTCGATTGCGCGATGCTCTCGACGTTCGCCATGCCGAGCGCCGTTTCGATCAGCACTTCGAAGCCGATGCGCCTCGCGCGCCCGCGCGCGGCTTCGATCTGCGTGACGAGCATGTCGACGGCGTAGACGTCCGCGGCCACGCCGACCTTTGGAATCAGGATCATGTCGAGACGCGGACATGCCTCGACGATATCGACCACGTCGCGATACATGTAGTGCGTATCGAGACCGTTGATGCGAACCATCATCGTCCTGGTTCCCCAGTCGATCTCGTTGAGCCCTTCGATGATGTTCTTGCGCGCCTGCTCCTTGTCGTCCGGCGCGACGGCGTCTTCGCAGTCGAGGAAGACGATGTCGGCGGCCGAGCGCGCGGCCTTTTCGAACATCGCGGTATTCGAGCCGGGGACGGCCAGTTCGGAACGATGCAGCCGCGCTTTGGCCGGCTCGATGGCGGTGAAGCTCATATGGGTTTCTCCTATGGGCACGTTATGGAGGGCGGGTATCGACGACGGGCAACGGGCGTTCAGCCCGTCGCGCCGAACCCCGATGCGATGCAGTTGATCGACAGCAGCAGCGGCACCTGGTACGCGCGCCGCTGCCGTTCCGTCTGCGCCGAACGGTAGAGGCGAAGCAGTTCGATCTGCTGGCGGCTGACGAGGTCGATGGCGGGCAGGCGCCGCTCGAGGCGGGCGCTGAACTTAGGAAAGCGCGTGCCCACTCCCGACGAACCCGTCACCCGATTCACCATCTTCACGGTGAGCCGGTATTCGGCTTCGATCTGCGCGAAGATCCTGTCGCGAATCTGCTCGTCCCGTACGAGGCTCGCGTATTCGCGCGCAATGTCGAGGTTCACCTGGGCCAGCGTCTTTTCTACTTCGTCGATGACGAGCCGGAACAGCCGCGATTCGTCGAACATCCGCCGCAGCAGATCGAGTCCGCGGTCCTGACGCACGGAAAGAAAGCCTTCGATCGCGCTGCCCACGCCGTACCAGCCCGTCAGCGCGTGACGGTTCTGCGCCCAGGCGAACACCCACGGAATCGCGCGCAGATCCTGCAAGCTCTTTGCACCGAAGCGGCGGGCAGGGCGCGAGCCCATGTTGAGCATCGACAGTTCTTCGAGCGGGCTCGCCGCCTGGAAATACGCGAGCATGCCGGGCTGCTCGATGAACTTCGCGTACGCGGCCCGCGACGCGCCAGAGAGCGCTTCCATCGCCTCGTCGAATTCGCCCTTGGGCAGCAGCGCTTCTTCGCGTTCGGACTTCAGCGTGTGTTCGAGCACGCTCGACGCCAGCAACTCGACGTGATACTGCGCCGTGCCGCGATTCGCGTATTTGAACGACACCACTTCGCCCTGTTCGGTCACGCGAAAACGTCCGTTGACGGAACCGGCGGGCAATGCGGCAATCGCGCGGCCGGCAGGGATGCCGCCCCGGCTCACGGAACCGCCGCGTCCATGGAAGAACGCGATCGCGATGCCGAGTTCGTCGCCGAGCCGCTTGATCTTCGTCTGCGCCTTCGACAGCTCCCAGTTGCTCGCGAAGAATCCGCCATCCTTGTTCGAATCCGAGTAGCCGATCATGATCTCCTGCACGCCGCCTTGCGCGCGGATGCTGCGGCGGACCATCGGCACGGCCAGCAGTTCGCGCAGGATTTCAGGCGCGCGGCGCAGGTCGTCGATGGTTTCGAGCAACGGCACGACGGGCAGCGTGCAGCTTTCCGTTCCCGCTGCGTCGGAAAAGAGACCGGCTTCCTTCGCAAGCAGATAGACGCCGAGCACATCGCTCGCCCGATGCGTCATGCTCAGGATGAACGCGCCGAACGCGTTGCGATCCACCTGCTGGCGCATCTCCCGCACGGTGCGGAAAATCTGCAGCGTCTGTGCCTCTTCGGGCGGCAGCGACTGGAAACGGCGCTCGCGTTCCGCTTCGCTGTCCGATGGTTGACCGAGTTCGCTGAGGAGCCACGCTTTCCATTCAAGCGAATCGCTCGCGGGCGGCTCGCCGGACGTGCCGCAGGTCGCGCGCCACAACGCGCGCAGCGTTTGCTCGATGATCGTCGTGTTCTGACGCAGGTCGAGCTGCACGGTGCTGAAGCGGAACGTCTCCACTTCGTGCCGCAACGGCCGTATGAGCATCCGCGCGAGTTGACCGCTTTGCGTCGCGAAGAGCGTCTGCTCGATGACGAGCAGGTCGGCCGCAAGCTCGTCGGCGCTCGTGTAGCCGCCCTGAACGGGCGCGCCATCGGCAGGACGGCTCGCGTTGGCGAGCGTCGCATCGAGGCGGCGCAAGATGCACGTCAGATATTGGCGGAACAGTTCGCCCGGGTTGCGTGATGCAATCGACGTGGGTTCGCCGCTCGCCATCAGCGCGCGCGCCAGTGCCTCATGGAAACTGTCCGGCACGGGCAGCGCCTCGGATGTGATGCTCAGCATCTGCGCCAGTTCGGCGAGACGCAGCCGATAGCGCTTCAGACACGCCAGCCGGTTCTCGTGCAGCGTCGCACGCGTGACGCCGTCATCGACGAACGGATTGCCGTCGCGGTCCCCGCCTATCCACGAACCGAACTGGAAGAAGCGCGGCATGTCGAAGCGCTCGCCCGGATAGTGGCGCTCGAGCGCGCCCTGCAGCTTGTCGAACAGCAGCGGCACGGCTTCGAACAGCGTCTCGCCGAAGAAGTGCAGGCCCCACGCGACTTCCTGCGCAACCGTGGGCTTTTCGAGCCGCAACTCGCCGCTCATCCACAACAGCTCGATATCGTTCCTGAGCGCGAGGATCAGCGTGTAGCGTTCGCGAGGCGTCCAGCGCGGCGATTCGAGTTCCATCAGGCGCCGGTAGATGCGCCGGTGGATTTCGAGCACCGTGACGCGCTTCGCTTCCGTCGGGTGGGCCGTCAGCACGGGGCGCACTTTCATATGACTGAGCGCGTCGCGCACTTCGCCGGCGGGAACGCCCGCGCCGGCGACTTCGGCAATCACGCGCGCGAACGAATCGGGCAGCCGGTCATAGCCACCATCGATTTCGATCTCGCGGCGCCGGCGCATTGCGGTGCTCTGCTCGGCGATGCTGAGCAGCTGGAACCACATGCCCTGTGCCTGCAGCATGCGCCGCAGCACGACGCGCGCGGTGCGGTCGTCCATCCGCTCGCGCATCAGCTCGCTCATCGATTCGTGCGCGGACTCGCCGCGCAGCGTGCGTTCGACTTCAGGCTGACGGACGCGCGCAATGTCGCGCAACAGTTCCGACAGCAGGTCGATCACGGCGTGTTCATAGTCGTCCGCGCTGAGCGTGGGCAGCGACGCCGACGCAGCCGAGAGCTTGTGCAGCCCGTCGGCGTCGGCGTGCCTGCCCGCATGGAGGGGGCGCACAGCCTCGACGCGCGGCGAGTCGGGCTGTGTGTCGATGCCGTAGCCCCAGTCAGGCAACGCGGCGCGCGACATTGTCTTCGAGCACGGAGGCAACGGTGGAACCCAGCTCGGATGCGCTGGGCGCAACTGAGAGGCCGTAGGACTTCATGATTTCCGCTTTCTCGGCCGCACTGTCGCCCGCTGCCGAGATGATCGCGCCCGCGTGCCCCATGCGCCGTCCCTTCGGCGCCGTGAGACCGGCCACATAGCCGACGACGGGCTTCGTCATATGCTCGCTGACCCACTTCGCGGCTTCCGCTTCCTGCGGTCCGCCGATCTCGCCGATCATCACGACGGCCTCGGTCTCCGGGTCCTGCTCGAACAGCTTCAGATGATCGAGGAACGAGCTGCCGTTGATGGGATCGCCGCCGATGCCCACGCTCGTCGTGACGCCGAGGCCGAGCGCGTTGAGCTGCGCGGCGGCTTCGTAGCCGAGCGTGCCCGAGCGCGACACGATGCCGATATTGCCGCGCCCGTAGATGTGCCCCGGCATGATGCCGAGCATCGCGCGTCCGGCGCTGATGATGCCCGCGCAGTTCGGGCCGACCACCATCGTGCGGGTTTCCTTCGGATAGCGCAGCAGATAGCGCTTGACGCGCATCATGTCCTGAGCCGGAATGCCGTCCGTAATGACGCAGACGAGCTTCAGCCCTGCGTCGGCGGCTTCCATGATCGCATCGGCGCAATAGGGCGGCGGCACGAACACGAGGCTTGCCGTCGCGCCCGTTTCGCGCACGGCGTCTTTCACGGTGTCGAATACGGGGCGCTCGAGATGCCGATGCCCGCCTTTGCCCGGCGTCACGCCGCCGACCACGTTGGTTCCGTACGCAATCATCTCTTTCGCGTGGAACGATGCCTTGTCGCCCGTGAAGCCTTGCACGATCACACGGGTGGTTTCGTCGATCAGGATGCTCATGTCCGTTCTCCTTATCTGTGATTGCCGGCCTGGCGTGCGCGATGCGCCTTGGCGGCCTCGACGGCCTTTTGCGCCGCCTCCAGCAGCGATTGAGCCGCGATGATGGGCAGGCCGCTTTCCTTGATGATGCGTCGTCCCTCTTCGACGTTCGTACCCGCGAGCCGCACGACGAGGGGCACTCTCAGCCCGCGTGCCGCCAGCACGACGCCCTCGGCGACCCAGTCGCAGCGATTGATGCCGGCGAAGATATTGACGAGCACGGCCGACACGTTCTGGTCGGACAGTACGAGGCGAAACGCGGCCGCCACGCGCTCGGGCGACGCGCCGCCGCCGACGTCGAGGAAGTTGGCCGGCTCGCCGCCTGCGTACTTGATCGTGTCCATGGTCGCCATCGCGAGGCCGGCGCCGTTGATGATGCAGCCGATGTCGCCGTCGAGCCCGACGTAGTTCAGGCCGAACTGCGCGGCTTCCGCTTCGCGCGGATCTTCCTGCGCCGCGTCGCGCATCTCCGACACGTGCGGGTGGCGGAACAGGCCGTTGTCGTCGAACGAGACCTTGGCGTCGAGGGCGATCACGCGATCGTCAGCCGTCACGACGAGCGGATTGATTTCGACCATCGTCGCGTCGAGATCGCGAAACGCGCGATACGCGCCCATGATCGCGGAGACGGCGCGGCTCACCTGCTTGATGCTCAGGCCAAGGCCGAAAGCGAGCTCACGCGCCTGGAAGAGCTGCAAGCCGACTGCGGGCTCGACCACCGTTTGAAGCACGGCTTCCGGGTTCGTCCGCACGACCTCTTCGATATCCATGCCGCCCTGCGACGAAGCGATGACGCGCACGCGTTCCGCCTTCCGGTCGAGCACGATGCCGAGATAGATCTCGCGTTCGAACTTCTCCGCGACTTCGACGTACACACGCTCGACGACCTTGCCTTCCGGTCCCGTTTGCGCCGTCACCAGATGCTTGCCGAACAGCGAGGTCGCCGCTTCGTGCACGTCGTGATAGGTCTCGCACAGCTTGATGCCGCCCGCCTTGCCGCGCGCGCCCGAATGGATCTGCGCCTTGACGGCCCAGTGCCAGCCGCCGAGTTCCGTCGCGCAATAGACCGCCTGATCCGGCGTGTAGGCGACCGCGCCGCGCTGGATCGGCACGCCGAAGCCAGCCAGCAGATCCTTGGCCTGATACTCGTGAATGTCCATGTCGATGTCTCCGTGGTATTGCTCGTTTCCGTTGCTCGTTTCCGTTGCTGTTTTCCGTTGCGTGTTCCTGCGTGGCTCCGTGGCCGTCAGATCACGAGATTGCGAGCCTCGCCGCGCGCGAATGCCTCGATGTTCTCGATGAGCTGGTCGGCGAGCGACTGCATCGCGTCGTCGGAGGCCCACGCAACGTGGGGTGTGAGGATGAAGTTGGGCAGATCGAGTTCGAGCAGCGGATTGCCCGCGACGGGCGGCTCCTGACTCAGCACGTCGAAGCCTGCCCCGGCAATCAGCCCTTCCTTGAGCGCCGTGACCAGCGAGGCCTCGCAGACGAGCCCGCCGCGCGCCGTATTGATCAGCAGACAGTCGCGCTTCATGATGCGCAACTCGTCCAGTCCGATCAGATTGCGTGTGCTGGGCGTGAGTGGCGTGTGCAGCGAGATCACGTCGGACGTGCGCAGCAGCGTGTCGAGCGGCACGTAGTCGAGACCGGGCGTGCGCGCGCGCTTTGAGTCGTGGGCGGCGAAGATCACACGCATGCCGAAGCCGCGCGCGATCTCAGCCGTGCCCTGACCGAGCGCGCCGCCGCCGATGATGCCGAGCGTCGAGCCGTGCAGATCGCGGATCGGGTGATCGAAGAAGCAGAACTGCTTCGTCGTTTGCCAGCGTCCGCGCTGCACGTCGCTGCGGTAGGCGAGCAGGTTGCGCCGCAATGCGAGGATCAGCGCGAACGTGTGCTCGGGCACCGTGTGGGTCGCATAGCCGCGAATGTTCGCGACGGCGATGCCGCGCTCGCGACAGTACGTCGTATCGACACAGTCGTAGCCCGTCGCCGCCACCGCGATCATCCTGATCGACGGGTGCCTGTCGAGCACGTTGGCCCGCAGCGGCACCTTGTTGGTGATCGCAATGCTGGCGCCTTCGAGCCGCTGCGCGACCTCGTGTTCCGAGGTCGATGCGTACTGGACCCAGCGATGCGCGAACGTCGGGCGCCGGACGTCGGCATTCAGCGTGGAACGGTCGAGAAAGACGATGTCGTGTTGCATGATGTCGTGGGTGCCGTGATGTGAGCGGGAAGAGTCGCGACCCGACGCATGTGCATCGGATCGCCGCGGTCGCTGCCGTCAGGCAGCGGCGACGCGGCGCACGGCGGGCTGTGCGGCCGGCTGCGTTGCAGGCTGTGCCGCTGCCTGCGCGCCCGGCGCATGCGTGCGCCAGTACTGTCCGGCCGCGCCGACGCCGCTGCCCGGACGCACGTCGATACCGGCATCGAGCATCGCCATTTCCGCGCCCGCGATCGCGCTCGTGAGCATCAATTCGTTGAGGTCGCCAAGGTGGCCGATGCGGAACACCTTGCCCGCGACCTTTGAAAGCCCCGCGCCGAGCGCGAGGTTGTAGCGGCGATACGCCGTGTCGATCACCTGCGCGGCGTTGAACCCTTCCGGCACGACGATCGCGGACACCGTATCCGAATGCCACTTCGGCGCCTTCGCGCACACGTCGAGTCCCCAGCCCTCCGTGACGGCGGCGCGCACGCCCGACGCGAGATAGTGATGCCGCGCGAAGACGTTTTCGAGTCCTTCCTGGAACAGCAGATCGAGCGCGGCGCGCAGCCCGTACATCAGCGAAAGGGCGGGCGTGTACGGGAAGTAGCCCGTTGCGTTGGCGCGCACCATGTCGGCGAGATCGAAGTAGCAGCGGCGCGATTTCGCGTGCCCGATTGTCATCAGCGCCTTCTGGCTCACGCACAGGATGCCGAGGCCCGCAGGCAGCATGAGGCCTTTCTGCGAGCCCGTCACGGCCAGATCGACGCCCCATTCGTCCATGCGGAAGTCGATGCAGCCAATCGAACTCACGCCATCGACGAACAGCAACGCGGGATGACGGGTGTCATCCATCGCGCGGCGCAGCGCGCCGATATCGCTCGTCACACCCGTTGCCGTTTCGTTGTGACACGCGAGAATGCCCTTGATCGTGTGCTGGCGGTCCGCCTTCAGAATCTCCGCGATCCGTTCGACGGGCACGCCTTCGCCCCAGTCGACATCGAGAATCTCGACATCGAAGCCGAGGCGCTGCGCCATGTCGGCCCACAGATGGCTGAACTGGCCGAAGCGCGGCACGAGCAGCCGGTCGCCGGGCGACAGCGTGTTCGTGAGGGCCGCCTCCCATGCGCCCGTGCCCGACGACGGGAAAATGAACGGCTGGCCTTCGTCTGTCCGATAGATCTTCTTCAGATCGGAGAGCAGTCCATGCGCGAGTTCGGGAAATTTCGTCGAGCGGTGATCTTCCATCGACACGACCATCGCGCGCAGCACGGCGTCGGGAATATTCGTCGGGCCGGGGACGGCGAGGATGTTGCGTCCGGGGATGCGCGTGGCTGAAGTATTCGACATGGTTTGTCTCCTTGAGTGATGGGCTTTGAGAATCCGTTCGAAGGGCTTGCGTATTTCAGCGGGCCGTGTGACTTGCGGCCGCGCTGTCGTCCAGCGATGCGGGCGCGTCGTGGCGCAGCGCGTCGGGTGCGTCGCGATAGACGGGGAACTTCGCGGTGAGCGCGAGCACGGCGTCGGCTGTGCGGCGGATCATGAGATCGTTGCCCGGCGCGTCGAGCACATCGGCGATCAGATGCGCGAGCTGTTCTGCTTCCGCTTCGCGCAGGCCGCGCGACGTGATGGCGGGCGAGCCGATGCGCACGCCGCTCGTGACGAAGGGCTTTTGCGGATCGTTCGGAATCGCGTTCTTGTTGACCGTGATGAACGCGCGGCCAAGCGCGGCTTCCGCCTCTTTGCCCGTCACGTTCTTCGCGCGCAGATCGACGAGGAACACATGGGAATCGGTGCGCCCCGACACGATCCGCAAGCCGCGTTGCTGGAGCGTCTGCGCGATGGTCCGCGCGTTGACGAGCACCTGTTGCTGGTATTCGCGGAAGTCGTCGGTCATCGCTTCGCGCAACGCGGCGGCCTTGCCCGCGATCACATGCATCAGCGGGCCGCCCTGGATGCCGGGGAAGATCGTCGAATCGATTGCCTTCGCTCGCTGCGCGCCGGCGAGAATCAGGCCGCCGCGCGGGCCGCGCAGCGTCTTGTGCGTGGTGGTTGTCACATAGTCCGCGATGCCGACCGGGCTCGGGTAAAGCCCCGCCGCGACGAGCCCTGCATAGTGCGCCATATCGACGAGCAGGGTCGCGCCCACGCTGTCGGCGATTGTGCGAAAACGCTGCCAGTCGATCACGAGCGAGTACGCGGACGCGCCCGCGACGATCATGCGCGGCCGATGCGTCTGCGCGAGTTTCTGCACATCCTCGTAGTCGATTTCTTCCGTATCGGGATTGAGGCCGTACGAAACGGCGTTGAACAGCTTGCCGCTGACGTTCACGGACGCGCCATGCGTGAGGTGTCCACCGTGCGCGAGCGACATGCCGAGAATGGTGTCGCCGGGTTTCAGCGCGGACAGATACACGGCCTGATTCGCCTGCGATCCCGAATGCGGCTGCACGTTCGCATATTCGGCGTTGAACAGCTGCTTCGCGCGGTCGATTGCGAGCTGCTCGACGACGTCGACGTGTTCGCATCCGCCGTAATAACGGCGACCCGGATAGCCCTCCGCATACTTGTTGGTCAGCTGCGATCCCTGTGCTTCGAGCACGGCGGGCGACGTGTAGTTTTCCGATGCGATCAGTTCGATATGGTCCTGTTGACGCTGCGTTTCCGCTGCGATGGCATGGCTCAATTCCGGGTCGGTGAAGGCGAGCGTGCTTTTGTAGCTGAACATTTGAACCTCTCTCTTTCGTCCGTGTGTTCGTCCGATTGTGTTTCGTCCGTTTTGCATTCCTGTTGAAACGATGGTAGAGGCGTGCCGCGCAAAACACTCATTCGGGTTACTTATCCGACCCATAACCTCGTTTGTGAGCCTTGCGGGACGGGCGTGGCGCCTCGCGGAGTACCTCCTCTTGGGCATTGCGGACGTAGACCCGGCTGATACAGTTGAGGCGTGAAATCAAGTCGTTTTGGCCGAGCGTTCGGGAGGGTAGAGAGCGAGATGCTGCACCTGACTTTGCGTCAGCTACGGGTGTTCGAAGCGAGCGCGCGCCACCTGAGCTTTTCGCGCGCAGCCGAGGAGCTTCACCTGACGCAACCCGGCGTTTCGTCACAACTGAAGCAGCTCGAAACGAGCATCGGCATGCCGCTGTTCGAGCAGATCGGGCGGCGCGTCTTCCTGACCGCGGCGGGCAAGGAGCTGTACAGCCATACGCGGCTGCTCCAGCAGCAGTTGTCCGTCCTCGAAGAATCACTCGACCAGTTGCGCGACATGAAGCAGGGCAAGCTGAAGGTGTCGCTGGTGAGCGGCACGGCCAACCCGCTTGCGCTTCAGTTGATCGCGAAGTTCACGCGCGCGTTTCCGGGCGTGAGGGTGAGCCTGTCGGTCGGCAACAGGGAGTGCGTGCTGAACGAACTCGCGAGCAACCAGACGGATCTCGCGATCATGGGGCTTCCGCCCGAAGGCCAAGGGCTCGCTGCCATGCGTGTGGCGAAGAATCCGCTCGTGATGATCGCGCCGCCCGATCACGCGCTCGTGCGCGAGCGCCGTATCGCGCTCGATGCGCTGGAACGCGAGACGTTCCTCGTGCGCGAGTCCGGTTCCGGCACGCGCCGCGCGATGGAGCGCTTCTTTGCCGAACACCGCATCAGTTTTCGTCCGGGTATGGAAGTGAGCAGCAACGAGGCCGTCAAATGGGCCGTGCAGGCGGGCATGGGTCTGTCAGTCGTTCCGCTCGCGACGATCATGGCCGAACTCGAAACGCTGCGGCTCAAGGTGCTCGACGTCGAGCACTTTCCGATCGTACGGTATCTGTACCTGGTGCATCGCGAGAGCAAGCAGCTTTCTGCTGCCGCGTCCGCGTTCAGGGATAGCCTGGTGAGCGGCGCGCACGAGGCGGGCGAGCAGGTATTGATGGAGGCTTAGCCGGGCAACAGAATTTCTCCCTTGCCCTGAACCGATACATCGCCGCGCAGCCGCCGGGGCGCTTGATCGCGCGACAGCATCGCAAAAGCACCGCCCTCGCGCGCGAGCGTCGGCACGAGGAGCCGCCAGAACACGTCGATATCGCTGCTGTTTTCCGCGAAGCGCCGGGTCGGGGACCAGCCGGGGTCGAGCAGCAGCAGGGCGCCGCGCCGCATCCCGTAAGCCGGATGTTCGCCGATGCCGCCCGCAATGGCGATGGTGCCCGCGACCATCCGTGACGCGACGAACGCGCCCGTCGAACCGAAGACCATGACCGTTCCGCGACGCATGCGGTCGCCGAGTCGCGCGCCCGCGTCGCCGTGAATCACGAGCGTGCCGCCGCGCATGCCGTCCATGTCGCCCGGCAGCGCGGCGCCCGCGAAATCGCCCGTATTGCCGCGAATCTCGATACGCCCGCCCGACAGTTCGCAGGCCGCGAAGCTCCCGCAATGACCTTCGACGATGATCGTCCCCGCACTCATCTGCGTGCCTGCATAGTCGCCCGCATTGCCATCGACGAGGATATGGCCCGCATCCATGCGCGAGCCGAGCCGGTCGAAGCGCTGCATATCGCCTTCGAACACAAGTTGCGCGGCGTCGCGCTTCGTTTCGCCGATATCGACCGCGAACAGGTCTCCGACGCTGATCCGCTCTGCGCCGTGCCAAAGCGTGATCGCACTGATTGCGCCTGCATCGAGCTGCACGAGCCGTGCGGGCAGAAGCTCGCGTGCATCGATGCGCAACGCGGGTGCGTGCTTCAGACGTAACGTGATGCGCTTCATCGGCCCTCCGGCGGCTCCGGCAACTGATCGCACAACTGATGCAGATGGAAGTGAAACGGCCCGAGCTTGCCGCCGTAGTTGCCTGCGGAAATCCGCACCAGACCGTTTTCTACGCCGGCCTCTGCGCCCGTCGCGGCGTCGATGCCGACGCGCATGGCCTCGGCCACGTCCGGCTCGCTCAATCCGTCGATCACGATTTCGAGCACGCTGCGCACGTCCGGGTCGAGTTCCGTGCGTTGCGCGAGTTCGGCGAGGCCGGGGCAGAAGGCGTCGTTGGTCGAAGCGGGCAATGCCGCGTACTTCGAACCGACCTTCGACCCCGAGCGCACGACGCCGCCAGGAAACGGAAGGATCACGTTCGGCACGTTGCGCATCGCCTGCACGGCGGTTTGCGCAGCCACGAGCGCGGCGTCCGTATCGCGCGCAAGGAAGAGCAGATTGCCGCCACCCACGCCCTTGACGACGGACGTCGTTTCCTCCGCGACGAATTCGCCATCCATCACAGGAACGCGCCAGAAGCGCTTCCCGTCGATCAGCTTCGCGATCTGCCAGCCGTCACCGAAGAAGCGCAGATTCTTGCCGAGCGCAATGGGCTCGCCATCCGCGATACCGCCGAACACAGCCGTCGTCGGGCACGTCAGCACGCACTGTCCGACGCGTCGCTCGACCTGTTTCGCGAGTTCCTTGCCGGACATCGAAAAGAGCAGCAGGGCGACGCCGGGCCGTCCATCGGGTGTCTCGTCGGGCGGCAACTCGCGCTCGATGCCCGCCTCGCATCCGCATGCAATCACCGATGTCGCAAAGCCGGTTGCCGCGATGGCCGCGTTGCGCGCCCAAGCGGCATTGCGCGCCGTCACGATGAGGCGCGTCGCCTTCATCGGAAATGCTTCAGCGAACGTGTCGTCGATCGAGATGCCCCGAACGATGCGCGGCGCAGCCGGCCGTTCGGCAACGGATGCCGTGTCTGATGACGCGATGCTCATGACGCAGACTCCGCACGCGGTTGTCGGTGCATGCCGCACGCGGCGGGCAGCAGACGTCCGCCGTTGCCGCACAGGCACAGTTCATCGCGGCTGATGGGCGCGCGCCGAAGGTTGGTCGCGAGATAGGCGTCGCCGTAGTCTTCGATCACCTTTTCGATCGAGCGATCGAACTCGGGCTCGACGTAATGGGTGCCGCCCACGGGCGTCGCGACGATGCGGCCTTCGCGCGCGACCAGTTCGCCGTCCTTGAACACGAAGGCGGGCGTGCGGAACATCGCTTCGCGGTCGGGATGCTCGCGGTACACGGCGATATCGGCGGCCGCGCCCGCGTCGAGCCGCCCGCGATCGGCGAGGCCCAGCAGGCGGGCGGGGGCGGCGCGTGTCAGGATCGCGATTTCGTTGAGATCGAGTTCGCGTGTGAGGCTCGCAAGCGGCGATTGCGTCGCGACATCGGGATGGAGCTTCGCCAGTTGTTCGTCGCGGAACGATTTGTCCATCAGCAGGCGGATCAGATGCGGGTAGCTGGTGAAGGGACCGCCGTTCGGATGATCGGTCGTGAGCGTGATCTGCCACGGGTTCTTCACCAGCAGGAACAGTTCAAGGCCGATCGTCCATTGCAGCGCGTTGACATAGCTCGTCTCGCGGTAGCGAAACGGCACAATGCCACAGCCCGCATCGCATTCGATATCGCCCGCAATCCACTTGCGCGGCGATGCGAACGCGGCCTGTCTGACCTGCTTCATCGTGTCGCCCGACGCCGTCACCGTCTGACCGAACATGATCTGGCCGACGTCGATCGAGATGTTGGGATTCGCGTTGACAGCCTCGGCGATGCGATGTGCCGCCGACGAAAACTTCCTCGGCCCGTCGTTGCCGTAGCTGTGGAACTGGATGTGCGTGAGATGGCCGGGAAGACCTTCGAGCGCGTCGATGGTGGCGAGCGTCGAGTCGATATTGCCAGGCACGCCGAGATTGCTCGCATGAACATGCAACGGATGCGGCACGCCGAGGTCGGTGAGCGCGCGAGAGAGCACACGCAGCACGTCGCGTGGCGTGACTCCGTAGTGCGCGTGATGTTCGTCGACATCGAGGCTGCGCTGGTTGAACTTGAACGCCGAGATGCCACCAGGGTTGACGACCTTCACGCCGAGCGCGCGGCTCGCGTTGATCGACCAGCCGACGTAATCGCGCATGCGCTCGTAGTCGGCGTTTCCGGCCAGCATGCGCAGGAACAGGTCGTCGTTGCCGAGCATCACATAGGCGCCGTGGTCGATGATCGGCGTGTCACCCATTTCGAGGTGCGTATGACGCGCGTTCGACGCGATCATCGCCGGCTCGAACGCGGCCGTATAGCCCATCTCTGCGTATCGGTAGCCCGTTGCGAGCGTGCCCGGCGTGCAGTCGCCGCACGAGGCAAGTTCGAGCGCATTGTCGGACGCGATGCGGCCGCGATGATCTTCCGGCATCAGCAGGCGTGCGAGATTCACCTTGCCGCCGCCGATATGCGAGTGCATGTCGATGCCGCCCGCCATGACGATCATGCCCGACGCGTCGTATTCGCAATCGACGGGCTCCTGTTCATGCAAATCGACGATCTTGCCGTCGCGCACGCAGATGTCCTTGATCTGCCCTTCGATGCATGAAGCGGGGTCGAACACGCGGCCACCGCGCAAGCGGAACGTGCTCATCGGGCGGGCTCCTTTGGCACTAGTGGCACCGATCGCGCTGTGGAATGCAGCGCGGCGTGGGCTCGGGCGATCTGTCCGGCGACGTGCGCGACAGTGGGCAACGTATCGTCATAAATGGGCACGAGCGGCAGTACGACACCGCCGTCCGCGCGGAACAGATGACCGGCGGAACCGATGCCCGGTGTCGACACGGGAATGAACAGCGTGGGCCCGTGGCGATCCGCGCACACCGACGCGAGGCGGGGATGACCGAGCACGATCGTCGGCATGTCGGTCTGCGGCGGCGGCAGATCGGCGTTGAAACTGGCGATCCACACGAGCGTATCGACGGCACGCTCGTCCAGCAGCCGTGCCGTGTCATAGCGATGCGGATCGTGTTCGAGGCCGCTCCGATGAATGCCCGTGCGTAACGGCAGACCCGACATCCACGTCAGCGTCTGGTTGACGGTGGCCGCGCCGTCGTCTCCGCCAAGCGCGAGCGTGCCTGCGCGCGTCTTGACGTTGATCGACTTCGTGAGACGGTCCAGTGCTTCGACCAGCAGTGCCGCATGATCGCCGGGCAGATCGGCCGTATTCCAGACGAGCGTGACGTAACGCGCCGCAAGCATCTGAGCGGCTAATGATTCGAGCGCGCACGCGTTGCCCGGCATCGGCCTGTCTTTCAGAAGCCAATCGATTTGCGTGTTCAGAAGCGCAACGGTCTCATACAGATCGCCTTGCGACGGAATCGCGCGTTGCGAAACCGTCGCTGGCTGCGCGATGCGTGCGAGGTCCGCATCGACATCGCAGCCGACGAATATCACGTCGCGTTGCGTTGGACCCGTTGCATCGGCAGGCTTTACGCCGATCCCGCAGCGCTTGAAGAAGTCCGGGTATCTCGCCGTGGGTGTCGACGCGAAACAGACGATCAGGTCCGAGCGCGCGCGCACTTCGGATAGCGTAGTCGTGAACGCGCCACGATCCTGCATCGCCGTCAGCGCACGCATCAACGAGCGGCCATGTGCATGATCGATGATGGCAGCGCTTGCGTTAGCGAGCCGATACAGCGCGCGCGTGCCTGCCACATCGGTGGCCATGCCCGCGAACAACGGCTGCCTGGCTACGGCGAGCCATTGGGCCGCGACGCGGATCGCATCGTCGAGAGCCACGCGCTTGCCGTCGCGCACCGGCTGCACGTGAGCAGGACGTGTGCCGAACTGCGCAAGCGAGCGCGTGGCACGCGGACAGTCGGTGCCGTTCAGCGTCAACGTCGCGTCCGCGCCGATCGAAAGCCGATCGCATAAAAGCGGGCAGAACGGACACGTCCAGGAGGTAGGAGAACTGATCGAGGTCATGGCCGCCTATCAGCAACTCATATGCCATCGGCGTTGAAGCGGCATCGTGCCTTCGATTGCATCAGCCAGCGCGATTCCGGCGACATGGATGCATAGCTCGAATGCGATGTGTTTTGCGCCGCGTGCGATGCAGACTGTCACGCGTCGTGTGATCGCGAAGGGCGAGGTCAGCACGAGCGCCATGGCACGCACGCAGCGCGCCGACCGGTGGCATGGAACATGAATGTGCCGAACGCGAGGCGCATTGACCTGCACGGGAAGCGAGCGATGAAGAAGATCCTGTTGTACGAATATCTCAGCGGCAATGGTTATGCCGATCGTTACGCCGATCGATGCGTGTCAGTGGAACTGCGGATGCAGGGCAGGGCGATGCGCGATGCCGTTGCGCGCGATCTGGCGCGCTCCGGCCATGTCGCGCTGACCTGCGTTGCAGGCCATGATGAAGCGCACGACGCGACGGACGCGGCGCTCGCAATCGATTGGTGTCCCGCGCCGTTTGCGATACCGCTATCGCGCTTTCTCGCAGCCGAAGCGCGCCGTCACGACGCCGTATGGGTGATCGCGCCCGAGACGGACGGCGTGTTGAGCACGCTGTGCGAGGCCGTCGAGCCTTCACGATGGATCGGCTGCGACGCGGCGACGCTGCATATCGCGAGCAGCAAGGGACGCACGGCACGCTATCTTGCGCTGGCTGGCATCGCGACGCCGCGCGCGTGGTCGGTGGAGGCGCCCCTCGAAGTCGCGTGCAACGCAAGCGCCTGGGTCGTCAAACCCGACGATGGCGCGGGTGCCGTCGATACTCTTCTCTTTCACGACTATCGGATGGCCGAATATGTATTCCTGCGCCGTGTCGCGGCGCGCGAGCGCGTCACGCTCGAAGAGTGGATCAGCGGCGAGGCGCTCAGTCTTTCGCTGCTTTGCACGCGCGGTCATGCCGAGCTTATCGGCATCAACCGGCAACATATCGGCATATGCGATGGACAGGTCGCCTACGAAGGACTGACGGCGAACGCCGTTTCGTTGTCGAGCGAAAAAGCGTCGGCGTTCAGGTCGCTCGCCGCGCGTGTGGCGCGCGCGCTGCCAGGGCTCGCGGGGTTCGTCGGCATCGATCTGGTGTGGCATCCGCAACGCGGGCCGATCGTGATCGAGATCAATCCGCGGGTGACGTGCGCCTACCCGGCGCTTGCCGACCTCCTCGATACCAACATCGCCGCGAGCGTGGTCGCGGAACATTTCGGACTGGGCGATGACTTCGATCGGAGACGCTATGCCGCGTGACCTCGTGATCGGCTGGGACATCGGCGGCGCGCATGTGAAGGCGGCGCGCGTCGAGGCGGGGCGCGTGTGCGAGGTGAGGCAATGGGCCTGTCCGCTCTGGCAAGGCGTCGCGAATCTGGATGCCGTATTCGACGCAGCGGCGCAACGCTGGACCGATCACGGCGACGCCGAACATGCGGTGACGATGAGCGGCGAAATGGCGGACGTTTTCGCCAACCGCGAGGCAGGTGTGGCCGCGCTGGCGCAGAGATTTGCAAGCCGTTTCGGTCAGCGTGCGTCGTTCTACGCGGGGCGCTCGGGATGGCAGCCATACGAAACCGTCGCGGACCATTGGGCCGATGTTGCGTCCGCGAACTGGCATGCGACGGCGGCATTGATCGCGGCGCGCGTGCCTGCCGCCGTGCTCGTCGATATCGGCAGCACCACCACGGATTTCATCGCGGTCCGCGACGGCGTGCTCGTCTCGCGCGGGAAGGACGACGCGGCGCGGCTCAGATCCCGTGAACTCGTTTATCAGGGCGTTGTGCGCACGCCGTTGTGCGCGCTCTCGCAGCGCATCCGCTTTCGTGGCGAGCCTCACAACGTGATGAATGAACTTTTCGCGACGACGGCCGATGTCTACCGGCTGACAGGCGAACTCGATCCGCTGCACGACCAGCATCCCGCCGCCGACGGTGCCGCGAAGGACCCCATCGCGAGCTGCCAGCGTCTTGCACGGATGATCGGGCGCGATGCACGCGACGCGTCGATGGCGGATTGGGACAGCTTCGCCCGCGAATGGCGCAACGCGCAGCTTGCGCATCTGTCGACGAATCTCGCGCAAGTGCTCGGACGCGTCGGCCTCGCGCATGACGTCGTGCTCGTATCGGCAGGCTGCGGCGCATTCCTCGCGGATGAACTGGCGACCCAGTTCGGGCGCGACGTGATTACGTTTGCGTCGCTCACGGAAGCCGACGAGACGGCCGCTCGTTGGGCACAGGTCTGCGCGCCCGCCGTGGCTGTCGCGCTGCTGCGTGCGGACGAACGTCGCACTGCCGACGCGGCCGTTTGAAATCTCAGCACTTGCGCACACGGAGCGCCTATGTGGGTGGTCAAGATTGGCGGCAGTCTGAGCCGCGATCCATTGCTGGGAGAATGGCTCGCGCATCTGAGCGAGTTCGGCCGCGGACGGGTCGTGATCGTGCCGGGCGGTGGCGGATTCGCGGATCAGACACGCGAGCATCAGGACATCTGGGGTTTCGACGACGTCGCCGCGCACAACATGGCCGTGCTGGGGATGGCGCAATACGCGGTAATGATGCGGGGCCTGTGCCGGCGTCTCGTGATCGCCGCGACGGACGCGCAGATTCGCGCCGCGTTGCACGCGGGCCGCGCCGCCGTGTGGGCGCCGCTCGATCTGCTATTCCAGGAAGCCAACCGGCTGACCAGCTGGGACGTGACCTCCGACAGCCTCGCTGCATGGCTCGCGAACCGGCTGAATGCAGAGCGTCTGGTGATCGTGAAGTCGTGCGAGATCGAACCCGCGTGTTCGATCGACGAATACGCGGCGCTCGGCATCGTCGACGCGTCATTTGCCGGCTTCACCCGCGACGCGTCGTATCCCGTCGATCTCGTCAACAGGAGCGACGCGTTGCGCGTACGCGACCGGCTGCTTCATGCAACCGCGGACTGAGCGGCGACTTCGACGCCCGGATCGTTGGTGGCTGGATTTGTCGCGGGGTTTGCCATACGTGTCGACCCTGCGAGGAGCGCACGCAGATCGCGCACGCGTGCGGCATCGAGCCGGCCGGTGCGCGGGCCATCGCACAGTGCCGTGCGGAAACCGGCGATGTCGGGACTCAGCGCGCGGATCAACGGTACATGCTTGCCGAGCAGCGCGCCCGCCAGCCCCGCCATCACGTCGTGCACGCGCGCGATCTGCACCATGCTGTCGAGCACGGCAAGCGGCACGCATTGAAAGAGATTCCCGCGCTTCTTGCTGGCCGTATCGACCACCACCCCTGCAAAACGCAGTTCGCACGCGTGTTCGACCAGCCGCAGATCGAGGCCATTGTCGACCAGCAGAACGGGCACCATGTTCCAGTGAAGGCCGCGCATATACGCGAGGGTTCGGCATGCGGTATCGAATGAAGCGCTATCGGCGGGTACGCCTGCCTTCACATAGTCGACGCCGCAACGTCCCGCCTGTGACGCGCGAAATTCCAGCGACGCGTCATCTCCAGGCGGCAGATCGCCGATGGCCGCGCTGATGGGCAGGTGTGGATATTCCGCGCGCAGCGACTGCACGAGATGCGCGATCCGGGGCGCGGAAACGGCGCCGAGCGCGCCCGCCGCCGGCTCTTTCAGATCGATCAGATCGGCGCCGGCTCTGGCGGCGTCGCGCGCTTCGTCGAGGTTGCGCACACTGGCGAGCATACGGATCATAAGGCCTCCTCGGTTGAGACTCGAGCGGCCGCAGCCGATCTCGCGTAAAAGACGTTCACTGCCTCCATTAGCCATTGCCACGCCTGCTGTTCGCACGGACCGGCCGTCTTGCCGATGGCGATGGAAAGGTAAGCAATTTCCGACTCGATCTTCTCGCGCGGCAACATCGCGAGCCGGCTGACCAGGACCGCCCCTTCGATCACAGCGGCCTGCGCGCGGTTGAAGCCGGTAAACGGCGCATTCGTGCACATCGCGACGCATTGCATGACGAGCGTCGGGCGCCGCGGGTCGCCATTGATCGAGACGAGGCGCAGCTCGGCGTGTGCGAGCGTATCGTCGAGCCGCACGCACGGCACGTTGTGGACAGGGACTGTCGGCCACGCGCGGCGGCCTGTGACACAGCCGGCGAACACGCTGACGTCTGTCGTGAAGTTGACGACGGCGCAGCCCGTCAACACAACGTTGTCGTAGGTGGCCGACGGCAGAAACGGCATCAGGATGAACGTGTCGCCTTCATGGCGTACGCCCATCGGCGCGATGTGCGGCGTGCCGTCGGGCGTTACCGTCGTGACTACGGTTTCGTGGATCATCGTCAGGCTTCCTTTCTGCGAGTGGTGCCGGGCGCATTGCATGAGCAGGTTGGTTGCGTCGCGCGGGGTTGCGCATCCCCATTCGAGTGGCTGCCCCCGCGTCCGGGAACGATCATGCGATCGGCCGCGAGCGGCGCTGCGACGCGGCGGCGGATCATGTCCGCCGTCATGAGCGCCGCGACCTGCAGGCCGATTTCGCGTATCTCCCAACTGAATGGCGTGGGCGCGAGGCTGTGCAGCACGCGTTCGAGCGCGGGCTGGGCGAGGCGGCCGGTGAGAAAGACGGTGTGTTCCATCAGGCGCTCGCACAGCACGTCATGTGGTTTTCGGCAACGCGCGCGTCGAGCGACGCGCGCAATTCGTCGAGCGAGCGCACGACACGGCAATGGTCGATCTGCGCCAATCGCTCGACGTTATCGAGTTCGATATTGCGTGGCCGCAGTTCCACCCAGTCGAGCGGACTCTTCGTGACGACGACGGGCTCTGTGTCGCAAGCGAACACGATGCCCGGGATGCCGAGCTTGCCGGCCTGGGCGAACATGTTGGTCGGCAACGTGTCGGCAATGCCGAACGCGCATTTGGCGACTGTGTTGCTGGTGGCGGGCGCGACGACGACCGTGTGATAGCGGCCCTCGTCATACAGCATGCCGACGGGGACGGCGCTCGCGCTGTTATTGCGGAACACGCGAAAGCGCGCCTTGAGTTGCGCGAGATCGAGCTTGTACAACGGCAGCACTTCTTCTGCCGCGCGCGACAGGAACAGATCGACGTGGGGCAGCAGCGTGGCCGCGATGTCAAGCGATTCGGCCAGCCCGTGTCCGGAGCCTGTGATCGCCCACGCGAAGCGGGCAGAGACGGGGGCATCATCGGTATCGGTATGGAGGATGTGGGTCGTCGTCGTCATCATCGATCATGCAGCCAGGTTGTTCAGTTTGCGATACAGAATGCGACGCCTCTCGATCAGCCGACTGCCGGGCTGCGGCCCGTGCGCGCAATGCGCATGGGCTCGTGCGAGTGCATTTACACCGATCGCTTGCGACATTCATGCCTGGGCCGCTTCTTGCATGACAGCGACCGACGAACCGACCATAAGGAACCCAGATGAACGTCATCGACAAAAACGTGCTTGAGCGGCCACATCTCGCTGCGTCCGAAATGGATGTGATCTTTATCGAAGGCTTCGAGGGCGATACGGTCATCGGCATCGACCCGGACGAGCTGACCAATCTGCAGCCGGTGCGGATCGACCTGTGGGCAGGCGTGCCGCACAGTCACGCGTGCGACACGGATCGCATCGGCGATACCATCGACTACAGCAAGGTGCACACGGCGCTGCAATCGCTGCTCGCGACGCACAAGCTGCAATTGCTGGAGGCGTTGGCGGAAACGATCGCGCAGATGCTGCTCGTCGACTTCGGCGCGCATTGGGTTCGCGTTTCGCTGGCGAAGCCTCGCAAGTTTGCCAACGTGAAGGCGGTGGGCGTGACGATCGAACGGACTGTGCGCTGGCCGTGACGTCAACGCACGAGAGGAAGCAGCGACATGCTCACTGCGCGTTCGATGCGCTCGCCCAGGCGTCAGCGATCGTATCGATGTCCGTGTCGGGCATCATGCGACTTCCTTGACGTTGCCTGTGCCTTGCACGAGCGCCATGCGCCGGCTCAGCAGATCGTCGACGATGCGGCTGGCGATATCGAACGGCGTCACCGACTGCAGCCCGCGCC
This sequence comes from Paraburkholderia phymatum, assembly GCF_040965635.1. GTDB lineage: Bacteria > Pseudomonadota > Gammaproteobacteria > Burkholderiales > Burkholderiaceae > Paraburkholderia > Paraburkholderia phymatum_B. The sequence goes on from NZ_JBFRCH010000018.1 coordinate 108,528, forward strand.
AGGCAGCCACACCGTTGACTTCGATGACGGTCGCGCCTAGTGGATTGTCGTCGCATGGAATGAGATCGACGCCCGCATAGTCGAGTCCGAGCGCGGCGCTCGCGCGTTGGGCGAGCGTGGCGAGCGGTTCGCTGAGCGCTGCCGCTTCGCAACGTCCGCCTTGCGCGACGTTATGCACCCAATGTTCGCTGATCCGGCGCATCGCGGTCACGGCCTTCCCGCCGATCACCATCACGCGCCAGTCATAGCCGGGCTCGCTGACGGGCCTGACGAAACGCTGCAGATACGCAAGCTGCCCATACGCGTTCAATGCAGGCAGCGGTTCACAACCTTCGCTGCTTGCGCCGACTCGCGCAATGCCTTTTCCTTGCGAGCCGAATAGCGGCTTCATTACGATGTCGTGGCCTTTCGCGCATTCTCGCATCAGCACGCGTTGCGCGAACGGCGCGGATTCGCTGACCCAGGTTGGCGGCGTCGGAATGCCCGCGCGATGCAGCAAAAACGTGGTCATCGACTTGTCGACGCTGCGTTCGATCGCGCGCGCGTCGTTGTAGACGGGCACGCCGAGTTCCCGAAGCGCGTGCAGGATGCCCAGCCGCACGGTGACCTGCTCGAACGTGCCGCCCGCGATGCCGCGCACGATGACGGCATCGGGCAGTCCGCGTCCGTAGCCGGGTATCGCGAGGCCATGCGGCGCGTGCGTAGTGTCGAAGCGGCAGTCGGCCAGATCGACGCAGCGGCCAAGCGCGCCACGCTCACGCAACGCCCGCTTGAGGCGCGACGTATGCCAGCCGGTCTCATCCGTCATGATCGCGACAGCGAGCGGGGTGCCTGTCATGTCAAACCTCTCAGACTTCATCGAGCCACAGCGGACGCAGAAGATCGAAGCGCGTAGCACCCGCGTGGAAGGTTCGGCCTGTGCTGAGATTGCTCACCCACACTTCGGCAGGCGCAAAGAGCGCGGGATCGATCTTGTAGAAGTCGTATTCGTATTCCTTGAATACCTCCGCGAACGGGCGGCCAAAGTCTTTCGATGCCAATGAGGGCAGGCGTCGCGCGAGATCTCGCGCGGCGTCGTCGCCGCCCGTCACGGTGAGATGGACACGGCCACCGTACAGGATCGCGTCATTGGTGCGGCCCATCGCATCGACGGGGTCTTGCGCGGGCGGCGGCAGCGGCGCGCTCGCGCAGCCCTCGCGAATGCCGTCGAGCGCGAAGCCGAGTTCGTGCGCCTTGTGCAGCGCGACTTCGAGCGCACGCGCCACCACTTGCGTGGTGCCCGCACGGCTCGCGGTCGGCGTAAGGATCAACGTGAGATTGCGCGGCTGCAACTTGCAGTCGCGCAAGATCTTGTCGATGACGACGGCGGGCGGCATACGGTCCACTTCGAGCACGAGACAGCCCGTGGCCACGACGTCGCGGTAATCCAGTTCGTCGAAAAGCGGTTCCTTGCAGGCGAGCGCGCGCGCCGGTCCCGAGCCGAGCGCGAAGAACTGCTTGCCGCCCGTTTCGTCCTTGCTCGCCGCGAGACTCCAGCCCGCGTATTGCGACGCGAGGCAAGCGAGAACGGGTTGCGCACTGGCAATTTCGACGAACGTCGGCCATTCGTCGGCCGCGTTGCGTGACGCGGCGGTACGCAGCGCGACGCGGCCAAGACCGCCCATGCAGATCTCGCCGATCGCGATGCCCGCGGCGACGCTGCCCGATGCATCGATGCCCGCATCGACGATCGTGACGCCGCGTTCGTCGCGCCGGACCTCGATGCCCAGTTCCGCCTGCCGTTCGAGCAGACTGGCGATCAATGGCCGCACGAGCGTATTGACGCTCAGAAAAGACGAACTTGGCGCTACTTCAGCGAGGGAGGAGGAGGTCTGCATGGCCTGGCTTCCTGATGGTGTCGATGGATGTGATAGTCGCCGCGCGCGGCGACGACGACGGCGGGCGCCATGTCGACATCAAGCCGCAGCGAGCGACGAACGTTCGGTGACGACGCGCCGGGCCATCTCGAGCGCATCCTCGAAGCCCAGATAGATCTTTTGCTTCGACGCGAGCATCTGCATGAAAAGCCGCTGCTGCACTTCATATTTGACGTTGCCGATCGCGAGCGCGCCGATGCCGAGCGCGCCGTGCTGACCGATGCGCTTTCCGTTGTCCATCACGCCGACGCCTGCGATGCCTGCGGGCGGCACCGCGTTGACATCCGCGGCGACGAGCAGGCGCGCCGCGCGGTTCACCTGCTGAGCGCTCATCACTTCGACACCGGCGGCGGCCGTCGCGAAGACGACGTCGATGGACTTCAAGGTCGAATCGAGCGCGTCCGCCGTGCTCGCATCGGCGCCTTCGAGTGCGGCGCCGAAATGCGCCCCGGCGCGCTCACATGCGTCGCGCGCGGCGGCGAGCCCACGGCTGCTCGCCAGCGTCACGCGCGCGCCCGCCTGTACAGCGAGCAAGCCCGCGATCAGGCCGACGGGACCCGTTCCGCCGAACACGAGAACGCGCTTGCCGTCGAGGCCGGTATCGAAGGCGCTGCGCAGTTGCCATTCGACGCTCGCGACGAGTGCGGCTGCCGTCGTGAACGATCCGCTGGGGTCGGCAAACACGGAGATTTCGAACGGCGGCATCATCGCTTCGCGAGACAGGCGCAGCATGTCCGTCGCGAGCATCACCTCGCGTCCGCCGATAAAGATGCCCGTGTGCGCGACGCCCTTGGGGCCGCGCGAGAAAATCGCGTCCTGGGTGAGCGGACCGATCATCTTTACATCGACACCCGTATACGGCACGACGACCTGGTATCCGGCATCGATGGCCATGTTCACGTCGAATGGGCTCATCTGCCGTCCAGGCGTGAACATGTGGAGAATGTGTTGGCGTTCCATGTTTCCTCGGCAAACAGGATGGATCAATCCTGGGCGGACGCCCAGCTGACGGTGGCGCCCGAGTTGAGTCCACTGACTATCTCGACTCGCAGCCCGGCCCCACTCGCTTTCGCGTCACGCGCTGAGCGCAACGCGTGTTCTGCTTCTTCCTGCGATTCCATGATCGCGAAGCCCGTCGGTCCCCACGAACTCTGACCGACGCCCGCGCAATAGCGCGCGCTGATCCAGTCGAGTACGCGTCCGACATCGGGGCTCGTGTAGATGCCGCCTTGCGACTTCGCGAAGTAGCGGCCGATGCCGTCCTGCAGCGCGCTCACGCCCTGCGCGAATGGCGCGAACTCATGTTCGGCGACGGCGGGCAGAATCTGCATCAGGGTCAGGTGACACGCGTGCGCAGCGAGCGCCTGCGGAAACGGCGGCAACGCGGCGAGCGCCTCGCGTTCCGCCGGCCCTGAGAGCCCCGTGCGTGAATCGTCGAAGACGAGCATCACGCGCCACGCAGACGGGAAGTCGAAGCGGGACAGCACAGGCGGCAAGACACCAGGCCCGCGTGGACCGCCATCGACGATCAGTCCTCCGCGCTCGAACCCGGCGATACCCACACCCGAACGCGCGCCGCGCGCGAGAGCGGGCGCGAGCTGCGCTGCACTCATGTCGAGACCATGCAGGCGGGCGAACGCATGGCCGACGGTGAGCGCCAGTTGCGTGCCGGACCCGAGGCCCGCATGAGTGGGCAACGTGCGCCGCAATCGCACATCGACGGGTGCATCGATGCCCGTCAGATCGCGCAGCGTTTCGATGTGGGCTTGAACGCGCGGCAACTCATCGCGCGCAGAAGGCACGGCCGTGTAGTGATCCTCATCGTCCGAGGAAAGGCGCGCGTCGAGTGTCGTGCTGATGCCGTCGATCACGAGCCCGAGACTGCCGAAGCGTCGGCCGAGCGACGCGCCCGGATCGAGGAATCCCAGATGCAAGCGTCCGGGAGCATTCACGGTGACGATGCTGGTGTGCTTCGCCGTCGAATCAGCGATGCCATATCGGCTCATATGCGCGTTCCCCAATCCCAAGACGGGTCATCTTTCTCGGACATCTGAAACGCAAGCGTCATGCCATACGTGACGCACGCAACGATGTGCGCCTGCAAGACCGTGTGCACGCGCAGTGTGCGCTTCCAGAAGAACATCCGTCGCGAAGGGAAGTGTGCAGTCGGACCTTGTGCAGAATCGGTGACATTCTGCTTCATGTCTGCACGAACGGACTCGCAGCGTGCGCGGGTGGCGTGAGCTCCGCGAATTGGCCTTCGAGCCATGCGCCCGTTTTCTCGATCAGAAAACGCCGGAAGGCCGAGCAGGTCGGCGACAGCTGCCTGGCGTTCATGTGGACGACGTGCCAGACGCGATCGATGGGCGTGCCGTTCACGCGCAGAACCGACACCTCGCGCGCGAGCAGTTCGAGCCGCAGCGTGTGCAGCGGCAGCACGCTCACGCCCATGCCGGCCATCACAGCCTGCTTGACGGTCTCGTGGCTGTCGAGTGCCAGCGTGCGGGCCGGTGTGAAGAGATGATGCTGGAACATCTCGGTCGCGACGACGGCCGAGTCGGAGCCAGGGTCGCGCATCAGAAACGTGTCATGGCGCAATTCGTGCAAGTCGAAGCACGCTGCATCGACGAACGGATGGGTCACGCTCGCGGCAATCACATGCGGGTTGTACGCGAGCGGTTCGCAGTGCGCGTCGAAGTCGACGGGCGGTCGTCCCATCACGGCGAGATCGATTGCGTTGTCCTGCAACTGGCGCAGCAGCACATCGCGTTTGCCGATCAGGAAGCGGATATCGACTTTCGGATGGCGCTCCGCATAGCGCGCGATCTGGCGAGGGACGAAGTATCGCGCCGAACTGACGAGACCGATGGAGACGGTTCCGCTATCGGCCGATGAGAGCGAGCGCATCGCATCTTCGGCGTCCCTGATGTCGCCCAGAATCCGCTTCGCGTGATGCGACAGCGTCGCGCCCGCCTCGGTGAGCGTGATTCGCCGTCCGATGCGCTCGAAAAGCGGCAACCCGATCGCCTCTTCGAGCTGCTTGATCTGCATGGAGACGGCGGGCTGTGTCAGATGCAGATCGTCCGCGGCGCGGGCGAAGCTCTCGTATTGAGAAGCCGCCGAGAAGATTTGCAACTGGCGCAGCGTGAGGTTGCGAAGCAGGTTGAGCATGATCGGCACTCCATCCAGCGACAGATAAGCGTCGCTTAAAGCGCAAATAAAAATATCTGAATTTCTCTCGGGAGTTGGCTGGCTTACTGTGGTTGTCAGCCGTCATCGCAAGCAACGGACGATCGAGGTCAGGATGAATGCACGAATTGAACCAGGCGAACAGGCGCTCCCCGTCGGCGTCGCGAACGATCGCTGCGGCGAGCGCTACAACGACGAATTCGCAGCCGCTGGGAGCGCTATCCAACCGACGCTGTCGGGTTTCCTCGCCGCGCATCTGGCTCCTCGCCGCTCGCAGGCGCCAGGGGTCGTGCACGCCGCGGACGCTGCCGGGCTTTGCGCCGTGATCGACGAAGTCGCGCAGGCGGTGAAGCTCATCGCCGAGCGCATCGCGCAGGGTGCGATCGCCGGACAGCAGGACGTCCGTGCAGTACACTCGCGTTCGAATCACACGGCGCTCAATGCCGCTGCACAGGACGTGCTGGCCGTGACATGCGAACGCAGTGCAGAGATCGCGGGCATGGTCTCGCCTGGTGTCGAATCCGCGCGCGCGACGTCGGCGGGCCGCTATGTGCTCTTTGCCGACCTGCTCGACGGCGCAGCGAATGCAGAGTCGAACGACGCGCTCGGCACCGTTTTCTCGCTTCGGCATGCGGGTGCCGCAAGCGCCGCCGGCGAACGCGTGATTACGGGCACGAAGCAGCTTGCCGCTGGCTACGCGCTTTACGGACCGGCGACGATTCTTATGATCACTGTCGGGCGCGGCACGCACGGTTTCACCCTCTGCCGCGAACGCGGCGAGTTCGTGCTGACGCACCACGCGTTGCGCGTTCCCGAACAGGGCGTGGTACTGGCAATCAACGGCGGCAATGAACGCTTCTGGGAGGCGCCCGTGCAGCGTTACGTGCGCGAGTGCCGCGACGGCAGCGCGGGCGTGCAGCAGCGCGACTTCGACACGCGCTGGACCGCATCGCTCGCGGCCGATATGCATCGCACGCTGATGCGCGGCGGCTTGTGTCTTTTCCCGCGCGAGAGCCGTCGCGCGCCACGCGCCGCGCGTGTGCCTCTGCTGTACCAGGCGCAGTCGCTTGCATGGCTCGTCGAGCAGGCGGGGGGACTCGCCAGCACGGGGCGTGCGCGCATTCTCGACGTGCAGGGCGATATGCAGGCGAGTACGCCGATGTTTATCGGCACGCAGCGCGAAGTCGAGCGCATCGAACGCTACCACCGCGAGCACGAGCGTGGCGAGGATGCGCCGTTCACGTCACCGCTCTTCAACGAGCGCTCGCTCTTTCGTCCGGAAGCGCGCGTATAAGCGGGAGTGACACCATGTCGATCAGACATCCGATTGTCGCGGTCACGGGTTCGAGTGGAGCAGGGACGACGACCGTGATGAACAGCTTCCAGCACATCTTCCGCCGCGAAAAGCTCAATGCGCAGATCGTCGAAGGAGATGCGTTTCATCGCTTCGACCGCGCAGGAATGCGCGCCGCGATGAAGGAGGCAGAAGAGAGCCGCCGTCAGTTCAGCCACTTCGGCCCGGAAGCAAACCTGCTGGAGGAACTCGCGGCGCTGTTCAGCGAATATGCGGCGACGGGCCGAGGGCGCGTGCGCAAATATCTGCACGATGAAGCGCAAGCCGCGGAGTATGGCCAGGAGCCGGGCACTTTCTCGCCGTGGGAGGACATCGAGCCGCCCACGGATCTGCTCTTTTACGAGGGGCTGCACGGCGGCTTCGTCGGACGCGGCATCGATGTGGCGCAACACGCTGACCTGCTGGTGGGCGTGGTTCCCATCATCAACCTCGAGTGGATTCAGAAGCTGCATCGCGACAAGACGCTGCGCGGCTATTCGCAGGAAGCCGTGATGGACACGATCCTGCGCCGGATGCCCGACTACGCTCACCATATCTGTCCGCAGTTCAGCCGCACGCATGTGAACTTCCAGCGCGTGCCGACCGTGGATACCTCGAATCCTTTCACCGCACGCGACATTCCGAGCGCCGACGAGAGCTTTGTGGTGATCCGCTTCACCAACCCGAAGGGCATCGACTTTCCCTATCTGCTCACGATGCTGCACGACTCTTTCATGAGCCGGCCAAACGTCATCGTCGTGCCTGGCGGCAAGATGGGACTCGCGATGCAATTGATCTTCACTCCCATGATCCTGCAGATGATCGACCGCCAGAAGCGGGCGGCCTGAACCGTCTGCCGGATCATTCCAACCGTCAACAGGAGACACAGACATGCAAGTCATGCCGCGCAATCTGCCGATCGATGCCGTGCTGTTCGATCTCGATGGCACGCTGTTGCATACGTCGCCGGATATCGGCAATGCGCTCAACCGCGCGCTGGCCGAGAACGGCTTTCCTTTGCTCGCGCCAGGCGTTGCGCAGACGTTGATCGGCGGCGGCTCGGAGATTCTCGTCGATCGCGCGCTGACGCTGCTGGGTGTCGAGACCCGTCCCGCGACCCTCGATCTCGTGCTGCGCCGTTACGAGACGTGCTACCACCAGATCTGCCGCGACGGGGACCAGCTGACGCGGCTCTATCCCGGCGCCGAGGCGACGCTCGACAGTCTGCGCGAGATGGGGCTCAAGCTCGGCGTGGTCACCAACAAAGAGTCGCGTTTCGTCGATCCGCTGATGTGGCGCTTCGGCTTGCAGACATGGTTCGACATGGTCGTCGACGGGGACACGCGCTTGCCGCGCAAGCCCGATCCCGAGCCGCTGCTGCATGCCTGCGAAGCGCTGGGCGTCGACCCGACGCATACGCTTTTCGTCGGCGATTCGGCGACGGATGCGTTGGCCGCGCAGGCGGCGGGTATGCCGATGGTGTGCGTGAGCTATGGCTACAGCAGCGACCATCCCGTGTCGGAACTGCCGTGCCTCCGCGTGATAGACAGCATCAGCGAGTTGACGGAGCTGATCGGCGGACCGTCGCGCAAATGGCGTCGCGCGGCGCGTACCGATCACGGCATCGCAGCGCAGGAGATGCAGGCAAGCCAGCCGAACTGAGTGCGGCCCGTCATGAAAAAGGCGAGGCGCGTCAGGTCTTGATGTGGACGCGCTTCATTTTCCGGTAGAGCGTATTGCGCGTGATGCCGAGTGCGATGGCGACCTGGCTCACGTTCCAGCGATGCTTGTCGAGAAGCGCGAGCAGCGCTTCGCGTTCGGCCTGCAGAATCGCATTGAGCGGCGCAGCGGCGTCCATTTCGTCTTCTGGGTCAGCCGCTTCGTCGCTGTCGGGCAGTGCCGCTGCGGGGCCGCCCGGTCGTGAGCGATGCAGGTTCTTGTCACGCTGCACGAGCCACGCGGGCAGATGGGCCGTGGTGAGCTCATCACCGTTGCAGAGGACGGCCGCCGTGCGCAGCACGTTGCGCAACTGCCGGATATTCCCTGGCCAGTCGCAATCGAGCAGAATCTGCCGTACGTCCGCTGAAAGCCGTGGCGCAGGGGTCTGCTCTTTCTCGAGCAGATGACGGATCAGTGCGAGCTTGTCCTTGCGGGCGCGCAGCGGGGGAAGCTCCAGCATCACGCCATTGAGCCGGTAATACAGATCCTCGCGGAACTGGCCGCTTTCGACCAGTTCAGCCAGATCGCGGTGGCTTGCGCTGACGAGCTGAAAGTCCACCTTGACGACGGTTTCGGAACCGAGCGGCGTCACTTCGCGTTCTTCGAGGACGCGCAACAGACGCGCCTGCAACGCGAGCGGCATGTCGCCGATCTCATCGAGAAAGAGCGTGCCGCCATCGGCTTGCAGAATCTTGCCGCGCCGTCCTTCGCGTTGCGCGCCCGTAAAGGCGCCCGCGCGGTAGCCGAACAGCTCGCTTTCGATCAGGTGTTCAGGCAACGAAGCACAGTTGACTGCGACGAACGGGCCATTGCCGCGCTCGCTTGCCGCGTGCAGCGCATGGGCGAACACTTCCTTTCCGCTGCCCGTCTCGCCATGCACGAGCACGGCGATGCCGCGATCGATCACGCGTGCGCCGAGATCGAACTGACTGGCAATCTGCGCGTCGCCGAATTCGACGCGCACCGCGCCCGCACCTGGCGCGCCCGTCGTCCGCGTTGCGCGTGCCGGACGCCGGGTACCCGTGGCAGCCGTATCGCCGTTCGACGCGGCCCGCTGCGCCGGCGCGATGGCTTCGCGCGCGGCGCGATCGCGCGGCTCCTGAGCGACCACGAAGAAGCGGCTCGACGCATGCGTGCGATAGATCGCGATGGGATAAAACGAACTGCGTGCACTGCGCGCGACGATCTCTTCGAGAGAAGCATTGAAGATGTCGGTGATCGATTTGCCCGCGATCCCTTCGAGCGACACGAAGCCGAGTTGCACGAGCGCACTGCGGTTCGCGCCGAGTATCGCGCCGTCTTCGTCGACGGTCAGCTTGCCCGCATGCAAGGTGCCGACGAACTCGGGGCGACTGTGAAACTGGATACGATACGCGTGCGTATGACGTGCATCGAGCAAGCGGTTCTCGACCATCTGCCGGGACATGCCGACGAGCACGAGCGAGTGCTGCTGCAACAGTGGCGAGCGGCTCGTGACGTCCAGCACGCCCGCGATCGATCCGCATTCGTCGAGTACGGGCGCGGCGGCGCAGGTCAGCGTGCCATAGCGGCTGTAGAAGTGCTCGCGCTGGCGCACGGCGACAGGCTCGCCTTCGGCGAGACAGGTGCCCATGCCGTTGGTGCCCGCTTCCCGCTCGTTCCATATGGCGCCGGCGCACAGTCCCCAGTCTTCGACTTCGCTGGCAAACTCGGGCGACGACGCGAGATGCAGGATCACGCCATCGGCATCCGTCATGACGACGGCAAGCTCGGAGTCGCCGAGCTGCTGATAGAGCGTTGCCATTTCGAGCTTCGCGCAATCGACGAGATCGGCGTTCTGCTCGCGGCGCAGCGCGAGTTCCGCACTCGTCATCACGGGTGGCGGCGCGCTCGCGTCGGGATCGAGACCATAGTTTTCGACGCATCGCGTCCAGGAGCGCACGACGGGCGCGCTCGGGGCGAATGCGCCAAGGCGCTCGCGCATGATGGCTTCGACCCGGTTACTCTTTCCCGCGAGCGGCTGGCATGACGACATGGTGAACATCTCCGAGAAGTCGCGGACGCACAGACATGCGGATAGGTGCGCCACACTGAAGCCGATTATTCGCAATCGGATTCGGCCTGACAATCAGCCTCGATGGTCTACCTCGCGGGGAGTAGAGGTAAACCAGACGCACGTTCGCGGCGAGCGCACGGCACGATGCCGCGCGAATGTGAGCGCGCCTGGAGAAGCGAGGGGGAAGCGGCGTATGCGCGCCGCCGCATCAAGTGTGCGAACGCGAGCCGTGCTCCTGCTGCCACAACACGGCTTCGAGACGCGAGTGAAGGTCGAGTTTGCGCAGCACGTGCTTGACGTGAACCTTCACGGTTCCAACGCTGATATCGAGCTTGCGCGCAATGGCCTTGTTGCACAGGCCGGCCACCAGATAGTCGAATACCTCGAGTTCGCGTGCCGTCAGGTCATTCTGCGCGGCGGGGATGCGCTGCCCGCCCGAGAGCGCGTGAACGAGACTGCCCGTCACGGATTCGCTCAGCACGGCTGTGCCCTTGAGCGCCTTTTGCAGCGACACGCACAGGTCCTCGGGGTCCATGTCCTTCAGCAGATAGCCGTGCGCGCCCGCGCGCAACGCGGCCACGACATCGCGTTCGTTGTCCGACACCGTCAGCATGATGAAGCGCGCGTCGACGCCCGCTTCGCGCATGCCTTCCAGCGTTTCGATACCGTTCATGCGCGGCATGTTCAGGTCGATCAGGACGACGTCCGGCTTGAGCTGCACGGCCATTTCGATCCCGTCCCGGCCCGAGGTCGCTTCGCCCGCGACCTCGAATGTCGGGTCCATCTGGATCAGTTGCGCGACTCCTTTGCGAAACAACGCGTGGTCGTCGATAAGAAGTACTTTGTGAGGGACCATCTGCTCTTCCTGAACTCATTGACCACACCAATCTGCTTCGTTGGCCTGGCTGCATGGACTGCGCGTTGTAGCGCAGCGCGATTGTGAACGTCTGAGCGGTGGCTTATTGTTGCTATTTGCCGGATTGTTGCTTCAATCAGTTTAACAACTTGCTGCAATTGAAAAAATAGTTTGCACCCGGAATGCGGGCACATTCCGGGTTTTCCATAGTACGGGCCTAGAAGTGGCCGCGCAGTTCTTCTGCAATATCGAAGATGTCACCCACGATGCCGTACTTCGCGATCGAGAAGATCGACGCCTCGGGATCGGTATTGACGGCGATGATGTTCTCGACATGCTTCATGCCCGCCATGTGCTGCACCGAGCCCGAGATGCCCATCGCGATGTAGAGCTTGCAGTTCGCGGCCGTTTTGCCGGACTGGCCGACCTGGTGCGCCTTGGGCAGCCAGCCGGAGTCCGCAATGGGACGCGAGCAGCCGAGCGTGGCGCCAAGCGAGCCCGCGAGTTCGCGGAACTGCTCGACGTGGGTCTCTTCGCCGATGCCGCGGCCGATCGACATGATGAAGTCCGCGCCGGCGATATCGACGTCGCCGCTCGCCGCGGGTTCTTCAAACGACTCGTGGTGGCTGCGTGGCGTGAGCGCGGGTGCATCGAACTCGCTGACTTCGGGCGTGCCCGCGCCTTCGGGTGCCTTGAAGGCGCCGGGCCGCACCGTGATGACGACACTCGCGCGGCCGGGAAACTCGATTTCCATGTTGACCTTCTGTCCATAGCCGGAGCGCGTGGCGATCCAGCTTTCCCCGTCGCGCGCAAGTCCGAACGTGTCGGTGGTGAAGCCGTAGTTCCCTTTGACGGCGACGGGCGCGGCGTAGCCCAGCGTGTCGATCGTATGAGGCAGCAGCACGAGCGACGGCTTGCGTGCTTCGATCAGCGCGTGTGCCACTGCATGGTACGTGTCGGGATCGAACGCATCGGTTTGCGTGCGCACGGTGACGATCTCATCGACACCCGCCAGCTTGAGCGCGTCGACGAACGCGGCCGGCGTGGCGCCCAGCACGGCGACCATCACGCGTTCGCCGACTGCCTCGCGCGCAGTGACTGCCGCGCCGATCACTTCCATGCTCACAGGGCGCAATTGCCCCTGACGATGTTCAGCAATAACCAGAATCCCGCCCATTACGCTTCCCCTCGAAGTTCCTTGATGATGCCCGCGAGGCGGGCGGCCTGTTCGGCTGGCGTGCCGTCGATCATCTGCGCGCGCCCGAGTTCGGGCACATAGACGCGGCGGATGCGCGAGAGCGAACCTCGCGTGCCCGTTTCGTCGGCGCTCAGACCGATCGCGTCCGGCGTGACGGTTTCGATCGGCCTCGACGCTGCCTGCTTGATGCCGCGTAGCGACGCGTAGCGCGGCGTATTGATGCCCAGTTGCAGCGTCAGGACGGCGGGGCATTGCACGGTGACGTTCGCGTACGCGCCGCCTTCGAGTTCGCGGCGCGCGCTTGCCGTGCCCGCGCCCGGCGTGTACTCGAGACCCGCGACGACGGCCGCGTGCGGCCAGTCGAGCAGGCCGGCGAGCGCCATGCCCGTTGCGCCATATGCGTGGTCGGACGCCTGCACGCCGGCGAAGATCATGTCGGGCGCTTCGCGTCGCGCGAGCGCGGCGAGCGCGCGCGCGACGCCGACGGGGTCGGCCTCTTCCAGCTCGTCGCTCCAGATGCGGATCGCGCGGTCCGCGCCCTTCGCGAGGCATTTGCGCAGTTCTTCGTCGGCGCGCTCGGGGCCGACGGTCACGACCACGACTTCGATGTCGCTATTGCCCGCTTCCTTCAGAAGCAGCGCTTGTTCTAGCGCGTAATGGTCCCATTCGTTGAGATCGAATACATGAAAATCCGCTTCGACGTCGCGTGCATCGTCGCGCAACTCGAAATCCTCGTCGAGCGACGCGACCTGCTTGATGGCTACGAGTATTTTCATCCTGCCTCCTCCACTGATGTGGTCAGTTGATGTGTGTCCGGGTCACGTGCCTGCGTTGCGGCTGCAATGGACCAGGGCTGGCGACTGCGATCGAGCGCCGCGGCGAGCGTGCCGGCGAGATGTCCGTACATGTGGGCACGGGCCTGGGCGTCCGGTTCGAAGCGCATGCGCCAGCGGTCCGCATCGGTCAGACCTGAATGCATGAATACGAGCACCCGGTGCAGCGGATATGGCTCGTCGCGCAGCGCCAGCAGCACACGTCGCTGTGCGTGGCGGTTCAGGATGACGGACCGCCGTACATCGGGCGATGCATGTCCGGCGAGGCGCGCGAGCGTCGCCTGCGGTGTGCCGCGATTGCGCGCCGCGCCCGCCAGCACGTCGATATCGATGTCTTGCGACAATCTGTGCAGCACCCGTCCCGGAAGTTCGTCACGCAACGCGACGCCCGCTCTGACCCACGCGACTTCGTCGCTCGCGAGGAGCGAGAGCAGCGGTGCCGGGCACGCGGGGTGGCGCGTCACCGAGCGGCGCACGTCCGCTTCGCGATCGCGCGCGAGCCGGTCGAGCCAGATGCGCGGGCAGGCGCGGTTGCGCGCGAGACTGCTGCGCACCCACACGTCGCTGTCCTCGGCGAGCCACTCGACGACCTTCAGCGGCAAGTCGTCACGCACGGCGATCGCGCGTCTGACGAGAAGGTCTGCATCGAAGCACAGCGGAACGAGCGCGCCTGCGGGCGTCGCCGGATTGGTGGCGGCGGCGCGCCGCACGGCGGGATCGTCGTCGCGCGCAAGCGCCGTCAGGATTTCACCCATCGTCCGCACATTCAGCGCGAGACTGCGCCGCTCCAGGCTCGATGCGGGAATGCTTCGCAACAGCTCGTTCGGGCACGCGGTGTGGCGCAGCACCTGGGCGCGGACGGCGCTTTCGCGCGTGCTGTCCCACAGGTGATGCAGCGTATGGGCGCTCGTCGCGAAGTGAATCGCGAGCAAACGTTGCAGCGGTTCGATGCCGCGACCGGCCAGTTGCGCGAGCAGATCGGGCTGCACGCCGACGTTCTCGCATAGCGAGCGCAACGTATCGATACTCCCGGTGTTCGCCGCGATCCTCGCCAGCAGCGCGGGCGGCGCTAGCGGATGGCGCGCGAGCAGTTGCGCGATGCGGTCTCCACACGGCTGCGTGCGGGTATCGTCGAGCCGTTGCAGGCCGTCGGCGAGCCGTTGCAAGCCGCACGCGGGTGTGGCGGCGTTACGGGCGAGGCGTGTCGCGAGCGTGGCATCCGCGTCCGCCGTCGCGAGCGTGCAAAGCCGCGCAAGAACAGCGGGCGGCGCGTACGGGCATGCAGCGAGCGCGAGCCGGTCGCCGCGGGAGCCGAACATGCGGGCTTCGAGCCGTTTGCGATCCGTGCCTTGCGCATGCGGATAGAGCATCGACGACGTGAATGCATCGGATGCGTCGAGCGCGAGCCGCACCAGTTCGCGCCAGTGGCGGCGCAGCCGTGCACCCTCGCGCGCCGCATCGGCGGCGCGAGCATGGCTTTCGGCAGGACTGGCGAAGCTCGTCATGGCGGCTGTCCGTGGCGGCTGTGCGTCGTTCAGGCGTCGGCGGTGACGCGTATGTCGTCAGCGGGTGGCGTGTCGTCGTCGACGTCGGCAAGACTCTCGGCAATCAGCTCGATCAGTTCGCGCACGACGAAATGGCCTTCGTATCCGCTTGTCTTGAGCGCGTCCTCGAACATCGTCAGGTCTTTCGGGCAGCACACGACGAACACTTCGAGCCCTTCGATAGCCGCCGCTTCCTTCATGCGGTTTTGTGAAGGCTTTTCCTGGCCGACGGGGTCGTTCATCCAGATGCGGCCGCCGCCCGCGCCGCAGCAGAACGAGTTGTCGCGCGAACGCTTCATGTCGACGAGTTCGCATCCGAGTGCTTCGATGATCTGGCGCGGCGCGTCGTAACCCTTGTTGAAGCGGCCGAGGTGACACGGGTCATGGAAGGTCACGCGATAGCCGAGCTTGCGCTTCGGGCGTATCGTGCCTTCGGCGATCATGCGAGCCACGAGACTCGTGTAGTGCTCGATTTCGAAATGGCCGCCGAAGTCAGGGTACTCGTTGCGGATCGTGTTGTACGAATGCGGGTCCGTGGTGATGATGCGGCGGAATTGCGACTTGCCGAGCGTCGCGATGTTCTGCGTCGCGAGCAGCTCGTACAGGCCTTCTTCGCCGACACGCCGCACATCGTTGCCCGCGTTCGCCTCGCCTTCGAACAGCAGGCCGAAGTCCACGCCCGTATCGTGCAGCAGCGTGGCGAAGGCCTGGGTGACACGCTGGTTGCGCGGATCGAACGACGCGTAGTCGCCGACGAACCACAGCAGGTCGACGGGCTCCTTGCGCGCGTCCTTGACCGGGAACGGCAGCGTCTTGGTCCACGCAGCGCGTTTGCGCTTCGACTCGTTGAACGAATTGCCGTTCTTGTGGATCGCCTGCAGTGTCTTTTGCACCTGCGGTTCCATTTCGCCGTCTTCGACGAGATTGCGGCGCAACTGCACGATGATGGGCACATGCTCGACGGCGACGGGGCAGATCTCGACGCATGCCATGCAGGTCCGGCACGACCACACGGTTTCCATGAAGACCTGGCCGATATCCTTGCCATGCACGTCGAGCTTCGCCTCTTCGGGCAGCGTGGTTTTCTCCAGCGCCTCGTTCGCGAATTCGCGCAGCGACAGAATCACGTCGCGCGGCGACAGCGGTGCGCCGACGGCGCGCGCGGGGCAGGCCTCATGGCAGCGGCCGCATTTGGTGCAGGCATCGAGATTGAGCAGATGCTTCCACGTGAAATCCGTGATGGCCTTATAGCCGGCGCGCTCGGCGTCCGGTTCCACTTTCGGCAGGCGCTGCGCGGCGAGCGGGTCGCGCATCAGCAGCGAGCCGCTCGCCGTGAAGATGTGCTTGACCTTCGTGTACGGAATCAGCGCAATGAACGTGAGTGCGAGCGCGCCGTGGAACCACCATAGACCCGTGCGCAATACGTAAGCCGCCGATGCGCCGAGTCCCAGGCCGCGCATGATTTCGGCGAGCAGCGCCGCGACAGGCGACCACCAGCGCGTGTCCCAGACGACGGCGCGATCCTGCAGCCACACCAGCCGCAACGCGCTCAGCACGAATCCCGTAATGCCGATCAGCACGAGCGACCACAGGAAGGCCCAGTCTTCACGGCGGTATCCGCTGCGGTCGTAGTCGGGGTCGCCGGGCTTGCGGTCCGGGCGGGTGTAATCGAGCTTCGGCGGCTTGATCCATCCGCGCCGCACCATCATGTAGATCAGGCCGCCCGTCAGCGACAGGCCGGCGAGGTTCATCGCCAGCTTGAAGAACAGATAGAAATCGCCGTTCCAGAAATGGAAGCCTAGAAAGCGCGCCGTGATGTCGTAGTCGACGGTGACAGTCGCCGTACCGAGGAACAGCACCGCGAAGCCGTAGAAGATGAAGCGATGCGCGCGGCCCGCGGCGGGATCGCGGCGCGCGATCGTGCGGTGGTTCAGCACGACGCGCACCATCGCGCCGATGCGCGCGCGCAGATCGATGGGACCCGCAACGGGCTTGCCGCGCCGGTACTTGCGCACCTGCACGTAGACGCCCCACGCGAACGCGGCCATCGCTGCGACGCCTGCCAGATAGAACAGTACGATCGCGAACGTGGGAAAGCCCTCGAAGAGAATCCGGGTGACGTTGACGGGGTCGAAGGTCGCTGCGCTCGACATGGGCTCGTCCGTTGAAAGAGGAAAAGGGGCTCCCCCGCCACGGCATCCGCGCGCGGATCATCCCGTGAGGATGAGCCGGCGGCGCGATGCGCGTGGCGTGCAGACTGACGGGGAACGGTGGCGCGAGCCGCCCGGCTCGCGTGCCGCCTGCTACTTCTTGTAGACGATCTCGAAGGTGCCGCCGGGCTTGTGCGGCGTGCCCCAGACGGCTACTTCACGCCTGTACGGCAGCGGGATCTGCGCGTTCTGCTCTTCGATTTCGCGTGCCAGGCGGTGGCCCGTGAACGTCGCATCGGCGATCAGGCGCGGCGCTTCGGCATCGCCGATCAGGTACACGGACTTGATGCCCTTGCCGTCCCATTCGCTCTGACGTTGCTTCAGTTCGCGATACAGGCCGTCATTGGAGCGGCGGCCCGTCACGAGCACGAGCGAATCGAACTCGAGCCAGCGATGGGTCTTGTTCCCGTCGCGCGGCAACTGGCCCTTGCCCTTGTACGTGCGGCGGGAGCCATCGCCCCAGATGTTGTAGATCTGGATGCGGCCCTGCTCGATACGGCTCGCGAAATGATCGCCCAGTTCGTGCACGCCCAGTTCGTGCAGGCGGCGCATCATGTTCGGATACTCGAGCGTGAAGTGCATGTAGTTCGCGAGATGCACTCCGCTCACGATCGTCACCTCGTGACCGGCCGCCGCGAGTTTTTCCGCGAGACTCGGCGCCATGAAGTACGTGTCGGCGTTCAGGATCACGACGCGCTTGCCGATCGGCTTCTTGCCCGCGAGCACCTGTTCGGGCGTCAGCTGGTCGGGCTGTGATGCGTCCGCGCCCGGAATGGGGTCGTGAGTCAGGCAGTTAGTGCCGTCGCCGACCCAATGCGAACCCGTGGCGATCACCACTTTTTCCGCGCCGTAGTCGAGCACGTCGTCGGCCGTGAGCGGCTTCTGGCCGAGCGCGAGCTGGCTGTGGCGGTTCTTCTTCAGCAGCTTGGCGATCTGCGTCTCGCGATAGTCGCGGTGATAGCCCCATTCGCCGAGTCCCGGCAACGTGACCACGCTGTTCAGATGACCGCCGATCTTCTCCGCCTGATCGACGAGGTGCACCGTGTAGCCGCGCTGCATCAGCACGCGCGCGCACTCCGATCCGGACGGGCCCGCGCCGACCACGAGGATCGAGTCGTTCGAGCCGCACTCGGCGAACTTCTCCGGGTGCCAGCCGCGGCGATATTCTTCTCCTGCCGTTGCGTTCTGCGTGCAGATCATCGGCGGGCCGCCGATTTCCCAGCGCGAGATGCACACGTTGCAGCCGATGCAGACGCGAATGTCGTCGATACGCCCTTCGTCGATCTTCTTCGGCAGGAACGGATCGGCAATCGACGGACGGGCCGCGCCGATGATATCGGCGATTCCCTTGGTGACGATCTCGGTCATCTTCTCGGGGTCGGTGAAACGGCCGACGCCGAGCACCGGCTTTTTCGACACCTCCTTGATGAAGCGCGTCCACGGCACCTGGTGGCCCTGCAAATAGAAGCGCGACGGGCCCGCGTCTTCACCCCATTCGGCGATGTCGCCAACGTCGACGTCCCACAGGTCGACGAGCGAATCCGCCATCTCGACGAACTTCATCCCGTCGTTCTCGACTTCGATGCCGCCGCTGCCGTACAGCGTGTCGACGGCAAAACGCGTCGCGATCGCACAGTCGCTGCCGACCGCACGGCGCACCTTTTCAAGCGTTTCGAGCCAGAAGCGCGCGCGGTTTTCGAGCGAGCCGCCGTAGCCGTCAGTGCGCTTGTTGTAGTAGGGCGAGAGAAATTGCAGCGGCAGATACGAGTGCGCGCCATACACATAGACGATATCGAAACCGGCATCGCGGGCGCGCCGCGCGGCATCGACATAGAACTGCTGGACGTCGCGAATGTCGTCGAGGTCCATCTCCTTGCAATACGTCAGCGTTTCGAACTCGGACGCGTACTGGCTCGGACCGCGAGGCGTCGCGCGGCTTTCCATGCAGGGCGCGTGCGAGCCGCCGTACCACATTTCGATGCCCGCCAGCGCGCCGTATTTGTGTACTTCTTCCGTCATTGCGCGCAGGTTGCGCACATCGCCTTCATCCCAGATGCGCGCCGAAAGGCGGTGCGTGTCGTCCGACTCCGGGTGGATCGAGCAGTATTCCGTGTTCATCGCGGCCCAGCCGCCTTCAGCCTTCATCGAGCGGTGCGCCGCCTGAAAGCCTGGCAGGTTGCTGCCTGCGCCGATGCAGTGCGGAACCTGATAGAAGCGGTTGCGCAGCGTCTTGGGGCCAATCTGGATCGGCTGGAACAGCACGTCATGACGGGGATCGCGGGGCATGGAAAGTGTCTCCTTTAGCATGGACTACGTGAGACAAAGGCGGGGCCGATCAGGGACGGCTGGACAGTTGCTGTGCTTCGCTCTGCCTCTGTCTTTGTCGTGGTGGCGGCACGCGGTGCGCGCCGCTGTATCGTGGGAATGACGGACTACGGATTCAGGCGGCGACGCGCGTGCGAAGCCGCATTGGGTCGTAGAACGGCGTCTTGCTGACTGCGCCGCTGAACCTGCCTGCCGCATCGCGAATCTCGACCTTGGTGCCGAGTGCCGTATGGTTCGGCTTCAGATGCACCATCGCAAGCGACTGCATCAGATAGCGGCTGAAAATCGCACTCGTCACGACCCCGACCTGCTCGTCGCCGATGTAGATGGGCGCCCCGGCGCTGACGGCCGCATCGTGCTTGACCACGACGCCCGCCTGCTTCACGCGCTCCTTGCCGCGCGCGGCGAGCAAGGCTTGCTTGCCCACATAGTCGCCAGCCTTGTCGAGGTCGACCATCCAGTCGCAATTCAACTCCCACGGCGTGGTATCGCCTTCGGGCATATCGAACGGATAGAAGAGCAGCGCGGCTTCGATACGCGCGATTTCCAGCGACATCCACGATGCGGGCACGGCGCCGTGCGGCTTGCCCGCATCGAGAATGTCGTCCCACAGCGCGACGGCGTCGGTGGATGCGCACGACACTTCGAAGCCCTGTTCGCCCGAATAGCCGCCGCGCGAGACGATGATCTTGCGGCCGAACAGTTGCGTTTCGACGTGTGCGAAGTAGGGCAGCCTGTTCAGCTCGATGCCGATGTGCGGTTGCAGGATGTCGGTCGAACGCGGGCCTTGCAGCGACAGCATGTGGACATCGAAGTCCTGACGCCATTCGACGTTGCGCTTGTGCGCGGCGCGTTCCAGATGCGTCTGCGTGGTGCCGCCGCCGTGCGAGAGCCGGAAATGCTGTGGGGCGTCGTAGATCACCATGAGGTCGTCGCAGACACCGCCGCGCTCGTCGACTTCGGCGGCAAGCCGTGCCGTGCCGGGCTTCATGCGGCTCACGTCGATCGCGCAGATGCTGTCGATCGCGGCCGCCGCATCCGGGCCCGTCACGCGCACGATGTTGAGTGCGCTGATGTCATAGAGGCCCGCTGCCGTGCGCACGGCCACCACATCGTCATACGGATCGCCCGAGTAGTACCAGGGAATCGGCATGTCGTTCCAGGAATCGCCATCGAGCTTCGAACCTAGCTCACGATGACGGACGTTGAGAATGGATTGCCTTGTCATGATGTTTTCCCGAAAGTAGGACCGTTGCTGGGGAATGACTGCACGCGTTTGTGTTGCGAAGGCGGTGGTATCGGACGGCTCGGGTACGCCAGCGTCGATGACCGCAAGTCTCTGCCGTTCAATTTCGCCTCACAATCGCCCGCTGGCACTACCTCCCGATGGGTAGATCCCGCTACTCCGGCGGCGCCCGCGCAATGACGCAACGAGTCCATGCAATGTCGGCGCGAGACTGCAAAGTTTGCGAAAGGCGCCGGTAAGCGAGGCCGTAGAACCATTGCCAGTGCGGCTCGTGCGGACGCGGGAGAGAGCTTCGCAAAGACGAAGATGGCGCGGCGGGCAGGGTAGTGCGAGGCAACCATTACTGCGCAGGGACTACCCCCACCGAATCATTGATAACGTTTTTTTGCAGGCCGATGCTACGTCCATGAATGCAACGACGCGAAGGGCAAGCATCGCTTGTCACTCACGCCCACCCGTTCAGACCTATGGAGGTGTCGACGGCATGAATGCTTCGAGAACGATCCCCGTACGTGTCGCGCGCGTCGAATCGGTGACGCAGGACGTGCGACGTTTTACGCTGGAGAGCGCCCAGGGCGGACGGCTTCCGGCGTACTCCGCAGGCAGCCATGTCGTCGTGACGATGCGTGGCAAGGAGCGCCTCTGGCGCAACGCCTATTCGTTGACGACGCCCGCCGGCTCTCGTGACGCCTGGCAGATCATGGTGCGTCGCGTGCCTCAGTCGCGTGGCGGCTCGGCCTTCATGCACACCGAGGTGCACGAAGGCAGCGAGCTCGAAATCTCGATGCCGTCGAACTTTTTCCCGATCGCGCGTTGCGGTGCGAAGCACGTGATGATCGCAGGGGGTATTGGCCTTACGCCATTCCTGTCGATGCTGCCGGACCTGGCGCAGGCGCAGGCGCGTGTCGAGATGCATCTGTGCTGCCGTCCCGAAGACGAAGCGGCGTTCAGGGAGCTGATCGCGAAGCGCACCACGGGAGACATCGCCGTCTACACCGATCTGTGCGACGCGAGCGAACGCTTTGGCGCGCTGCTCGCTGCGCAGCCGGCGGGCACCCATCTCTATACGTGCGGACCCGAAGGCCTGATGAACGGCGTCGCCCGCACGGCGCGCGCACTGGGTTGGCCCGCGAGCCACTTTCATCAGGAGAGCTTCGGCGGCGGCTCGCACGGCGCGCCTTTTACCGCGGTGCTCGCGCAAACGGGCCGCGAGGTGAATGTGCGCAGCGACGAAAGCCTTCTCGAGGCATTGGAACGCGAGGGCGTGGACGCACCATATATGTGCCGGGGCGGCGCATGCGGGACGTGCGCGCTGGAGGTGCTCGACGGCGAGCCTGACCATCGCGATTTCTGCCTCGGCGAGGCGGAGCGGGCCACGGGTGGGCAGATGCTGCCCTGTGTGTCTCGCGCGCGAAGCGAACGCCTCGTGCTGAACATCTAAAGCCAGGGGGAGATCATGCCCATCGACTTCAAGACGGAAGAAACCTTCCGCGATACCTACACGTTCCGCAACAGCGACG
Source organism: Paraburkholderia phymatum (assembly GCF_040965635.1). GTDB lineage: Bacteria > Pseudomonadota > Gammaproteobacteria > Burkholderiales > Burkholderiaceae > Paraburkholderia > Paraburkholderia phymatum_B. The sequence continues at coordinate 130,452 of NZ_JBFRCH010000018.1, forward strand.
AAGCGATCCTGCGCTTTCCATTTCCGTTCCCGGAAGACAAGTACATGTACTCGGTCAACATCGAGCCGCATGTGAAGGAAGGCAACTCGCCCGTGTTCCTGTCGGCCTTCGATATCGACGAACACTATGTCGCGGAATGCCGTGACCGTGCACTGACGCTCGAACGCGATCCGATGCGCTGCCAGGTGCTCGACCACATGGGGCCGGCCCAATGGGACACGCTGGAACTTCTCATGGAAAGCCTCGCCGAGGACTATCCCGAGCAATTCGAGCTGGAGCGCAGCGGGGACAAGTGGAAATGGACAAACCGTCCGCTCGGGCTCGAGCAGACCTTCACCTTCGGTGATGACAGCACGTTGCCCTGTCCTCCGTTCGAATACATTACGCGCCAGGCGCAGGGCGATTACGTCCTGATCGATCAGCGCGACGACAACCTGTTCATGGATGGCGGCATGGTCACGACCCAGGCGGACTGGTCGCTCGACTTCGATCTGGGTATGAACTTCGTCGAATGGCACGGCCCCGTGCCGCTTGCGCACCAGGCAGGCATCTTCGAGCGTGCGCTCAAGTTCCTGCTGCGCCTGCAACTTGGCGCGCCCGTGCGGCGGCTGAACTGGACGATGACAGTCAATCCGCGCCTCGATACCTCGCCGGAGAACTACCACGAATGGGGCCCGGACCGGGCGAGCGTGACGCCGCAAAACGTCGACGACAAACTGCATCTGCGTGTGGAATTGCAGACGCTCTTTCGCCTGCCCCGCAGCAACGCGATTCTCTTTTGTGTGCGCTGCTACCTGATCGGACTCGGCGAACTGGCGCGCGTGCCGAAGTGGGGCAAACGCCTGCATCGTGTGCTGTCGACGCTGCCGGAGGAGCTGGCCGAATACAAGGGCATCACGCGCTATCGTCAGACGGCCATCGACTGGCTCGCACCGTTGGACGATGGCGCAGAGATCGCGAAGGGTACGGGTCCGGAAGTCGAGCGGCTCGGGGCGGCAGTCGTATAAGTCGATATTCGCCGGGGTACAGGCTTATTCACAACCACAAGCTGTTGCAGTGTTTCCTTCCCCCGCTTGCGCCGCTGCGGCGTGGCGCGGGCAAATTCACGCGGAACGATTCCCACAATCGGTATTCCACCGGAAAAAGGACGACAGTTATGAGTGCGGTTTCCGAAGACTACGCCGTCGAAACAGCCGACGGCACCTTGCATCGAAAGATCAGCTGGACGGGTGCATTCTGGGTGGCGAGCGGCGTGCCCGCGCTCGTGCTCTTTTCGATCGGTTCGATCGCGGCGACGGTCGGCAAGCTGTCCTGGGCGGTATGGATCATCTCGATCGGGCTCGGCTTCATTCAGTCGTTCTCGTATGCGGAGATTGCGGGGCTCTTTCCTCACAAGTCGGGTGGCGCGTCCGTCTATGGCGCGATCGCGTGGGTCCGTTATTCGAAGCTGTTCGCACCACTGTCGGTCTGGTGCAACTGGTTCGCGTGGTCGCCCGTGCTCGCGATCGGCTCGGGACTCGCGGCCGGCTACATTCTCTCCGTGCTGTTTCCCGCAGACGCGGCGATCAATACCTGGCAGATCACGCTGGTGAATCTCGACTGGCTCCGTTCGGGCCTGAGCCTGCGGATCAATTCGACGTTCATACTCGGCGCCGTGGTGCTGCTCATCACGTTCGCGATCCAGCACCGAGGCATTCTGAACGCCGCGCGCATCCAGACGATACTCGGCGTGGCCGCCCTCGTCCCGCTGATCCTCGTCGGGACAGTGCCGCTTTTCAGCGGCGACCTGCCGATGCACAACCTCTTTCCGCTCGTGCCGTTCGCGAAGGACGGCGCCGGTCAGATCGTCGACGGCACCTGGGATCGCGCGGGCATCACGTTGATGGCGGGCGGGCTGTTCATCGCGGCGTGGTCCACGTACGGCTTCGAAACGGCCGTCTGCTATACGCGTGAATTCCGCAATCCGAAGGTCGACACGTTCAAGGCCATTCTGTATTCGGGCCTCTTGTGCATCTTCGTGTTCACCGTCGTGCCGCTGGCGTTCCAGGGCGTGCTGGGTCTCGGCCACATGGTCTCGCCCGCCGTCAAGGATGCAGCGGGCAATATCGTTACGCCGGCCGTGTATGACGGCATGCTCTCGCCCGATATCTATAGCGGGATGGGCGTCGCGAAAGCGATGGCGCCGATGATTCACGGCGGGCTGCTGGTCGAGCGCGTGCTGATCGTGATGCTGGTGCTGGCGCTCGTGCTGGCGATCATGACGTCGATGGCGGGGTCTTCGCGCACGCTGTATCAGGCATCCGTCGATGGCTGGCTGCCCAAGTACCTGTCGCACGTCAACGAGCACGGCGCGCCGACGCGCGCGATGTGGACGGACCTGTGCTTCAACCTGGTCCTGCTGCTGATGTCCGACTATGTGTTCGTGCTGGCCATGTCGAACGTCGGTTACATCATCTTCAACTTCCTGAACCTCAATTCAGCGTGGATTCACCGGCTGGACCGACCCGACTGGAGCCGGCCGTTCCGTGCGCCGAACTGGCTGCTCGCGCTCGGTACGCTGTTTTCGTTCGTCAATCTTGCGCTGCTCGGCATGGGCGCGGACATCTGGGGCTCGGGCACGCTGATCTCGGGACTGTGCTTCGCGGCGCTGATTCTGCCCGTGTTCCTGTTCCGCCACTACGTGACCGACAAGGGGCATTTCCCCGATGCGATGAAAGAGGACATGCAACTCGTCGGCTCGGGCCAGGTCGCCCGGCGCGCCGGCATCCTGCCATACGTGACGGTGGCGGCGGGGATCGTGGTCGTCGCGGTGACGCATAGCCTCGCTATCTACTGAACCCTCCTGTCGAACGGATCGAACAGCCATGATATCGACCAACAAAAGCCGGCCGGAATACGTGCCGCTCGCTCCCGACCCGCACGGCACGCGCCACTGGTTCGTCACGAACGGCTCGAGCAACGAGGATTGCGTGCGCGTGAGTCTCGCGCTCGCAGGGCTACTGCCGATGGACGTGTGGGAAGTGAATGACCCCGCGAAGCATGGGGCGGGCGTCACGTTTCACGGTGCGAGAGAGCGCATGTTCGCGAACGAAGCCGCGCTCTTCGATGCGTTGGACGAGGCGTTGTGCGACCCGGCGACGGCGACCGTCGGCTTGCGCATCTATGCGCTCGGCAGTGAGCCGTTCATCTGGTCCGTGGGGCGCATTGCGCAGCGCTACGCGCTTGCGCCCGAAGCCATCCGGTTGCAGCACAGCGGCACGCTGCAGCGGCGCGTGTACTGCATTCACTGTCACGCGTTCAACGAGCGCGTCACGCAAAACATCGTCGCTTGCGGCGGCTGTGGACGACAGCTCTTCGTGCGCGATCATTTTTCGCGGCGCCTTGCTGCGTTCATGGGCGTAAAGGCAGATGCCGAAGTCCCCGGCGAATTGCCCGCCATCGAACAGCCATATCTGTAGTTCCGCACTTCTGCAGTTCGCTCCCGGTCTGATCGAAATGCTCATCGCACCGCTTCGGCGGCGCGATGAGCGTGCGCGCATGGCAGTTGCCCGCCCGATGCGCGGCGGCCTATCGCCCAAGGGGAACCCTAGATGAAATACACGCTTCGCAATGCGGCCTTTTTAGCGCTGTGCCTGAGTGGAACCTGTCATGCGCAGAGCTCCGTGACGCTCTACGGCGTGCTGGATACGGGCCTGAACTACACGAGCAACGCCGGCGGACATCATGGCTTCGCGATGGTAAGCGGCGACACGGCAGAAACCAGTTTTGGCCTGAAGGGCACGGAAGATCTCGGCGGCGGGCTCAGTGCGATCTTTACCCTCGAAAACGGCGTGAATCTGAATACGGGTCAGCTCAACGAGGGCGGCCGCCTGTTCGGTCGCCAGGCATTCGTCGGGTTGTCGTCGACACCCGCGGGCACGCTCACGCTCGGCCGACAGTACGATGCAACCGTCGATATGTGGAGTCCGTTCACAGCTGCTGGAAGCTCGATCGGCGACCTGGCTGCGCATCCGTTCGACAATGACAATGCGGACTTCGATTTCCGGCTCAACAACTCGATCAAGTACGTCTCTCCGACCTTGTATGGGTTCCAGCTGGAAGGCGTGTACGGCTTCAGCAACACGACGAACTTCTCCGCGAATCGGGCCTATAGCGCGGGGCTGACGTACACCGTTGGTCCGCTGTCCCTCGTGGTCGCTTACCTGCATCTGAATGGAGTCGGTACGACGACGGATGGCGCCATTACGTCCGACGCGGTATTCACCGCCCCGAAGCAGGAGAATATCGACGCGGGCGTGAAATGGACGTTCTCCGAAAACGCCAACGTGTCGCTCGCGTATTCGCACGTATCGGTTACTTCGCCCACAGCAAATGCGTATGCCCCGAACATCGGCACGCAAGCGTGGACATCATGGAAATTCGACAACGTCGAGATCAACGGCCAGTATTACCTGATGCCGGATCTCTCGCTGATCGGCGCATATACTTACACGCACGGACGGCTCGAATCCACCACCGGCAGCGACAGTCCAAACTGGCATCAGGTTGCGCTCATGCTGAACTACAGTCTCAGCAAGCGGACCTCTGTCTATGTACAGGGTGCATGGCAGCACACGAACGGCAAGACGGGAACCGACTTTGACGGCGCGCATATCGTTGGTTCGAGCGGCGTGTCTTCGTCGGGCAATCAGGCGGTTGCCCGGATCGCGATGTCGCACAAGTTCTAGATCGCCTTCCGGAATCCGTTCAACGCACGCCCGCGCCGCTGACGGCGCGCGCCTTGTGCGCGGCGAGGGCAGCCGGGACAAAGCTCAATACGACGCGCGAGCCGCGTTCGACGGCCTTTACTTCGAGCCGGCCGCCAAGGCTGCGGGCCCGCTCGCGCATGATCGACAGCCCGTAGTGATGTTCGTCGCCCTGGGTGCGGTCGATGCCACGGCCGTCGTCCTCGATCGCCACCGTCATCGCGTGGCCGTCGGACATCAGTTGCACCTGTGCTGTCGTCGCGCGCGCATGGCGAATCACGTTGGTCAGCGCTTCGCGTACGATCTGCGCGACGTGCATTTCCTCGTTGACCGTCAGCCGCACGCGCGGCACACGGTTGTCAATCGAGATTTGCACCTCGCTGCGCGAGCCGAATTCCTCGGCGAGTTCTTCGAGCGTGGAAGCGAGGCCATGCGCATGCATCGGCGAGCGAAACGTCGTCAGCAGTTCTCGCAACTGCCGATAGGCGCTGTCGATGCCCTCGCGGATGCCGCGCGCAATTTCCGCGATGTCGGTTTGCGAGAGTTCGGGCGGCAGCACGGCTTGCAGGCGGGCAAGCTGAATCTTCATGTACGACAGCGATTGGGCAAGCGAGTCATGCAGCTCGCGCGCAATGGCGTTGCGTTCCTCGAACAATGCCATGCGCCGGTCGCGCACATCGCGGCTGACGTTGGAGATCGCGTGGGCCAGCACGCTCGCGATGGTCTCCATCAGGTACAGGTGACGCTGTTCGAAGCGCGTGTCCGACTCGCCTTCCGCGATCAGGACGCCGTAGCTCGCGAGCGGCACGCGCACGGGGGCGGCCAGCACAGGCGGTGCCTCGCCGCCTTCGAGCGGTGAAAAGGTGTGGGTGCCGACGAGCGTCATCAGTTCGTTCGTGACGCGGGATCGCACGATGGCGGGCACATCGCCGTTCGGCGAAACGACGGAGTCGACGTCGAGCAGCTGTGCGGTCGCTTCCGTCATCACCAGTGCGATGCGCCGCGCGCGAAGCACGGCGACGAGACGTTGCAGCAGGGCTTCGAGTGTTCGCCCGGAGGGCTCTTCTTCGGCGAGCTGCGCGCAAATGTGGTGCAGCAGTTCGAGCGACTGGTCTGCGAACGCAATATAGTCTTCGACGATCCGCTTGAGCCGGGCCGACTCGTCCCGCTCGGTGCGCAGGCGCACGGCGAGTTGCGCCTGGAGTTTCAGCAGGCGATCGATTTCATCACGGCCTTGCGGCACGGCCTCACCCGTTTGCGCGAGCGCCTGCAATGCTTCTCGCGGCCGCGTGAGGAGTGCGCGTCGCGCGCTCCATGCGAGCGAGACGATGCCGAAGATCAGCAGGCATACGGTGCAGGCCTGCAGCAGTCCCAGCACGGCCGTATGCACCTGGGCCTGGTAAGCGACCTGCGAGCGCAGCGCTTCGAGCGTCGCGAGCTTCGCATCCGGCCCGCTCTCGCGTTCGGCCGCCGACGCGGCGTTCGCGGCCGCAAGCGACGCAGTGAGTTCAGGCGTCGGCGCACCGCGTTGCCTCCAGTCGTTCAGTAGCGTATCGTTGCGAACAAGCGAGTCGGCCAGCTCCCTCAGTGCACGGGCCGTATCGGGTGTACCCGACTGCAGATCTGCCGCCCTGTCTCTCAATCTCATCGCTTCGTCGAGAGAGAACAGCGTCTGCCGGAAGCCTTCATTTCCCCTCGTCTGCATCAGCGTGCCCACGTAGAGCAGCGCAATCAGGGCTACGATGCAGGCCAGCAGCAGGCAGACCTTTGCGTATAGCGGATAACGGTGAATGGGCGCAGACTTGTCCATATTCATGGGCGGGTAAAGTCGTGACGCGCAACGCACGCGCTCACGATCAGTGATCCAGTTTTCTGAAGCGAGAACTTCATGTCGGTTTATCTGTTCGCCACGGTATTGCTGGCTGCGGTGGCTGCACTGGTGATTCCCAAACTTGGATACAGCGCCGACAGCAATGGCCTATTGTATGTCTCGATCGGGCTGGCAGGGTGCGTTGCGGCATTGCTGCTCAGCATGGCGTATGGTGCGCGCCGCACGGCGCCGCGCATCGCGCGCGCGACCGGCTCGTCGCCTGAACTCGGCGCGTTTGCCGCCAATCTTTCGACGCCCGCCGTGCTGCTCGATAACGACGCGCTCGTGTTCGTCAATAGCGCCTTTCTCAAGCACGCACGCTGGGAGTCCTACGCGGACGAAATCGTCGGGATGCCGTTCAGCAACCTCGTGCATCCGCAGTCGCTGCTCGATCTGACCGCATTGCTCACCCAGTCTCGCGACGGGGAGGAGCGCACCTCGGGCTCTTTGCGGATTGCCTATGGCGACGGCGGTTTCCGTCTGCATTCCGTTACGGCGTTGCGCGCGCGGGGCTCGAGCATGACGCTGCTGCAGTTTCCCGCGCCATATACGAGCGTGGACGCACAGCGCAGCGAACTGCAACTGCTGCACCATTGCAAGGATGCCGTTTTGCAACTGCCTCAGGCGCTCTTTCGCGTCGACCGCGAGTTACGTCTGATCTTTTGGAATCCTGCCTGGCGCAACCTCGTGCGCGCGGTCGGCACCGATGCGGAGCCCAAGCCGCTCTCGTCGTTCTATCACCCCGAAGACGCCGAAACGCTGAATGCGCGCGTGAAGGCGCTGCTCGACGGCCACCTGAGCGAACTCGTAACGGAAGCGCGGCTCATCCGCGCCGACAATACGACGGCTCACGTCGAACTGCGTTGCCACGCCGTGACCGACGATGAGGGGAATCTGGTCGGCGCCGTCGGTCTCGTGACGGACGTGTCGAATCGCCGCCGCAACGAAGAAGCGCTGCGCGCAAGCCGGCGCAGCCTGCGCACGCTGCTGTCCAATTTGCGGGCGATGATCTATCGCGGGCAAAACAATCGCGACTGGTCGATGGAATTCGTCAGCGAGGGATGCTTCGATCTGACGGGCTACGAGGCATTCGAGCTGATCGACGAAAGCCGCATGACATTCCGTTCGCTGATTCATCCGGATGATCGCGAATTCGTCTGGAACGAGGTGCAGGCGCGGGTGGTGGCTCGCGAGCCCTACGAGCTGACTTACCGGATCGTCGACCGCTCCGGTCAGACCAAGTGGGTGTGGGATCAGGGATGCGGTGTCTATTCGGCTCGCGACGAGCTGATGGGACTCGAAGGGTTCATCGTGGAGGTGGCGCGCCGGCAGATGGTCGAGGAAAACGCCCGGCGGCGGCTGACGTTCGAGCACTCGACGGGGCTCACGAGCGTGTCGATGTTTATCGACCGGCTGGAGTTTTCCGCGGCCATTTCGGCGCGAACCGCGCTGCCGTGCGCGGTCTTCGCGATCAACGTCGGCGAACTTGAACACGTTGCAACGCGCTTTGGCCAGGACTACGCGGATCGGGTGATGATCGGCATCGGCAGGCGGCTCGAGGTGACGCAAGGACAGCTCAATTGCACGACGTTGCTCGACCCGCATGTGTTCGTCGTGCTCGTGGTCGACTTCAGCGAGGATGCGCTTGCGTGGTGCGGCGATGCGCAGCAACTGGCGCAACGTGCAGCGGAGTACCCGGATGCCGTGCTCGACGAACTGCAGGAGAATCTGCAGAAACTGCTTGAAGGGCCTGTTCGCGTGGAGGGTCACGAGTTCAAGGTGCCGACGCGGATTGGCTGCGCGTCGATCGGACATGGCAGGACCGACCCGAAGAAAGTACTCGATCATGTGCTGGCTGCTTCCGGATGGGACGTCGGCGGCGACGCCGTTGACCTGGCGTGAGCGCTGTTTCAACCGGTATTCACGGCGTTCACGCACCTATGGTGCAATGCGCAACGGGCGTCCCACAATACCTCAGGGTAGGTAACACGCGTCTATCCGAGCGCCGTACGCTTTTTCTTGTCAGGGTCGTCGAATGGCAGCGCCCTGGCGGTTGCACGTGCATCGAGGCTACCTTTCACTTCGAGCGCGACGCCGTCGCGGGCCTTATCGACATTCAGACGCGCAATGGCAAGTGAACGGCCAGTCAGCCGCGAGTACATTCCGCAAGTGATGACGCCGACCTGTTCTTCGTCGTGCCATAGCGTGTCGCCCGCAGTCGTCGCTTTCGACGCTGCGATCTCGACGCCGTAAATCTTGAAGCGCTCTTTGCCGGCAAGCCGGAAGTGCTCGCGCGAACCACAGAACTCTGTCTTTCCCGGCGATACCGTGAAGTCGAGGCCCAGTTCCCACAATGTGTCGCCTGCTTTTTCGTCCGCGAATGGGTACATTTCCGAGTTGTCGTACGGGAAGAAGAGCAGATAGCTCTCGACGCGCAGCCAGTCGAGCGCAAGGAATGCGCATGGAACGATGCCGAAGCCTGCTCCTTTCGCCAGTATCGTGTCCCATATGAATGGAGCATCGGCGGCTTTGCAGAAGATTTCGTAGCCGCGTTCCCCCGTGTAGCCCGTGCGGGAGATCATCACGGGCCGGCCGAAAAGACGCGTTTGCACATGATGGAAGTACGGCAGCTCTCTGATGCCGGGGACATGCTCCGCGAGAAAATCCACCGCACGTGGTCCTTGCAACGACAGGTCATGCAGATCGTCGTCGAACAGCACGGCAACCTGGCGGCCTTGTGCGGAACGCACCAGCCGTTCGTAGCCTGTGCCCGCGCCATGCACGACCATAAACGCGTTGGGACCCGTACGGTAGACGATGCAGTCGTCGATGAACTTGCCGTCTTCGTTGAGTATTGCGGCGTAGACGGATTTGCCCGGGTAGAGCTTGCTGATGTCGCGCGTCGTGGCCCAGTCGAGCAGGCTCTCGGCATGAGGGCCTACGTAGTGGACTTTTTTCAGGCCGGACACATCCATCAGTCCGGCTTTGGTCCGTATCGCCTCGTGGTGGTCGGCGAGCTCCGTCGAGTAGGTCCAGGCCGTGCCCATGCCGTTCCAGTCCTCGAGGCTGGAACCCAACGCGCGATGGCGGTCCGCGAGAGCCGAGATTCGCCAGGTATTTGCCATAGCACACTCCGTTAAGTCGATCGTTTGATTGGTCTGCGGCTTGTCACCACAGATGAGATCGTTTCTTATCGTCGGCAAATGCTCAATCCGTTCGTCGAGGTACGACTAATTAGGTAGGCAAAACAGGGAAGGGTGATTGCGGGTGATGTGATGCTTGCGATGGTTTTCCTTGATTTGCTTCGCGCATCGCGTACGTGCTGGCAGAACATGAAGCAGCGCGACATCGAGCGTGGCCAGCACAGTGGCCTGTGCCTGCGCCGATAAGCCGGTCAGAAGGTCGTCATCAAACAGCGAGCCGACTACGAAACATCTCCCAGCGATACCGGGCGATCAGATAGGCATCCATCACGGCTATTGCATAGATGAACACGCCTCCCGCATGCCGCCCGATAAACGAGCGCCCCGGCGCGGCAAGCTGCATGGTGACGAACCCAAGCGACAGCATGAAAAACAGCATGATCAGCGCGCGCGTCGGCATCCTGTTGATCAGTTGCCCGGCGCCCGGCAACAGCACGGCTGCCAGCAGCACGATATACGGATGCACCGGCCGTGCGGTCTTAGGCTTGACCATGAACTCCTCCTTTCATCACATCGGCGCACACCTGTACCGCCTGATCCAGCAGCGATCTGACCAGCGTCGCCGGCAACCGCGCGTCGCGAAACACGGCCCGACGCAGCACGAGATACTCGCTGCGCCCGGCACCGTGTGCCTGATAGACCATCCTCACGCCATGCCGCGTCACTAGCATCTCCTTCGCGCGCGGGTCGGTAAAGAATCGCTTCACGTGAGGCTCGAGCACGGCAAGCGGCAGTTGCGCAGCGGGCCTGTCGGCCTTGATTGTCATCTGGCCCGGCCATGCGTGCGGCGTCGCGATTCGCACAGGCAAGGCATCGGCAGGCGAATAGAACTCCGTGTTCTGTGCGCGCGCGAGCATATCGACGGTTCCCGACATCGGCAATGCGCGCTTGACCGTCACGCGCAGCCAGAGCGACGGCACCTTGCGAAACCCGACGTCGTCGACGAGCGGCGCAATATGCACCTCATACCCGTCATAGGTACCGGCCAGCACGGGCCAGGCGACGGCGTCCTGTGTCAGGCGATGTCGTTCGAAGAGCACGAAGCAGGCGTCAAAGAGTTTGCGTCGTTCCGCTCTCAGTGCGTGGCGATCGCGCCGGTGCATCAGCGCGAGCACGGCAAGGAAGGCGACGGCAAGGACGATCCCGGTCGATTGCATGTCAAGACGCGCCACATCAATAATGCTTCGGGCGTGGCCAGTCCATCGTGAACTGATCGCCGCGCTTCACGTACTTATAGCGATGCAGCGCGAACCAGATCGAGGCCATGATGTAAAACGCCATGATCGACAGCAGCGAAGTGCCATAGCCGAGATAGGTTGCAAAGTAAGTCGCAATGCACAGTATCGCCAACACGATCGCGGGAATCGGATGGAACGGATGGATATAGCCGCGATTGATGCTGCCAAGAGGCCACTGCCGGCGGAACTTGACGATATTGATCGACATGAACGTATAACCGAGCAGGCCAGAGAGAATCGAGAACGTGATCACCTGGTCGAGCAGGCCCGTGAACGCAAACGAAATTGCAATCGGCACGAGAAAAATGATTGCGCGGTAAGGCGTGCGGTAGCGCGGATGCACGGCGCCGAACCATACTGGCATATAGCGATCGCGCGACATCGAGAACCATGCGCGTGATGCATCGTTGATGCAGCCATTGGCCGACGCGACCGCCGAGAACAACGTGCCCACGAAGAGCAGCGTCTGCAAGCCCTTGCTGCCGGAGAGCCGTGCTGCGTCGTAGAGCGGGGTCACTGCCTGACCGAGGTATTCCCACGGCATCAGGCCGGTGGCGACATACCACGTCATGGCCGCTGCGACGAGCAGCGTGATCATGCCGCTCATCGTGCCGAGTGGAATCGAGCGGCCGGCCGAGCGAACCTCTTCCGCAGCCTGACAGGTGCCTTCGATACCGAGGTAATACCACATGCCGAATTGCAAGGCCGCGACGACGCCCAGCCATCCATACGGCAGTTGCGTGAGCAACTCGTGATGAATCAGCGTTTGCCCAGGGTGCCACGGCGCAACGCCGAGGAATAGCACGACGATCGCAATGAACGCCACAGCCGTGATCACGAAGTTGACCGTGAGCGTGACGAACACGCCTCGATAGTTGAGCAATGCGAGAAACGCGATCGTGACAAGCGTAAATGGACGCGAGTCGAAGTTCGCGTAGCCCGAGTCGGTGGCGACGGCCTTGATCAGGTCGCCGACCACGAGGGCGTCCGCGGCTTCGAGCATCGTGTACGCCATCACCAGATAGAGTCCCACATTGAAGGCCATCAGCGGCCCGATGATGTGCTTTGCCTGCGTGTATTGCCCGCCCGCAGCCGCGACGGTCGACGTCACCTCCGAGTCGATCATCGCGACGCACGTATAGAGCAGGCCAATGATCCAGCACGCGATCAACGATCCATATGCACCACCCTTTGCGACGGAGAAGTTCCATCCCATGAACTCCCCGACGAGCACGATGCCGACGCCGAGCGCCCACACGTGAATCGGCCCCAACACTTTCAGTAGCGCGATGCGCTCGCCTGACTGTGCTACTCCCGCTGCGTCACTCATGAGCTGCTCCTCTGCGGCACGATGCCCGTCGTCGGTCTGTCGATCTACTCGTTACCTTCCGTCGAACTCATCAGGAAATCGTCGTCGTAGTCGCGGTGGACCTTGAGCGCGTCGATGAGAATCCACGCAAAGATCAGAATCGACAGCCCCCACGCGGCATTGCTTAGCCATTGCCAGAAGTTCATGATGTCTCTCCAAATTTTTCCGCGATTACCTGCCGGTACTGCTTTTCCGACACGCGCAACACGAAGACGAAATAACCGACGATTACGAGCGCCGTCACGATGAGCGAGACGGGTTCGATCTGGTAATCGAAACGGCTGGTAATGATCGGCTTGGCCTGCTGGGCGTCATAGCCGAGCTTTCGCCATTGCGCTTCCATGGCGGGGTTTTGTCCAAGCTCTTTCCACGTCACGTGCGCTTTTGCCGTTTCGGCTTCCGGCGGCTTGTCGGGCGTCTTGAGCAACAGCGGCGCAAGCAAACTGCAATAAACGAGCACGAGCAGAAAGATGCTGTCGACAAACTGGCCGAAGCCCTTCTGGACGGGTGGCACATAATCGGCTGCCATTGCAGGCCTCCTTTCTGGTTGGCATTTCGGATTGCACGCCCCGAAGCAATGCGGGTACAGCCCGGTCGCCTCCATGGCGACGGGAGGGCGCATCAGCATGCGCGAAAGCTCTGGGTTCAAGCGCTTACTTGACGGCCGGACTGAGCGCTTCGTCGTCACGCTGTGCAAGTTCCGCCTTGCGTGCGCGGTTCTCGTCGAGGTGACGGATGTCGAGGCCGTAGATATGGTCCTTGTCTTCCTTGTAATGACGGATCATGGCAAGAATCGACGCGGAATTGAAAACAAGCACTGCGCCCACGCCGATGGTGAGCGCGATGCGCACGGATGAATCAGTCGTCTGCGAAGTGATGGCGAAATAGACGTAGCCCAACGTGATCCAGAGCAGCAGAAGAGCGATTTGCGCCATGCGTCGGTCGCGGGAGAACATTTGCTCGATGCGCTTGCGAATTGCGTGTTCCATCTTGGCAACTCCTTGGACGTGCCGGCAGCACCGGCGGTTGTCAACGATCCGGCTGTTCCTGCTGGTTCCCATTGGTCAACAAAGTTTCCCGACAATATTTGTTGTTCAATACGCGCTTGTCAATATGGTTTGAGGGGGTAGACACGCGGAAGGCCCGATGCGCGGCGCAGTATGCGGGTAATCGAGCAGAGATCGGGCGCGCGGCGGTGCTCGATACGAGGAAGTGCAGGAGAGGGGCCTTACAACAATTCAATTCGATTGGGATTCGACTTCGCGGAAACATCTCTGCGTTACCTCTCGCAACATCCGCAAAACGCGCAAAGCCCGCAAGACCCGCAAGACCCGCAAGACCCGCAAGACCCGCAAGACCCGCAAGACCCGCAAGACCCGCAAGACCCGCAAGACAGATCGCGACGCTCGCTAGGCCTTGTTTTGCAGCGCCTGAGCGCTTCGCGTGAAATGCCGCATGAGCGTCGCCTCGACGTGTGCGTCATAGCCCAGTGCCAGAATCGCCTTTTTCATGCATGTCAACCAGGCCTCGACTTCCAAAGGCCCAATTTCGATGTGCTCGTGCATGTACCGCAGACTCGCATGGCCCATCCGCTCCAGGTAGTACTGCGGTCCGCCGAAGTAGCCTGACAGAAACTCGAATTGTGCATGGCGCACGTGCGCGAGCCCGAAGCCCTTTAAATGCAGCGCATGAATGATCGCGCCGTCGGGGTCGCTTTCGATGATGTCGTAGAACGTTTTCACGAGACGCGCGACTGCCGCTTCGCCACCGATCAGTTGGTGCACCGATTGCCGTTTCGTCTCCATGATGTCCTCACGTTTGCTGGCTTATCTAGTGCCTGTCATGACCGACGTCCGTAGGCGGCGATGCGGCGCTGCGCCTCATTCGCCTCACGCAACATGCGGGCGATCACTTCGGCGGCCGAGGTGCGCGCGCTCACTAGCGCGGACGATTCGCCTGCGAAGAGCGCCATTTTCTCCAGATCCCCAACCGTGCTGCGCAACGGCGAATCGGTGCTGAAACGGTAGATCGGCCGCCCACCTTCATTCGCGATCACTTCGCGGGGCAATTGGTCCGGGTGATGTCCGAAAAGCTGCCCGCGAGCTTCGTCGGTCACACTGTTGGCCAGCACGCGGACGGGCGAATTGGGCGGCCAGTTGATTGCAAAGAGGTCGGTGTAGACGGTGTCGCCCGCGCGCGCCTCGCAGACGCGTTGTTTGTGATAGTCGTGTGCGAACGACTCGTGCGTTGTCAGGAACACCGTGCCGCAATGCACGCCGGATGCACCCATTGCGAGCGCAGCGATCAGCCCGCCGCCCGTCGCGATTCCGCCCGATGCGACCACGGGCACGCGCAGATGCCGCACGACCTCGGGAAGCAGCGTCAGGATACCGGCTCGGCCACGCACATGGCCGCCCGCCTCGATACCCTGAACGATCACGGCATCGGCGCCGGCCTGTTCAGCCGCGATCGCGTCTTCGAGCGAGCCGACCTGATACAGCACGATAGCCCCGGCATCCTTCGTCTGCTTGATGACCTCGGGCACGACATCCCAGAAGAAACACAGCGCGGGAACGCGAGTCGCAATGCAGACGCTGAGTTCGGCCGCAAACAGCGACGGTTCGGTTGCTGCCGGAATCAGGTTGACGCCGAACGGACGCTGCGTCGCGGCGCGCACGGCGGCGATTTCACTTTCGATCAGCTCGGGCGTTTCGCGCACCATTCCAAGCAGGCCGAATCCACCTGCTTCGGAAACGGCTGCTGCGAGTTCGGAACGTGCTGGTCCGCCCATGCCAGCTGAAATGATCGGATGCTGGCAACCCAACAGGCGGGTCAGCTCATTGCGATAGGAGCCTGCGTCGGTATCCAGGTTCATACAACATGCTCTTGTAACGGTCACGGCAACGCCCTTGGCAAGCCGGTAGCACAGCGCGTCGTCCGAATTGACGCCATTGCGTCCATGATAGATTAGCAAGCATCGTGCTGGCCTCTACCTGAGGGGGTAGAGGCAATACCAACTCCGGCAGAAGCACGCACCCGATGCGCTGGAACGGGGCGCGCATACGCGGTTGCCGAAAGGCCAGTACGTCTTGCACCGCAACGTGCACGCGCTTCAGCTCCAGTCGTCCATATCGTGCTTGATGGAGTGCCGGTTGGCGATAAGCGTGTCGACGCTTGGCTCGTTGTTCATGGCACGTCGAATGGCGAGCTTGGTCGCCTCGTAGTTCGTGCGGTACATATCCTTCTTGTCGAGGTTTGTCTCTGTGGCGCAGCGTGGATCGATCCACACGAGACTGACGATGCATAGCTCGTTGGCCTGATCTGTGGGCAAGATGCCGTCGATCAGGCAATCGACTATTGCATCCGCCGTAGCCGACTGCACGACGCCACCGAATAGCTCGATGGTGGTCATGTCCCTGAGCGTCACCTTGGGGACGATCATGGTGGCAGGGCGCACCATCTGATTGCACGCGCGGATCGCGAACATGGCCGTGTGCCCCTTGCTCTGCGCCATCATGTTGGCGAACGCGTGACCGACAGGTCCGTCGGCACGGCCTATCAGGATTTCGGGCATCGCGTCAGTCACCTGGCCGGGGGCGGCGAACACCGTCGCTTCGCCTGCGCGGAACGTCAAATCGAGATTCATTGTCGACCTCCTTTGGTTGGATACCGAAGATTCATGGAATGCAAGGACGATGCCATCCGATTCAATGCGCCTGAGCAACTACAGTGTTACGCAATATGTATCGTCTTCGTGACAAAGTGGCAAACGCGAATCGCGGCGTCCCGTCGCGTAAACGTGCGCCTGCGCTGGCGCGTTGACCATTTCGCCGATCAGGCAGCATCTCTGGAGCCGGATGATTAATGATCTATCAGGAGTCCATATATAGCGGCTCATGAAGCAAACCGAAGCAGTGGCGATTGCTTATAAATTCAATGTTTTCGGATCGACACGACGCTCTATGGCAGCGCGTATATACATACAGGGGCGCCCGCAATGCTCTCTTTGTCCTCTTGCCCCCGGCTGAAACATAGGCCGCTCCATCAAACGTGAAATTCGAGCCCTTCGCTATTCAGCGCGCGTTGCACCGCAGGACGACTCAGAATCCTTCTCGCCAGCGCGGTCCACGCGGGATAACCGGTTTGCATGGGCATGTCGATGCGAAGTCCCCACCGGTACAAAACCAGCAACATAGGATCGGCGATGCTGTAACCCGATAGCGCTGCATACTCGCGCCCATCGCCGAGCTTCCGCTCGATGTCCGTGAATGACACCGCGATGGTATCTCGCGCGCGCTCACGAACCTCCGCGTGTGTTTGCTCGTCGCAAATAAACGGCGCACGTCGATCTTGCCGTGGCGGAAAACGCTCCGGCTTACGACGACGCAAACAGCCTGATCGAAGCCGCCGTGCAGGGAAAGGGCATTGCGCTAGTGCGGCGCGCGCTGACTGAAACGGAGCTTGCCGATGGCCGGCTGGTCAGGCTCTGGAAGACCAGCATCATTGATGTCTACGCCTATTACGTCGTCTGGCGCGAGGGCAACGCAAAGCGCGCGGAGATAGACGCGCTCAGGGCCTGGTTGCAACGCGAAGCGGCTTCCCCTCCGTAATCGGGAGCACGCATCGAGCGCCGAGATCGCGATCCCCCATACTGCGTGTCGACGATGAGGTTATCGGTCTGAGGACAACTGACTTGCCCGTATGCCAATATTGGACATAATATCAATTATCAACATCAGAGCTTGTAGCGGCCAGATGATAATGTCCGCTTTTAGCCGCATAGAAATGTCCGCTTTTGATGCTGTCGTATGCTAGCCACCCGCCGTTTTCGGGCGCTCTAGACATCGATGGCTGTGACAGAACGGATAACAATGACGATGCGGGAACTGGACAGATTCAAAGTCATTCAGGACGTGACGGAGGGACGGCTCAAGCCATGGCGTGCTGCCGAACGTCTGGGTCTGACGACGAGGCAAGTACGGCGGTTGGTGGCCCGATACCGCGAGTCTGGCGCCGCTGGACTGATCTCTTGCAAGCGCGGTATGCCCGGGAATCGGAGACTGGACG
>NZ_JBFRCH010000019.1:0-142203 GCF_040965635.1 Paraburkholderia phymatum
CAAACCTTCCTCAATTTCTTTCTGTGTGAGACTCGATTACTTTTGCCTTCGGCAATTCCGGAAAATCGCCGCGCGCCGTCATCGAGCACCCACATCTGTCGGCTGTTAGTTTTTAAAGAACATTCGCTAAAAGCTGCTGCTTTTTCGCGTCTCCGTCGTTTGGAGAGGCCGAATTATGCGGATCGCCATTCACCGCGTCAAGCACTTCCGCAAATAAATTTTTCCGGGCCAGAATAAGCGGTCGTACGCATATGGCAATTGCATCTGTCAAGAGGCACTCACGAATTCCTTTGGACTCTTTGTGCGTTCTACTCCATTGCGCAATTGACACGTCGGTTCGTCGGCTCGCACGCATCCGACTATTAGGGCTCGCTCACCACACAGTTGTTTAACTAACTTCCGTTGACTAATCTTTTGGCACACACTCGATGAACACAGGCGCACAAGCCGCGCGATCTGAAAAACGAACATCGGGTGTCTGCCACTGTCGATGCGACGAGATATCGAGGGCCATCGTGAGCACATATGACGCCACCACAGAGAACAACGTCTACAGCGAAGCACAGCGCAGAATCGAAGAAGATCTGAAACGACGCGCAGAGGAAAATCAGGCGCGTGTCGACGAAATACGGCAACAGCGCAGCCATCTGTCGCGAGGCCTTACTCCGTTGATCATCGTGGCCGATGGCGACTCGTGGTTCGACTTAATGACGCCCAGTATGTCGCGCAAGAGTTCGTTATCGACGCCTTGTGTCGGGTCGTTATTCACGTCCGCTGCATTCTCCAGCCAGAAGCGGAACTGATCGCCAACCAGATCGCGACTGGGCAAATGAACTGCATCCCACTCCGGACGGATTCGGCAAAATCGCAGCCCGGTTTCGCTCGACATTGCAAAGCATCCCCACATTCAAGAACAGAATCTGATGTCCGATTGCCCGGCTTCACGCACGCATGTGCATCAGCCGCGTGCGACGCCGCATCATTTTTTATCATGTCTTGCATGCGGATTAATCGATTGCGCGGACTCGGTCCGTGGGCAATAGTGAGCCTCTGCCGTCGACGTGCGCGTTCGCGCGTCAGCATCTGGCCCGACCGGGCCGCCTCTGGAGCGTTCAAGTGGAATCGCGGAATCAAGCCGACATCCTCGCCACCTTGATAAAGGAACTGGGAACCGACATCGTGACGCCGGGCATCGACGTCGCGCCGCGCTACTTCACAGGCTACGGCGAAGCATCAGGCAGCCGCCCCCTGGCGCTCGCGCGTCCACGCTCGGTCGACGAGGTGTCGCGCATCATGCGGCTCTGTCATCGCATCGGTGTATCAGTGGTGCCGCAAGGGGGCATCACGGGTCTCGCGGGCGGCGCAGTCCCGCTCGGCGGCGAGATCGTGCTGTCGATGGAGCGCTGCAGCGGCATCGAAGAAATCGACGCGGCGGCCAGCACCGTCACCATCAAGGCTGGAACCGTGCTGCAGACGGTACAGGACGCGGTACGCGCCACCGGCTTCGAGTTAGGGTACGACCTCGGCGCGCGCGGCTCGTGCCAGATCGGCGGCAATCTCGCGACCAACGCCGGCGGGAACCGTGCAATCCGCTTCGGCGTCGTGCGCGATCAGGTTCTCGGACTCGAAGCAGTACTCGCCGACGGAACGATCGTCAGCTCGCTCAACAAGATGCTCAAGAACAACACCGGCTACGACTGGAAGCACCTGTTGATCGGCAGCGAAGGCACGCTCGGTGTGATCACCCGCGCAGTGCTCAAGCTCTATCCCGAGCTTCCTTCGGCTTCGACGTGCCTGTGCGTGGTGCCGGACTATCAGTCGGTAGTCGCGCTCTGGCAGCAGGTCCGCGCGCAATTGCCCGATGCCAGCAGCTTCGAAGTGATGTGGCCGGACTTCTATCGCTACGTGTCGGCGAATACGCCTGGCGTGCAGGCGCCTTTGCCGGCCCAGCAGGCCTTCTACGTGTTGATCGAATGCGCGACGGCCGTCCACGACGCGAAGACGAGCGCAGCTCGCCTCGAAAACTGCCTCGGCGCCTGGCTCGAAGCGGGTCTCGTCAGCGATGCCGTCCTCGCCACTTCGTTGCAGCAGGCACAAGTGCTATGGCTGATCCGCGAAGGCCTCGCGATCGACGAGTTGCCCAATCTGATCAACTACGATGTGAGCCTGCCGATTGGTCTCATCGGCGAGTTTGCCGAGCGCTGCGAGAAGGCACTGATCTCGCGCTGGCCGCAGGTTGTCAGCCTTTACTTCGGACATCTCGGCGACAGCAACGTGCACATCGGCGTATCCCTCGCGGAGCTGCCGGCCGAAGGCGTGCATGCGGTCGATGTCGTCGTGTACGACGTCGTGCGCGCGATGGGCGGCTCGGTCTCTGCCGAACATGGGATCGGTACGCACAAGAAGCCGTTTCTCGGCTATTCGCGCTCGCCGGCTGAACTTGCATTGATGCGCACGCTCAAGGCCGCGCTCGATCCCAAAGGCATACTCAATCCGGGAAAAGTACTGTGAGCCCCTTCGCTGACGAATACGACACGTAGGCCGTTTTCAATCAGCCGTCTGCTTTGCGTATCGATCTTTCCGCAGGCGCATTGCGGTGAAGGCGCGCTTCGCCCAAACCGCGATACACGCGCTCGGTACTGAAACGCAGACGATGCATCGTTTCGAACAGGGCCGCCAGGTCCAGCGGCTTGCGAAAGTAGCCGTCGTAGCGGACGAACGCAGGCGGCGTCAGCTCGCCCGATACGAGGATGAAAATGGCGTCGGCGATCGTCGCGTCGTCGCGCATGCGCTCGCACAACACACCGCCCGACATGCGGGGCATACGCAGATCGGCAATGACGTAATCGACGGTCGACGCATATAGCAATTCGAGCGCCTCGACGCCGTCGGCGGCCGTCAGTACCTCATAGCCCGCCTGTAGAAATGCGCTCGCCCACGCATCGAGCGTAGACGGCTCGTCGTCGACGAGAAGGGCGCGTTCCATCGCAGCAGGCTCCGCGAACACGGAAAGATTCAATCATATGAATAAAGCCCGATCTGTTCAAGGAATGTTCGGGTCACGGAGCGAGAGTCAACGCGCTCCGTGACCTCGCCCGTCAACCGCCGTGATACATCGGATCGAGGGTATCCGACGGATCGCGATGGCCTGACTGCGACCTGGTGAATTCGTCGCCGCCGACGTCGCCCTGGTTCTGGTCGTCCATGCTGCCCTGCTCGTGTCTCATTGTCCCGGTGTGAACGGTTTGAACATGATGAGATACGGGCGCATGGGCCACGGAATAATCGGAGGAGGAGGAGGAGGATGCTGAGCCATAGCCGCCCGCGAAGGACGGAACAGCCAGCGTCGAAGCGCATGCGACCAGCAGCACAGCGAGGGATTTCCCTTTCATGACGACTCCAATAAGCGTGTCGAACATCCGGATGCACCTGGTTCAGGTGCAATGCGCGCGCTATGTTCAACGTTGATGAGACGATCGGCCAGACCATGCCGCGCGCCAACAAAGAGGCTCGAACGAACAACTCGCTTTTCGGAATCCGATCGATATTGCCGACGCCGCAGCGGCAGCACAAAACGGGTCGTCGTTGCGCCCGCATCCACAATTGCACGGCTTATGCCAATGCCGGGATGCGCGTCGTCTAAACGATCCTGAGCGCTTGAAATTAAAGGACATCAACCGCATTTGGGGCTGCTTCCATGCGCTGGTGATGACGGCGTGGTGTCTGACGATAGCCAACGTTTGTCGATCGGCCGTACGCGTGCATCCAACAGACGAAAGCTCGCGTGTTACGTCGAGAAGTCGATGCGGGTCTATCGCTGTGTCGCTGTCCGACCGCGACTAATCATTGTCGGACCCGTCATCGCAAGCACCGCACACTCACGCCTACCATTGAAGGGAAACCACGCCGCGTAGATCAGATCAATGCTCACATTCTCACGGGATGGCCAGCATGATCAGTCAGACAAAAAGCCTTGCCCTAACGGGGCTGCTGATCGGCGGCGCCGTCGTGGCGGCGTGGCTGATCGATCCCGACAGGCATCATCCCTCTGACATGAAAACGGCGGTTGCCGCCAGCGCGCGCGACAACACTTACCTGCCGCTTCACGATGCAACCGCTGACACAGATGCAATCTCGCTCGAACGCCCGCTCGATCCGCGCTTTGCGTCCATATTGCAAGCGGCGCGCGACAGCCTGGGCCGTCACGACCGCGCATCCGCGAAAGTACTGGTCGACGCGATCCTGATGCTGGACAGGAACAATCCGCAGGCACTGGCACTTCAGCGCGAGTTGCAATCGAGCGATGCCGCGCCCGCCGATAACAATAAATCCACCGCAGTGTTGGCGGATGCGCAGCCCGACGCGCAGGCCAGCGCAAACGCAAAGGCCGCAAAGAAGACGCCGGCCCCGCACCGTCATCGACCAAAGACATCACGAGCGAATCCCGCATCGGCGCCCGATGACATGAATCCCGTTCGCGGCGCGCCACCCATTCTCGGCGAAACGGTCGAGCCACCGGCGACGGCGGCCGCCGAGCAGGTCAGTACGGGAGCGGAACGAACAAGCGAGCACATAAAGCCGGCGCACACCGGCTCGCAAGGATCGGATGGTGCAACGGGCGAAGCCGCGCACAGCGGCGACGATCAGTGAATGTGCCGCGACGCTGACGATCAGCCGCGCCCACCGTTTGATTTCCTCTCGGTCCTTGCTGCGTGATGCCAGCGCGGACTTCTCAAGACAGGCGGCGAGCGCATTCCGCCCGCCGCGTTGCCGTCACTGGCCGCCGAAGAAGATCGACTTCGGATGTCCGTCCGTCGTACTGGGCGCGCCCATCTGCATCGAACCATTCGGCGCTACGCCACCGACGGCCGTCCGCTCCATCGGCTGCTGCTCGCCTGTCGATGCCTTCGCTTCGGCTGCCTGGATATCGGCAGGGTATGTTGCTTCGTCGCCGCCCGGACGATAGCCCGCCTGTTCGACGCGTTGCAGATCGTCACGCACCTGAGCGCGCGTGGCCGGCCCTTGATCGGCCTGAGCAAAAGAAAGTGCCGGCGCAGCCAGCGCGCACGAAACGATTACAGCCTGAATCAGTGCTTTCATGATGGTTCACCTGCATGTGAGTCGTTGACCAGCGCCACCTTCGTCACGAAGGCGGCCCCAATGCCCTTCGCCGCAGATTCGCGTGATTCGTCTCTTGTCGGTTTCGGTTCGCAAAGGGTTAACGTCATTGTGTGCAATGAGTGCTGACCTAAGCCTGTCTCTCACATGACAAATGCGTCATCTACCCGATGGGCATGCGTCACGGTTCATCAATCGCGGCGCAAGATGTCGGATTTGTAATGTGCCAGTCACTAATGGGTAAGTGCGCCGCCGCCACACTGCGACCCCATGACATGCCCACGCGTTATCCGCGCATGCGCATGCCGACAGTTCATCGTCCAAAGGAAACCTCATGTGGATCGTCAAGCTGGCCCTGCGGCGGCCCTACACTTTTGTCGTGCTGGCTGTGCTGCTCTTCATCGTCGGGCCGCTCGCGATCCTGCGCACGCCAACCGATATCTTTCCGAACATCGACATTCCCGTCATCAGCATCGTCTGGACGTATACCGGCTTTTCCGCCGAAGACATGGCGCATCGGATCACGTCGAATTACGAGCGCGCGCTCACGAGCGACGTCGACGATATCGAGCACATCGAATCGCAATCGCTGAATGGCGTCTCAGTAGTGAAGGTGTTCTTTCATCCAGGCGCCGATATCAATCGCGCGATCGCCGAAGCCGCGTCGAACTCCGCGTCGATCCTGCGCATCTTGCCGCCGGGTACGCTGCCGCCGAACATCATCACGTATAACGCGTCGACGGTGCCCGTGCTGCAACTGGGCCTTTCGAGCCAGACGCTGCCCGAACAGACGCTCTACGATCTCGGCAACAGCTTCATCCGCACGCAGCTCGCGACCGTTCAGGGCGCCGCCGTGCCGCTGCCGTACGGCGGCAAGATCCGGCAGATCATGGTGCAGCTCGATCCGAAGGCGCTGCAGGCGAAAGGCCTTGCGCCCAGCGACGTCGTCAATGCCGTCAACGCGCAGAACCTGATCCTGCCGGGCGGCACCGCGAAGATCGGCTCGCGCGAGTACAACGTCGAGATGAACGGCAGCACGGGCACAGTCGCCGCGCTCAACGATCTGCCCATCAAGACGGTGAACGGCAGCGTGGTCTATGTGCGCGATGTCGCGCACGTGATCGACGGCTACGCGCCGCAGACGAACATCGTGCGCAGCGACGGCAAGCGCGCGGCGCTCTTGCAGGTCGAAAAGACGGGCAGCGCATCGACGCTCACGATCATCCAGCAGGTCAAGTCGATGCTGCCGAAGATCGCGGCCGGCCTGCCTGGTGCGCTGCACATCACGCCGCTTTCCGATCAGTCCGTGTTCGTGAAGTCCGCGATTTCGGGCGTCGTGCGCGAAGCGCTGATCGCCGCGTGCCTGACGGCCGCGATGATCCTGCTCTTTCTCGGCAGCTGGCGCGCGACGTTGATCATCGCCGTGTCGATTCCGCTTGCCGTGCTCACGTCGCTGATCGCGCTGTCAGCGCGTGGGCAAACGATCAACATCATGACGCTCGGTGGACTGGCGCTCGCGGTCGGCATTCTCGTCGACGACGCGACCGTGGCAATCGAAAACATCACGCATCACCTTGAAAAAGGCGAGCCGCTGCACGACGCGATACTGAACGGGTCCGGCGAAATTGCCGTGCCGACCTTCGTGTCGACGCTCGCGATCTGCATCGTGTTCGTGCCGATGTTTCTGCTCTCTGGCGTCGCGCGCTATCTGTTCGTGCCGATGGCGGAAGCCGTCGTGTTCGCGATGTGCGCGTCGTACTTTTTTTCGCGCACGCTCATTCCAACGCTCGCGATGTACCTGATGCGCGCGCCTTCGAAGAATGGCGATGCCGCGCGCGGCCGCCTTGCGATCTTCGCTCGCTTTCAGGCCCGCTTCGAACACCGCTTTGAAGCGTTGCGCAACGGCTATCGTCGCGTCTTGCAGCGCGCGATGGCGAGCCGCCGCCGCTTCATTCCCGTCTATCTCGCGCTATGCGTGGGATCGCTCGCGCTGATTCCGTTCGCAGGCCGCGACTTCTTCCCTGCCGTCGATACGGGCGAAATCCGTCTGCATCTGCGCGCGCCGACGGGCACGCGCATCGAACAGACGGCGCGCATCACCGATGAAGTCGAAGCAAAGATACGCGCGGTGATCCCGCAGTCGGAACAGGCGGCCGTGCTCGACAACATCGGCGTGCCCGTGAGCGGCATCAATCTGACCTACGACTCGTCGGACCCGATCGGTCCCGAAGACGCCGACATCATGGTGACGCTCAAGCCCGATCACAAGCCAACGGCGCAGTATGTCGCGCAGTTGCGCAACGTGCTGGCCGCATCGTTTCCGGGCGTCACGTTCGCGTTCCTGCCCGCCGACATCGTCAGCCAGATCCTGAACTTCGGCCTGCCCGCGCCCATCGACGTGCAGATCGTGGGCAACAAGCTCGCGCAGAATCGCGTCGTCGCGGACAAGCTGCTCGCGCAGATGCGCAGCGTGCGCGGTCTCGTCGACGCGCGCATCCAGCAGCCCGGCGACGAACCGACCATCGACGTCGACGTCGATCGCACGAAGGCCATGCAAGCAGGGCTCACGCAAAAGGACGTCGCGCAGAATCTGCTGATCGCGCTGTCCGGCAGCTCGCAGACGACGCCGAATTTCTGGCTCGATCCGAAGAACGGCGTCAGCTATCCATTGATGACGGAAGTGCCGCAGTACGACATTCATTCGCTGCAAACGCTCGCCAATATTCCGTTGACGACGAACCAGGTTGGCGTCAATCCGCAGAATGAGCTCGGCACGCTCGGCACGATGTCGCGCAGCTCGCAACAGGCCGTCGTATCGCACTACAACGTGCAGCCCGTGCTCGACATTTTCGCGTCGACGCAAGGGCGCGATCTGGGCGGTGTCGCCGCGGACGTGACCAAGCTCGTCGATGCGGCGCGCGCCCAGTTGCCGCCCGGCTCGTCGATCGTGATTCGCGGACAGGTGCAGTCGATGAACGAGTCGTTTGCCGGCCTCGGCGCGGGCCTCGTGTTCGCGGTCGCGCTCGTCTATCTGCTGATGGTCGTGAATTTCCAGTCGTGGCTCGATCCGCTCATCATCGTCAGCGGGTTGCCGGGGTCGCTCGCGGGCATCGCGTGGATGCTGTTCGCCACGCATACGACGCTCAGCGTTCCGGCGTTGACGGGCACGATCCTGTGCATCGGCATCGCGACGGCCAACAGCATTCTCGTCATCAACACCGCGCGCGAGTCGCTCGCCGCCGGCATGGAGCCGCTCGCCGCCGCGCTCGACGCGGGCTTCAACCGCTTTCGCCCCGTGCTCATGACGGCGCTTGCGATGCTGGTCGGCATGCTGCCGATGGCGCTCGGGCTCGGCGACGGCGGCGAACAGAATGCGCCGCTCGGCCGCGCGGTGATCGGCGGCCTCGCGATCGGTACGCTGTCGACGTTGATGTTCGTGCCCGTCGTCTTCGGAATGGTGCATGCGTGGCTAGCAAAGCGCCGCGCCCGCGCCGACGCGAAGCGCGCCGACGTGACCACACACGCTCAATAAGGACATGCCAATGACCACGCCCAATCTGCCGACGGAGCACGATCCGTCCACCGGCACGGACCTCGCGCTCGCCGATTCTGTTGGCGCGCAGCAGCCCGCCACCGCCAGCAAGCGCGCGCGTTTCATCTTGCCCGTCGCACTCGCGGCCATCGCGGCTGCCCTGCTCGCGATCGGCATCGTGCCGCGCCTGCACGCGAGCACGGCGCTCACGGATCAGGTGAACGCGCAGCGCTACCTGACCGTCGTTGCGGTGACGCCGACGCGCGCACCCGCATCGCAAGAACTGCTGCTGCCGGGCTCCGTGATGCCCTATGCCGACGCGTCGATCTACGCGCGCACGAGCGGCTATATTCAGCACTGGGATGCGGACATCGGCGCGAAGGTGAAGGCGGGGCAAACGCTCGCGGACATCCAGACGCCCGAGCTCGACGCGCAGCTTCAACAGGCGCGCGCCGACGAGGCGAACGCAAGGGCGAACTACCGCTTTGCGAGCAGCACCGCGCAGCGCTGGCAGACGATGCTGCAAACGCAGTCGGTCTCGCAGCAGGACGCCGATGCGAAGACGAGTGACAGCGCGGCGAAGCTCGCCGCGTGGCAGGCTGCGCAGGCCAATGTGGCGCGGCTCTCCGAGATGGTGTCGTACGAGAAAGTAACGGCGCCTTTCGACGGCGTGATCACCGCGCGCAACGTGAACGTCGGCGCGCTGGTGACGGCGGGCGGATCGCCGGGTCTTGCGGCCAACGCGGGCGAGCTCTTTCACATCGAGCAGACGGACCGCTTGCGCGTCTACATCGACGTGCCGCAAAACGACGCAAGCAGCGTGTCGCCGGGAACGAAGGTCTATCTGACGACGCAGCAATATCCCGGCCGCCGCTTCGATGCGATCGTCGCGCGCAGCGCCAATTCGATCGATCCCGTGAGCCGCACGTTGCGCGTCGAAGTGGACGTCGACAACCGCGATGGCGCGTTGCTTCCGGGTGCGTATGCGCAGGTTCATCTCGCGCTGCAAACGGCGCATCCGGCGCTCGAACTGCCCGTGAGCGCCCTGCTCTTCCGGCCCGGTGGCGTCACGGTCGCCGTGATCTGCAACGGCGACAAGGTGCGGTTGAAGACGGTGACGATCGGTAGAGATTTCGGCACTTACGTCGAAGTGGCGTCGGGGCTCGAAGCAAGCGACCGCGTGATCGACAATCCCGGCGACGCGATCAGCAGCGGCGAAACCGTGCGTGTCTCGACGACTCCGACCACGCCAAGCGCGGCTGCGAAGTCCCAGCAGCATGGTTGAGTGCGAAGTGAGGCTGATCATGTTCAATGTCCGCGCATCGTTTTTCCGCAAGGCGCTCGTCATCGGCATCGCATGCGTGTTGAGCGCGTGCTCGACCTTGCCGCACTATTCGCAGCCGCAAACGGCCGTGCCCGATCACTATGCAAGCACGCCGCAAGCTGCGTCCGGCTGGACCGTCGCCGCGCCCGCCGATGCGCAGCCGCGCGGCCCATGGTGGACGCTTTACGGCGACGACGAACTGAATCGCCTCGAAGCACAGGTCGACGTGTCGAATCAGACCGTGCGCAAGGCCGTCGCGCAACTGCAAGCGGCGCGCGCGATGGTCGACTATCAACGCGCGGGCTACGCGCCTGTCGTAACGGCGGGCTCCGCGCAATCGCGGGCGCGCACGTCGCAGAACGTGGTGGGCAAGTCGCTCGCGGGCAAGACGGTGCCCGACTATTCGGTCGGCGTCGCGGCAAGCTGGGAGCCCGATCTGTTTGGCCGCGTGAAGGATGCGACAGTCAATGCGCGCGACAACGCGCAGGCGAGCGAAGCGGATCTGCAATCGGTGCGCCTGTCGGTCGCGACCGATCTCGCGATCGACTATTTCGACCTGCGTTCGCTTGATCGCCAGAAGAAGCTGCTCGACGATACTGTGACGGCCTACGCCGCCGCGCTGCAGATCGTGCAGCAGCAACTGAAGGACGGCGCGATCGATGCGTCCGCCGTCGCCCAGGCGCAAACGCAGCTCGAAAGCACGCGTACGCAGGACAGCGATATCGACGTGCAGCGCGCGCAGCTTCGGCATGCGATTGCGACGCTGATCGGCAAGCCCGCTTCATCGTTTTCGCTGCCGCCGAAAGTGGAGAACGTCGCGTTGCCGCAGATTCCAACGGGCGTGCCGTCGCAACTGCTCGAGCGCCGCCCCGATATCGCCGCCGCCGAACGGCGTGTCGCCGCGGCGAATGCGCAGGTCGGCGAAGCGCATGCGGCGTTCTATCCGGATTTGACGCTGTCCGCGGCGGCCGGACTCGAAAGCACGTACTTCGCGCCGTGGTTCACCGCGCCAAGCCTTTTCTGGTCGCTTGGCGCGCAGATCACAGGGACGCTCTTCGACGGCGGCCGCCGCACGGCCGTTCTGAGGAACGCGACCGCGCAATATGACGGCGCAGTCGCCGATTACCGGGAAGCGGTGCTGGTCGCGTTCCAGCAGGTCGAAGACAACCTGGCCGCGCTCGATACGCTCGCGAATGAAGCGGACAGCCAGCAACGCGCGACATCGGCGGCGGAGCTTTCGCTGAAGCTGACGACCAACCGCTATCAGGCAGGCGCCGTCAGCTATCTCGACGTCGTCACCGCGCAAACCATCGCGCTTACCAACGAGCGCACGGCGGATCAGATCGACGCGCGGCGAGTCGACGCAAGCGTGCAGTTGCTGAAGGCGCTAGGCGGCGGATGGGATCGCGCGACGTTGACGGATACGCAAGCGTCCGAATGACGAAGCGACGGGAAGGCGAACTGCCGTCTCGCGCTTCGTCGCCGTTGCTTCATGCGCCCTCTTCCAGCGCGATATCGTCGTGCTTGACGGGCGCTGTGAACGAATCGGATGCGAACTGGGCAGCAAGAAAATCGACAAGCGCTCGCACGTTCGGCGCGAGATTGCGGCGGCTACCGTATGCAATCGACAGTCCCGTCGAAGGCAAAGTCGTGTCCGGTAGCACCTGCATCAGCGTACGGCCGTCGATGTCCTCCGCAACGATGGGCGCCGGCAGCAACGCAATGCCCATCCCCTCGAGCGCCATGCGCCGCAGCATGTCGCTGCTGTTCGCGCGGATGTGCGTGGCGCGCGGTGCGTTTGCGTCGAGCCATTGGCGCGCGGGATCGTGTTCGGCGGCCGATGCGCCGTCTTCATGCGAAAGCATCACGAGGCGGTCGAGGTCCGCCAGGTGTCTGATGCGGCCGGCGCTCGCGAGATAGCGCGGCGAAGCGACGAGCATCGTCCGCGAACGCGCGACCACGCGCACCACGACGGACCCGGGATGCGGATAGTGGTCGCTCGTCAGGGCCGCATCGAAGCGCCCTTCCACCAGGCTGATGGGACCATCTGCATAAATCACCTGCGGCACGACGAGCGGATAGCGCGCTGTGTACGCGCCCAACAGCATCGCCAGATGACCTGCGCCGACCGTGCCCTGCACCGCAACGCGCAGCGTGCCCGACGGCACGCCTGTCGCGGCCAGCAACCCGCCCTCGACGTCGTCGATATCCGCAACGATCGAACGCACGCGGTCCAGAAACAACCGGCCCGCTTCCGTGAGCGTGACACGGCGCGTCGTCCGTTGCAGCAGGCGAGCGTCCAGACGCTCTTCGAGCGAAGCCACGCTGCGCGTCGCGACCGCGCTGGATACGTTCATCTGGTCCGCTGCGCTCGTAAAACTGCCAAGCTCCGCGACCTTTACAAACATCCTGAGTGACTGCAGATAGTCCATCATTGCCGCTTCTGTGAAGTCGTTTGCCCTTAGGAAAACGAGAGTCAGACATTCGGTGTTGAACTGTACAAAGATACGGCGCACGGATAAAGCGCCTGCGATTGAATTGACTGTTCAGGCCGCTCCTACAATTTGATGCGCTGAAATATCGGTGGGACGCTGAAGTTCGTTGCAGCGAGTCACTTGATTAGCAAGACAACTGTTCGTCAGCGAAAGCGCTTCGTCATCTGAGGGCTTTGCGTATCTTGCGCATCCCCGTCACCGTGGTTTCGACCACGTCCGGTCCGATCCGGGCGCGCAGGCGCCTTGCGAGACATGCGCTGGCGTCGGCGATCGATTTTTCCAGCGCCTTGGCCGAGCGCGTCGGATAGATGCCCCATTCGCGCCCGTCAGATGTTCCCTGCCGGCGCTCGACCAGCTTCTTTTCGGAAAGGCTGTCGACAAGGCGCGTAGCCGTAGGGCGCGCGATGCCCAGTTTGTCGGCGATTTCACTGCCAAGACATCCCGGCGACGCCAGCACGACGCGCAAGACGAAACCTTGCGCGGGCGTCAGTCCAAATTCTGCATAGACGGGTGCCCATTCCCGCTCGACGAGACGGGCCAGCGCGGAGGCATTGAAATAAAGGCATTGATCGAACATGGCATCCATTCGATCATGCTTCGATTAGCAAGACAACTATATAGACGCGTTGAGGCGCCTCGCCGGATGATCTGTCGAATAGTGCGCCGCTTCCGTTCCCGCGACGCGCCGTGCGCCGATGATGCAACTCTGGTCATGGACGACGCGATATCCTGGCGGACAGGCGCGACGTTTGCTACTTCCGCGGAACCTCCAGTTGTCGTAAATTGGGGGCGTTGTGTGTAGCAGCAATGAGTCGCATCCCCGAACTCGCAACCCGTGATGTTCGCAGACATGACAAAGCTACCCGTCTACGCCAGCCTCGCCTATATGATCTGCGGTGCGCCCGCCGCGTACGCGCAAACGCCGTCGCCGCTTGGCGAGTGGCAATATTCCGCAGGCATTCCGCTCGAAAAGATGTACCAGCCAAGCCGCCCCGACTGGGAGGTCAGGCTCGGTCTCGGTTCGACTCTCGAACCTCGCTACGATGGATCGGACCGCTATCACACGCTGGTCGGCCCGAGCATCGACATCCGGTACAAGGATCTCGCCTTCCTGTCGACGGGCGAAGGCGTGGGCGTCAACGTGCTGCAAGGGGACAACTGGCGCGTCAGCATTGCGGCCGTCTACGACCTGGGCCGGCGCGCACACGATGACCCGTCGCGGCTCGACGGAATGGGCAACATCAATCCTGCGCCCGAAGTCAAGCTGGCTGGGGAGTATGTGATTTCCAAGGAATTCCCTCTCGTTTTTCGCGGCACCGTGACGCGCAGTTTTGGCGGCTCGAACGGATGGGTCGCCGACCTCGGCGCGTACATGCCGCTGCCGGGTAGTTCAGAGAATTTCTTCTGGTTTGCGGGGCCATCCGTCACGTTCGCCGATTCGAAGTATATGAATAGCTGGTTTGGCGTGAATGCCGCGCAGGCGGCTGCCTCTCGATACGCGCAGTACGACGCAAGCGCGGGACTTAAGTCGGCGGGATTCGGCGTGACACTGATCTGGTTCGTCGACAAGCATTGGTTCGTCACCGCCGACGGCGCAATCAAGCGGCTGCTCGGCAGCGCGGCGGGCAGCCCGATTACGCAGTCGAAGACCAACGGCGTGTGCGACGTGTCGATTAACTACCAATTTTGATATGAATGACGATGCGGGTTGGGTCTGAGGGGGTTTTGTCGACTTCCTTTCCTGGTGGTCCTTATTATTTTCGTATTTGGCGCGGTTTGAATGCTTAACGAGCTTTTGCCGAAGCAGGTGGATAAGGGAGTAGCGACTGTTTGTCACATCTATGTTTCGGTCTCCACTGAGATCAGGCGCAATCCAATCGGGACGAGTGGGTGTCGGCTGAGCAAGCCTAGCGAGGTTTGAGGTGATCTATTTATGGTAAATACGGCACATGGCGAATGTCCCCATTTGGGGCGATGAATTTCCTCGGTACGGATGCTGGGAAAGTCACGATTACGCAATCGTCCCCATCTAGGGTGGCAATGAGAACGAGATTGCTCGAATGGGCGCGGCTTTCGGGGTGTGGGTATGTCGCAACTGCCTGATTTTTGGAAGTTTTCGGGGTAGATCGTCCAATGTCCCCTGTTGGGGTGCTTCGTGCCGCCCCGCTAACGTAGAGTCCTGTTGTCCCCAGTTAGGGTGGATCGGATCAGCAGACTAAGAAATTATTAGACGGTTATTTACGATAAATAGATGCGAGCAGAAAGCGCGTTCGGCTGAAAAATGAGGAATTCGTTTTTCCGTTCAGATAGTTAGCGCCGATCTCTTGCGAAGTTTCTAGCTTTCGGGAAACGGCCCTGATGTCCCTCGCCTGGGTTGAGATCGGCGGTTTCTCAACTGAAGCAGCAACAAACTCTGCGGAGTTGTCCCCGCCTAGGGTGTCTTGAGGTTTGTATACCGTTTGGTAAACAACGTTTACAGCGTTTACAGTGCTCAATCCCTTACCGGACAAGCATTTGAGGGGCTTTATGTCTCCGTTTGGGGTGGCTGACGTCCCTCGTCGGGGTGTCATTTTCAGCGAAACGTCCCCGTCCGGGGCGTCGCGCGTCCCCATTCGAGGTGGAATTGTCCCCGTCTGCGGTGGATTCGTCGAAAACGCGATCGATCTGTTCAAAACGCGCAGACGAAATCGCACAAATCGAAAAATGCGTGTTTTCACATGTCCCAGACGGTGATTGCAAGCTGGGGTCATTTGGCGCACAATCCCGCCATGCCCAAATCTTTGCCGAGTGAGGTTCGTAGCGAGAGTGTCAAAAAGCACGTCGCCGCAATTCATACGAGCGGCGAACTTTCGTTGCTGGAGCGAAAGCTTTCCAACGTGCTGCTGCTGCACTCGTACGACAATCTCCTGACCACGAGAACGCACCGCCTTCCGGTGCGGACGCTCATGCTCGTGCTCGGGTGGACGGAAAGCGAAAATACCGAGAAGCTGCGCGAGGCATTGCGGCAGCTCGCCACCACGGCTGTCGAGTTCAACGTCATGGACGACGGACGGGAGCGCTGGAGCGTGATGCCCATTTTGTCCTTCGCCGAAATCCGCGCAGGCGTGTGCTCGTATCGCTACGACGAGGCGCTAGCCGAAAAACTCTACGATCCGTCAATTTACGCTACCGTCAATCTCGGGGTGCAGCGCAAGTTTTCGAAGTCGCACGCGCTGACGCTCTACGAGAATTGCCTTCGTTTTCAGAAGGTTGGCTCGACTGGCTGGATCGAACTGCCGGTGCTGAGGAAGCTTCTTGGTGCGACCCAGGAGTACTACGACGATTTCCGCCGGCTGAACAGCAAGGTCATTCAGAAGGCCGTGAAGGAAATCAACGACGTTTCGGACATCAACGTCGAGGTCGAATATCAACGGCTTGGCCGTTCAGTGACGGGAGTGAAATTTCTCATTCGTCAAGGCGCTCAGCAGTCGCTTCTGACGCCGGAGACCGAAGACGAGTTCGCACACGTACGCGATACCGAGATTTATCGGAAACTTCGCGCGCACGGAATTGGCGACAAGCTCGCGCTCAGCTTTGTGATCGAAGACGAAGAGCGCGCCCGACTCGTCGTTCAACTCGCTGAAGACAAGGACCGCAAAGGTCAGATCAAGCGGTCGACGGCTGGCTTTATTCGCACGCTGATAGAAAACAAGGCGGACGTTTCTGAGCCGGAGTACGAAAAAGAAAAGCGCGAAAAGGCACAGAAGCAGGCCGCTGCGGCCCGCTCCCGGACGCTGGATGCACGCATCCAGGAACTACGTATCGATTTCGATCGTCTCCAGTGCGCGGCAGCCGTCAAGGGGTTGACGCAGGATGAGAAGCGGACGTTCGCGCGGCAGTTCGTCGAGGGCGATGGCGCCAAGTACGCGCGCGAGTTCCGACCCGATAGTCCTGGACTCTTCTCGGGTTCCGTCGGCCGCGTGAACTTTGCGTCATGGCTGAGAAATCGCGTGCGGCCTGAGTTCGACGCTGACAAGTTCGACGTGTGGCTTTCTCAAAATCACCAGGACATTGCGTCGCAACGGAATTCCTGAAAATCACGTTTTTCCGTTGAATTGATGGCTTTCTGTCGAGCCATCTGATATAAGCTGACTGCATTGTCTTCCGCGGATCAGCTAATGAACATTACCATTCAAGACATCGTCGATCAGGCCGCTCGCGCGACTGACATCGTCTCGCAGGTTCGGGGCCGCATGCTGGCGCCGAACGCCCGCAAAATCCCGCCTGTTTTTAACGCTTCACAACTGGCTGTACTGTGTGAAGTCGACAAGAGCCAAATCACCTATCGCGCGTCAAAGGGCGATCTTCCGCCCGGCACGGTGAATGCCACGGGTTCGCGGCGCGAATTCTCGTTGCCGGAAGCGCGAGAATGGGTTCGGGCCTATCGCAACAACGCGCTGCGTCCGGACAGCGCGCCGGCGATGACCGTCGCGATCGGTAACTTCAAAGGCGGCGTGAGCAAGACGACCACGGCGATGACGCTCGCGCAAGGACTGAGCTTGCGCGGACACCGCGTTCTTGTGATCGACACCGACCCGCAAGGTTCGCTGACCACGTTGTTCGGAATTCTGCCGGACACGGAGGTCGAAGAAGATTCGACGATCACTGCCCTTGCAACGGGCGATCAAAGCAGTATCGAGTACGCGATCCGCGAGACGTACTGGGACGGAATCGATCTCGTCCCGGCTTCGTCGTCGCTGTTCAACGTGGAATTCATTTTGCCGAGTCGCCAGATGAAGGAGCCCGACTTCGAGTTCTGGAATGTGCTCAACACCAGTCTCGAGCAGGCGCGCCGCAACTACGACGTCATCATCATCGATACGCCGCCCGCGCTGAGCTACGGCACGGTCAACGCGTTTATGGCCGCGGACGGCCTGATTGTTCCGACACCGCCGAATGCGCTCGACTTCGCCAGCTCGGCACAGTTCTGGACGCTGTTCAGCGATCTCGCCTCGAATCTGACCGCGGAGACGAACACCGACAAGTCATTCGAGTTCATTCATGTGCTGCTCTCACGGGTCGACCCTGCGGATGCGGCGGCGGGCGTCGTGCGCGAGTGGATTTCCGCGACGTATGCGGAAAAAGTACTGCCCGTCGAGATTCCGAAGACGGCTGTGACGGCGGCAAGCTCGGCAGAGTTCGGGACCGTGTACGACATCTCGCGATACGACGGCAATGCGAAGACGTATCGCCGGGCGCGAGAGGCCTATGACCGGGTGACCGAAATCGTCGAGCAATCCATTGTGGCCTTTTGGGCAAAGTCGAAATAAGGGAGGGTTAAATGTCGATCAAGGACAGGCTTGCAAAAAAGACTGGTGATCTGATGGTGCCCGCGCCGGCTTCTCCGGAAGGGGGGCGCGGCGCTTCTCCTCGCACGGCGCCCGGTCAGATGCTCGCGTTTCGTAGCGCGATGCGCGAGAGTTCCGATCGCGTCTCACAGCTGGAGGCGCAGCTCAAAGACTACGACGGAACGGTACCGATTCGCGCGCTCGACCCTACGACGATTCAGGCGTCGAAATGGGCGAATCGCCGGGACTTCGGCGATGAGAGCTTTGCCGAGCTGAAGTCGCTTATCGCGGAAGCGGGCGGCAATACGCAACCGATCAAGGTTCGGCCGGCCGCTGATGGCGATGGATACGAGATCGTGTTCGGTCATCGGCGCCATCGCGCATGTCTGGAACTGGGGCTGCCGGTCAATGCGATCGTCGATCGGGAAATCACCGAACAAGGCCAGTTCGTCCAGATGGATCAGGAAAATCGGGCTCGCAAGAACCTGAGTCCGTGGGAACAGGGCGTCTGGTACAAGCGCGCGCTGGATGACAAGTTGTGGCCGTCGCAGAACGCAATGGCGAAGGCTTGCGGGCTGTCGCAAGGGAATATTTCGAGTGCGCTGCTGGTGGCTGAGTTGCCGGATGAGGTCGTCGCTGCATTT
Source organism: Paraburkholderia phymatum (assembly GCF_040965635.1). GTDB lineage: Bacteria > Pseudomonadota > Gammaproteobacteria > Burkholderiales > Burkholderiaceae > Paraburkholderia > Paraburkholderia phymatum_B. The sequence goes on from NZ_JBFRCH010000019.1 coordinate 18,441, forward strand.
CCTTCGCCGCACGATATTCAGTTTCAGGGTGCCCGGAAGTTGGCCGGCGCGGTCAAGATGGCTCGCGATGAGGTCGTGCAGCGGGCGATCGAGCTTGCGGAAGATCCCACGAGAACGGCACCGGAAGTGTTGACTGCGCTGTTGGGTGCAACTCGTCCTGCGGCATCAGCTCGAAAGGAAGAGGACGTCGGCATTGAGCGAAAGGGTGATTTGCTCGTGATCCGGCTGCGCGCAAGTGGTGTTCCGCAAGATCGAGTTGAGGAACTTCGACAGTTGATTACCGGGTTTCTCGAGGACGTGCAGTCGTCGGGGAATTAAGGTGTGTGAAGGCGCCTGTCGTCGTGTGCGGCAGGTGCAGTTGGATTCTTCGAAGAATTCTTGAGTCGACGGTGGTTGGTCCGACGCCGCTCCGATTCGAAGTGGTCGCGTGGTTTTCCTTGCCTCGGTCGATACCGACCGGCCCTCTCGTATTAGATCCCCCATCTCTTTCCCGCCGCCGTGGGAGTTGCTGCAATCGCAGCTTTTTGCTCGCCCACCATTCCAGGCTTCGATCTCGTTGCGCGGTACACCTGTTGCGTCGATCTAAGGTGCGGTGTGTCGTTTTTCTTTTATTGATAATTGGGGCTGTCGCTGTGATGTCAGTGGGTCACCGCCACGGTTATTTACGGTAAATAAGATGATGTCCGTGACTCCGCGTCGCGGCGTGTCAGTGACGGGGCCGGGCGCCTATCGCGGACCTGGGGCCATTCTTTCAAGTCCGCTATTTACGGTAAATAGATGGAGGCGTGACGAGCCGACGACGGAATGGTTCAACCGGCTATTTACCGTAAATAACCGGTCGCGCGAGCGCTCACCTACTGCCGATGTAGCGCTTGGGGTGAACTCGACTGCCTGTACTCCAATGGCGCTTCCCGTCACGATGAGGCCGGTTTCGAGCTAAAGCGTCGCTCCGTATGTGCGACCGCTGCGGAAGCTGAACTGAGGTTAGCCACGAGCGGCGCGTTAGCCACAACATCTCAGATTAACTACGGGCAGCCAGAGTTTATTGTCGAAGAAGGAACGTGCGGCTCCTGGTGCCATGAGTCGATGCGGAGCGATGAAACCGAATTTGGCACGCTCATCATCGATTCGCGGCGCCGGGTGCTTGTCGACCGAGAGCTGCGCCGGCGACCAGGAAAGCGCCGAGCGCGAATATGTGATTCGGCGTGCGCCGACGTTCCATCACTCGATCAAATGTAAGAGCAGTACGAGCCATACCAACTGGCGATACAACCGCTGGGCGTGCATTGCGAAACTCTGCAGCGCGGACGTCCGTATGTCGACGATGCATCGTCGATGCTCCGTCGATGCCGGAACAGGAGTCTGTGCGATTGACACGAAGCTGTCCCGCGGATTGGCACGACGAATCCATTCCGCCCGTTAAACCCAAAAAGCCGATTCGATGTCGACGGCGCTCCGATGACTTTTGACTTCTCGCCACATTCGCCGACGCGCAGCAAAATCAACGAACGCCCCGAGATTTCTGAAATCGCCGCTAAGCAAGCGAACAGTGGGAGATGCGCGCCGCCGCATTGGGCCCGTCTGTGGCTCGCGACAACGACCGACGACGCAGAGGCGCTTTGCCGAAGGTTCAGCGAGTCTTCTCACATGACCGAACGCAGCCAGTTAACCTGGCGATCTGGCGTCGGCTCGCTAGAACGGACACGCGAGGCAAAGCACACGCTGGCGCGTGATCCGATCGGCAGCACGCACGCCGAACGACCACTGCTCGAAGGACGACACACGACACACGCTACACACAACCGCGAATCGAAGCCCCAAAACTGACAAGCGCAAAAGTAGATAACGCACCTGGTATCGGTCGACAGAAGCAACACCTATGCGCCGAGCACAATCATGCGTGAAAGCCGTAGATGGACCAAGCTCGCACTGAAAGCGCCAGCGATTTAACGAACAGCTTGCCGTCGGACTGCACCAGAATGCGATAAATCTTGGGGTCAACATCTCGGGAATCGTAAGTTATACAGATTAATTTTTCGCAAACGGCCTCACAGTGGACCCAAGAGCTTTCCAGCCGATGCGTTCTAGCAGTGGCACATCACCCGGGAGAAGCGTCAACCCGCGAAAAGCCACCGCGCCGCCACAACCCTAAAACACCACTCAACGCTGAAAATCTTTAATCAGCAAGCACTTGCCACAGAATCCGTGAAACAACCTTAAGAAAATCGTCCAAGCGAAGAAACCATTACAATGCAATGACTTAGCCGACCGAACGCGGTATGTTTCACGACATTTCGGCTCCAGCACGAGATATTTTGCGTCAAATGCCAGCTTCGTTGGTTTTCGAATGCAAACCCACTGATGCGTAGCTTTTGATACGTAACCTGTCGTGTCTGCTACACATTTCCGGCAACTCGCCAGTCGCGCTTGGCCTCTGGCGTCCGAAAGCGCAGAAAATCTGCCCAAAACCTATCGCAACAGCACTAACTGCGGCACCGCATCGCTGCCGCACCAGACGACAGCGTTTTGCCCGAACAGCATCCCAAGCGTCTTGGCGTCCTCGATCGACACTCGCAGTACCAGAAAGCTCGGCTCGCCGGGCCAGCCGTTGGTCGGATGCTCGCCAATGCCATCGATGAACGTCAATCCACGCTGCGAGAGCTCGCGGGCGAGCGCATGCTGCCGGCTAACGTTGGCGGCATCGCTGAGCACCTGACTGAACGGATTGCACGCGGTAATGAACGCGCTGCTCCGCACGGCATGCGCGTCGTGAATTGCAGCCAGCGACGCGTTGGATTCGCCGATCTTCAGCGTCGCCGGCATGGAACCGTGTACGCAATAGTGCGTCTCCAGATAGGCCTGGATCGTCGCGCGGGGAATCTGGGAGTGGGAAAACAAACAACCTCCGCTGAACGAGAGTCGACGCCGCGTTGCACCGGGGAGCCACATCCGCTTTCGCAACCCACCGTGCGCGGGCAGGACGGATGGGCGCGGACGTCGACCCATGCGTCGTGATGAGGCGGCAGTACAGCACGCCGGTTAATCTAGTGTCAACGCATCGAAGAGCCGACGCTGACGGTGGCGATCCATTCAACGCCGCCGTGAGCGCGAGCATCTGCTGTGCGTCCCGAATACCAATGAACCGACAAGCCAGTCCAATGAACAAGGTATCCGAACTCAAGCATGCGAAGCGTCGCGCGACGCTTTTGCTTTTGGTCGCCACAGCCGTCTTTGTCACGACCGCGTTCATGCGCGCGAGCATGTGGGTCGACGGCATCAAGGCCGTGGCGGAAGCGGCGATGGTAGGCGCTCTGGCCGACTGGTTCGCCGTTGTCGCGTTGTTCCGGCGCGTGCCGATTCCAGGCGTCGCTGCGCACACGGCCATCATTCCGCAGAACAAGGACAAGATCGCCGATAATCTCGCGCTCTTCGTGCGCGAGAAGTTTCTGGACGAATCGTCGATTGTCGGTTTGATCCGCAAGCACGATCCGGCGCACAGCATCACGAACTGGCTCTGCGTCGACGCGAATACGCAGCGCCTCGGCGACTACGTGGTGAAGCTGACGACGGGCATACTCGAATTGCTCGACGACGCGCGCATCCAACGTTTCATCAAGGACGCGCTCGACGCGATGCTCGACAGAATCGATCTGTCGAAGGCAACGGGCGCGATTCTCGATACGTTGACGCGCGATGGCCGGCACCAGCAACTGCTCGATGATGGCATCGAGCATCTGATGGCGCTGCTTCGAGAGCCGGGCGTTCGCGCTTTCATCGCAGAGCAGATCGTCGACTGGTTCAAGCGCGAGTATCCGACGTGGGAAAAGCTGATGCCGTCCGAGTGGCTCGGCGAGAGCGGCGCGAATGTCGTCGCGCAGGCGGTGAACAACATGTTGCTGCGCGTGGGCGAAGACCCTGAACACAAATTGCGCCGCAAGTTCGACGAAGCGGCCGCACGCCTGATCGCCAGGCTGAAGTCCGATCCCGTCTTTCTGCAGAAGGGCGAGGAGATCAAGAGCTATGTGAAGGACAGCGAGAATCTCGCGCTATACGTCCGCGACTTGTGGGGCCAGTTGCGCGACTGGCTGCGCGTCGATCTCGAGCGCGGCGACTCAGTGCTGCACGCGAAAGTGGCCGCGATGGGGCAATGGATCGGCCGCGAGCTTGCGAACGACGAAGCGTTGCGCCGTTCGCTGAACCAGCACATGGAAGAAGCGGCGCGCGCAATGGCGCCGGATTTTGCCGGCTATCTGACGCGCCACATCAGCGACACCGTGAAGAACTGGGATTCGCGCGACATGTCTGAGCAGATCGAATTGAACATCGGCAAGGACCTGCAATACATTCGCATCAACGGGACGATCGTAGGCGGCTGCATCGGCCTGCTGCTCTACGCGAGCTCGCAGATTTTCGCGCTCATGCGTCTGCACGCGTGGTAACGCGTGCTTGCGGCGTTACTGCGAGTTTGCCGGCTTCTTCTTCTGTTGCGCGCATTCCTGCGTGAAGAGCATGCTCGCCTGGTCCGGCGTCATCGCCGCGCCGCTGTAGACCCGGTCGATCACCGCACCGACCGCCTGACGATCAGACGCGTCCTTGTAGTACTTCTGCGCCTGGTCCAGCGCCTGCGCCCTGGTCTTCTTGTGCAGGCGCCATGAGGCGACCTGACCGGCGATATCGCCGATCGCGAAACACTGATCGGCGACCGTCTGCGCGCACGCCTGCATCGACGGTTGCACGAGGCCTATGGCGAGCGCCGCCGTGAGTACTGCTCGTTTCATTGCCGGGTCCTGTTATCCGATGGGCGATAGTATAAAGACGGGTGAACGGGTCATGCGCTGTGGCGCACGCCCCGCTGATCCCTATCGTCTTCATCCGCACAGGTTGCCAATGCCGCTCAATCCCTCGTCGCCGCTCGCCAGGCTGATCGACGGTCCGATCCGTCCCGGCAGGATCGTCTGGATAGGTTTGCGCACGCGGCGAAAAGTCGCGATGACGGTAGTCGAAACGGCGCTGATCGACGCGGATAAGGGCCTCGTCGGCGACCACTACGCGAGCCGTGGCGGCGAGCGGCAGGTCACGCTGATTCAGGCAGAGAGTCTGCGCAGCATCGCGAGTCATCTGGCGCGCAGCGACGTTGCCGCGAGCGACTTGCGGCGCAACATCGTGACGGAAGGCATCAACCTGATGGCGCTGAAAGACCGGCAATTCCGGATCGGCGGCGCCGTGCTGCAAGCGACGGGCGAGTGTCACCCGTGTTCCCGGATGGAAGACGTGCTGGGTGCAGGCGGCTACAACGCCGTGCGCGGATTCGGCGGCATTACGGCTCGCGTCGTGAAGGGTGGGGAGATCCGGATCGGCGATGCGATCGAAGCGCTGCCCGTAGCGTTGCACGCGGCGGGCTAGCGCCGCCGCGATACGACGTCGCTGCGGGCAACACCGGCGTGGACGGCCGGGCCACTGTCACGCGATGTCACTCACTTCTTCGTGTTGTCGAAGAGGCTGCGATATTGTCCGTAACCTTCCTCTTCGAGACGCGATACAGGAATGAAGCGCAGCGACGCGGAGTTGATGCAGTAGCGCAGTCCGCCCGTTTCACGCGGACCGTCTGGAAAAACGTGGCCGAGGTGACTGTCGCCATGTTTGGAGCGCACTTCCGTGCGAATCATTCCATGACTGCTGTCGCGCAACTCGAGGACGTGTTCGTCTTCGAGCGGCCTCGTGAAGCTCGGCCAGCCGCAGCCGCTGTCGAATTTATCGAGCGACGTGAAGAGTGGCTCGCCCGACACGACGTCGACATACAAGCCCACTTCCTTGCTGTCCCAGAACTCGTTGAAAAAGGGGCGCTCCGTCCCGCTCTCCTGCGTCACGCGACGCTGCTCAGGCGTGAGACGGTCCAATGCTTCCGGAGTTTTTGTGTACGTGGGCATGTGTGAATCTCTCCTTGATTTGCAGGGCAGCGCCGCTTGCATCTACCGCTCTTGACGGGCATGACGGGCGTGAGGAAGCCTGCCGGCGCGACCGGCGACGGCCACTAGCGCTCGTGTATATGGGCACTGCCAATACGTTCAAGCATACGCAAATGTCAGCGTGCTTGCAGTGGGCGCGTCATTCACCGCCGCCATCCTTGCCGTCGATAGAAGAGCGATACGACAATAGGCGCGTCGGCGCAAAGGACGCGCATCGAGCAAACCCACTGATTCGAGCATGAAGAAAACCAGCCCTGCCACAAAGCCCAAAACGAAATCCACCGCGAAGCCCACCGCCAAAAAGGCGCGTGCTGCCGCAAAGAAGGCCGCGCGTCCGAAGAAGTCACAGCCGCTCGACGCCGTCATCGGTGCCGATGGCCTCGCTCGTCCGCCGTGGGCCGCTGTCGATTCGATGCTCAAGCACTACTACGACACCGAGTGGGGCATGCCCGTGCGGGACGAGCGCGGGCTGTTCGAACGGTTGAGCCTCGAGGCATTCCAGTCCGGCCTTTCGTGGGCAACGATTCTGCGCAAGCGCGAGGCCTTCCGGGAGGCTTTCGGCAACTTCGATCCCGACGTGGTGGCCGCATTCGACGAGAACGACGTCGAACGCTTGATGGCCGACGAGCGGATCATCCGCAATCGCGCGAAGATTCTGGCGACGATCACGAACGCGGCGGCGACCGTCCGCTTGCGCGCGGAGGGCGGACTCGTCGCGCTGATCTGGTCGTTTCAGCCGCACGCGACGCCCGCCCCGCGAACGATCGCGGATATTCCCACGACATCGGCCGAATCGGTCGCGTTGAGCAAGGCATTGCGCAAGCGCGGCTTCGTCTTCGTCGGACCGACGACGATGCATGCGTTGATGGAAGCGACAGGCGTCATCGACACGCATCTCGTCGACAGCCATCGGCGCGGCAGCTCAGGCGTCTGGCCGCGCGATTGAGCGCTGCGTGTGCGACATCGCGCGACGACGTTGCGCACAGGCCAACGCAATCAGATGCCGCGTCGCGCGGCCATGAACGCGTCGACAAATCGAAGCGCCTGCTCGCATTGATCGAGCGTGAGCATGTGGATGGAATTGGGCAGCGGATCGAAGCCGAGTTCCGTCGCGACCCAGCGGACCGCTTTCGCGCGCGCTTCGAATGCATTGACGCCATCGCGCCGCACCTTGCCGGCGACGAGCGGTTCGAGCGCATCGTGCAAACGGCTTTTCGCGTCGCGCAGCGCGGCGTCGGCGAGTCGTCCGAGCGGCACGTGGCGCGTGCTGCGCGCGTGAATGCCGATCCACGCCTGACACGGCGTGCAGATCCACACGGGACCGTGATCGTCGCGATATGGATAGCTTTCGTCGCCTGCCCGCGCGAGCACGGCTTTCGCCCCGCAGTAATCGCATAGCGGTTGCGGCAGCGCCTTCACGGGTTTGCCTACGCGCATGGCAACGTCTCAGTCGGTTTCAGTGGCTTCATACAAAGGTTCGCCCGATGGCCGAAGCGCACGGGCCGGACAAAAGCACTAGCTTACCGAAACATGCCAAACGAGGGCACGGCTCGCCGAACCCGATCGCCCGTGTGCGTCACGCGCCGTCACATGAGATTGATGATGCTGCACCACTGCGCACGCGCACGGCACCGATCACAGTGAAATCACGAACGGCGTTTGGCCCTTTCGAGCCGATCGCGCTGCCGCGCGGCATAAAGCCGTAAGCCGCGCGCGATCCAGAAAGAGGATCGCGGCGCGGCCCATGTACGCGACGTCACTTCCCGGCATTGAGGGGCGTCGCCGATGCGCGCGCATTGTCCGCCGTCATCTTCGCGCCGCCTGGCCGATAGCCGTTCGAGTAGAGCAGGAACGCCATGATGTCGGCGTAATCCTGATCCTTCATCTTGCCCGGTTTGTCGGCGGGCATGTTCGTCGCCATGTACGTGAATATGCCGCCGATGGTCAGATGCGCATTGGACGCGGGCGCAAACGCCGGCCCTTGCAGCGCGGGCGCCGTCACGCCTTGCAACTGCGCGCCGTGGCATTTCGCGCAAGCCGCCGAATAGAGCATCTTGCCGTGCGTCGCCTGCGCCTGATCGAAAGACGGCGCGCCGCTTGCCGCGTCGGCGGCGATCTTCACGAAGCCGCCCGCGTCGTTCGAATTCGCGGCCGCGAGCAACGCCGGCCGGACGACCGCACGCGATCCATGCGATCCGCCAGGTCCGTCGCGATAACGCGCGGGATCGTCGGCGGAAGTTTCGGCGATTGCATTCGCGGGCATCGTCCAGTCGCGTGTCAATGCGATCAGCCGGCCATCGTTCGACAGCGTATTGAGCGCCGCGTCGATCCGTTCGCGCAACGCGGCCGTGCGCGGCCCGAACGCGAACACGAGCTGCCAGTCCGCGTACGGCGAGCGCGCGGCGGCGACCGTGAAGCGCTGCTGCGGATGCGCAAGCCGATAAGCGACGACGGCGGGATACCAGACGATCGCGCGCTGCGCTTGTCCTCTCGCGACGGCATCGACGGTCAATGCCGACGTGTTCTCCAGATCGAGCGTGATGCTCTGCTGCTGCACGGCGATCAGTTGCGCGGGACTCGCGTACATCGCCGCGACCGTGTTCTTTGCGGCACCTTGCGGATTCGCGTCGGGCGCTTCGATGCTCACGTAGCCCGCGCGCAGATAGCCGCGCGAAAACTGCAGCTTGCTGTTGGAAGCATCCGCGACGATCGAGCGCGGAAAGCCAGCGATCACGTCGCAGTCGCGTGCGAGCGTCCTGTCGAGTTCCTTCAGCGAAACGCCATCGTCGTCGCCATCGCCGATGCCGTGCTTGACGAACGTCGCGGGGATGCCCGCCTGCGCGAACACGTCGCGCGCGACGGCTTGATCCAGTGCCGCGGACGGGCTGCCGGGAAACGTGCAGACCTTCACGTTCGCCATCGAGGGCACCGATGCGAGCGCGAGGCAGGCAGCAAGCACGCTCGCCGCCGGAATACGATTGAGAGAGTGGTTCATGTCGAAGCGTCCGGAAAGATCGGGACGGGCGCGACGCATTGCGCGCGCCGCGTCCCGGTTCTGCGAAATCACGAATGGCTGAGTGCGAACACGTAGAGCGTTCCGCCGCGCGGCACCTTTTCTGCGACCTTGGCCATCGGGCCGCCCCAGATCGGGTTGGCGCCGCCGTAGCCCGCGAGCACCGCGACGTATTCCTTGCCGTCGATCTCGAACACCGACGGCTGCGCGATGATCCCGCTGGCGAGTTTCGGGCTTTGCCACAGCACCTTGCCGCTCGTGACGTCGAACGCATACAGATGGCCGTCGAGCGAGCCGCTGAACGCGAGGCCGCTCGCCGTCGTTGCGACACCGCCGTTCCATGGCAGCTTGCTCCAGTGGCTCCAGAGCTTCTTGCCCGTGTTCACGTCGATGGCTTGCAGTTCGCCGTATCCCTGGCTGCCCGGCTCCGGCTTGATCTCGAAGCCTTCGCCCAGATACGGCAGTCCTTCCATGTAGTTCACCGACTTGCCGGACAGCGACATGCACGCGTGCAGCGTCGGCACGATGGCGATGTGCTTGTCCGCATCGTATGAAACCGACCACCAGTTCTTGCCGCCGAGAAAGCTCGGACAGGTCTCAATGGTCGTGCCCGTCTTCGGATACTTCGATTCGTCCTGCACGGGCTTGCCATCGACCGTATAGCCCGTGACCGAGGTCGCTTTCACGAACGGGCGCGCATAGATCAGCTTGCCGTTGCTTCGGTCGATCGCGTGGAAATAGCCGTTGCGGTCTGCGTGAATGATCGCGTCATAGTCCTTGCCTTCGTACTTGATGTTCGCGAGCACGGGCGTGTTGACGCCGTCGTAGTCCCACGTGTCGTGACGCGTGTACTGATAGTGCCATTTGAGGTCGCCCGTCTTCGGATCGAGTGCGAGCAGCGAGTCCGAATAGAGGTTGTCGCCGGGACGAAGATCGGCGAGCCACGGCCCCGGATTGCCGACGCCCCAATAGAGCGTCTTGCTCCCGGAGTCGTAGGTGCCCGTCAGCCACGCGGGCGCGCCGCCGTGCCCCTGCATGCCGTCGGGCCATGTGTTGCCGCCCGGTTCCTTCGCGCCGGGCACGGTATAGCGCTTCCACAGCACGTTGCCGTTCGCGGGATCGAGCGCGGCGATGAATCCGCGCGCGCCATACTCGCCGCCCGAGCTGCCGACCACGAGCGCGCCGTCCAGTGCGAGCGGCGCGAGCGAGAACGCGTAGCCCGTACCCGGATCGAACATCTGCTTCTTCCACACGAGCGCGCCGCTTTGCGCATCGAGCGCAGCCACTTCGCCGCTCAACATCGCGACATAGACGTTCTTGCCGTACAGCGCCACGCCCCGGTTCACGACATCGCAGCACGCGGTTTTGAACGACTCGGCACCGAGCTTCGGCTCGTACTTCCACAGCGTTTTGCCGGACACGGCATCGAACGCGTAGACGTTGTCCTTGGGCGTCGTCACGAACAGATAGCGTCCGTTGACGAGCGGCGTCGCTTCGAAGCCTTGCTGAAGGTCGGCTGGAAACTTATAGGCCCATGCCTGCTTGAGACCCCTCACGTTCGACGCGTCGATCTGCTTGAGCGGCGAGTGCGCCTGGCCGTTGTAGGTGCGGTAGTAGGTGAGCCAGCCCGGATCGCTTTGCGCCGACGTTAGCCGCTCGTAGGTCACAGCGGGATAGTCGGCCGCGGCGGCGACGGGCCCCGGCCTCAGACTGATGGTTGCCGCGACGGCGGCGGCCAGCATCGCGAGCCGCGCGGGCGAAGCCGAACTTGTCTTCATCGTTGTCTCCAGTTGAGTTATCGGTGCGACGCCTGTGGGCAGAAGGGTTTCGATCTGCGTGTCGGCTGCGTGGCCGTTAAGGCAAGTCGCATGCCATTGCCGCCTCATTACCTGGTGATCCTCTCGAATCGGCTTGGAGCCCGTGCTTTGCAGGCGTATATGACAACAAGGCGCGCGGCGGGGCAGCGCGTGCTGTGTTGCATCGTGGAGCAGTGGGCCGATCAGGTGTTGCCGAACGTGACAGCACGACGTCGTTCAGTGCGCATGTCGAAACACGACAAGCCGAACATGAGGCGATCCTCACGTAATGCGCGGGAAGACGAAACGTCAGTCGAGCCAGCCGCGTTGTCGTGCGTGGTCGATGAACTGATAGACATCCGGTGCGAGGCCGGACGCGTTGAAGAGCGCTTCGAGCTCGTCGATGATTTCATCGAGTTCGCGCGTGCCGTCGCAGCGCGAGAGAATTTCGCCCGCACTTGGATTGAGCCTCACCATCCCGTCCGGATAGCGCAGCACATAGACGTGCTCGCCGGGCTCCCATTGCAGCCGGAATAGTTGGCTGAGGCGCGGGCGCGCGCCCGGACCGGCATCGGCGGGCATCGGCATCATGGCGTGTCGGCCTTTTTGTTTGCGTCGATGATGCGCCGTCACGCGCCGCGTGCGACGCGCGACGGCATTTCAGCATGACTTCAGCGGACGGCAATGTACATCGTCACTTCGAAACCGAAACGCAAATCCTTATAGGCGGGTGTGCTCCACTGCATGGCTGTCTCCTGGATGGTTTGACGAACGACCGCGGCTCGATGGCGGTCGGGGCCGTGAAACGCAAGCTCCATGCCGGAAGCACTCGCGACGCGGATGAAACAGCCGTCGCACTGGCGTCGGAATAAATCGTTCGTGGCAGGCGTTTAGGTGAAACGCGTGCCGGCGCGCAATTGACCTGCTTCAACACGCTCGTTTGCGTGTGCATGCCGGTCATTGTCCTATGGAGAATCAGTCGATTGCGGCAGTAGCTTTATGAAAGGTGCAGCCATGAGATTCGTTCAACACGTGATGATTCTCGCCAGCACAATTGCGCTTGGCATTTTCCCGGCTCGCGGTGACGCTCAGCAACACGTCAGCGCGACATTGCTCTCGGATGCAATTCAGCTCGACACCAGCGAGGTCAAAGCTGGGCCCGTGACATTCGACGTCCGCAATGCCGCGGACAACAAGATGGTTCACGAACTCGTCGTGTTGAAGACGTCGCTCGCCGACAATGCGCTTCCGGTTCATAAAGGCCAGGTGCCGGAGCAGAAATTCAAAAAGATGGGCGAAGTCGAGGACGTTGCGCCAGGAAAGAGCCGACACCTCACGATCAAGCTTGCGCCGGGCCACTACGTGCTCGTATGTAACAAACCTGGTCACTATTCGATGGGTATGCATGCGTCGCTTGCCGCGACACCGTGAAGCGCGTAATCCGGGCGAAGATCGAGGTTCTTCGCGCGAAGCACGGATAGACGTGGAATAAATGGGCCGCTCACACGTTTACGCGTCGAGCGGCTTTTCGCGCCGAAGCATTGAAGACTCTCAGAGCTTTTCCCAGCCGCCCGGGCAGCTGGGGTGACCGCAAGGGAAGGAGGTGCCCTATGAAAGCTTTGATGCAGTTGTCTGCCTTCGAATCTCCCACGCCATTCATACGCCCATCGAAGCTCCGTCGAACGTTCTGCTTTACGCCCGTGCGCTTAACCGCCGCCATGTGCGGCATCGGCCTCGCCGTACTGTCGCTGGGGCCCTCTGTGGCAGGCGGAGAACCTGTCATTCCGCCGACATCGACCGTCGCTTCGACGGTTCCAGTCAAGCATGACCTCAATCCGTACGGCATTGCTTTCGTGCCGGGTGGCGTGCCGGCAGGCAGCGCGCTGAGCCCCGGCGACGTCCTCGTATCGAACTTCAACGCCGCGTCGAACAAGCAAGGCACCGGGACGACCATCGTGAAGCTCGTGACCGACGGCCAGCCAGTGACCTTTTTCCAGGGGCAGAATCTGGGCCTCACCACCGCACTTGCGGTACTGAAGAGCGGCTTTGTGCTGGTCGGCAATCTTCCGACGACGAACGGCACAGCCATCACCTCGCCTGGCTCGCTATTGGTGATCAACCCGCAAGGCGGGCTCCTCAGCGAACTGAAAGATTCAACACTGCTGGACGGTCCGTGGGACATGACGGTCATCAGCGAGCAGGGGGCGCAGGTCACCGCGTTCGTCTCGAACGTGTTGAATGGAACAGTGGCACGGATCGATATCGACATTGGCGCGAGCGGCGCGACGCTCCTGAGCAGCTCGCGCATCATTGCGTCCGGCTACGCGCATCGAACCGATCCCGCCGCGCTCGTCGTCGGCCCGACGGGGCTGGCCTATGACGCCGCCCACGACGTGCTTTACGTCGCATCGACCAACAACAACCAGGTGTTCGCGGTTTCGGGTGCTGCGGCGCTCACGCACGATAACGGTCCGGGAACGGTCATCTATCAGGACAATGACCATCTTCACGGGCCACTGGCATTGGCGCTCGCGCCGAACGGCGATCTGGTGACGGCGAATGGCGATGCCATCAATCCTGACGCGAAGCAATCGAGTGAAATCGTCGAGTTCACGCCCGACGGGCATTTCGTTGCGCAGATGCAGGTCGATCCGACGCCGGGCTCCGCATTCGGCCTTGCGTTCGGTCTGAGCAGCAGCGGACAGTCGCAGTTCGCGGCAGTCAACGACAACACGAATACGGCGACCGTCTGGACGTTGCGCACAAGCAATGGCAACGGACCTTAGAGGACGGATCGAGCGATACCGCATGTGACGCCAGCAAGCGCGAGCGATCTTGCGGCTCGACGGTGAACAGGTTGTCCAGATTTGGAGCACACGTGTTTCAAAAAGCAACAACGGGTGCAACAGCACGCAGCACGCTGCAAATATACAGAGGAATGCGGACAGAGAATGCGGCGTGCTACGTGTCGTCATGCGTTGAGTCGGCTTGCGCACTGCTGCCGTTGCCCAATGACGGCATCTTGCGATAGACCGTGTTGCGCGAAATGCCGAGCGCGCGCGCGGCCGCCGACACGTTGCCGTTGTGTTTCGCGACAGCCACGGCGATCGCGCACGCCTGCACGTCCTGAAGCCGCGCGCCTGGCAGCGGCAACGCATCGCTCGCGGGCTGCGGCGCGGGCGCCGGCTTTGCGCGCAGATCGTCGAAGAAGTCTTCGGGCAGATGCTCGCGCCTGACCTGGCCATCGTCGTCGACCATCGCGGCGGCCGTGCGCAGCAGATTGCCGAGTTGCCTGAAATTGCCCGGCCACGCGCATTGCTCGAAGAGCGTCATCACATCGTCGGCGACGCTGAGCCGCGCGCCCGTGATTTCGTCGGGCGGCGTCAGTTGCAGCATCTTTTCGATCACGACGGCGAGATCCGTCCGTTCGCGCAACGGCGGCAGCTTGACGACGAGGCCGTTCAATCGGTAGTACAGGTCCTCGCGGAAACGGTTCTGCACGATCATCTCGCGCAGATTGCGGTGCGTCGCGCAGATGATGGCGATATCGACGGGAACGGATTTGCTCGAGCCGAGCGGATCGACGACGCGTTCCTGCAGCACCCGCAGCAGCCGCACTTGCAACGGGTACGGCATGTCGCCGATTTCGTCGAGAAAGAGCGTGCCGCCATTGGCCTGCAACAGCTTGCCGACGGCGCCCTTGCGCCGCGCGCCCGTAAAGGCGCCTTCCTCGTAGCCGAACAGTTCCGACTCGATCAGGTTCTCCGGTATCGACGCGCAATTCACGGCGACGAACGGCCCGGCGCGGCGCGGCGAATCGTTGTGGATGGCCTGCGCGAGCAGTTCCTTGCCGGTGCCCGTTTCGCCCGTGATCAGAACGGTAATGTCCTTGCCGATCACCTTGCGCACCTTCGCGATGACGGCGGAAATCTGCGGGTCGCCCGTGTCGAGGCAATCGAGCCGCGATGGCGCGTTCAAGAGCGATGCGCTTCTCGCGGGCTGCGCGCGCGCGGCGGCGGGCGGCGGCGCGACGACCGTGTCCGCGGGCCAGGCGCTCTCGTCGTGCGTCGCGCGGCGAAACTCGACGCTCGCGCAAACGACAGTGCCGTTGTTCAGATCGAGCGAAATGTGATGACCCCGGCTCGCGCGCAGACGGTCGATCAGTTGCGGCGTCGTCAGGCCGAACAGCGACGACAGCGTATGCGCGCGCATGGCCGCAAGCGGCAAGCCCACCTGAAACTGCGCGCTGCGATTCGCGGACAGAAAGCGTCCGTCGCACGTGAAGGCCATGATGCCTTCCATCAGCGTGTCGAGAAATTCCGGCCGTCCATGAAACGCGATTTGCAGCGTATTGCGAAAGGTGCTGGAAAACAGGTGGTTTTCGATCATCTGCGCAGACATCTTCGCGAGCGCCATCGTATGCTGATGGTAGCTGCGATGGTCGCCCGTCACGTCGAGCACGCCAGCGAGATCGCCATACGGATCGAGAATCGGCACACTGGAGCACGTCAGAAAGCGGTTGGCCGCGAGATAGTGCTGGTCGCCGTGCACGACGGTCGCGCAGCGCTCGGCGATCGCCGTGCCGATCGCATTCGTGCCTTGCCGTTCCTCTGCCCAGTTCGCGCCTGCCTTCAGCGCGACCTTTTCGGCGCGCCGCAGAAAGTCGTCGTCGCCGATCGAATGAAGGATCAGCCCTTGCGCATCCGTCAGCACTATCATGCTTTGCGTGTTCGCGATCTGCTCGCGCAGCGTTTCCATCACAGGCGTCGCGTGCGCGCACAGCGCGCGGTTCTGCTCGAGCTTCATGCGCAATTCGCTTTGCGTCAGCACGTCGTAGTCCGGACGCATCGTCGCGTTGAGCCCGAAGGTTTCGGACCGCTCGTGCGCTTTCTGGATCGACGGCGTGAGCCAGCCGCAGTCGCGGCTGACAAATGATCCCGTGATCGGGTGGGGCTGTTCGCGCATTGTCTCCTCCGGTCCCATGCGAGATGGGGGCTGATATCGTGCCGGTCGTGTGCCGGCATCGCCGGATTAAAAAGCAAGACCTGCGCCAAAAAGCCGATACTCTCTTCGGCAGCGAATGAAGTCGTCAGCCGAGCGAAAGGGTGATGTCGTGGCCGAAGCAGTCGGCGTCGGGGCAAACTCGCCTTGGTCGCTTGCGGGGGGCGAACGGGCGGGACGTAGTGATCAGATCGCGAGATGCTGCAGGCTGGCGGGCCTTCGTGATGGCCATGGCTGTGCTATCACGAAGTTACGGTTGCGCGACGGCTGCGAATATTGGTGATTACGCGGAACGCAGCGAGATACGCGGATGGCATGCACACCTTACGCGCGGCTGTTCGCCGTGAAGAAATCGGATGACTCGACCATGACCCGGAATCGCGCGGCATCGCGCAACAGATCGCACGACAGCACGCATCGCAGACTGACCCGCGACGGCCATACGATCGCCTACACCGTACATGGCGACCCTGACGGCGTGCCCATCGTCGTGTTGCATGGCGGGCCGGGAAGCGGCAGTCAGCCTGGCGTGCTGCGTCTGTTCGATCTTGCGCGCTTGCGTGTCGTGATGGTGGATCAGCGAGGCACGGGCGCATCGACGCCGCGCGGCCGTCTGCGTCACAACGATACGCAACGTCTGATCCGCGATCTCGAAGCGATACGCAACGAGCTGGGCGTCGCGCGATGGGGTGTCGTCGGCGGATCGTGGGGCGCCGCGCTTGCGCTGGCTTATGCGGGCACGCATCCGGCGTCTGTCAACGCCGTCGTATTGCGCGGACTCTTCCTGACGTCGAAGCGTGAAGTGCGTCGACTGTTCGTGACGTCGCGTGCGCGTGCGCCGCGAGCGTGGCGCGCGCTGATGCATGCAGCGGAATGCGAACGCGCGTCGTCATTATCGTCGGCTTGCGTACGGTTGCCCGCGATGCGGCACATGCAGGCCAATGCCGTTGCGTTGGCGTGGCGCGCATATGAAAGCGCGATTCTCATGCAGGCTTCGTCGAGATCTTCAGTGTCGCGCAAGAAGAGAATGCCTGGCCGGGACGATGCGACGACGTCGAAGTACCGCATTCAGGCTCACTATCTGATGCACGACTGCTGGCTCGGCGAGCGGCGTCTGATTGCGTTGGCGAAGCGGGCCGTTGCAGCAGGTGTCGCGATTCGCGCAGTGCATGGCCTGCGTGACCCTGTGTGCCCGCCGGACAATCTGCGTCGACTGATGTACGCGGTTCCCGCCGTGCACGCACACTTCGTCGATGCGGGTCATCTCGCATCCGATCCGCGTCTCGCACGCGCGCTGACCGCAACGATTCGCGAAGCGTTTCTGAGCCGATAAAGCGTCACGCCTCAGGTTTCGTTTTCAGCGAGGATGCCGCTAAAGAGATCGGGCATCGCATCGTCCATCTGTTCGCGCGTCGGCAATGTGCCGTCGCGGACCTGTGCGAGTACGGCAGGCGGCAGCCAGGCCTCTTCCATCGCACCGATGCCGCTCTCGATCATCTGTTGCAGGAAGAACGACTGCCTGCGCCCCGTGACTTCGGCCAATAGCCGCAACCTTCGTTCGATCGCGGGGTCCACCCGTACCGCAACCACCTTCAACTTGTTTTCGGCGGTCCTCTTCACCGTATGCTCCTGTTCACTGACTCGCGCCGGAAACGGGCGAGCGGAGCTTCTACCATGACGGTTCGTTGGATGGCAATGCCTTGTGCGGCTTCTTTGTCGAAAATCGTGGAGCGGATGTCATCGGGTTCGCCCGATGGTCGATGACCCGACCGGCTTCGAGACGATTCAAGAGGATTCAAGCGCCTTCAATCATCGTCATCGTCGTGATCGTGATGATGATGCCAGCCGCGATGACGGCCATGGTCGTGCCACCAGCGTTCGTCGCGATAGCCGTATCCACCATAGCCGTAGTAGACGGGCGCGGGCGCATAGACGGCGGGCGGCGGGGCTTCGTACACGACAGGCGGCTGCTCGACATAAACGGGAGCAGGGATGCCGAAAGTCACGCCGACATCGACATGGGCGAATGCGGCCGTAGACGTAGAGGCGGCGATGAGGCCAGCGGTGCAAATGAGGGTTAGGCGTTTCAACTTGTTGCTCCGTTGCGGGCGTTCGCGCAATGAATGCCATGGTGGCGAGTGACGGCATTCTATAAATGCAGTCGTTCTCATGTTGCATCCCGCATGTTGCGTCTGTAACGGGCAGTAACGGGCGGCAGCCTTCGCTTGCGCGTGTGATAAACGCGCCACTAGCAGAAGCGCTGCGTCAGCTCGTAGATCAACAGGAACACGCAGCCCGTGTCGCTTGTGAAGCCTGTGTCGACGGTGCCCGATTCGGCAATGCCGACCCAGCCCGGCAACAGGCGCTGCCCGTTCTGCGTCGCTTCGCCTTCGAGCATGTAGATGAACTCCGGGCCTGTGTGCAGATGCGTGGGAAAGACCGTACCCGGCTCGAACCGCACGAGCTGCATTGCGCGGCCGTTGGCCTTGCCGAGATTCTTGATCTGCACGCTGCTCGCGCAAACCGATTGCGTCCACGGTAGCGCTTGCGCATCGACAGAAGAAAAGTGCGGTGCCGCGTGTGGGCCGTTCATTTCGTCTCCGTTTCGTATGGCGTCAGGGCGTTGACGCGCAATCACTTCTGCGCGATCCGCCGGAGTGTGCGTAATCGAAGTGTAGACGCGGCTCGCAATGCGATCGGCGGCGAGCCCTTGCGCAATCAGAAATTCACCGAGGTAAAGCGATTCCGGTTTGTCACGTTTGGCGCAACTGTGAGTTGGTCGAATAGGTGTTTATCCCAAGTGCCGACACTCCTAGACTGTTTTCAACGCAACGAACAAACCGTTCGACGCATCCAAAATCAATCTGGAGGTAATGATCATGAAATCGCTCATCAAGGCCGTCGCACTTGCTGCTGTCCTCGCTGTTCCGGTTGCATCGTTCGCACAATCCAGTCAGCCGGTTAGCCGTGCACAGGTTCGCGCTGAACTGGTGCAACTGGAAAAGGCCGGTTATGTGCCTTCGAACAGCAGCGACACCCAATACCCCGCCAACATCCAGGCAGCGCAAGCAAAGGTTCAAGCTGCGAATGGCGGGGAAACTAGCGACATTGGCGGCACGGCGGACGGCACTTCTCAGACAGGACAACGCGTGTCGTCCGCGGCAAGCTCGTACTCGGTCCCTGTGTTCGAGCATCATTGATCGAGAGCGCTGGCTCGACGCAGCCAGCGTGACGTAGCGAACCAATCAGCCGCGACATGCGCCGTCACAGGACGGGACGCACGTCGCGGTTTCTTCATTTGACGAGCGTCGCTTGCGACGAACACACGCTGTTCGCATTGCAGTGGCGGCTGCTCGTTTTTTTCGCGCTTTACTGTCCACGTTAGCGTCAGTCGGCTGCGCGCGCGCCAGCGGCTCGCGGGCGGCTTGCGCTGAGCGCACGTCACAGGCGATCCACGCGCGGATCAACCTTCGCGCGCCATATGCCATCCGCCCGTCTTCGGGTCGGCGTAGGCACGCAGCGCTTCGAGCGCCGTCGACACGGCTGCGCGATTTTCGTTTTCCGCGTGCCAGTACATCGACACGGAGCCGAACCCTTCGAGCTGCATCGGCAGAATGTGGACGGCATTCAATTGCTCGAAGCGCAGCGCGGCCCGATGCGAGGCGACGCCGACCAGGTCCGTGTTGTTCAGCAGCGTGAGATTGAGGATCGACGAATTCGTTTCGACGCAATGATTCGGCAACGCGCGGCCCACTGCCGAGAGCGCTGTCTCCAGCGCATTGCGCACGGGCGTGCCCTGCGGCCAGACGATCCACGAATACGCGAGCACGTCGTCCCAGCCGAGCCTGGTCTTGTCTGTCAGCGGATGATGAGGCCGCGCGACGAAGTTGATGGGCTCGGTATAAAGCGGCTCGGTTTGCAACTGCGGATCGTCGTATTCCTGACCCGAGCGGCCGACGACGATATCCAGCTCGCCGCGCGCGAGCTGCGGCATCAGCTGGTTCATCGTGCTCTCGATGATCCGCACCTTCGCGCGCGGCATGCGCTCCAGCAGCCGCGATACGGCAAGCGGCACCGTGTCCGCCGCCGATACGCCCGACGTGCCTATGCTCACGAGTCCGCTGCCGCCTTCGCGCAGCGCAAGCATGTCGTCGCGCGCGTTGTCGAGATGCGCTTCGATGCGGCGCGCGTGCTCGATCAGCGCTTCGCCATAAGGCGTCGGCCGCAAGCCGCGCGCATGCCGCTCGAAAAGCGCCAGGCCGACGTCCTCCTCCAGTTCCTTCAGCCATTTCGACAGCGCCGGCTGCGTCGTATTGAGGGCGGCCGCCGACTGGCTCAGGTTGCCTGTGCTCGCAAGGCTCAGCAGCACTTGCAGATGCCGCAGACGCAGGCGGTAAGTCCAGTCCATCGCGCAGTCCTCCCGTGACGATCCGCCGATCCGGCTTGGGTTTGCGGAGATATATCCAAAACCATATCGATTAGATGAATTCGCCATTTTACCGGGTATAGCTCCGTCGCATATAAATGATGCTCAGAGTCCATGAAACCGGCGCGCGGTCCGCCAGCGCATTGTGCCCGCGAGACACCGAAAGCAAGACAGGAGACGCGAATGACGAACAACCATCCGGGCGCATCGCGCGCGGCCTACTACGAGCAGATCGCCCGCCAGCGCTTGACGCCGCTGTGGGAGTCGCTGCACAACCTCGTGCCGAAAACGCCGCAGCCGAAAGCGCAGCCCGCGATCTGGAAATACTCGCAGGTGCGCGACCTCGTGATGGAGGCGGGCTCCGTGATCAGCGCGGAAGAAGCCGTGCGCCGCGTGCTGGTGCTCGAAAACCCCGGCTTGCCCGGCAAGTCGAGCATGACGCCGAATCTGTACGCCGGGCTGCAACTGATCCTGCCCGGCGAGATCGCGCCGAGCCATCGGCATACGCAATCGGCGCTGCGCTTCATCGTCGAAGGCAAGGGCGCGTGGACGGCCGTCAACGGCGAGCGCACGACGATGCATCCCGGCGACTTCATCATCACGCCGTCGTGGACGTGGCATGACCACGGCAATCCGTCCGTCGAAGAAGGCGGCGAGCCCTTCGTGTGGCTCGACGGTCTCGACATCCCGCTCGTCGCGCAGATGGATGCGGGCTTTGCCGAGAACTATCCCGAAGCGACGCAGCCCGTCTCGCGCCCCGAGGGCGACAGCTTCGCGCGCTTCGGCCACAACATGGTGCCCGTGCGGCATCGCGTGTCCGATCCGACGTCGCCGATTTTCAGCTACCCGTATGAGCGCAGCCGCGAGGCGCTCGACGCGCTGTACCGCAACGGCGAACTCGACGAATGGGACGGCGTGAAGCTGCGCTACGTGAACCCGGCGACGGGCGGCTGGCCGATGCCGACCATCGCGACCTTCATGCAATACCTGCCGAAGGGCTTCAAGGGCCGCATGTATCGCAGCACTGACGCGACGATCTACTGCGTCGTCGAAGGCAAGGGCACGGTGAAGATCGGCAACGACGAATTCGCGTTCGAGCCGCACGATGTGTTCGTCGCGCCGTCGTGGGCGCCCGTGCAACTGTCGGCGTCGGCGGAAAGTGTGCTGTTCAGCTATTCGGATCGCCCTGTGCTCGCGGCGCTGAATCTGCTGCGCGAAGAACGCAGCTAGACGCGCGCTTTCTCGTCCACCTCTTTCCGCATCTTGTGTCTTCGCGCGCCGCATCGGCGGCGCGTGCTCCATCCTTTTATCTGTCGAGTCGAATTCATCATGGCTTTTGTTTTCCCGCCCGAAGCGCACGTCGCGATTTCCGTCGCCGGCAGCGACGCTCAATTCGCGGTGCGCCGCGTCTACTGCGTGGGCCGCAACTACGCGGCCCACGCGCGCGAAATGGGCTTCGATCCCGATCGCGAGCCGCCGTTCTTCTTCTGCAAGCCCGCCGATGCCGTCGTGCCCGTCGCCTATGGCGAAACGCTCGCACTCGCGTATCCATCGCAGACGCAGAACTATCACTACGAAGCAGAACTTGTCGCGGTGATCGGCAAGAGCGGCTCGGATATCGCCGTCGAAGATGCGCTCGATTACGTCTGGGGCTACGCAGTCGGCCTCGACATGACGCGCCGCGACCTGCAAATGAAGATGCGCGAAATGGGCCGTCCGTGGGAGATCGGCAAGGCATTCGATCGATCAGCGCCGATGGGCCCGATTCATCCCGCGAGCACGGCCGGCCACTTCGAGAACGCCGGCCTGTGGCTGACGGTCAACGGCGAGACCAAGCAGAAGAGCGACGTGTCGCATCTGATCTGGTCGGTTGCGGAGACGGTCGCTTATCTGTCGAAGTTCTTCCGCCTCGAACCGGGCGACGTGATCTTCACGGGCACGCCCGAGGGCGTCGGCGCGGTGAAGACGGGCGACACGATGAAAGTCGGCGTCGAGCGTCTGGGTGAACTGACTGTGCGCGTCGTCTGACGCTTCTTGATGCGATTGATGGAAGACTCTGCCGTGCAACTCCATAGCTTCTTCAACAGCTCGACGTCGTACCGCGTGCGCATCGCGCTCGCGCTCAAAGGCGTCGCGTACGACACGCTGCCCGTCAATATCCGCGTCGGTGAACATCGCGCTGCGGATTACGTGGCGAACGTGAATCCGTCCGCGTCGGTGCCCGCGCTGATCGACGGCGACTTCAGACTCGGCCAGTCGCTCGCGATCATCGACTATCTCGACCAGCAATATCCGGAGCCGCGCCTGATTCCGCTCGAACCTGAATTGCGCGCACGTGTGCTCGAATTCGCTGCGCTCATTGGCTGCGATATTCATCCCGTCAACAACCTGCGCGTGCTGCGCTATCTGGAAACGGAGCTGAAGGTCACGCCGCAGCAGAAGACCGCGTGGTATCGGCACTGGATCGCCGAAGGGATGGCGGGCGTCGAGCGCCTGCTCGAACGCCGCAACGCGGGGCCGTGGTGCTTCGGCGCGCAACTGACGCTCGCCGACGTGTGCCTCGTGCCGCAGATCGCGAACGCGCTGCGCATGGACTGCGATCTGCGCGCGTATCGCCGGGGCCTCGCCGTGTATGAGCACGCATTGAAACACCCCGCATTCGACGCCGCGCAGCCGCAGCGTCAACCCGATTACACCGCTTGATTGCAGATCGGCAAACCATCTGCAACGAGACCAAAGGTAGGGCATGGAGACAGTCATGAGTGAGACAAACAGCAAAGGCGGGCGCGTGCTCGTGATCGGCGGCGGGATCGGCGGCCTCGCGGCTGCGCTGGCGCTCGCGCGTCAAGGCATTCGCGTGCAGCTGCTCGAGCAGGCCGCCGAGATCAAGGAAATCGGCGCCGGCATCCAGCTCGGCGCGAACGCGTTCAATGCGCTCGATGCGCTCGGCGTCGGCGAGGCGGCGCGCAGCCGCGCCGTGTTCACCGACTACATGAAGCTGATGGATGCGCTCGACGCGAAGGAAATCGTGCGCATCGATGTCGGCGCGCCGTATCGCGCGCACTTCGGCAATCCGTATGCAGTGATTCATCGCGCGGATATTCATCTGTCGATTCTCGAAGCCGTGCAGGATCATCCGCTGATCCAGTTCCGCACGAATACGCAAGTCTGCTCGCTCGAACAGGACGCGAGCGGCGTGACCGTCATCGATCAGCACGGCGAGTGTTATCGCGCGGATGCCGTGATCGGCTGCGATGGCGTGAAGTCGGCGATACGCAAGACGCTGATCGGCGACGACCATCGCGTGACGGGACACGTCGTGTATCGCGCCGTCGTCGGAGTCGACAACATGCCGAAGGATCTGCAGATCAATGCGCCCGTCGTGTGGGCCGGTCCGCATTGTCACCTCGTGCACTATCCGCTGCGCGGCGGCCAGCAATACAACCTCGTCGTCACGTTCCATAGCCGCGAGCAAGAGGAATGGGGCGTGCGCGAAGGCAGCAAGGAAGAAGTGCTGTCGTACTTCGAAGGCATTCATCCGCTGCCGCATCAGATGCTCGACCGGCCGACTTCATGGAAGCGCTGGGCCACGGCGGACCGCGAGCCCGTCGAGCGCTGGAGCTATGGGCGCGCGACGGTGCTCGGCGACGCCGCGCATCCGATGACGCAATACCTCGCGCAAGGCGCCTGCCAGGCGCTCGAAGACGCCGTCACGCTCGGCGCTGCCGTTGCCGCCACCGATGGCGATTTCGAAGCGGCGTTCAAGCTGTACGAGACGGCGCGCATTCCGCGCACCGCGCGCGTGCTGTACTCGACGCGTGAGATGGGGCGCATCTATCACGCGAAGGGCGTCGAGCGTCTGGTGCGCAATTCGCTGTGGGTCGGCCGCACGCAGGAGCAGTTCTACGATGCGCTGCAATGGCTGCATGGATGGCGCGCGGAAGATTGCTTGAAGGGCGTCGCCTGAAGCCTGGAGCTTGAAGCGAAAAGTGAATTGAACGAAGGGCGGGCCAAAAAAATATAACGGATGCCCGCCTGACTGAAGGAGACAGGTGATGATGAACGCGCAGCCAGTCAACGTCACGGACGTAATCGACCGCAATCCGGTTTCGCCGTTTCAACTGACGATCGTCGTGTCGTGTTTTCTGATCGTCGCGATCGATGGATTCGACACCGCATCGATCGGCTTCATTGCGCCCGTCATTCGCGCGCAATGGCAGCTGTCGCCGGCGCAGCTTGCGCCCGTGTTCGGCGCGGGGCTCGCGGGCTTGATGGCGGGCGCGCTCGTGTTCGGCCCGTTCGGCGATCGCGTGGGGCGCAAGCGTCTGTTGCTTGCGTGCGTGCTGTGCTTCGGCGCTGCGAGCGCGGCGTCGGCGTGGTCAGGCGGACTGCATGAGCTGATCGCATGGCGCTTTATCACGGGCCTCGGTCTCGGCGGCGCGATGCCGAATGCGATCACTCTGACCTCCGAGTATTGCACGTCGCGGCGCCGCTCGTTTCTCGTCACGACGATGTTCTGCGGCTTCACGATCGGCTCGGCGCTGGGCGGCATCGTCGCGGCGGAACTGATCGAGCATTTCGGCTGGCGCTCGGTGCTGCTGACGGGCGGTGTCGCGCCGCTTCTGCTCGTGCCCTTGCTTGCATGGCGGCTGCCCGAATCCGTGCGCTATCTCGTCAATGCAGGCAAGCGCGCGGAGCAGGTGACGCGGTTGCTTGCGCGCATCGCGCCGCATGAAGATTTTTCGCAAGCGACGTTCGTCGCGCCGCATGGCAAGCCAGCGGGCTCGCCCGTCAGCCATCTGTTTCGCGCGGATCTGCTGCGCGGCACGCTGCTGCTTTGGCTGACGTTCTTCATGAGCTTGCTCGTGATCTATCTGCTGTCGAGTTGGCTCCCGACGCTTCTGCGCACGACGGGCGTTTCGCTGCATACGGCGGCGCTCGTGACGGCGATGTTCCAGGTCGGCGGCTCGGTCGGCGCGATCGTGCTCGGCTGGCTGATGGACCGCTTCAATCCGCATTACGTGCTGGCGCTCGGGTATGCGCTGGCGGGTCTCTTCACGGCGGCCATCGGCAGTCTCGCCGCATCGCCATGGCTCGCGTCGCTGGCCGTGTTCGCTGCGGGCTTTTGCGTGTCGGGTTCGCAGGTCGGCGCGAATGCGTTGTCCGCCGTGTTCTATCCGACCGACTGCCGCGCGACGGGCGTCAGCTGGGCGAACGGGATCGGACGTAGCGGATCGGTCGTCGGTTCGATGGCGGGCGGCGCGATGCTGGCGGCAGGGCTGCCGCTGCCGGCGATGTTCATGCTGATCGCCATACCCGCTGTCGTCGCTGCCGTGTCGATCTTCGTGCTGGGTGCGTGGGCGGCGCGGGATGTGCGCGGCGAGACGCTGGATGCGCTTGCGCCGGAGCAGACGGGCTGATGGAAATCGTCTTGGCGCACGCAGTTTTTCGGTGCGCGCCCAGACTTACGCCACGCTCACTGCGAAATCCACCCACGCCCAATCGGCCACGCGAGCAGCTTGCGATAGAGCGCGATCAGCACGCCCATCAGCGCATCACCGGCTGACGACCAAAGCGGCGTCACAACGACGAACGCTGCACATGCAATCACGACTGCGCCCACCATATCGAACGGAAAATGCACGCCGATGAACACGCGCGCCCACGCAACGGCCAGCCCGGCCACGAGCATCAGCGCGCCGTACCATCGAACGCGAGCCAGCAGCAGGGTCAGCGCGACGCTGGCGAACACCGTGCCGTGATCGCTGGGAAACGACGAATCGGGAGCATGCTCGATGAACGTGTGGCCGAGCCCGATCATGAAGGGCCGTGGATGCATCCAGTACAGCCCGATGATCTGATTGCACCCGAGCGCAAGCAGCGCGACGCAGCATGCGCGCACGGCCGCCGCGCGCTGATGCTGTCCGCCGCACAGCCAAAGCACGCCGAGCGTCAGCGGAACGAGATAGATAACGTAGTCGGCGATCGCAGTCGCGACGTCGACTTGCCAGCGCGGCGTCGAGGCCGCCGCGTTGATCATCAGAAAGAGCGCCTGATTGAACGCTTCGAGTGTATTCATGCTGCAATCGTGTCGATGAATTGAGCTGCCTGACAAGGAAGGCAGAAGAAAGGAAAGCAAAAGACCCGCCCAATCGTACCGGCCGAAACTTATGTCACGCTTAGGCGCGCGAATGGCGCTCCGATGCGCTTCCCAACCGCGCACAGCATTCATGGCTCCTCGCGTCACCTTTACCGGGCGAACGGAGTATTCTTTCGATGGACTTGCAAAAGACGGCATCATCGCCGTCTTTTTAGCTACATGCCGAAATCGAATGGCGGTGCTTCATGGATGCGGTCTCCGACGTGTTGCGCGTCGTGCGTCTGTCCGGCGCAGTCTATCTGCACGCTGAACTGACGGCGCCGTGGTGTCTGTTCGGCCACCCCGATCAGACCTTGTGCGCAGCCTTTCTGCCAAGAGCGGATCGCGTGGTCTCGTTTCATCTGATCACGGAAGGCACCTGTTGGGCGCATCTTCCCGACCGCGTCGATCCCGCCATCTGCGTGAGCGCGGGCGAACTGCTCGTCGTGCCGCAAGGCGAGGCGCACATCATGGGAAGCGCGCTCGATCTCGCGCCCGTGCCGGCGGGACCGCTGCTCGAATCGCAGCTCGGTACCGCGCCAGGCGAACTGCTGAATGTCTCGCATGGCGGCGGCGGCGCGCCGACGCGCCTCCTGTGCGGCTTCCTCGCGTGCGACGACGCGCTGAGCAATCCCGTGCTCGGCTCTTTGCCGCGCCTCTTCAAGGTCGACGTGCGCAACGATCAACAATCGGCATGGCTCGAAGCATCGCTGCGCTTTGCCGCCTCCGAGGCCGCGCAATCGCGCGCGGGCAGCGCGATCGTTCTCTCCCGGTTGTCGGAGCTGTTGTTCGTGTGGGCCGTGCGACGCTGCATCGACGACTTGCCCGCCGAGCGCAAGAACTGGCTAGCGGGCGTCAAGGACCGTTTCGTCGGACGCGCGCTGTCGATGCTGCACGCGCAACCGTCATACGACTGGACCGTCGACGAGCTCGCGCGAAGAGTCGGTCTGTCGCGCTCCGCGTTTTCACATCGTTTCAGCGAACTGCTCGGGCAGCCGCCGATGCAATACCTCGCGCGTTGGCGCCTGATCGTCGCGACGCAGGAACTGGCGTACAGCAGCAAGGCGATTGCGGCAATCGCCGAGCAGGTCGGGTACGAATCGGAATCGGCGTTTCATCGCGCGTTCAGGCGCGAGTTCGGCATGCCGCCCGCCGCGTGGCGAAAGCGTCACAGCCATGTGGACCGCGCCGAGGTCATCGCCGAAAGCCAGTAGCGTTGCCAATCGATCGGCGTTCTCACAGCGCGCATTGGGGTCGGCGGCGGCGCGGCGTGCGAAGGCTTGTGCAACGTGAAAGCGCACGAACCGATGAGCGTGGCGCGGACGACGACGGCGCGCCGCATCGCTCGCATCCGCATCGAAGGCGATGCATGCAAACGGCCTCCGATGCCGTGCACCAACCGGCGCATCGCCGCGTGCCATGCGAGCGGATCGAGTATCCGGCTGCCGCGCAGTGACTTCAACAGCGACAGCGCGGTGCCGAGTTCCCGCATATGTCTGCCATGATCGTTATTCAACTGGCGCAGCGCCGCATAGCAGACATCCCAGCCGACGTGCGAATGCGCATGCAGCAGCGCGAGCAATAACACGGGCGGCAAGAGCGCGAGGCCGCCTTGCATCAGCGCATCGCTTTGCAGTTGCAGCAGAAGTTGCTCGTATGGGTCTTCGCCGATGCAGCGTCGGCGTCGCTCTGGCAGATCGAGCATGACAGGATCTCCTCTTTCTCAAGGGTCGCGGTTTTCGTGGCCGATGGCGAGCGACGCATCGCATCCGGTCTCGGCGACGGAAAAGGCAGGACACCCTGATTTCAGAAGACCTTGCTGCCCGACGTTCAGGAACGCGTTTGCTGCAATAGGTGATTCATGGTGCTCGATGCCGTCTTGTGTGTGACTATGAGGCAGTATGTGCAAATGGCCATTGCCCTTGCGTCGCGCCTCTTTGTCCTATCGTCCTGTTTTCGTGAGCGCATCGCGCGGACTCATATCGTGAGCGGCGCACGGCAAGACAGCACGCAAGCCGCGCCGCTCGCGTCGCAAAGCGATCACGCAATCACCTTTAGTCATTCCTAACGTGCGCTTTCGTTTCGATTGCTCTAAAACTGGTCTGTGGACGCGGCGTCTGCATCGACAAAAAAAGGAGTGGTCTTATGAATGCTCAAGGCGGTAATACCGTCGGTTCGCAGCAAACACAGCCTGGCGCGTCGACGCCGGCAGCCATCGTCGACGCGCTGAAGGCCGTCGCCGGCAATCCGAAAGGCGTGCGCGCAAGCTTTGCCAAAGGGATCGGCGTGCGAGGCCGCTATACGCCGTCGGAAGACGTATCGCAGGTCACGAAGCCGGCGAGCTTCAACAAGCCGGCGCGCGTGCTTGCGCGTTTTTCGGTTGGCGGCGGCAATCCCGTTGTCGCGGATACGAACAAGCTGGTCTTGAGAGGCTTCAGTTTCAGGCTCGAAAACGATGGTCCATTCACCGACATTCTCACGGAAAGCGCGCCCGTTCATTTGGCGAAGAACCTCGACCGGATGCTGGCGTTCCTGAAGGCGCGCATTCCGGGTCCGGACGGCAAGCCCGATGCCGAAAAAGTAAAGGCGCTTTCCGCAGCCAATCCTGAAACGCTGAATCAGGCGAACCATGTGGTCGCGAGGCCGCTGCCGGAGAGCTTCGCGGGCACGACGTATTGGGGCGTCCATGCTTTTCCGGCGACCAACGCAGCGGGACAGACGCGCTTCATCAAGTTCAAGGTCGTGCCCGCCGAAGGCGAGGTCACGATTTCCGACGACGAAGCGAAGGACAGAAGCGCCGATTTCCTGCGCGCCGATCTCGAACAACGGATCGCGGCCGGCACAGCGCGCTTTCATGTGCTTGCGCTGCTCGACCGACCCGGCGATCCGACGATGGATGTGACGCAGCGCTGGCCCGACGAGGCCAATCGCGAGGCCGTGCGGCTGGGCACGATCGAGATCACGTCGATTGACGCTAGCGAGCCGTGTGACAACACCGTTTTCGATCCTTCGCATCTCGCGGAGGGCATCGGCTTTCCGCCCGACGAAATCTTCGCGGCGCGCAGCAGCGCGTACGGCATTTCGTTTTCGAAGCGGCATGATGCGGACAAAGATTTGGGAGCGCGTACTTCATGAACAGCCTCGACGGAACCATCGTCGCCGTGACGGGCGCTTTCGGCAGCCTGGGTCTCGCCACGGCGCAATTGCTGGCGCAGCGCGGCGCGAAAGTCGCGCTCGTCGGACGCGGGGCGGCGCCCGCGAACCTGCCCGCGCCGCTCGCGCAGGCCTGCATCGCGAGCGATGTCGATCTCGCGGAACCGGACGCGGCCCAGCAAGCGATCGATTCGATCGCAGGCCGGCTCGGCGGTTTGAACGCGCTCGTCAACGTAGCGGGCGGCTTCAGTTGGGAGTCGGTCGCCGATGGCAGCGCGCAGAACTGGCAGCGAATGTTCGACGTGAACGTGAAGACGACGCTGAACGCATCGAAGGCGGCGCTTGCGCATCTGACTGCAGCGGCGGGCGGACGCATCGTCAATGTCGGCGCGATGGCCGCGTTGAAGGCGGGGATGGGGATGGGCGCTTACGCGGCGTCGAAGGCCGCCGTGATGCGTTTGACGGAAGCGCTTGCGGAAGAACTCAAGGACAAGGGCGCGACCGTCAATGCGATCTTGCCGAGCATCATCGATACGCCGCAGAACCGCGCCGACATGCCCGACGCCGATTTCACGCGATGGGTGACGCCGGAGCAGATCGCAGCAGTGATCGCGTTCCTGCTGTCGAAAGAGGCGCAGTGCATCACGGGGGCACTGGTTCCTGTTGCCGGACGTGTTTGAACCCAGTCAGCCTACATCATGAGCAATTTCGAGCATGCGGGCGATTGGAGCAGCCTGCATGCGAAAGTGCAGTCCACGCTCGATCCGCACGTGCGCGCGAACTACGAGGATCGCTTCCGTGCGGCGATCGGCTATCTGACGGCAGACCCGACCTCGATCACGCTGGTTCAAGCAGGCCTGACGGCAACGCTCGCTCGCAGCGATCCCCTCAAGTCGCATCGTGAGGAAATTGATGATGCTTCGAGCCGTAACGAAAGGCACGGCTCTCACGCGGTTCATCGACCCCTCTGCGGAGGGGCTTTTATATCGCTGCACACTTTTGCGCAACGCTTGTACTGCTTGCGCAACTCGACGATCTTCGCCGCGACGCTCGCCAGAATGCCGAGCGCGCCGATTGTTTCGACCAACGCGGAAAGCATGGGTGTCTCCTTTCACGGGCGATGGGTGCCGGTAATGTGTGACTGGAGAGTAAGGGCGCTGCGCGCCGCTCACAATCTGGAAGTTCCGGACCCAGACTTCGCCGCTACCGAAGCATCACGTTCGCGCGAGGGGGCATGCGCAAACGGATGCGTCGATGAAGAGGAGGACGATTCACACGACGCGCGATTTGAACGTCGATACGCGCGGCAGGTTTCGTCTGAACGTTGGCTTGTCCACATTGCAGCGTGCATTTGCCGGAGATGCTCTGCTCGCGCACGGGGGAAGTTTGCGCATCACGACAAGTCGAAAGAGGCAAAGCGTTGTGGCGCCTGCAATGTACCAGCGCCGCGCGGCGCGAACCTTTGCCGAACATCCGGCCTTCCGGCGCTGCCCGGCGACCTCGGCCTCGATAACTAAAGACTGAACGCCGGCTCTGGCCGGCGTTTTCTTCGTCCCATGCCGTCTTGGTGCGGGAGCGGATCAAAGGGCAACAAGGCGGAAAGCCCGACGTCGATTGCCCGCGCGTTGCAGCATTGACGCGTGCGGATAGCTCATCGCCGGTAGTATCTGGGTTTGGCTTGCGCCTTCCCTCCCTATCCGTCGATGCCACATAACATGCGCGCTGTGATCAACAAATGGCTGTTCATCGCCTGTCTGCTGGGCAGCGGAACGATCTGGTCCACGGTGATGTTGTTGCTTTACCCGTTTGTCGGCCGCTCGGGCCGTTACGCGCTCGCGGCGTTATGGTGCCGCGCGCTCGTGCGGGCGATGCGCATGTTGCCGGGCATCGGCTGCTCGATAGAAGGCCTGGAGCATCTGCCGAAAGAACCGTCGATCATCCTCTGCCGGCACGAGTCGACATGGGAGACGCTCGCGTTTCTCGCGCTCTTTCCGCGCCGGATCAGCTTCGTGTTCAAGCAGGATCTTTTGCGCATTCCCTTCTTCGGCTGGGTGCTGAAGGGACTCGACATGGTGAGTCTCGACCGCGGCTCGCCTCGGCAGGCGCATGTCGCCGTCACGCGTGAAGCGGCGGAGCGTCTGGCGAAAGGCGATATCGTCGTGATCTTTCCGGAGGGCACGCGCGTGCCGCATGATGCGCCCGTCAGGCTGACATCGGGCGGCGTGCGCCTCGCCTGTGCAACGGGCGCGATGATCGTGCCCGTGGTGCACAACGCGGGCAAGGTGTGGCCCGCGAAAGGCTGGCCGACGGGTGCGGGGCACATCCGTGTCGTCGTCGGTCCTACGCTATCGCCTGCCGAGCGATCGCCGCAGGAACTGATTCACGACGTTCACGACTGGATGCAGTCGGAGTTGAAGAAGCTCTAGCGCGGGCCTTTCGCATCACGCCGCGCGAAGGCTAGGTCGCTGATCGCGCGCCGCGTGACGCGCGCTATCCACTCATGCCGTTACGGCGGCAGCGAGGGTGCCGTGCGCGATTTGCTGCTCGACGCGCATCAGGCCTTCGATCA
The DNA here is from genome assembly GCF_040965635.1 of Paraburkholderia phymatum. Lineage (GTDB taxonomy): Bacteria > Pseudomonadota > Gammaproteobacteria > Burkholderiales > Burkholderiaceae > Paraburkholderia > Paraburkholderia phymatum_B. Next base: position 50,504 of record NZ_JBFRCH010000019.1, read on the forward strand.
TCCGCGCTTCGGCTTTCGCGATGTCTTCCAGCGACGCGGCAGCGAGTTGCCGCTCGAAGATGCTGAGCGCGATGGTCAGCCACGCGTAGTTGTCGCCTTCGATGATCCACTTGCCGTGCGTTTTCTCGATCGCGTCGATGTCCGTCATCGCGATCTGCGCTTCGGCGATATCGTCGAGCGCTTCAGAAAGACGACCAATGCGGCCGAGTTCTTCGGCGACGAGGAGTTGCCGCCCGAGCGTCGTGTACAGCTCGCGCGAGCCTTGACCTCGGCGGAACGCGTCGAGACTCGCGTACGCCTGCAGCAGCATGGCGCGCGTGATGGGCTCGTGCGCGGCGCGGCTGAACGTCAGCGCGCGCAGCAGCGGCGACATGGCGGGACGGGTCTGTTTGCGGCTTCGCGATTTGTGCGACATGGTGGTGTACCTCTTCTCTTCGTTTCCGGCGCGCGAATGGCTTGTGAAACGCGCGGAAAAAGATGCCGCCGATGCACTGGCGGCACGTACAGGGGAAATCAATGACAAGCCAGCGAACGGATAATGAGCCGCGACAATTAAGACAGAATTAAATCGCGAGTGTCGTGCAGATCACCGCACGCGGGCTTCGTCGAAAACTACTGGTATTGGGCGTGTGCTGCCTGACGCTGCGCCGCCTGTTCTTCGGCATGTTTCTTCGCGACGTGATGCCCGACAACGCAGCCGCCAACCGCGCCGATGACGGCGTGATGCCCCGCGTAGTGTCCCGCGACGCCGCCGACCACGGCCCCCTTGATGCAGCCCGCCGCGTGCGCCGTTCCGCTGACGGCGAAAAGAAGCGTTGCGGCGGCAAGCGTGGCCTTACCGAATCCTGTCATTCTGATACCCCGTTTCAGTTGTTCGATCTGATGTTGCGCCAGTACGGCTGAATTCAATGGCATTCGCGAGTCGATTCGCGCCGATGGCGTCAGCGCAGTGTACGCGGCGGCCCACGCCGAAGGTGCAACATGTATGCGAGTTTCGTAACAAGCAGTTAGAGGGAAATCGAAGGGCGTGGGCTTAGGCGGCAATGAGAGTGTCACCGTGTGAGTCCCGAAATGGCGGCGCATAGCTTATGCTGCAGTGACACTTTTACTTCTAGTGCGAAAGAAATAAAACAGTCAATTCGCACGGGTGCGCATTATATTCGTCACTCCACCTCCTAAACCCTACACTCCGAATCCCGTCCGTAAGGTTATGGCCTTATCGAACATTTCCTCAAAGTCTCGGAGCCGGGTTGCACTCGCTCGGCTTCGTAGCGCTTGCCGTCTTTGAAGCATCCAGTCCGAAGCTCTCGCGTCGAAGGGCCTTTTCCGTCGCGCCCTGCTGGATCGGAGAATCATCCGTACCACACGGATATCTTTTTACAACCTCTTTGGCTGATAGGTATATCTCGTAAAAATTATGGGCTATTAATGTGATTCAGCTGGTTGGAAGGGAAGCAATTATGGCTGTTATGTGCATACGGGCTGTAACGAACATGTCGATGTTTCCTTTGAATGAGCCTGTCTCGCTCGACTACCGCCAGACGGACTATCCAACCACACTTCCTATTTTGCCGGGGGGCCGGAGTTACGTTGAGTATGCTTATAGTGCTTACGAGTGCCAGTTCGGATTATGTCGCCGAAGCTTCCGACGATTCGAGGGCAACTTTAAGGATGACAAATTTTCATGAGCAAGCCGATCCCAATCCTCAATTTCCGCGATGATTCGAGCAGACTAGCTGTTCTGCGTTCTGCGGCGGTGAGAACGAGCGCATCATTCGGGTGGCAGTCCCTGTATTTCGAACACGGGCAGGATGACCTGTTCGAGACAGTAGGGCATGTAATCCATGAGCATTATCTGATGGTGAAGCTCAACCCGATTTCGAAGGCACATCGGGTGCTGGACGGCGTGCGGCAGTCGGAAATTCAGCGGCGGGGGAGCACTGCCTATATTCCCAGCGGCTGTTCGCATCGCGTGCAATACGCCACCCCGCTTGGGCGCCTGCATCTGATGACATTCGAGCCGTCGTTCGTTGACACGGTGGCTTCGGAGATGGGGCTCAGCCGCGTGGACCTTACGCCGCGCTTCGCGGTCGAAGAGGACCGCTTCGTGCTTGAGGCTGCGGAACTGATCGACGCCGAGCTAGCGAACGGCAATCCGCATGGCAAGCTGTTCGCGGAAACGTTCGCACGGACGTTGGCCGCGCACATCGTCACGCGCTACCGCGGGTCGGGCAAGACGAACAGCAAGCTGCCGTCGATCAACTCAGTGAAGCTCGGTCGTCTCGACCAGTTCATCGACGCGAATATCACATTGCCGATCAGTCTCGCCGATCTGGCGAGCCAGATGGGGCTCAGCGAGTACTACTTCTGCCGCTGCTTTAAGCAGGCCACGGGCATGTCGCCGTACCAGTATCTGTTGAAGCGGCGCCTCGAGCACGCTTGCGCGTGCCTGAGGCGCGACGACATGTCGATTCAGGACGCGGCGTTCGCGAGTGGCTTTGGGGACCCCGTGCAGTTTTCAAAGCAGTTCCGGCGCGCTCATGGCTTTACGCCAACAGCCTATCGCGCCCGCTATGTCATCAAGGGCTCAGCCTTCGTCTCAGTCGCCTGATGCGTCGCGCCGGCTCCGCGCGTTTCGTCCGTCAGCGCCGCTTCCGGGAACTTCTGCTGTTCCGCATAACCGCCTGAAGGGGGCAAAAAAGCGCTAACCCCACAATTTTTGACTAGGGCGCGTCTCGACGAGGCATTTAGGCTAGGAGAACCCCACTGCGAAAGGCCCGCTCCGGGCTTGACGCCTAACCGCCGGGTGGCGCGGCCTTTGCGCGCGTCGGCCCAACCGTGAGACGTGTGTATGCATTTCGATATTTCGCAGCGAGCGCAGCGTCTGACCTCGTCAGCCATTCGCGAAATCTTGAAGGTCACCGAAGACTCGTCAGTCATTTCGTTTGCCGGCGGTATTCCCTCGCCGCAAACGTTTCCAGTCGGCTTGATGAAGGAGGCGTGTGCGGCAATCCTTGATAAGGCGCCACATGCTGCGCTTCAATATGCGCCGACCGAGGGCTATACGCCGCTGCGCGAGTGGATCGCCGACCGGCATGGTGTGACGCCTGACCGGGTGTTGATCACCACCGGCTCGCAGCAGGCGCTCGACCTGCTCGCGAAAGTGCTTGTCGATCCTGGTAGCCGCATTCTCGTCGAGAACCCGACCTATCTCGGCGCGCTGCAAGCCTTCTCGCTGTTCGAGCCGGTCGTGGTGCCGATTGAGTGCGACGACGCGGGCATCGTTCCCGAGGCGCTGACCGAGGCGGCGATTCGCGGCGCCAACTTCGTCTATACGATGCCGAATTTCCAGAACCCGACCGGCCGACGTCTGCCGCTAGCGCGGCGTCACCAGTTCATCGCGGCCATGCGGGCGGCCGACGTCGTAGTGATCGAAGACGACCCCTACGGCGAACTGGCTTACACGGGCGAACCGTTGCCGACGCTGTTGTCGATGAATCCGGATGGCGTCGTCTATCTCGGGTCGTTTTCGAAGATCGTCGCGCCCGGACTGCGCGTCGGCTATGCGATCGCGCCGGAGCCGTTGATGAAGAAGCTGGTGCAGACGAAGCAGGCGTCCGATCTGCACACTTCCGGCTTCACCCAGCGCATGGTCTATGAGGCGCTCCGCACGGGCTTTCTCGATGCACACGTCAAGCGGATCTGCGGGCTCTATGCGGCGCAGCGTGATGCGATGCTGACTTCGCTCGCGTCGCACTGCGCGTCGCGCATGACCTGGAACGTGCCCGAGGGCGGCATGTTCCTGTGGGCTCGCGTTCCCGATTCCGTCGATGCCACGCGCCTGCTCGAAACGACGCTGGCGCCGGTGAGCGGGCCGCGCGTCGCGTTTGTGCCTGGCTCGCCGTTCTATGCCGGGGTGGCCGATACCCATACGCTGCGCCTCTCGTTCGTCACTGTGCCGCCGCCGCGCATCGAGGAGGGCGTGGCTCAGCTTGCGGCTGCGCTCGGCGGTCTGCTCTGAGCGTGGTCTGGGCGCCGGGATGTGCAGAGTGGTCTTGCGCGCGGGGAACGCATATTCGCTGCCCAAAATCGCTTCAGCAATCTCCCGGCGTGGCAGCTTTTGACTAGGTTGCGCCTTGAGTTGCCGATTAATATGAATCAGTTTAAGTCACGACAATTTCGAAACGAGGCCACCATGGAAGAGGCTTTGCAAACCCCCGCTGTCGAGAAGCCGCTCATCGCCGGTGACGGCATAGTGACCGGTAATGCATCATGGAGCTTCGGCGGGGACACGGCCCGTCATTTCGAAGCGCATGTATCGAAATCCGTGCCGCGCTATGCGGACGGTCATCGCATTGTGCTGGGGTTGAGCGATTTTTTCGTCAAACACGATTCGGTGTGCTATGAAATCGGTTGGTCGACGGGCGCGCTCACGCGCCAGCTCGCGCAGCGCCATGCAGGTTCGGTGCGCTGGGTGGGGATCGATGTCGAAGCCAACATGGTCGATCAGGCGAAGTGCTACCTGGCGCAGATGTCGCCAAAGCCGGACAACGTTCATTACGTTATCGGCGACGCGCTGTCGTTCGAGTACGAGCCGAGCGATCTGATTATCGCCTACTACACCGTGCAGTTCATTGCGCCGCGTGTGCGGCAGGAATTGATCAATCGCATCTACCAATCGTTGAATTGGGGCGGTGCGCTCCTGCTGTTTGAGAAGGTGCGGGCGCCCGACGCGCGTTTCCAGGATATCGCGAGCGGTCTTTACATCGACTACAAGCTTGAGCAGGGCTATGCGTGCGACGAGATCATCGCGAAGTCGAAGAGCCTGAAGGGTGTGCTCGAGCCGTTCTCGAGCCAGGGCAACATTGACATGCTGCGGCGCGCGGGCTTCACCGACGTCATGACAGTCTTCAAGCACGTTTGTTTCGAAGGCCTTTTCTGCATCAAGTAAGGTCGACTGGCTCCGTTCAGACTTTTCACGCGGTCATCCTCGAATATCAGGGGCAGGCGCACCATCCGGACACGCGCGTGCTCGGCGGTCAGGACGACGGCGACATGATCGTCGCCGATCTTGAACGGGCGCGCGCGCTCTGGAACCGCTACCGGCCGGAGGCCGGGCGGGGCGAGCGTGTACAGGCCGCTGAACTGGGGGCTGCGCGATGAATCCGCAAGTCGTGTGGCATGTGTGGCGACGAATCATGCGCGAGTCCGAACTTCAGCACGCGCTTTTCGCGCCGGACGAACACGCACCCAATTTGGACCGTTTCGGTTTCGCCAAGGACAAGTGTGAAGCTGCGTGGGCATACGCACGGCAAGGCGATCGCGCGGAATGGTTCGTGACGAACTATCGTTTCCGGCTCGTCAATTCCTTTCTGAACGCGCTCGAGACGGGCGCACCGTTGACGCTTCGCGCACTGCTTGGACAAGGGGCCAACATCCAAACCCTCGGTCACGTTTTCCTGGACCGTCACGGGTGGAAGGACTATGGGCCCTACGTCCACACCTATTGCCGGGATGCATTGCGCTTCTTGGCGGAGCAACCGGACGTGGTGACTCTCGCGGGGCTGGTGGACCTGATCGCGTTCGAGCGGGAGACGGTGACGTGGCTGATCGCGCTCGGCCGACGTCGGCGTCGACACGAGCAGCATGCTCGAACAGCATTTCCTGGAGCGACCGTACTACGCGAACGAACTGGTGCGCGGCGTGCGCAACTGGATGGAGCGTGGCATTTTTTCGTTTCTTGGAGAGGCTGTCGTGCTCGAGCATCTGCTCGAATTCGAAACCTGCAGCTATGCCCCTTTCAGCGAGATCTTTGTGCGGCAGATTATCAAGGATGAGCATGTGCATGTCGCACATGGCTTTCGGATCGTGCGCGATGCCTGCCGTTCGCCGGAGGGTCGCATCGAAGCTCAGGCAGCGCTCGATCGCCTCTGGTCGCACGTGCTCGCGCTTTTCGGGCGTGACGATTCACGCCGCTCGCAGCAGTACGTCAAGCGGGGCCTGCGCAAGACGACCAACGGCGAGCTGCGCAAGGCATTCGTGCACAAAACGCTGCCTAAGCTCACCGCACTTGGCCTTTTGGTGCCCGGGATGACAGCGGCGTCTGCCGAGGTGCACTAACATGAGCCTGCAGAGGGAAATGCACGCGCGCCGCAAAGCGTTGATTGCGGAGCGGATGCCCGCGCTGCTCGCCGAAGATCCGGCGCTCGCGCAGAGGTTTAATGACGTACGTGGCTTTTCGGCGCTCGTGCGCGCGAGCGAATACCACCTGACCAATGCATGCAACATCCGGTGCAAGGGATGTTGGTTCTTTGAGTTCGGGCACGACAAGCACGCGAAGGAAAACAAGGAAATCGACGCTTGGCGCGAGTTCGCGAACGCACAGCGGAAGCGCCGCGTGAATACGGTGCTGCTGATCGGCGGCGAGCCGACACTCTTTCCCGAGCGCGTCGAAGCATTCGTGGGCACGATGCGGTTCGTCTCGATCTCCACCAATGGTCTGAAGCCGCTGCCGAATATCGAGCCGTTCCGCAACGTGACTATATTCATCTCGCTGTTCGGGGGCGCGGCCCGCTCGACGACGAGCTGCGCGCGATCAAGCCGAGCGGTGCGCCGTTCACGGGGCTCTTCGACACTGCGCTGGGGAACTACTATCAGGACCCGCGCGCGACGTTCGTGTACGCGGCCTCGGAGGACGGCATCGCGCATATCGAGCCCACGATCAGGCGCATTCGCGACAACGGGAATGTGGTGAGCCTCAATTTCTACAGCAAGTACAACACCGGTCATCCGCTCAAGATGATGAACGAGCAACGGTTGCTTGCCGAGATGCTTCGCGTGCGAGCGGCCTATCCCGATGTGGTGCTGAATCATCCGGCCCACATCCGGGCGATGGCGACGGGCAACGCCTGGTGCGGCTCGTTCGGTCGCGATACGTGCCCGAGCGTCAGCCAGGATCATCCGGACAATTCGGGGCGGTTGGATAACGGCAACCCGACGCTGCCGTTCTTCAATACCTGGAGGGCAGACCTGCAGACGCTCGAGGTTTGCTGCACTTCGGGACACTGCGACGATTGCCGCGACAGCCAGGCAGTCTACAGTTGGCTGATGGTTAGTCTCGCGAACTCGCTGGAAAGTCTCGATACCCTGCGGACATGGGTGGAGGTTGCCGAGAGCTATTGGCGCCAGTTCATCTGGTCGCCGTATCGCAGCGCGCCGGCGTCTGACAGTGTGCGTGCGCCTGCAGAACCGGCCAGCGAGGGGGTGCCGGCATGAGCGTCAGATCGGCAGGGGGCGGGGCACTCCCCATCTCGATGTGCGCCGCGCATCGTATGGAATGGCAGATGCGCCTGTCGCAAATGGCGATTCTTAACCATCTCGGCGTCCGGATCGATCTTGCCGACGACCACGCGGTACGTCTCGTGCTTGAGCGCATCACGCCCGCGCATGCGGGTGGTCTGGGCACCGAGCGGTTGAACGGTGCGATGATCGCCGGCATGATGGATTGCGCGATGTCGATTGCGGGCATCCTGCACTTTCGCGGAAGAACCTGCGGTACGGTGCAGCTATCGATTCAATTCATGAAGCCTGTGCGCTGCAAGACGCCCGTGGTTGAGTGCCAAGCAGTACGTCGCGCGACGGGCGTCATCTTTCTCGAAGCGAGACTACTTGAAGCGAACGGGCGTTGCGCGGTGATGGCGACCGGCATTGTCGGCGTGACGCGCGTGGGCGCCGAGGATGCGGCCGGCGACGGACGCGAGAATTGGCGGGCGCCGGCCGGCGTCGGCGCGAGGGCATCCCCGGCCGGTGCTCCGCTGGTGCAGGTATGCGAAATGACGGAAGGCTGAAGCCGCGATGCAGCCTACGAGAACGGATTTTCCGCTCACCATCGGCGGCATCTTGGCTCACGCGGTGACCGTGCACGGCCGCATTGAAGATTACCGGGCAACGCGGCGCTGATTTTCAGGAAGGAGTATTCCTCGTCGCGATACATGTAAGCACGGGGTTTGATGACTTTGGTGGGGTTATTGATGCCTTTAACGACGCCGGTATTGAGCGGATGGCGGCAGGATCAGTACGTTGTACGCGTGGCGCCCTTCAATTCCACCATCGGGCGCCACGTAACAGCGCCCGGTCACTGGGTTGGCGTCGCGCGCAAACGGTGCGTGGTCTTCGGCGCAGCGGCCGCCGCCGATGCCGCTTCCGATACGCCGCTCGGACCCGAAGGCACATCGGCGGGACGCGTGGCGGGGCCCGCCGCGTTCGGATACATCGCCATCAGCGTGCGCAGCACGCCGTTCGTCCAGCCGAATCCGTCCTGCAACGGATATTCGCCGCCGCCCGCCGACGTCGTGCCTGCGTTCGCATCGACGTTGTACTTTTCGACCAGCTTGCCCGTGTGCTGGTAGTACGCGACGTTGGTGCGTATCCAGCGCGTCGCGATCTGCTGCGCGAGGTCCGCGTGACCGTAGCGACGCAAGCCCGTCACCGCGAGATATTGCAAAGGCGCCCAGCCGTTCGGCTCGTCCCATTGCTGTCCTGATCGGACCGTCGTCGTCGCGAGGCCGCCGGGACGCAGCAGGCGCGTGCGCACCGTCGCGGCAACCGACGCCGCTTGCGCCTTTGTCGCGATGCCGGAATACAGCGGATAGACGGTCGCCGCGCTGAGCCGGTGCGTAAGCTGATGCTTGACGAAGTCGTAGTCGCCGAATGCGTTCAGCTGCAAATCCCACGCGACGCGGCGAATCGCTTCGGCGCGCACGGCCGCGCGCTGCTCCATGTTTTCCGCGTGCGACGCGTCGCCCTGCACGCGATACGCCTTCGCCAACGTGCGTTCGAGATCGACGAGCAGGGAGTTCAGATCGACGGGGATCAGCGACGTGACCTCGACGGTCGCGAGCGACTTGCCGTCGGCGAACCAGCGCGAACTGAAATCCCAACCCGTTTCGCCGCCCGCGCGCAGGTTGCGCCACAGGTCTTCTGCGTTGCGCTTAGGCGTCTCGTGCGCGGTGACAACGTCTTCCCGATACGATTCGTCGCGCGGCGTGCCGCGTTCGTCCCAATAGCGGTTGAGCAATGTGCCATCGGGCAGACGCACGAGATGACGATATGCGCCGCCGGGCGCGATCTGGTTCTGGCCGTCCATCCAGTAAGCGTATTCTCTGCGCAGCGCGGGCAGATAGTGCAGATAGACCTGATCGCCTTCGCGCTCGGCCGCGAGACGCACCATCTGCGCGAAGAACGGCGGTTGCGACCGGCTGAGATAGTACGTGCGGTTGCCGTTGGGAATGTGGCCGTAGCGGTCGATCAGCGTCGCGAAGTTGTCGAGCTCGTCCTTCAGCAGATCTTCACGGCCGCTTTGCCGAAGACCGAGCATGATGAAGTACGAGTCCCAGTAGTAGATTTCGTCGAAGCGATCGCCGGGGACGATGTACGGATGCGCAAGCGGCAGCAGCGACGACCACGGGCTCGCGTTCGAATCGGGGTCTCGCCGAAGCACGGACCACAGCGTATCGATATGCGCGGTGACGCTCTGGTTCGGATCGGACACGTAGTTTTTCGTTTCTCGCGCGGGCAGCGTGAAGCGCTCGTCGACGAAGTACTTGAGATCGAAATGCGCGTCTGATTTCTGACCGGCATAATCGGCGACGATCTCCTTCGGTGGCACGTTGGGCTCCATATCGGCGAAGGTCTTGCTGTCGGGATAGAGATGCGCGAGTTCGACATCGCGATACAGGTCGCCGTACAAATCCGAAGGCGGAACGGGCACAACGGGCGATGCGTTCCGGGTGCCCCGGGTCGATGCCGACGCTGTAGCGGATGCCGACGCTGTTGCGGATGCACCGGACGATGCTGCGGGTAAGGCCTGCGCGTTGGCGGGCTGCACGTTGAACGCGAGCAGCGCGCCGGCGCACAGGGTGATGCGAACGATGCGGGCGGCGTCGAAGGCTGTGGAACGCATGCGGCGGGCTCGGGGTTGCGGCATCGGAAGGGGCGCTCCTGGTAGTGAAGACCGTTCGAAGACAAGGAGTCGCGCAAGCAAGGTATGTTCCCCGGCGACGGATGTCCGCGCTTTCGAGCAAGAGAGTGGACGAAAGCGCGCGAAAGCGAACAAGAGCGGACGAAAGCCTGCGCACGCGCCATGCGATTAGACGGAAACCTTCGATGACTGTTCAACGGCAAAGCGGGAACAGAAGAGTGATGATCGAGCACGAGACGCGCCGTTTCGCGCGCACGCCGGCGGGCTGCGTGCCCGGCTACGGCGCCGCGCGGCTCGCGACTTTGCCCGAAGGCGATGTGATGAATCGTGTGCGCCGTGCATGCGTGGTCTGGCGCACGTCCCACTTCGGCAACGCTAACACCCTCGCGAGCGAGCGACTATCCATTGATGAGGTCCGGGCATTGCGTTGGCCGTATCGAGCGGACGTGTGTCGAACATGACTTCGACGTTAGCAAACGACATTACCCGAAGGCCGCGCGAGCTTGCGCTCGCTTCAATCGATTGAAGTAGCAACGATCGGACAAGGAGTTGAAACATGAAAGACTCTTGCGCTCGCTCTTGCACTTGCTGGTTTCGCCGGGCTGGCTGCGCCCGTGGCCTCTTACGCGAAGTTCGATCTGAACGCCGACTACTATCGCGCCGAAGATCGCGTGCGGAATACGTCGGGCGATCCGATAGACGCTGCGCGGCAGGCGGAGCATGGCCACGCGTCGGCGACTTCGAGCCAGTAGTGTTTTGCGGTAGTTTCTGTTTGCGGCCGATCGATTCCCGCTGCCCGCCGCGACGAAATCCCTGCTTCGCCAAAGCGTCCTTGCATCTCGATGGCCGATTCCTTCAACCCGGCCGCCGTTACCACGCAGGCGCCTACAACACCCTGGCCGAAAGAATCTATTGACCACAAGGAAGGAATATCGGTGCGGGGTGTGGGCGATAATCGAGAGCCTCTTACATCAGTCAAGCGTCACGCATGCCGTACCCCGACCAGCGCAACTCGAAGGGGAAAAGAATCCAGCCAGGATTCAATCGAATGAATGAGCGTTTTTACAATCCGGGCTCGCGTTTTTCACGGAAAATGCAGCATCGGATCTGCCCCTCAATCATTTCGTTCAATCTCATGTCGACACCCAATCGCGCCAATAGCCGCCGTTCGCTGACTCTGCTCCAATTGCTCTCTTTCGTAGGCATCTCTGCTGTGCTGTGCAGCGCCCTGCTGCGTCACTTCTACTAGACGGCGGCTGGCAAGACACGCCGCTCGCCTGTCGTTCACTTCGCATGTACAAGAAAGCCACTGCTGTAGAAATCCAGTTCTCTCCCGACCGGCTCAACGATGGCGCCGGCGATCCCTTCTGGATCGACCTGAATCTGACGGAAGCGACAGCCCTGCATCAGGCGCTGCAACGCTATCTCGACACGCTAGCCGGTGAGCGGCCAACACCGCTCGTCGTGTCGCTCGACCGCGACAACAGCGCGGCAGCCGCGGAATCGCGCGGATCGAATGACGGGACGCAAGCGCCGTCTTCGAAAGACGAATTCAAGCAGTGGGTATGCGTGATTTGCGGCTGGATTTACGACGAGGCAGCCGGCGTGCCCGAAGAAGGCATCGCGCCCGGCACTCGCTGGGCGGACGTGCCGGAAAGCTGGCGCTGTCCGCTCTGCGATGTCGGCAAGCAAGACTTTGTGCTCGTGGAATTCTGAGCAGGGGTCAGTGTCCCGTTGACGCCAGCGTTCGCGTGCACTCCCTGACCATCGACCGATAGATCGGATCGGCGACGCGGCGCTGAAAATACTCGACGAGCGTATCGTTCGCGTTCGGTCTGAGCCGAACGCCGATCGCGATGCCGCGAAACAGCGACTGCGCCTCGATCCTGACCGTGCCGTTCGCGCGCACCTCGCTGAAATGCCGCACGCTCGCTTGCCAGCGGCCGGCGATGCATCCCTCCACATCCGATACCGTCTGCTCCGTTTGCGTCGAGTAGTTCGGCGCCAGTGAAAAGAGACTGTCCTTGTGTGAGCACGCGACGAGCGCCACGCACACGATCGCGGCGACAGCAAGATAAGAGAGGTTCAATTTTCGGTCCGTCAGGGCAATTGAAGCGCGTAGAGAGCTTGTGAAACGCGCGCGGCGATAAGAGCCAGCGAGAGCGAGTATACTTTCGCGCGTTGAATGTTTCGCGACGCATCTGCATCGCATTGAATTTCGAAGCGCCATTCGGAATGAAAAGCGCGGAATGAAAAGCGCGGAATGAAAAGCGCGGAATGAAAAGCGCGGAATGAAAAGCATCATCGCCGTATCTGGCATCCTGGGCCTCATCTGGTTCTGCTCGACTGCCTTTTCGCAGTCGCAGCCTCAAACCGACGTACCCGACGACTACGCGTATCTCACGCGTCTTCACGTGCGTTCCGCCGTCATCAACTGTATTGCCGAACTCGACCGCTGGGTTCGCACTACGTCACGCTATGACATGTTTCTCGCGCCCGATCGGCGCGTGCTGAAAGCCAACGTCGACGGCGGCAGTGGGATTTTCTCCGGCAGCAATGGCGCTCAATCCGTCGAGTCGACGGTGACGATGCGCGCGTTTGCCCGTCTGCGCAGCAAGCAGTCGTGGATTCCCGTCGTCGCGAAGTGCGGGATCTGGCGCGAGCATGTGGTCGGCGTGTCGCTGCGGAAATACGAGGGCCATACGCCCGTCGTGAGTTGACGCGCGCGAGGTCTAATCGCCGCGATCCTTCAGCTTGAATCCCGCCGACGGGCCATATAACAGCCGATGCTTCGGGGCGAGCAGATCGTAGTCGCGCAACGCGGACAAGTAGGACGGCCCGTGAATGATGGCCGGCGACGGCGTCGTTGTGCGATGCCGTTCGGGCGGGGGCGGCGGCTGCAGGAGCGCCGGGTCGAAGCCGGAACTGGACGGCAGGTTGGCGAGCACGATAGCCTGCGAGCCCGCGCCAGCCGAATGGACTCCGGCTGCGGCAAATGCTGCCATCCACGCTGTGAGCAGAACGACGTAAGATTTCATTTGCAACCGGAAATGCGCACACTGATTCGTCGGCGCATCTTTGCGCACCATGCGCCAATCCGCCGCGATGATTCGATATTAGTCACGCGGTGACATAATTTCAACCAGTACCCGACATCGATGGAGTCTCCCATGGCAGCACGTCCCGCCGCTGCGGTCGAAGCCCCGACCAAGCAGGATCTGGAGGCGATGTCCGCGTTCCGTTACCAGTTGCGGCGCTTCCTGCGTTTTTCCGAGGAGGTGACGCATACGGCCGGCATCACGCCGTTGCAGTATCAGCTGATGCTGCATGTGCAGGGCATCGAAGGGCGCGACTGGGCGACGGTCGGCGAGCTTGCGGAGCGTCTGCAGGCCGCGCCTCACGGCACGGTGGCGCTCGTGTCGCGCTGCGAGTCGGCGGGGCTCGTCGCGCGCAAGACGAGCCGCAGCGACCGCCGCCAGGTGGAGGTGCATCTGACGTCCAGGGGCGAACGCCTTCTGCTCCGGCTGGCTGCCTTGCACAAGTCCGAGATGGAGGCATTCGGCTGGGCATTCAATGGCGGGTTCGAAGGCGCGTGAACTCGCGCCTTCGCCGTTTTGCGCAGCGCCGTCGCGATGAATGGCACAGCGTGACGTATTCGCCGTCGGTTAGTGCGTAGCCCGTCATCCAAGTTCGTCGATCATCAGCCGCGCGGCGGGCGATAACATGGAAATACGCCGCGTCACGATTCCATAGGGTTCGGTACGGGACCGCACTTCAATTGCAAGCGTCCGTACAAGGCCATGACGGGACAGCATCGCGGCCATGTCGCACGGCATCAGGCGAAACGAGTACCGGGTCGCGCTGCAGCATCAGCACCGTCGTCATCGTCGACGCGGTTTCGATCGAGTGAGGCGGCACCGGGAGTCGTGCTTCCTCGAACTCGCGTTCGAACAGCGATTTCGCGCAGCGCCTTCGTTGCGTCGGGCTGGGCGACGCAGTGCAGCGAGCGGTGCTCGTCGAGCGCGATCAGAAGACGCAGTTGCTTGAGCCGCAGACGCGCGGCAATCGAATCGACATTCGGCAGCATAGGCTATTGTGTTCTCAGTTTTTCCATCAGGAAGTCCACGAAGCAGCGCACGCGCGACGACAGATGCCGCGCATGCGGATACAGCAGCACGAACGGTCGCATGCGGCCTCCGTAGGGCGTGAGCACTTCGCGCAGCGTTCCATCCCGGAGGTCGCGCTCCGCGACGAATCGATAGGTCTGGAACAGGCCCGCTCCGTGGCGCGCGAGGGTGACGCCCGCCAGCACGTCGCCGGACGTGCTGTATCCGCCGCGCGTCATCATCTCCACTTCTTCGCCTTCTCGCATGAAGAGCCACGGCAGATTGCGCCCCGTGCTCGGCAACGCGTACTGAATGCACTCGTGGTTGATCAGATCGTCGGGAGTCTCCAGCTTGCCCACCGATTTCAGATAGGCCGGCGAAGCCACGACGACGAGCTCGGCATCTTCGAGCGTGCGCGCGATCAGTCCGGAGTCGTCGGGCGCGCGGCCTCGTATGGCGAGATCGAAGCCTTCGTCGGCGAAGTCGATATTGCGATTGCTTAGATGCGTCTCGACGGTCACGCCCGGATAGCGCGCGCGGAATTCGGCCATCAGCGGCAGCACGCGATAGTGGCTATACGGCGTCGGCATGCTGATGCGCAAGACGCCCGTGGGCGTGCTCTGCTGTCCCGTCACTTCGCGCTCGGCGTCGGCAAGCTGGTTGAGCGCCTGACGACATTGCTCGAAGTAGCGGCGACCGGCATCCGTGAGCCTGATCTGTCTCGTCGTGCGCACGAAGAGCCGCACGCCGAGACGCGACTCCAGGCGCGCGACGGACCGGCTCACGGCAGCGGGCGTCACGCTCGCTGCCGTCGCGGCGACCGTGAAGCTCTCCAGTTCGGCCGCGAGGCAGAACAGTTCGATACTGCCCAGAAGAACGTCTTCGAATTGACGCTGCATGGCCTTTCCATGATCTGGATGCGCTGCTCGTTTTGCCTGACGCAAAGGCACGGCGCGGTGCAGCGGATGGTTGACGAAAGGTCCGCAGAGGATAGCAGGTCTTGCAGCATGGGCCGGCGCGTAGTGCGAGCGCGCGTGCGTCACGGCTCGCGATACGACGAGCCATTGCTGCCGCAACGGTTCGCGAGTTGCCCGATCTGTTCCCGCCGCTCAACAGTGTCTTGACTGGCAACCGGTTGACCGGTCTTTGCCCGATAACCGATCATCCCATGTAAAGAGGCTATGCTTGCAGGAGCATGTGCAGCCGAAAGCACAGACCTTCGACTATCCGCTCGGGCGTGTGAATCACAGGCGGCACGGTCTCCAACTTACGCGATGAGGTCATCAGATGAGCAATCGTTTCGAAGACAAGCCGCTTCTCAAGCTGCTTGGCATCAGCAAGCCGATCATCCAGGCGCCCATGGCGGGTACCAGCACGCCTGCGCTCGCCGCGGCCGTTTCGAATGCCGGCGGCCTTGGATCGCTCGGCGTGGGCGCGATGAATGCCGAGGCCGCGCGAAAGGCAATCCGCGATACGCGCGCTTTGACCAACGCGCCTTTCAACATCAACGTCTTCTGCCATGAACCCGCAACCGCCAACGCGAAAGTCGAAAAGGAATGGTTGAACTGGCTTGCTCCGCACTTCGAGAAGTACGGCGCGAGCGCGCCTGAAAAGCTCAGCGAGATCTATACGAGCTTCGTCGAAGATCAGGCGATGCTCGACTTGTTTCTGGAGGAAAAGCCCGCTGTTGTCAGCTTTCATTTCGGCTTGCCTTCGAAAGAGATCATCAAGGCGCTGAAGGACGCGGACATCAAGCTGCTGGCGTCAGCGACGAATCTGGACGAGGCGTCGGCCGTCGCCGATGCGGGCGTCGATGCGCTGGTCGCGCAAGGTGTCGAAGCGGGCGGACATCGCGGCGTGTTCGATACGCAAGCCTTCGACGAAGGCCTGGGCACGTTCGCGCTCACGCGCCTCTTCGTGCAGAAAATCGATCTGCCCGTGATCGCAGCGGGCGGGATCATGGACGGCGCGGGCATCGCGGCGGCGCTCGCGCTCGGCGCGCAGGCGGCGCAACTCGGCACCGCATTCGTCCCGTGCCCGGAGACGTCGATCGACGAAGGCTACCGCCGCGCGATTCTCGGCGATCCGGCGTATCACACGGTTTTGACCTCGGCGATTTCCGGGCGGCCTGCGCGTAGCATGATGAACAGGTTCACGGAACTCGGCCGCTCGGCGGATCGTCCGGCGACGCCGTCTTATCCGATCACCTACGACGCGGGCAAGGCGCTGCATGCCGCCGCGAAAGCAAAGGGCGAGTTCGGTTATGGCGCGCAGTGGGGCGGCCAGGCGGCCGCGCTCGCCCGCTCGCTGCCCGCCGCCGACCTGATTGCCCAGTTGGAAACGGAACTCTTCGAGGCCATCCGTCGCTTGCAGCAGTTCGCGTCCTGAAGAAACGGATCGGCGCGAGATGGGAGACCAGACTAGCTATGCGGAAGCCGGCGAGAACATGCGCGACATCGGCGCTACGGTGTTGTCGATCAATGTCGGCTTGATCCAGCCTCTCGACGTCGGGCTTTCTTCGGAAGGGCTGCAAGTCGAGTCGGCGATACGCAAGCGCGCGATTAGCAGCGCGAGTGAAGGCGCGATCGTCGAAGTGAGGAAGCTGGGTATCGTCGGCGACGAGCAGGCGGACCTCAGCGTTCACGCCGGGCTCGACAAGGCCGTCTATCTGTACCCGATCGAGCACTACGCGTGGTGGCGTGAACGGCGCATCGAGGCGGACGTCCCGCATGCCGACAGACCGCTCGAATTCGGCGCGCTGGGTGAGAACCTGACGACACAGGGCGTGCTCGAAACAGACCTGTGGGTCGGCGACGTGCTCGTCATTGATGAAGTCAGGCTGCGCGTCGAAGCGCCACGTAGCCCCTGTTTCAAGCTGAACGCCGTGATGGGCTACAGGCGCGCGGTAAAGCACATGTACCTGAGCGGATTTGCGGGCGTCTATCTGAGCGTCGTGCAAACGGGATGGGTGCGAGCGGGTTCGCGTATCGGACTCGTGCCGGGGCGTCGCGAGGAGTCGATCAGCAGCATGCTCGATTTGCGCCGCGGCCGCGCGCGTAGAGAGCCCTGAACGAAACCGCGCGGGCCATTGCGCGGAGAACCTTTAAGTCTCTTCGCGCAATGGCCCGCAACTGGCTGCTTCAATGTTATGCCGGCACTCAGCCCGGCTTCTTCGCTTTCTGCCGACGATATTCGTCGACAGGCAGCCCGCCCCATCCCCAGTTCTCCGTCTCGACTTCCTGAATGACGACGAATGTCGCTTCGAGCGGCTTGTTGAGCACGTTGAGCAGCAACTCGCTGGCGCCCTTGATCAGTTGCGCCTTCTCTTCCGGCGTCACCGCATTCGTGCCGGGCTTGTTTCCTTCACGAGTAACCTGAATGGTCACGATAGGCATGAGAATCTCCGTGATGTTAAGCGGATGAGGCACCGCTGCCGGCGCCTCGCCGTTGTCCTTAGTGGCCTGCGCTCTGGCCGCCGTCGACGTGCAGGATCTCGCCCGTCACGAACGGCGCGGAATCGAGGTACACGACGGCGTCGACGATGTCGCGCATTTCACCCATATGGCCGACGGGATGCAGCGCGCCCAGTGCTTCATGCGTTTCCGGCGCGTGCATCGGCGACTTGATGATGCCCGGCGAGACGGCATTCGCGCGAATACCCGTCTTCGCGTATTCGATTGCGAGCGATCTGGTGGCCGCATTCAGGCCGCCCTTCGTCAGCGACGCGAGCACCGAAGGCACGCCGGAAATTGCATGATCGACGAGACTCGTCGTGATCTGCAACACATGGCCGCTTTTGTTCTTTTCCATCTCGGCGATTGCGAGCTGCGTGATATGGAAGAAGCCGTTCACATTGACATTCAGGATGGAAGCATAGTCTTCAGCCGTGTATTGCGTGAACGGCTTCGCGATGAAGATGCCCGCGTTGTTGATCAGCGTATCGACGCGGCCGAAGCGTTCGACGGCTTCGGAGACGGCACGCTTCGCCACTTCGCGATCGCCAATGTCGCCGGCGACTGTGACGATGTTCGGATCGTCGGAGGATTTGATCGAACGCGCGATCGCGACGACGCGATAGTCGCGCTCACGGAAGGCTTTGACGAGTTCCGCACCGATACCTTGCGATGCGCCAGTGACGATAACGACCTTTTGCGAGTTGCTCATGATTGACCTCGATATGTGGGTGGCATTTGCCGTCGGGAATCGACAGCGCCGTTAGGTCGTCAATCTAGGCTTCCTCGATCCGCTTGCGTACACCCGCAGCGGACAAACAGTTTTGACGCATGGGAACAAATGCGGATGCTTTGCGCACTCCCGCCAATAGCCGACGGGCGGCGCCCGCGGGCGCGGACGGCGCGGATATGGCTGCGCCAAACGGTGTGTCAGTGGGGCGATTATTGACGTTGCGTCATAACGGTGCGGAGCGCTGGGCGTCGTACAAATACGAGGCCGGGGCGGTGCAATGTGCGGTCTGTGCTTTTTCTGGAATTCACTGGTGCGGAATTCCGCCACTAATTGAGCGAAGCGGGCGAAGCGCTATTTCACTCGCGGTGATGGCACGCATCATCAAACATCATTTTACTTGATCGACCCGCGCTTCTATCGTTGAGCAAAAGAGGAAGAGCGCAGCGCAATGCGCCTAACCCGTAACGAGATACAGGAGACATCGTGGTCGATTCCACTGCGCATGACGACGTCCGGCGGTCGCCGGCATTCGAACAACTGGTCGCCCGGCGACGCAGGCTCGTGACATGGCTTACGTTGGGCACTCTGCTGCCGTACTACGCGTTTGTGTTCATTGCGGGGTTCGCACCGCAAGTGCTTGCCACGCGGCTTTATCCAGGAAGTGTGATTACGATAGGCTGGCCTGTCGGTGCGGTGTTGATTGTCGGAACGTGGGTTTTGACGGGTATCTATATTCGGCGCGCAAACGGAGAGTTCGACCAATTGACCGCTCGGATTCTCGCGGGAGGCGCTCGATGAAGCAGCCGATCAGAATCGCAGTCGCTGTGCTCACGGCTTTCGTTGCGCGAGCGGCGATGGCCACGCCGGAAGCGTTGGAGAAAGTACAGAAGCAGCCGCTCAACACCACCGCGATCGCGATGTTCGTCGTGTTCGTGATCGCGACGCTAGGCATCACGTACTGGTCCGCATCGAAGACGAAGTCGATGAAGGACTTCTACAACGCCGGCGGCGGCATTACCGGATTTCAGAACGGTCTCGCGCTCGCAGGCGACTACATGTCGGCGGCGGCTTTGCTCGGACTGACGAGCATGATCTTTTTCAACGGCTACGACGGCATGCTTTACGCGGTGAGCTTCTTTGTCGCGTGGCCGCTGTTGATGTTTCTCTTTGCCGAACGCATCAGAAACCTGGGGCAAGTCACTATCGCCGATATTGCGTCGTTCCGATTGGACCAGCAGAGAATACGGACACTGATGGCGTTCGGTTCGTTGACGGTCGTCTGCTTTTATCTGGTCGTGCAGATGGTGGGCGCGGGGCAGCTCATTCAGCTTCTATTCGGGCTCCAATACAACTACGCGGTCGTGGTGGTCGGCATTCTGATGGCCGTGTATGTGACGTTCGGCGGAATGGTCGCGACGACCTGGGTGCAAATCATCAAGGCCGTGCTGATGCTGTTCGGCGCAAGCCTGCTGGCGATATTGTCGTTGAGTCATTTCGGCTTTTCGATCGATAACATGTTCGAACAGGCAATCGCCGCGCACAAGAGCGGAAGCGGCATCATGCTGCCGAGCAAACTCGTGGCCGATCCGTTCGAGATGCTTTCGCTGTCGGTGGGGCTGGTGTTCGGCACATCGGGACTGCCTCACATCCTGATGCGCTTCTTTACCGTGCCCGATGCAAAGGAAGCGCGCAAGTCCGTGTTCGTCGCGACAGGGTTCATCGGATACTTCTTCCTGGTCGTCACCGTACTTGGCACTGCCGCGATCGTCATCGTCGGGCGCAACCCCGCCTTCTATGAACACGGCGTACTCGGCGGAAAACTGATCGGCGGCGGCAATATGCCTGTGATGCATCTGGCCAAGGCCGTGGGCGGCGATTTCGTGCTCGGCTTTCTGTCCGCCGTCGCGTTTGCAACCATTCTGGCTGTCGTAGCGGGGCTCACGATGGCGGGTACCTCGGCGATCTCGCATGACCTCTACGCGATGGTGATCAAGCGAAACAACGCCGATGCCGCGCAGGAAAAACGCGTGTCGAGAGTTGCCTCGATCGCGATCGCCGGTGTCGCGATTCTGCTCGGCATTCTTTTCAAGGATCAGAACGTCGCGTTTCTGGTGGCGCTGACATTCAGCGTCGCGGCATCCGTCAACTTTCCGATTCTGACGTTGGCGATTTACTGGAAAGGCTTGACGACTCGCGGTGCGCTGATGGGCGGCATCGCTGGCCTCGTGAGCGCGGTGAGCCTCGTCGTGCTTTCTCCCGCTGTGTGGATGAAAGTACTCGGGCACGCGACGGCGATCTTTCCGTACGACTACCCCGCCATCGTTTCAATGACCATCGCGTTCTTCTTCGCGTGGATGGGCTCGCTTACCGATCAGGGCGCGCGAGCATCGAGAGAGCGGGAGAAGTTCGACAATCAGTTCGTTCGCGCTCAAACAGGCATTGGCTCTTCGGGTGCGGTCGGTCATTAACTATTGATTGGAGTGGAAATGTCGAAGCTGCAAACCTCATACGTATCGGAATCCCGTTCGGACGGGGAGCGCGTGAAGGCCAGATTTCAGGCGCGCGATAACGGCCTGGGCTTTTCGCCGATTACGATCGTGCTTCATTGGGTGGTGGCGGCACTCGTGCTGTCGATCATCGCGATCGAAATTGCGCTTTCTGTTTCGATGGACAGCGGGCTCATGAAAGTGCTGAATCTGCTTGGCGCAATCCTGTTCCCTGTATCGGTCTACCGGTTCTGGGCGCGCATCACGTCTTATCATCCGTTGCCCGTGGGCACGCCGAATCCCGTCGAAGTGATCGTCAGCCGCTCGGTGGCGACGGCCCTCGCGCTCGCGATGGTGTTGCTGCCGATCGCCGCGTGGCTGTCGAAGTCGGCGGCTGGTCTGCCGATCGAATTGCCCGGAGGGTGGTTCATTCCTGCACTGATATCGCCGGATCATCAGGCGGCGCGAATCTTCGACATTCTCTTCAAGATCGGCGCCACGCCGTTTGTGATCGGGTTGGCGTTGCATATCTTCGGTGCCTGCAAGAACCATTTCGTGCTGAAAAACGACGCCTTGAAACGGATGCTTGGAAAACGTGTGGAGCTTTAACACCATGAGCACAACCAGTTATGAATTCGGCGGCAATGCCGTCACGGCGCTTTGCGGAGTCGAATACCCGATCTTCCTCGCCGGCATGGCCGCTATCTCGGGTCCGAAGCTCGTCGCTGCCGTTGCGAACGCGGGAGGAATGGGCACGATAGGCGGATTGCGCTTGCCGCCGCTCGCGTTGCGCAAGTGGCTAAGGGAAACAAAAAGCCTGACGGACAAGCCTTTCGGCGTGAATCTCGTGCCGTCGTTTGGCGGCCCGGATGTATTCGAAGCGCAGTTTCAGATCGTGCTTCAGGAAAAGCCGCGCATGCTGTCGCTGTTCTATGCCGAAAACTACCCGGATATGATCGCGCGCGCAAAAGACGCGGGAATGATCGTGATGGTTCAGGTGGGCTCCGTCGAGCTTGCGCGTCGTGCGATTGCGCATGGCGCCGATATCATCACGGCTCAGGGCAGCGAGAGCGGCGGCCATTTGAATCGCGGCACCATTGGGCTGCTTTCGCTGCTGCCCGCGCTTATTGAAGTTTCCGAGGGCCGGCCTGTGCTGGCCGCAGGCGGCATTACGAATCGCGATGACGTTCGAACCGTGATGGAAATGGGCGCGGGCGGCGTGCTCGTGGGTACTGCATTTGTCGCGTGTGAAGAGTCGAATGCGCATCCGCTCTATAAGCAGAAGATCGTGGAAGCTGCCGTCGACGACACCGAGTATCGAACGGGGTACTCGTTCGGATGGAAATACGGCACGCCGCATCGTGTGATCCCGAATCGGGACAAGTGGAACCTGTTGCGTTTTATCGGCGGCGGCGCGCGCGCGATCGACAGGCCGAAGATGGCGCAAAAGCTGTCGCTGTATGCGGGCCAGGGCGTGGGAAAGATCGACGGCATCATCCCGGCCGCCAAGCGCGTGGCGGAACTGGCGCAAGGTTTGAGCAGCAGCGGCGAACGGGTCCGGGCCGGCTCAGTCGAGCCATTCAAGGAAGTGCGTCTACGCTATGCGTAACGGTGCTCGAAAGTGAAGACGACGCGCCGTGAACTGAAATCAAGGTTCACGGCGCGTCGTCTTTTCCAGCACCCGTTTGCACGACGAAATCTTCTGGGAGCATCGAACAATTCAATGAACGCTTGCGCCAGATTCCGAAGCGTCGATACGTCCGAGCCTGGTCGTCAAGATGTTCTCACCAGCCGGTTCCTGAGCGCTGCCATCCACTGCAATCTGCTGATGCGCGAGTTCGATCATCGCCGTGAGCGCCGGCGTGACGAGCGCGTCCTTGTTGCGAATGAACACGGTCTTGACGTTCGAGAATTCCTGCGGCAGTTCATGACAGTGAACGGAATGTCGCGCGCCGTGGCTCTCCACGACCGATCGCAGCAGCAACGTGATGCCCATGCCGGCAGCGACGCACGACATGATTCCATCCAGCGTGCCCAGCTCCATGATCTGGCCGGGAATGATGCCCGCCTGATAAAACCAGTGTTCGAGCGTTGAACGATAGAAACAGCCCGTCCTGAAGACGAGCACTGTTTGACGCGATATCTCATTCGTAAGAGCCGACAGCGACTCGAATTCGATGCCGCTCACGAGAACCAGTTCTTCATGAAAGACTTCTTCCTGATACAGCGACGAAGTCTGATGAAAGCCGCCGACAAAAGCGCCATCCAGCCGATGCGATTCAACGGCCTTGATCAACTCGGTCGTCGTGCCCGTCATCAGCGACAGTTGAACTTGCGGATACTGCTCGTGGTACCTGGCGAGGATTTTCGGCAACCGGATGGCAGCTGTCGTTTCCATCGATCCAAGCCGCAACAGCCCTCGCGGCGATGCGTTGTCGAGCAACGCATTGCGGCTCTCATCCGTCAATTGAAGAATACGCAGTGCGTAACCCAGGAAGATTTGCCCTGCCGACGTGAGCACTACGCCATTCTTCTGTCGAATGAATAGCTGCTGGTTCAATTCTGCTTCCAGCTCTTTGATGCGCATCGTTACGTTGGACTGCACGTTGTGGATCTTTTCGGCCGCTGCCGTGAAGCTGCCGTGCTCCGCGACCGCACAAAATATTCTCAGATGCCGCAGTTCCATTTTGCGCCTCGCCGGATCACGTCGAATGATGGAAGCTCAGGCTAGCACATTCACGCAATGATGAACGCGCGTGACGGGACGTGATTGCGCGCATCGTTGAGCAATGGGAAACCATAAGCAAAAGCCTCCGCGTGGGCTCACGCCGCGTGCTTTCTGTAGCGCGACGGCGTCGTGCCCAGCCGCTCGGAGAAAAGCGCCGTCATGTGCTGTTGCGAAGAAAATCCACAGGCTGCGGCCACGTCGCAAAGCGGCGTGTCCGTTGCGCGCAGCATGCTGGCCGCTGCATTCAGGCGCTTTTCGACCACGAAGCGATACAGCGAGTGGCCCGTTCGCGCCTTCACGCCATCGGACACGACCCGCACGGGAAGATCGAGCGTTGCCGCGATTTGCGTGCAACTCAATGCGTCGTCGAGCTTCTCTTCGACATACTGTTCGAGTCGTTGGAATTCGACGCTCGACAGTGTCGACCGATGAATGTCTTTAGCCGATTGCAATTGCCGCGTCGTTTCGATCCATGCGAGCGTTGCGAGACACTGCATTTCCCACGGATCGACGGGCAGCGCGGCATTCGATGTCGTCTTGAGCCGTGCGTAGCGCACCAGATGACGGATCGCGTCAGCGCCGAGATTGTCGCGATTGGCGGTGCTTCTCGATGTATCCGCATGTACCTCGTTCATGCCGCGCTTGAATTCATCCGAATACCGAAACGCAACGAAGCCGACGCGGACCTGCTGCGCGTCGATATGCATCTTTCCGCCGCGCGGATGAAATGCGGCTGTCTCCGCGCGAAACGTGAGCGGAAGGGCGGGACCGTCGTCGTAGCGCGTATTCGAAACAATCGTGCCAAGTAGCAGACAGACCGTATCCGACGTGTTGTGAACGTCGAATGTGTACGGCTGTGCGCCTGAAATGCAGTATTCGAGCCCCCGCGCGCTGGGCACGGCGGCGAATGCATCGATAGTTCGGCCCGCCGGGCGCTGGGTCAATGCGGTCATGTTCGTCTCCGTTTCCGTCGATGACGCACTGACGCACTGACGCGCGCCCGCGGCTCGACGTTCGTATTTCTGCATTCACTCGAGTATAGAGGCGCGCATCGGCGTGAACGTGTTTCGATGGTTCGCCATTCGCGAACGCCGCGTCCGCGATTTTCATCCTGGTAGCGACCCTGATAGCGCGCTTTGAACCGGAATCTATAAAGCGCGAAACCTGAAAGACCCGCTGATTACGTCGACGTACGGTGCACTCCATGCCTCGCGGCACACGACACCAAAACGGAGACGACGATGAGAGCACCATTGGCGCGCAAGCGCATTCAGTGTTGGCGGCACAGCGCGCGGCGGCGCGGCAGGGTGCTGGCCGCGCTGCTCGGCATGACGGGCACGCTGCCGCTCGCCGATGCCGCCTACGCTGCGGGCATACCGTTCGCAACCGATCGGCCGCAGACGTGGCAGTTCAGCTCGGACTTCGAGGGCACTTACGATTCATTCGGCGAAAACATCTGGTGGAACCATGACAGCCGCGCGTTCGACTCGCACGGCAATCAGATAAACGGCCCCGATACGAATACCTTCGTCGGACTGTCGACGTTCATTCACTACTGGAAGCTGCCGTCGCTGCCGCACGTCGGCTTCAATGCGAGCATCACGTTGCCCGCGATCCGCACACAGGGCTCGCAATTCGCCGCAAGCGGGATCGGCGATCCGCTGATCGGCGGACTCGTCTGGTACAACCCCGCGCCCGCGACAACGCTCGGGTTTCAGGCCTACGTGCAGGTGCCCATCGGACAGAACAGCGTATCGACCAACACCTGGTCGTTCTGGCCTTCCGTCTTTTACGACGACTGGTATGGCCATGTGAACGTGGACCTTCTGGTCGGCGGCATTCTGCGCGGACGGACGCTGCAATCGGGTCATGACGATCTCAGTCCCGGCGACACGTTTCATCTGAATCTGCGCATCGGCTACAGCATTTCGCCACCCGACAATCCATTTGCCATTCCCTTTTTCGCGCTCGATCACCAGACGAGCGGCGGCACCTTCAACCAGACAGCGGGTATCCCGGTGGGGAACAGCGCGAGCCGCGAAACAACGGTTGGCGCGGGCGTGCTGTTCCAGTTCAAGCCGAACAGTCTGCCATTCGTGCACCAGAAGATGTACGACCAGCTTTCCATCCAGTACCAGCACTCGGTGTCGGGGCGCAATACGACGCTGACCAATGCCGTTCTCGTGCAGGCGTGGCACTACTGGTAAGCGATGCCCTATTCACCGATCGAAAGCAATAACCCGGGAGACAACCATGAGTGACGAGATCCAGACGCCCGCTACATCGCGGCGCAATTTCATCAAGGCGGCGGGCGCGGGCACTGCGGCCGCCGCATTCGGCGCGGTGACGCTTTCCGCCAAAGCAGCCGATCAACTGAAATTCGACGCGGAATACGACATCGTCGTTTGCGGCGGCGGAGGTGGAGGCCTGCCCTGTGCGCTCTTTTCGCGCTGGCTCGGCAACCGCGTCGCGATTCTTGAGAAGGCAGGCAGCGTCGGCGGTACGGCCGCGAAAGCGGCGTTCTGGTACTGGGTACCCAACAACGAGCCGATGCGTCGCGCGGGCATCGCCGATCCGAAGGACGATTATCTGCGCTACGTCGCGCGTCTTTCGCGGCCCGAGCAATATGATCCTGCGCTGCCGA
Source organism: Paraburkholderia phymatum (assembly GCF_040965635.1). Classification (GTDB taxonomy): domain Bacteria; phylum Pseudomonadota; class Gammaproteobacteria; order Burkholderiales; family Burkholderiaceae; genus Paraburkholderia; species Paraburkholderia phymatum_B. Next base: position 76,632 of record NZ_JBFRCH010000019.1, read on the forward strand.
AGTTCGGCCTCTCGGAGTGGGAGTACGAGATGTGCGAAGCGATCTATGACAGCGCATCGCCGGCGGCGGAATTGCTCGCGTCGAAAGGCGCGTTGCCTTACCGGCACGAAGCCGCTGTGCCCGACTACTGGGCCGAGCTGCCCGAAAACAAGGCGCCCCGTGGCCGCGTACTGTTTCCGAAGGACGGCTTGCCGAGCATGTCCGATGGCGGCCGCGTGGCGATCCGCACGATGAGCGCCGCCGCGCGGCGTGACGGCGTCGATATCCGCACGGGTTATCGCGTGCAAAAGGTACTGGTCGATGCGAATGGCGCGGTGACGGGCGTCGAGGCGTTGACCGAGGAAGGCACGATCTTTCGCGCGCGTGCGAAAAAAGCCGTCGTGTTCGCAACGGGCGGCTTTACGCACGACCCGGAACTGCGCAGGAATTTCCTGCACGGCGCAGTGTATGGCGGATGCGCGGCCGTCACCAACGAAGGCGACTTCGTGCGCATCTCAAGCGCATTCGACGTGCAGTTGCGCAACATGAACTACTCGTGGATGGCGCCGATCTCGCTCGACAAGGCGATCGCAAAGGACGGCTCGCTCTCGGGCATCTTTACGCCGACAGGCGATTCGATGCTGTACGTGAACCGGTATGGCAAGCGCGTCGTCAACGAGAAGCTCGCTTATAACGAAGTGTGCGCGACGTTCTCGCAATGGGACGGCTCGAAGGGCGAATACCCGAATCTCGCGCTGATTTCGATCTGGGATCAACAGGCGCAGGACCACTGCGCAAGTGAGGACTACGGCAGCCTGATCGTGCCCCCCGGCTCGAACGATAGGCACGTGCTGCGCGGCAACACACTGCAGGAGCTGGCGAACGCGATTCGCGAGCGGCTTTCGAAGCATGCGAATGCGCTCGGCGGCATGCAGTTGAGCGACGACTTCGTGCCGAACCTCGATGCGACGATCAAGCGTTTTAACGGCTTTGCGAAGGCGGGCAAAGATGTGGATTTTCATCGCGGCGAACGCGTCGTCGAAAAGCTCTTTAATGGGCCCGTCCAGAAGAAGGCCGATCAGAAAAACGAAACGATGTATCCGCTCAGTGCGAAAGGACCGTACTACGCGGCGCTGATCGTCGCTGGGAATCTCGATACGAAGGGCGGCCCCAAGACGAATTCGCATGGCCAGGTGCTCGACGTGCGCGAGATGCCCATCAAAGGCCTGTATGGCGTGGGCAATTGCGTCGCGTCGGCGTCGGCGCGCGCGTATTGGGCGGGTGGCGGCACGCTTGGACCCATCATCGCGTTTGCGTATCGCGCGGCGAATGCGGCGCATGCCGAGAACACTTCGCGCGCATAACGGGAGGCAAGATGAAACGCATCAGCACATTATCAATCGGCATCTCGTTCGCGCTCTTGAGCCAAGTGGGTTATGCGCAGGACTCGGCCGATCTTGCCGCGTTGGGCAAGAAGCTCGCGACTAACAACTGCGCGGTATGTCACACGTTCGGCAAGGGCGAGCCGAACGCACAGGGGCCGAACCTCTTCGGCATCGTCGGCAGGCCGATGGCTGCGCAGCCTGGCTTCAAGTACTCGGCGGGCATGCAGGCGGCCTCGTCGGGCAAGGTGTGGAACGAAAAACTTCTCGACACGTGGCTCTCCGATACGCAGACCGTCGCACCGGGCAATGCAATGACCTACTTCGAAGGCGACGAGGCACGTCGCCGGAAGATCATCGCGTATCTAAACACGCTTCACTGAAACCCCTATCGCAACTATTCGCATGGGACCGGAGTAAGTGCTCTGCATGGGGCTGGAGTTAAGTGCTGAAGCACTAACTCCAGCCGACAGCTGAAGCGCAAACTCCGGTCGACACGCCAACTCTGGTCGACAGGAGACTGAAATGGAAACCACCACTATGACGGATGAACAGCGCAAGACCATTGCAATCGAATATTTGCGCAGGCTGGACTGCGGCGTGTCTGTATTCGATCTCTTCGACGATCATGCGGAAGTATATTTTCCGAAATGGGGCATTGCTTCGGGCCGCGCGTCGTTCGAGAAGCTTTTCACGGACCTCGGTTCAATCGTGTCGAAGTTCAAGCACGATCTTGCCTATTTGAACGTGATTCAGCAGGGCGATATGGTGGTCGTCGAGGGCACGAGCTACGGGACCAGCAAGGGCGGCATTGACTGGCGCGCGGGCGTGTCGCATGCGGGGCGCTGGTGCGATGTGTTCGAAATCCGCGACTGCAAGATTCAGCGCTGCTTTATTTACCTGGACCCGGACTATGAGGGAGCGGATACGGAGCGGTATCCGTGGTTGACGCGGTAGATAGAGGCCGCTCGTGTGCTTATACGTGTAAGCGCCGGCTACGCTCAATGCCGGCGTGAGCGCATATTTGGCGTTGTCGAGGCACAGCGAGCCGGCAAGAGAGCCCACCCTCGTATCGTTGGCGTAAAAGTCGGTTCGACGCAATTTTGTCCCGTCATACGAATGCATCGCGTAGAAGCGATGGGCTTTCAATTCACCGACGGACAGCGAATAACAGAAATATAGGCTTACACTTTGGCGCTATGTGTTGAATGATTGCGTCCGCTTTGCTCTTCATTGCAAGGGGCAGTTGCCATTACGATGAGCGGCTCTCACCAGCGCGTGCCTTTCAGGCATGTGCGCGATACCTGCAGAAATCGTTGATGAAAAGGAGGAGTCGTACACAAAGGAAGCTCGCCCGACCGGCCGTTCAGGAACAAAAATGGCTACCACGAGAAAGCACGGCAGCGGACGGGTTTGTGCGTAGCAGGCTAAGGTCGAGGTCCAGTCGCAGTGCGCGTCGGCGACGCGCATGAGCACCGGGATCTCCACTTTCTGCCTGTCTTCTCGCTATTGCTACGAATCCGGTGGTACTACAAGAATGCTTAACTTCGATACAACCATCGAGACATATCTCGCGCACCTCGATCTCGGTCCGCTGCCGAGCCTTGCGATGAGAGCCCTCACCGATATGTACACGTTCAGAGGGCTCGTGCTCATCCCCATGTTGTGGTGGATCTGGTTCAAACCCAGTGAGCGGCGGGAATGGCAGCGCGAAGTGGTCATCGCAACCGTTGTGAGTGGCTTGCTGGCGCTCGCCGTTGGACGAGTGCTCGCCGATTTTCTGCCGTTCCGGGTACGTCCCGTCTACAACACTGAATTGCATTTGCATTTCGCGACTGGTTCTCTACATGACGCGATGCTTTCCAACTGGAGCTCGTTTCCGAGCGACCACGCGATGCTATGGATGTCGGTTGCTACGGGCGTATTTATCGTTTCGCGCTTCGCAGGAGTACTCGTATTTCTGTACACCGCCATTTTCATCTGTTTTCCGCGCGCTTACTTCGGTTTTCACTATCCGACTGACCTGCTCGCAGGTGCGGCGATTGGAATTGCCATTACTTATCTGATGACGCGGACCCCTATCCGGACGCGCTATGCCACTCCATCTTTGCTATGGATCGAGCGCTATCCTGGGCCTTCTTCGATGCTGGCGTTCATTCTCTGCTTCGAACTCGTCACGCAGTTCGATGAACTCCGCAGAATTGCCAGTGTGGCGTCGAAGGCGCTTTGAGTGCGGCCAGCGCTGCGCGCGAACGGGTCGCACATATAGCAGGCCCATTGCCAGCCATCGTGCAAGATAAAGAAAGAATTTGCATGCTCTACAGGATAATTTTTCAAAATGCCGTGCAATGACTGATTCAAGCCGCGACGGCTGATCTGTGTCCGGATGGCACGGATGCTGCGTACCTCGCCTCGTGCATTGCCTGCCGCTCGGCGCACGTGACACGAACTGCAATTGGGGAGGACGCGGTGTCCGCTATCAACGTCGGCTGGAGGCAACGATGTATGTCAGCGTTCTTGCGCCGTGATTTAGACGAACCATCTTGCAGGCAGGCGGTTCCTTCTTCTGGCTCGGCGCCGCGCCGCGTCGGGATCGTCCCATGCGCGCTCGTATTCATCGAAACGGACGGCACGGGCAGCCCGAATTGCACGCGCGCCGACCCCTTTTGCTACCTGGAACAGGCCATTACGCTCAACCGCAGCCTGATGGCGATTGGGTTGCCGAGGTTGACGGTCGCGACAAACGTCGCCGAGCAGATCGAGCAGTACTTGACGAAGGTCGATTCCGATTCACGTCCCCGCGTACTGCAGTTGAGGTCGTCCGGATTGACGTTGCCGAAATTGACGCGCTTCTATAGCGCGCACTTCAAGCTGGACATGATGGAGCAGGTCGCCGCGACGCTGCGCGAAGGTGAACTGCTGATGCTGCTCGATACCGACATGCTCGCGCTTCGGGCGCTCGACGAAGAACTTCTACGGCGTTGTCAAATGATAGGTGTTGGCGCATTTGACATTTCTGATCAGGAGTTTTCGGCCTACGGTGACGCACGCGTCATTGGCGATCTCGAGACCGTGGCGGGAAAGTCGCTTCGAAACCCGCGATGGTTTGGCGGCGAAGTACTGCTTGCGTCGACCGGCTTCATCAATGAACTGGTGCCCTACGCTCACGCGTGCTTCGAGCGTTACCGACTTGCCATAGATGAATTGAACCATAACGGAGATGAGGCATTTATTTCGGCAGCACTCAATCTGTTGGCAGACGAGGGTCATCAGATCATCGATCTTGGCGCGCATCGGCTTGTTGGACGCCACTGGTCCGGCAATACTCACCGGGATCTTCGCTGGTTCAAAGGATGTTCGCTGCTCCATCTGCCTGGGTGCAAACGGATGCTCGAGCGCGAGGCCCATCGGGACGCCTTCAGTGCGGAGCGGGTATGGCGAAATCTGGTACTGCGGCACGAGCTCAATCGAACCGTCTGGCCGCTCAGGCAGTGGGTCCGCTCGCGTGCACGATCGCGTCACGACGGGTGCCCGCAGCGTGACGCGATCGGGTCGACTGCTACAGTCGATGTCCTCGTGTTAGATCCGGACGCGGAGCGGCTCTCCGGGCTCGTATCCAGACTAACTTCGCAAGGCATGGAGGTTATGCCGGTCGCCACAACGGAAGAAGCGCGGGTTGAGGCTCGTCGGCTCAATCCGCGTGTCATCGTCGCATCAAGTCCGATCGGCGCCGCCAACGCCGGTGATTTGCTCGGAGATCTATCGCGAAGGTCGACCCGTTTGCATCGCCCCGTCATGATTGCCTTCTCGATCGATGACGCGCACCTCGACTGGGCTGAGTGGGATCGTTGGTTCCCGCGATCGGCAGATCCTGCTGACGTTGTGCAAGCGGTAAGAGATGCACTTGCACAGCAGTAGTCAGTACTATTGCCACGCTATATGGCCAATTGTTTTCATTTCGACAGTACCTTTTACTCATCCCCGAAACCATGAATCGCGGTGCTATTGCAGTGCCATATTCACGGATCCGGTAAAAAAGAAATATATAATGGTGCGTATTGGTAGAGATTGCCGATGCTTATCGCGCAGCTTCCAGGGTCGATACCGAAATAATATTCTCGACGTGGTGAAAATTGCATCACCGCTTAGCGTTGGCGCGTAAGTTCTCCCACACTTCATAAATCAAAGTAACAAGCGCGCATTGCCCTGTGCAACGCCAACACAGCCAGTAGCTTATCGCGCCAGACAAGTCGAACGCACCCAGCGAACAATTCATCTCGCACATACCGCGCAAGACTATCTCGCGAGCCACCAAAAAAGGCGGAATTCCTTTTCGACCGCAAACAGTCAGAAGAATCGTGCTATTTACCTATTCATTTTCGATTCGTATGTAAATCCGAAGCACGTCCGGGTATTATTTCCACCGATCCAAAAGGAATGCGTGAACAAATTGCCGGGCGATTTTTCCGTTTCTGCAAGCAAAGGTTTGCACATTGCACAAAGTTGAGCGGCAGTCAGTGGCAACGCATTTGGGAATCGTCGTAGCTCGCTAGTCAAAGTCTTCCACGGCAGGGCGAATCTGCCTGCAGTCGTGGATTTTGAGTTTCAAGCGTCACCGCTCGAGAGGCACCCGAAGCGGGTAGTTCAATCATTTCTCATGTCACTCACCGAAAGCGCGAGTAGTTGTTCTTATACATAAGGATTACTGATTAAGTAGCGCTTCGCCGACACCGGACATCGCATTCGAAGTTCGGGCATTCACCCACTTGGGACTTTTTATTCGAGAAATTTCTCGACAGGGGAAGTATTTGTCATGAATAAACGACGTCAATTTCTTGGTCAGCTGACGGCTATCGGTGGCAGCTATCTTCTCGCCGCTTGTGGCGGCGGTTCAGGCGATGGCGCGGGCAGCGCTTCCGGAGCCGCTGTCGCGAACGTTGCGGCTCGCGCAAGCACTGCATCGGTAAACGGCACGACCATTCCATCGGCAAGCTCGATCACGGACACCTCCGGTGCCGTGTGGACGTTGTCGCAAGGGTCGGTCTACCGGAACGGCGCGAAAGCCGGCAACACGTACAACGTGACGCTGCTCATGATTTATGGCGCAGTGATTTACCATCAGGGCACGGGTGGGCAGTTCTATGCGTGGAACGGGTCTACGTGGACGGCGTGTAACGATCCACGCCTCGGCGGAACGTCGCCTGACGGTACGACTATTCCGTCCGCTTCGTACATCATCGACAAGGCGGGCGCGATGTGGACCGTCGTCAACGGTGTTATCTATCGGAATGGCGGGACCGTCGGCAACACGTATAACGTGTCGCTGCTGCTGTGGTACGGCGGGAAGATCTGGCACATCGGTACGGGTGGACAGTTCTATGTGCTCACGGACCTCGATCGCTGGTTACCGTGTAACGACCCTCGCAACGCTGCTGCCGTTGCGGCCTCGACGGGCATGTTCTACGGTGTCAATGGGCACTTTGACTACACGTACACGCCGTCTCAGCTCGTGTCGATTCTAAGGAACATGGGCTGCACGAGCTACCGTGTCGGCTGCACCGACGATCCGAATCAGCTGAACGCCGTGAGCAAACTGGCTGCGGCCTTCCAGGCGGCCGGACTCCAACTGCTCGTCCTGATCAATCAGGGCGTCTACGATTCCAATGGCAATGTGTTCAGCAGCGAGTCGGCGGCATATTCGCGTGGCCAACAGGTTGCAATGGCCATCGCCAATGCACTCAAGCAGTATGGCGTGACGATCTATGAATGCGGTAACGAGCTGACGCGCCAGAACGCGACGATTCTGGACTTCACCAACGCTGGTACGAAAGCGGTCGATTTCAACAACAGCAATTGGCCGGCCATGCGTGGCGTGATGCGCGGGATGATCGACGGCGTGAAGTCGGTTCAATCCAATGCGAAATGCGGTATCAACTTCTGTGTCGCGGATATTGGTGCCGCCGACGCCTTGTGGGACGGCATGCAACCGGATGGCACGGGCGGCTACCCGAAGGTGCGCTGGGACATCACGACGTGGCACAACTACGAAGTGTATGGCGACATCTTCAATATCGGCATTGACGGTTCCGGTCCGGGCTTCGACCTGCCGACGTACTGCAAGGCCAGATACGGTGTGCCGTTCATCATTACGGAATGGAACACGGGTCCCGAGAAGCCGCAGGATTACCGAGCCAGTTACATCACGAACACGTTGAGCAAGTACTATCAGGCACGAACGTCTCACAACATTCAGGCCGTGATGTATTACGTGCTCGACAGCGGAAACAACACCTATGGTGTTATGACCAACGGTACGACGCTCAATCCGCCGTACAGCGCGCTCACGAGTTTCATGACAAGCAACCCCGCACACTGATTTCGGCGTGGGCCGGTAGTTGTTCGTTGCCCCTCCTTCGCTCGGTTCCTGTGCGGAGGAGGGGTGATTTCAAGCGTCGGGCCGGCTGTTCAAAAGCTTTCCCCATTCATAGTCGATGTGGTCCGGCGTGAAAGGCAATACGCCAGCGCCGGGCGTGAAGGTCAATTCGCCGAAATAGATTTCATCGTCCGGTGCATAGAGATCGACACGAACATAGTCGAAGTCTTCGCACAGTCGCGTTGCCGCTTGCAATACCGCGTCCAGGTTTTTCGGTCGCGGAGGAGGCACGGGGCTGCGAGTGTACGGTCCGATCATCACATCCATTACGTTCCAGTTTTCGTCGAACACGTCGCCATGCGTGTTGTTCCCGAAGCGATCGGAAATCAACAAGGTGTACATGGTCGGATGTCCCGTTCGTCCACCGAAGCAATGCAGCTTGAAGTCGGCTGGAATCTGCCCTCGCCTGTCGAGCAGCAGCTTTTCAAAAAAGAGGCGCGGCTCAATGCTCAGATAGTGTCGCTCGCGGGCGACGCGATAGAACGAAGTCGACAACCAGCGATCGGCCAATTCTTTTAGCTTCTCGAACGACGTCGTCGATTTGTCTCTGACTATTTCAACAAAAGTACTGCCGTGATTCGCCTTCATGACGAAAGAAGACGGCAGTCTGTCGAAGACCTCGCACGTGAATATCTCGGGTGCTGCGATTAGCGGAACGAGATGCTCCCGTCCGAGCTTCTTTTCGACGTACTCCCGAACCGCGATCTTGTCGGTCAGAGGCACATAGCGCGGGTCTGGTCGAAGATTGCGCTGAAGGATCTGCTCATTGAACGTGGTAGGGTGAATGAGCTTCGGATACCGGCCAATACACTTCTTGTGTAGCAGGCTTAAAAAGAGCACGTCAGGCAATACCTGCTTGGCGGCTTCTTTCACTCTCCTGAACGCCGACGGAAGTTCATTCGATCCACCGTGAGCCGCTTCCTGCTTCACGCCTTGCGACGCACTCACTGCGTCGCTCGACCGCACACCTTCAATTATTGGCATCTTTTTGCGCTCCCCGTGCATCAGGTCAGTAGATCAGCTTTGCCGATGGCGCAACTGCTGCGGCATGCACGGCAACGCCGGCCGTCGATGCGGCTGCGGGCGGTTGCGAACGTTCCTCGGCCGGGAGATGGCGCAGCGCCCGGAAGTGGGTTGGCGATACACCGTACCGCAGCTTGAATATCCTTCCGAGCCGATTGCCGTCGCCCATTCCACAACGCCGTGCAATCTTGTCGATAGGAAGATCCGTTTCGATCAACATCGAACAAACAACTTCAAAGCGCGTGCGCAGCAGGTACTCGAGCGGAGTCATACCGAACTCGCTCTTGAACCGGCGCTGATAGTTCCGCTTGCTCATCGCGGCCGACTCGGCCGCAAGGCCGACGGAAATTGGCTTGCTGTAGTTCTCGCGAATCCAGCGTGCCGACTCCCGGATCTTTTCGGTTGTCGTCGCGATGTTCAAATCCTCAGCGTCGGGTCGCGCACGCTCAGGGACGTTCGTCTGCAACGCACGAGCGACTCTGTGCGCGATCTCCGCGTTCAGATCGCGTTCGATCTGCACGAGCGCCATCTCCGACGGCGTCGCGCCGGCGGGACGCGTTTCGGACATGCCATCGTCGAGGACGAATACGGGCACGGACGACTGAGCCGGGGGCGTAAATGCTTCAAGCTTTGGCTGCATGCCGGTCGGCATATTTGACCCTTGACGCGACAGCCAGGAAACGAGTGCCTCGTTATTCTGTGCCGCGACATCGGAGCCGCGAGCAACAAAGAGTGCGTGAAAGTCGGCAAGCCGGTATTGCTCGAGCTTCTGCGTCCAGATCGAGAAGCAGGAACCGCCCGTAACAAAGCCGCCGGACTCCGACAGCACGGTGAACCGATAAGAAGGATGTTCGCCGTTGCCGTGGTCGAATTCGTTAGCGAGGCGAAAAGCGTCTCCAATGGCGCCTACGGCTGCCATCGAGCAGTGATGCGAGATGAGCACGCCAATGTGCCTCTCAAGCCTTGAATCAACCTGTCGTTCGTCAGTGTGCCACGGATGCGATCGAGCAAACCCATTCACGTTTAGCTCTCCAAATTAATGCGAAATACTTCGATGCGGCCCAGAATACCGTAGTGAATAGATCGATTGAATAGCTGTCGGATTTGGGCGAACGATGTGGCGTAATTGTTCGAAAATGGCAAGTATTACCGTTTATTAGCGTTATGTTCGTTGTTGATTTTTCCGGCCGAGGAAATTATTTCGCGTAAAAATTATCTGGCACTTATGAAAGAAAAGCGGGTCTTATCCTCTGCGAGCCTTGCTGGATAAGCGTCTGAAAGGCGTATCTCGCTTCATTCCCCAAATCTCGGCTTGTGGCACTGTCACCAGGCTTCTGTTACGTGATTTCGGCCTGGTCGTATCAATCTGTTACACCAATTTCAGATCGGCACAACTCTTTCTTTCCCTGGTAAACCCCGTTACACGCTCCACGTTATCGGCCATTTGTACCCGAATTTGAGCCGAAGTCGTTCAAATCCGGATTCTGCCCGTCTATGCTTCGCTGCAACAGCTTGGAGAGGCCATTGCCAATTCCGCAATTCGCCGGAATGTTGCTTGCAGGTCTTCACCGGGAAATCGCTTACGCCGAAAGTGCGCAAATGTTGTGACCTCGCGCGCTGATCAGTTTTCTTCGGTCGTGGGATAAAAGTACGCAATCACCGTATTGGACAGTACATCTCTATTGGCTCACTGAAGTCATAGAGGTGCGTCTAGATATTTGGCAACCACTTTGCTCCAGAGGGAGGAACGCATGAATGGAATGCGCACGCATGTTGATCTTCTCGTCCGGAGATTCCGGCACGGCACTAGCTAGACAGAGAGTCTGAGTGCCGACGCCGAAATGGCGTTCGCATGTCCTGCCGGCTCCGGCCAGGCTGAGTGACATTCCGACGCGCCGAATCCGCGTCAACTCTAGCGGCAACAGCAGCTTCAGTTCGCGATCCGGTGCTGCACTTCTGCGTACCGCAGAGTGCTCCAGGGAAACGTACATGAAAGGATGATTCAGGTGGATTACTACCCCTACAACTCGCTTCCTGCTCCTCCCGCTCCCGTCAACAACGAGCGCACGCAGCTCAGTGGGCGCGAGATGCTCAACCTCATGCGCGATCATATCTGGGAGATTCTGGCAACCACGGCGGCCGTATTCCTGCTCGCGCTCAGCTATCAATTGATCGCGAGTCCCGTCTATTCGGCGGACGTGCTCGTGCGCGTCGATCCACCAGAGGCAAACGCACTCGGTATCGCGCTGCAGAATCAGGATTCGATGCTTCCGCCGCCCGCACCGTCGCCCAGCACTGAAATGGGCGTGATGCAAAGCCGTTCGGTGCTCGATCCTGTGATCGAACGATATCGCTTCGACGTCACGGTCAAGCCGCGCACGATTCCGGTTCTGGGCGACATCGCCGATAAGTTCGCAACGCCGGGCGAGCCTAACAGTGCATGGCTCGGCTTGAAGTCGTTTGCGTGGGGCGGAGAGGTCGTGAATGTCGGCTATCTGAACGTCCCGCAGAACCTCGAGGAAGAGAAGCTCAGGCTCGTTGCGCTCGATGGCGGTACGTATGAGCTTCTGGGTCCGTCGGGCGAGTTTCTGCTCAAGGGCGAAGTCGGCAAGCCCGTGACGGCCAACGGCGTCTCGGTACTGATCAGTAAGCTGGCCGCGCGGCCCGGAACGCACTTCGAAGTGATCCGGTGGAATGGCGTCGATGCCGTCAAGCGCTTCATGGATGTCGTGAAGATCACCGACAAGGTGAAGGACTCCGGTCTCATCCAGATCGAGTACGCAAACAAGAGCGCGTCGATGGCTGCCGATGTGGCCAATGCACTTGGACAGCAGTATCTGACTACCGCTGCCGCGAGCCGTCAAATGAACGACACGCAGACGCTCAATTTCATCAAGGGCGAACTGCCGCGCCTGCTTGCGGATTTGCGCAAGACGGAGCAAGCACTCAAGGACTTCCGGGCGAAATCCAATTCGATGCAGCCGACGGCCGAATCGCAGACTTACCTGCAGGGAGGTCTGGACCTCGATCGTCAGATCGCGAGCCTGCAATTGCAGCGCACCCAGTTGCTGGACAAGTACGCGCCGGGAAGCCGCTGGATTCAGAGCATCGACTCCCAGCTCGCCCAGTTGAACAAGGCGAAGTCCGAGTTCGACAACCGCTTCCAGGGCATGCCTGCGTCCGAGCGCGAGAGCGTCGATCTGATTCGCGCGCAGAAGGTCGCTGAGACGATTTACATGGGCATGGTGCAGAAAGCGGAGCAATTGACGGTTCGTCGCGCGAGCACGACGGGCGGCGCGCACATCGTCGATTCGGCGATCCGGCCGCATCGCCCTGTTAAGCCGAATCCGCTGATCGTGCTGCCGGGCGGCGTCGTGCTCGGCCTCGTTTCGGGCATCTTCCTCGTCTTCATGCGCCGTCACGTGCTCGTGGGCGTGACCGATCCGCGATACGTCGAGCGCCGCTTGAGCGTGCCTGTGGTCGGCGAAGTGCTGTTCAGTCATCAGCAAACGATGCTGGACCGGAGCTTGCCCGCTGCTGCGCGAAAACCGCTGCCTGGCGTGAGCGGGAAGAATGGATCGCCGCAACGCAATGGCGGCGAACCGTCGGCCGGCGCGAACGAGAGGATCGATCCTTCGTTTAGCGATTCGGGCACCAAGGTACTCGCGGCGCGTTTCCCGCATGACCCGTCTGTCGAGGCGCTGCGCGCGGTTCGCACGACGATGTCCCGCGATCTCGCGAACGCCCGCAACAACATCGTGATGGTGACGGGGCCGACGACGTCTGCAGGCAAGAGCTTCGTGGCCGCAAACCTCGCGACGCTGCACGCCGAAGCGGGCTCGCGCGTGGTGCTGATCGACGGTGATATGCGTCGCGGCCACCTCGCTGCGTTCTTTAGCCAGAGCAACCGCGGCGGCCTGTCGGAAGTCCTGTCCGACCGTATTCCGCTGCGTGATGCGCTGCGCGAAGTCGGCATCGACGGCGTCACGTTCATGTCTTGCGGTGCACGTCCCGAGAATCCGGCCGCGCTGCTGACGCGCCCACGCTTCAGGCAATTGCTCGAACGGCTCGGCAATCACTTCGACCTGGTGATCATCGATACGCCGCCGTTCCTCGCCGTCACCGACGCATCGATTATCGCGAACGAAGCAGGTGGCTCGTTGCTCGTGCTGCGCTCGGAAATGCAGTCGGAGGAAGAGATCGCCGACACGGTCAGGAAGATCGAACGCGCTGGCGGTCGTATCGCCGGGTGCGTGTTCAATGGCATACCCGTGCGCCGCAGCACGCGCAGCTATGGCTACGCGACCAATTACGCGAGCGATTTCGGAGACGTCGAGACGGCCAGTTGATGTCGGGCTATCCCACGCTTACGCGACAACAGGAAACGGTACAACTTCGTGAGGCGGAGAAACCCAATGGCATTCGCGATCAACGGAAAATTCACCTCGCAACCCATTACGGGCGTGCAAAGGGTCGCTTATGAGCTCACCAGGGCAATGCAGATGCGCGAGAACCCGGGTAGTGAACTCGAGGTCTTCGTGCCGCAAAACGCGATGGAGCCGGGTGCGTCCCTTAAGCGGCAGCGCCGGTTTCCGTGGTTGCGGGGCACGCTGTGGGAGCAGATTACGTTGCCGATTGCCGCGCGTCGCATGACGCTCGTCAATCTGTGCAACACCAGTCCGATTCTCAAGCGCCGTCAGGTGGTGATGGTTCACGATATGGCCGTCTATGACGTGCCTGACGGCTTTTCGAAGAAGTTCCGGCTTTGGTACCGGCTCTGTTTTTCGATGCTGCCGAAGCTGGACCCGTTCGTGCTGACGGTGTCGTCTTTTTCGAAGCACCGGATCAGCCACCATCTGAATATCGACGAGTCGCGCATTGCCGTGATTCCGCCGGGCGCAGACCACCTCGACCGTGTCGTGTCGGAGCCTGGCATCATCGGCCGTCTGCAACTCGAGAAGGACGCGTACTGCGTGATCGTCGGCAGTCTCGATCCGCGCAAGAACCTTCAACGCGCTCTGGATGCAATTGCGAGATTGGAGCATTTGCGTGACGTCAAATTCGTCATCGTCGGGGGCAGGAATCAACGTGTATTCAGCGGCGAAGGCGTGAGCGACAGGCCCGAGTCGAAGCAGGTGATCTGGGCCGGCTTCGTGACGGATGGCGAACTCAAGGCGCTTTATGAGCAGGCGGGCTGCCTCGTGTTTCCGTCGCTATATGAGGGATTCGGACTGCCGCCTCTCGAAGCAATGTACTGCGGATGCCCCGTGATCGCTTCGTCGCGCACGTCGATAACTGAAGCGTGCGGAGACGCTGCCATGTATTGCGACGCCGTGTCCGCAGACGACATTGCTGAAAAGATCTCGCTGATGATGAGTCACGGCGAGTTGCGCCAACGCTATCGGAGCAAAGGCATGGCGCATGCGCGCGAGTACCGTTGGGACCGGTCGGCGAAGAGGCTGCTGGATCTCTTGTATGGGAAAGAGAGCGAGCCTATGCCGGAGTTGTTTCCGCGTGCGACGGTGGGTTGATAAGCGCTAGTCGCCGGGACGGACCAATGTATAGGAAGAGAAACCGACAAGATAGACGACACGCGCTCAAGACGCTTGCTGCACTCGCATGCGCGGGCCTGCCGGGCATGCGCACGACGCCGGTTGCATTCGCGGCCGACGCAGTGGGCAAGCAACGTGAGGTTCGCAGGATGACCGACATGATCGGAACGAACGGATGGCCAGGATCGGACGCCGACATCAGCATGTGGCACGCGATGGGCATCAGCTGGGGCCGCGGTTCCGTTGGCCCCGGGCAGCCCGATTCCGCGAAGCAGACGATGCGGGTCAACGGAACGGGCAATGCGTACGACAGCGATCTGCCGTCGGCCATCTTGCGCAACAACGCGAATGGAATCAGGTCTTTGCTGTTCCTCGGCTATACGCCGAAGTGGAATGCAAGCGTGCCCGGCGATTCGAAGTCGGCGCCCGTCGACGTGGAGGCGTGGCAACGGTATGTGGAAGCTGCCGTCAGCAAGTACTCGAAGCCGCCTTATAACGTGCGCCATTTCCAGATCTGGAACGAGGCGGCCGGCCGCTTGTCGGGTGGGCTGCCGCAGGCCACGTTCTGGCATGGACCCAGGTTCGATCGCGACGAAAAGCGCTCGGGGCCATACGAGCGCGCGATGCAGGACTACGTCGACAGGATCCACTTGCCGGCAGCCCGCATTGTCCGCAAGTACGGCGCGTATATCGTCTACGGCGGATGGCCCGATCAGGGCGGGCTCGACACGTTCGGCAAATGGCTCGAATACAGGAGCGCGCGCTCGAATGAGCGGATGATCGATTGGGTCGACTACCTCGATACCCATTATTTGCCCGTCGGCGATCTCGACGGTCTGTATCAGCGGTATGTGAAGCAGGGTCCGGCTCGCGGGCTGTGGCAAACCGAAATCGGCGACAGATACATGGAAGACCCGCATTACCTGCCGCGCTATTTCTTCGAGTTTGCAGTGTGGGCGCTGGATCGCAACTGGGACGACCCTGACAAGTACGTGACAATGGTGTACCACTGGGACGGCTTCGAGCCGTACCGGCTGACGCATCGCGGGCCGCCCCGCACGTACAACCCTTCGGGGCGCAGCCTGGTGGTTCTGAACAAGACGGTTCCCGGCATGCTTGCGCCGTTCTCGAAGTCGCTTCGGTTCGGGCCGCAAGCCAAGGGTTCTGCACTGCTCTCGGACAGCGACATCGTCATTCAGGTCAGCGCCGCACCGGGCTGGCGGACGGTCGAAGCGGCAGGCGTCGAGCAGCCGTCACTGGACGGTGCAGAGGTGCTTTTCATCGACGCCGTGACGGGCGCCGTTGCACCTCGTGAAGACGCCATGCTGACATCGAACAGCGGGACGCTGAGCATCCGTTTTCGCGTGCCCGCCGCAGTCAATGGTGCCGATAAGAAGTCGCCCGCTCATCTTGCCTATCTCGTCGTCCGGCGACAGAAGACGACATGAGACACGCAGCTTTTTATCGGCGAGGCAATAGTGCCGATTACCGAGAGAGAAGATTTGAGCATCGACGGATTCAACCTATCGCCGCGAGATCCCATGAAACAGATGGCCATCGTTATTTGCAACTATAACTACGAGCGCTTCATTGCCGAGGCGATCGACTCGTCGCTGAACCAGGACTATCCGGGAACGCGAGTGATCGTCATCGACGATGGCTCGACGGATGGTTCGCGCGCGATCATCGAGAGTTACGGCTCGCGCATTTCCGCGGTCTTCAAGGAGAACGGCGGCCAGGTATCCGCCTACAACCTCGGACTCGAACTCGCCGACACCGAGTATGTACTCTTCCTGGACTCGGACGATGTGCTCTATCCCGACGCCGTGTCGGAAGTAATGCGCACGTTCGCGAGCGACGACGTGGCGAAGGTGCAATTTCGCCTCGATGTCATCGACGTCGAGGGCAAGCAGACAGGCGCCCACGTTCCGCACTCCGTACCGCCGACCGATTGCGGCACCTTGCTGATGGGCGGCTGGCTTTATCCGTCGCCGCCTGCGTCGGGCAATGCCTATTGCGCGCGCGCGCTGAAGAAGCTGTTCCCGGTTCCGGAAACGGCGATCAACCGCTACGGCGCCGACTTCTATGCGATCTATGGCGTCGCTCTGGTCGGGCCGGTCGCGATGGTACCCCGCTCGCTTGGAGCGTATCGCGTTCATCAACGTGCAAATGAATCGAGCGTGTCGTTCGCAAACTCGGAGCAATTGACTAAGGCACCGAAGGCATTCAAGGCGCGGTGGGCAACATTGCGCGAGCTCGCCCGTACGCGGCTCAATCGGGAACTGCCGATGTCATTTCACGACTTTGCGCATGAAAAGGCCTATTTCTGCTCGAACCTCTATCAAGCGCCATTGGCGACACGCTGGCGCTGGGTGATCAACGACTCTTACGACTATCGGTACTCGATACTCGCCAATCCTTTCTGGAGCCTGAAAAAGAAGGCGGGAACGCTTTTTCTGTCCAGCCTCTGTCTGTTGCCATATTCGCCACTCTCCAACTTCGTGGTCCGGTACATCACCAATCCGCTAGCGCGTCGAAGCGCCGCGGCCGGGCGTTAGGAGACCGCCATGCGGCATCGACGATATCAAAGAGGTCGGTATGGACGGTAAGAAGAGCGCTAACGTCATAGCCTTTGTTTACGGCGGATATTTGATGAGATACGTGTATCTCATCATCGTCGTGCCCTTCTACGGGCGCGTGCTGGGCGTCTCCGAATATGGCCGCGTGCTCGCTGCCATGTCGCTGATGAACGTGATCTGGATGCTCGTCAGCTACGGGTTCACGTTCGTCGGCATGCGTGAAGTTTCCAAGGCGCAAGACACGAACGAATGCAACGCGATCTACTCGCTGCATGTCAGCGCGCGCCTCGCGTTGGGCGTGTTGGGCGGCGCCGTGGGATTCATCGCGACGATGTGCTCGCCGGCATTGTCGGAGCGGCCTTTGATCGGCGTTCTGGCAACGCTGCTCGGCATCGTGTCCGCGTTGAATCTCGGCTGGCTCTACCAGGGCCGTCAGCACTTCAGAACGCCGATCATGATCGAGGTGTTCGGCTTCGCGCTGAGTCTCGCGCTCGTGCTGAGCCTGGTCAAAGGCCCTGCGGACTCGATATGGGTTGTCGCGAGCCTGTTCATTGCGGGCATTGCATCGGCCGCGATCTCTTATGCGCTCGCAACGTTTCAACTGGGCCGGCCGCACCTGTCGGTGTCGGGCATCGTTCCGCTGATAAAGAACTCGACGATGCTCTTTTGCTATTCGTCGGGTTCCGTCGTGCTGACGGCGTCATCGACTTATCTGCTGACGCTGTTGTCGACTCCGGAACAGGTCGGCTATTTCGGAGCCGCAGAACGTTTCGCGACGATCGCACTGGCCCTGATGGGGCCTGCGGGACAGGTATTCATCCCCACGATCTCCCGCCAGCTCGCGCAGGGCGACAAGGCGGGTGCGCACGCCACCACGCGACGCGGCGCAATGTTGCTGCTCGGTTACGGACTGCTGGTTTTTTGCGGCGCATTGGCGCTGTCGCCGTTCGTGCTGCCACTGATTCTCGGACACGCATTCACGCCTAGCGCGCGGGTGTTGCAGTGCTTTGCATGGATGTTCCCGTTCGCGGCGTTCAACGAATTTGCAGCCTTCTACGTATTCGTTCCGCGAAGGAAGGATCGTGTGCTTGCCGTTGCTGGGGCAGCCGCGGGCATTGCGAATCTTGCGTCTGCACTGTGGCTCGCGCCCCGGTTTGGGGCAGAAGGCATGGCGTTTGCCCGCGTTATTGGTGAGCTATCACTTTCGGTGATGCTGCTGACGATCATGGTGCGTCTGCAACTCGTCACGCTGCTGCCGGGAGCGGGCCGCGCGATGGAGTTGATGGGCCGTATGGCGTGGGCCAAGCCACATGCTGGAACGGGTAAAGACGAATGATATCGATGACGCATCAGATGTTTTGCTGCGTCGGGGGTGAATTATCAATGGTGTTGCAATGTGCGTCGGTACTTATGAAGAGCGTAAGAACAGACGGACCGGACGAGCACAGGAGGTGGAATTGAAAGTTGCGATTGTTCACGATTGGTTGGTGGTATCGGGCGGAGCCGAAAAAGTATTGGAGAACATCATCGAGTGCTTTCCCAACGCGGACCTGTTCTCGATCGTCGATTTTCTGGAAGACCGCAAGTGCATCAAGGGAAAATCCGTCGCTACGTCATTTATTCAGCGAATGCCGTTTGCACGGAAGCGCTATCGCGCGTATTTGCCGTTGATGCCGATTGCGATCGAACAGCTCGATCTCTCGGGCTACGATCTCGTCATTTCCAGCTCGCATGCCGTTGCAAAAGGCGTGTTGACGGGTCCGAACCAACTGCACGTCAGCTACGTTCACTCGCCGATACGCTATGCGTGGGATCTCCAGCATCAATACTTGCGCGAGTCGCATCTGGCGGCGGGCTTGAAGTCGGTTCTGGCGCGCGTGCTGTTGCACTACATACGCGGCTGGGATTCGCGTTCTGCGAATGGTGTCGACTATCTGCTCGCGAACTCGCAGTTCATCGCGCGGCGCATCAGAAAGGCCTATCAACGCGATGCGACGGTGATCTATCCTCCCGTCGATCTGAGCAACATGCGGCTGCGCGAGCGCAAGGATGACTTCTACGTGACCGCGTCCCGGATGGTGCCGTACAAGCGCATCGACCTGATCGTCAAGGCGTTTTCGCAGACGCCGGACCGTCGCCTGGTCGTGATCGGCGATGGACCGGAGATGAAGAAGATCAAGGGGGTTGCGGGCGACAACGTGACCATCATGGGTCATCAGCCCTTCGATGTGCTGGTCGACCATCTACAGCGCGCACGCGCGTTCGTGTTTGCGGCGGAAGAAGATTTCGGCATTTCCGTCGTAGAGGCGCAGGCTTGCGGCACGCCCGTCATTGCATATGGCAGAGGCGGCGCGCTCGAATCAGTGATGGGACTGCCGCTTGAGCGGCCCACAGGTGTCTTCTTCGGTGAGCAGACAGAAGAGTCGCTGCTCGAAGCCGTGACGCGGTTCGAAGAGAACGCGGGCCTCTTCGACGCGCGTGTGTGCCGGAAGAACGCCGAACGCTTTTCGTCAGAGAAGTTCAAGAGAGCGCTGATGTCGTTCGTCGACGCGCGCCTGCCCAATGAATTCGTCGATCGCACGGCGCCGTATGCGATGAAGGAACGCGCGCGCGACGACGAACATCATCACCAGCTGGCTTGATTCGAAACCTGGCTTAATCGGGACGTTGGCGGGAGGAGAAGCGTCCTCCCAGT
The DNA here is from genome assembly GCF_040965635.1 of Paraburkholderia phymatum. Lineage (GTDB taxonomy): Bacteria > Pseudomonadota > Gammaproteobacteria > Burkholderiales > Burkholderiaceae > Paraburkholderia > Paraburkholderia phymatum_B. The sequence continues at coordinate 96,275 of NZ_JBFRCH010000019.1, forward strand.
GCGGACAGAGCACGCACATTGGACAGCGCGCATTTGACAGTGGGCGCATGTCCGCGAAGGGCTTCCGACTTCGCATCGATGATGTCCTGAAGCGGCGCCTTGTGTCCGTAGGCCAGAGTCGATATGGCGAGCAGACTCACCGTCGCCCAGATCGGCCGAAACTTCCTGAACTCTACGCGCAACGCGGTTCGCAGGAACCACGCAGCAGCGATCACACCGACCACCCAGCCGACGATCACTTCCATCACCGAGTGCGAGTGGTCGAATACGCGCGAGTAGCCCGTCAGGGCTCCGATCAGCAGACCCGCCACGATGCCCGCAAGAGGCGGCTGGCGCCACCATTTCGACAGCAAGGCGATGGTTACGATCCACACGGCAGTGGAGAGCATCGTGTGCCCGCTGATCACGCGGAAGTGGCCAAGCGGCAGCGCTATGCCCCACGTCGAATAGAGAACCTTGGTCGCGCCGACCAACGCCATTCCGCAGGTCAGCGCGAGTATCCATCGGCACGCGAGGACCACGTCGACCCTCGCGATCCATGCAGCGCACAGAATGGCGACGGGTACGGTCAGCGCCGCATCACCGATGTTGGTGAAAATCATCCACATATCGGTGCGATCAAATTGGCTAAGGTTAATTCCGTGTTCTAGCAACATGTCCTGGAATAGCCCGGGAAGGTGGAGTCGGCACGACGGGCCGCGGGTTCAGCACCGGGCGATTTTGCTGAACCGGGGCGCGCTCGGAGCGCGCGGCAAGCAGAAGTGACACGACGAGGGAGAGGATCAGAACATTCGATGGCGTGACTAGCCGGTGTTCGGTGGCCGCCATCACGAGCAGGCATACCGACGAAATTTCGACGAACCGGAATCCCGCGAAGTTCCGTCCCGCATCCCTCAATGCACTATAGGCGGCGCCATCCTGGCTCCACTTGATGAGCTTCCAGTAGAAGGCCAGCAGGAGGAACAGTCCGACCACGCCAAGCTCCGCGAGGAAGTTCAGATACGAGTTGTGCGCGTGCGAATCGCTGTGCTCGACCACGATATCCGAAGGCACGCCCAGCAGGCCGAAGTACGACACGACATTGCGGACCTGATCGTCGAATGAGCCGAATCCCATGCCCACGATCGGGCTCTGACGGAAGTACGTCAGCGCGCGCGGCCACAGCCATTCGTAGCGGATGTCGAGATTCGCGACCTTCGCATCCGAATTCTGGATGCTGAATGTGTAGCCCATGTAATCGACGTTAGGCCTGATGTGATACATCGCCATGCCGACCGACGCGATGACGAGGCAGCTCATCAACGTCGCGAGCATCCAGCGCTTGCGTCCGAAATACAGGTACGGCAAGACCGCCATCGCGCCGAGCAGCGAACCCCGGCTGTAAGTCGAGAACAGCATCAGGAAGTTGAGGAAGAGCATCGACAGGAGCAGCTTGCTGCGTTCCTGAAGGTAGCAGGCGATGCCGAGGCAGAACAGCATCGCGAGAAAGCCGCCCGCCGCATTACGCGCAATGAAGAAACTGCCGAAGCTGTCGTCGGGATGTTTGAAGATACTCAATAGTCCGTTATGCGCGAGGTAAACCAGATACGGCGGAATATTGGCGGCCACCGCGCAGATGAAGAACGAACGGAGGATCTTGTTCAGATCGAAACGGTGCGAGTACACGCAACCGGCAAAAAACGGCGCATAGGAGATGAAAAAGTTACCGTCGCGTCGATAGAACTCGAACTCGGTCAGCGAGTGCGCATTGTAGAGCAGGGTCGAGATCAGCGCGAACAGGGTAAGTGCCGTCAGCGGTGCGAAGAACGACGGATAACTGCGCCCGAAGAAGCGCCACGCGCAAAGAATGATCGGGACAAAGCCCACTGCGCTAATCGGTACCAGGTTAGTGACCGTCAGGAATAGCGCAAGTAACGATATGTAAGCCATGTCGACTCTCGCGATTAAAAATGCACTGTCATTGATGACTACGCGGCTGTCATCAATGGACTTGTAAGAGGATGAAACTGCGATGCGGCGAGTGATCGCATGACGATCGGCTTGCCGCAGAAGAATTGCGTACAGGCTTGACGTGCAGTATTGATGCCAGCGTTGAGAGCACGTCCGCTGTGGCAGGATTTGCGCAGATATGTGAGCCGGAACAGGCTGTCATGCTCGCTTCACGGAGAAGACAATAGCGCCGCGCCCGTTGCAAAGTACCACGAATGGAGATCGATTTCCACGCCGGACACAATCAGTAAAAGATAACTTGGGGAGCGGGTGGCCGATATTCGAAAGCTTCAGCGGGCGGGGCCATAAGTTCAACCGTTCGCGCCAGACGTGCGGCTGAGCAGCACAACCTGTCTATCATCGATACAGGTCGAATTGAATGTCGTGGCCTTGGGTCGCTATCAAAACGTCCGCGGGATGCTGTTTTCGTTATCGATCGAGAACATCTTCCATTCACTTTGCAGGATCGTGAGAGCAGGGCGCGGTGACGAACGATTGTCCGTCGATCGTTCGCACAACTCTGCTTGATGCGATCTTCGCCCATCAAGCTGTGGCGTCGGTGCCTGAATCAGGCACACGCCCACGATGTGTAGTTAAAGCGACGCTAGTCTGGTCCCGCGACGTTCTTTCGTGCGAACGATGAGAACGAACTTCAATGCCAGGGAGATTGAAGTGAACAAACAATTGATGAATGTAGAACAACGCGCCGTTGCAACAGCTGTCGCCGAACCCGCTGCGGATTGCCGGCGGCTGGTGCAGGTCATTCTCGCGGGCGGGTCGGGTACGCGTCTGTGGCCCGTGTCCCGCGAGCAGTATCCGAAGCAGCTGATCGGTGTCGTCGGCGATCAGTCGCTGCTGCAAGCGACGATGAAGCGAATGGATGGCTTCGCGAAAGCATGGGACGTGGCGGCCGAGCCTGTCATCGTATGCGGCGCAGAGCATTCGTTCGCGACTCGCGAGCAGGCTCAGCAATGCGAAGTCAAGCCGCGCATCGTCGTTGAGCCTGCGCGTCGCGACACGGCGCCTGCGTTGACGCTCGCTGCGTTGGCAGCAAGCACCGACGGCGATGATCCCATCCTCGTGGCGATGCCCGCAGACCATGCGATCGCCGACGTAGCGGCATTGCAGGCCGCGATCGAGCAGGCTGCGCAGCTCGCGCAGGCAGAGGGCGTGATTGCGACGCTCGGCGTGCCGCCGACGCGCGCCGATACCGGCTTCGGCTATATCCGCCTTGGTGCGCCACTCAAGGACGGTGCGCATCGGATCGACCGCTTTGTCGAAAAGCCCGCGGCCGAGCTCGCCGCTGAATACGTTGCATCGGGCAGCTACTGGTGGAACAGCGGCATGTTCGTGGTGCGCGCTTCCGTATGGCTCGACGCGCTCAAGCGCTTTCAGCCCGAGATGCACGCAGCGTGTGTCGAGGCTCACGCGAACGCGAAGCGCGAGGACGTGTACATCACGCCCGGCGCGGATGAGTTCGAGCGTTGCCCGTCTGATTCGATCGACTATGCGGTGATGGAGCAGCTCGGCAAAGAGGGTTCGCCCTTCACGGGTGTCGTGGTGCCGCTCGAAGCAGGCTGGTCCGATCTCGGTTCGTGGGACGCCGTGTGGGAAGCCATGGACAAGGACGAGTTCGGCAACGTCGCAAACGGCCGCGTAATGATGGAAGGCGCGACGGCCACGTATGCGCGTTCCGAAGGCGGCCGGCTGGTGGCGTGCGTCGGCACCAACGGTCTTGTCGTCGTCGAAACGGACGATGCCGTCCTCGTGGCGGATCGCTCCCATGTGCAGAACATCAAAGGGCTTGTATCGCGTATTCGGCAGACGAAATCGCCGGAAGCGGAAAACCATAGAAAAGTACGCCGTCCCTGGGGCTTTTACGATTCGATCGATAACGGGGATCGCTTTCAGGTCAAGCGGATCGTCGTGAGTCCGGGCGCGCGTCTGTCGTTGCAAATGCACCATCACCGGGCAGAACACTGGATCGTCGTCAGCGGAACCGCACTGGTCACGCGCGGCGAAGAACAGTTCTTGCTCACTGAAAACCAGTCAACCTTCATTCCCCTCGGCGTGCGGCATCGTCTGGAGAATCCCGGGCATGTACCTCTTCAGATCATCGAGGTCCAGTCGGGCGCCTATCTCGGCGAAGACGACATCGTCAGGTTCGACGACCAGTACGGCCGTTGCAGCTAATCGACGGATGTTGCCATGGGTGATGGATAGAAGGGGGGAAGTGATGCGTGCAATGACAGGTCTACTGGCGAGGGTGTTCGACGTCGCCTTGATCGTGACGGGTGCGCTCGTGGCATCGCGAATCCGGTTCGACGATGTCTCGCAGCGTGGGTTCTATCTTGCGTTTGTCGCGTTTGCAGCGGCATTTTCGCTGGCCATTTTTCCGGCGCTCGGTGTCTATGAGTCGTGGCGGGGGCGCTCGAAGCGCGTGCTCGTGGGTCAGGTGGCGTTGGGCTGGCTGATCGTGCAGGCGTGCGCGTTGGCGCTGATGTTCTCGCTCCACCGCATCGACTTCGTGTCGCGTCTGTGGTTTGCGTACTGGACGGGTATTTCCGGCGGCTCGATGATCGTCAGCCGTCTCGTGATGCACAGGCTGCTCGGCCGCGCCCGCAATGCCGGTCTGGATTTGCAGCCGGTTGCGGTGGCCGCGTGCGGAGAGCACTGCAACGAGATCATTCATCGGATGGAGAGCGAGACTACGTCGGGCTTCCGGCCGCGGGCGATCTACAATCTGCGTCCCGAGGCGGAAACGGTGCCGCACGTGCCCGCATTCGACGATCACAAGACATTTGCCAGCTACGTGCGCGAGCAGCAGATCAGCGAAGTGTGGCTCGCGTTGCCGCTCGCCGAAGAGCGAACGATCATGAAACTCGTGAACGAGTTTCGCAATGACCTGATCAACATCCGCTTCATGCCGGACGTGCGCACGCTCGCATTGTTCGAAGGCGGCGTGATGAGCCTGGTCGGTCTGCCGACGATCAATCTCGCAGCGTCGCCGTTGCCCCCGAACGCAATGGTGAAGAAGGACATCTTCGATCGGCTGTTTGCGTTCTGCGCACTCGTGGCGATCTCCCCGATTCTGCTTGGCTGTGCAATTGCGGTGAAGCTGAGTTCGCCGGGGCCCGTGTTCTTCAAGCAGCGTCGCAAGGGCGCGGATGGCCGGGTCTTTACGATCTACAAGTTCCGCACGATGCGTCTGCACAAGCAGAAGGCGGGCGTGCTCGAACAGGCCAAACGCGGCGACCCGCGCATCACTGCCGTCGGCGGCTTCCTGCGTCGCACGAGCCTCGACGAATTGCCGCAGTTCATCAACGTGCTGCGTGGCGAGATGTCGGTCGTCGGCCCCCGTCCGCACGCAATCGAACATGACGACCTCTACCAGAACGTCGTGTCGGGCTATATCCATCGCTACCGGATCAAACCCGGCATCACGGGCTGGGCACAGGTGAATGGATATCGCGGTGAAACCGACCGCCTCGAGAAGATGGAAGGACGTGTCGAACACGATCTCTACTATCTGCGCAACTGGTCTTTCGGACTCGACCTGCGCATCATCCTCGCGACGATTTTCAAGGGCATTGTTCATCCCAACGCGTACTGAGCATAAGGCCAAAAATAATGAACGTTCGACAGGGAGCCGATAGCGGACTTGCCTGGTTAAAGCGCGAAACCAGTACCATCGCGAGCGACCTCGAGAGCGCCGTGAGAAAGTCGCTGAAAACCATTGGGCGCCACAAGTTCCACTGGGAGCACGCGCTGCAGGCGAAGGGAATTCTGCGGGTGCTCGAAAAGACGTATGGCAAGGCGGACCCGATGAACATCAGGCTCGCCGATACGTATGCACGCGACGTGTTCGGCGATGCCGTCTACGCCCCGTGGCTTCGCGCCTATACGGCATTCAACCGCAAGTTCAAGGAAGGCTGGATTCCCGACAACTTCTACGGAACCGTCGTCGTCCCGAGCATGAAAGGATGGCACGGAAAGATCTCGAACCTGAAGACGGTCTCGCGGCTGATCTTCGGGAGCGAAAGCTTTCCCGACGTCGCGTACTTTGCGAATGGCCTGTTCTTTTCGGCTCACAAGGTGGCGATTCCACAGGCGCATGTCGCGGGATTCGTATTTCAGAACGCGGACCGGATCGTCTACAAGCTGGACGGGTCCGCGCGCGGCTCGGGCATCTACATCTTCGACCGGAAGACATTCGATCCTGAATTGATCAGGTCGTATGGCAATGGCGTAATTCAGACGTACATCGAGCAGCATCGGGTGTTCAGCGAATTCACATCGAATTCGGTTGCGACATTGCGCTTTACGACAGTGGTCGATGACGCGGGCGACATTTCCGTTCGTTCGTGTTTCCTGCGCCTCGGCAGAGCGGAGCATACGCACGTCACGGCGGAAGACGAGGTGTGCGTTCCCGTCGATCTGCTCAAGGGCGAATTGCGTCGCGAAGGCTATCTCGACAACTGGCTGGCCGTCGACGCGCATCCCGACTCCGGTCGCTCTTTCGAGGGCGTCAAGATTCCGGCCTTCTGGAAATGCGTCGCGACGGTGCTCGAACTGCACGGCAAGATTCCTTTCGCGCGATGCGTCGGCTGGGACCTGATCGTCGACGTCGATGAAAACGTCAAGGTGATGGAGTGGAACGCCGAGCATAACGACGTCAAGTTCAGCGAGGCTACCCAAGGTCCGTGTTTTTCGGATCTGAAATGGGAACGCCTCAAGGCTTCGTTCGCGTAGGTGCCCCGATGCTTCAAGCAATCAGACTTGAAAAATCCGCGCTCGCCGCGCAATACGGCGAGCAAATAAGCGAGCAACCAGGCGAGCAGAAAAGCGGGCAGCGAGTCGGCATTAAGAAGGAGCGTGACTCGAGCGAACAGCTTTGGTGTGTGCACATCGAAGGGATCAACGATTACGTTGCGGCCATGTCGCATGAGGCAGCCGAGCGGGAGGCATCGGCGATCAACGCATATATCGGGCACGCGGACGACAAGGCGCCCGCGTCGATCGTGAGAGCCACCGCGATCGAATGGCCTTTTACCGCGGCCGGCCATGCACGGTCGCTTGAAGTCGACTGGGACGATTTGCAGCACATGCCGCACAGGCTCGCGAACGCCGATAGCTCGGATGAGGGGCGGCTGCCTTCGATATGGCGGCGGCTCGAGGCGTTCGTGCGCGGAGCGTGAAGCAAAAAGGCATGCGGACACGTGGAGACACGATGACGCACGAATACGGTTTCTTCCGCTGAGCTTGCATGACTCAGCGTACGAGCCGACGAGATTGTTCATTGACTAAAGCGGAGTCCGACATGTGGAATGGCATCGGTGCAAGGGTGGTGGTCGTTAGCGCTTTTCTTGCGCTAGCGGGTTGCGGCGGAGGTGGCGGAGGCGGATCGAATTCCGCGTCTTCCGGCAGCACGAGTTCGCCGCAACTCGCCGCGGCGACGAAGGTCGACGACGGCACAACGATCGGTGATACGAACTGGCCTGCGGGCTCGACAGCAACGGGTGGAACGGGACAACCGGTGAGCGGCCTGAACTGCGGCCCACGCGGCAATGCGTACACGTACTCGCACCTGTCGATCTATGTGAACGGCAGGCTGCTGGCATTGCCTGAAAACATCGGTACCGTCGAGCCTACGATGGCCGTGCAGACGGGTTGCGCGTATCCGCTGCACACCGACGATCAGACGGGCAAGATCCGCATGGACTCCAGTTCCGGCGCGTCCTATACGCTCGGCCAGTTCTTCGCGATCTGGGGGCAGCCGCTTTCGACGTCGAATGTCGCCGGATTGACGGGGCCTGTCACGGTCTATGTGAACGATGGCGGCACGCTCACGAAATACACGGGCGATCTCGCGAGCCTCCCGTTGCCCGCGCATGGTGAAGTGACGATCATGGTCGGCACGCCGCTCACGCAAATTCCCACTTACACGTGGAACGATCCGCCGCCGTTCAATCAACAGCAGCCGATCGCCCTCACCTTTGGCGGCACGATCGGCGCCCCTAACTGGGCGAGTGGCAGCACGCCGACGGGCGGCACGGGTGCGCCTGTCGATGGAATCGTCTGCGGGGTGGGCATGAGCGAGGCCTATCACGTGCACGCGCATGTGGCGATCGTCAGAGACGGTCAAGGGCTTGCGCTGCCTGCGCAAATCGGCATTCCGTCATCGTGCAACTACGAGATGCATACGCATGATTCGACGGGGATCATCCACATCGAGGCGCCCGGTGTGAAGGCCTTTACGCTCGGCCAGTTCTTCGACATCTGGGGCGAACCGCTGACGACCACCAACGTGGCGGGCGTGATGGGCAACGTGATCGTGTACATCAACGACAACGGCGACGTTCGGCGCTATCAAGGCGATCCGCGCAATATCGAGCTGATCTCGCACCGCGACATCACGTTGCAGATCGGCCAGCCCATAAGCACGCTGCCGACCTATACGTGGACGGACGAGCCGCAATAAGTAGCGGCAAGAAGGGGCGGCGCCGTCAGGCCGCCGCTCCGGCGCGCGTGCGTGTCTCGTCGTCTTTCGGTACGGACTGCAGCACGGCTTGCACGACGCGCTCCGCGCCTGGCCAGTTCTTCGCGTGTTCTCCGGGCACATACTGCTGCGGAGACACGCTCATATAAGGCGGCGGATAACCCCATATCGCGTCGTGCACTTCAGGTCTTGTCACGCTTCCGCCGATCACTGCAACGGTCGGACGGCGGAACGCGGCCGCGACGTGCATCAACATCGAAGAGTTCGTCAGTACGACGTCGGCCTTTTCGGTCAACGCGAACACGATGCGCATCGATACTTCGCCTGCCAGCGAGCGAACGGGCACACCCGGTCCCGCTGCGGCGATCGCCTCGGCGGCGCGCGCCCGATCTGCTTCGCTTCCGACTATCAAGATGTCGCAAGCGCTGCCGGTCTGTTCGAGTGCGTGCGAGATTTGCGCGAGCGCGGTGCCGACCTGTTGCGCGGGCCATGCCTTGGTCTGCACGCCGGCTCCGACGCCGACGACCACGCGCACGGTCCTGCGGCCGGGGACGTCACCGGCGCTCCAGATGTGCGCGGCCTGTGTGCGCTCGTCGCCCGTCAGGAAGAGTTGCGGGCGCACTTCGGGCAGCACCGTTGCGCCGAGCAGTTCGCCTTGTGCGAGCGCGGCGCGTCCGCACTGGCGTCTCGCATATTCGACATAGGCCTGGCACGCGCTCCATCCGCCGCGATAACCGCGCACGCCGATGCGATATCGCGCGCCCACGCGCATCATCAGCAACGCACCCATATAGCTGCCGAGCACATCGATCGCCACATCGAAGCCGCGTCGCGCGCGCAGCGCGGCGACCTGCGGCGACTTCCACAGAAAGCGCACGACGTTACGATGCGAGCGGTCATCGACGAGCTTGTTGTTCCAGGGCGCGTCGAGTTCGACGATCTCGTCGATGAACGGATTGTTCTCGAGAATCGGCCGCCCCCAGCTGCCGATACCGGCGATCAGGCGCGTCGTCGGGAAGCGCTCGCGCAGCGCTTCGAAGAGCGGCGTGGTGGTCAGCAGTTCGCCGAAATCGTTCGGACGCAGCACGAGAATTTCACGCGGCAGGTCACGCCGCGGGTCAAAACGTGGCGGGCAGAACCGGCCGATCAGCCAGACGGGCGTTTCGATCAGCAGACTTTTCCAACCCATCGCTTCTCCATGCTGGCGCGTGGTTGTCGCCGTCGGTGCGCGTTGTCAGTGCGCGTGTGCGGCTGGCTGCGTGCGCGTCGCGTCGATGCGCGCGCGGGACCGGCCGGATATGGCTCTGATTGTGCATGGGCGAGACCGCATGGAACCGCCGAGGTCGCTCTCTTTTCCGCCATCGTGTGTGGGTTGGAGCACAGGCGGTCGCGTCGATTGCCGGTGTTTCCAACCTTTCACATTAGCGCGATTTGTATTGCGGGAATATTTCAACGTCGATAAATGCGACGCATTAGATTGAATAAATCCCGCTGTAATCAACCGAAATATAAAGCCCGTAGAGTTTTAATGTTTTCTTCAGGTTGTGCTACTACGATCGCCTTGCCTGTTCATATCGATCGTCGTTTGTTGATCGGCCTCTTCCAACCTCGCGAAGCGTTCATTGGAACGGCGGTCGTCCCCGGCGCTTCCGTTTCGTGTCACTCCGCGCTTCCGCGGTTCTTCACGCGGCTGCGGCCCATCGATTACGGCGTCGGTAGAACGCCTGATTCATAGAACCTTCACATCGGGCACTTCCAATGGCGATTAGCGCGCTGGTTTCGAATGTCGGACTCGTACGCGAATTTCTGGCTTGCCTGTGCGGCGCATCTGCGGCATTCGGCATTCTGTACACCGTCGCGGCTGCCGCGCTGGTCGGCTGGTTCTTCGCGCGAAGCTCGCCTCCGCCCAAAAGTTTTCCGCCCGTCACGGTAATCAAGCCGCTGCGCGGAATGGAAACCGCGCTTCTGTCGAATCTGCGAACCTTCTGCGAACAGGATTACGAGGGGGACGTGCAGTATCTGTTCGGTGTCCACGATCCGAACGATCCCGCGCTCGACGTCGTGAAAGAGCTTCAACACCTGTACCCCGACGCGCATATCACCGTGGTCGCGAACGGCGAATTGCACGGCTGCAACCGGAAGGTCAGCAATCTTCTCAACATGCTTCCTTTAGCCGTCCACGAGCATTACGTGTTTGCGGATAGCGACGTCGCGGTCGGTGGCGATTACCTCAGCAGAGTGATGGGCGAACTTCAGGCGGAAGGCGTCGGCCTCGTCACATGCGCGTACGTGGGCGCGCCCGACCCCGGTTTCTGGCCGAAGCTCTCGGCGAGAGCCGTCGATTACCAGTTTCTTCCCGGCGTGCTGATCGCGCTTGCATTGGGCCTTGCTGAACCGTGCTTTGGCCAGACCATTGCGATGCGCCGCGAAACGCTCGATAAAATCGGCGGGCTGCGCCAGTTTGCGGATCTGCTCGCAGAAGACCATGCGATCGGGATGGCAGTGAGAGCGGCAGGGCAGCGCGTGGTGGTCCCCGGCTTCGTGATCGGCCACGCATGCCCCGAGTCCACGGCTGCGCGGCTTGTCGAGCATGAATTGCGGTGGAGCAGAACCATCCGGCGGATCGATCCGTATGGTCATCTTGGCTCGGCCGTGAGTTACCCGGTACCATTGGCGCTACTCGCACTGCTGTTCGCAAGTGCGCCGCTGTGGACGATGTATCTGCTCGCAGCCGCCTTGTGCGCGAGGCTCGTGCTTCAGTGCCGGATGGATCTTGCGCTGAAGCGCTCCGTTCGTGAACCCTGGCTTCTGCCGTTGTGGGACGTGATGGCATTTGCCATTCTTTTCGCGAGTCTGCTTTCTTCGCGCGTTGTCTGGAGAGGCGTGAGTTTCGACGTAGACGACGATGGTCTGCTCAAAGTCGCGCCCGCCAGTTCTTCCACCGACTGAGCAACGATAGCTTTGCACCCAATTCCAATTCGATGATCAGGCACGTCAGCAGGTTAGCGGCTCTAGCAGGTCTCGTGATTGCGCTTTTCGTCGTGTGGCGCAGTCATCCCGCGGAGGTACTGGGTCTCTTGCGCGAGGCGGGCGCGGGGCTGCTCGTCGCCGGGCTTGCACACGTCCTGCCGATGCTGGCGAACGCGCGCGACTGGCAAACGCTGATACGCGGCGCCAATCGGCCCAGTCTTCTTTCGATGCTGAAGCTCGTGTGGGTCCGCGAGTCGGTGAATTGCATGTTGCCCGTTGCTCGCGTCGGCGGTGAACTGGTCTCGTTCCAGCTGTTGCGGCGCTGGGGCGTGCGCGCGTCGACGGCGGCGGCGAGTCTCGTCGTCGACATGCAATTGACGATCATCAGCCAGTTCGTCTTCACGATGGCAGGGATCGGATTTCTCGCGGCTCGCGGCGATTCGGCAACGGGACACGTGGTCGGCGGCCTCGCCTGGAGCACGGCGCTGCTCGTACCCGTTCCAATCCTGTTCGCGCTCGTGCAGCATGCGAATCCGTTCGCGATGGTGTCGCGAGGACTCGACCGGATGACGAGCGGCAAGCTCACCACGCTGGTCGGCCACTCTGTGAAAGCCGACCAGTCGATCAAGGTGATCTGGCGCCGTCGCGCTGTCGTCCTTCGCTATCTGTTCTTCTGGCAACCGCTGCAATGTCTCGCGACGGCGCTCGAAATCTGGCTCGCGCTGTATTTTCTCGGCGCAAATGTGAGCTTTCTCGCGGCGCTGGTCATCGAAGTGCTGATCCAGGCCGTGAGCAGCGCGGCCTTCGTCGTGCCGGGCGCGCTGGGGATTCAGGAAGGCGCTTTCGTGCTGATCGGCGGATGGCTCGGCATCGAGCCGGCGACCAGTCTTGCGCTGGCTGGCGCGCGGCGTATCCGGGATCTGTTGATCTTCATTCCCGGCCTTTTTGCGTGGCAGTTTTCTCTGCGCAACGCGCGGTGACGGCGGCGCCGGCTTCGTGGTCATTGGCCGTTTCTGCGACGCCTGCACGGCATAACGTCTGATGCCGTGCGCCGGCCGATCCCCTCCAGGAAATGCCCTCCGAATACCTATGGGCGTGGTTCTTTCATAGCGTATCGCGCAGAACGTAGTAATGTATCGCGGGAGCCAGTTTTCGCCCGGCCCCTTTGATTCTCGAGGCGCTTATGTCCATGGACGCAGACACCACTATCGACGAACAGGTTGCTGCAATCGCAGACCGCATGACCCAGGAAGGCCGTGAAATTTCCCCAGTGACGATCTGGTCGGAAGTTCGCAGCGGATCGATCGTTGCCGTTGCAGTCGCCTTGCAGCGCTGGCGCGACGCGCGACAGCCCCAGACGCCGCCCGCTCAGGTCCAGGCCGAAGTGCCCGACGACCTCGCCGAGGCCCTGATGAACATCGCGCACCGGCTCTGGACGGCCTCTCACGACGCCACGTCGAGGGTGTTCGGCGACCGTCTGGGCGCGGTGGACAATCAGCTTGCCGTCGCGCTGAAGGAGCGCGACGAGGCGCTGGCCGAATATCAGAAGACGGAAAAGGAAGTCGAAACGGGCCGCGACCGGCTCGACGGACTGACCAGCGAACTACAGGCGCTGGACGACGCGGCGACGCGCGCCCGCACGGAGCTTGCCGCGGCGACCGCACGGGCCGGGACGGCCGAGGCGAAAGCGGAGGAGTCGGCGCAGCACGCATCGGCGGAGCAGGCCAGGCGGGAGGCGTCAGAGGCGTCGCTGGTCGAGCAGCACAAGGCGAACGAGTGGCTCGCCGCGACGGTTTCGGGCAAGAACAACGAAATAGCGCGACTCACGCAGGAGCGCGACGACGCCCGGCGCGACATCGCGACGTTGAACGACGCATGTCAGGCGAAGGCCGCCGAAGTGGAGCGATGGACGCAGGAGGCGGGCGCCGCCGCGTCGCGCGCCGATGCCGCCGCCGCGCAGGTGAGCGAGAGCCTCGCGCGCGTCGCCGCGCTGGAGACTGAACTGGAGGCGCACCGCAGCCGCTTGCAGGCTTCGGAGGAGACCGCTACGCGGGTTCAGGCCGAACTGGCCACCGCGACCGCCCGCGCCGAAACCGCCGAGGCGAAGGTCGAAGAACTCGCGCAACGGGCGTCGACGGCGCAAACGAAGCTCGAAGCGACGCAGGCATCGCTCGACGAGCAGCGCAACGCGAATGAAGGGCTGGCTGCGACGGTGTCGAGTCAGAACGACGAGCTCGCGCGGCTCGCACAGGAGCGCGACGAGGCGCGGCGCGAAGTGTCGACGTTGAACGACACGTGCCAGGCGTTGACGGAAGAAGTGGCGCGATGGTCACAGGAAGCGGGCGCGGCGACATCGCGTGCCGAAGCCGCCGAGGCGCAGGCGAGCGAGCGCCAGGCGCGGCTCGCGGCGCTGGAGCCCGAATTCGACCAAACCCGCGGCGCACTCGCAGCCGAGCGCCAGACGAGCGCGGCAAGGGCGGAAGAAGTGGCGGCGCGGCTCGAAGAACTTCAGCGCGTCACGCGGGAACTCGAAGAAGCCAAGGCGCAGATCGTTGCGATGGGCGAGGCCAGGACTGCCGCGGACGCCGAACGGGAGCGCATTTCGCACGAAGCATCCACTGCTAAGGAACGCGCCGACGCAGCCGAACAACGCGCGGCGCAGTTGCAGCAAACCCTCGCAGCGGAGCAGCAGGCAAGCGCTGCGAGGGCAGAAGAAGCGGCGGCGCGACTCGAAGAACTTCAGCGCGTCACGCGGAACCTGGAAGAAGAGGCCAAAGCGCGGATCGCCGCGATGACCGAGGCCAAGACTGCCGCGGACACCGAGCGCGAGCGCCTCTCGCAGGAAGCATCCGCCGCGAAGGAACGCGCCGACGCAGCCGAACAACGCGCCGCGCAGTTGGAGCAGAACCTCACGGCAGAACAGCAGGCAAGCGCTGCACGGGCAGAAGAAGCGGGTAAAGAACTTCAGAGCGTCACGCGGAAACTCGAAGAAGAGGCCAAAGCGCAGATCACCGCGATGACCGAGGCCAGGATGGCCGCAGACGCCGAGCGCGAGCGCCTCTCGCAGGAAGCATCCGTTGCGAAGGCACGCGCCGACGCAGCCGAACAGCGCGCCGCGCAGTTGGAGCAAACCCTCGCAGCAGAGCAGCAGGCAAGCACCGCGAGGGCAGAAGAAGCGGCGGCGCGGCTCGAAGAGCTTCAAAGCGTCACGCGGAAACTCGAAGAAGAGGCCGAAGCGCAGATCGCCGCGATGACCGGGGCCAGGACCGCCGCGGACACCGAACGCGAGCGCCTCTCGCAGGAAGCATCCGCAGCGAAGGAACGCGCCGATGCGGCCGAGCAGCATGCGGCGCAACTGGAGCAGCGTCTTGCCGAACAAGAGCGCGAAGCTACAGCGGCAAGGGACGCGCAACGCGAGCACCAGGCCGGCATCGAGGCCGAAGCAGCCACGACATCGGACGAAATCGCCGCATTGCGACGCGACATCGAGGCTCAGTCGAAAGCCCATACAAAGGCCTATAACGAGTTGCGCGCCAATGCCGAGCAGTGGGTCACGTACGCGAAGGAAATCAAACAGCGGCTCGAGCAGGCGAACGAGAAGATCCTGTTCATTGACGCGCGCAGCACGGGCGAAGCGGCGCTGTTGCGACGACTGTCGTTCGAGCTTGAGCGGTTCAAGCCCGATCACGAACTGGTCTTCCGCGAAGCGCAAAAGAAGCTGATCGGCTCGACGATGGCGCAGCAGCTGGCCCAGAAAGGCTATCGGTACGACCCGGCCACGGCCGTCATGTCGAAGGCGGAGGGCTGACGCCCATTGCTCCGGCGGACGCTGCCCCGTGCCCGGCCAGATGATCGACAAGCACGCGCGCGGGCAGCGGCAGCGTATCGAAGTTGCGCGCGACGATCAGCATCGGGCGCAGCGACCAGGGCCGTGGGCATGCCGGGCTGACTGCGCTGTGGAATCGGCGCGCGCATACGCTCACGAGGCGGCGCCGTCAGGTGTCAGGGTGCCCCGCGATGAAGCTGGTGAACGCCTCATACGGCTGACTCAATATGGCGCCGTCGATCATCAGGCCGAAGGTCGCGTCTCCGCTATCGAGTTCGTAATACATCACCGACTGGATGTTTTCCGTCTTTCTGGCCATGAAGCAGTTGGCAAACTGAGTGCTGATATAGGCCGCCCGATATGCCGGTGTCTTTTCGGGCCCCGTGTTCCACTCGGTGAGCAGGAACGGCACACCGTAGCGCGACTTGCAGTATGCCGGCAGATTGAAGCCCGGACCTGATCCATCGGAGCCGATATTGAAGATGTTGCCGTTGACCTCGAAGTTGTGCCATGTGGTCATGTCCCATCGTACCGTCGGATAGCCGCCTGTTCCGTCCGGCTGCTTGCCGTCCCACAAAGCGTCCGATGCGCCGATGTCGGCCACGCAGAAATTGATGCCGCAACTCGCGCCCGGTTGCACCGATTTCACGCCCTGGATCATTCCCCGCATGACACCGCGCATGATCGGCCAGTTGGTGTTGTTGAAATCCACGGCCTTCGTGCCGGCATTGGTGGGATCGAGAATGATGTCGCCTGCCCGTGTCAACTCGTTGCCGCATTCGTACATCGTCACACCATGCGGGGCAAGCGCGGTAGCGACCGTTGCCGCACAGGACTGCCCACGGTCGTATGCGATCGATTCGCTCGCGAACATTCTGCGGTTGCTATCGTAAATGCTGAGATCGATGAGCACGAACAAGGTCAGTCCCGCCGACTGGAATGCCTGTGCGAGTTTCGTCACGGCGTTCAGTTGCGTCGGGTCGTCTGTGCAGCCGAGCCGATATATCGAGCAGCCTATGCTCTTCATGATCGATACGATCTGGGCAGGCGTGTAACGATAGTCATAGTGTCCGTTGATACCGTAAAACGTGCCCGCAGTCGCGGCATTGACGACGCGCGGATCGTTGGCGACAGCGCCTGGGCCGGAACCGCCGCCCCCGCATCCGCTAAGAACATAGCTGCCGCCGAGTGCCGTCAGGCAGCCGAGAATCTGGCGTCTTTTGATCATGTAAGTTTTCCGCTTCCCGAGTGCCGGAAACCATCCGTCAAGGTGCTAGAGAGCAACGACACGAGCCGCCCTTGCCGGCACATCGCATTTACCAGTAATTAGTGCCATTGCCGCATCTGTCGGTCATTTTTTCGGCAAGAATATGACGAAATAAAAGAAGCGCTATAGGGAAATCGAAATAGGAAAGCCGGTGGAAAATCTGCTTGAACGCATCTGACAGGTAATCGTGACCGAAGACCGTCAACGCAATGGGCTGAGGCAGATAAAAATGCGCGCTCCGACCTCGCCAGCGCATCGTTTGCCTAAGTCGCGTGATGGATGGCGCGGGCAGGGTTCTCGCCAATCGGTTGCCTGCCCCAATTGGTATTGGACCAAGGTCCAATATCCGCTGGCGCACGCCCGGCTTATTCTTGACTTCGCGCATGTTTGTTCGGAGATTCGCATGACGACGTCAAGGAATCTGCTGATAGCCATGGTCCGCGCGGCGGTCGGTTGGCCGTACGTTTCGACCATGACCCGATTTCGGGCGATGTTGCAGGCAGACTGTTCCACTCAGGACCCACGCCACACAGTTCGAATGCCGGGTAGCCGGAACACGAGCCGCGCACGGCGCAGCCGGCCATGAAGCGGGTGCCCGACTGGGACATCCTCCAGACTCGCGAAACGATCAGGCAGGCTGCCTATGAACTCGCTCGCGGCGGAGTTTGCGACGGATGGCAGGACGTATGGCGAGCGCTCCGCGCGCGCTTTACCGTCGATCAACTGACGACAATCTTCGAGAACCCTCTTTGCCGGCTCGATGTCGACCGGCGTTGCTATTACGCGCGCAATCCCGGGAAGCACGACAGCGAGCCAACAGCCCGTTCGCCTGTGATCAGGCGAGACAAGTGTGAAAAGAACAGTACATTGATCCCCCCGGCTGTGGATCGTCAGCCCCAAAGGACGGGACGGCTGGCTGCGCAAATCAGGGCGCTGCTGGCGGATGGCAGCGAGCGCACCGCCATGCAGATTGCGCAGCAACTGGGCACGAGTCGCAACGAGGTGCTCGTCGCCGTACGCGCGATGTTGGTCGATGGGGCGCTGCAGGTAACGCGACACGTTTCCGCGAATCATCGCGGCCGGGGGGCACGCGTGTTTGCGTGCGCCGGTACGGCCGCGAGGAAAAAACATGATGAGCGCGGGTTGTACGCGCCATGGCCGCAGGCGGACCCGGTGGTGACGACAGCCATCGATGCCATTGCGCGCCACAGGTGACGATGCTTCCTGACGCCCGCTAACTAGGGACCAGAAAGAAGGGACCAAAAAAGCAAGGGAGGGCCGGCCTTCTGATGAGCATCGTCTACATGGTCGTCTGGCTGGTCGTCGGGCCGCTTTGGTGGAAGCTGCTTGGGCACGTCCAGGCGGGCCCGCGCCGCGATTTGCCCGTGTTGTCGCGGCTCGCTGCCAGTGCTCAGTACTTGATATCGCGGGCAACCTGACGGCCATGCTGCTTGGTCTGCCGCTTGTCCTGCCGACATTGCGCATTGTTCTTCTGATCGGCGGCGCGGCATTCCTGCTTCGTATGGCGGGCCCCCTGACGGGTTTCCTGCCGAACGTCCCGGCCGGCACGACGTTGTTGCGCCTGCTCTGTAGCAGAGGAATGACCAGAAGACATCGCAAGGACTATCGCAGCGATCGCAACGGTGAACTCACGATTCCAGGTGAACATGATGTGCCCTCCAATATCCCGATGATTTACAGCGATAGAAGAGACCGGCTGGAGTATGGCTCCGATAGTCCACGAGTCAAGTAGAAACGGCAGTGTTGCAGCACTCGCTTGCTGTGCCTGAAAGAATACCAGTGAAGTTGCTGGCGCGCGGCTCACCATCGCCGCCCCGACCATCATTGCGATGATGTCGAGCACCAGAACGCGTTCTACATTCGGGTCGGCAACGCATGGCGACGAGTCGCAATGACGTTCGACGCGACCGCGAATTGCTGATGCCATCGAGGAGAAGGTGTACTACCAGCGCCTGATGGACGACGCTGCCAACAGCCCCATCGTCACCCAGCGGGGAACACGCAACCAGATCACGTGCGGTGTCGGGATCGCATACGCCTTCCGCTGATCCGACTTTCGCGCAAGCGTGGAGGCTGAATGCTGAATCAGTTTGCCGAGACCTTTCTTCTCGTCGTCGCGGGTCTCTTTCCCGTCATCAATCCGCCGGCTGCGGGATTCATCGTCCTTAGCCTGGTCCCGCAAGCGACGCCGGCTGAGCGGGCCTTTCTTGCCAAAAGCATCTCGATCAACAGTCTGGTCATCCTGTTTCTGTCTCTCTCGATCGGCGCGTACGTGCTGTCCTTCTTCGGCATATCGCTGCCGGCGTTGCGGGTGGCCGGCGGAATGGTGATTGCGTTTGCCGGTTGGAATCTGCTGCACGCGCCTTCGAACGCGGATCGCGAGCCGGAACAGAAGACGGCGTCCGATGCGACTCGCGAGGCCTCGCTGCGCGCCAGGGCCTTTTATCCGCTGACGCTTCCCATCACCGTGGGCCCAGGATCGATCGCCGTCGCAATTGCACTCGGCACAGGCAGGCCGCGCGGAGGCGTCGCGTTGATTCACCTCGCCGGTGTGCTTGTGGCCCTGGCCGTTCTGTGGTGCAGCATCTACTTGTGCATTCGGTTCACAGCGAACATCGAGAAATTGCTTGGGCCAGTCGGCACCGAAGTCGCCGAGCGGCTCTTCGCGTTCGTACTCTTTTGCATCGGAATTCAGATTTTGTGGCTGGGCATTGATGATCTGCTCGAATCCGTACCGCTGTGGGTGTGGGTGCGTCTCAAATGACACAGGGTTCGATCGTTGTCGTCGAAACGAGGACGCGTTAGGTCTTCAGACGAAGTCAGGCAAAGTTCGATCCGCTCGCCCCCGTAATGGTGAATGCGGTGAATGTGTTTTTGTCGATGAAATAGTTCTGTTGGTGAGTCGTGCACTAATCTCTGCTATATGCGCTTCACGCGTCGCGGCGCTTCTTTGCAATGCAAAGCGGCGGCTGTCTGCGAAAGGGCAGTCGATGAACCTTCACCCTAAGTTTTGTGGTACGGGCCGAACGGACTGGACATTGCAACAGCGTTGAATTTTCGGGGCCGTTAAATAACATAAGTAAGCGTGAGCAAATTTCCGCGCTTGAGTTCGATCGGTGTCGCGACGGTCGCTTAGCGTCGCGAGAAGAAGGCGGCAGTGCGGCGAAGATTCAACCCGCATGCGCCGCAGGAAATGTGATGAATTCGTGATCCCGTGCGCTATCGAGTGGATTGCCTTGTCTGTTCCAGGCGGGATCGATGTCATTGCCAGCTTTGCGATGTTTGCATTCGTGTTTGTAACGCCCGGACGTTGTTTCCCGTTTCGCCAAGGTTCCGCCAGCAGGCTCAGATTCGCGGGTGCCGGCCAGCCGGACGGCCCGATTGATTTTTCCCGTTCCTGAAGCAACAGGGACGAAACTGATTCGTTAAACGGCGGCTTGCGCGGCAAGGCCTTTGAGCGCGTGCCGTGTAGGCGGCACGTCGGGACGGCTTTGTCCGTTTTGACGAACTTCTGCCAGCGGGTCGCGCACACGATAGCGTCCTGTGGTGGGCAGGCCTTGGGTTTGCCAGGGCAGCGACAACTGTTTGCGGCAGCCTGTGAGGAGACACCTGATGATGCTCACGCCGATTACCCAACGGACGTTATCGAGAGATTTGCTCGATGTCCTGATTCGCGCCGGACTGGTCGCTGTTCTGGCCGTCTTCTGTTTCCGGATCTTCGTCCCGTTCCTCAACCTGATGGTTTGGGCCCTGATCCTCGCGATCACGCTGTATCCGCTTCAGGTAAAACTTCGCGGTCCTCTTGCCGGCAAGGACGGCCTGATTGCCACGCTGATCGTTCTCGTCGCGCTTGCGGTCATTCTGGTGCCGACCTATCTGCTGGGCGTCGCGGTGGCCAATTCGATCGAGCGCTCGATCGCCATTATCAGGAGCGGCAATCTCCAGATTCCGCCGCCTGCCGAATCCGTCGCAGCCTGGCCGATAGTGGGCCGGCGAGTGTACGACTTCTGGGCGCAGGCCTCGACCGACATAGCCGGTCTTGCACAAAGATTTGCGCCGCAACTCAAGGAAGCCGGCCTCGCGCTACTGGGCACGGTCACGGGTCTTGGCGCGGGGCTGCTCGTCTTCTTCTTCGCGCTGATCGTCGCGGGCATTTTCATGGCTCACGGCGAGAAAGGCTATGACAGCGCAGTGCTGATCGCGTCGCGCATCTCGGGGCCCGAGAACGGCCGGCAGATCGCCGATCTGTGCACGGCCACCATCCGGGCCGTGGCCCAGGGCGTGGTCGGGATCGCGTTTATCCAGATGCTGCTGATCGGCATTGCGTTCATCGTGATGGGCATCCCGGGCGCGGGTCTGCTCGCGCTCGCCGTGCTGCTGATCGGCATCATGCAGCTACCCGCGACATTGATCACGATTCCCGTCATTGTCTTCGTGATCGTTACGGAAGGTGTGAGTACGGCGACGATCATCTTCTCCGTCTATGTGTTCGTCGCGGGTCTCGCCGACAACGTGCTCAAACCATTGCTGCTGGGGCGTGGCGTCGCGGTGCCGATGCCCGTCGTGCTGATCGGCGCGCTCGGCGGCATGGTGACGGGCGGGGTGATCGGGCTGTTCATCGGTCCCGTGATGCTCGCAGTGGCCTACCAGCTGTTCTGGCGTTGGGTGAAAGAGCAGCCGGAACGCGAGCCGTGGCAAAAACAGAAGCAGCCTTGAAGGACGCTGCGGAGACGGCGCCATGTGGCCTTCGATTCGCCGATACGGGACGGTACTGCCGCTCCGGCGAGACTGCTTCATCGTGTGCCTTGCGGGGTTTCTGACGGGCTGCATGCGCGTGGGCCCCGACTTTCAACGGCAACATGAGGCATGGAGCGAACACTGGAGCAGCGCGTCGATAGAACAGGTCACGCAGCAGGCGGCGCAACCCGACGTGCGGCAGTGGTGGCAGGTATTCGGTGACGCGAACCTCGAGCAGCTGATCGCCGAAGCCGATGCCGGCAATGGCGATCTGAAGATCGCCGGCCTGCGCGTGCTGGAAGCGCGCGCCCAGCTCGGCATCGCGCTCGCGGGGCGCTACCCCCAGGTGCAACAGGCGAGCGCCGCTGTTCTTGCCTCGGCGCGCAAGCGCTCGGATGGATTCAATACCCGCTCGGGCGTCTATTTGCAGTACGGTGCGGACTTCACCATCGGATGGGAGCTCGATTTCTGGGGGCGTTTCGCCCGCGCCATCGAGTCGGCCGACGCCGCGTTCTTCGCCGCGCAGGCCAACCGCGATGCGGCGCTGGTCCTGTTGCACGCGCAGGTCGCCGATACGTATTTCACGCTTCGCACGGCCGAGGCGCGTCTGCGTATCGCGCGCGAAAACGCCCAGTTGCAAAAGCGCAGCTACGAGATCACACAGAAGCTCTTCAAGGCCGGCGAGACGGATGAACTGGATCTTCAGCAGGCGAGGACGCAGTATCTGGGTACGCTGAGCAGCATCCCCGATCTTGAAAGCCAGATCGTGCTCGCGCGTCACGCGCTGTCCGTGCTGATGGGGCGGCCACCGGGCCCGCTCCCCGAGCTGGATGTGCAATCCGGAAAAGAAGGCGTGGTTCCGCTCGTGGATCGCGCCGTACTACAAGGCGTGCCCGCCGATCTGCTATTGCGCCGCCCGGACGTGCGCGCCGCCGAGTATCAGATGGCCGCGCAGTCGGCACTCATCGGCGTCGCCAAGGCCGATCTCTATCCGTCCGTTTCGCTGCTGGGCTCGCTGGTCTGGAGCGCGAGTTCGCTGACCGGCTCGCCGAACACGCTGGCCTTTGCCGCCGGCCCGAGCGTGACATGGAACGTGTTCGATCATGGAAGGATCACGAACAACGTGCGCGTGCAGGATGCGCGGTTGCAGCAGTTGACCGTCGCCTACCAGAACACCGTGCGCGAGGCGGCGCGCGAGGCCGACGATGCCGCCACCGCGCTGATCGCTGCATTACAGCGGGACTCGATCCTGAACGACGCACAAGCGGCCGCGCGGCGCTCGCTCACGCTCGCCAACACCGTCTACCGCGAAGGGTATTCGGACTTCCAGCGCGTGCTCGATGCGCAGCGCGCGCTCTTCGCACAGCAGGACGCGTACATCGTCAACCGCAGCAATGCGGTGGGCAGTCTGGTCGCGCTATACAAGGCACTCGGCGGCGGCTGGACCACCCGGCAGCCGCTCGTCGATGCCGCGACGCGCCAGCAGATGCAGCAACGCACCGACTGGGGCGGCATGCTGAACGAAACGAATGCGCCAGCGGCCAACGCGCCATCCGAAGGTACGTCGCCATGAGCGAAACGACCGAAACCTCCCGATCGACGACGGCGCCGTCGCCGGGCCCGCCGCCAGCGCCCCCCGCCGATCCGTCGCGCAGGGCGGTGAAGTGGATCGTTGCGCTGATCGCGGTGAGCCTCATCTGGTATCTGCTTGCCGACCGCTTCACGCCCTACACGCAGCAGGCGCGCGTGCAGGCCTTCGTCGTCCCTGTCGCCGCGGAAGTGTCGGGACGGGTGACGCGCGTGTTCGTGCACGACAATCAGGAGGTCAACGCGGGCGACGTGCTCTTCGAAATCGATGGCGAGCAGTACCGCATTGCAGCCGATCGCGCGCGGGCCGACCTCGAAACCACTCGCCGCCAGGTCGGGGCAAGCACGGCAGGCATCGATTCGGCGCTTGCATCGCTTCGCGCGGCGATCGCGAACGAAGTCAAGGCGCGGCAGGACAGCGAGCGGCTCGAACGGCTGTATCGCGAGGATGAGGGTACGGTCTCGCTACGGCGCCTGGAAGTGGCGCGAGCGACGCATGAGCAGGCACAGAGCCAGGTTGCGGCGGCGCGCGCCGAAGTCGAGCGCGCACGCGAGCAGCAGGGTGGCGAGGAGGCGGGCAACGCGCAGTTGCGCAGCGCGGCCGCCGCGCTCGAGAAAAGCGAACTCGATCTGGCCAATACGCGCATCAAGGCGCGCACGGGCGGCGTCATCACCGATCTCAGTACCGAGGTCGGCCAGTTCGCGGCGGCAGGCAAGCCGGTGATGACGCTGATCGCGATTCGAGACGTGTGGGTCAGCGCGGATATGACCGAGAACAACCTGGGTCATCTGAAGCCGGGCACACCCGTCGCGATAGCGCTGGACGCACTGCCGGGCGAAGTCTTCGAAGGCCGCGTCCGCAGTATCGGCTATGGCGTGAGCGTGGGCCAGGATACGCCGCCCGGCAGCCTGCCCTCCGTGCAGAACAGCCGTGACTGGTTGCGTCCCGCGCAACGCTTCCCCGTGATCGTCGAGTTCGATCGCGACGAGCGCGCGCGTCTGAACAACATTCGTGTTGGCGGACAGGCCGAGGTCATGGCGTTTCCCAGTCAGGGCAATCCGCTCAATCCGCTGGGCCGCGTGTTTCTGCGTGTGATGAGCTGGGTCTCCTACCTCTACTGACGACGGCTATGGAAAACAGGCTCCTGCTTCCCGGTCGACGCGCGCTGCGCCTGGCTATCGGCACGGCGCTGTGTCTCGCGGTCAGCTTCGCGCTGGACCTGTCGATTCCCGTCGTCGCGCCCGTGTTTGCCGTCTATCTGCTTGCCACCCGAAACCGGCCACTGTCGTTGAAGGCAGGCGTGGTTCTCGCGCTTGTCGTGGCATTGACCACGGGCAGCGGCCTTCTCCTCGTTCCATTGCTTCGTCACTATGCGTTCGCAGGCGTGGCGCTCATCGGCCTCATGCTCTTCCTCGCTTTCCGCTATGGACTGCGCGGCGGCAACAATCTCGTCGCGACGTTTCTGGTGGCCGGACTGACGATGATCTCCGCAGCAGGCACGGCTGACTTCGAACTGGCCATGACGGTCGTCGGCGCATTGGTGAAGGGGCTCCTGCTTGCGGTGCTCGTGTCCGCCCTGACTCACGGGCTGCTTCCCGAGCCCATGAGCGCGCGGCCGCAGCCTGCCCCGCGCACGATACCTGACGATCAGGCCGCGTACATCGCGCTTCGCGCCGCGCTCGTGGTGATGCCCGCGTATCTGCTCGCCATGACCGATCCGGCGGGCTACATGCCGATCATCATGAAGTCCGTCAGCCTCGGAAGACAAAGCTGCACGACGACGGCCCGCAGTGCGGCACGCGATCTGATCGGCTCCACGCTGCTCGGCGGCCTGCTTGCCATCGCGTTCTGGTT
This sequence comes from Paraburkholderia phymatum, assembly GCF_040965635.1. GTDB lineage: Bacteria > Pseudomonadota > Gammaproteobacteria > Burkholderiales > Burkholderiaceae > Paraburkholderia > Paraburkholderia phymatum_B. The sequence goes on from NZ_JBFRCH010000019.1 coordinate 121,026, forward strand.
TTCACTGAGGCTCTTTGTGCATCTGTGGATGTTCTTCCTGTGGATGCTGCTTTTCGGCCTGCTGGTGGGACGCAAGCTCTATGCCCTTAGTCAGACGCGCTACTCGCCGGGCTTCTGGCTGAACAGCCTTGTCACGATGATCATTCTGCTGGGGCAGTCGGTGCAGGACAGCGTCGCGGGCAAGGATGTCTACACTGCATTTGCGGTGCGCATGGGGCTCTTTCTGGCGGTAACGGTCTACGCGTGTTTGATGCTTCTGCTTTTCGAGCAACGCCGCCGGGCGGGATGAGACTCGGGCGCGGAGGATTAGCCGGATAGAAAGCGGGAATGATCAACGGGGAGTGCGGGGAAGCAACCAGACGCAGCAATCGACGGAGCACATTATGCAGGCGCACACCATCAGATCGGCGTGCGGTCAACTTGACGGTCCGCGAGTTCGCATGAAAACGGGCGCTATCGGGTGGCGACGGTCACGTTACGCGCGATGGATGATCGGTGCGTATCTGCTCATGGCGCTGTTGCCCTTGCAGTCACATGCCCAGGGGACGCCGGATCAGCTGTCGAACCGCACCGTGATAGGCGGCAACGTGAAGCAGCATGCCGACGCCGTACTTGCCATCATGACGTACACGACAGTTCCCGATGTCACGACCAGTTCGCTGTCGATCAATAGCGGTGCCACGGGCAACCCGGGTTTCGGCCAGACGCAGTTCGGCGGCGGGTTCACGATCAGCAGGTCCTTTCCGTTGTATATGGAGGGCACGCTTGCCTATAGCCGCTACGACCCGACGTTCATCGCCACGGATGGCGCCATGCAGCGCGGGGTGCCGACCCGATGGAACACTTTCAGTGGCACGGTGGGCCTCGGTTGGGATTTCCGGATCACCGATGAGCTTGTGTTCCGTCCGATCCTGAACGGTACGATCGGACGCGTTTCGAGCGATCTGAAGGTAGGGCAGTCCGTCTTCAACCATGTCACGGACAGCAACCTCCAGTTTCTCGAGAATGGATCGCTGGACGCATACGGCTATGGCGGCTCGCTGATGCTCGATTACGAGCACTACCGCGAGAACTATGAAATCGATGCGGAACTGCGAGCTACCGATATCTATCTGCGCAGCTTTGGCGGGTCCGACGCCGTTCAGGGTTCAGCGATGGCGCAGCAACTGAGCCTGTGGACGCGCTGGCGCGCGCCGACCGGCTGGCATGCGCTGGACCGGCCAGTGCGCTACGTGCTGGAGCTTGCCTACTCGCATTACTTCGGCGACAGCGCCGGCGTGCTGGGCTTCAACGACCTGACGTCGGTGGGCGTCGGACTGGAACTCGACAGCAGCAAATATCCGATCGTCATCACTCGCACGCGCGCGCTCGTGAGATATGTGTTCGGACACAATGTGCATGGGGTGTCGTTTGGGCTGGCGGTGAGCTTCTGACTGTCTGGAGTGTCGGCCGTTCGTCGCACGGAAGCCGGCGATCATCGATCGTGGCCGCTGCCCGCCCGTTCAACGTAGTCATCCACTGCGCTGCCCACGGTAGGATGGAAGCATTCATCGCCGAGAATGTCGAGCAATTCGAAACGTTTGAGCTTGTCGCGCACGGGGTCTTTCATTTCGGCGAAGTGCAGTGCGATTCCGCGCTCGTCCAGAATTCGCGTCAGCGCCCGCAGCATGTCGGCGGAGGTCACGTCGACGCTGGTCACGGGTTCGGCGGCCACCACGACCCTGCGCACGGGCGTCGGTGATTCATCTACCGCTTCGATCAGGCGTTCCTGAAAGAGCTCTGCATTCGCGAAGAACAACGGTGCATCCCAGCGGAACAGCAGCAGTCCCGGAATCTGCGCAGCATGCGGATAACGCTTGATGTCATGGTAGCCGCGCAAATCCTCCACGCGGCCGAGAACGGCGAAATGAGGCCGCCATCCGTCCCACAAAAACTCGATCACCGCGATCACCACCGCGATGCCAATGCCGGGAATCGCGCCGAAAACCGCGACTCCGGCAAAGCAGACGATGGAGAGCCAGAACTCCCATTGCTGAATGCGATAGATGCGCTTGAGGTCCGCAAATTCGAAGAGTCCGAGGGCCGCGGCAATGACGACGGCAGCCAGCGCGCTATTGGGCAGATAGCGCATCAGATTCGGCGCCACCATCAGAAGGAACGCAACCGCCACCGCGCCGACGACGCCCGTCAACTGCGTTCGGGCACCCGCCGCCTCCGCCACAGGCGTTCGCGACGAACTGCTGCTGATCGGGAAACCCTGAAAGAAGCCGGCCGCCAGATTGGCTGCCCCCAGCCCCACCATTTCCTGATTCGGATCGACGCGAGTGTGAAACCGCGCCGCGAAGGTGCGCGACAGCACGCTCGTATCCGCAAATGAGATCAGCGCGACCGCGCAGCCGCCAAGCAATATCCTGACGAGATCGGCATCGCTCGCCCATGGCAACGCGAATGACGGCAGGCCTTGCGGAATCTTGCCCAGCACTTTGACGCCGGCGCTATCGAGGTCGAATACGGTGACGCACAGCGTCGCCAGAACAACCGCGATCAGAATGCCCGGAACCTTCTCGAAGCGCTTGAGCGCGAGGATCAGCACCAGGCATCCCGCGCCGACGGCGAAGCTGTACCAGTTCGCTTTGCCCGCAGCGATGGCGTTGCCGAGCGTCAGGAGGTCCCGCAGCGGGCCTTGATCGTCGAAGGAAATGGCAAAGAGCTTAGGCAACTGGCTGATCAGGACGGTCAACGCAATGCCGTTCATATAGCCGTATCGGATCGGCTTGGACAGCAGTTCCGTGATGAATCCGAGCCGCAAAAGCCCCATCACGATACAGAACAGGCCGGAGACGATCGCCATCATGCTGGCCACCGCGATCGCGCGCGACGGATCGCCGCCCGCGACAGCAATGACGACGGCAAGAATCGGCGCAGCAAGTGCGGAATCCGGACCCAGGACGAGTATTCTGCTGGGCCCCCAAATGGCGTACGCAAGCAGCGGAACAATCGTCGCGTAGAGGCCGTAGACGCCAGGAACACCGGACGCCTCGGCATAAGCAATGCCGACGGGCACCAGCATGGTGGTCAATACGAGCCCGGCTGTCAGGTCACTAGGCAGCCAGCTCGCTTGATACTGCTTCAACGTCGTCAGGCCCGGCAGCCAGCGCAACCATCCTGGCGCTCTGGCCGCAACATGCCCGCCTTCAGGAACGGGATGATCGGATTGCATGTGTTGATGCTCGTGGTCGAAAGAGCCGCTCACCGGATAGCGGACGCAATGCCGTTTCAAAAGAAGAATAGTCCAGTCACGCCAACGGCAATAGAGGAGTCGGGCGGCCTATTCAGGAAGAATGCGCGTTCCGCACGTCCGTAGTCCATAAGACCAAAGTCCAATACCGTCGATCAGAGACAGCGCCTAGACTGGATGCGCGCACACTGGCCACGAAGCGTCGAGCGTGCGTGCGCATATGAGCCATGCTGGATTCTTCAATTTAATCGCCATTGACCGTGGGCCGCAGTCCTTCTCCGGCAGAACCTGTTCGGAGCCGCGGACTACTGGCCGATCTACTGGCCGATCGTCGGGAGCGCGGAAATGAAAGCGAGTCACGTTTTGCTTGCGATGGCTGTTGTGATGATGGCGTGCCCGGCACTTGCCCAACCGCAAACCTCGGTGGATGTCACGAAAGGGGCGGGAAGCGCGACGGTTGCCGGAACGTCGAAGGTGACGGCCACGGTCGTAGCAATCGAGCCCGCGACCCGGACGGTTACGCTCAAGGACAGCAAAGGCAAGGTGATCCAGCTGGAGGTCGGCGAAGAGGCGCGCAACTTCGATCAACTGAAGGTCGGAGATATCGTCACGACGGAATACAGGGAAGCGATGTCGTTGAGCCTCTCGAAAACCAACGGTCCACGTTCAGCGACGCAACGCCTGATTGAAGAGCGCGCTTCTCCGGGAGCCAAGCCAGGCGGCACGATCGGCCGGGAGATCACCGTGATGGCAGATGTCGTCTCGGTCGATACAAAGGCGAAGACGGTCACGTTGAAGGGTCCGCAGGGCAATCTGGTCGACGTGCAAGTGGAGGACCCGGAGCAGATGAAGAACGTCCGCAAGGGCGATCAGGTGGAGATCGTCTATACAGAGGCCGTCGCGATCACGGTCACGCCTGGTGCCGCGCAGTAAAAGCGGCGCGGAACACTACTATAGAGGCGCGAACGCTGGCAACCAACGATGCGCGGATGTCGTGTTCGATCCGGGTGAACAGCGATGATTCTTCGCGGAACAAGCCAGTTTCACGCAGGCACGGAGAAGGCTATGCGCGGCAAGCCGGGACCATTCGGCCTGATCTTCAGGTGCCTCTTGCTGACGGGCATTCTCGGCTCGCTGCTGCCGCTGACGGGATGTCCATACTATGCGGCGCCTCCCGGCACCGTCATTACAACGCCCGCCAGCTTTGACCGCTCTTTTGCTGCCGCATCGGGCGCAATGCGCGACGAGGGGCTGTCGATTACTGTGCAGGACCCTGCGAGCGGCACGATCGTCGGCGGACTCGACGGTGCGACTGTGACCTCGAGCGTACGGCAGCAAGCCGATGGAAGTGTCGTCGTGCAGTTCAACTCGAAGGACGCGCGCGACCCTTCACTGCTCGATCGCATCTCGCGCAGTTATGACAGACGTATGGGACGCTGAGTGTCCGTCGCAGCTTGTCCTCGCTGTCACGGCAGTACCGACGAAAGCGGTAGGTTCGGCCGCGTCTGAACGGACATTGCCCCGAACCGTCTCTTGCAATCGGACAATGCACACGTTACGGATTCGTATGATGCAAGCAATGCCCGATATTGCTTCATGGCCTCGTCTAAAGGACGCGCGCTGTGTAGTGAGTTAATGTTGGCAATTTCGAATCATTGACCCGCGAGCCGTTTGCCCGCCACGTTTTCGCCGGGAGTTGCGGGCCATTGCGCGCGGATTTTCGTCAGGACCAACTCGGGAAGCGGTACGTAGTCGAGAACATTGACTGTCTCTCCCCCATGGTTGAATGCCCAATCGAAGAACTTCAACGTCGCTCCGTCGTGGCCCAGCTGGTCCGGCGTTTCACGAAGCAGCACGTAGGTGGCCCCCATCACCGGCCATGCATCCTTGCCCGGCTGGTTCGTCAGCAACTGATAGAGCGAACCGGACCAGTCGGCGCTGGCCACCGCTGACTTGAATGTCGCGACGCCGGGCTGAACGACGTTGCCCGCCGCGTTGGTCATGGCCGTGTACGTCAAGTGGTTCTGTTTCGTGAAGTCCCACGCGACATAGCCTATCGCGCCGGGCAGATACCCGACGTACGTGGCAACGCCTTCGTTTCCATTGCCGCCGATGCCGAGTGGCCAGCGCACGCTCGTGCCTTCGCCGACCCTGCGCTTCCATTCCGGGCTGACTTGCGCAAGGTAGTGCGTCCAGATGAGCGTCGTGCCCGAGCCGTCCTGGCGACGCACGACGGCAATCGGGTAGTTGGGCATCTTGATCTTCGGATTCAGCCGCGCGATCGCGGGGTCATCCCAGTACAGGATCTTGCCGAGGAAGATATCGGCAAGTACCGGCCCCGTCAGGATGACCTCGCCCGCTTTGAGGCCGGGCAGGTTCACGACGGGCACCACGCCGCCGATCGCCGTCGGGAACTGCCGCAAGCCGTTTTTGGCCAGTTGCTCTTCGGTGAGCGGTGCGTCCGATCCGGCGAAGTCGACTTCGTGTGCGATGACCTGCTTGAGTCCATTGGACGATCCCGTCCCGCGATAGATCACCTTGCTTCCGCCTGACTTTTGATAATCGGTGGCCCACCTGGTGTAGAGAGGCGCGGCGAACGTGCTGCCGGCTCCCGTGATGTCGGCGGAATAGGCCGCGGCTGCAAAGAGGCAGCAAAGCAGACTGGCCGTCAAGGTGCACAATGTTCTCATGATTGGTCTCCGGCTGGATCTTGTCGCGGGACTTGCTATTGCCCGATTTTTTCTGGCGCATGCAGACAACAGCTAAAGCGTCGGAATCACGCTCGGAAACTCTAGGTGGTATTCAACGCGCTTGACGCCGGGCACGCACTCGGCCGCGATGTGGATCGCGCGCTTTTCCTCTTCGGATTCAATGACGCCCCACAGGTGCGCAACACCGTCCTTTACGAGCACACCCTGTTTCGGCAGCCTCCAGCGCTGCCCGTGCATTGCCCGAACGATCGCGTCGCGCAGGCTCGCATCGTCGTGCGTAATTGGGTCAGCGGCTGGTGCGGTGCTCGCCAGTGCGCGGATCAGGTTCGAATGGCTCACGATTCCGACCAGCTTGCCGTCTTTGAGCACCGGCACGCGTTTGAGGTGCCGGCGCTCCATGAGGTCCGCAATCTGGGCGAGCGGCATGTCTTCCGAAATCGAAATCACCTGATTGCACATCACGTCGCCGACGGTATGACCGTGCTCCTTCACGTACCTCGCGGCCTGCTCGCGCGGCGACGACAACAGGAATTCGAGCCACCACTGACGCCTCCCGTGGCCGGTGCCGTTCTCCACGCGATGCAACAGGTCGTCCTGGCTGACGATGCCGACGACCTTTCCGTTCTCGTCGACGACGGGCATGCCGCTGATACGGTTGTCGACGAATAGTCTCGCGGCGTCGTGGATCGTCATGTCTGGCGTGGCGGTAACGACGGACGTAGTCATGATGTCGAGTGCGCGCATGATCGTTCCTTCAGCGTGTCGCGTCGGGTCCTCATCTGTTGCACCCGTCGCACGGTTTCGGCAGACGCACCGGCAGCGGATCGCTCGGTACTGAGGCGTCTTGATTCAACAAGATGATTCGATATCCGGTTGGGGCGCTACCATTTGTGAAAGGCCTGCTGTGAGCGGAAATCTTCGTACCGTTACTTCGATGTGATCGCGAGGCCACGAGCCGAGCGTCATCGCGCCATTGAAGGACGATTAGCCCGGATATCGATTTCAGTCTGGCTGCATGTAGTTGCGCATCCGCGGATCGCCGGAAGTATCGAGCCGCGCCCGGGAATTGCCGACTCAAAAAGCGCGCCGCTCAGTTCTTGCAATCAGGCGTCGATATAAGACTACTTGCCCTCTGACCAGGCCTGAGAACATCGAAACGACTCATATCTGTATCGACGCCAATCTGGACATCGGGTTTATCCATGCGAGGGCGCGGGTACTTTGGCAAAGATTGACGGAATGCCTTTCGAATCAGGCGTCAGTTTCCACCGTAGTACCCGTTTATCCGATTCAGCGATCCATCCTTTTCGGCCCGGATGAGTTCCTGATAGACCTGGGCGCGCGTCTTGCCGACACTCGCTCCGCTGGTGGTCGCACCTGCCGTCGTTCCGCCGACGGAGTCGGTCGTCATCGCGGCATTGCTGTCGGAACTCATGCTCGACGTACTGGCGTCGTCGGCGTGGACCTGCATCGCATACAGTGACAATGCTGCGACGGGAATCAAAAACATGGCTTTCATCGCATCCTCCAGCATGTTGCATTGACATCGCCGACGCAGCACGCCGGCAGTGTCGACTGTATTCGCTGGCCGCATGCGCATGAATAAGGCCCCCGTCCTAAAAGAGACTCGGGGATTGCCCTATTCAGTACCTGGTCAGGCTGGCTCAGCCCTATTGACTCTCGATCCACTGAATGGCGAACCGCATCAGCTCCTTGCCACTACGGATATTCAGCTTTTCCTTGATATTGGCCTGGTGCGCCTCGATGGTCTTCACGCTCCTGTTCAGCTTCCCTGCAATTTCGCGCGTGCTGAAGCCGAGGCCGATCAGATGCAAGACCTCGAACTCCCGCTCCGACAGGCTCGCAATTCGGCCCTCCGGCTTTTTATGGGGAACCGTAAGGGCTCTTGCCAGCTTCTCGTGCATGGCGGCGCTCAAATAAACATTGCCTGCCAGCACTTCGCGGATGGCGCTCATCACGTGCTCTGTGGCCTCGAGTTTCATCAGATACCCGTTCGCGCCGGATCGCAGTGCGCGTTCGGCAAAGAGGCTTTCGTCATGCATGCTGAGGACGAGAATCGCCAGATTCGGATAGCGATGACGGAGCGTCTTGACAAGCTCCAGGCCGGAGTCCGATTGCAGGCTGATGTCCACAATGGCCATGTCGGGCTGACAGTCCATCGCCGCGAGAGCCTGTTCGGCGCTGCCGGCCGCGCAGCAGACGTGCAGATCCTCTTGCAGATTCAGCAGATGTGTCATCCCCTCGCGGATGATCGGGTGGTCGTCCACGATCAGGATCTGGGTCCTAGCGGATTTCTCGTGCATGGCCAGGACCCTCCCGTAGCGGATAGCTGATGGCGACCGTGGTGCCACCCAGACCATTGCGAGTCACGGTGCAAGAGCCGCCCAGAAGGCTTGCCCGGTGACGCAGGTTGTGCAGTCCCAGTCCCGACGCACGCTCCATTTCTTCCTGGCCGATGCCGATGCCGTCGTCGCTGATCGAAAGCGTCTGCAGACCGCCCGCCCGCTCAAGGTCGATCCAGATGCGGTGTCCATGGCAATATTTCAGCGCGTTGTTCACTGCTTCCTGCGCTGCACGGTAAAGGTTGATCTGCATGAGCGGATCGAGCAAGTCCACGTCCGGTGCGATCCGCAGCGTGCACTCCACGCCGTTGAGCGTGTGAGTCGTGTCCGCCAGCCCACGCAGCGCGGCCGCAAGGCCACCGTATTCCATCGCGACCGGGTCGAGGCCATGGGCAATCCTGCGGGTCGTCAAGGACGCCTGCTTCACCAATCCGACGACGGTAGCGGCATCGGCGGCGGCCGGGTGGGCTTGCGTCCGCAGTTTCTGATTCAGGGCGGTGCAGTACAGTCCCAGGCTGGTCAGCTGTTGCCCGAGTCCGTCATGCAGTTCACGGCCGATCAGCCTCTGCTGCTGATCGCCGATCTGGATCAGTTCTCCTTCGAGCAGACGGCGTCGCGCCATCTCCTCCTTCAGTTCATCGTTCGCCTTCTCCAGGTCTTCCGTTCGCTCCTGGACGCGTCGTTCCAGCTCGACGTGCGCTGCCTGCAGCAGGCGATAGACGCGCTGCTCCTGAGCACGTGCCGCCACCAGCAGCAGTCCCGTAATCGCCACGACATTCGCGAAGGTGCACCACCGCACGAGGCTGTCCACTGGAGATTCGGCGGCGAAGGGGCCCGTGCCGTGGCTGGTGCCCAGGATGGCGACGACCGAAACCATCAGGGTCGCGATGCTGGTGCCGAGGTGCTCGAAGCGCAGAGCCGCCCAGATGATGAACGGGAAAATCGCCAGAGCTGCAGGATAGTAGCCGTGCCCGGCAAGTTCCGGGGCGCCGAAGACGAGGTAGCTGACCCAGAAGGCCGCAATGGTTAGTGCGCACGCTTCTATGGCCTGCTCCATCGAGCGGACAGGGTTCGAGTACGTGAGGAAGCTGAACAGCGGCGGTGCCACGACGAGAACCCCCATCATGTCGCCGAGCCACCATTTCAGAAACGCTGCGACGTACTGGGTGACGGGCACGAGGCCCCCTCCCAGCAGGGCGGTCGTGCCGACCAGCGCACTGACTGCCGTGCTCATCACGGCGGCGACGCCAATGAACGCCAATACGTCGTTGATGCGGTCGAGGGTGATCTGGAATCGTGTCGCGCGGTTCAATACGATGGCTGCCGTCAAGGCGCCAACCATTGACCCGGTGCCGATCACCGCGGCCACACCAACAGGCACGCCCCCAGAGACGTTGGCAAGGAATGAGCCAAGGGCAATTCCCGGCGCAACTCTGAAGCCCAGAGCGAGAAGCGCAACAAGAGCGATACCGCTTGAAGGCCAGACCAGGGAGATCGCGCCGCCCACGACCGCGTAGGCGAGACCTATCTTTGCACTCGCGTAATATGCCAATGCAACGATCCCGGTGTACAGGAAAAGGCTGAACCTGGAATTGCCCCGGATGATTCCCATTGTTCGCTTCATCCTGAAGCCGAAGTGCTCGAAGTGTTGATACGCACCGGCGTGACGCCACCTGCGGGACGGTGGGTAGTTTCCGATACCCTGCGTGTCAGACGATCAAGGCTACGCTGACCAAACGCAATGCGACACCGCAGCAACGGAAAAAATTTGCCTTTCTACTGATCTTTGAGACGTGTGCCGTTCGTACTTTCGCGTGTGTTCCTCATTGGAACGAGTGCAACGTCTTTCTCGCCGTCTATGTTTCGCGCCTTGCGGGAATTGAAGCTTGGGAGTCGCCCGTCGGCGAGTCGCCCGGCACCTGACGTCATGATTGTGGTAGCACCCACCGCGTTAATCAAATGCTACACAGCGCTCGTTGGCGGAGATCGCCGACGTACCAAAACCTTGTCGGATACAAGGTGGATGTGATCGTCTTGTCGCCGTTGGCTCGAAAGGCCAGATCAGAAATGCCATTGACATCAGTACCCGGAGCGAACGAAACGCCTCTCGGCACTTCCGCGTAGCCCGCGCTGCGTAGCGTGACGAACTTGATGAACAGCTGATGACGCGCGGCTTTCGCGAAGCTCTCAATCGGTTCGCCAGAATACGTTCGTAAGTGCCGTGAAATGGTTCTTTCAGTACCCGAAAACTTTTATATGGAATTGCAAAGTACTTGAAAGCGAAACTTGCGTTCGCAGGCGGCGCGATATGCGCGGGCGCGGCTGACGTTGCCAGTGGATTGCGCCTGTTCGAGATCTCGCATCGTGGGGGCAACGGGCGACGAGATACGTCTGGCGTCGTCGGTGTTGGCTTTGGAGCTAGCGGACGCGGTGCAGTGTTGGGATGAATCCAACATTGCGGCAGTCGTTTGCCAATCGCTCGCCGCGCGCAACCGTTGATAGCACGGCCAAACGCCACGATGCCGAAGAGAGTGGAACGGACGCCATCTCCGTTGGCGCGGTAGTTGCAAACGATCGACGCGTCAATACAGGAGATGGCCATGCTCATCCTGCGGAACGTCGTCGCATCCTTCACAACCCGTCGTTCGCTCGTCATCGTCGCCGCCATCTCTGTTGCAGTGATGTGCGCGACAGGTATCGCAGCGTTTGCTGGTCTTTTACCGGCATCGGATCACGTCGCGGCGGCGATGACCGCGACACCGTTTGTCGATATGCAAGTCGACAATGCGACTTCGACAAGATGACGTCGAACGCGAAGTCCGCGTCAGGGGATCAAGTCTTTCTCACATCTTCCCGGAAGAGTGGAGAAGTTCGAAACGACATTCGCTTCGTCGATGGACCTTGCGGGTGCGCTTCGCCGGGCTGCGGCCGCGCACGGCGAGCGCGAGAAACTAACCGGCAAGCACGACGAAAACTGGCCGGACTGGTATGCCGACTTCATCGTCCGTGAGCAGGCTGCCTCGAAGTGAGTCTTGTGTTCGAGCGCCTCGGTGCGCAAGTTGCGTCGTGGAGCTAAAGGCATAGTGATGCCTTCGCAAACACATCGCGGATACAACGCGATGCGATCCCTGACGTGGACATTGCCGGGTACGGTCAATGTCGTCGGAGAGGCGAGAGCGCCCAAGTTTGACGCTCTCGCCGAAACCCGGGCCCGGCATGGTGGCTTGACCGCCACTCCAACGGGACGGGAATCAAACGACTATTGCAGCCGCGTCCTGATTTCGTTCGCGAGTTGTTTCGTCGCAGCGTGCGTCGGCGCATCGGAAGCCAGCGAATTGAGCAGACCGAAATCGTGGATCGTGCCGTTGTAGCGCGTCGTCGTGACTTCGTTGCCTGCTGCACCGAGCTTGCGTCCGTATGCTTCGCCTTCGTCGCGCAGCACGTCGAATTGCGCGACCTGAATCAATGCGGGCGGCAGTCCCTGCAATTCGTCCTCGGAGCCGCGCAGCGGCGAAGCGTAGATCTGCGCCCGCTGCGCCGGGTCCTTCGTATAGGCGTCCCAGAACCACTGCATCATGGCTCGCGTCAGGAAATGGTTCTTCTGGTACGCGAGGTACGAGCCATCGTTGAAGTTTGCATCCGTGACGGGCCACATCAGGCCCTGGAAGCGGATCTGCGGACCGTGCTTGTCCTTCGCCATGAGGCTCACGACGGCCGCCATATTGCCGCCGACGCTGTTGCCGACCACGGCGAGACGGCTGCCGTCCACGCCAATCTCGTTGCCGTGTTCCGCGACCCATTTGGTTGCGGCATACGCCTGATTGATCGCGACAGGATAACGAGCCTCGGGCGAGGGCGCGTAATTTACGAACACGGCAACCGCGCCGGATTGAACGACGAGGTCGCGCACGAGCCGTTCGTGGGTCTGGAAGTCGCCGAGTATCCAGCCGCCGCCGTGGAAGAACATGAACACGGGCAGCGTGCCCGTCGCACCTTGCGGACGCACGATGGTCAGCGGCACGCTGATGCCGTCCTGTTCGATCGTACGGTTCGACACTTCGATGCCCGAGAGGTCGACCTTCACGCTGTTCTGCGCATCGATCAGCACCTGACGTGCCTTGGCGGGCGGCAAAGTATTGATGGCGGGACCCGTGCCGCTGTTGAGCTGCGTGAGGAATGCCGTCGTGACGCGATCCGGCGTTGCCTGCGCGACGGGCGTTGCCGCCGAAGCAATCACGGTGTTTGCGGCGAGAACGGCGGCGAGGATGAGGGGCTTCAGGGTTTTCATTTTGTGCTCCAGTATTGTGTCAATGCGGCGAAGTCGATCAAATCAGCGTCAACGTGACGTCGATGTTGCCGCGCGTTGCGTTCGAGTACGGGCACACGATGTGGGCCCTGTCGATCAGCGACTGAGCGGCGTCGCGGGGCGTGCCGGGCAGCGAGATCTTCAGTTCGACCTCGATGCCGAAGCCGTTCGGGATCGCGCCAATGCCGACGCTGCCGTCGATGGAGACGTCCGCGGGAATCGGCGTCTTGTCGCGCGCCGCAACGAACTTCATCGCGCCAAGAAAACATGCGCTGTAGCCGGCCGCGAACAGTTGCTCCGGATTGGCGCCTTCGCCACCCGCACCGCCCAGTTCCCGCGGCGTGACCAGCCTGAAGTCGAGCTTGCCTTCAGGGACGACGGCGCGGCCATCGCGGCCTCCCGTGGCATGAGCGTGGGCGCGGTACAGAACTTTTTCGATCGACATGATGTAACTCCTGACAAACAGTGGTTGATATGCGGTGCGATTCATTGCTATCTACCAATAGATAGATAACGGTGCGAACGTCCACTACTTCTTCGATGCTTCTCGGGCCAGTTATAGATCTACTAGAAGATAGACGACATGGCCTAACAAAAGGCGGTGCTCGACCGCCTGCAATACCCCTACTTCGAAACCTTCCATGAAGTCTCGACTTCTTCAAGCCGCGACTTCGTCCTGAACAGCCGACTTGCAAGCACGCTGCCCTGATAGGCGGCGTACAGCGTTCGTGCGACATGCTCGGGCTTGCCATTGACGTTCAACGTGCCTTCCTTCGCACCTTGCGCAAGCACCTTCGCGAGCCAGCTTTCGTTGGCCTTGAAAAATGCCTGCACCGCCGCTCGCACGTTATCGGGCAACGCCTCGATATCGGCGGCGAGCATGCCGCACAGACAGATCTGATCGCCTTCGCCGAGGGTTCTGCCGAACAGTTTCGTATACTTGCTGAGCTTCTGATCCGCCCGAAGAGAAGCGTCGATAGATCCAAGCGCGGAGAGAATGCCGCCGCTGTACTGGTTGACGGCTTCGAGCACCAGGTCATCTTTCGACGGGAAGTAATAGTGGATGCTCGATGTCTTCACGCCAACCAGCCCGGACAGGTCGCGATAGCTAAACCCGTTATAACCGCGGAGCATCATCAACGTGATGGCGTGGTCGAGAATCTGATCGCGAACTGTGGTTGTCGTGTCCATGGGTCGTACTTTATCTACTGCTAGATAGAATGTCAAGCAGCTTTGCCGCATGAATTGTTAATCGACTTGATCGAACGCTCCTGTGCGCACCTCGCCGTCGCGCAGGTAGCGCGTAATCAGCACGCCGCTAGGCGTGCTGATCGAGCGCGCCAGAGTGAAGGCAGACGCTAGCGCGTTGTCGCCGAACAAGCGCTTGCCGTGCCCAAGCATGACGGGGTAAGTCAGAAGTCGAAGCTCGTCCACGAGGCCCGCTGCGAGCAGTTGGCGCACCATGTCGCCGCTGCCGAACGTCAATAGATTGGCGCCGTCCTGACGTTGAAGCGCACGGATCGCGTCCGCAAGGTCGCCCTCCAGCGCATGACTGTTCTGCCAGTCGAGGGTAGCGGATCGATGCGTGGCTACGTGCTTGGGTACGCTGTTGAACAAGTCGGCGATGGCGCGGCTGCCTGAATCGGCGGGTACGTGCGGCCAATACGCCGCGAATATGTCGTAGGTGCTGCGCCCGAGCAGCAAGTCGAATGGCTGCGAGAGCAGGTCCTGCAGGTTTTGCCTGATAGCTTCGTCGGCATAGGGAACGATCCAGCCACCAAAGCGGAATTCGCCGCTGGTATCTTCTCCAGGCCCGCCAGGGGCTTGAATTACGCCATCCAGACTGATGAAAGCGGAAACGATGAGCTTGCGCATGATGTTCTCCAGGTCTACGGACCCGACCGGTCCGTAGATACGACGAACGATCCGCATGCGAATCGACAACCGGCCCGGCAGCCTGCACCTGGTGCCGAGCATGCCTTAACCGGGCCGCGCCTGCTGGCAATCCTGCAGGTACCAATGATCGACCTGACGTTGCGCCGCCTGCAGATCATCCGGATAGTACGGATCGAACCACCGTGACGGGTCATACCCCGCTGCCTCGAGCGCAGCGAGTTCACTCCTGTTGCGCTCTTGTGTGACGGGCGCGTTGTTTCTGAGAGCGGTGAGGTCGCGGCATTGCGTTGCGCTCAGATGCGTCATACCTTCCGGCGTGCCGCCTGTGGCGCAGCCAGCGAGTGAGAGTGCCAATGCGAGAAGCACTGGCCAGATCGTCGGTGAGTTCTTCATGCCACATCTTCCTTCAATGAATCGGCGCAGAACGACGGCTGCAATCAGCGCCGGCGCGGTGGCTCGTCGAAAACCCGTTGCGCGCTGGACCATTTTGCGGTTCGGCCACCCGTCCTTCGAGTTTGAGGCCGGCTCGATCCGGCGCCGCAGACGCTAACCTGACAATTGACACCAAACCATAGAGCGAGCGAAGAACAAATCGCAATAGCCATTGAAACATTAACGCGTCGAGGATGTACTCGAGCGATTGATGTGGGGAGTTGTATATCGGCTAGAGGGGCAATGAAACGTGCTTCGGTGCTGATGAAAGAAGCCCGTTTGCTGGCGAGCGTGCGGGCTTGGCGGCAGCGCCGTAGCGGGCACTCGGTATGCTACGGTAAATCGAACGCGCGAGAGGCGTGCCGGTTCTTCTCGCCATCCTTAGCAGCAGTTGTGTTGCCGCGAGAAGGCGTTCAGCCGAACCGACGAAGCAGAACCAGGAGTAGTTCGTGTTACTCCAGAAGCGCGTTCGCAGGGCTTTGCGGACTATCGCGCTTGCCGTTGTCGTCGGTATTCCCGGCTCGCTGCCTGCAGCGATGGCTGCCGATGTCGTTCAACCTCCGCCGGGAAAAGCCGACGCTGTGCCAGTCGTGTCGAGGGAAAGCGAACCAGGCGGTTTTCCGGCTATCGTCGACCGATATGGTCCCGCTGTGGTCAGCGTCATAGCGCAGTCCAGGCAGAAGTCACCGGCAGTAGAAGTCGTCGATCCTGCCGATCCCCTTGTTGCGTTTTCCAATACTTCGCCGCCAAAGATGCGGCCGACCACGGGTCGTTTTCCGGGTGTGATGACGGGCGCTGGTTCGGGTTTTATCGCCAGTGCCGACGGTCTCATCGTGACGACAGCGCATGTCATCGATCATGCGCGCGATGTGACGGTTACCATGACCGACCATCGCGCGTACAAGGCGAAGGTGCTTTCGGTCGATACGACAAGCGACGTGGCGATACTCAAGATCGACGCGACGAATCTGCCCGTCGTCAGGCTAGGCGACGCTTCTCAGGTACTCGTCGGCGAACCGGTACTCGCGATCGGAACGACGCGTGCAGGGAGCAACGTGGTGACAGCGGGCATCGTGAGCGCTGCGCCGACCACTCTTGTCGATGGCAAGCGGCTTGCGTTCTTCCAGACGGAAGTAGCAACGAATCCAGACAATTCCGGCGGTCCGCTGTTCAACCGCGCCGGCCAGGTGATCGGCATTGGTGTGCAGATGCACCCGGATGTCGATGGATATGCGGGAATGACGATCGGTATTCCCGTCGATGCCGCCAACGTCCTGTTGAAGACTTTGCAAAGCCGGCAGGAACGTCCGGTGGGACGGGTACCCGATAGTCTGGGTCTGGACGTGCAGGATGTCAGTACGGGCGTTGCTGCTGCACTTGGCTTGCCTCAGCCATCAGGGGTGCTGGTCAACGCGGTCAAGCCGGAATCTTTATCCGCAGTGGCCGGCATCGTGCCGGGGGACGTGATCGTTCAGATCGGCGACGGGGCGATTGGCAGCGCCGCCGCATTCGCCGAAGCTGTGGCTAAACTGCGCCCCGGAGCCACTACCGCAGTGCAACTGGTTCGTGCGCGGCAACCGATGAGCGTCGCCGTGACTATCCCCGACGCAGGGAATGTCGGAAGCTCGCAGGCGGATACAGGTGGCGGCGGTGATCGTTTGGGGCAGGTGATGCATCCATTCGATACGGCTGAGAAGAACAGGACCGAAAAACGCGCGCGCGACGTGCATCCCGATCCGGTGGCGAACGAGGTGCAAGCGCCCTCCACCCAGCTCGACCAGTATCAGGTCGCCGTCGCGCAACGTATTGAGAAGAGCAATCCGTCGGACGTGCTGCACGGCAATCCCCAGGCAATGCTGCGCTCGGTTGTGGTGGTTTCGTTCATCGTAGATCGCGACGGACGCGTGATCGAATCCTCGGTGTATCGGACGAATGGCGACGGCGACGCCGAGAGCATTGCGCTCGCATCTCTTCGCCGCTCTTCGCCGTTGCCGCAGCCGCCGGCGCAACTGCTCAATGGACGCGGGCAGCTGGAACTCTTCGAGGACTGGCTGTTCAACGACAACCGCAAATTCCAGTTGCGTGAGCTCACGCCACCGCAAGCGCAGACGCTGAATTGACTTGCACGATGAACGGCCGCTACCCAATACGACCGCTACCTCAGTCGCCACTGTATTAACGAAGCACTTCACCGTGGGATCAGTGCGCAGGACCGGACGCCGCGATCGCAACGCGAATCGCACCCATCCTGTCGCGAACCTTGATATACGGCTTACATTTTCCTAAAGTGAACCTGGGCCGTACCGGTCCGGGTTGACGCCCATTCTGAAGTACCCGATTCACCGAGCGCCAGTGATCATCTGCGCCGAAGCGCTGAAGAAGTCCGTCGGCTGATCTGCGGGTCGCCATTCGCTTTTCGAAACGAAGCCGACGCTTCATCGGCGCCGGAATAGTGACGTATTTGCGCAGCGTTTTACATCAACATGGTTTTACCAAGTGACGGGCGAATCACCGAAGGAGAAAACGATGATCAATTCTTCTGAAATTCGCCAGTCCGGCTTTCAGGGCGAAGTCATTCAATCGGGGGATCAGGAATACGACAAGGCGCGTGCCGTGTTCAATGCGTCGATCGACCGGCGTCCTGTTCTGATCGCGCGCTGCGTCGACGCCGACGATGTCGCGAGGATCGTGACGCTTGCACGCAAGCACAACCTGCCGCTTGCCATACGCAGCACCGGTCACAACGTCGCCGGCTACGCAGTATGCGACGACGGCGTCGTGATCGACCTGTCGCTCATGAAAGCGATCACGGTCGATCCGTCGGCGCGTACCGTGCGTGTGGAAAGCGGTTGCAATTGGGCTGAAGTCAATGACGCGCTTCAGTTGCACGGACTCGCCGCCACGGGCGGCTTCGTGTCGATTACTGGCGTAAGCGGACTGACGCTGGGCGGTGGGCTCGGCTGGCTTGTCCGCAAGCATGGACTCGCGCTTGACAATCTCCTGGGCGCCGAGATGGTGCTCGCCGACGGTCGCAAGGTGAAGGCCAACAGCCGCGAGAACGAGGATCTCTTCTGGGCGATACGCGGCGGCGGGGGCAACTTCGGCGTGGTGACGTCGTTCGAATTCCAGGCGCACCCGGCCGGAACCGTGCTTGCCGGCATTGTGCTCCATCCCGCGAGCGCAGCGGCGAGTGCGATCCGCAGATGGCGAGATCTCGAAGCGGAAGCCCCGGACGAATCGACGCTAGGCGCGCTTCTGTTTCACATGCCGGATGATCCTTCGCTGCCTCCGCCGATGCGCGGCGCCCCCGTCGCAGGTCTCGGTGGCGTCTACGCCGGTCCAGTCGAAGAAGGCGAGAAAGTCTTGCGGCGATTGCGCGAATACGGACCGCCCCTCGTCGACAAGTTCGCCCCCACGCCATACAACGAAGCTCAGCGCATGGCGGACTTCCTGTGGCCGCCGGGCCTGCACGGTTACTGGAAATCGAGCTATCTCAAGGCGCTTGACGACGCGGCCGTCGATATCGTCGTCGATCGTTTTGCGCGTGTCCCGTCAAGGCAGACCGTGATCGTGCTGGAGAACTATGGCAACAGCGCATGGAGCCGCATTCCCGAATCCGCGACTGCGTTCGGGCATCGCAACTGGCCGTGGAATATCGTGGTCACGTCTGCATGGTCCGATGCGAAAGATAGTGAACGGAACATTGCATGGACGCGCGAGCTGCTCGACGCGCTGCGCCCGTACACAGCGCCCGGTGCGTACGTCAACTATCTGGGCGGCGACGAGGGCGTCGCCGGATTGCAGGCTGCGTATGGAACCAAGCTCGGTCGGCTCGCCTCGATCAAGGCAAAGTACGACCCGACGAACATGTTCCGCCTGAATCAGAACATCGCGCCCGCGCCGGGCGCGTGAATGGGGCTACCGGCGATGCACGCAACTCATCGCGAATCACCTTGTGAAGGTGGCGACGCATCGCCGGGCACGCAGAGACCGAACGAATACAATGCACCGCCGAAACGAGCAGCGTCGCGCTGACGAAGTAAAGCCTCCGGCTCCCGTTAGCATGAATGTTTCGTCGCTTACTGCGCCCGGCGCGCAGCGGCGAGAATCGCGTTGGCGACGGCTTCGGGCTGGCTCAGCATCGCGACGTGGCTTGCGTTGACGTGCGTGACCTGTGCATCGATGTTCTTCGCCATCTGATCTTGCAGATGCGGATCGATCATCCGGTCGCGGCCGGCGACGACGAAGTACGACGGCTTCTCATGCCACGCGGCGTGCGTCACCTTGTCGTCGATGCAACGGGAGAACCACGGTCCTTGCGTCGCGGCGACGATGCGCTGCTGTGCGGCGGGCAGATCCAATGCGAAGTCTTCCTTCACCGCCTTGTCCGACAGCGTCAGAAAGCCGGCCGCATCCTTTTGCAATTCGTTCGCCCATGCTGGCGGCTTCATGCCGTGCGTCATGTCGGCAATCGATTGTCCGCCATCCGGTGCGAATGCCGCGACATACACGAGGGATTTGACCTTGTCGTCGTTGCCTGCCTGGCTGATGACGACGCCGCCCCACGAATGCCCGACGAGCACGACGTGGCCATTCTGCTGATCGATGACGCGCTTCGTAGCAGCGACGTCGTCGGCGAGCGAGGTCAACGGATTCTGCACGGCGACGACGTGCAGACCGTGCGCTTCGAGAATAGGGATGACACGGTTCCAGCTCGATCCGTCGGCGAACGCGCCATGCACGAGGACGACGCTGGTGTCTTTGAGATCGGCTTGCGATGCGGCGCGCGCGGTGTGCAGCGCGAAAAGTCCGCACAGCATCATGGCGAATGCGACGCAGGTTCTGAGCGTTCGTGTCATTGTGGTGCCTTTGAACGATTTGTTATCGATGGATGTATGTGCGACGGGCTCGTGCTCCGAAGCGAAGGCGCTCTCACGTATTCGCTTCGGAGCAGCAACGATCACGAGTGCGCGTAGATCGGTTCGAGGCCGATGATGTTTTGCTGCGCGGCGGGCGCTTGTGCCATGTCATGACGCGAGCCCGAATTTGCCTGACCCGCTGCGACGCCGCCATAGGACGCATCCTTTTGCGCCTGGATGCGGGACAGCGCGGCTTCGATGTTCTTCGGGTATTGCGTGTTGTCGCTAGCGGGGTCGTAGCCGGCCTGCTGCAACTGGACAAGTTCAGCGCGCACTTGCGCGCGGGTCAGCGGCTGGTTCGACTGCGCGAACGAAATGGCGGGAGCGGCGATCAATGCTGCGACGAAGAGGGATTGCACGAGTTTCATGAGTATTCTCCAGAAGTTGAATGGCTTGGATGCTTCCGGGCGGCCGTCGCGCGTTGCACCTTGCATCGCGATTCCATGTCGTCCCGGCGAGTCGCACTGTCATGAATCAACCTTGCGTGACGTTATTTGAACCGGCGCATGTATCTCGCTTGTTTCCCGAACGCGCGGAAATGTACGCCACTATTTCCTGAACGGCGGTAGATACATTGCGATACAAAGTCACGCTAGCGCCGCTTCAAATGACAAACGCCGCTGCGCAAGCGACGGCGCGACGGCGTTTGGTGCGGATCGCGCATGAAAGCGGTATGCGATGAGCGTTCGAACGAACGCTGAATTCGAACTGCGGCTATGCTCGTCGACGACGGAATCTATATGAACTCGAGCCGCTTCTGACCTACCGGATGGCCTTGGTGATGCGGTCCGCTGCCGACGACGCGCGAGAGAGCGTTATACCGGACTCAGGCCATTGGGTGATGGAAGAAGTCCCAGGAGCGACGATTGCCCTGGTCCGCGGCTTTCTTGCGGATGGCTGACTCTATGGCGGTACTCCAGGCTATGAACCGGTTTCCACAATTGTTCGGACGGCCCCGGCTGGCCACTACGACGCGGACATGGCGACGCGAAACAGAATCGACTAGACCGTGGACGCCTGGTCTCCCAGTTGTAAATCGTCGCCGGCCATTCCCTTCATCGGTGGAGTCGAAAGCATGCAATCGATAAAGGTGTGCGCTCGCTTCTCGCCATACCGGAAGGCCTCCTGGTCAGTGAGGAAATCGAACTGCTCTGGGAAGCTGGCAACTTTCTGACTCGGATCATCAGGGGAAGGTCTGAACAACCCGTTTTTTTATCGCACTTCTGCCGAGCGCCCGAGACAGGGATCGCGGTATCACTGGCACGGCGTCAGACCACTACCGGTCGCGTCTTTTACCCAGCGGCTCGACATCC
>NZ_JBFRCH010000020.1:0-123899 GCF_040965635.1 Paraburkholderia phymatum
CCGTGATCGTGCCCGTCGACGCATCCTGCTGCACCAGACCGATCTCGCCACTGTTGAGCTGCGTCGTGATGTTGCTGATGTCGGTCGTGTTCTGCGTCACACGGCCGTCGATGTTGGTCATCGCGCCCGCCACGTTGTTATACGTGCTGCCACCCACGACGTACGTCGGGTTCGTGATCGCGCCCGTCGTCGAGTTGTACGTCGAGCCGCCGCCCAGCACTGCTGCCGTCGCTGCGCCTTCCGCGTTCACCTTCGCGTCTTCCGACTGCAACTGGCTCACGTTCACCGCGTCCGTGGCCGCGCTGCCTGCTGCGACGTTCGTCACGCGGCGCTCCGAACCCGTCTTGCCCACCGACACTTCACCATTGGCCGCCGATGCCGTGCCCGACAGCGTACCGCTGCCCGGGTTGTAACCCGCTGCCGACAGGTTCGCCGTCGTCGTCGAGTTCGAACCCAGCGCCACCGAGTTGGCCGTCGTCGCGCTCGCATTGCCGCCGATCGCCACCGCGTCCGTGCCCGTCGCCGACGAATCCGCCAGCGTCGAGTTCGCGTGGAAGTACCTGATGCCGCCGCCGTTGACGATGTTGGTGACGTTGTTGCTCAGGTTCGCGACATTGTTGTTGGTGTTGGCGAGATTGTTCGCCACGTTCGACACGTTGTTCGAGACGTTGCTGACCTTCGCGTCTTCCGAGCTCAGCTGGCTCACGTTGACCGCATCGGTCGGGTTCAGACCGGCCGCCACGTTCGTGATACGACGTTCAGCACCCGCCTTGCCCACCGACACTTCGCCCGCAGCCGTTGCCGCTGCAATCGCCGTGCCGCCCGCCGGCGTGAAGCCTGCCGTGGCGAGCGACGTCGAGTTCGCCAGCGAGTTCGAGCCCAGCGCCACCGAGTTGGCCGTCGTCGCGCTCGCATTGCCGCCGATCGCCACCGCATCCGTGCCCGTCGCCACCGAGTCCGCCAGCGATGAGTTCGCGTGGAAGTACCTGATGCCGCCGCCATTGACGATGTTCGTCACGTTGTTGCTCAGGTTCGCGACGTTGTTGTTGGTGTTGGCGAGATTGTTCGCCACGTTCGACACGTTGTTCGAAACGTTGCTGATGTTGTTGTTCAGCTTGCCCAGCGCCGTATCGACGGTCGTGAACGCCGTACCGATGTCCGCCTTCGCGCCCGACGTGCCGTCGATCGCGTTCGCGTTCGTCAGCGCGTAGCTCGGCGCGCTCACCGCGCCCGTCGCCGGGTTGTAGGTCGAGCCGCCGCCCAGCGCCGCCGCCGCCGTCGTGCCCGCCTGGTTGACCTTGCCGTCTTCCGACTGCAGCTGGCTCACGTTCACCGCATCGGTGGCCGCCGAACCCGCCGCCACGTTCGTCACGCGGCGCTCCTTGGTTGCCGAACCCACCGACACTTCGCCGTTGGCCACCGACGCCGTGCCCGACAGCGTGCCGCTGCCCGGGTTATAGCCTGCGGCGCTCAGATTGGCCGTCGTCGTCGAGTTACTTCCCAGAGCGACACTGTTGGCCGCCGATGCTAACGCGCCCGCACCCAGCGCTGTCGAATTTGCGCCCGTCACTGTGGTGCTGTGACCGATCGCCACCGCATAGGACGAGAGATGGGTGTCGGCGCCGTTACCGATCGACGTCGACTGGTTGCCCGACGATGCACTGCCGCCAATGGCGATCGAGTTGTTCACACCCGCGGCGTTTTGCGCATTCTGACCAATGGCAATATCGACCACGCCCGTAGACGTCGCTCCCTGACCGAGCGCAATCGCGCCACCGCCCGAAGCAAGCGACTGCGCACCCATTGCAATCGCACCGCCGGAACCGCTTGCCACAGCCGCGCCGCCGATCGCCACGGCATTAACACCGCTTGCCGTCGAATCCGCCAACGTCGAGTTTGCGTGGAAGTACTTGATGCCGCCACCGTTGACGATGTTCGTCACGTTGTTGCTCAGGTTCGCGACGTTGTTGTTGGTGTTGGCGAGGTTATTGTTGGTGTTGGCGAGATTGTTGGCCACGTTCGACACATTGTTCGAGACGTTGTTGACCTTCGCGTCTTCCGACGTCAGCTGGCTCAGGTTCACTGCATCGGTCGGGTTCAGGCCGGCTGCGACGTTCGTGATGCGACGCTCCGAGCCCGACTTGCCCACCGACACTTCACCCGCCGCCGTTGCCGCCGAGATCGCCGTGCCGCCCGCCGGCGTAAAGCCTGCCGTGCCCAGCGTCGTCGAGTTGGCCAGCGAGCTCCCGCCCAGCGCCACCGAGCTCGCCGTCGCGGCAAGGGCGCCGGCACCGAGGGCAATCGAATTGCCGCCGCTCGCCGTCGCGCTCACACCAACCGCCGTTGCTGCCTCGGCGGTTGTCAGCGAGCCGTTGCCGAGCGCCATTGCATCCATGCCCGAGGAAATGGCCACTCCACTAAACGAGCCCGTCGTGCCCATGGCGATGGAGCCCATACCGGATGCCGTCGATGACGGGCCGATTGCCATTGCACCGTTACTGCCTGTCGCGGACGAGTCGGCGCCTCCGGCCACATGGAAATACTTGATGCCGGCACCGCCGGTGGTGATATTCGTTATGCTTGTATTCAGCTTTCCCAGCGCCGTGTCAACCGTGTTGAACGCCGAGCCTATGTCCGCCTTAGCGCCCGACGTGCCGTCGATCGCATTCGCGTTCGGGAGCGCATAGCTCGGCGCGCTGATCGCACCAGTGGTCGAGTTGTAGGTCGAGCCGCCGCCCAGCGCTGCCGCCGTCGTCGTGCCGCTCTGATTGACCTTCGCGTCTTCCGACTGCAACTGGCTTACGTTCACCGCATCCGTGCCATTCAGGCCCGCCGCAACGTTCGTGATGCGGCGCTCCGCGCCCGCCTTGCCCACCGACACTTCACCGCCCGGCGCCGTCGCCGCCGACAGCGTGCCGCTGCCCGGGTTATAGCCCGCCGTACCGAGCGTCGTCGAATCCGCGACCGAGTTCGCACCCAGTGCTACCGAGTTGGCCGTCACGGCAGCAGCAGAAGCGCCAAGTGCGATGGCGCTGGTAGCCGACGCGGTCGCGGATGGTCCTATGGCAGCAGCGCTTTGTGCGGTCGCCATTGAACTAGAGCCCACCGCCAATGCAGAGCTCTGTGTTGCAAGGGCACCCGTGCCCACCGCCACTGCACTGGTTCCCGATGCAGTGGACCATCCACCCAGTGCTTCCGCAGCCTGCGCTGTGGCGGCCGCGCCATTGCCGACAGCCAGCGCATCGGTACCGGACGAAACAGTATGAGCATTTACACTCCCACCCACACCGATTGCAATCGATCCTGTGCCGGATGAGCTCGCGGTGTTACCTACGGCCATCGCGCCGTTATTTCCTGTCACCGTCCCACCATCCACACTGCCTGCAAATGCGACGCCCGCATGCACTGCCGACAAGACAGCCAACGTCATGAGAGTCCTGGCTTTGGACTTCTTCTTGCGCCCTTTCGCATTTTCCTGCGCCGCCACCCAAGTCCCGGTCGACTCGTTCCAAATTGATCGGTACGCCTTATTCATTCGCTATCCTGTTTTCATGAGGCAATCGTGTGCCTCGAAGCTATTGATGTGATCTGTAATAGAAGTAATGTGCGGACGAGCACTGGTCGTCGTGCCGCAACCCCGAAAGCGATCGGGTCTTCGCCGAGGGTTAGCTGGTCAACCGTCAGCGGCGCAGGCTGGTTCGATGTGCGCAATGGAGTTGGTGCGCCATCTCAAATAATCTGCCATCCTGGGGATGAACTTTAGAGATGCCAAACCTCGCAATAAATAAGAACAGTCCTAATTCGCGCGTCAAGCCGCCGCACTATCTAAGAGCTAACTTGCTTTGACCCATGTCATCGACACGGCCACAAACGGCTTTTCCTAAAGAGATCTGATGAAATCCCGACGTAATTGAGGCGCCGTAAGTGAAAAGGTCGGAAAGTACAAGCTCGTAAAGCGCATCGAAGGAGCGGACCGCTCGGCGCCGGACCATCAACTGGAGTCCCGCCGATGCGCGGGATCGCTATTTCAAGAATGGCAAGAGGGAAGCGGTTTGCCACCGCGTGACCTAAGAAACGTCCTTTGTGTCATGCGATCAAGCATGACTTCTCGCATTCGATCTGATTGCGCAGACGCAAGCGCGCGCTCGACACTCAATTTTTTAAGAGCCTTGCTATTTAACTCGTCCCCGCTCTCTCATAAAGTCGGCCCCGTCGAACATCTCAGCAAGTAGCCAATTCGCTGAAGGAGAAACTGCGAGACTGCTTGCGTTCGAATAGCGGACTGACCACCCCGACGAAGATGGGTGTCGCGTGGTCAGTAGCTGCATTGCTACCGGTTGCTACTAGAAGCTCTCGAAAACCCGATGCGGTGGACGATCGTCCGTGCGTGGTCGATC
The DNA here is from genome assembly GCF_040965635.1 of Paraburkholderia phymatum. Taxonomy (GTDB): domain Bacteria; phylum Pseudomonadota; class Gammaproteobacteria; order Burkholderiales; family Burkholderiaceae; genus Paraburkholderia; species Paraburkholderia phymatum_B. The sequence continues at coordinate 4,398 of NZ_JBFRCH010000020.1, forward strand.
ACTACGACGGCACCTCCGCCTGGGATGACGGCGGACCTCCCCGTGCCCGGATTTCGCTGGCGCTCAACACGCAATCAAGCAAGTCAACGGCACCTGAAATTCCATTTAATTAGGATAACAAATGAACAGAACGTACCGATCGGTTTGGAATGAGTCGACTGGCACTTGGGTAGCGGCCCATGAAAACGCGAAGGGGCGCAAGAAGAAGTCGAGCATTCAGGCAGTTCTCGTTACCTGCACGACCGTGCTTGTCGGTGGACTTCTGGCCAGCGGCACAGCGTTAGCCAACTCGGGGACAGGTCTGGACTTGGGCGGTTGTGCGAACACGGGCTCAGGATCTTCGATCGCCATTGATGGAGCTGTTGGCACTTACTGCGCGAACGCGACCGGGACCAGTGCGATCGCAATCGGTTCGACTGCAACCGCCGGCGGCGCAGGAAGCGGTACGACCTGGAACGGCATAACGGGCGGAGACTGGGATCAGGTTGCGCTTGGTGTACGTACCAAGGCGACAGCGGGCGGTGCCACGGCCGTCGGTAGTGATGCACTTGCCAGTGGCGTTCACGCGTCGGCGTTTGGCAACAGTGCGACCGCAAGTGCAAACTCTGCGATGGCCATCGGTGACAGTTCGTTCGCGTCAGTGCTTGGCGCCGCCGCAATCGGCAGTTCGTCTACCGCCTCGGGCACGGGCGCTACTGCCGTAGGCGCCGGTTCCACGGCGTCGGCCTCCTCGGCGGTCGCGCTGGGCACCAATGCTGTCGCCAACACGTCGAACTCGGTCGCGCTGGGTGCGAATTCGGTCGCGGATTCGGCGACGCTGGGCACGGCAGGCTATAACCCGGGCAGCAGTACGCTGGCGGCGACGGCGGCCGGTGGTGAAGTGTCCGTTGGCGCAGCAGGCGCCGAGCGCCGCGTCACAAACGTCGCGGCGGGCCTGAACGGCTCGGACGCAGTGAACGTGAGCCAGTTGCAGTCGGAAAATGCAAAGGTCGATCAGATCGGCGCGAACACGGCAGCAGCGCTGGGCGGCGGCTCGACCTACGATGCGACCACGGGCACCGTGAGCGCACCGTCCTACACGGTCGGCGGCACGACGGTGAGCAACATCGGCGGCGCGATCAGCAACATCGACAGCCGCGTGACGCAAAACACGGCGGACATCAGCACCATCAACACGACCGTCAACAACATCAACAACGGTTCGGGCATCAAGTATTTCCACGCGAATTCGGCTCTGGCCGATTCGACCGCGTCGGGCGCTAACACAGTGGCAATTGGTGGCGCGGCAACGGCATCGGGCGGTAGCGCTACAGCCATTGGAGTCGGTACAACGGCATCAGGGGCGGAATCTATTGCACTCGGTGGACAGTCCGCCAGTGTCGGCCAGTATTCAACCGCGTTGGGCTATGGCGCAAAGGCTATCAGCCAGAATACTTTTGCGATCGGTCAGAGTTCGACGGCGGTCGCAAGCGATGCCATCGCTATGGGCACGCAGTCGATGACGGATGCGAATTCCTCGGCTGCCATCGCGATGGGCCGTCGGACCCGGGCACTGAACGCGCTAAACGGTATCGCCGTCGGTGATCAGGCAACGGTTTCCGCAAATGCTGGCGTCGCGATCGGCTTCAATGCTACGGCAAGCGCGACGAATTCGGTCGCGCTCGGCGCGGGCTCGACGACGACGGCCGACTTGAGCACGGTGGGCTACAACCCCGCCAGCGGTACGCTGTCGGGCACGTCATCGACGGCCAACGGCGAAGTGTCGATAGGCTCGGCGGGCGCCGAGCGTCGCGTGACGAACGTGGCGGCCGGTTCAGCAGCGACGGACGCAGTGAACGTGAGCCAGTTGCAGTCGGAAAACGCAAAGGCCGACGAGATCGGCGCGAACACGGCAGCAGCGCTGGGCGGCGGCTCGACCTACGATGCGACCACGGGCACAGTGAGCGCACCGTCCTACACGGTCGGCGGCACGACGGTGAGCAACATCGGCGGCGCGATCAGCAACATCGACGCCCGCACGACGCAGAACGCAGCCGACATCACCAGCCTGACCACGCAGATCAGCAGCGGCTCGGTCGGTCTGGTCCAGCAGGACGCCACGACCCGCAACATCACGGTCGCAAGCGCAACGGATGGCTCCATCGTCGACTTCACCGGTACGGCGGGCGTTCGCAAGCTGACGGGTGTCGCAGCAGGCGCGGTCAACGCATCGAGCGTCGATGCCGTCAACGGCACGCAGCTGTACGGCGTGAGCAGCTCGACGGCCAGCGCGATCGGCGGCGGCTCGACGGTGAACCCGGATGGTTCGATCTCGGCTCCGAGCTATACGGTCGGCGGCACGACGGTCAACAGCATCGGCGGCGCAGTCAGCAATATCGACGCTCGCACGATCCAAAACACGACGCAGATCGCGCAAAACTCGTCCGACATCACCAACCTGACCACGGCGCTCGCCAGCGGTGAAGTGGGCCTGGTTCAGCAGGACCCGACGACCCGCAACATCACCGTCGCCAAGGACACGGACGGAACGATCGTCGACTTCACGGGCACGGCCGGCGCGCGTCGCTTGACGGGCGTCCTGGCAGGCAACGTGAACGCATCGAGCCTCGATGCCGTCAACGGCGCGCAGCTCTATGGCGTGAGCCAGTCGGTCAGCAACGCGCTCGGCGGCGGTTCGTCGGTCAATAGCGATGGCTCGATCTCGGCACCGAGCTACACGGTCGGCGGCACGACGGTCAACAGCATCGGCGGCGCAGTCAGCAACATCGACGCCCGCACGACGCAGAACGCAACCAACATCACGAACCTGACCGACCAGATCAACAGTGGCCAGGTCGGTCTCGTCCAGCAAGACCCGACGACGCAGAACATCACCGTCGCGGCCAGCACGGGCGGTTCGCTGATCGACGTGTCCGGCACGGCAGGCCCGCGCGTCATCACGGGCGTGGCGGCAGGCGCCGTGAGCGCATCGAGCACCGATGCCATCAACGGCTCGCAGTTGTACAACGTAAGCAACTCGATGGCGAGCGCGCTCGGCGGCGGCTCGACCGTGAACAGCGACGGCACGATCTCGGCGCCGGCGTATGTGGTCGGCGGCACGACGGTCAACAGCGTGGGCGGCGCGATCACCAACATCGACGCCCGCACGACGCAGAACACCGCTGACATCGCAAGCATCACGAACGGCCTGAACAGCGGCACGATCGGCATGGTCCAGCAGGATCAGACGACGCACAACATCACGGTTGCAAAGAACACGGACGGTTCGGCCGTCGACTTCAGCGGCACGGCGGGCACGCGCAAGCTGACAGGCATCACGAGCGGCGACATCAGCGCATCGAGCACGGACGCCGTCACCGGCGCCCAGGCGTACTCGATGAACCAGTCGATCGCCAACGCAATCGGCGGCGGCTCGACGGTGAACAGCGACGGCACGATCTCGGCCCCGACATTCAATGTCGGCGGCACGACGGTCAATTCGATCGCCGGTGCCGTAACGAACCTCGACACGCGTGTCACGCAGAACTCGTCGGATATCAACAGCATCAACAACACGCTGACCGAAATCACGACGGGCAACGCTGGCATCAAGTACTTCCATTCGAACTCGGAACTGGCGGATTCGCAGGCGACGGGCACGAATGCGGTTGCGATCGGCGGCAACGCGAAGGCGACGGCGGACAACTCGGTGGCGCTGGGTGCGAACTCGGTCGCTGATCGTGCGAACACCGTGTCGGTGGGCGCAAAGGGCAGCGAGCGTCAGATCGCCAACGTCGCGGCCGGTACGGAAGCAACCGACGCCGTCAATGTCAGCCAGTTGAACGAAACGGTGCAGAACGCGATGGGCAACATGCCGGCCGGCATGACCGCGAAGGACTACACCGACCAGCGGTTCAACACGATGCAGAACACGGTGAACCAGGTCGCGAAGAACTCGTACGCAGGCATCGCCGCTGCGATGGCGATGCCGAACCTGACTCCGTCGGGCCCGGGCAAGACGGTCGTCGCGGCAGGCGCCGGCTCGTACAAGAGCGGCTCGGCTGTCGGCGTCGGTGTGACCTATCGCTCGGTCGACAGCAAGTGGCTGGTCAACGGCGCGTTGTCGGTCACGTCGACGGGCGATGCAGGTGTCCGTGCACAGGTGGGCTACGAGTTCTAACGGACTCGAGGGCAAGCGCCGGAAGTTGCGGCGTTTGCCCAGCGGGAAGCATTGAAGCGCGGTGTGCCGGAAACAGCACACCGCTTTTTTTTATTGAAAGACGAAAGTGGAGAAAACACCCATCAAAAAGCGCTCAAAATGGCTTGATCACCACCAGCGCAACCGCCGCGAGCATGCCGAGAACAGGCAGCTCATTGAACATCCGATACCATTTGTCCGAGCGCCGGTTTTCACCGCGCTCGAACGTGCGCAGCAGTACGCCGCAATACGCGTGATAGATGACGAGCAGCACGACCACGCCGACCTTCGCGTGTATCCAGCCCTCGCCGCTGCCGATCCCGATCACCAGCCACAGCCACAAGCCGCACGCCAGCGCGGGCACCGCGATGAGCGTCATGAAGCGAAACAGCTTGCGGGCCATGATCAACAGACGTTTCACCGCATTCGGATCGGTTTCCATCGCGAGATTGACGAAAATCCGCGGCAGATAAAAGAGCCCCGCGAACCACGAAGCCACCAGAACGATGTGAAACGTCTTGACCCAAAGCATCGGCATTTTTTCTGTTATCTCGATGTCCGAAATTACTGCCGACCTTCGCCGTGTCCCAGCACGACGTATTTCATCGACGTCAGCCCTTCCAGCCCGACGGGCCCGCGCGCATGCAGCTTGTCGTTGGAAATGCCGATCTCCGCGCCGAGGCCGAATTCGAAGCCGTCGGCAAAACGCGTCGATGCGTTGACCATCACGCTCGCCGAATCCACTTCGCGCAGGAAGCGCATCGCGCGGTCGTAGTCTTCAGTGACGATCGCATCCGTGTGATGCGAGCCGTATTCGTTGATGTGCCCGATCGCGTCGTCGATGCCGTCGACCACCTTGATCGCCAGCACGGGCGCGAGATATTCGGTGCGCCAGTCTTCCTCGGTCGCATCGACGAGCGGACCGACGCCCGCCGCCTCAAGCACGCGCCGCGCTGCCGGATCGACGCGCAGTTCCACGTCCTTGCCGCGATAGAGCTTGCCGAGCGGCGGCAGCACCTCAGCCGCCAAGCCGCGCGCGACCAGCAGCGTCTCCATCGTGTTGCACGTGCCGTAGCGGTGCGTCTTCGCGTTGTCGCAGACGTTCATCGCCTTCGCGATGTCCGCGCGATCGTCCACGTACACATGGCAGATCCCGTCGAGGTGCTTGATCATCGGCACGCGGCCTTCTTCGATCAGGCGCGCGATCAGGCTCTTGCCGCCGCGCGGCACGATCACGTCGACGTATTCGGTCATCGTGATCAGCTTGCCGACGGCCGCGCGATCCGACGTTTCGACCACCTGTACGGCTTCCTGCGGCAGGCCGGCTTTCTCCAGCCCTTCGCCGATCAGCTTCGCGAGCGCGGTATTGCATTCGAGCGCCTCCGACCCGCCGCGCAGAATCGTCGCGTTGCCGGATTTGAGGCACAGAGCGGCCGCATCGATGGTCACATTCGGCCGCGACTCGTAGATGATGCCGATCACGCCCAGCGGCACGCGCATCTGGCCGACCTGGATGCCGCTCGGCCGGTACTTCAGATTGCTGATCTCGCCGATCGGATCGGGCAGCGCGGCCACTTGCCGCAAGCCTTCGACCATCGTCTTCAGCGCCTTATCCGACAGCGTCAGGCGATCGATGAAGGCAGCGTCGTGGCCCTTGTCGCGAGCACGCGCGAGATCGCGCGCATTCGCTTCCGTCAGCGCATCCGTTTCACGCTCGATGGCGATTGCGACGGCTTCGAGCGCGGCGTTCTTCGCCGCCGTCGACGCCCGCGCCATTGCGCGCGATGCATGACGCGCGCGGCGGCCGAGGTCGGTCATGTACTGGTCGATATCCATGGTGATTCCCGTTGTGCCGCTTTCTGCACGAAGCGCGGCGGACGATTTCTGCAAGCGGAACGATGCGACGATTGTAAGACGTGTGACTACAGCGTGCTTGGCGCGGCGGCGCCGTGCCACCGTGTCACGGACCGGGAAAGGCTGCCGGACGGCCTGACGAGGAATCTGGACACACGCGAGCGTTGCTGGCACGCGGCCCTGCGTGATGATCCGTCAGGCGTGCGACAGCCTACGACGGTCGGCGCATTGGCGCCGGTCGCGCGGGAGCCGTTCGACCTGGCGCAGGCCGCGTCGGCGCGGCGTGCGCTTGCGGAGCCTGCGCGCCGGCAACAGCCATCGCGAGTTCGAAGAGGCCCGCCCATGGATCGGGCGGCGGGTCATTGCGATGATTGCCCGGCGTGCCGCCCGACAAGCCCTTCACCTGCCGGTCGAGCTTCGCCGCCAGCGCGAGCGCCTTTTCGAGCGACGCCTCCGTGACGCGCGACAGCGCCGGTCCGACGAGCCGCTCGCGCGGGCCCCATACGCGGTTCTCGCGCAGCAGCATCGCGAGCGGCTTGCCTGCTTCGACGCCGCGCTTGATCCGCAGCAGCGTGCGAATCTCTTCGACGACGGCCCACAGCACGAGCACGGCTGCCTCGCCTTCGCCCTTCAGACCGTCGAGCATCCGCGACAGCCGGGCGACGTCGCCTGCCAGCATCGCTTCGTTGAGCTTGAACACGTCGTAGCGCGCGACGTTGAGCACGGCATCGTGGACCTGTTCGAATGTCAGCACGCCGGACGGATACAGCAACCCGAGCTTCTGGATCTCCTGGTGCGCCGCGAGCAGATTGCCTTCAACGCGCTCCGCGATGAACTGCAACGCGCGCTTGCCGTCTTCGCCCGCCGCCACGCGCTGACCTTGCTGCGCAAGCCGCTGCCCGACCCAGTTCGGCAACTGCGCGCGCTCGACGGGATCGATTTTCAGCGCGACGCCGGCTTCCGCCAAAGCCGTGAACCACGCGGCCTTTTGCGTCGCGGCGTCGAGGCGTGGCAGCGTGACGAGCGTGAGCACATCAGGGTTCGCTGACGCCGCGAGTGTCTTCAGCGCGTCCGCGCCTTCCTTGCCGGGCTTGCCCGTCGGAATGCGCAATTCGACGAGCTGCCGGTCGCCGAACAGCGACATCGACTGGCTCGCGCCAAGCAGCGAGCTCCAGTCGAAACCGCGCTCCACCGTGAATACCGTGCGATCCGTAAAGCCGCTCGCGCGCGCCGCCGCGCGGATGCGGTCGCACGCTTCCTGCGCGAGCAGATGCTCGTCGCCGTACACGACGTACAGGCCGGCGAGTCCTTTCGCGAGGTGCGCTTCGAGCGCGTCAAGACGCAGTTGCATGGCTACGGATGAACGAGAGTGAAAGCGGGTCGATGCAGTCGGCGGATCAGAGCGGCGGCGGCGGCAGCGGCGCGCGCGGCGCGACGCCCGGCACTTCCTGGCCCGGCGCCGGATGCAGCGAGCGCACGACGGCGAGGCGCCGCATCAGCTGATCGACGGCGTCGTTCTGCATGTCGGCGTAAAGGATGTCTGCCTCCGCGGTCTTCGCCTGCGAGAACTGGTCGCTATACGTCATTGCGCGATTCAACGCGATCGAGCTTGGCGGAATCAGCAAAGTACCGTCCGAACCGCTCAGCGTGTAGTTCAGCGAATAGTTCAGCGCGTACTCCTCGACTACGCCGAGCGAGTTCAGCGTCAGCACACCCGTTCCGCGCGCCTCCGAAACCACCAGGACCGCATCCGCGTTGGCGGACGAATTCACGATCACGGTGTCGCTGCCACCCTGCACCATGCGCGTCAGGCGCGCAGCGACGGGCGGCGTCGCGCCCGTGATGGCGAGGCGCTTGAACGCGTAGTTCTGCTGGCCGCGCAACTGGAAGCCGCACGCGGACAGCAGCACCGCGCTGCACGCCAGGGTCAAAAACGATCTGCGGTTCACATGGGCTCCTGGTTCGCAGTTAAAGCGCAATCGCCATCGATCGACACCGACCGGTACATTCGGCGCGGCCCGTCAGACGACGACGTTCACGAGGCGGCCGGGCACGACGATCACCTTCTTCGCCGGCTTGCCTTCGCTGAACTTCGCGAACATTTCGTGCGCGAGGGCAGCGGCTTCGATCGCTTCGCGCGACGCGTCCCTGGCGACCGTCACGGCGCCGCGCACCTTGCCGTTCACCTGCAGCACGAGTTCGATTTCGCTTTGCTCCAGCGCCTTTTCGTCGACCTTCGGCCACGGCGCATCGAGCAGCGTGCCGAATTCGTCCGCGTAGCCGAGTTCCTGCCAGAGCTGGAAGGTGATGTGCGGCACGACCGGGTACAGCACGCGCAGCAGCACGCCGTAGGTTTCGCGCAGCACGGCGGGGCTTGCTCCCTTTGCACCTTCGAGCGCGTTGAGCATCTTCATCGCCGCCGACACGACCGTGTTGTACTGCAGACGCTGATAGTCGAAATCGGCCTGCTTCAGCACGCCGTAGATTTCGCGGCGCAGCGTCTTTTCAGTATCGGCGAGCTTCGCGGCATCGAACGATGCGCGCTCGCGCAGCGCCGCTTCGTTCGCCTGGCCGAACGCCCACGCGCGGCGCAGGAAGCGGCTCGCGCCTTCGACGCCCGCGCCCGACCACTCGAGCTGCTGCTCGGGGGGCGCTGCGAACATCGTGAAGAGACGCGCGGTGTCGGCGCCGTACTGGTCGATCAGCACTTGCGGATCAACGCCGTTGTTCTTGGACTTCGACATCTTTTCGACGCCGCCCAGCTCGACGGGCTGGCCGTCGGCGTTCAGCGTCGCACCCATCGGGCGGCCCTTGTCGTCGTGCGTGACGGTGACGTCGGCCGGGTTGTACCAGGTCTTCTTGCCCGCTTCGTTTTCGCGGTAGTACGTTTCGTTGAGCACCATGCCCTGCGTGAGCAGGTTCTTCGCCGGCTCGCCGAACTTCACGATGCCCAGATCGCGGCAGACCTTCGCCCAGAAACGCGAGTACAACAGGTGAAGAATCGCGTGCTCGATGCCGCCGATGTACTGGTCCATCGGCATCCAGTGATCTGTCCGCTCGTCGACCATCGTCTTCGCGTCGGGTGCCGCGTAGCGATAGAAGTACCACGACGAATCGACGAACGTATCCATCGTGTCGGTTTCGCGCTTCGCGGCCGCGCCGCACTTCGGACACGTGCAGTTCAAAAACGCTTCCGACTTCGCGAGCGGATTGCCCGTGCCGTCCGGCACGAGGTCTTCGGGCAGCACGACGGGCAGATCCTTCTCCGGCACGGGCACGTCGCCGCACGACGGGCAGTGGATGATCGGGATCGGCGTGCCCCAGTAGCGCTGGCGCGAGATGCCCCAGTCGCGCAGACGCCACGTGACCTGCTTGTCGCCGAGGCCGAGCGCCTTGAGATCGGCGGCGATCGCATCGACGGCTTCCTGGTACTTCAGGCCGTCGTACTTGCCGCTGTTCACCAGCACGCCGTTTTCCTTGTCGCTGTACGACTCCTGCCATGCGTCCGTCGAGAACGGCTCGCCCTCGACCGCGACCACCTGCTTGACGGGAATGCCGTACTTCTTCACGAACGCGAAGTCGCGCTCGTCGTGCGCCGGCACGCCCATCACCGCGCCTTCGCCGTAGCTCATCAGCACGTAGTTGCCGATCCACACCTCGACCTTTTCCTGCGTCAGCGGATGCGTGACGTAAAAGCCCGTCGGCATGCCCTTCTTTTCCATCGTCGCCATGTCGGCTTCGGCGACGCCGCCGTGCTTGCATTCGTCGATGAACGGCAGCAGCTCGGGCTTGTCCTGTGCGAGGCGCATCGCGAGCGGGTGCTCGGCGGCGACCGCGCAGAACGTCACACCCATGATCGTGTCGGCGCGCGTCGTGAACACGCGCAAGATCTTCTGCTGGCCGTCGATTTCGTACGGGAAGCCGAAGTTCACGCCGTAGCTCTTGCCGATCCAGTTCTGCTGCATGATCTTCACGCGCTCGGGCCAGCCGAGGCCGTCGAGATCGTTCAGCAGTTCATCCGCGTACTGCGTGATGCGCATGTAGTACATCGGGATTTCGCGCTTCTCCACGAGCGCGCCCGAGCGCCAGCCGCGGCCGTCGATCACCTGCTCGTTCGCGAGCACGGTCTGATCGACAGGGTCCCAGTTCACGGTGCCCGTCTTCTTGTACGCGATGCCCTTCTCCAGCATCTTCAGGAAGATCCACTGGTTCCACTTGTAGTAGTCCGGGCTGCACGTAGCCACTTCGCGCGACCAGTCGATAGCGAGCCCCATCGACTGCATCTGCTTCTTCATGTACGCGATGTTGTCGTACGTCCACTTCGCGGGCGGCACGCCGTTGGCCATCGCGGCGTTCTCGGCGGGCATGCCGAACGCGTCCCAGCCCATCGGCATCAGCGTGTTGTAGCCGTTCATCCGCAGATAGCGGTACATCACGTCGTTGATCGTGTAGTTGCGTACGTGTCCCATATGCAGCTTGCCCGACGGATACGGCAGCATCGAAACGCAATAGAACTTCGGCTTGTCGGTCTTTTCCGTCGTTTTGTACGCGTCGCTGGCGCGCCATTGTCCTTGCGCGGCGGATTCGACGTCGGAGGGAACGTATTTTTCGTGCATGGTGTGATGGGATCGCTGGTTCGGTGCCGCTTTCAGTGCTTCGGCACCGGCCGGTGCTCTGCGTGAAGAAATGTCTCGTCGGTTCCCCTTGCGTCAAGGGGAAAACGCTGATTATACCGTCCGGGCGGGACGACGCCGCACGCCATGCGGCGTATGCGGCGCGATTTGCACGCCGATTGGTCCCGATTCGATCCTGATTCGCGGTGAAAGCGGGCTTTTGGCCCGGCGAGCGACGCCCTGGCGCTTACCGCGCGGCGGATGCTCCCGCTGTCGAAGGCGCTGGCGGGCCCGCGTTCACGCCGCCTGTCGTCGCCGCGCCGGTTTTCGCATTGCCCGCCGACGGCGGCTCGGTCACGAAACCGATCCGCTCCAGCCCCGCCTGCTGTGCGGCGCCCATTACTTGCGCGATCACCTCGTAGCGCGTCGAGCGCTCGGCGCGCAGATGGATTTCAGGCTGCTCCTTTTGCTTGCCGGCGTCGTTGAACTGCGCGCGCATCTGTTCGAGCGTGACGGGCTTGTCGTTCCAGTAGAGCTTGCCTGCTGCATCGATCGACAGCGTGATGGTCTGCGGCGTCTCGCGCGCCTCGGCGGACGCTACGCGCGGCAGATCGAGCCGGATCGCGTGCGTGAACAGCGGCGCCGTGATGATGAAAATGACCAGCAGCACGAGCATCACGTCGATCAGCGGCGTCATGTTGATGTCCGCCATCGGCGCGGCCGTCTTGTGTCTGTCGAGTCCGCCGAATGCCATTGTCGTGCCTCGCCCTTTCCGTTTCAGCCCTGGCTGAGCCTAAGCTTGCGTCCGCGCGGGCGAGCGCCTGCCCTGGGCGTCGCGCATCTCGGCGCGAGTGCCGTCGTGCGTCTCGCCGGTGGGCGCGCAGACATACGCATGCAGATCATGCGCGAAGCCGTCGAGTTCCTCCGACAACTGCCGCACCATCCGTCCCAGCACGTTATAGGCAAGCACGGCGGGAATCGCGACGACGAGGCCGAACGCCGTCATGATGAGCGCTTCGCCGACGGGCCCCGCGACGTTTTCGATCATCGCCTGCCCGCTCGACGCGATGCTGCCGAGGGCGTGATAGATGCCCCACACGGTGCCGAGCAGCCCGACGAACGGCGCCGTGCTGCCCACCGACGCCAGCAGCACCTGCCCGAACTCCAGCCGCCGCTGCGAGCGATGCAGCGCCTGGCGCAACGCCCTCAGCACGCGTTCGCTGCGCTCGACGCGCGCGAGCAGCGCGCCCGGCACCTCAACTTCCGACGCCTGCAGCGCCGCTTCCGCCAACGGAGAAAAGATGTGCTCGCGATCGGCGAGCCGCAGCGCGGCGACGCCATCGGCGAGCGTCGGCGCCTGCCAGAAAATCGCAATGGCGCGCGGCCCCTGGCGCTTCGCGCGCCCGAGCATCCAGCTTTTGACGATCAGGAAACACCAGCTCGCAATCGACATCGCCAGCAGCACGTATGCGACGCCATGCGTAATGGCGTCGCTGGATTGCAGGTAGTGGATGATGCCGGAGTTTGCCATCGGACCTCGCCGTTCGCCTCGGCCACGAGTGCCCCGGCGCGTGAGAGCAGGCTACGGGTGCCTAGCGAAGGCCGAGCACGTCCTGCATGTCGAACAGGCCATTCTGATGGCCCTGGAGGAAACGTACCGCACGCAGCGCGCCTTGTGCATACGACAGACGGCTTGCCGACTTGTGCGTGATCTCGATGCGCTCGCCGATTCCGGCAAACAGCACCGTGTGATCGCCCACGATGTCGCCGCCGCGAATTGCCGAAAAGCCGATCGTCGACGGATCGCGTTCGCCCGTCACGCCTTCGCGCGCATAGACAGCGCAATCTTCGAGCTTGCGGCCCAGCGCGTTCGCCACCACTTCACCCATCGTCAGAGCGGTGCCCGACGGCGCGTCCACCTTATGACGGTGATGCGCCTCGATGATTTCGATGTCGTAGCCCTGCGAGAAATGAGGCGCGGCGAATTCGAGCAGCTTCATCGTCACATTAACGCCGACGCTGAAGTTCGACGCGAACACGATCGCGATTTTTTCGGCCGCGGCGCGGATGTGCGCCTTTTGCGCGTCGTCGAACCCCGTCGTGCCGATCACGAGCTTCGTGTTCGTGCGCAGCGCTGTATCGATGTGCGCGATCGTGCCTTCGGGACGCGTGAAATCGATCAGATAGTCGGATTGCGCGAGCACGGCGTCGATATCGTCCGAGATCGGCACGCTCGTCTGTTTGCCCAGAAACGCTCCGGCGTCCTGACCGAGTTGCGGCGCGCCCTTGCGATCGAGCGCGCCGGAGAGCGTCGCGTCGGGATCGTTGAGGACGGTTTCGATGAGCATCCGGCCCATGCGGCCCGATGCGCCAGCGATGGCAATTTTCATGGGTAATCCAGCAAACAGCGCCGTCGAACGGCGCCATCGGGTTGCGTCGACCGTTGCGCCCTCAGTTGATCCGAAAGGCAGCGCGCCGGCCGACGATCAAGGAAACGAAGCGAGCAACGGACACCCGCGCATGCGCCGGAATAGAGCGCGGTGACATCATGCGATGAGCCAAAGCGGCCGTGCACCGCGCCGAAACGCACGACGGGCGAAGAAGCCGCCCGTCATGCCCGTCATGTTACGGACAGCGGAATCAGCCGCCCGTTCCCGGGTTGGTCTGGGACGAATCAGGCGACGATGCGACGGGCGCGGCTTTCGCCTGCCCATTGTTGCTTTGCGGGCCAGTCGGACCGACGGGGTTCTCCTTCGGCACGCCCTGGATCTGCGGAGGCGGCGGACGCGTGAAGCGGAACTGCGGCTGACCAGGCTCCGTCGCGTTCTGCGGCACGCCGCCATTCGACGGCGGCGTGCCCGCGCGCACCGACGGCGTCGTGCCAGGCGCGGGCGCCTGCACAGCATTGGTCAGGCGGTTCGCAGCCTGGGCGGCCTGCGCGTTCGGATCGACGGCGGGCAGATTGCCGGCCTGCGTGGCTTCGGACGTAGACGAGCGCGCCGTATCGGGCGTCGAGACGAGCGCGGACGCCGCCGCAACGGGCGCGCTCGCCGCACCCGCAGCGCTCGCGACAGCAGGCGCTGCCGCCACTTTCTTGCCCGTGCGGTCGCCGTCGATATCTGCGAGCAGTTCGAGGTTCGACGGCAGATCTTCGCCGCCCGACCAGCTCGCGACGCGATCGCCCGAGAAGTTCACGGTGAAATCACGCTGCTGGACGATGGAGGTCGAACCGCGCTTGAAGTAGAAGACATAGTCCCAGCGGTCGGCGTGGAACATGTCGGTCAGAAGCGGCGTGCCGAGCACCTGTTTCACCTGCGCACGCGACATGCCGACCTGCATCTGCGAGGCCATTTCCTTCGATACGAAGTTGCCCTGAACCACAGTAATGCGGTACGGCGTGATGCTTTGGGCAACGCGCTGCGTCAGGCTGTCGTACGTGGAACATCCAGCAAGAAGCGCCACAGCCGCAGCGACGATCAAGGTGCCCCGCATGCGGCTCCCCCTGTTGATCAATAGAGCTTTTGGAATCATTTCCCTCACCGTGCGGGCTTCCCGAGCCGCGCGAGTTTCCGTCGAAGATGACCTCAACTGCAATTCACATTACTATTAGAACCTTGCATTGTACTCTAGGGATCCCTTGCCATGACCAATCCAACCGATCTGAAAAATATCGGACTCAAGGCGACCCTACCGCGCCTCAAGATTCTGGAGATCTTTCAGCACAGCCCGGTGCGCCATCTGACCGCCGAAGATGTCTACCGCAATCTGCTGCATGAAGAACTGGATATCGGGCTCGCCACGGTGTACCGCGTGCTCACGCAGTTCGAGCAGGCGGGACTGCTGTCGCGCAGCAATTTCGAGTCGGGTAAAGCCGTTTTTGAGCTGAACGAAGGGACGCATCACGACCATCTGGTGTGCATCGACTGCGGCCTGGTCGAAGAGTTTTTCGACCCTGAAATCGAGAACCGCCAGCAGGCGATCGCGAAGGAACGCGGCTTCAAGCTGCAGGAACACGCGCTCGCGCTGTATGGCGCGTGCACGAAAGACAAGTGTCCGCATCGCAAGCACTGACGGGCGTCGGGCCGCGATTCGGGGTGCGGCATCGTCGACGTGAAAGGCAATACGCAGAAAGGCCCGGCCGATGAAAATCAGCCGGGCCTTTTGCTTTCCACTGCTTACGGGAAGCGGGCGACGCAAGCGAACGTCTTAAACGGCAACGGCCTCGAGCGACTCCCGTTCGAGACGCCACGCTTGTGGCAACGGCACTTCGTCGCAGTTGGGCCCGTCACCGCCGCGATCGACAATCAGGAAATCGCTCACGCGCTCCAGCGCCAGCAGCGGATGATGCCAGACGCCCTTCGCGTAATTCACGCCCTGCCAGCCGCGCGTCGAGAACGCTCTGAGTTTTGTCGGGTCGAGCTCACTGGCCGGCGCGACAACGATCAGATACGGCGTATCCGAGAGCGGCACGAACGCCTGGCTGCCCAACGGATGCCGCTCCATCATCACGATATCGATCGGCCATGAGCGCGGCTGCGCGCGAAACACGTTGATCAGCGGACGGCCGCCCTGCGTGCTCACGTCCACTTTCGCGAGATCGTGATAGCGCTCCGTCGTGCCTTCGTTGATCGGATAATGCCGCGCGCCTTCCAGTTCGATCACGTCGCCGAAAGGGGCGAACGCTTCGCGCGTCAGACGCTCGATGCGCAGTGTGTTCATGGCCTTCTCCGTGAGTCCTGCCGACCTGTTCAGTGTGCCTTATTCGATCTCGCCCCACAGACGCAGACGCGACACGCCGCCGTCCGGGTAGATGTTGAAGCGCACGTGCGTAACAGGTCCGAGCGCGGCCAGTTCGGCGCTGAACGTGTGGACGCTGTCCATTTCCAGCTTCTGGTCCGGCAGCAGGACCGGCCAGAACATCGCCTGCGTGACGAGCGAATCGTCGGTGCCGCCCGTGACGGACGCCGCTTGCAGCGAGCAGCGGTCAGGGAAATTGCCCTTGAAGTGCGCCGTATCCACTTCGACTTTGCGGATCACGCCAGGACGCGCGAGCGCGACGATCGCCCAGTCGTTGCCCGGCTCGCGGCGCCGCCGCGTTTCCCAGCCGTCGCCCATGTTCACGCCGCGCCCCGGCATCAGCATCTGCGATGCCGGCCCGAAGTGCTGGTTGTTCGCCGCGACAAGGTACGCGCCGTTTTCGATTGCGGCCAGATCGACGAGTGTTCCGCGCTCGATCCGCTCCCAGTCGCGCTTCGGCTGCCCATAGACGCGCAGCCGCGCGAGTCCGCCGTCCGGATACAGGTTCACGCGCAGATGCGTGAAGGCGCGCGCATCGCTGACTTCGACGTAGTGATGCTGATTGCCCTGCAGCGTCGTCGCCGGGACGATGGTTTGCCAGTCGGCGTGATCGGCGGGCACGTCGCCGTCGGAATAGCAGGCTTCGATCGACGCGGCCGGCGGGAAATTGCCCGTGAAGTGACTCGTGTCGAGATCGACGCCGTGCACGATCCCCGGCCGCGCCAGCCGCACGACGCAGTAGTCGTGGCCCGTCGTGCGCTTGCGGCGCGTCTCCCAGCCGTCCATCCATTTGCCGTGGTCGTCGTACTTGCCGGGGATGAACACCGCCGGCTGCGGGTCGAGCATGCGCTCTTTCGGCGCGAAGAATTCGTCGCTGGCGAAGAGCGCCTTGGCGCCCAGACGCGGGTCGGCAAGATTCATGTAGCGGCGCGTGAAGGCGGGTGCGTTCGGATCGAGAATCGGATTGGCCATGATCGGTTCGTTCAGTCTTCAGTCGAGTGAGTGAGTCGGCGGCAGGCCCTGCAAGCCCGCCGCCGTTGCCATTGGTGGTCGGTCAGATGGCGGAAAGCGTTGTCATACGGCGTGCGCGGGATTCACGTGGCCCGCTTCTTCGCCGAGGTCGGTGACGGTCGGCACGAAGCGGTAGTCGCTGTCGAGATTCAGCACGCGGCGGGCGCGCGCCTTGTCAATGTCGTTCTCCCATACGCCGACGATCACCGTCGCGACGCAGTTGCCGATCAGATTCGTCAGCGCGCGGGCGATGCCGACAAACCAGTCGACGGGCAGGATCAGCACGAGGCCGAGCACAGGAATCGCGGGAATCGCGGAGAGCGTCGCCGCGAGGATCACGATCGCGGAGCCGGGAATGCCGTGCGCGCCCTTCGACGTAATCAGCGACACCAGCACGACGACGATCAGGTCGTGCATCGACAGCGGCGTATTCGTCGCCTGCGCGATGAAGATGACGGCGAGCGTCAGATAGATCGAGAAACCGTCGAGATTGAACGAGTAGCCGGTCGGAATCACGAGGCCGACGGTCGAATCCTTCACGCCCATCCATTCGAGCTTGCGCATGATCTGCGGCAGCACGGCGTCCGACGAAGCGGTGCCGAGCACGATGGAGAGTTCCTCGCGCAGGTAGCGGATCAGCTTGAAGACGCTGAAGCCGGCGAGGCGCATCACGACGCCGAGCACGACTGTGACGAACACGATGCAGCTCGCGTAGAACACGACGACGAGCATGCCGAGTTGCTTCAGCGACGCGACGCCGTACGTACCCGTCGTGAATGCGATCGCGCCCAGCACGCCGAGCGGCGCCAGCTTGATGATGAAGCTCATCACGCGGAAGAACACCTGCGCAAGCTCGTCGATCAGGCCGTTGACGCGCTGCGCGCGCGGCCCGAGCAGCGACAGCGCGGAGCCGATCAGCACGGAGAACACGAGGATCTGCAGGATGTCGCCCTTCGCGAACGCGTCGATCGCCGTGTCGGGAATGATCTTCAGCAGAAACGCCGCCGTATCCTTCAGGCTCTTCGCGTGCTCGGTGTAGGTGGCGAGCGACGCGGCATCGAGCGAGTGCAGATCGACGTTCATGCCGACGCCGGGCCGCGTCACGTAAGCGAGCACCGCGCCGATCACGAGCGCGATCGTCGTCATGATTTCGAAGTAGACGACGGCCTTCAGCCCGACGCGCCCCACCTTCTTCAGATCGCCCGCATGCGCCATCCCGCTGACGACGACGCAGAAAACGATGGGGCCGATCACCATCTTGATCAGCTTGAGAAAGCCGTCGCCCAATGGACGCAGCGACTGCGCGAAATGCGGAAACAGCGCGCCGATCACGATGCCCGCCACAAGAGCGATCACCACCCGGCCAAACAGCGAATTGAAGAACTTCAACACGGCTTTCTCCCGATCACGAGTTGGGTCTACAGTACGGGTCTGTCGTCACCTGTTCATACTGGTCCGACCAGTACTGTTATGGCGAATAGTAGGAAGCCGATATAGTTGGGTCAAGGATTTTGGGGCCGGTGTTTACCCGGCCTGGTCTGACCGGCCTTCTCGCCCGGAATTTGCATCGCTGCGGCGGTTGCGACGATTTCTCGTATCCGTTCTACAATGCTGGTCAGACCGCATCGAACCGCGACGCCATCATGAAGAACGTCCCGCACACCGTCACCGACGCCGCCATCGCGACGATCCGCGAGAGGATCGAAGGCGGCGCTTATCCCGTTGGGAGCCTGTTGCCTGCGCAGCGGCAATTGTCGGAGGAACTGGACATCAGCCGGGCCTCGCTGCGCGAGGCGTTGTCGACGCTCGAGGCGCTCGGCATGCTGACGATCCGCCCGGGCAAAGGCGTGTATGTGCAGTCGACGAAGGCGTCGTCCGCGCATCCGTGGCGTTTCGCGGATCAGTCGTCGCTGCCGGACACATATCAGATGCGTTTCGCGCTGGAAGGCTTTGTCGCACGCATGGCGGCGCTCGCGATCGGCGACGACGACGTCGAATGGTTCGAAGACAACATCGCCGCGCTACACAACGCGCTCACCAATGGCGAACTGGACGAGGCCGCGCAACTCGACTTCGACTTCCACATGCGCATCGTGAATATTGCCGGCAATGCGGCCATCGAATCGATTCTGCGCAGCAGCGCCGACATCATGAAGGAGAGCCAGCGCATGCCGTTCTATCGGCGGGAACTGGTGCTGTCGACCTATCACGAGCATCGGGCGATTCTCGATGCGCTGAAGGCACGCGATCCGCACGCGGCCGGCAAGGCCATCGAGAAGCACATCGCGAACGCGGCTCAGCGCGCGGGCGTGTACTTTCCGACGCCGCATGCGTGAGCATGGAACGCTCCTGAACGGCCCACTCGCAAAACCGCGAGCAAGAAATGAAAAAAAGCCGCTCCGGAGAGCGGCTTTTTCGCGCCATGAACGCAGCGAGGAGCGCTTGTTACTTCGCCTTCGCGAGAGCAACCGCCGTATCCAGCATGCGGTTCGAGAAGCCCCACTCGTTGTCGTACCAGCTCGACACTTTCACCAGACGGCCCGACACCTTGGTCAGCGTCGCGTCGAACGTCGACGAAGCCGGGTTGTGGTTGAAGTCGATCGAGACCAGCGGCGCCGAGTTGTAGCCGAGGATGCCCTTCAGCGCGCCTTCCGACGCTTCCTTCATGATCGCGTTGACTTCATCGACGGTCGTGTCGCGCTTGGCGATGAACGACAGGTCCACGATCGACACGTTGATGGTCGGGACGCGGATCGCGTAGCCGTCCAGCTTGCCGTTCAGTTCCGGCAGCACGAGGCCGACAGCCGATGCAGCGCCCGTCTTCGTCGGGATCTGGCTATGCGTGGCCGAGCGCGCGCGGCGCAGGTCTTCGTGATACACGTCGGTCAGCACCTGGTCGTTCGTGTACGCGTGGATCGTGGTCATCAGACCCGTTTCCAGACCGATTTTGTCGTTGAGCGGCTTGACGAGCGGTGCGAGGCAGTTCGTCGTGCACGATGCGTTCGAGATGACCGTGTGCTCGGCCTTCAGCGTCTGATGGTTCACGCCGTAGACGATCGTCGCGTCGACGTCCTTGCCGCCCGGCGCCGAGATGATCACCTTCTTCGCGCCGCCCTTCAGGTGGGCGCTCGCCTTTTCCTTCGTCGTGAAGAAGCCCGTGCATTCCATCACGACATCGACGCCCAGCTCGCCCCACGGCAGTTCAGCCGGGTTGCGGTTGGCCAGCACGCGGATCTTGTCGCCGTTGACGATGAGGTTCTCGCCGTCGACAGTCACTTCGCCCGGGAACTTGCCGTGCGCCGTGTCGTACTGCGTCAGATGCGCGTTGGTCTTGGCGTCGCCAAGGTCGTTGATCGCGACGATCTCGAGGTCATGCTTCTTGCCGTTCTCATAAAAGGCGCGCAGCGTATTGCGGCCGATCCGGCCATAGCCGTTGATTGCGACACGAATCGTCATGTTCTATCTCCTGATGGCTGAAAAAATTCTTCCCTGATGCACCGGCTGCGACACGAAGCCCGCTGCGCGCACTTGATGGCGGCAGCGCGCGGCGGGCAATTCGCATCAGCCGAGCGCCGCCTTGGCCGTCGCGACCACATGCTCGACGGTAAAGCCGAAATGCTTGAACAGCACGCCTGCCGGGGCCGACTCGCCGAACATGTCGATACCGACGACGCCGCCTTCCAGACCCACGTACTTGCGCCAGAAATCCGTCACGCCCGCTTCGATCGCGACGCGGCGCACGCCGTGCGGCAGCACGCGCTCGCGGTACTCGGCGTCCTGCTTGTCGAACGTCGTGGTGGACGGCATCGACACGACGCGTGCCGCGATGCCTTCACGCGCGAGCGCCTCGACCGACTTCATCGCCAGTTCGACTTCTGAGCCCGTCGCGATCAGGATGATCTTGCGCGCGACGATCTCGTCGTTCCAGTCTTGCAGCACATAGCCGCCCTTCGCGATGTTGGCGATCTGCGCATCCGTGCGCGGGTTGAACGCGAGATTCTGGCGGCTGAAGATCAGGCACGACGGGCCCTGATGCTCGACGGCTTGCGTCCATGCGACGGCCGTTTCGACGGTATCCGCCGGGCGCCACACCTGCATGTGCGGAATCAGACGCAGGCTCGCGACATGTTCGATCGACTGGTGCGTTGGACCGTCTTCGCCGAGGCCGATCGAGTCGTGCGTGAACACGAAAATGGACGGCGATTTCATCAGCGCGGCGACGCGCAGCGCGTTGCGGCTGTAGTCGGAGAACGTCAGGAACGTGCCGCCGAATGCCTTGTGGCCGCCGTGCAGCGCGAGGCCGTTGATGATCGCGCTCATGCCGAACTCGCGCACGCCGTAGTTCACGTAGCTGCCCGCCGCGCCCGTTTCGCCGACGCGCACGTACTTCGCCGCCTTCCAGTTCGTGAGGTTCGAGCCCGTCAGGTCAGCGGAGCCGCCGCACAGTTCCGGCAGCACGGCCGCGAGGCCTTCGATGGCCTGCTGCGACGCCTTGCGGGTCGCGACGGTTTCCGCGCGCTCGTTCGCGCCGGCGATGATCGCCTGCGCCTTTTCAGCCCAGTCGGCGGGGAGCTTGTTCGCCATGCGGCGCTCGAATTCGGCGGCTTCCTGCGGGTACTTCGCGCGATACGCGGCGAACGCGTGGTTCCAGTCGCCTTCGACCTTCGCGCCCTGCTCCTTCGCGTCCCACGCTGCGTAGATTTCCTGCGGAATCACGAACGGCGGGTGGTTCCAGCCGAGCTTCTCGCGCGTGGCCGCGACTTCCTTGTCGCCCAGCGCCGCGCCGTGCACGTCGTGAGTGCCCGCCTTGTTCGGCGAGCCTTCGCCGATCACGGTCTTGCAGCAGATCAGCGTCGGCTTGTCGGACTGCCAAGCCTTCTTGATCGCGGCATCGACGGCTTCGACGTCGTGGCCGATCACGCCCGGAATCACGTTCCAGCCGTACGCTTCGAAGCGCTTCGGCGTGTCGTCGTGGAACCAGTGAACGACGTCGCCGTCGATCGAGATGCCGTTGTCGTCGTAGAACGCGATCAGCTTGTTCAGCTTCAGCACGCCGGCGAGCGAGCAGGCTTCGTGCGAAATGCCTTCCATCAGGCAGCCATCGCCGAGGAACACATACGTGTGGTGATCGACGATTTTCGCGTCAGGCTTGTTGAATTCGTTCGCGAGCAGCGATTCGGCGAGCGCCATGCCGACTGCATTCGCAAGGCCTTGACCGAGCGGGCCCGTCGTCGTCTCGACGCCCGGCGTGATGCCGTATTCCGGGTGGCCCGGCGTCTTCGAATGCAGTTGGCGGAAGTTCTTCAGTTCTTCCATCGGCAGGTCGTAGCCCGTCAGATGCAGCAGCGAATACAGCAGCATCGAGCCGTGGCCGTTCGACAGCACGAAGCGGTCGCGATCCGCCCAATGCGGATTCTTCGGGTTGTGCCGCAGATGGCGCGACCACAGTGCAACGCCGATTTCGGCCATGCCCATCGGCATGCCGGGGTGTCCGGAATTCGCTTGTTGAACGGCATCCATGGCGAGCGCGCGAATCGCGTTGGCCATCAGGGAAGTGGGGGCGGGAGACGAGATCGTCATGTCGGGTCCGGGGATTGGTCCAAAAAGCGGGGGCGCCGTTGGTGGTCCGGAAGTGCGGCGGCCGGTCAGCTTTGGCGCACGGTGCGGCGCCGGAAGACGCGAGGCGGGCTGAACAAACGGACAGGGCTGCAAAGCTGGACATTCTAACAGATAGCCGGACGCGGCTTCCGCCATCGGCGGGCGTTTCGGGGAGATCCGGCGCGCATGTTCGCGCCATTTGCCGTGGTTTTCTCGCCGTCCGCTGCCCGTCGAGCGAGGTCGTCGGCAAGGCCCGCAGTTTCCATCGATCACTCGTTGCGGCGTTTGATGACGCGCAAACGTGAAGAACTTTTGAGGCCTCGACTGAATCTTTCCGTGCAGACGCCGCACGCGATCAACCAAATTTGCGCGCGATCATCGACGAAGCCGCAAATTGAACGCGAGCTATCAGATTTTCGTCTCATTGTGGCGTGCAAATTCGCCGGAACGCGAAGCCCGGAAATATCGCCGCGCGATCCATTGTTCGCCGTTCATCGCGCATCAGGCAGTAAACTAAGCCGATTCTTAAAGCCTTGGCTTTGACACTGCTGCAAAATGCATCGCCTCTTTGGCACCGGCTGTCTGCCGCAAGGCAAGGCTGGTCGCGGCGGCGATGGCGTAAGCGACCCATTGGTTCAGGAGAGTTCGATGACTGCCCCACGCCCAGCCGGAGTGCCGTGGCTGACACCGTATCTGACGGTCCGCGATGCACGCACCGCGATCGCGTTCTTCGAGGCGGCGTTTGGTTTCCGCGTCCGCGACAGCGTGCACGACGAGGGCGTCGTGATGCATGTCGAGATGACGTATCAGGACCAGTTGATTGTGATGTTCGCGCCGGAAGGCGCGTTCGGCTCCACGGCCAAAACGCCGAAAAGCTCCGGCGCGATCGCGCCCCAATCGTTTTATCTCTATGTCGACGATGTCGACGCGGTTTATGCGCGGGCCATCGCGGCCGGCGCCAGGTCGCTGAGCGAACCGCAAGATCAGTTCTGGGGCGATCGTTTTGCCCAGATCGAAGATCTCGACGGCTATCGCTGGGCGTTGGCCTGCCATCTGTCTTGAGTGAATGAGAACTTTCCTTATGCCTCGCTTTTTCGTCGGCACCCCGTTCAAGACCGACGACATCGTTTCCCTGCCGGATGAAGTCAACCGGCATGTCCGCGTCCTGCGTTTGCAGCCGGGCGACACCGTCAGCCTGTTCAACGGGAATGGCGGCGAGTACAGCGCCGAAATCGTCGATATGGATCGGCATGGGACGATCGCCCGAATCGGCGAACATCGCGACATCGAGGCGGAGCCGCCCTATCAGCTCACGCTTGCGCAAGGCATCGCCGGCAGCGACAAGATGGACTGGCTGATCGAAAAGGCGACGGAACTGGGCGCATCCGAATTCGTGCCGCTGACGACGACGCGCAGCGTCGTCCGCCTTGCTGGCGAGCGCGCGCAGCGCCGCCAGATTCACTGGCAGCGGATCGTCCAGGCGTCCTGCGAGCAGTGCGGGCGCAACCGCCTGCCGGAAGTGATGCCGACGCGCGAACTCGCAACCTGGCTCGGCTCGATGCCGAAGCAACCGGTCGAAGGCGAATTGCGGCTCTTGCTGTCGCCACGGGCGAGCGTGCCGTTCTCCGCGCTGCCGAGCGAGCCGCCGAAAGTTCGCGCGCTGGTGCTGGTCGGCCCAGAGGGTGGCTTCTCGGCCGCCGAAGAAGCCGCCTCCGCAAGCCACGGATTCATGGCCGTCGGCCTCGGACCGCGGGTGCTGCGCACGGAAACGGCCGGGATCGCGGTGCTGTCAGCACTCGCGGCGCGCTGGGGCGGCTGGTAGGCGCTTACGGCAAACGGCGTTTAGAAAGCAGGAAACGTCCGTTTGAAAATGAAAAGGCCCGCCGGACGGCGGGCCTTTTTGTTGGTCCTATCTTGAGTGGCGATCGATCGGCGTCGAACAATTCCCCGCGACATGCTCTTCACCTCGGACATTTCAAGCAAACGAGTAAAACACACGGAACGCGACCTTGCGCTCGGCCCAGAACTCCGCTGCTTCGCGGAACACGTCGAGCAAAGTCTCACGCGCTTCCTTGTCAAATTTGGTCGCGATCGGCAGCGCTTCGAGCACGATGACGAAGCCAGGCTGGGCGCCGGCCTTGTGGACGAGATCGGTCAGCGAGTCGTAAAGCGCGTCGTAGTTCTTGCCGAAGTGCTTGGGAAACAGGAACGACGTGGCAATCGTCTCCATCACTTCTTGTTTGGACTGCGCATTGCCGACAAAAGCGTAGAGAAAATGCTGACCGAGCCGATTCGCTTCGTCAGCGAGATCCTGCACGCGGAATGCGCGGATCGACTGTACGATGTTCGGTCGTACGGTCTGGAAAAGACTCATGCGTCCCTCTTCCGATGAAGGTCCCGTGCTCGCTTCGTTCTGGACGTCACGGGCCTGGCCGGCATCGCGCATCTGCATGACGCGCTGGAACATATTGCCTTCGCCGGGCGCGAAAAAATCCGTCGCGACTTTCGAGTCGTGCGCGTAGACGTTGTCGCTCATGCCGATTATCCCGATGTCAATCAATAATGCGATTAAAACTGGCGTAGTGGTCGTCTGAGTAATAACAATTGTCGGTCCGCCTGAGCGGCCCTCCACAGACAATGCGGCGTGCGCCGCGATCGCGGGCGTGTGGCGTGGGGACGGTGTATTCGTGGTAATACCCGCGCCGGTGCGGCGGCAGCAACCGTTCACGATTGCCGAACACGACGCCGTCCTTTTCATACGGGTAAGGCCCGCCAGCGGCAATCGAGTTCAATGTCCTGACAGCTTCCGGCGGCAATTGCGCCAACGCGATGGTGCCGCCTGCCTGCGCCTGTTGCGCTTCACGGGCGAAGGCGCCCGTCTGGTAGCTGCTGCCGACAAGACCGCCCACCGTCAAGGCGGCGATCAGCACGCCGTCGCGGAGCCACTTGCGTGCCATGAATCAGGATTCCCGCTGTTGAATAACGAGTTTGACGACCATGAAAGTCGTAAGGGTATCGCTAATGTCTTTTGGAATCAATGTTCATTGGTCGGACGAAAGGTCGTCCGGGCGGGTATTGGCCGACCGCCGACGCCAGATTTGACAAATCTTGACGCACACGTTATCTCGATCGAGATAAGCTTATCTTTGAGGTTCGATGTTGGACGACTCTCATGCCTCGTCGTCCTGACAGTCTGCACGCCGGATTCATGTCTGCGTCGACCTTTTGCGGGATGGCTAATCCCCAGCCACTGCTCGAAGGCGTGCCCCCCATTGGGGGGCACGCCTCTTTTTTTGCCCGCACAGGCTAACAATCGTCAGCCCGCACGACACACAAACGACAGATTTAACGCGACGCGTTCACGTCAGCCACCAGCAGCGCCGTCATGTTGACGATCCGGCGCACCGTCGCGGAAGGGGTCAGCACGTGCACCGGCTGTGCCGCGCCCAGCAGGATCGGTCCGATTGCGATGTTGTTGCCCGCGGCCGTCTTCAGCAGGTTGTACGAGATGTTCGCGGCGTCAATGTTGGGCATCACGAGCAGGTTCGCGTCGCCTTCCAGGGTCGAATCCGCCAGCACTTCGCGGCGCAGGTTTGCATCGAGCGCGAGATCGCCGTGCATTTCGCCGTCGATCTGCAGATGCGGCGCGCGTTCCTGCAAGATAGCGAGCACATCGCGCATTTTCTGCGCAGAAGGCGCATTGCTCGAACCGAAGTTGGAATGCGAGACCAGCGCGATCTTCGGCTCGATGCCGAAGCGGCGCACTTCTTCCGCCGCCATGATCGTGATTTCGGCCAGCTCTTGCGCCGTCGGATCGACGTTCACGTGCGTATCGACGAGGAAGATCTGCCGGCCCGGCAGCACCAGCGCGTTCATCGCCGCGTAGACCTTCGCGCCTTCCTTCTTGCCGATCACCTGGTCGATGAAGTGCAGATGGCGGTGCGTCGTGCTGACCGTGCCGCAGATCATGCCGTCCGCGTGGCCCTTCGTCACCAGCATCGAGCCGATCAGCGTCGTGCGGCGGCGCATTTCGAGCTTCGCCATCTGCTCGGTGAAGCCCTTGCGGCACATCATCTTGTGATACGTCTGCCAGAAGTCGCGATAACGCTCGTCGTGATCGGTGTTGACCACGGTGTAATCCTGGCCGTTGACGAGGCGCAGGCCATACTTCGCAATGCGCTGCTCGATGACAGCGGGACGGCCGATCAGGATCGGCTTCGCGAGCTTCTCGTCGACGACGATCTGCACCGCCCGCAGCACGCGCTCTTCTTCGCCCTCCGCGAACACGATGCGCTTCTTTTCCGGCTCGACGCCGCGCGCGAGCTGGAAGATCGGCTTCATCGTCGTACCGCTGTGGTAGACGAACTGCTGCAGATGCTGCGTGTACGCCTCCATGTCCTCGATCGGACGCGTCGCGACGCCAGAATCCATCGCGGCCTGCGCGACGGCGGGCGCGATCTTGACGATCAGGCGCGGATCGAAAGGCTTGGGAATCAGATATTCCGGACCGAACGACAGGTCCTGAATGCCGTACGCCGTCGCGACGATGTCAGACTGCTCCTGGCGCGCCAGTTCCGCGATCGCGTTGACCGCGGCGATTTCCATTTCCTTCGTAATGACCGTCGCGCCGACGTCGAGCGCGCCGCGGAAAATGAACGGGAAGCACAGGACGTTGTTGACCTGGTTCGGATAGTCGGTGCGGCCCGTCGCGATCACGGCATCCGGGCGCACTTCCAGCGCGAGTTCGGGCAGGATTTCCGGCGTCGGGTTGGCGAGCGCGAGAATGAGCGGCTTGTCCGCCATCTGCTTGACCATTTCCTGCTTGAGCACGCCGCCCGCCGACAGGCCGAGGAACACGTCCGCGCCAGCGATCACGTCCGACAGCGTGCGCGCGTTGGTTTCACGCGCGAAGCGCTCCTTGTCCGGGTCCATCAGTTCGACGCGGCCCTTGTAGACGACGCCGGCCAGGTCGGTCACGAAGATGTTTTCGAGCGGCAGGCCGAGATCGACGAGCAGGTTCAGACACGCGAGCGCCGCCGCGCCCGCACCCGACGCGACCAGCTTCACTTCGCGGATATCCTTGCCGATCACCTTCAGGCCGTTCGTGAACGCCGCCGCGACGACGATTGCCGTGCCGTGCTGGTCGTCGTGGAACACGGGAATCTTCATGCGCTTGCGGCACTCGCGCTCGACGATGAAGCAGTCGGGCGCCTTGATGTCTTCCAGGTTGATGCCGCCGAAAGTCGGCTCCAGCGCGGCGATCACCTCGACCAGCTTGTGCGGGTCCGACTCGTTCAATTCGATGTCGAACACGTCGATCCCGGCGAACTTCTTGAAGAGGACGGCCTTGCCTTCCATCACGGGCTTCGACGCGAGCGGCCCGATGTTGCCGAGGCCGAGCACTGCCGAGCCGTTCGACACGACGCCGACCAGGTTGCTGCGCGCCGTGAAGCGCGCGGCATTGAGCGGATCCTCGACGATCGCTTCGCACGCGAACGCAACGCCCGGCGAGTACGCCAGCGCCAGATCGCGCTGGTTGATCATCTGCTTCGTCGGGGCGATCGCGATTTTCCCGGGGGTCGGGAATTCGTGATAATCGAGAGCGGCTTCACGGAGTTTGGTATTGACGGGAGTCGACATGAGCGGACGTGAAAGTGCGGATTAGAATAGGTGTTCGACGGCATTGTAGCGCCAATCCCACGAATCGAAGCCTGCAATCCGGGTGCAAGTGCCGCGACCGAAACAGCGCGAAAGCAAAGCGCCCGATTTCGTCACGGCTTTCGCCGCGACTGGTTCGCGTTTCTTGAGCCTCTCGATTCACTCGCTTCGGCCGCCCGTTCCCACTGACACGCCCATCTATGCTTTCAGAGTTTTCGCTCATCGACCGCTTCTTCGCGCGCCGCGCGTCAGGTTCGACTTACCCGCAGCGCGCCGCGCTCGGAATCGGTGACGATTGCGCGCTGCTCGCCCCGCCCGCCGGCGAGATGCTCGCCATTTCGACGGATATGCTGGTCGAAGGCCACCACTTCTTTCCTGATGTCGATCCAAAAGCGCTCGGTCACAAGGCGCTCGCGGTGAATCTGTCTGATCTTGCCGCGATGGGCGCGAAACCTCAGGCATTCACGCTGGCATTCTCGTTGCCGAAGGCCGATACCGACTGGCTGTCCGCGTTCAGCGACGGGCTCTTCGATCTGGCCGAGCGCCACGGCTGCGAACTGATCGGCGGCGATACGACGGGCGGGCCGCTCAATCTGTGCATCACCGTGTTCGGCTCGGTACCGCCGCAGAGCGCGCTGCGCCGCGATGCCGCGCAGCCCGGCGACGACATCTGGGTGTCGGGCGCATTGGGCGACGCGCGCGCGAATCTTGGCGTGCAGCGCGGCGAGTGGTCCGCCGATGCAAGCGAAACCGCAACATTCCGCCGCGCGATGGAGCTGCCCGAGCCGCGCATCGCGCTCGGCCTCGCGCTGCGCGGCGTGGCGCGCGCGGCGCTCGACATCTCGGACGGTCTCGCGGGCGACCTGATGCACATTCTGGAGCGCTCGCACCTGAACGCAACGGTCGACGCCGACGCGCTGCCGCGCTCGGATGCGCTGCGCCGCCTTTCCGCCGACATCCAGCGCCGCTGCACGATCGCGGGCGGCGACGATTACGAGCTGTGCTTCACCGCGCCCGCGTCCGCGCGTGCCGCAGTCGTTGCAGCGGGTCAACAGGCGGGTGTGCCCGTGACGCGCGTCGGTACAATAACTCCACTCGACTCAGCCGGCGCCGCGCCCGCGATCTCCTGGCACGACGCGTCGGGTGCCCCCCTCACTTTGACGTTGCAAGGCTTCGACCATTTCCATGCAGAATGAAACCTCGCTTGGCTCCGCCGGCCAATTTTCCGACGCGCCAACGAACGGACGACCGGACGGGTCGCCGAACGGCTCCGGCCAGGGCGAGCCGCGCGCGCCCAGGCCGCGACGCGCGAATGCGCGCTTCATGCTGTCACATCCGCTGCATATCTTGTCTCTGGGCTTCGGCAGTGGCCTGTCACCCATCGCGCCGGGCACCTTCGGAACGCTGTTCGCATGGGCGTCGTTCGCGGCGTTCAGCGCGCAGCTCACGGTCATCGAATGGGGCATTCTGATCGTCGGCGGCTTCATCGCCGGCATCGGGATCTGCGGCTTCACGGCCAACAGGCTCGGCGTCGACGATCCGTCGCCCGTCGTGTGGGATGAGATCGTCGCGTTCTGGCTTGTGCTGCTGATGGTCACGCCTGCCACTTTCACCGGCCAGTTGTGGGCGTTCATCATCTTCCGTTTCTTCGACATGGTGAAGCCGCCGCCCATCCGGTATTTCGACCGCAGACTGAAAGGCGGCTTTGGCATCATGTTCGACGATCTCGTCGCGGCGTTTTTCACGTTGCTGGTGATTGCGCTCTGGCGGATGTCGGTCTGATTTTCTCCTTGTGCTCCCGGCGCCCCTGGCGTCGCTCTTACCCGGAGTCCAGCATGGCTACCGATTCCGTCGTTCATCAACTCGCGATTCGCGCCGGCAATCGTCTGCGTGACGAGCGGCTGATGCTTGCCACGGCTGAATCCTGCACGGGCGGGATGGTCGCGACGGCCATCACCGACATTTCGGGCAGCAGCGGATGGTTCGAGCGCGGCTTCGTGACGTACTCCAACCAGGCGAAGATCGAAATGATCGGCGTGCCGTCCGATCTGATCGACAAGCATGGCGCGGTGTCCGAGCCTGTTGCGCGGGCGATGGTCGAAGGCGCATTGAGGAATTCCCGCGCGCAGATCGCGCTGTCGATCACGGGCGTGGCCGGGCCCGGCGGCGGAACCGAGTCCAAGCCTGTCGGCATGGTGTGTTTCGGCTGGAGCAACCGGCTGCATACCGTCGTCGAGACGCTGGTTTTCAAAGGCGATCGCGAGCGGGTCAGAGTGCAGGCCGCGACACATGCGCTGCGCGGGCTTTTGACTTTGCTCGACGAGCGCGAGCGTTGATTTTTCTTTCCTTGTTCCTTGCGAGAAAAGCGGCCTGAATCGCTAGATTCTTTTTAGTTCTCGCGCCGTTTCCCCGTCGCATCATTCACACGCAGCCCACGCCGCCTTTGCGCTCCTCGGAAGATCATGGCCACGAATACTGACCGCGATGAACTGATCCGCCGCTTCGATCTCCAGCCGCATCCCGAAGGCGGTTTCTTCCGCGAGACCTACCGCGCCGCTGATTCGATTTGTCGCGAGGATTCGACGGAACGCCGCTCGGCATCCACCGCGATCTACTACCTTCTCTGCGATGGCGCGCACTCCGCGTGGCACCGGATCAAGTCCGACGAACTCTGGCACTTCTACGCCGGCGATCCGCTCAATGTGTACGTGCTCGAAGACGACGGCGCGCTCACCGTTCATCGGCTCGGCGATGCGATCGCCGAAGCCGATTGCGTGTTTCAGGCCGTCGTTCGATCCGGCCGCTGGTTCGCCGCCCGGTGCGACGATGCGACGAGCGTTGCACTCGTCGGTTGTACGGTCGCGCCGGGATTCGAGTTCAGCGAATTCGAAATCGCCGGCGTCGAGGCGTTGCTGAACGAGTTCCCGCAGCATCGCGATCTGATCGTGAAGCTCGGCCCCACGGCCGGCCAGCGCTGACCGGCCGCCCCATCAAAAGCACAGCTTTTCGTTATGCCTGCCGGTACGCATTGATACGGTCGCGCGTATCCTTCGCCGCCTGCGCCGCTGCTTCCGCCCAGTCGTCGCCCTTGCCCGCGTAAAGGATCGCGCGCGACGAGTTGATCAGCATCCCCGTGCCCGCCGCAGTGCGGCCGGCCTTCACCGTCGCCTCGACGTCGCCGCCCTGCGCGCCGATGCCCGGAATCAGCAGCGGCATCTCGCCGACGATCCCGCGCACCACTTCGATTTCCTTCGGGAACGTCGCGCCCACGACGAGGCCCAACTGGCCCTTCGCGTTCCACTTTTCCGCCGCAAGGCGCGCGACGGTCTGATACAGCGGACGGCCGCCCGTCTCCAGGAACTGCAGGTCCGAGCCGCCCGGGTTCGACGTGCGGCACAGCACGATCACACCCTTGCCCTCGTGTTCCAGGTAGGGCTCGATCGAATCGAAACCCATGTACGGATTCACCGTCACGGCATCGGCACGATAACGGTCGAACGCTTCGCGCGCATATTGCTCCGCCGTGCTGCCGATGTCGCCGCGCTTCGCGTCGAGAATCACAGGCAGGCCCGGGTGCTTCAGATGGATGTGCGCGATCAGCTGCTCCAGCTGCTCTTCGGCGCGATGCGCGGCGAAGTACGCGATCTGCGGCTTGAACGACGATGCGTAGGGTGCCGTCGCATCGACGATCTTCTTGCAGAAATCGAAGATCGCGTCCGAGCGGTTGGCGTACGTGCCGGGGAATTTCGACGGCTCAGGGTCGAGTCCGACGCACAGCAGCGAATTCGTGGTCTGCCATGCGTGGTCGAGCGTCTGGATGAATGTGGACATAGAAAATCTCGCGGCGCGTCAATGACTGATGAGCCGCGTATTTTACCCGCGCCGCCGGATGTGGACGCAGCCTGTCCGCGCGCAGCCATTGCAAAGCGACCACGCAGCGACCAGGCAACGACCACTCAGCAACCACATGCCAATCACGAGAGCGCCGCGCTCATTGCCCGCGCTTCGCGCCGCGTCCGCCCGCCATCGCGCGCAATCCCGTTCGCTCGACGGTAAAGCTGAACGAGCGCACGAGCCGCTCGCCGCGCGCGAGCATCGTCATGCCATTGGCGGCCGCGCCGCCCGGCAGGTTCATCGCGTTGATCGGGTGATCGACGGGCTCGAAGCAGAAGAAGTCCTTCGATGTCGGCGTGTAGAGGATGTAGTACTCGGTGCTCGTCGATATCGTCAGCGACAGCCGGCGCTTCGGCCACACCACGGTTGCGTGTCCGCTCCAGCCAGTGAATGCATGATTGACGATCGAGCGCGGCAGCGGATATGCAACCCCGAACTGCCACGCGGGCGGCACGGGAACGTGGCGCACGGGCAGCCAGTCGTCGCCGGAAAGCCAGAGGCCCGCCGCTGCCGCCGACAGTTGCGTGTCGGCATCGCGCACGAGAAACGGATGCACGCCGACGCCGAACGGCATCGCTTCGCGTCCCGTGTTTTCGACTTCGAGCGTAATGACGAGCGTCGCGCCTTCGAGCGCGTAAGTCTGCTTCGCGCGATACGCGTAGGGCTTGCCGTCGCGCCGGTCGAGCGTCAGCGTGACGCTGTCGTGATCGGCGGCTGCGATGTCCCACTTCGCGAGCCAGCCGTCGCCGTGGATGGGGAGCGGCTCACCGGCGCGGTTGCACGGCACGTCGATCACACGCTCACCCAGCGTAAATTGTCCGCCGCCGATCCGGTTCGAATACGGCAGCAGCGAATAGCACGCGAGATCGTTCGCGTCGGTGTCCGCATCGACATGGCGGCAGCGCCTGAACACGGGCACGAGCGTGCCTTCGTTGCGGAAGTCGAAGCGCGTGATGCCGCCGCCGAGCGTCGGCGCCACGTCGAGCCGCAACAGGGAATTGGCGAGCGTCACGCACGCGACGTCGCCGGCGCTCGCCGCGCCGACCGCCACTGCGGACGTGCTCGGCCCGGCCAGCACCGGTTGCTGCACGGCGGCCGCAAGACGCGCTCGCCGCGCGCGAGACTGAGGAGACGACGGAACAGCGGAATTCGCGACAGTCATATCAGGCTCCCATGAGAGGCATCGAACATCGCCATCGGCGCTTTGGACGGCAGACGGCGGCTTATGCGGGCGGCGCGGCGTAGCGGCCGCCTCTTGGGTCTTTGCTGCATGCTGCCCCTCGCGTGGACTTCCTTCGGGGCGCGGACTGCCCTGCTCCAGAATGCTTCTTTCGATCACGTGCTTCGCGTGTTTGCTACGCGCTTTGGGCCGCGCTTC
Source organism: Paraburkholderia phymatum (assembly GCF_040965635.1). Classification (GTDB taxonomy): domain Bacteria; phylum Pseudomonadota; class Gammaproteobacteria; order Burkholderiales; family Burkholderiaceae; genus Paraburkholderia; species Paraburkholderia phymatum_B. The sequence continues at coordinate 37,378 of NZ_JBFRCH010000020.1, forward strand.
GCTTCGGGCATTTGCCACGCGCATTTGCTACGCCCATTTGCCACGCGCATTTGCTACGGGCATTTGCCCCGCCCATTTGCCAGGACTACCGACCACCTCCGATAGCGCGCATCTCGCTCCAACCGGCTACGCGCCCCTGCTACCCGCGAGCGCCAACGGCGAGCCGTTGAACACAGGCTCCGGCAAGCCGCGCCGGCCCTGCGTCGCGACATACACGCCACCGGCGAGCGCATCGGCAGCGAGCGCCTGCTCTTCGAGCCCGACACGCGCGCTCGTCACATACAGCGTGCCCATCTGCGCGCCGCCCAACGCGACGCAACTGGGCTGCGCGGTCGGCACGTCGATGCGTTCCGTCTCGACGCCGCTCGCGTCATAGCGCACGACGCGTCGTCCGCCCCATTGCGCGTTCCACAGTCCGCCATCGCTATCGACCGTCGAGCCGTCCGGCTCGCCCGTTGCGTCGGTCAGCTTCGCGAACAGGCGCTCGTTCGAAACGCGGCCGTCCGCCTGGTAATCGCACGCACGAATTTCGCGCGTCGGCGAATCGCAGAAATACATCGTCGAGCCGTCGGGGCTGAACGCGATACTGTTCGAAATCGCCGGCGATGGCAACGGCAAACGCTCCAGCGACAGATCGTGATTCAGCCGGTAGAACCCTCCGATCGGCTGCACGGGCGACGCTTCGTCCTTCGTGCCGAACACGAAGCGCCCCTGGCGATCGCAGCGTCCATCGTTGACGCGCGTATTCATGTCCGCTTCGACATCGACGATGTGCTCGATCTGTCCCGTTGCAAGCTCGAAGAAAGCGAGCCGCGACGCAAGACCCAACAGCATGTAATGCGGATCGGCGCAGAGCGCGAATGTCGAGAGCCGCTCAGGCATGCTCCAGAACGTGCTGCGTCCATCGCGCGGATCGTACCGCCATAGACGCGCGCCTTCAATATCGGTCCAGTAGAAGAAGCCGCCGCGCGCATCCCACGTCGCGCCCTCGCCAAGCGCGCATTGCGAATCGACGAGCAGCGCCGCCTGCCCGTTCGGCGCCGCGTCGTTCGCTTCGCTTTCCGTCGCGCTTCGCGTCCTGTCGCTCATGCCCAGCCTCCATCGACGATCACGTCCTGCGCGGTGATCATGCGGCTGTCGTCGGCGGCGAGGAAAAGCGCCATCCGCGCGAGGTCTTCGGGCAGCAGCTCGGCGTCGATGCACTGGCCCTGCTTGATCGCGAACCGCCCCGCATCGTCGAGCCACAAGCGCTTCTGCTTTTCCGTCATCACCCAGCCCGGCACCAGCGAATTGACGCGGACGTTGTGCGGACCGAGATCGCGCGCGAGCCCGCGCGTGAGCCCCTGCACGGCCGACTTCGCCATCGTGTACACGGGATAGCCGCCGTTCTTCAGCATCCAGCTGATCGAGCCGAGGTTGATGATCGAGCCGCCTCTCGCTGCCTTCATGTCGTCGGCAACGGCCTGCGCCGCGAAGAACTGATGACGGACGTTGACGGCGATGCCCGCGTCGAACGATTCAGGTGTGACGTCCTCGATCTTGTGGCGTTGATCGTTCGCCGCATTGTTGACGAGCACCGAGATGGGACCCACCGCGGCGCGCACGTCGGCGATCGCTTTCCTCAGCGCGTCGATATCCATCAGATCGACGTACAGAAAGAGCGGCTTGTGGCGCGAATCGCCGAGGCAGTCGGCGAGCGCATCGCCCGCCGTTTCGTCGATATCGAAGAACGCGACGCGCGCGCCCTGCGCGACGAACTGCTCGACGAACGACGCGCCGATGCCCGTCGCGCCGCCCGTGATCAGCACCGTGCGGTCCACGAGGCTTGGATAGCGCGCATAGACGCTGTGTTCGTCGCGCGCATTCGCGTTGGCCGGAGACGACATCGTTCGGTTTCCTTCTGACGTTGGTTGTTGCGCGCGATCAGTCGCGCGAGCCACGGTTCTTCAACTGGTCCAGCAGCACGGCCGCGAGCAGGATCGCGCCGCGCACGAGGTACTGATAGAACGCATCGATGTTCAGCAGGTTCATCACGTTTTCGACGGTGCCCATGATCAGCACGCCGATCACCACGCCCGAAATCGTCGCGCGGCCGCCGAGCAGCGACACGCCGCCCAGCACGCACGCCGAAATCACGTTCAGCTCGAAGCCTTCCGCCGCGTTCGGCTGACCCGACGTGATGCGCGACGCGAGAATCACGCCTGCCAGCGCCGTCACCGCGCCCTGAATCAGGAAGATGAAGACGCGCGTGCGTTCGACGTTGATGCCGGCGAGACGCGATGCCTCCGGATTGCCGCCGATGGCGAGCGTATTGCGGCCGTACACTGTCGAGTTGAGCATGACGCCGAACGCGATGAAGCAGATCAGCGTCACCCAGATCGGCAGCGACACGCCGAAGAACGACAGGCTGCCGAGCGCGATGAACGTATCCGAGGACACGCCCACTGCCTGCCCATGCGACACGATAAAGCCGAGGCCGCGCACGATTTCCATCGTTGCGAGCGTCGTGATCAGCGCGTTGATGCGCAAGTACGCGATCACCGCGCCGTTCACGAAGCCGATGACCGCGCCCGCCACGACGGCCGCGAAGATCGCGATGAACGTGTTGCCCGTCGCGTTCAGCACCATTGCGCACAGCACGCCCGCGAACGCCACCGTCGAGCCGACGGACAGGTCGAAGTCGCGCGACGCGAGACAGAACATCATCGTGCACGCGACCATGCCGATCTGCGAGATCGACAGCGCGAGGCCCAGCATGTTCTCGATCGAGAAGAAGTGATCGACGGTCAGCGACATCGTGATGAACATCACCGCGAAGATCACGATCAGGCTGTACTCGGTGATCTGCTGCCACCACTTCTGCTTGTCGCTGGCTTGCGGAATCAGCGCTTCGGCGGCGCTCTTGGCGGCCTGTTGCGCGAGGTTTTCTCTGGCTTGCATTTGGTTCACTCCTCCCGTTCCCCACGGGCTGTCGGTCTATCGGGGCTGTCGTCCCGGTCGGATTCAGATCTCGTTCAGTGCTCGTTCGCAGTATTCGTTCGCGACGCGCGCAAACGTCCTGCGCAAACTCATGCCGCTTGCGCCGTCGACGAACTCTTCGGCAGCGCGAGGCTCAGCACCGATTGCTCGGTCGCTGCGCCGCGCGGCAGCTCGCCGGAAATGCGCCCTTGCCGCATCACGACGATACGGTCGGACACGCCCAGCACTTCAGGCAGCTCCGACGAAATCATCACGATCGCGCAGCCGCGCTCCGCGAGCTGATAAATCACGTTGTAGATCTCGTGCTTCGCGCCGACGTCGATGCCGCGCGTCGGCTCGTCGAGAATCACCACCTTCAGATCGGGCTCGGCCAGCCAGCGCGACAGAATCGTTTTCTGCTGGTTGCCGCCCGACAGGAAGCGAATCTTCTGACGGCGGCTCGGCGTCTTGATCTTCAGCAGCTTGATGAAGCGGTCGGCCGTTTCGGCTTCCTTCTTGCGGTCGAGAAACACGCCCGCCTTCAGATAGTGACGGCGGCAGCTGATGTTGATGTTCTCCGCGACCGACGCAATCGCCACGATGCCCTCTTCCTTGCGGTCTTCCGGGCACAGCACGATGCCCTGGCGGATCGCTTCGCCGGCGCTCTTCACCTTGATCGGCTTGCCGTCGAGCACGAGCTCGCCGCCCTTCTTCGGATCGTCGCCATAGACGAGGTGCATCAGTTCGCTGCGGCCCGCGCCGACGAGACCGAAGAAGCCGACGATCTCGCCGCGCCGCACGTCGAAGCTCGCGGGCTCGGCGAGCGGACGGCCTTCGATGTTCTTCGCCGAGAAGCGCACTTCGCCCAGGTCGCGCGGCCGGTAGCCGTAGATGTCCGAGATTTCGCGGCCGACCATTTCGCTGACGATCGTGTCGCGGCTCACGCCTTCGAGCGTCGGATGCGACGCGACCTTGCGGCCGTCGCGGAAGATCGTGCACGCGTCGCACAGCTGATAGACCTCGTCCATCCGGTGCGAGATGTAGATCAGCGCGCGGTTGTCGGCGCGCAGATCGCGCACCAGCTTGAACAGCACTTCCGTCTCGCGATGCGACAGCGAACTCGTCGGTTCGTCGAGCGCGATCACGCGAGCGTTGCGCATCAGCGCCTTGCAGATTTCGACCATCTGCCGTTGCGCGATCGAGAGCTTGCGCAGCTTCGCGTTCGGATCGAGATCGACGCCCATCGCCTTGAGCCGCTCGCGCACGTAGCGCTTCGCATCGGCCTTCTTCACGAAGCCGATCGTGTTGGGCAAGCGGCCCAGCAGCAGGTTTTCCGATACCGTCAGGTCCGGCACGTACTGCAGTTCCTGGTGAATCACCGCGATCCCCGCGGCAATCGACGCGCCTGCATTCGCGAAATGCACCTCGTTGCCGTCGATCAGCACGTGGCCGGAATCCGGCTGATATTCACCGCCGAGAATTTTCAGCAGGGTCGATTTCCCTGCGCCGTTTTCGCCCATCAGGCCATGCACCTGGCCAGCGTGCACGTCGAAAGAAATTCCGTCGAGCGCACGCACGCCTGGAAACACCTTGCCGATATTGTCAAAACGCAGCGTCGCTGACACTTTGCCTCCTGTTGCTTCGATTGATCCTTCGCGCTGGCCGCGGTCGTCTGCATAGTCGTCTGCATAGTCGTCTCTTGTTCGCCTGCACGACGGCTTGCCTTCGCCTGCTTCCGATCCGTTCCGTCCTGCGCGCAGCGCGTGAATGCCGCCCGACGGCATTCACGCGCCTGCGCCCTTCTGCCCGCTTACTTCGCTGCGAGGCCCATCTTTTCACGCACTTCGCCGACGTTGTCGCGCGTGGCGAGCATGCCCTGCGTCAGCGTGAGCTTCGGCGGTTCCTTGCCTTGCGTGATCCACGCGTACATCAGTTCCGACGTCTCTTCGCCGTGGCGCTTCGGGCTGATGATCACGGTGCCGAAGAAGCCCGTCGGGTTCGGCTTCTTGAACTCGTTCAATGCCGAGTCCGCGCCGCCGATGCCGACGCCGATCATGTTGTCGGCCTTGAAGCCGCGGCCTTCCGCTGCGCGCACCGCACCGAGCACGGCTTCGTCGTTCAGGCCGTAGGCGACCCAGTGCTTGAACTGCGGATTCTTCGTCAGCGCGATGTTCGCTGCGTTGAACGCGTTTTCCGTGTCGGTCTTTGCTTGGGGCGCGGCGATCACGTTGGCCTTCGGGAAACCGGCGGCAAGGAGCGCATCCGTTGCGCCCGACGTGCGGTCATGAGCCGTCGGCAGCTGCTCGTAGGTCACGTCGATCGCGCCGACTTCCTTCACGTCCCAGCCACGCTTCTTGATTTCAGCCGCGATGCCTTCGCCGACCTGCTTGCCGATGTTGTAAGCCGAGATGCCCATATGCGGCACCGATTCGATCGGCTTGCCCGCGCCGTCGACGAGACGGTCGTCCACCGTCATCATCTTCAGGCCGTCAGCCTTCGCCTTCGCGACGATGCCCGGTCCGAGCTTCACGTCCGGCGTGCAGATCACGAAGCCCTGCGCCTTTTGCGCAGCGAGGTTGTCGATTGCGCTCATCACCTTCTCGCCCGACGGCGCGCCGATCTTCACCAGCGTGAAGCCCTTTTCCTTGGCGGCCGTTTCGGCGAACTTCCACTCGTCCTGGAACCACGGCTCTTCCGGCTGCTTCACGAGAAAGCCGATCTTGACCGGGTCGGCGGCTTGCGCGACGGGTGCGTTGAAGAGCACCGCCGTCGCCGCCGCTGCCAGCGTGAGGAAAATTCTGCGTTTCATAATGCGTGTCTCCTGACTAGTGAGTAACGAGAAGGTATTGGCCGCGTCTTCTTGTACCGGCTTTGACACACGCGGCCAGCGCGTCAAGCGGTCGACACCGTCGCCTCTTCTTGCGAGGCGGCTTTGCTGCTTTTCTTCTGTTCCTTCGCTACTGCTTCGTTCCGCTTTCTTCTGTACGGCTCAGTCGTGATAGAGCACAGAGCGTCCGCCATCGACCGTGATGCAACTCGCGTTGATGAATGGCGCTTCATCCGACGCGAGAAAAACGGCTGTCATCGCAACTTCCTCCGGCTTGCCGATGCGTCCCATCGGCTGCAGATCGAGGGTCGCCTGACGCGCAGCGGCCGGATCGGATTGCGTATTCCACCAGTCGTGCGTCAGCTGCGTTTCGATATAGCCGGGCGCGATCGCGTTCACACGCACATTGCGCGGCGCGTATTCGATGCCGAGCGCGCGCGTGAGGCCGATCACGCCGTGCTTCGCGACGGGATACGGAAAGCAGCCCGGAATGATCTTGAACGAGTGCGTCGACGCGATGTTCACGATGCTGCCCTCGCCGCGCTCGACCATCCCCGGCAGCACCGCGCGGCAACCGTTCCACACGCCATCCAGGTCGACGGCGAAACAGCGGCGCCAGTCGTCGTCGGTCATCGTCAGCGGGTCGCAAAAGACGTTGATGCCCGCGTTGTTCACGAGCACGCCGATCGGGCCGAACGCCTTTTCGCCCTCGCTCACCGCGCGCTGCACGGAAGCCGGTTGCGTGACGTCCGTCTGCACGGCGAGCGTCTTGCCGCCCGTTTGCGACGCGATGTCGGCGGCCGTCTTTCGTGCTGTTTCGATATCGAGTTCCGCCAGCACGACTGCCGCGCCTTCGCGTGCGAACGCCGCCGCGATCGCTGCGCCGATGCCGCGTCCCGCGCCCGTCACCAGCGCGACCTTGCCCGCGAGGCGGTTCATTTCTTCACGCCCGCGCGTGCGATGCGCAGGCCGTTGATGAACGCCTTCGCGTTCGAAGCCGTCGCCGTCGCCGGCTGACCCGGCTTGTACAGCGCCGAGCCCAGCCCGAAACCGTTCGCGCCCGCGCTCAGGAACGGGCCCATGTTGTCCGGCGCGATGCCGCCGACGGGAAGCAACGGCACGTCGTTGTGGATCACCGCGCGCCACGCCTTCACGACCTGGCAGCCGAGTTGTTCGGCCGGGAACATCTTCAACACGTCGGCGCCGTTCTTCAGCGCGAGGAACGCTTCCGTCGGCGTCGCGACGCCGGGCGCGCAGGCCATCGCGAGCGACTTCGCCGTCGTCACCACTTCAGGGTCGCTGTGCGGCATCACGATCAGCTCGCCGCCCGCCGCCTTCACGTCGTGCACGAGCTCGCCGCGCAGCACCGTGCCCGCGCCGACGATCGCATCGACGGGAATGGCCTGGCGAATGGCCGAAATGCTGTCGAACGGATTCGGCGAATTCAGCGGCACTTCGATGATCCGGAAGCCGGCTTCGTAGAGCGCGCGGCCGTGATCGGCGGCGTCGGCCGGCGTGATGCCGCGCATGATCGCAATCAGCGGACACGCTTCGAAAGCGGCCATCAGGCCGGCGTGCGGCTGATACGGTGCGGGCAGATTCAGATCGAGTTGCATGTCGGTTCCTATATCGCTTGCTGTGTCAGTTGCTGTTCGTCGCCCACCGCTTCAGGTCGATTCCGCTTCAGGTCGCTTCAGGTCGCTTCAGGTCGCTTCAGTTCGCCTGCGCGGCGCCCGACGCCTCGCCGACGAGGCCTGCTTGCGTCGCGATGCGCCACAAGCCGCGCTCCGTCGCGTGCCTCACGAGTTCCGCCCGATGGCAGCCGAACTGGTCGAGCGCGAGCACGTAGCGCTCGCACAGCGCTTCGTTGCCGATCAGTTGCAACGACCGGCCGGCGAGCGTCGATTGCTGTTGCGCGAGCGCGGCTTCGAGGCCGCCCAGTTCGTGGCCGATCAGGAGACCGGACAGATAGTCGGGCTGCTGCTCGCGCGTCAGTTGAGCCGTCAGGCCGAGCGTGCGCGTGCTGAAGATCGTCGCAAGCACGCCGGGTTGGCCCTTTTCGCGGGCGACTCGCACGCCGCGCAGAAACGCATCCGTGTCGGGACGGTCGGGCGTGACCATCGTGCGGCCGAGAATCGTGTGCTCGGTGAGCGCCGCGAACACTTCGCCCGTCATGAACGTGTGAAAGCGCTCGATCTTCGCGTCGCGCACCATCACCCATTTCGCGTGCGTGCCGGGCAGGCCGATCAGCACGCCCTTGCCGGCCGCCGATGCAGCGGCGCCCGACGCAGCGGCGCAAGCCAGCGCGCCGAAAATCTGTGTTTCCTCGCCGCGCATCACGTTCGGCAGCTCGCCGTTCTGCAGCACGCCGGGGACGATGTTGAGCGGCACGCCGCGCGCCGTCTGCACGCGCACGATGCCGTCGACGAGCGCATCGGCGCTCGCGGGCGTATTCACATACGGCGCTTCCTTCCAGCCCTGCGCGCTGCCGACCATGCCCGCAGCGATCACGGGCAGTTCGGGCGAGCGGTCCAGCCACGCGCCGACCGCGGCATCGAACGCGGCATCGAAACCGCCTTCCGCAGCGGGGCGCGGCAGATTCATGATGCCTGCCGTCGATGCGCGCGTCTCCAGCACCGCGCCGTTCGCGTCGAACAGATACGCGCGCAGCGAGGTCGTGCCCCAGTCGAGCGCGATCAACGCGGCGCCGCTTGCCGGCTCGGCGCGTTGCATGGACAGGGTCGAACCCGTCTGAGTCATCGTTTGATCCTGCGCGTAGTCGGTTGCGGAACACGCCAGCCCAGTTCTTCGGAGATTGCGCGCGCTTCGCGCTGCACGACGGGAATCAGCTCGTCCATGCGCTCGAGCGACATGTACGGAATCGTGCTCGCCACCGACAGCGCCGCGACGATCGAACCCGACGCGTCGCGCACGGGCGCGGCCACGCAACGGATCGAGGCTTCGTTCTCTTCGAGATCGAACGTGAAGCCACCCGCCGAGTAGTTCGTCATGCGCTGCATGAAGGTCTGCTGATCGGGCCGGTTGTCGGGCTTGAAGCTGACGCCCGCGAGCGCGCGCCGCGACGCGTCGAACAGCGACTGCCATTGATCGGGAACGAGGTCGAGCATCATCGCCTTGCCGATGCCCGTCGACGCGAGCGGCATCCGGTGGCCGACGCGCGAGCGCATTTCAAGGCCGCGCGTGCCGGGGATCTTGTCGATGTACAGCACGTCGTCGCCGTCGCGCACGCCGAGATGGATGGTGTCGTGCGTCATTTCGGCGAGCGACTCCAGATGCGGACGTGCGACCGTCGTGAGCGGCATCTGTTCGAGCGCAATCGTGCCGAGCTCGATCAGCTTCGGACCGAGCAGATAGCCGCCCTGCACCTGGCGCAGATAACGCGCCTGCACGAGGCTGCTGACGAGCCGGTGCGTCGTGCTGCGCGTCGTGCCGAGCGCGGCGCCGAAGGTGCGCAGATCGCGCACGCCCGCTGCAGCGGCTTCGAGAATCGCGAGGCCGCGCAGCAGCGTCTGCGTGCCCGCCTGCTGCGGCGTGATGTCGAGCAGCGTGCTCGGCAGGCCGATGCTGTCGGCGGGCGGCGTCGGAACGACGGCACCGTTCGCGGAGCGCGGCGCGGGCTTACGCGCGGCGTCGCCCTTCTGCGTTCCTGGTGCTTCCGGTGCTTCAGACGCTTCGGATGCTGCAGACGCGTCCTGCACATCTGGCGCTTCTGACTCGGCGTGGGTAGTCATCGCTTTGTTCATGGCGGGTGGGCAACGTGCAGAGAGGGTTACCGCGAGGTGCCGGCTTGGCGGCTCGCGTCCGGAGCGACTCGAAGTGGCGCGTGCAGTGTGTGCGCAGCGCGCGTGTCGTGCAGCAAGGTGCAGGAAAGCATGGCGTGGCGTCTCCAGTTTCATCCCGCTTCATGCGCCGCGCATGGCGTTGGCGAGGGAGCGGTGATTCTTGCCGGTGTCGTTCGGCTTGTTGAACCGGATTGTAGGGCGCTTTTTTGAGATTCACCAACATATGAACGCAACGCTCATATGTTGGGACGACGCCGCCGGCGACGGAGCTACGGAATATCCGACAGAAATATCCACAATCCTCCTGCCTGGCGATAAGTGTCTGTAGTCAGGAATTAGCGAAATCAAAGATGGGCGATATGGGTTTCGGAGTCATCCGATTGAGAGTCCGCTTTTGCTTGCTTAGCCTGCTTACGCTAAAGCAAATCACTAAATGCCGCCGACAGTTGTCCAAACCAGGCCAATGCCGAACATTTTCGATTCGCTGGCATTCTCGCAACTCAATTTAAAATACCGATAAAATCATGAACAGATTCAAACCGCTATTTATATGCGCGGCAATTGTCGGCGCCGGCATGGCTCACGCACAACCGACGCACGATCAGTTGGTAGCTGACTTCTCCGGTCCTTATGTCGGCGTCAAGGCTGGTGCGAACTTTTCGAGTGCATCGGGCGCAATGGCAAAGCCGTCGCACACGACGTTCTTCCCTGGCGTGGTGGTCGGCTATGGTTTCAATCTTGGCCCGTTGGTACTTGGCGCTGACGCATTCGCCGATCTGCACCACGGTTCCGCGACCTACAAGGACGGCGGAGTCGATGCAAAGATTGGCTATCCGATCGATCGATTCATGCCGTATGCGCGCCTTGGCGTAACCACCAACTGGCCCTCGTCGGCCTTCCATTACGGCATTGGCGTCGAATATCAATTCACGAAAAATGTGAGCTTGTTCTCCGAATGGACTCATGATGCAGCCAATGCATACAATACCCATTGGGTAAATAACAGCATTACCGTCGGAGCGAATTACAGATTCAAATAGCCCGACTCGTCAAAATAAAAACGGCGATTATCCGGAAAATAATCGCCGTTTTTATTACGCCTTGAAACCGGACAATCAATCCGGCAATTCCGCCGCGCCCATTCTGCGGGCGATGACCCGTGCGCGCTGCGCGAGATAGCCGGAGCTGCGATGCTCGTCGAAGTATTTCGGTCTCGGCAGCATCACCGCGAGCCTCGCCGACTGGCCCGCCGTCAGCTTCGCCGCCGACGTCTTGAAGTAATAGCGCGCCGCCGCTTCCGCGCCATACACACCATTGCCCCATTCGACCGAATTCAGATAGATCTCGAAGATTCGCTCCTTGTCCATTAGCGTCTCGAGCATCCACGTGATGATCAGTTCCTGGCCCTTGCGGATATAGCTCTTTTCTCGCGACAAAAACAGATTGCGCGCGAGCTGCTGAGTGATCGTCGAACCGCCCGCGACAATCTTGCCGCGCGCCTTGTTCTTCTCCCAAGCCTGGAGAATCGCGTCGGTTTCGTAGCCGTTGTTATTGACGAAATTCGCATCTTCCGACGCGATGATCGCGCGCTTCAGATTGCGCGAGATCTGATCGTAGGGCACCCATATGCGCTGGATCGACAGATCGGGACGATCCTGCGACAGACGCCAGGCGTCGGAACGCATGAACGCCGTCGATCGCGGATTCACGTAATTCCATAACGCGATTTGCGCGAAGTAGAACAACTGCGTTGCGAACCAGGCGGCGACGAACACCGCGACTGCGTAGGCCACCCAGCGCGTCGGCCCCGCATTCGATCCGGGCCTGCTCGCACGCCTCGTTTGTGTCATCGTCGTCGCTGTGCCGTGAAGTCGGGGAACGCGTGGGCGCTGCTCGCGCTCACGCGCTTTGCGGCGCGCGCAGCATCTCGCGCAGCGCGGCGAGCACGGGCGCGCCATCGGGACGCACGCCGCGCCACACGAAGAACGACTCCGCCGCCTGCTCGACCAGCATGCCGAGTCCGTCCGCCGCGCGCGCGCCCAGCTTGCTGGCGTGCTGCATAAACACGGTCGGCTGCGCGCCGTACATCATGTCGTACGCGAGCGTGCCCGCGCCGAACGCGCCGTCGTCGCACTCGGGACGCGACGCATCGAGGCTGCTCGCCGTCGCGTTGACGATCACGTCGTACGCGCCCGGTTCGATCGCCTGGGCGCCGCCGCCCGTCAGACGGCACGCCGCGTCGCTTGCCGCGCTCGCGAACTGCGCGATCAGCGCGTCGGCCTTCGATGCCGTGCGGTTCACTATGGTCAGCGTATGCGGCTTGCGCTCGAGTATCGGCAGCACGACGCCGCGCGCCGCGCCGCCCGCGCCCAGCAGCAGCACGCGCGCACCCGCGAGCGGCACGCGCAGATTCACTTCGATGTCGCGCACGAGGCCGAAGCCGTCGGTGTTGTCGCCGTAGATGCTGCCGTCCTTCTCGAAGCGCAGCGTATTGACCGCGCCCGCCGCGGCCGCGCGCGGCGACAGCGACGTGGCGAACGCGTGTGCGTCGAGCTTGAACGGCACGGTCACGTTCAGGCCGCGCCCGCCTTCGTCGATGAACGCGCGCACGTGCGCCGCGAACTGATCGACGGGCGCGTGCAGACGGCCGTATTCGACGGGCTCGCCTGTCTGCTCGGCGAAACGCGCATGGATGAACGGCGACTTGCTGTGCGCGATCGGATTGCCGATCACCGCATAGCGGTCGCGCTGGAGCGGCGTTGTGCTCATCGGCTGGGCTCCGTCGCGTGATGGCCCACGTCCTGTTTCGGGTCTTTTTGATCAGCAGAATCCGACGAATCGTTTCCGGCGGCCGGTTCGCCGTCCGCCGCGTTCGTCGCGGTATCGGCCTCGGCCTGCGCTTCCGCTTCGCTTTCGGCGGATGCGTCGGCGGCGTCGATGATCTCCTCGTCGCCCTCGTCCTCTTCTTCCGCGCCGCTCGTCACCGTCGGCGCATCGAGCACGTGCAGCGGACGCACCGATGCCTCGATCGTCAGCTCATCCACCGACATCACTTCGAGCATCAGCCGCGTGCCGCGCGCATGCACGCCGAGCCCGGGCACATGCAGCAGCAGCGGCACTTCTTCGAGCCGCACGAGATCGCCCTTCACCACCGACGCGACCACCTGCTTCCTGTTCTCCTGCGTGAGCCAGCGCAGACACCAGAAATACTCCATGCGCCGCTGATGATCGGCGTATGCGCTGTAGGTGTCGTCGAAGCCCTGCACGACGGCGAACAGATCGGCGTCCTTCGGCTTGAACGGCGACACGAGCTTGGCCGTCACGCCGTGCTGCACGCAAGCGATCAGCTGCCACTGGTTGACGAGGTCGACATAGCGGCGCAGCGGTGACGTGCTCCACGCGTACTGCGCAACGCCGAGGCCTTCGTGCGGCGCGGCCGTCGTCTGCATGCGCGTGCGTTTCGGGCCCGTCGGCGCGCCGAACGCGCGCTGCGAGCGGTAGATGCCCGGCACGCCGTGATCGTGCAGGAACGCGCCCCACGTCGAGTTCGCGAGGATCGCCAGTTCGGCGACGATCGTATCGAGCGGCGAACCGCGTCGGCGCGGCGTGATCGACACGTGCTCGCCTTCGACGTAGAAGTTGAAATCGGTATTGCGCTGCACTTCGCGCTTCAGGCCGTAGCCCGCGCGCGCGACCTGGCGCTTCTCGAACAGCGACTGCGCGAACGGCCACAGCACCGCGATGTCTTCCTTGTGCGGATAGTCGCCCGTGCCGTTGGCGAGCGCCTCTTCCGTCACGAGTTCGTCGAGCGTGTTGTGGCGCAGATTGTTCTTCACGTAGACGAGTTCGGCGCGCGTTTCGCTCGCGACGATTTCCTGCGTCTCGCGATTCACGATGCTGTACAGCGACAGCGCCGGCCGCAAGCCGCCTTCGGCGAGCGTGAATTTGTCCACGACGGAATCGGGCAGCATCGTGATCTTGTCGCCCGGCATGTACACGGTCGACAGACGGCCCCGCGCGATCGCATCGACGGCATCGCCGCGTGCGATGCCGAGCGCGGGTGCAGCAATGTGAATGCCGATTCGCACGCGCCCGTCGGCCAGATGCTCGACGGAGAAGGCGTCGTCGATTTCAGTCGTGGTCACGTCGTCGATCGAGAAGGCTTCGACTTCGGCTTGCGGCAAATCGTCCGGCAGCTCGCCGATCGTCACGTGCGGAAAACCCGTGCCGTGCGGAAAGTATTCGGACAGGAAACGCGCTTCGTGCAGCGCGCGCGCCGACGGAATGCCGCCGCATTCGAGCATCAGACGCGCCGCCGAAATCCCGCGCGCCGCCGCTGCCGCTTCGAGCGCCTTGTATTCGATCGCGTTCTTGTCGGGCCTCGTCAGCAGTCCGAGCGCCTTGCTCTGGAATCCGTCCGGCAGGCGGCCCGCCTTCAGTTCCTCTTCGTAGCTCTGCTGGACGAGCGCCTGCTGGCGCTTGCGCTCGAGCGACGCGAGCGCCATTTTCAGTTGCTCTTCGGGCGCGCGCTGATACTGGCCGCGCCCCTTGCGGCGAAAATAGACGGGCGAGCCGTGCATGCGCAGGATCAGCGCCGCGCGCTCGACGGGTCCGAACGAGTCGCCGAAATACTCGGCGCCGAGCGTCGCAAACGGAAATTCTTCTTCCGGCGCGCATTCCCACAGAAAGTCGAGATCGATCTCCTGCGCGACGGCATCGGCCTGCTCCATCAGCTCGCCCGCCGTCGGCTTCTCGAACTCGATCAGCACGTCTTTCGCGCGGACTTTCGCGCGGCGTCCGCCAGGCAGCTCGACCTGGAACGCGTCGCCTTGACGCGACAGCACGCTGCCCGCCTTGAAACTGCCCGATTCCTCAAAGAAAACGTTCACTCAATACTCTCGTTCTGGCTTGCGTCGGCCGGCGCGCGGTGCTGCGTGATTGTGCGTCGGCGTCGTGTTCGGTGTGGTGCTCCGCAACGCGCGTGCCGGACGGCGCGCGCCGTTTGCGGATCATCGGATCATGCCGCCTCGCGTGGCGCGGGCGGCTCGGCGTCGGCGGCGTCGCAAAACGCGAGCACGTCGTCGACATAATCGGGAAACTCGCTGATCGCGTGGTCGCTGCCTTCGATCAGTTTCGTCCGCACGCCGGGATAGTGCGCGAGCATTTCGCGATAATCGAGCACTTCGTCGCCGGTGGCGGCAATCAGATAATAGCGTTCGGGGCGCGTGATCGACGCAACGCCGAGCGCGCGTAATTCATCCAGATGATGCGGCTCGACGACGATGCTGCCACCGCCGTGCCACAACGGCTGCTCGCCGAGATAGTGGCTCAGGTCGCGCTGCGGCACGACGGCCGGGTTCAGCAGCAACGCGCGCCAGCCGTGCTTTTCAGCGAGATGCGTCGCGAAGTAGCCGCCGAGCGAACTGCCGATCATCGTCACATGCGCCGGCCTGGCCGCGGCGACCAGTTCTTCGACGAGCGCCACGGTTTCGAGCGGCGACACGGGCAGCATCGGACAGCACCATTCTGCGCTGCGGCCGAGCGCGGCAAGCCGCCCGGCCATCACGCGCGCCTTGAACGAATTGGGCGACGAGCGGAAACCGTGCAGATAGAGAATCACGCGACGCCCCGCGCCTGCTCCGCCGGGCGCGCCGACAGCGCGTCGAGCAGCTTCTGGTGCACACCGCCGAAGCCGCCGTTGCTCATCACGAGTACGTGATCGCCAGGCTGCGCCGCCGCGACGATGGCTTTGACCAGCGCGTCGATGTCGCTGAACGCCAGCGCCTTGCCGCCCATCGGCGCGAGCGCTTCGGCGAGGTCCCAGCCGAGCGCGTCCTTGCCCGCCGGCGCGCCGTAGCCGAATACGAGGTCGGCGTCGGCGAGGCTCGACGGCAACTGCGCCTTCATCACGCCGAGCTTCATCGTGTTCGAGCGCGGCTCCAACACGGCGAGTACGCGTGTGTTGTCGCGGCCCACCCGCGTGCGCAGGCCGGCGATCGTCGTCTGGATCGCCGTCGGGTGATGCGCGAAATCGTCGTAGACGGTCACGCCGTCGACGCTGCCGCGCACTTCCATCCGGCGCTTCACGTTGCGGAAGGTCGACAGCGACTTCGCGGCCTGCGCGGGCGGCACACCGATGTGGCGCGCTGCGGCGATCGCGGCGATGGCGTTCATCCGGTTGTGGTCGCCCTGCACCTGCCAGTCGACCACGCCGACACGCTCGCCGCCGTGATAGACGGCGAAGCGCTCGTCGACGGCGACACCGTCTTCAGCGGGCAGCGCCTGCCAGCCGCCTTCGACGCCAAAGCGCTCCACATCGCTCCAGCAGCCGCGCGTCAGCACGCGTTCGAGCGCGTCTTCGCGGCCATTCGACACGATGCGGCCGATGCCCGGCACCGTGCGCACGAGGTGATGAAATTGCGTTTCGATCGCAGTGAGATCCGGGAAGATGTCGGCGTGATCGAATTCCAGGTTATTCAGGATCGCCGTGCGCGGCCGGTAATGGACGAACTTCGAGCGCTTGTCGAAGAACGCCGTGTCGTATTCGTCGGCTTCGATCACGAAGAAGCTCGAATCGGTCAGCCGCGCCGACACGCCGAAATTCAACGGCACCCCGCCGATCAGGAAGCCTGGATTCATCCCGGCGTCTTCGAGCAGCCACGTCAGCATCGACGTCGTGGTCGTCTTGCCGTGCGTGCCCGCGACCGCGAGCACCCATTTGCCGCTCAGCACATGCTCGCCGAGCCATTGCGGACCGGACGTGTACGGCAGGCCGCGATTCAGGATTTCTTCCATCAGCGGATTGCCGCGCGTCACGACGTTGCCGACCACGAAGAGATCGGGCTTCAGGTCGAGCTGCTCGACGCCCCAGCCTTCGATCAGCTTGATCCCTTGCGCCTCGAGCTGCGTGCTCATCGGCGGGTAGACGCCGGCGTCGCAACCCGTCACCGTGTGCCCAGCGTTGCGCGCGAGAACAGCGAGACCGCCCATGAACGTGCCGCAGATGCCGAGGATGTGAATGTGCATAAAAGCTGTCGCGCCGCAGGGCGTGTTTTGCGTGGAAGGAGATGCGCGCAAAGGGCCGAAAAGCCCTCGCGGCAAAGGACGCTTATTGTAACCGACAGGCCCGCCCGTTCCTGCGCGCGCGAGCTTTCCGAAGCGCCGTCGAACGCGCGCTCGAGCCTTGGGCGGCGCGGGCGCGCGCAAAAAGGCCACCGGGTTTTCTCTAGTATCATTGACGGATGGTTCGCAAATCACATTTCGATCCGCAGCGCGTGCGCGAGGAAATCGCGATCGCAGCTGCGAGAATGATCGCCGAAGACGGTCTCGACTACTCGACGGCCAAGCGCAAGGCTGCGCGGCAAGTCGTCGGGGAGACGCGCGTCGCGGGCGAATGGCTGCCGGATAACGACCAGATCGAGGAAGAAATCCGGGAATACCAGTCGCTGTTTCAGGGCGACAGCCAGCCGGCCGTGCTGCGCCGCCTGAGAGAAATTGCGCTGGACTGGATGCAGCGGCTCGCGCCGTTCAATCCTTATCTGACGGGGGCCGTGTTGGGCGGTACGGCTGGCGAGCATTCCGACATACATCTGCAAGCGTTCTGCGATAACCCGAAGGAAGTCGCCATTTACCTGCTGGATGCGAATGTGCAGTACGACGTTTCCGAAACCCGGCACTTTGCGGGGCGCGGATACGTCGAAACATTGAGCTTTCTCTGGCGTCCGACCGATGAAGGACGGGACGCCGAGCCCGTCGGTATCCACGTCGCGCTGTACAGCACCGATGACCTGCGCGGCGCAGTGCGAGCCGACGCGCGGGGCCGGCTCGCAAGGGCCGACGTTCGCGCAGTGCAGGCGCTGATCGACGAGAGCGACGGCTCGCCTTTCCTCTAACTGACACACTCTCTATATATGAAGCGCATTCTGGCAATCGCGACTGTGGCCGTCGTCGCAACGGTGGGAGGAGCAGTAGCGAGCCACTGGTTCCTCGGCAGCAACGACCTCGCGGGCGTCGCGAACGCCGCGCCCGCCGACAACAACGCCGTCAACCAGCTGTGGTCGGCGAACGTCACGAACGCGGACGGCAAGCCGCAGTCGCTCGCCGGGTTCAAGGGCCATCCCGTCGTCGTCAACTTCTGGGCGTCGTGGTGTGGACCGTGCGTCGAGGAAATGCCGTCGCTGTCGCAGTTGCATAAGGAATACGCGAAGAAAGGCATCGAGTTCGTGGGACTCGGCGTCGACTCGGATAAGAACGTGAAGGCGTTCCTTCAGAAAGTGCCCGTCGACTACCCGATTTTCGTCGCCGGATTCGGCGGCGCTGACCTCGCCCGCGCATTCGGCAACAACGCGGGCGGTTTGCCTTATACCGTCGTAATTGACGCAAAAGGGGTCGTACGGTCGACAAAATTAGGACAGGTCAAGCCCGACGAGCTGAAACGGACGCTCGACGCGCTGTGACGTCGACAACTTATTGACGTTTAGTTGAGAACGTTTGGGTCCAGGTTGCCCGACATTCGAGCGGAATTGTCGGAAGTTCGGCCAGTTGCGGCTATCCCGGAAAGGCGCCGGATCGTCGCGGGTGCTCGAGAAACTAGACAAATTTCTCTAATCAGCGCTAAAGTGCGGCCAATTCCACGGAAAACGAAGCGACCATGACGCGACTGCTGGTTCTGCACGGCCCCAATCTCAATCTTCTCGGCACCCGGGAACCTGAGGTGTATGGCCGCGTCACGCTCCCGCAGATCGATCAGGCGCTCGCCGACCGCGCAGCCGACGCCGGCGTCGAACTGGCCACCTTCCAGAGCAATCACGAAGGCGCACTCGTCGATCGCATCCAGGCCGCCCGGACCGAGAAGACCGATTTCATCCTGATTAATCCCGCCGCGTACACGCATACGAGCGTAGCGATCCGGGACGCACTAGCGGGCGTCGGCATCCCGTTCGTCGAGATTCATCTGTCGAACGTGCATCGTCGAGAACCGTTCAGGCATCACTCGTATTTCTCCGACCAGGCAGAGGGCGTGATTTGCGGCCTCGGCTGGAAGGGTTATCTGTACGCACTCGAATACGCGCTCGACCGGTTGTCCGTTCAGACAGCCGGGACGTCGCGCGACTGACAACCCAAAACACGAATTCAGCGCCGGCGGCATCCCGCCGGCGCTTCACGCATTGAAAGGGGAAGCCCATGGATCTACGTAAACTGAAGACTCTGATCGACCTCGTCTCCGAGTCCGGCATTTCCGAACTCGAAGTGACCGAGGGCGAAGGCAAGGTGCGCATCGTCAAGAACGCGCCGCCGGTTTACGTCCAGCAACCCGGCAACTTCGCGCCGCAATTCCCGGCGACGGCATCCGCGCCTGGCGTTCATCCGGCGGAAGCACCCGCCGTCGCCGGGCCGGCCACGCCGGCCGCCGCTGCGCCGCAGGGTCACGTCGTGACCTCGCCGATGGTCGGCACGTTCTATCGCGCGCCGTCGCCGGGTGCCGATCCGTTCGTGCAGGTGGGCGACGCCGTCAAGGAAGGCCAGACGATCTGCATCATCGAAGCGATGAAGCTGCTGAACGAAATCGAGTCGGATCAGGCTGGCGTCATCAAGGAAATCCTCGTCGAGAACGGGCAGGCAGTCGAATACGGCCAGCCGCTCTTCGTGATCGGCTGACGCGGCGCTTTTTAGCCGTACGCCATCCGCGCGCCCTCCTTCTTCGGGCGCGCACCGATCCTCTGTGGCAGACGCGCTTCTGGAAGCAATTGCGCAACCGACACGCGGCGCCCATTGATGAGTCGAATATCCGCTATGTTTGAAAAAATCCTCATTGCCAATCGCGGCGAAATCGCGCTCCGTATTCAGCGCGCGTGCCGCGAACTCGGCGTCAAGACGGTCGTCGTCTATTCCGAAGCCGACAAGGAAGCCAAATACGTGAAGCTCGCCGACGAGGCGGTCTGCATCGGACCGGCGCCGTCGAACCTGAGCTATCTGAACATGCCCGCGCTGATCAGCGCGGCGGAAGTGACGGACGCCGAGGCGATTCACCCCGGCTACGGCTTCCTCTCCGAGAACGCGGACTTTGCCGAGCGCGTCGAGCAATCGGGCTTCGTGTTCATCGGCCCGCGCCCCGACACGATTCGCCTGATGGGCGACAAGGTCACGGCAAAGCAGACGATGATCAAGACGGGCGTGCCGTGCGTGCCCGGATCGGAAGGCGCATTGCCGGATGATCCGAAGGAAATCGTGAAGATTGCGCGCGCGATCGGCTATCCGGTGATCATCAAGGCGGCGGGCGGCGGCGGCGGCCGCGGCATGCGCGTCGTGCACACGGAAGCCGCGCTCGTCAACGCCGTCAACATGACGCGCGAAGAAGCCGGCCGCGCGTTCGGCAATCCGCAGGTCTACATGGAGAAATACCTGGAGAACCCGCGGCACATCGAAATCCAGGTGCTCGCCGATTCGTTCAAGAACGCGCTCTGGCTCGGCGAACGCGACTGCTCGATGCAGCGCCGTCACCAGAAGGTGATCGAGGAAGCGCCGGCGCCCGGCATCGCGCGACGCCTGATCGAGCGCATCGGCGACCGCTGCGCGGATGCGTGCAAGAAGATGGGCTACCTCGGCGCGGGCACGTTCGAATTCCTGTACGAGAACGGTGAGTTCTACTTCATCGAAATGAACACGCGCGTGCAGGTCGAGCACCCCGTCACCGAACTGATCACGGGCATCGACATCGTTCAGGAACAGATCCGCATCGCTGCCGGCGAGAAGCTCGCGCTCCGCCAGCGCGACATTCAGTTCCGCGGACATGCAATCGAGTGCCGTATCAACGCCGAAGATCCGTTCAAGTTCATTCCGTCGCCTGGGCGTCTTACGTCGTGGCATATGCCGGGCGGCCCCGGTATTCGCGTCGATTCGCACGCGTACAACGGCTATTTCGTGCCGCCGAACTATGATTCGATGATCGGCAAGCTGATCGCTTACGGCGCGACGCGCGAGCAGGCGATCAGCCGGATGCGCATCGCGCTGTCGGAAATGGTGGTCGAAGGCATTCAGACCAACATTCCGCTGCATCGCGAGCTAATGCTCGACGCGAAGTTCGTCGAAGGCGGCACGAGCATCCATTACCTCGAAAACCGGCTGGCCGCGAAGCTGCAGGCCGCACCGGAAGAAGCGTAAGCAATGAGCTACCGGGAACTGATCGTCGAACTCGCGCGCGAACACGCGGAAGCGTTGTCGGATGCACTGCTCGAACTGGGCGCGCTGTCGGTGTCCGTCGAAGACGCGGATGCCGACACGCCCGACGAGCAGCCGCTATTCGGCGAGCCCGGTCTCACGCCGGAGCGCACCGCGTGGACGCATTCGCGCGTGATCGCGCTGCTCGCGCCCGAGCACGAGCCGGCGGTACTGCTCGCGGCCGCCGCGAACGAACTCTGTCTCGCCGACACGCCGTCGTTCAGCGTGCGCGAAGTCGAGGAGCAGGACTGGGTGCGTCTCACGCAATCCCAGTTCGATCCGATTCCGATCGGCGAGCGCGTCTGGGTCGTGCCGTCGTGGCACGCTGCACCCGATCCCGATGCGCTGGTGCTCGAACTCGATCCCGGCCTCGCGTTCGGCACGGGAAGCCACCCGACGACACGTCTGTGCATGGAGTGGCTGGAGCAATCGGTGAAGAAAGGCGAGTCGGTGCTCGACTATGGCTGCGGCTCGGGCATTCTCGCGATTCTTGCGAAGAAATGCGGCGCGGACCCGGTAATCGGCATCGACATCGACCCGCAAGCGGTCGAGTCGGCGCGCCAGAACAGCGAGCGCAATCACGCCGACGTCACGTACGGTCTACCCGACGATTGCCCCGCGGGCGAGTTCGATATCGTCGTGGCGAACATTCTGTCGAACCCGCTGAAACTGATGGCGTCGATGCTGTCGTCGAAGGTGAAGCCGGGCGGACGCATTGCGCTGTCGGGCATTCTCGCGCGCCAGGCTGAAGAGGTCGCGCTCATCTATCGGCAATGGATCGACATCGCCGTATGGCGTGAACACGAGGGCTGGGTCTGCCTTGCAGGTACCCGACGCGAAAGCCATTAGAATAAGGCATATCTGTCAGCTTCCGGCCCCTTAACGGCTAACCGGTCAATCGACTCAATATGCTTCTAGCGACACGCTGTCCCTTCTGTAAAACCGCTTTCAAGCTCCAGCCGGAGCAGCTCACGCTGCGCCGCGGGCTCGTTCGTTGTGGCCATTGCCACGAGGTATTCGACGCATCGAACAATCTCTTTGATGTGACCAACGGCACGAGCGTCGATAAAGCAAAGCGCGTGTCGATCGACGATGTGACCGCGTACACGCTCGATAAACTGGCGAACGGCGGGCGAGCGCCCGCGCGTGATGGTACCGCTCCCGCTGTCGAACCTGCTGCACCTGCCGATACCGATACGCATCGCGCCGAGCAGCCGGCCAAAGATGCGGGGATGCACGCCGCGGAATCCGCTTCGCCGCACGCCGCTGAAGCTACGGCAGCCCCCCCCACCGCGCATCTGGCAGAAACCAGCAGCGAGCATGCTGCAAAGCCGTTCGCAAGCAACGAGGCTGTACGGCACGAAGAAGCGCCGGCCGGTCACGCCGCGGCGCAAGCGCACGTCGACAAAGCGCCCGTCGAAGCCAGAGACACGGCGCCCGCGCACGGCACGCCAACCGCCGGCTCGCCCGACTTCCGCGCGGAAGCATGGAACCCGTGGGCAGCGTCGCCCGATGCGTCGATCGACGGACGCATCCGCCACAATGCATCGACGATTCCGCTCAAGCCCGTCACGATTCCGAGTTCCGCTCAGCCGCCTCTGACGCTCGAACTGACCGACTCGGAGCCGCTGAATGCGGAAAAGGCGGCCGCGCGCAAACCGGTCGAGCCGCACGTCGAGCAGAAGGCCGCGCCGCCTGCCGAAACGCGAGCGGAGCCGAAGGTCGAACCGTCGATCGCCACGCAAGCTCAGCCGAAGATCGAGCCGTCAGGCGATGCGCAAGCTCGGCCGAAGGTCGAACCGTCAGGCGACGCGCAAGCCCAGCCGAAGGTCGAGCCGTCAGGCGACACACAAGCCCAGCCGAAGGTCGAACCGTCAGGCGACGCACAAGCTCAGCCGAAGGTCGCGCGATCTGCCGAATCACCTGCTGCGCCGAAGACAGAGCCGACCTTCGAAGCCTCGCCCGAACGCGTGCTCGAGCAGGAAATCGCGGAGCCGCCGCCGCATACGTGGCGCGCAGCGGAGCCCGCTCGCGAATCGGCGCGCGCACCCGATGCCGGAACAGCGGGCGCAGCGAAGGCCGAAGCCGACGCGTCGCTGCACGAGCCATTGCACGAGCCGCTGCACGAAACCTTGCACGAAGGGCTGTACGAGCCGCTTCGCGACAAGCGGCACAAACCCTTTTTCGACCCCGATGACAGCGCGGCCGTTCCGTCTGGCGACGATCACCGGGACCGCGAGCCCCACTTCGGCTCACCTGCTGAAGAACACGATCACGAGCCGCACTTCGGCGCGGGCGCGCGCAAGCCGTTCGCCGCCGCGCCCGACGATGACGACGACGCCTTCGCCGTCCGGCGCGAGCCGCTCGGACAAGACTCGCGCCGCATCGCGTGGCAGGCCGTCGGTGGAGTCGTGATCGCCGTGCTGGCCGTTTTGCTGCTCGCGCAGCTCGCATGGTGGCAACGCGAATCGGTGATGGTCGTGTGGCCCGGTGCGCAGCCGCTCTTCGTGAAGGCTTGCGCGAACCTGGGCTGCAAGGTCGGACCGCCGCGCGATATCGACGGCCTGCTGGTCGAGCCGTCCGATCTGCGCCAGATCGACGGGCCGCACAAGCTCGAATTGAGGATGCCGCTGCGCAACCGCTTCGACATCGCGCTCGCCTATCCCGCCGTCGAACTGACGCTGCTTGACGAGAACAACAACGTCGCCGTGCGGCGCGTGCTGTGGCCGCAAGACTATGTGAAGCCCGGCACGCCGATTGCGGCGGGCCTGCCCGCCCGCACGACGCAGACGATGATCGTGCGCCTCGACACCGGCAACGCCGTCGCCTCGAATTTCCGCGTGCAGATTTTCTATCCGTAACGGGTATCTCTGCGGCGCAAGCTGGTTACACCCGCGCATCCGGCACGAACCGGGCGCGCATCCCGTCAATCCCTGACGAATCTTCGGAGCACAACATGAGTCAAGTCACGCTGGGTGGCAACCCGATCGAAGTCGCTGGCAAGTTCCCGTCCGTCGGCCAGAAGGCGCCCGCCTTCACGCTCATCGGCAAGGATCTGAAGCCGCTCTCACTCGCCGATTTCGCCGGCAAGCGCAAGGTGCTGAACATCGTCCCGAGTCTCGACACGCCGACCTGCGCAACGTCGACGCGCAAGTTCAACGAAGCAGCCGCGAAGCTGAGCAACACAGCCGTGATCGTCGTGTCGGGCGACCTGCCGTTCGCCGCTTCGCGCTTCTGCACGACGGAAGGGATCGAAAACGTCGTGACGGCCTCGACGTTCCGCGGCCACGAGTTCGCGCAAGCGTATGGCGTCGACGTGACGAGCGGCCCGCTGACGGGCCTCACGGCACGCGCCGTCGTCGTCCTCGATGAAAACGACAAGGTCGTGCACGCCGAGCTCGTCGGCGAAATCAAGAACGAACCGAACTACGACGCAGCGCTCGCCGCGCTGAAGTAAGCTTCACGCTCGCGTCGACACAGCGCCGCTCCCGCATCGCCCGGGAGCGGCGCTGTCACATCGTCGCATCCTTTTCCCTCCGACCGATACTTATAGGAACGCTCGCTTTGGCTACGCTGATTTGCGGCTCGCTCGCCTACGACAACATCATGACCTTCGAAGGGCGCTTTCGGGAGCACATCCTGCCGGAACAGGTCCACATCCTGAACGTCAGCTTCCTCGTGCCGACGATGCGTCGCGAATTTGGCGGCTGTGCGGGCAATATCGCGTACTCGCTGCATCTGCTCGGCGGCGACGCGCGCATCATGGCGACGCTCGGCGCGGTCGACGCGCAGCTGTACATCGATCGCCTCGATATGCTCGGACTGTCGAAAGAGCATGTGCGCGTGCTGCCCGACACCTACTCGGCGCAGGCGATGATCACGACCGACCTCGAGAACAATCAGATCACCGCGTTCCACCCGGGCGCGATGATGCAGTCGCATCTGAACCGCGCCGACCAGCCGGACGTGAAGCTCGGCATCGTTGCGCCGGACGGCTTCGACGGCATGATCCAGCACTCCGAACAGTTCGCGGCGGCGGGCATTCCGTTCATCTTCGATCCGGGCCAAGGGCTGCCGCTGTTCGACGGCGCGTCGCTGCGCCGCATGATTGAACTTGCCACCTACGTGGCAGTCAATGACTACGAAGCCGCGCTCGTGAGCAACAAGACGGGCTGGTCGATCGAAGAGATCGCAAGCCGTGTCGATGCGCTGATCGTGACGCGCGGCGAACACGGTGCGCAGATTCATCACTCGGGCGGCATCGAAGAGATTCCGGCCGTCAAGGCAAAGCAGGTGCTGGACCCCACGGGTTGCGGCGACGCCTTCCGGGGCGGCCTGCTGCACGGCATCGAGAAGGGTCTCGGCTGGGCAACCACGGGCCGTCTCGCGAGTCTGATGGGCGCGCTCAAGATCGAACATCAAGGGCCGCAAAACTATGCGCCTTCGCGCGCGGAGATCAACGACCGGTTCAAGCAGGCATTCAGTTACGAACTGCCCGCGGGCGCGTGACGCGCATACGCCGCGCCTGGTCAGTCGGGTTTGAGGGCTCGGAGAAGCGAGCCCGTTTGGAGTCAAGGGAATGAAAACAACAAGTCGTACTACTGTGGGCCGTCTGATACTGGGCGTGGTGATCGTCAGTTCGCTTGCCGTGACAGGCTGCGCGTACAACAGCAGTTCCGCCGACGTGTACACGTCATCGCAAGCGCAACGTGAAGAGACCGTACGCATGGGCATCGTCGACAGCGTGCGTGCCGTAAAGATCAGCACGAACAACGGTCAGCCGAGCGGCATTGGCGCAGTGGGCGGCGGCGCGCTCGGCGCGGTCGCGGGCAGCGCGATCGGCGGCGGCCGTGGCTCAATCCTGACGGGCATCGTCGGCGGGCTGGCGGGCGCCGTCGCAGGCAACACGATCGAGAACAGCACCGCTATGCGCGATGGCGTCGAGATCACGGTGCGCCTCGACAACGGCGACATGCGCGCGATCACGCAAAGCGCGACAGGCGAACTCTTCCAGGCCGGCGAGCGCGTGCGTCTGCTGTCGAGCGGCGGCGTGACCCGCGTGACCCACTGACCCGTTCCCACAGACGCAATCCATTTCCCCGCCGACGGCGCGCTCTCGCGCCGTGACGGCAGCCTCACACGCATGTGCTCCCCTGCGCATTCGTTTTTTTTCGTCTCTCGATTGCGCATCGCCGCATGAGCTGCGCATCCTTCGACTGACTTTGCCGCGCGCGAGCCCATCGCGTCGACGACGGCATGAAACACAAGACGCACAAGTCGAACAGCAGACGAAAAAATCCCGCCGCCAGTCGCCCGGCGGCGGGATCAGTTTGATTGAGTAGCCCTACTCAATCGCCGGACGCATGCTGGATACGTCCGTTGCGGCATCGGCTCTTACGGACGGCTGCCCGTCGGGAACGGCCATGCTGCAGCCGGGTTCAACGCGGTCTTGACCGTAGCAGCCGGCGCCGTCGAAGCAGCGGGCGCAGCGGGAGCAGGTGCTGCCTTCTTCGCAACAGCCTTCTTCGCAGGAGCAGCCTTCTTCGCAGGGGCAGCGGCCTTTTTCGCGGCAGCCTTCTTCGCGGGCGCAGCCTTTTTGGCAGCAGCCTTCTTAGCGGGCGCCTTCTTCGCAGCGGCCTTCTTCGCCGGCGCTGCCTTCTTCGCAGCAACCTTCTTTACGGCGACTTTCTTCGCTGCAACTTTCTTCGCTGCAACTTTCTTCGCTGCGACCTTCTTTGCAGCGGCCTTCTTCGCCGGTGCTGCCTTCTTCGCAGCAACCTTCTTCACGGCGACTTTCTTTGCTGCAACCTTCTTCGCTGCGACCTTCTTTGCAGCTGCCTTCTTCGCCGGTGCCGCCTTCTTCGCAGCAACCTTCTTCACGGCGACTTTCTTCGCTGCAACCTTCTTCACAGCGGCCTTCTTAGCCGGTGCTGCCTTCTTGGCGGGAGCCGCCTTCTTCGCGACGACCTTCTTTGCTGCAGCCTTCTTGGCTGCCGGCTTCTTCTTGGCGAGTGCCATCATTTTCTCCTTCAGGTTTCAGATGAGAGTCAGTTCAAACTACACCCTTCGTCAAAACCCGCTTCCCGCGGACGCTTCTCACGGCGGCCACTGCGAAGCGGGCTATTCATCGGCGTACGCAGCTCCAGCGCGCTTACGCTAATGAATACGGTAAGGCGCGCCGTGCCATCGGGCACAGCGCGCCAAGTCCAGTCGGCATCGGATGTCGATGCCGCCAATCGTTTGATCGAGCCGCTCGCTTTCGCGCGGACGGCTTTTTCCGGGGGGAAGTTTGCCCATCCCACTGAAGGGTTCGCAAAGTGCCTGTAATCTTTATGGGCCGCGGCATTCCGCGGCGCACCGGGCACGCTCTGCATCAGGCGGTCATGCTCCTCATCAAACTTGCCGCGGCACGGCCGGCGGCAACCCCATCAAATACATACGCGACGCGTTGGGCTACTCCCAGGACAGCGCGCCACCGGTCTGATATTCGATAACCCGAGTCTCGAAGAAATTGCGTTCCTTCTTCAGGTCGATCATCTCGCTCATCCACGGGAACGGGTTTTCCTCGTTCGGGAACAGCGGATCGATACCGATCTGCTGGCAACGACGGTTGCAGATGAAGCGCAGATAGCTCTTGAACATCGATGCGTTGAGGCCGAGCACCCCGCGCGGCATCGTGTCTTCTGCGTAGCGATATTCGAGGTCGACCGCATGCCTGAAGATCTCGCGGATCTCCGCACGGAACTCCGGCGTCCACAGGTGCGGGTTTTCGAGTTTGATCTGGTTGATCAGGTCGATGCCGAAATTGCAGTGCATCGACTCGTCGCGCAGGATGTATTGGTACTGTTCCGCCGCGCCCGTCATCTTGTTCTGGCGGCCGAGCGCCAGGATCTGGGTAAAGCCGACGTAGAAGAACAGACCTTCCATCACGCACGCGAACACGATCAGCGACTTGAGCAGCTTCTGGTCTGCTTCGAGCGTGCCCGTCTTGAAGGCCGGGTCGGTCAGCGTGTGGATGAACGGAATCAGGAATTCGTCTTTGTCGCGGATCGATGTAACTTCGTGATACGCGTTGAAGATTTCACCTTCGTCGAGACCGAGCGACTCGACGATGTACTGGTAAGCGTGCGTGTGGATCGCCTCTTCGAACGCCTGGCGCAGCAGGAACTGGCGGCATTCGGGCGCCGTGATGTGACGGTACGTGCCGAGAACGATGTTGTTCGCCGCGAGCGAGTCGGCCGTCACGAAAAAGCCGAGGTTGCGCTTCACGATGCGGCGCTCGTCTTCTGTCAGCCCGTTCGGGTCTTTCCAGAGCGCGATGTCGCGGGACATGTTGATTTCCTGCGGCATCCAGTGGTTCGCGCAACCGGACAGATACTTCTCCCACGCCCATTTGTACTTGAACGGCACCAGCTGATTGACGTCAGTCTGACCGTTGATGATGCGCTTGTCGGCGACATTCACGCGAGCTTCGGGAGCGACAGCCGGCGCATTCGTTTGTGCTGGCGGAGCGATTGCGATGTCGTTTGCGAAGACTTGTTGAGCCGAGGGAGCTTGATGAGCGGAACGCGATTGCACTTGCGAACCGACGGCCGGTCCCTCAGCGTTGCGCAGCACGTTCGGTTGCGTCGCACTCGAGGGAGTTACGGCAGTGATCTCGTCATCCCAGTTGAGCATAAATGTCACCATCAATTTAGATCGGTTTGTACCATCTTTTCACGAGCGTTAAAAGGGTCCGCTCATGAAAAATCCTGTTTTCGAATCGCGTTGCGACCTTCATACAACACTTTGTTCATGAGTCAGTGAAGGTCACTCGATGCGAGTCGATCGAAACGTGTGTCGATGTAGCGCGATGCACGATCGAACGAGCGTTGCTTCAGCGATGCGTGTGCGTTGCTTCGGCTTCGAAACGATTGCGTCTTCGTACACGTCGCGATGTTCTGTCGAAGCATGTCGGGCATGTGATGATCGCCCGCTCGTCCGCTGCTTCGCGTGCTGCATTCGGCTTGCGGCTTCGTGTTTCCTCGCAGCCATCAACCGACATGTAGCACGTGATGTTCCTCGCTGCTTTGCCTGGCTGACTGCCCCGGCACATCGCCGCGCAAACTGCGCGATGAATCGCCTGATCGAAGTGCTGCTCGAGTTTCGGCTCTTGCGCGTCACGCCCGCTCGAAGCGCATCGGCTTCTGCTTTCGCGGCGCGTCATCGAAGTCTTGCCCTGAGTCTTGCTCGACGTCCGGCGTGCGTGCTGCTTCGACTTCGTTTCTCGATGAGCGGCGCGCTCCACCTGCGCCGCTCATCTCTTTCTGCGCGCCACCGGCGAGGACCGGCGGCGGGTTACTGCTTGCTGCCGCTTCCTGCTGACAGCGGTACTGCGTGCTGACCGCGCGTGCTTACTGGCAGGCTTCGCACTCTTCGAAGCCAGGGTCGCCCGGACGCATCATGCAGACAGGACCATCCGCTTCGGGTGCTGCTGCGGGCACTGCCGTTGCTGCCGCGGCCGATGCCTGGAAGCCGCCCGTCACGCCCGACGAAGCCGCACCGCCGCCGACACCGAAGCCACCCGCTGCGCCGCCTTCGCCACCATCGCCCGACGGCACCGCGTTCAGCGCGCCGTGCGCGACCGTCGACTTCTCGACGTGCGTCGCCGCCATCGTGCGCAGGTAGTACGTCGTCTTCAGGCCGCGCAGCCATGCGAGCTTGTAGACCTCGTCGAGCTTCTTGCCCGACGCGCCCGCCATATAGATGTTCAGCGACTGCGCCTGGTCGATCCACTTCTGACGGCGCGACGCCGCTTCGACCAGCCACGTTGCATCGACTTCGAACGCGGTCGCGTAGATCGCGCGCAGGTCGGCCGGCACACGGTCGATGCGCGACAGCGAGCCGTCGAAGTACTTCAGGTCGGCGACCATCACTTCGTCCCACAGACCGCGTGCCTTCAGGTCACGCACGAGGTAGTCGTTCACCACCGTGAATTCGCCCGACAGGTTCGACTTCACGTACAGGTTCTGGAACGTCGGCTCGATACATGCAGACACGCCGATGATGTTCGAGATCGTCGCCGTCGGCGCGATCGCGACGCAGTTCGAGTTGCGCATGCCATGCGTGGCGATGCGCGAACGCAGCGATGCCCAGTCCATCGATTCGCTCGAGTCCACGTCGACGTAGCCGCCGCGTGCGTCGGCGAGCAGCTTGAGCGTGTCCTGCGGGAGGATGCCGCGATCCCACAGCGAGCCGCGGTAGGTCGAGTAGCGGCCGCGCTCTTCCGCCAGTTCCGTCGACGCCCAGTACGCGTAGTAGCAGACGGCTTCCATCGAACGGTCGGCGAACTCGACGGCTTCCCGCGATGCGTACGGCGTGCGCAGCACGTGCAGGCAGTCCTGGAAGCCCATGATGCCCATGCCGACGGGGCGATGCTTCAGGTTCGAGTTACGCGCCTTCGCGACCGCGTAGTAGTTGATGTCGATGACGTTGTCGAGCATGCGCATCGCGACGCTGATCGTGCGCTTCAGCTTGTCGTGATCGAGCGCGAGCGTGCCGTCGGCCTGCTCCTTCAGGTGCGCGACCAGGTTCACGGAGCCCAGGTTGCAGACGGCGATTTCGGCGTCGCTCGTGTTCAGCGTGATTTCCGTGCACAGGTTCGACGAGTGGACGACGCCGACGTGCTGTTGCGGCGAGCGCACATTGCACGGGTCCTTGAACGTGATCCACGGATGACCCGTTTCGAACAGCATGCCGAGCATCTTGCGCCACAGCTGCGCGGCCGGAATCTTCTTGAACAGCTTGATCTCGCCGCGCGCGACCTTGTCTTCGTAAGCCGTGTAAGCCGCTTCGAACTCGGCGCCGAACTTGTCGTGCAGGTCCGGGCAGGTGGACGGCGAGAACAGCGTCCAGTCGCCGCCTTCGAGCACGCGCTTCATGAACAGATCGGGAATCCAGTTCGCCGTGTTCATGTCGTGCGTGCGGCGACGGTCGTCACCCGTGTTCTTGCGCAACTCGAGGAATTCTTCGATGTCGAGGTGCCACGATTCCAGGTACGCGCACACCGCGCCCTTGCGCTTGCCGCCCTGGTTCACGGCGACAGCCGTATCGTTGACGACCTTCAGGAACGGCACCACGCCTTGCGACTTGCCGTTGGTGCCTTTGATGTGCGAGCCGAGCGCGCGCACGCGCGTCCAGTCGTTGCCGAGACCGCCGGCGAACTTCGACAGCAACGCGTTTTCCTTCAGCGCTTCGTAGATGCCGTCGAGGTCGTCGTCGACGGTCGTCAGATAGCACGACGACAACTGCGAGCGGCGCGTGCCCGAGTTGAACAGCGTCGGCGTCGACGACATGAAGTCGAAGCTCGACAGCACGTTGTAGAACTCGATCGCGCGCGCTTCGCGGTCGATCTCGTTCAGCGAGAGGCCCATCGCGACACGCATAAAGAATGCCTGGGGCATTTCGATGCGCGTGCCGTCGACGTGCAGGAAGTAGCGGTCATACAGCGTCTGCAGGCCGAGGTAGCCGAACTGCAGGTCGCGGTCCGCGTCGAGCGCGGCGCCGAGACGCTTCAGGTCGAACTGCAGCAGCTTGTCGTCGAGCAGCTCGGCTTGCACGCCGCGCTTGATGAAGAGCGGGAAGTACTCGGCATAGCGGCCGGCCATTTCGGCTTGCGTGACTTCCTCTTCGAGGATCTCGCGGCGGATCGTGTGCAGCAGGATGCGAGACGTGGCCTGGCTGTACGCCGGGTCCTTCTCGATCATCGTGCGCGCAGCGAGGATGGCCGAGTCGTAGACCTGGCTCATCGGCACGCCGTCGTACAGGTTCTTCACCGTCTCGGCGACGATCGGCTCCGCGTTCACCGCATCGCCCAGGTTCGCGCACGCCGATTCGATCAGGCCGCGCAGCGCCGGCAGATCGAGCGGACGCGTGATGCCGTTGTCGGTCACATTGAGCCCCGGCGCGCCTGCGGGCGCTTCCGCCTCATGACCGCGCTCCTGGCTGCGCTTCTCGCGATACAGCACGTAGGCACGCGCGACGTTGTGCTCGCCCGTGCGCATCAGCGCGAGTTCGACCTGATCCTGAATGTCTTCGATATGGAACGTGCCGCCATTCGGACGGCTGCGCACGAGCGCGCGGACGACGTTCTGCGTGAGCTGTTCGACCAGCTCGCGAACGCGCGCCGACGCCGCGCCCTGACCACCGTTGACGGCCAGAAACGCCTTCGTCACCGCGATGGCGATCTTCGACGGCTCGAACGACACTACGCTGCCGTTGCGACGGATCACCTTGTAGTCGGCATAGCCCGTCTGCGGCGCGAGCGCCTGGGCGCCCTGTGCGAGCCCTTCGACGGGGCGGCCAGTGGGTGCGCCCTCGAACCGGGTCGTCACGTTGTCGGTCGTTTGCATGTGCAAAGCTCCTGGTCTTGGAATGGTGCGGAGTGATCCGCGGATTAGTACAAACGCTGCGCCACCCCGGACGCATGCGATAGGGCAAAAGAAAAGAGGTAGCGGGAACCGTAAAGCGGAGTGGCCGGATGCGACAGATCCGTTGGGACGTACGCCTTCATCATGTGTGTCGCGATCACTGACTGCGCCCTTTTCTTCGAAGCTGCGGGCGCGCCGGCTCTCTCAACCGACTGCGCCGCATCAAGTTTTTTCAATGCCGGGAATGCTGACGGCGCCATGCTCACGGAGCGGGGCGCCGCCTGATCAACACAAGATATAGTGCATCGACTGCATTACGGCACGAAGTATAGTGTACTGAACGGCTATCGCAAATTGTTTTATTTGGTCAGACGGTATTGACTTTTGGGTAGTCCGCGCCGGATGAAGGCGACGACGAAACACAGCGATCTCGCGCCGTCGGCGCGGCATGATACGAACGCGAAGTGACGCGCTTACGACGTTATCGGCGCGCGCGACGACGGATGCAGATAGGGGAAGTACCGATCGGCGAGCGCCGCGTCGCGTTGCAGACGCGACCAGTCGAAGTGCGGACCGGGATCGGTCTTGCGGCCGGGCGCGATGTCGGCGTGGCCGGCGAGCGCGTCGATTGAATAGTGCGCGGCGAGCGCCTGCACGAGCGGTGCGAGCGTCTCGTATTGCGCTGCTTCGAACGGCGTCGTGTCACTGCCTTCGAGCTCGATGCCGATCGAGAAGTCGTTGCAGCGCTCGCGACCGAAGAAGTTCGACGCGCCCGCATGCCACGCGCGCTGGTCGCACGACACGTATTGCTCGAGCGCGCCGTCACGACGGATCACGAAATGCGCGGACACGCGCACATCGCGCAGATGCGCGTCGTAGTATGGATGCGCGTCGCAGTCGAGCCGGTTAAGGAAGAGATCGGTGATGCCCGCGCCGCCGAATTCGTTCGGCGGCAGGCTGATGTTATGAACGACGATCAGCGTGGGACGCGCGCTGTTCGGGCGTGCCTCGAAATTCGGCGACGGCAGCTTGTGCGCTTCGTTGACCCAGCCGTTTGCATC
Source organism: Paraburkholderia phymatum (assembly GCF_040965635.1). GTDB lineage: Bacteria > Pseudomonadota > Gammaproteobacteria > Burkholderiales > Burkholderiaceae > Paraburkholderia > Paraburkholderia phymatum_B. The sequence continues at coordinate 70,652 of NZ_JBFRCH010000020.1, forward strand.
GACGGTGAAACGCGCGGCAGTTGCTGCCGTCATCGCGCGTTGCGGCCTGCGGGACGGGCGGCGTAGCGCTTCGCGTGATCGTGCGAGCAGAACGTCTGCCCGTCGACCAGGACGGAATCGCTCTTCGGTGCGTGCACGCCGCACTCGACGCAGCGGATCATCGGCTCGGCGAGCTGGCCCGCGGACTTGCCGTGCGCATGACCATGGCTGCGCGCGTCCGCGTGCGCATCGGCACCCGCATGACCGCCCGCGCCCGTGCGCGCCGTGCGCGACGAATCGGCGCGGCGCAGCGCCTTCACCAGCCACTGGCCGACGATGAACAACAGGATCAGCAAAAAGATTTGTCGCATGACACTCAGACCACAGGGCGGTGCAACAGCACCTCGAAAACGAAACGGCTACCGACATACGCGAGCAGCAGCGCGACGAACGACGCGAGCACCCAGCGCAACGCCGCGCGCCCACGCCAGCCGGACACTTTGCGCGCCGTCAGCAGCGCGCCGAACATGATCCACGAGAGAATCGCGAACACGGTCTTGTGATCGAGTTGCAACGCGCGGTCGGCGAGCTGTTCGTTGAACAGGATGCCGGAGAGCAGCGTCAGCGTGAGCAGCACAAAACCCGCGCCGATCAGACGGAACAGCAGCGTCTCAAGCGTGAGCAGCGGCGGCAGCGTATCGAGCCAGCTCGACAGCCAGCCGTTCGCGGCTGCCGCGCCTTGCCGCGCGAGCGTGCCGCCGCGCATCGCGTGCAGCCGGCGCTCGACGAGCAGCATCAGCACCGCGTGCAGCGCCGCGATCGCGAACAGACCATACGCGACGTTCGCGATCAGAAAGTGCAGCTTGAAGAGCGGATCGGCCGCGTACGACAGCACGTGAACGCCGCTGAACAGCAGCGGCAGCAGCGACGCGACGCAAGCCAGCGGCAGGACGAGCAGGCGCAGGCCGTCAAGCGGAAAGAAGAAACTCTCGACCCAGTAGATGCCCGCACCGAGCCAGAACATCGCGGAGAGCGCGAACGCGAAACCGAACACCATCGCGTCATGCGGGAAGATCGTCGTGTGCAGCAGCACGCCGTGTGCGAGCAGCGCGGCGAGCAGCACGATGCGCGTGGTCGTCGACATGCCCGCGGGTGCTTGCGATGACAGCCCTCGCCCGCCGCCCGCCGGCAGCGGCGCTGCGGACGAAACGGGTGACACGCTTTCGAGCATGGGCCGCACGGCCGTCTGGCGGTGCGCGCGCCAGCCCGCGACGGCGAGACCGCCGTACAGGAGCGCAGTGAGGGCATACAGTACAATATCCATATTCGAAGTTTACACTAGGCCTTTCTCCATGACGTTTGCGACGCTGCGCTAGCGGCGTCGGCCGCTCTGGCGCGGTGACGGAACGGGCCGCACTGCTCATCGCTTCCCATGCTCGACAATCTCACTCAACGGATGGCGCGCGTCGTCAAGACGCTGCGCGGCGAAGCCCGCCTCACCGAGGCGAACACGCAGGAGATGCTGCGCGAAGTGCGCCTCGCGCTCCTCGAAGCGGACGTGGCGCTGCCCGTCGTGCGTGACTTCATCGCGAAGGTGAAGGAGAAGGCGCTCGGCGAGGAAGTGATCGCCAGCCTGTCGCCGGGTCAGGCGCTCGTCGGCGTCGTGCAGCGCGAGTTGACGGCCGTGATCGGCGGCGACTACGAAGGCAAGGCCGCCGAGCTGGATCTCGCTGTCACGCCGCCCGCGATCATCCTGATGGCGGGTCTGCAGGGCGCGGGTAAGACGACCACCGTCGGCAAGCTCGCCAAACTTCTACGCGAGAAGTACAGGAAGAAAGTGCTGACGGTGTCGTGCGACGTGTATCGCCCCGCCGCTATCGCTCAGTTGAAGACCGTGACTGAGCAGGTAGGCGCCGATTTCTTCCCGTCGCAGCCGGACCAGAAGCCCGTCGATATCGCGCGTGCCGCCGTCGACTGGGCGAAGCGTCACTATCACGATGTGCTGCTCGTCGACACAGCCGGCCGTCTTGGCATCGACGAAGCGATGATGAATGAGATCACGGCGTTGCATAAGGCGCTCGATCCGGCGGAAACGCTCTTCGTCGTCGATGCGATGCTCGGTCAGGACGCGGTGAACACCGCGAAGGCGTTCAACGACGCGCTGCCGCTCACAGGCGTCGTGCTGACGAAGCTCGACGGCGATTCGCGCGGCGGCGCGGCGCTGTCGGTGCGTCACGTGACAGGCAAGCCGATCAAATTCGTCGGCGTCGCGGAAAAGCTCGACGGCCTCGAGATCTTCTATCCGGACCGGATGGCGAACCGGATTCTCGGCATGGGCGACATTCTCGCGCTCGTCGAGGAAGCACAGCGCGGCGTCGACGTGCAGGCCGCGCAGAAGCTCGCCGACAAGGTCAAGAAAGGCGGCGACTTCGATCTGAACGATTTCCGCGCGCAGCTTTCGCAGATGAAGAAGATGGGCGGGCTGTCGTCGCTGATGGACAAGCTGCCCGCGCAGTTCCAGCAGGCCGCGTCGAATGCCGACATGGGCCAGGCCGAAAAGCAGATGCGCCGCATGGAAGGCATCATCAACTCGATGACGCCCGCCGAGCGCGCGAAGCCCGAGCTGATCAAGGCGACGCGCAAGCGCCGCATCGCGGCGGGCGCGGGCGTGCAGGTTCAGGAAGTCAACCGGCTCCTGAACCAGTATGACCAGATGCGCACGATGATGAAGAAGCTCAAGGGCGGCAACCTGCAGAAGATGATGCGCGGCATGAAGGGCATGATGCCGGGCATGCGCTGATCCCTTCCGGCCGCGCGCGCTCATTCGCAAATGCGGGCGCGCGTCGGCCATCTCGACCCGGTGCGTATGCCGAATGAGGCGCGGGTATATGCTGTAGCGCACCGTGTCGTTGTCTCTCACACTATGTATACAGTTACTGCCCGCCAGACGTCATGAATCGCGAAGAAGCTCTCCACATTTTCCGCCACTCCGAAGAAATCGTTTCGGCCAGCGACGTCAACGCCTCCATCGGCCGCATGGCGAACGCCATCCGCGCCGAGATGGCCGAAGACTTTCCGCTCGTGCTGTCGGTGATGGGCGGCGCGGCGGTGTTCACGGGCATGCTGCTGCCGCATCTGGACTTCCCGCTTGAGTTCGACTACATCCACCTCACGCGCTATCGCAACGCGATCAAGGGCAGCGCGGAAATGCAATGGCGCGTTGCGCCTGCCGAGTCGGTGAAGGACCGCGTCGTGCTGGTGCTCGACGACATCCTCGACGAAGGCGAGACGATGGCCGCGATCCGCGACCGCATCATGGCGATGGGCGCGAAGCGCTTCATGAGCGCGGTGCTGTGCGAGAAGATCATCCCGAAGGCGAAGCCGCTGCACCCGGACTTTTGCGGCTTCGAAGTGCCGGACCGTTACGTGTTCGGTTGCGGAATGGACGCGAAGGGATACTGGCGCAACCTGCCCACCATTCGCGCGTTGACGGAAGGCGCGTAACGCCTTTCCGCTAATGCCCAAACAAAAAAGCGACCTCATGGGTCGCTTTTTTGTTGCTGCATCGATTCGGCTTCAAAGCTGACGCACGAAGGAGCGAATGCCGCCCAGCATCATTTCGACTGAAATCGCGACGAGCACGAGACCCATCAAGCGCTCGAACGCCGTCACGGTACGCTCGCCGAGCCACTGCTGGATACGCTCGGCCAGCACCAGCACGATCGCGCAGACGATCATCGTCACCGTCAGCGCCGCCACCCATTCGGCCATCTTGCTCGGCGCCTGAGACGTCAGCAGCATCACCGTCGCAAGGGCCGACGGACCGGCGAGCGCCGGAATCGCAAGCGGCACGATCAGCGGCTCGGCGGCGCGCGAATCGGCGCCGAACGGGCCATCGGGATGCGGGAAGATCATCCGCAGCGCGATCAGAAACAGCACGATCCCGCCGCCGATGCGCAACGACAGATCGGTCAGGCTCATCATCCGCAGAAAGCGGTCGCCGACGAGCATGAAGACCAGCAGGATCACGAACGCGGTGGCAACTTCGCGCAGAATCACGCGGATGCGCCGGTGAGGCGCAACACCCCGCAAGCAGTTGATGAAGAGCGGGATGTTGCCGAGTGGATCAGTGATGAGAATGAGCAGGACGGTCGCAGACAGGAAGTTGTACTCCACTGTCCGCTCCCGTCAGTGCGCGAGTGCCGCTTTGATCTTCTCGCTCACGAACTGCGCCGCGCCTTCGACGGGCAGCAGCGTGGCTTCCACATCGCGGCGGCCCTGGTACTCGATTTTGCCGTCCTTCAGGCCACGGTCGCCGATCACGAGACGATGCGGCACGCCGATCAGTTCCCAGTCCGCGAACATCACGCCCGGACGCTCGCCGCGATCGTCGAGGATCACGTCGATGCCCGCTGCGACGAGTTCCGCGTACAGCTTGTCGGCGTGTTCGCGCACGGCGTCGCTGCGGTCATAGCCCATCGGGCACAGCACCACTTCGAACGGCGCGATCGATTCCGGCCAGATGATGCCCTTCTCGTCGAAGTTCTGTTCGATCGCGGCGCCGAGGATACGCGTGATGCCGATGCCGTAGCAGCCCATCTGCATCGATTGCGGCTTGCCCGACTCGTCCAGATACTTCGCGTTCATCGCGTCCGAATACTTGGTGCCGAGCTGGAACACGTGGCCGACTTCGATGCCGCGGCAGATCTCGATGACGCCCTTGCCGTCTGGCGACGGGTCGCCCTTCTTCACGTTGCGGATATCGGCGACGACAGGCTCCGGCAGATCGCGGCCCCAGTTGACGCCCGTCGTGTGGAAATCCACTTCGTTCGTGCCGACGACGAAATCGCTCATGTTCGCGACCGTGCGGTCCGCGATCACCTTGACCGGCTTCTTCGTGTTGAGCGGCCCGAGGTAGCCCGGCGGCGTGCCGAACCACTCGACGATTTCGTCTTCCGTTGCGAAGCGGTATTCGGCGAGACCCGGCAGCTTGTTCGTCTTGATCTCGTTCAGATCGTGATCGCCGCGCAGCATCAACAGCCAGATGGTCGGCTCGGCGCCTTCGTTTTCCGCTTTGTTGTCGGTAGCTAGAACGATCGACTTGATCGTGCGTTCGAGCGGGATGTCCAGGTACTCGGCCACGGCTTCGCACTTTGCCTTGCCCGGGGTCGGCGTCTTCTTCAACTCTTCCTTCGGCGCCGCGCGCACGGCGATCAGCGGCAGCGCTTCGGCCGCTTCGACGTTCGCTGCGAAGTCGGAAGTCGGGCAATACGCGATGTCGTCCTCGCCCGTCTCCGCGATCACGTGGAACTCATGCGAGCCGCTGCCGCCAATCGAACCGTTGTCCGCCGCGACCGCGCGGAAATCGAGACCGAGGCGCGTGAAGATGCGCACGTACGCTTCGTACATCTTGCGATACGTCTCTTTCAGGCCGTCGAGGTCCTTATCGAACGAGTACGCGTCCTTCATGATGAACTCGCGGCCGCGCATCACGCCGAAGCGCGGGCGGATCTCGTCGCGGAACTTCGTCTGGATCTGATAGAAGTTCACGGGCATCTGCCGGTAGCTCTTGATCTGGTTGCGCGCGATGTCCGTGACCACCTCTTCGTGCGTCGGTCCCATCACGAAGTCGCTCTCCTTGCGGTCCTTGAAGCGCAGCAGTTCGGGGCCGTACTTTTCCCAGCGGCCCGACTCCTGCCACAGTTCCGCCGGCTGCACGGCCGGCATCAGCAGTTCGAGCGCGCCTGCCCGGTTCATTTCTTCGCGCACGATCGCTTCCACCTTGCGGATCGAGCGCAGGCCGATTGGCAGGTAGTTGTAAATGCCGCCAGCGACGCGTCGGATCATCCCGGCGCGAACCATGAGCTTGTGACTGACGATTTCCGCGTCGGAAGGCGCTTCCTTCAGGGTGCCGATAAAGAAACGGGAGGCTTTCATTCAGAATTTTCCAAAAGCGGCGGACCAAAAGGGCCGCCCGAAGAGGTAAGACGATGGGTTCGCGCGCCTGAGCGCGGGCCACACCAACACACGCCGAATAGCGATTGTCGCATGCGCGGGCATTTGCCCAACGGCGCTGGGAAGCGGCTCTCGCGGCAGCGGGCGCGGCCTGTTACGTCCAATCGCGCCAATCTGGTGCGAAGCGGTGCGTCGGACCCGTTATCTGTTTATAATCAAAGCAATTTTAAAGGATTCGAAGGTGGTTGTATGCTGGATCGTGAAGGCTTTCGCCCGAACGTCGGCATCATCCTCTTGAACGCTCGCAACGAGGTGTTTTGGGGCAAACGGCTCCGTGAACATTCCTGGCAGTTTCCGCAAGGGGGCATCAAATACGGTGAGACCCCCGTGCAAGCGATGTATCGGGAGTTACACGAAGAAACCGGCCTGCTTCCGGAGCACGTCAAGGTTATCGGTCGCACGCGCGACTGGTTGCGTTACGAGGTGCCGGACAAGTTCATCAAGCGCGAGGTTCGCGGTCACTACCGCGGCCAGAAGCAGATCTGGTTCCTGCTCCGGATGATTGGACGCGATTGCGACATCTGTCTGCGCGCGACCGATCACCCTGAGTTCGATGCCTGGCGCTGGAACGAGTACTGGGTGCCGCTCGACTGCGTAATCGAGTTCAAGCGGGATGTGTATCAGCTGGCGTTAACGGAGTTGTCCCGCTTCCTGCGGCGGCCTCAGCCGCGCACGGAACGGCCCGGTGGACATCATCACGGGCAGCGCTATCCGCGGATGGCGTCGTCGGTGAATACGCCGCCCGGGGCGTCGATGGCGTCCGCGTCATCCGTGACCACGGTCACGGCGACGATCGTCGTCGAAACGACACTGCGTGCGACAATCGGGTCGGACTGTTCGTCGACGGAAGACCCGGTCGTTCAGGCGCCGGGACTGCGCGACTGACTCTGTGCGGCTGTCCATGCCGCATCTGCCGGTGCGGTGTGGGCATGCCACGCTGCGCCGGTGTTTCGAGGAAACCATATTGAAAGTATCTGCTTTCGCCGTGGCGTGCGTCGCCACCGGCGTTTTGCTGGCTGCCTGTTCGAGCACCAAGAGTTCCAACTCCAACGCGTCCGACGGACCGAAGAGCGACTTCCAGTATCTGCTCGACCGGCCATCGACCTGGACCGAAAAGAAGGTCGATACGCTCCCGCCCATGCCGCAACCCGGCAAACTGCTGCCGTTCACCGTTTCGCAGAACACGCCGCTTCAGTTCGCGCTCGATGCGAAATCGCTGACCGTCGATAGCGACGGCGTCGTTCGCTACACGGTGGTGATCACGAGCCCGAGCGGCGCGCGCAACGTCAACTACGAGGGCATCCGCTGCCAGGACTACTCGTGGAAGCTGTATGCCGGCCTCAACGCAGACCACGACGGCTGGGACCGTACGGTCGAAAACGACTGGACGCGTATTGAAAATGGCGATCTGAACGCGTACCACGCGTCGCTCTATCAGGATTACTTCTGCTCAAGCAAGATGCCGACCGGCAAGGCAGATGCGATCCTGACCAACATCAAATACAAGCGCGCGAACAGTACGCTGATTCGCGGCAACTGATCGGGGCTTTATCCGCGCGCGGAAAGCGCGGAACCTCGATGATGGCGCAACGAAAAAAGCCGTCCCATCTTTCGATGGGGCGGCTTTTTGCTTTCCGGAGCGACGGGCGCGTGACCGATTGTTAGACGAGCACCAGATTATCCCGATGGATCAATTCGGGCTCGAGCATATAGCCCAGTACGGTTTCGATCTCGCCACTCGGACGACGCTGGATCAGCTTCGCCTCCGCGCTGCTGTAGTTCGTCAGTCCGCGCGCGACCTCGCGCCCCGACGCGTTCAGACACGCGATGACCTCGCCGCGCGCAAACGCGCCCTGCACGCCGACGACGCCGATCGGCAGCAGGCTCTTGCCGCCCCCGGTAAGTTTTTCGACCGCGCCGTCGTCGATCACGACGTGTCCGCGCACCTGCAGGTGATCCGCCATCCACTGCTTGCGCGCCGCCATCCGAGCGGTACGCGCGATGAGTTGCGTGCCGATTGCCTCGCCCGCTGCGAGCCGCGCGAGCACATCCGCCTCGCGGCCGCTTGCGATCACCGTGTTCGCACCGCTGTGCGCCGCGCGTTTCGCCGCGAGAATCTTCGTCAGCATGCCGCCGCGGCCGATGCTCGACCCAGCGCCGCCCGCCATCGCTTCCAGTTCCGGCGTGCCGGCGTCGGCTTGCTGGACAAGAGTCGCGCTCGAATCCTTGCGCGGATCGGCGGTGAAGAGACCTTGCTGGTCGGTGAGAATGATCAGCGCGTCGCCTTCGATCAGGTTCGCGACCAGTGCGCCGAGCGTATCGTTGTCACCGAACTTGATTTCGTCGGTGACGACCGTGTCGTTCTCGTTGATGATCGGCACGACGCCAAGACGCAGCAGCGTCAGCAGCGTCGAGCGCGCATTCAGATAGCGTTCGCGATCTGCCATATCGGCATGCGTCAAAAGAATCTGCGCGGTGCGGATCGAATGCTCGGCGAAGCGGCTTTCGTAGACCTGCGCGAGCCCCATCTGCCCGACGGCCGCCGCCGCCTGCAACTCGTCGATTTCGCGCGGGCGCTTCGTCCAGCCAAGGCGCTGCATGCCTTCGGCGATCGCGCCGGAACTGACGAGCACGACTTCCTTGCCCTGCCCGCGCAGCGCGGCAATCTGAGCGGCCCAGCGACCGATTGCTGCATGATCGAGCCCACGCCCGTCGTTTGTGACGAGGCTCGACCCGACTTTCACCACCAATCGCCTGGAATCTGCGATAACGGAACGCATTGTGCGCGGTCTCCAAGATGATTCGTAAGGCCGGCGCTTGCTGGAAATGCGCCGGCATCCAGGGTACGGCTGCTTACTCCTGCGGCTCGGCCGATGCCCCCGTGCTGCCCGCCTGCTGGTCGCGGAAACGCACGTCGGCGGCCAGATCCTCCGCTTCGGCTGCGCGGTGCGCATCGGAGTGCTCTGCGATGTAGTCGTAGACCGCGTAGCAAAGATTCTCGCAGCCCTGGCCCGTCAGCGCCGAAATTTCGAAAACGGGACCTTCCCATTCGAAGTCTTTGATAAAGCGGGCGACGCGTGCTTTGCGCTCTTCTTCCGGGATCATGTCGAGCTTGTTCAGCACGAGCCAGCGCGGCTTGCCGTACAGCTCCTCGTCGTACTTGCGCAGCTCGTTGACGATCGCCTTCGCTTCCGCGACGGGATCGACGGTTTCGTCGAACGGCGCGAGATCGACGATGTGCAGCAGCAGGCCCGTGCGCTGCAAGTGCCGCAAAAACTGGTGGCCCAGGCCCGCGCCTTCCGCCGCGCCTTCGATCAGACCGGGAATGTCGGCGACCACGAAGCTGCGGCTCGGCCCGACGCGAACGACGCCGAGATTCGGCGCGAGCGTCGTGAACGGATAATCGGCAATTTTCGGCTTCGCGTTCGACACCGACGAAATGAACGTCGACTTGCCCGCGTTCGGCATGCCCAGCAAGCCGACGTCCGCGAGCACCTTCAACTCGAGACGCAGCATGCGGCGCTCGCCCGGCTTGCCGTCCGTCTTCTGCCGCGGCGCGCGATTCGTGCTGGACTTGAAGTGCAGATTGCCGAGGCCGCCCGCCCCGCCCTGCGCGACCAGCACGGTCTGATTGTGCTCGGTGAGGTCGGCGATCACCTCGCCCGTGTCCATGTCGGCGATGATCGTGCCGACGGGCATGCGCAGCGTGATGTCGTCGCCGCCCTTGCCGTAGCAGTCCGAGCCGCGGCCGTTCTCACCGTTGCGCGCCTGATGCTTTTTCGCGTAGCGGTAGTCGATCAACGTGTTGATGTTACGGTCTGCGATTGCATAGACGCTACCGCCGCGGCCGCCGTCGCCGCCGTCCGGACCGCCGAACGGGACGAATTTCTCGCGGCGCATCGACGCGCTGCCATCTCCTCCGTCGCCGGCGATGACTTCGATCCTCGCTTCGTCAATGAACTTCATGCGTTACTCCGTCCCGTGTGTATTGCTATTTTGCCGCGCGTTGCGCGCGTGCACCATTGGCCGTTTGGCCAGATTGACCTTGATTCTTGTCGATTCGCGACAACGAAATGCCGCGACGATACGGGTCCGCGAGCGAAAACTCTCAAAGGAGACCCGCAAACGAAATTCGCAAACAAAAAGGCCCCGCAAACTTCGCGGGGCCTTTTCCGGTCCTGAAGCCCGTGTCTGATTTAATCTCAGACAGCCGGGACGACGTTGACCATGTGCTTCTTGTCGGCGCCCTTCGTCGTGAACTTGACGTGGCCGTCGACCAGTGCGAACAGCGTGTGATCCTTGCCGATGCCGACGTTCTCACCAGCGTGCATGCGCGTACCGCGCTGACGCACGATGATGCCGCCAGCCAGGATGGCCTGACCGCCGTAAACCTTCACGCCGAGGCGTTTCGACTCGGAGTCGCGGCCGTTCCGGGAAGAGCCGCCTGCCTTTTTGTGTGCCATGTGATTACTCCTTGCCCGATGCGCTTATGCGTTGATCGCGTCGATGCGCAGTTCGGTGTAGTTCTGGCGATGGCCGCCATGCTTTTGGTAGTGCTTCCGGCGACGCATCTTGAAGATGGTCACTTTGGCGTGACGACCGTGCGACACAACGGTAGCCTTGACGGAAGCCCCACTGACCAGCGGCGTACCGAACTTAATCGATTCGCCTTCGCCCACTGCGAGAACCTGGTCGAGCGTGATTTCAGCGTCAATGTCTGCCGGTATCTGTTCTACTTTAAGTTTTTCGCCGACAGCAACCTTATACTGCTTGCCGCCGGTTTTTATGACCGCGTACATTGAAAACCTCACTCTGGATTCATTTTTCCCGACGCACCACGCGCGGAAACGCTCGATTATACATAGAGTTAGCTGCGCGGTCAAAAGCAGTTGACACCGACCACGCCAAGCCGTCCGGCGCGCAACAAACGCCACATGCCAATGCCAAAACGGCCACGATCGCTGGGCGTACGGCGCTGAATTACCGCAGTTCGCCTTATAATTCGCGGCACTACCCGAATTCGTCACCATGTCGTCAACCGCCACTACTCCCAACGCAGCCAATCTGCTCGCTCCGATCGTCGAAGACATGCAGCAGGTGAATCGCGTCATCCGGCACCGCCTGGCGTCCGAGGTGATGCTGATCAACCAGATCTCCGAGTACATCATCAGTGCCGGAGGCAAGCGCCTGCGCCCCGCGCTGCTCCTGCTCGTGGCGCGCGCGCTCGGTGACAGGACGGGGCATCGGCACGAACTGGCGGCCGTCGTCGAGTTCATCCACACGGCGACGCTGCTGCACGACGACGTCGTCGACGAATCCGATCTGCGGCGCGGGCGTCAGACGGCAAATGCGCTGTTCGGCAACGCGTCGAGCGTGCTGGTCGGCGACTTTCTTTACTCGCGCTCGTTTCAGATGATGGTCGGCGTGGGCAAGATGCGCGTGATGGAGATTCTTTCGGAAGCGACCAACATTATTTCCGAAGGCGAAGTGCTGCAACTCCTGAACATGCATGACGCCGACGTCGACGAAGCGCGCTACATGCAGGTGATCCGCTACAAGACGGCCAAGCTGTTCGAAGCGGCCGCCCAGCTGGGCGCCGTGCTGTCGGGCGTGGACGCGACCACGGAAGCCGCCGCCGCCGAGTTCGGCCGCCGCATCGGCACGGCGTTTCAGATCATGGACGACTGGCTCGACTACACGGGCACGCCCGAGTCGATGGGCAAGAACGCCGGCGACGATCTGCGCGAAGGCAAGCCGACGCTGCCGCTGATCTATCTGATCGAGCGCGGCACGCCGGAACAGGCGGCGCTCGCGCGCGAGGCAATCGAACAAGGCGGCACAGACCGCTTCGACGAGATTTTCGAGGCGATCACGCACTCGGGCGCGCTCGATCACACGCTCGGATGCGCGAAGCAGGAAGCGCAGGCAGCCGCAGCAGCAATTTCTTCGTTTCCCAGTTCCATTTACAAGGAAAGCCTGCTAGAATTATGTTCTTACTCGACGACGAGACAGTCTTAAACGAGACTGAAGCGCCGAATTAGTCTGAATCGAGTAACCAAATCGGGGTGTAGCTTAGCCTGGTAGAGCGCTACGTTCGGGACGTAGAGGCCGGAGGTTCGAATCCTCTCACCCCGACCAGATTTTGAAAAAACCGCGCGTTGCGCGGTTTTTTTTCGCCCATCGGGTTTGCCAATCACCTGAATGGACAGCAAGCCGACCTGGCCATCCGGCCGATGAGAGCCGTCCGGCCCCTCTGCTATATTCTCCCCATCCCTCCCCTTCTCTTATTCACGACGCGTGGAACAACTTCCCTTATGGGCGCAAATAGGCGCCGTCGTCCTGCTTCTCATCTGCTCAAGCTTCTTCTCCATTACCGAGACAGCGATGATGGCGATCAATCGTCATCGTCTGAAGCACCTAGCCGGCAAGGGCGCGCTCGGCGCGAAAACCACGCAAGGCCTGCTCGCGCGCACCGATGAGCTGCTGAGCGCCGTGCTGATCGGCAACAACCTGTTCAACACAATCATCCCGGTGCTCACCACGTCGATCGCGTTGCACACGTTCGGCAGCAACAGCATCGTGCTGTCGGTTGCGACGGGTATCGTCGCGTTTCTCATTATCGTGTTCGCCGAAATCACGCCGAAGATCGTCGGCGCGACGTTCCCCGAAAAAATCGCGTTGCCGGCCAGCCTGTTGATCGCACCGCTGATGCGTGTGTCCAAGCCGCTGATCTGGTTCGTCAACCTGTTCGCCAACAGCATCCTGCGCGTGCTGCACATCAATACGAAGAGCGCGCACGAACAGCGGCTGTCAACGGAAGAACTGCGCACCATCGTGCTCGAGTCCGGCAGCTTCATGCCGACCAAGCACCGCAGCATCCTGCTGAACCTGTTCGACCTCGAAAACATCACCGTGGACGACGTGATGATTCCCCGCCGCCGCATCGAGGCGCTCGATTTCGACGCGCCATTCGAGCAGATCCTGCATCAGCTCGAAACCTGCTATCACAACAAGCTGATCGTCTATCAGGGCGACTTCGACCGCGTGCTCGGCGTGCTCCATGTGCGCAAGACGCTCTCCGCATTGCACAACCAGGAACTGGAGCGCGACACGCTGCGCGAACTGCTCGCCGAGCCGTACTTCGTGCCGACAGGCACACCCGTCTTTCAGCAACTCCAGTATTTCCAGGAAAGCCGGCATCGGATTGCGCTCGTCGTCGACGAATACGGCGAGCTGCAGGGACTCGTGACGCCCGAGGACATCATCGAGGAACTGATCGGCGAATTCACGACGTCGGTGCCGCGCAGCGCGAGTTCGCGCGGCGGCTGGAACGAAGACGGCGAGTGCATCGTCGCGGGCAGCATGCCCCTTCGCGAACTGAACCGTTGGCTGCAATTGCGTCTGCCGACGGATGGCCCAAAGACGCTCAACGGACTGATCCTGGAAGTTCTCGAAGAGATTCCGGAAGGCGACGTCTGCGTGAAGATTGGCGACATCAAACTCGAAGTGATGCGCAGCGACGACCAGGCGATCAGAACAGTGAAGATCTTTCGCCCCGGTCTCCCACCGGGTTCAAAAATCAAGCGGCTCGTGAGCCGCGGATAGCGCACCTGGCCATTCGGCCGAATAGCGGCCAGGCGCACGATCTCCGAAGATGAAGCCGTCATGTTCTACGGGCGGCTCCCAGCCGGTTTTCGATGCGCACCTCTTCCCATCCGGCCTCGCCTCCGCTCAAGGTGGCCGCGACCCGGCAGCCACCCGCTACGGCCGACGCGGACAATCCGCCAGCCGTCCGCCTGCTCGCCGATACGCTTCTCGAAGCCGCGCGCCTCAACGCATCCGATCTGCATATCGAACCGATGGAGCACGGCTGGCGGATGCGTCTGCGCGTCGATGGCGTGCTGCACGAGATCGCCCGCCCGCCGGCGCATCTGCGCGACGCGTTCATCACACGCGTGAAAGTACTGGCTCGCATGGATATCGCCGAGCGCCGCGTGCCGCAAGACGGCCGCTTGCGGCTGCCCGTCGCTGCGGGCCGGGTCGAGGACTATCGCGTCAATTCGCTGCCCACGCTGTTCGGCGAAAAGCTCGTGCTGCGTAGGCTCGACGCGCTGCCAGCCGATCTGTCGCTCGACTCGCTTGGCCTGGCGCCCGCTCAGCGCGATATCGTCGACCGCTCCATCCGCGCGCCGCATGGGCTCGTGCTCGTCACGGGACCGACGGGCAGCGGCAAGACGATATCGCTGTACTGCTTCCTGCAACTGTTGAATGCCGAGTCCCGCAATCTCTGCTCGGTCGAAGATCCGGCGGAGATTCAGCTTGCGGGCATCAATCAGGTCAGCGTTCGCGAGAGGGCGGGCCTCACGTTCGCCGTCGCGTTGCGTGCTTTCCTGCGCCAGGACCCGGACGTGATCATGGTCGGCGAAATCCGCGACGAAGAGACGGCCGATGTGGCCGTCAAGGCGGCTCAAACGGGCCACCTGGTCTTGTCGACGCTGCACACGAACGACGCGCCCGCTGCCATCGCGCGCCTGATCGACATCGGCGTCGAGCCATACAATCTCGCGGCCGCGCTACGTCTCGTGACCGCGCAGCGGCTGGTGCGACGCCTGTGCGTCGCATGCAGGCAGCCGTCGATGGAAACGCCCGCGTCGTTGCGCGCCGCCGGCGTGCCCGACGCTGACACCACGCAGTGGCATCCCTACCTTCCACGAGGATGCGAAGCCTGCCACGGCATCGGCTTTCGCGGACGCGTCGGCATCCATCAGGTGATGCCCGTTTCTGACGCGATGCGTGAACTGATCGTCGCGCGCGCCGGCACGCACGAGATCGCTCGACAGGCGCACGCCGAACGGGTCCAGACGCTGCGCGAAGCGGCATTGGCCCGCGCATTCGACGGCACGACGAGTCTCGCCGAAGCGCTCAGCGCAACGGAGGTCGCATGACGGCCACGACAATCCAGGACCAGCGCTTTGCATGGCGCGCGCTCGACGCGCAGGGCGTGCGCCGGCGCGGCACCATCATCGCGCCGGATCTTGCGGCTGCTCGCGCGATGCTGAAGCAGGACGCGCTCTATGGCCTCGAATGGAGCGTGCGCGGCGCAGCTCCGCAGCCCAAAGTACGCGCCGCCGACGTCACGCTGTTCACGCGCCAGCTGTCGAGCCTGCTGCGTGCGGGCCTGCCACTCGCGTCGTCGCTCGAACTGCTGGCGAATGCATCGAAAGACAGCAAGCGTGCCAAAGGCATGCCGCGCATCGTGAATGCGCTCACTCGCGATATCACAGCAGGGCTCGGCTTCTCGGCGGCGCTCGCCCGTCATCCGGTGCAGTTCGGCGCGCTGTATCGTCAGTTGGTCGAAGTGGGCGAAGCGTCAGGCGCCCTTCCTGCCGTGCTCGCGCGACTCGCAGACGACCGCGAGCGCGCCGCCGCGCAGCGGGCCAAAGTGCGCGCCGCGCTCACCTATCCCGTCGCGATCCTGCTGCTTGCGATCGCGATTACGGCTGCGCTGCTAGTGTGGGTCGTTCCGACGTTCAAGCAGATCTTCGATGGCTTCGGCGCGAAGCTGCCCGCACCGACGCAACTGGTGCTCGCGATGTCGGCAGCCGCTGGCCGCTGGAGCGTGCCGCTCGCTTCGATCGTATGCGTGCTCGTGCTCGCCATGCGTCATCTGCTGAGCCGCTCGGAGGCATCCCGGCTGCAGTTCTCCCGGGCGATGCTGCAGCTGCCCATCGCCGGCTCGCTGCTTGCGACGCTCTGCGCCGCGCGCTGGAGTCGTGCGCTCGGCACGCTGCTGTCGGCGGGGACGCCCCTTGCCGACGCATTCGATTCGCTCACGCACGCGACGGGCAACGCCTGGTTCGATCGCGGGACCATCACGATCTCGGCGCAGCTTCGACGCGGCGTGCGGCTCGCGCCCGCAATGCGCGAAGCGCAATGCTTTCCGGAGGACATCGTGCAACCCGTCGCCATCGCAGAAGAATCGGGCACGCTCGACACGATGTTGCTCGACGTCGCGTCGCTGAGCGATCGACAGGTCGACGAAAAAATCGCGGGTCTCGCGAGCCTGTGCGAACCGCTCGTGATCGTCGTGTTGGGCGGGCTCGTCGGCGGTCTCGTGATCGCGATGTATCTTCCCATCATCCAACTTGGCAACGTGGTGTAGTAGCATCGCAGCCGAATCCATCCAATCGACCATGCCGACCACGCTCACGCCCGTGTCAGATCTATCCTTTAGCGGCCCGCTCGCCCGTTTCTCGGACAGCCTCGGCGTGGCATTCGGCGCGCTGCCCGCCCTCGCGCAGATCGCGTTCGTCATCGTGTTCGGCCTGGTGATCGGCAGTTTCCTGAACGTCGTCGTGCATCGCTTGCCGATCATGCTGGAACGCGCGTGGCGCGCCGAAGTGAGCGAAGCGACAGGGCACTCGTTCGACGACGACGGCCTGCCCGCACGCTACAACCTCTGGCTGCCGCGCAGCGCCTGTCCTCATTGCGGCCACGTGCTGCGCGCGTGGGAGAACATTCCTGTCTTCAGCTATCTGATGCTGCGCGGCCGTTGCTCGCAATGCAAAAGCCGCGTGAGCTTCCGCTATCCGCTGCTCGAACTGTCGAGCGCGGCGCTAGCGCTCGGCGCGTTCGTCTCGTACGGCCCGACAGGCACGGCGCTCGCGGCATACGGACTTTGCGCCGCGCTGCTCGCGATGAGCGCGATCGACATCGACACGCACCTGCTGCCCGACTCGATGACCTTGCCGTTGCTGTGGGCGGGCTTTATCGTCAACTTCAATTCGGTGTTCGCGAGCCTGCACGACGCCGTGATCGGCGCAATCGCCGGCTACCTGGCGCTGTGGTGCGTGCACTGGGTGTTCAGGCTCGTGCGCGGCATCGAAGGAATGGGTTATGGCGACTTCAAGCTGCTCGCCGCGCTCGGTGCCTGGCTTGGATGGGCTGCGCTGCCGCAGATCATTCTGATCGCAGCCGTGGCGGGCGCCGTCATCGGACTGGTCGCGACAGGGATTGGCCGCATGCGCTTCGAAGAGCCGCTACCGTTCGGCCCGTTTCTCGCTGCAGCCGGCGCCACTACGCTCTTTCTCGGCACGCCGCTTTATACGGCTTTCGGAGGCTGACGCATGTTTGCTGTTGGATTGACGGGCGGCATCGGCAGCGGCAAGTCTACTGTCGCCGATCTGTTTGCAAAGCGCGGCGTAACGCTGGTCGATACCGACGTGATCGCGCATCGCGTCACCGCGCCGGGTGGGCCCGCGATGCCCGCCATTGCCGCCGAGTTCGGCGCATCGTTCGTCGCGTCCGATGGCTCGCTCGATCGCGCCCGCATGCGAGCGCTCGCCTTTAGCGACGAGAATGCACGCAAACGGCTCGAAGCAATCACACATCCGTTGATTCGCGCGGAGACGGAACGCGAGCGTCAACAGGCGCGCGGACCCTACGTGATCATGGTCGTGCCGCTGCTCGTCGAATCGGGCAATTGGAAAACACGCGTGGATCGCGTGCTGACCGTCGACTGCAGCATCGAGATGCAGATCGCTCGCGTCATGCGACGCAATGCGTTCACGCGCGAACAGGTGCTGGCGATCATCGCGCGCCAGGCGACGCGCGAAGCACGCATCGCCGCAGCCGACGACGTGGTCTCCAATGACGGTGCATCGCTCGAAGCGCTCGACCTTGATGTCGATCGCCTTCATCGCATGTATCTTTCACTCGCGGCCGCATGAGCCGTAAGCGATTCTGTTCAGCGCCTGTAAAGCGGGCGCATGTTGTCGGGAACGGCGCGAGCACGCAACGAATGCGCAGAATACAGCGCAAAAATTGACAGAAGCTCGCGGAAATAGTGTGTGATTGCGAGGGTAGTCCCACGGCATTAGAATGTCCTGCAATTCCGTCACCGACCACGCCCGAGGCGAGCCCGCTTGATTCTTTACGAGTATCCCTTCAACGAGCGAATCCGGACGCTGCTGCGCCTCGAAGACCTGTTCGAGCGCTTCACGTTCTTTCTGACTCAGGAAGACGCCAGGGAACACCACGTCGCGCTGACTACGCTGTTCGAAATCTCCGAGGTCGCGGGCCGCGCAGATCTGAAGTCCGATCTGATGAAGGAACTGGAGCGGCAACGTCAAACGCTCGCTCCGTTTCGCGGCAATCCCGGCATCGAGCAGAACGCGCTCGAAGCCGTCCTCGGCGAAATCGAGCAGACTCTCGCCGGGCTTACGCAAATGCAAGGCAAGACTGGCCAGCATCTTGCGGACAACGAGTGGCTCGCGAGCATCCGCAGCCGCGCCATCATCCCCGGCGGCACCTGCAAGTTCGATCTTCCGTCGTATTACGCGTGGCAGCAGACGCATCCCGATCAACGCCGCCAGGACATCGCCAAATGGGTGATGCCGCTTTTGCCGCTGCGCGACGCCGCCGCTATCGTGCTGCGGCTTGCGCGCGAATCGGGACAGGCGTCGAAAGTGATGGCGATGCAGGGCAGCTACCAGCAGATGCTGTCAGGCCGCACGTATCAGCTGATGCAGGTGCGCGTGGCACCCGAATTGCGGGTGATCCCGGAAGCGAGCGCCAACAAGTACATGCTGTGGGTGCGCTTCACGGTGCAGGATGGCGACTTGCGTCCGCGCGCCGTCGATGTCGACGTGCCGTTCCAGTTGACGCTGTGCAGTCTTTAATCTGAGGCAAAGCGCCTCATTTATGAAGCTCCACTGTTTGCGATTGAACGTCTGACCGAATGACCACTGTAGTCAAATGCCCGACCTGCGGAAAGGATGTCCGCTGGACTCCTGAGAACCGCTTCCGACCGTTCTGTTCCGAGCGCTGCAAGCAGATCGATCTCGGCGCGTGGGCTGCCGAAAAATACAAGATCGGCGGCACCGACGACGAACCGACAACCGACGATACGCCCGGCGAAAACCGCTCGCACTGAAGGGCGACGCGCGCCGCGAGTCATCATCGAGGCGCACGCCGCGTGCTGCGGCTGCGCCCTCTTCTCTCACTCCGCGGCCAGCCATTCCAGCACGGGAATCGTCGCGGGCAATAGCGGCGACACCTGTGCCGGCAACGCCTGCCACGCGAACGCCTGGCCTTCGCGCCCATGCGGCTCGCCGTGCCACGCCGTCACCTTGCAGAAATAGAGACGCACGTACGCGTGCGGATAGTCGTGTTCGAGCACGTGCCAGCGGTGGCTCGCCTGCACGTCGATGCCGAGTTCTTCGTGCAGCTCGCGCGCGAGCGCGGCTTCGACCGACTCGCCCGGCTCCAGCTTGCCGCCCGGAAATTCCCAGTAACCCTCATAGGGCTTGCCTGCTGGACGTTGCGCGAGCAGATACCGGCCATCGGGCTGCACGAGCACGCCGACGGCCACTTCCGTGACCGGCCGCCCGGCAGCGTTGAGTTCGCTCGCGTTCTGCGCGGCGCTCTGGATGCCGTTTTGCACCGGGTCGCTCATGCTTGCGCCCGCCGGCCCGACCAGTCGCGTGCGAACTGCCACGCGACGCGCCCCGAACGCGAGCCGCGTTCCAGCGCCCAGATCAGCGCGTCGCCGCGCGCCGCTTCGACATCGGCATCGTTGCAGCCGAAGTGATGCAGCCAGTGCGCGACGATCGACAGATAATCGTCCTGCTTGAACGGATAGAAGCTGACCCACAGGCCGAAACGCTCCGACAGCGAAATCTTTTCTTCGACCACTTCGCCCGGATGGATTTCGCCGTCGGGCATGTGCTTGTACGTCTCGTTGTCGCTCATGTACTCCGGCAGCAGATGGCGGCGGTTCGACGTCGCGTAGATCAGCACGTTGTCCGACTGCGCAGCCACAGATCCGTCGAGCGCCACCTTCAGCGCCTTGTAGCCCGACTCGCCTTCCTCGAACGACAGGTCGTCGCAGAACACAATGAAGCGCTCGGGACGCGCCGAAATCAGATCGACGATATCGCCCAGATCGTGCAGGTCGTCCTTGTCGACTTCGATCAGACGCAGACCGTCCTTCGAGTACGCATTCAGACACGCCTTGATCAGCGACGACTTGCCCGTGCCGCGCGCGCCCGTGAGCAACACGTTGTTCGCGGGCTGTTGGCTCACGAACTGCTTCGTGTTCTGCTCGATCAGGTTCTTTTGACGATCGATGTTCTGCAGGTCGTCCAGCGAGATCGACGAAATGGCGGGCACCGGCTGCAGATAGCCGCGCCCCTGGCGCTTGCGCCAGCGGAAAGCGACAGCCGCGGACCAGTCGACATCGGGCGCGGCGGGCGGAAGCATCGCTTCGAGCCGCACCAGCACGGCCTCGGCGCGGGTCAGAAATTTTTCGAGTTTATCCATGTGGTGAGATCGGAACGAATCTGGAATCAGGAGCCAATCACGCGCATATCGCGCAAATCACGAACGGTAGTCGGCGTTGATGCTCACGTAATCGTGCGACAGGTCGCACGTCCAGATCGTCGCCTGCGCATCGCCACGGCCCAGCGCGACGCGAATCAGAATTTCAGGCTTCTTCATCACCCGCTGCCCGTCTTCCTCTTTGTACTCGGGATTGCGGCCGCCCGCTTTCGCGACGAGCACATCGTCCAGATACAGATCGATCTTGCCGACGTCGAGATCCGTCACGCCCGCATAACCGATGGCGGCCAGAATGCGGCCGAGGTTCGGGTCCGACGCATAGAACGCCGTCTTCACGAGCGGCGAATGTCCGATCGCATAGGCGATCTGGCGGCACTCGGCGACGCTCGAGCCGCCTTCCACCTGCACCGTCATGAACTTCGTCGCGCCCTCGCCGTCGCGCACGATCAGTTGCGCGAGCGTCTGCGCCGTTTGCGTGACGGCATCGCGCAGAGCGGCGTACGCGGGCGAATCCGTGGACGTGATCGCGGGCAGGCTCGACTTGCCCGACGCGATCAGGATGAACGAATCGTTCGTCGACGTATCGCCGTCGATCGTGATGCAATTGAACGAGCGGGCGGCGACATGCTTCACCAGTTCGTCGAGCACCGGCTGTGCAACGTTCGCGTCGAAGGCGAGGAAGCCGAGCATCGTCGCCATGTTCGGCTTGATCATGCCGGCGCCCTTGCTGATGCCCGTCAACGTGACAGTGTGGCCGTCGATCGTCACCTGGCGCGATACGGCTTTCGGCAACGTGTCGGTGGTCATGATGGCCTGCGCCGCGTCGTACCAGTGCGCAGCCTGGCGATTCGCGAGCGCGGCGGGCAGCCCGGCCTTCAGACGGTCGATGGGCAGCGGCTCCAGGATCACGCCCGTCGAGAACGGCAGCACCTGTTCCGGCGCGATGTCCGCGAGGCGCGCCAGCTCATCGCACGTCTCGCGCGCGTGCACCATGCCCGGCTCGCCCGTGCCCGCGTTCGCATTGCCCGTGTTGACGACCAGCGCGCGAATGCCCTTGCCGCCCGCGCGCACGCGCTCGAGATGCTCGCGGCACACCGTGACCGGCGCCGCGCAGAAACGGTTCGACGTGAACACGCCAGCGACCGTCGCGCCTTCGTCGACGGAAATGACGAGCACGTCCTTGCGGTTCGGCTTGCGGATGTTCGCCTCGGCCCAGCCTAGCGTGACGCCGGCAACGGGGTGGAGTTGAGCGGGATCGATCGAGGGGAAATTGACAGCCATGGTTGCGACCTGTCGAGACTGAAATGCCGGCGGGCGCCGGCATCGGGGATCAATGGTGATGGCGCCGGATGGGTCCGCGCCACCGCGAAATCACCAACAATGCGCGCTTCAAACGACGCGGCGCGCATGATGCGCGCCGCTCCGTGTGTCACGCAATCTTGCCGTGGCACTGCTTGTACTTCTTGCCGCTGCCGCACGGGCATGGATCGTTGCGGCCCACTTTCGGCACGGCGCCGGAAAGCGGTGCCGCTGCGCTGTGGCTGTGCGCCATCGCGTCGCCGATCATCGATGCTGCCGCGTTTGCCGCGACGGGCGCCGCCGCGACGGCTGCACCGCCTTCGGCGTAATCGGCATGGCGGAACTCGATGTTCTCCAGATGGCTGCCTTGCTCTTCGTACTGCTCGGCGGCCTGCTCCAGCTGTTCCGGCGACTGGATCTGCACGTTCATCACGATGCGCGTGACTTCGAGCTTCACCGAGTCGAGCATCGCGGCGAACAGCTCGAACGCTTCGCGCTTGTATTCCTGCTTCGGGTTCTTCTGCGCATAGCCGCGCAGGTGAATGCCCTGACGCAGATGATCGAGCGCGGCGAGGTGTTCGCGCCAGCTGCGATCGAGCGTCTGCAGCATGACCGAGCGCTCGAACGCGCTGAACGATTCGCGGCCCACCTGCTCGACCTTCGACTCGTAAGCCTCGTCGGCGGCGGCCGTCACCGCTTCGAGAATCTCGCCGGCTTCGATCGACTGCGACTCGTTGATCATCTCCTGAATCGCGAGATCGAGCTGCCAGTCGTTGCGCAGCACTTCTTCCAGTTCAGGCACGTCCCATTGTTCTTCGATGCTGCCCGCCGGCACGAACTGATGGACGATGTCGCCGACCACGCCGTGACGCATCGCGCCGATCGTTTCGGTGATGTCGTGCGCTTCGAGCAGTTCGTTGCGCTGCTGATAGATCACCTTGCGCTGATCGTTCGACACGTCGTCGTATTCGAGCAGCTGCTTGCGGATATCGAAGTTGCGCGCTTCGACCTTGCGTTGCGCCGATTCGATCGAACGCGTGACGATGCCCGCCTCGATCGCCTCGCCTTCCGGCATCTTCAGGCGATCCATGATCGCGCGCACGCGGTCGCCCGCAAAAATACGCAGCAGCGGATCTTCGAGCGACAGGTAGAACCGCGACGAGCCCGGGTCGCCCTGACGGCCGGCACGGCCGCGCAACTGGTTGTCGATACGACGCGATTCGTGACGCTCGGTGCCGATGATATGCAGGCCGCCCGCGGCCTTCACCTGATCGTGCAGCGTCTGCCACTCGTCGTGCAGCTTCTGGATGCGCGCCGCCTTTTCGTCTTCGGGGATCGACAGGTCGGCTTCGATGAACGCAGCCTGTTTCTCGGCATTGCCGCCGAGCACGATGTCCGTACCGCGACCGGCCATGTTCGTCGCGATCGTGATGCGCTTCGGACGACCCGCTTCCGCGACGATGGCCGCTTCGCGCGCGTGCTGCTTCGCGTTCAGCACTTCGTGCGGCAGACCGGCCTTGTTCAGCAATTGCGACAGCAGTTCCGAGTTTTCGATCGACGTCGTGCCGACCAGCACCGGCTGGCTGCGGTCATAGCATTCGCGGATATCGCGAATCACCGCGTTGTAGCGCTCCATCGCCGTCTTGTAGATCTGGTCCTGCTTGTCGATCCGTTTCGGCGGGCGGTTGGTCGGGATCACGACCGTTTCGAGGCCGTAAATTTCGTTGAATTCGTACGCTTCGGTGTCGGCCGTACCCGTCATACCGGACAGCTTCGCGTACATGCGGAAATAGTTCTGGAACGTGATCGATGCGAGCGTCTGGTTCTCGCTCTGGATCTTCACGTGCTCCTTCGCTTCGACGGCCTGGTGCAGACCGTCCGACCAGCGGCGGCCCGCCATCAGACGACCGGTGAACTCGTCGACGATCACCACTTCGCCGTTCTGCACGACGTAGTGCTGGTCCTTGTAGAACAGCGTGTGTGCGCGCAGCGCCGCGTACACGTGATGCATCAGCGTGATGTTCTGCGGCGCGTAGAGGCTCTCGCCTTCGCCGATCAGGCCCCACTCGGCGAGCAGCCGCTCGGCCTTTTCGTGGCCCGATTCCGTCAGGAACACCTGGCGCGCCTTTTCATCCAGCGTGTAGTCGCCCGGCTTCTCGACGCCCGTGCCGTCCGCCTTCTCTTCGCCGATCTGCCGCTCGAGCAGCGGCGGCAGCGCGTTCATGCGCACGTAAAGTTCAGTGTGATCTTCGGCCTGGCCGGAGATGATCAGCGGCGTGCGGGCTTCGTCGATAAGGATCGAGTCCACTTCGTCGACGATCGCGAAGTTCAGCGCCCGCTGCACGCGCGCATCGGTCTCGTAGACCATGTTGTCGCGCAGATAGTCGAAGCCGAATTCGTTGTTCGTGCCGTACGTGATGTCCGCTGCGTACGCTTCCTGCTTCAGGCCGTGGTCCATCTGCGACAGGTTGATACCCACCGACAGGCCGAGGAAGTTATACAGACGGCCCATCCACTCGGCGTCGCGCTGCGCGAGGTAGTCGTTCACCGTCACGACGTGCACGCCGCGTCCGGACAGCGCGTTCAGGTAGGCCGCGAGCGTTGCGACGAGCGTCTTGCCTTCGCCCGTACGCATTTCCGCGATCTTGCCGTAGTGCAGGACCATGCCGCCGATCAGCTGCACGTCGAAGTGCCGCATCTTCAGCACGCGCTTGCCCGCCTCGCGGCAGACCGCGAACGCCTCGGGCAGCAGCTTGTCGAGCGACTCGCCACTGCCGACGCGTTGCCGGAATTCCGTCGTTTTTGCGCGCAGTTGATCGTCCGTCAATTGCTCGATCTGCGGTTCGAGCGCATTGATCGCCGCGACGGTCTTTTGATATTGCTTGACGAGCCGTTGATTGCGGCTGCCAAAAATCTTTTGTAGAAAACCGGTGGTCATCGGATCGTGATTGCGTCGCGGCTTCGGCTGGGTTGCAAGGCCGGCTTTTACACCCTTTCACCTTGTTGCAACCCTCGGTCGTTTGGGCCTCGGCGGCTTAGGTCCAAGAGTGAATTCGAATCATGGATTTTAGCACGCGCCCCCGCGTACGCCTGTGTCAGCAGCAAGACCGTTGGCCGTCCGGCCAGGGCGAAAGCGCTGCGGATACAGGCGCCTGCGGCATGTGCGAACGTCGTTGCGCGCCGCTGCCGCACGTTACAACCGGTACAATCGCGGCATGGGCGCGCATGCGGCGCGGCTACCATTCAAAGTCTCAGATGAGCCGTTTCTCACCGTTTTCAAGGCAGTCGCTGAAGCCCGGCACGAAGCCGGGCTCGCGGTCGTTCGACGTGCGCAGGCCGCAAGCCGTCGCCGAAGTGCTCAGCCGCACCGACGCGTTCGCGGCACTACGGGCCGGCGTCGAACAGGTCGCCGCGCTGGAGCGCGATCTGACCGAACTGCTGCCCGACTACCTGGCGACGAGCGTCGAGCCCGGCTTCATCAAGGACGGCGTGCTCGCGCTGTTCGCCGCGCACAACGCGCTCGCTGCACGGCTGCGGCATCTGGAGCCGCGTCTGCTGTCGGATCTGCAGCAGCGTGGCTGGCCCGTAAATTCGCTGAAAATCCGCGTCCGCCCGCAGCCCGCAAAAGAGCCGCCGCGCGTGAAGCAGGCGCGCATGTCGCGCGCGGGCGCGGATGCGCTGCACGAGCTCAGCGAATCGCTGGAGCCGTCGCCGTTGCAGGCCGCGCTCGCACGCATGGCCGCCCGGCATCGGAAATGAATTCGCAGAAGAATCGCGTTGGAATGAAAAAAAGCGGCCTTTTCAGGCCGCTTTTTCGTTGCTGTCCGGTGATTGCCCGAGCTTGAAGTCAGGCAAACGCCGTCTGCGTGTCATACGCGAAACCGCGCGGCGCTTTCTGCGGATCGTCGAACGTGACGATCTCATACGAATCTTCATGCGCCAGCAGTTCGCGCAGCAGCGCGTTGTTCAGGCCGTGGCCCGACTTGTATGCGTCGTACGAAGCGAGCAGCGGATGGCCGACCACGTACAGATCGCCGATCGCATCCAGCATTTTGTGCTTCACGAACTCGTCGTCGTAACGCAGGCCGTCGTTGTTCAGGATGCGGTACTCGTCGAGCACGATCGCGTTATCCATGCTGCCGCCGCGCGCGAGGCCCAGCTCGCGCATCATTTCGACTTCGTGCGCAAAGCCGAACGTACGGGCACGCGCAATCTCGCGCACGTATGAGGTATTCGCAAAGTCCACTTCGAGGGCCTGGCCCGTCTTGTCGACGGCGGGATGGCGGAAGTCGATCGTGAACTTCAACTTGAAGCCGAAGTACGGATCGAGACGCGCGAATTTGTCGCCGTCGCGGATTTCGACCGGCTTCTTGACCTTGATGAACTTCTTCGCCGCGTTCTGCTCTTCGATGCCCGCCGACTGGATCAGGAACACGAAGGACGCCGCGCTGCCGTCCATGATGGGGATTTCTTCAGCGGTGACGTCGACGTAGAGGTTGTCGATACCCAAGCCCGCGCACGCGGACATCAGGTGCTCGATCGTCGACACGCGCGCGCCGTCCTTCTGCAACACCGATGCAAGCCGCGTATCGCCGATCGCCATCGCCGATGCGGGGATGTCCACCGGCGTGGGCAAATCCACGCGGGAAAACACGATGCCCGTGTCCGGCGCCGCCGGGCGAAGCGTCAGGTTGACCTTGCGGCCCGAGTGCAAGCCGATGCCAACCGTTTTGACGATCTGTTTGATAGTGCGCTGCTTCAACATGGTGATCTTCTATTCGATTGAAAATCCTAATCAGGACTTTTTATTTCATAGCGCGAAGTATACTCCAATCGTTTCCGGAGCGCCGTTGCGCTGGCGTTTCAATCTGTTTCGCTGCGTTACCTGATCGGGAAGCGTGACGGGCCGATGCCCGGAACGGAGGCGTTTCCGGTCATCGGCCCGCGTTACGGCCTGTCACAGCGGGGTCATAAAAGCGTTGCCGCAGCGCAACAATTACGGTCGCGGTTGCGGCGAAGCTTCAATGCCGCGTCATGCCTGGCTCAACGTCGCGAGAATACTCGCCGCATCGCTTACTTCGAACTTGCCGGGTGCCTCGACGTACAGCGTCTTGACCACGCCGTCGTCGACCACCATCGCGTAGCGCTGGGAACGGATTCCCATGCCGCGCGCCGACAGGTCCTGCTCCAGACCGAGAGCCCGGGTGAAAGCCGCGCTGCCGTCCGCCGTCATCCGCACCTTGCCCGAGGTGCGCTGATCGCGTGCCCACGCGCCCATGACGAACGCGTCGTTGACGGACACGCACCAGATCTCGTCGATACCGGCAGCACGGAACTTCTCCGCCTGCTCGACGTAACCCGGCACGTGCTTGGCCGAACAGGTCGGCGTGAACGCGCCCGGCAATCCAAAGATCACCACGCGCTTGCCCGCTGTCTGTTCGCGCACGTCGAAGCTGTTCGGCCCGATCGTGCAGCCCTCGCGCCCGTCCTCGATCAACTCGTAAACGGTCGCCTGGGGAAGCTTTTCACCTACCTGAATCATGCTCGATCCTTCGCATCGATGCGGAGCACGCTCGCACGTACTCGTGCCGCAGTGGAGATTTCATCCGGCGACAGTGCCCCGAACCGCTTCGCCGATGCGAAGAGGGCACCTGTCCGTGCCGCGCGCGCGACCCAACGCGGCCTCATTGCCGTTCCACCCGCCACGCTCGTGCATTCCTGCTGCGCGCAATCGAGCCATAAATCAGACGATTACGCCGCAGAAAGCCCGCTCCTGCGTGAACCTCAGTCTGCCTGCTTGCGCAGGAAGGCCGGGATGTCGTACGTATCGACGCCCTTCTCCTGCAGCGCCTGCACGTGCGAAGCCGCCGTATCACGCGAGGTGCGCCACACTGCCGGCGTGTCCAGCGAACCGTAATCCGCCGCCGCGTGATGCTGCGTGTTGTACCCATGCGGCGCCGCGCCGACCGGCTGGTTATCCGTGCCCGTGCGCAGCAGCGTCATCGGCGCCGATTGCTGCTTCTTCGCAGCGCGGCCCAGACCCGTTGCCACCACCGTCACGCGCAGCGCATCGCCCATCGCGTCGTCGTACACCGCGCCGAAAATCACGGTCGCGTCATCAGCAGCATAACTCTTGATCGTGTTCATCACTTCGCGCGTTTCCGACAGACGCAGCGAACGGCTCGACGTGATGTTGACCAGCACGCCGCGCGCGCCCGACAGATCGACGCCTTCCAGCAGCGGGCTTGCGACAGCCTGTTCGGCTGCGAGACGCGCGCGATCGACGCCGGCCACCGTCGCCGTGCCCATCATCGCCTTGCCCTGCTCGCCCATCACCGTCTTCACGTCTTCGAAGTCGACGTTCACGAGACCATCGACGTTGATGATTTCGGCGATGCCCGCGACTGCGTTGTTGAGCACGTCGTCAGCGCACTGGAAGCACTTGTCCATTTCGGCGTCATCGCCCATCACCTCGAACAGCTTGTCGTTCAGGACGACGATCAGCGAGTCGACGTGATCCTCCAGTTGCTGCGAACCAGCTTCAGCGACGCGCATGCGCTTGCCGCCTTCGAACTCGAACGGCTTGCTGACGACGCCGACCGTCAGAATGCCCATTTCCTTCGCGATCTGCGCGACCACGGGTGCTGCGCCCGTGCCCGTGCCGCCGCCCATGCCTGCCGTGATGAACACCATGTGCGCGCCACGCAGTGCGTCCGCGATGCGCTCACGTGCTTCTTCAGCTGCCGCGCGGCCCATTTCCGGCTTCGCGCCTGCGCCCAGACCCGTGTTGCCCAACTGGATGACGTTCGGCGAGCGCGAGCGCGACAGCGCCTGCGCATCCGTGTTCATCACGATGAAGTCGACGCCTTGCACGCCGCGATTGATCATGTGTGCAACTGCATTGCCGCCTGCACCACCCACGCCCACCACCTTGATGATGGTGCCGTTGGTTTCCGTTTCCAGCATCTGGAATTCCATGTTGCCTCCGTCAAGAAAATAAGTACCGCTTACTCGGCCGTTATTCGGCAGAAGATCGGGCAACCCTCTGTCGCGCGCCGGCCGCCGGCACCAGCGCGTATTTCCCTTTGCTGCAGATTCTTTAGAAATTGCCGAGGAACCAGTCCTTCATCCTCGTGAACACCTGTCCCATCGATCCCGACTGCACCGCCACCTTGCGGCCGCGCATGCGTTGCGAACGTCCTTCGACGAGCAGGCCCATCGCCGTCGAATAGCGCGGATTGCGCACGACGTCCGCGAGACCGCCTGCGTACTCCGGCACGCCGATGCGCACCGGCTTCAGGAAGATGTCCTCGCCCAGTTCGACCATGCCCGGCATCATCGACGCGCCGCCCGTCAGCACGACGCCCGAGCTGAGCAGCTCTTCGTAACCCGACTCGCGCACCACCTGCTGCACAAGCGAAAACAGTTCTTCGACGCGCGGCTCGATCACGGCCGCGAGCGCCTGGCGCGACAGCGTGCGCGGACCGCGCTCGCCGAGCCCCGGCACTTCGATCATTTCGTCCGGATCGGCGAGTGCCTGCTTCGCGATGCCGTAACTCACCTTGATGTCCTCGGCGTCCGGCGTCGGCGTGCGCAGCGCCATCGCGATGTCGCTCGTGATCTGATCGCCGGCAATGGGGATCACGGCCGTATGTCGGATCGCGCCTTCGCTGAAGATCGCGATGTCCGTCGTGCCGCCGCCGATATCGACGAGCACCACGCCTAGTTCTTTTTCGTCTTCCGTCAGCACCGCCAGCGAAGAAGCGAGCGGCTGCAGGATCAGATCGTTCACTTCGAGGCCGCAGCGGCGCACGCACTTCACGATGTTCTGCGCCGCGCTCACCGCGCCCGTCACGATGTGCACCTTCACTTCGAGACGGATGCCGCTCATGCCGATCGGCTCGCGCACGTCTTCCTGGCCGTCGATGATGAATTCCTGCGTCAGGATGTGCAGCACCTGCTGATCGGTCGGAATGTTGATCGCCTTGGCCGTCTCGATCACGCGCGCGACGTCCGTCTGCGTCACTTCCTTTTCCTTGATCGCCACCATGCCGCTCGAATTGAAGCTGCGAATATGGCTGCCGGCGATCCCGGTGAATACGTTCGTGATCTTGCAGTCGGCCATCAGTTCGGCTTCTTCGAGCGCTCGTTGAATGGACTGCACCGTGGCCTCGATGTTCACCACGACGCCTTTCTTGAGCCCCTTCGATTCGCTCTGGCCGAGTCCGATCACCTCGTAATGACCTTCGCCCTTCAACTCGGCGACGATGGCGACTACTTTCGCCGTGCCGATGTCGAGGGCTACCAGCAGATCTTTATAGTCTTTACTCATAGCGTGCTCATTGCGTGTGATGTCCTGTTACTTCTTGCCCTTGTCGGGTTCCGTAATGAAGCGCATGCCTGCTGCACGAATGGCGAAACCGTTCGGATAACGCAAGTCCGCATATTCGATATCCTTCCCCCAACGTTGCGTCACCGCGCCCCATGCCGCGGTGAGCCGCTTGCAGCGGTCGTACAGCGTGTCCTGATTGCGCTCGCGTCCCAGTTCGACCTGCATGCCGTTCGACAGCTTCACCGTCCACGCGAAACGCGACGACAGCGTCACTTCATCCGGCGTCGCCCCGACAGGCGCAAACCACTTCTTGAAGTCCTGATAACGCGCGACGACTTCTTTCGCCGACCCATCCGGGCCCTCGAACGCGGGCAGCTCTTCGTCGAGCTCGCCCTGGTTCGCCGTGAACACCTCTCCATCGGTGCTCACGAGTTGATCGGTGCCCCATGTGCCAAGCGGCTTGTACTCTTCGAGCGTGACGGCGAGCGCATTCGGCCACACGCGGCGCACGCTCGCGTGACGCACCCACGGCATCTGCTCGAAAGCCTGGCGCGCGGTATCCAGATCGACGGTGAAGAAGTTGCCCTTCAAGCGTCCGATCACGCCTGCGCGCACGGTCGGCGAATTGATGTGCTCGGTGTCGCCGTCGATGCGGATCTCGCGCAGCGTGAAATTCGGGCGCTGGATCAGCCAGTAGCCGCCGGCCGCCAGCAGCACGAGCAGCAACAGCGCGTGCAACGCGCTGGCGGCGAGATTGAGCTGGCGAACGTTGTTCCACATGATCTGCGTGCGATTCCTTCAGTTCTCTGTTCAGTCCTTCAGCGTCAGCGCGAGCACCTTCACCACCAGTTCCCGATAGCTGATGCCGACGGCGCGCGCGGCCTTCGGCGGCAGCGAGTGATCCGTCATGCCGGGCGCCGTGTTCACTTCGAGGAAGTACGGATTACGGTCGCCGTCCAGCATGAAATCGGCGCGGCCCCAGTCCGTGCAGCCGAGCACATCGAACGCGCGGCGCGCGAGCTTCTTCAGGCGCGCCTCTTCTTCGGCGGCGATGCCGCACGGGATCAGATATTGTGTGTCGTTGGCGATGTACTTCGCGTGATAGTCGTAGAACTCGCCTGCGGGCACGATGCGGATGACGGGCAGATCGAGATCGCCCGCGATACACGCCGTGTACTCGCCGCCGCCTTCGATGCTCTTCTCGACGACGACGATCTTGTCGAACTTCGCCGCCTCTTCGAGCGCGGGCGCGAGCGCATCGGCCGTCTTCACCTTGATCACGGCAACGCTCGAGCCTTCGCTCGCGGGCTTCACGAAGAGCGGCAAGCCGAGCTTCGCGAGGATGTCCCGCGCACGCGCAGCGTAGTCGTCGCCGCGCAGTACCGCTTCGAACGGCGGTGTCGGCACGCCGAGCTGCTGCCACACGAGCTTCGTGCGGAACTTGTCGAGGCCGAGCGCCGAGCCCAGCACGCCGCTGCCCGTGTAGCGGATGCCGTAGAAATCGAGCGCGCCCTGAATCTGGCCGTTCTCGCCGTAGCCGCCATGCAGCGCGTTGAACGCGCGCACAAAGCCCTCGTCCTTCAACGCGGCCAGCGGCCGCTCGGACGGATCGAACGGATGCGCGTCGACGCCCGCGTCGCGCAGCCCTTGCAGCACGAGACGACCGGAGTTCAGCGACACTTCGCGCTCGGCGGACACGCCGCCAAGCAGCACGGCAACCTTGCCGAAAGATTTAGGATCGATACCGCTCATTTCACACCTTCGTTTTCAGCGAGCCGGCCCGGCACTGCGCCGATCGAACCCGCACCCATCGTGATCACCACATCGCCGTCGCGCACGATCGCAGCCAGCGCATCCGGCACTTCATCCACCGTTTCGACGAACACAGGCTCGACTTTCCCCGCGACGCGGATCGCGCGCGCGAGCGAACGGCCGTCCGCGGCGACGATGGGCGACTCGCCTGCTGCGTACACTTCCGTCAGCACGAGCGCATCGACCGTCGACAGCACTTTCACGAAATCTTCGAAGCAGTCGCGAGTGCGCGTGAAGCGGTGCGGCTGGAATGCCAGCACGAGACGCTTCTCGGGAAATGCACCGCGCGCCGCCGCGATCGTCGCGGCCATCTCGACCGGGTGATGACCGTAGTCGTCGACGAGCGTGTACGCGCCGCCGCTTGCCATGGGCACTTCGCCGTAACGCTGGAAACGTCGGCCGACGCCGGTGAAATCCGCGAGCGCTCGCTGGATATCGGCATCTTTCACCTCGAGTTCAGTCGCAATTGCGATTGCGGCCAAAGCGTTCTGCACGTTGTGCATGCCGGGCAGGTTCAAGACGATGTCGAGCGGCGGCGCATCTTCGCGCATCGCCGTGAAGTGCATCCGGCCTTCGCGCGCTTCGACGTTGACGGCGCGCACTTGCGCATCGGGCGCGAAGCCGTAGCGGATGATCGGCTTCGACACGAACGGCAAAATTTCCTTCACGTTGGGATCGTCGACGCACAACACCGCGATGCCGTAGAACGGCAGCCGATGCGTGAACTCGATGAACGCCTGCTTGAGCCGCGCGAAATCGTGGCCGTAAGTGTCCATGTGATCGGCGTCGATGTTGGTGATGACCTCGATGACCGGGAAGAGGTTCAGGAACGACGCATCCGATTCGTCCGCTTCCGCGACGATGAAATCGCCAGTGCCGAGACGCGCGTTCGCGCCCGCGCTGATCAGCCTTCCGCCGATCACAAAGGTCGGATCGAGCCCCCCTGCTGCGAGCACGCTCGCGACGAGCGATGTCGTGGTCGTCTTGCCGTGCGTCCCCGCGATCGCGATGCCCTGCTTCAGGCGCATCAGTTCCGCGAGCATCACCGCGCGCGGCACGATGGGAATGCGGCGATGACGCGCGGCGAGCACTTCAGGGTTGTCGCTGCGCACGGCCGTCGACACGACGACTGCGTTCGCGCCTTCGATGTTCTCCGCGTCGTGGCCGATCGCGATGCGCGCGCCGAGCGCGGCGAGGCGCTCCGTCACGGCGTTGCGCGACAGATCCGAGCCGCTCACCTGATAGCCGAGATTGACGAGCACTTCGGCGATGCCGCTCATGCCCGCGCCGCCGATCCCGACGAAGTGAATGTGTTTGACGATATGTTTCATTGCTTTCCTTCCGGGCTCAGGCTCGGTGTCGCGCCGGCAACCGTCGCGCAGACCTGCGCGACCTGTTCGGTGGCATCGGGTTTCGCGAGCGAGCGCGAACGCTCCGCCATGTCCGCGAGCGAATCCCGCGTCTGGCTGCGCAACCAGTCGGCGAGCTTCTCCGCCGTCAGGTCGCGCTGTTGTACGAGCAGCGCCGCGCCGTGATCGGCGAGAAACGCTGCGTTGGTTGTCTGGTGATCGTCGACGGCATACGGGAACGGCACGAAGAACGCCGCCACGCCGACAGCCGCGATCTCCGCGACCGTCATCGCGCCCGAACGGCAGATCACGAGATCGGCGTTCGCGTAGGCGCTCGTCATGTCGTCGATGAAGGGCACGAGCTGCACGTCGTCGCCCGCCGCGATGCCGGCCGCCGCGTAGTTCGCGCGCAATGCGTCGATATGCTTCGCGCCCGCCTGGTGCACGACGCGCGGCCGCTCGTTCGGCGCGAGCTGCGCGAGCGCGCGCGGCACCGTTTCGTTCAGCGCCGCCGCGCCCAGGCTGCCGCCCACGACCAGCACGTTCAGCGGACCGCTGCGCGCCGCGTAGCGTGCTTTGGGTGCCGGCGTGCGCGCAAGTTCCGCGCGAATCGGATTGCCCGTCCACTCGGCATGCGGCAATGCGTTCGGGAACGCGACGAGCACACGCCTCGCGAGCTTCGCGAGCACCTTGTTCGCGAGACCCGCGATCGAATTCTGTTCATGCAGCACGAGCGGCGTGCCGCTCATTGCCGTCATCACGCCCGCCGGGAACGTGATGTAGCCGCCCATGCCGAGCACGACGTCCGGCTTCACGCGGCGCAGCACCGCGAGACTCTGCATGCACGCGCGCAGCAGATTCACGGGAAGCATCAGCTTGGTCTTGATGCCCTTGCCGCGCAGGCCGCCGAACTGCACGTACTCCATCGGAATGCCGTGCTTCGGGACGAGCGTCGCTTCCATCCCCGACGGATTGCCGAGCCACACGACACGCCAGCCCCACGCCTGCATCAGATGAGCGACGGCCAAGCCCGGGAACACGTGGCCCCCGGTGCCTCCCGCCATCACCATCAGCGTGCGTTGCTGCATCGTCATACCTTGCCCCCGCGCATCAGCACACGATTTTCGTAATCGACTCGCATCAGCACCGCCACCGCGATGCAGTTCAGCAAGATGCCCGAGCCGCCGTAGCTGACGAGCGGCAGCGTGAGACCCTTGGTCGGCAGCAGACCGAGGTTCACGCCCATGTTGATGAAGGTCTGCGCGCCGAACCAGATGCCGACGCCCTTCGCGACCAGGCCCGCGAACGTGCGGTCGAGCGCGAGCGCCTGACGGCCGATCTCGAACGAACGGCGCACGATCCAGTAGAACATCAGGATCACGACGAGCACGCCGACAAAGCCCAGTTCCTCTCCGATCACGGCAAGAATGAAGTCGGTGTGCGCTTCCGGCAGATAGTTGAGCTTCTCGACGCTGCCACCGAGGCCCACGCCGAACCATTCGCCGCGGCCGAATGCGATCAGCGAGTGCGTCAGCTGATACGCCTTGCCCTGCGCGTAACGGTCGTCCCACGGATCGAGGTACGCGAAGATCCGCTCGCGGCGCCACGGCGACGCCCACACGAGCAGCGTGAAAGTGCCCACGGCCGTTGCGACCAGCCCGCCGAAAATCTTGCCGTTCACGCCGCCGAGAAACAGCAGGCCCATCGCGATCGCCGCGATCACCATGAACGCGCCCATGTCGGGCTCGAGCAGCAGCAGCATGCCGACCACGCCGACGGCAAAGCCCATCGGCAGAAAGCCCTTAGCGAAGCTGTGCATGTACTCCTGCTTGCGCACCGTGTAGTTCGCCGCGTAGATCGTCACGGCGAGCTTCATGATTTCAGACGGCTGCATGTTCGTGATGCCGAGGGGAATCCAGCGGCGCGCGCCGTTCACGCCTTTGCCGATGTGCGGAATCAGCACGATCACCAGCGCGACGAGCGCGATCAGGAAGAGCTTCGGCGCGTACTTGTCCCACGTCGAGATCGGCACGCGGAACGCGATCACGCCCGCGATCGTGCCCATGACGACGAAGATGACCTGGCGCATCAGGAATGCGTAGTCGTGATACGACGCGTACTTCGGCGAATCGGGCATCGCGATCGACGCCGAGTACACCATCACAATACCGAGCCCCAACAGCGCAACGACGACCCATACGAGCGAATGATCGTAGTCGAGCATCCGCGAGCGCAGCGGACGCACGCCGTTGACGGCGCTCGACAGTCCGCCCGTGCGCGACGTGCGTTCCGACACAGCCGCGCCGCCTGGCTGGCCCGCTATGGAGCCGCGCTGCTTGCCGAGTTGCGAACCGAAACGTTCCGACCAGCTCATATCATCGTCCCCCGTTCGGCAGCGATGTCTTCGACCGCGCTGCGGAATACTGCGGCGCGATGCGCGTAGCCCTTGAACATGTCGAAGCTGGCGCAGGCAGGCGACAGCAGCACGGCGTCGCCCGGTTCGGCGACGGCGGTGGCTGCGCGCGTCGCCTCTTCGAGCGTCGCGTGGTCGGTCATCACGATCCCCGTATGCGCGAGCGCGGCGCGAATCTGCGGCGCGTCGCGGCCGATCAGCATCACGGCGCGGCACCAACGCGTCACAGGCTCGGCGAGCGGCTCGAATGCCTGGCCCTTGCCGTCGCCGCCCGCGATCAGCACGACGCGCTGCGCGAGACCGTCGAGCGCTGCAACCGTCGCGCCGACATTAGTGCCCTTGCTGTCGTCCACATAGTCGACGCCGTCGATCGACGCGATCAGCTCCACGCGATGCGGCTCGCCGCGATACTCGCGCAAGCCGTGCAGCAGCGGCGCGCCGGGCAGGCCGATGGCGCGTGCAAGCGCGAATGCGGCGAGCGCATTCGTCGCGTTGTGCAGGCCACGGATGCGCAGCGCGTCAGCGGGCATCAGCCGCTTCAACGCAATATCGGGCGGCGTCGCGGATTCGCTCTTGCGACGGCGCGTCGGCGTGGGCTCGTCGGTCGCGTCGCGGTCCTGCGCCTCGACGAGCCAGATCATGCCGCTGTCGCGCAGCAGACCGAAATCGCCGTCGCGCAAAGGCTCCGTGACGCCGAACGTCACCACCTGCGAGCCGTTCTGCTCCGACGGCGCGAGCGCCATTACGCGCGTGTCGTCGCGATTGAGCACGCGCACCGTGTTCTTGCCGAAAATCTTGCCCTTCGCCGCCGCGTACGCATCGAGGCCGCCGTGCCAGTCCAGATGATCCTGCGTGATGTTCAGGATCACGGCCGCGTCCGGCTCGAACGTGTGCGCGGTCTCAAGCTGGAAGCTCGACAGTTCGAGCACCCACACGTCGGGCAATGCGGTGTTGTCGATGGCTTCCGTGAGCTTGTCGAGCGCGGCCGGGCTGATGTTGCCCGCGACCGCGACCTTCTTCCCCGCGCGCTCGCACAGCAGGCCCGTCAGGCTCGTCGTGGTGGTCTTGCCGTTCGTCCCGGTGATCGCGATCACCTTCGGCGCGTAACCGCTTTCGCCGAGCGTTCTCAATGCCTGGGCGAAGAATTCGAGCTCGCCCCACACGGGGATGGCGCGCTCGCGCGCCGCTGCGATCAGCGGCACGAGATCGGCGGCGAGCGGCGACAGGCCCGGACTGATCGCGACCAGTTCGACGCCTTCGAGCAGGACCGGCGAAAACGGCCCGCCGACGAAATCGCCAGCGATGCCGTGCGCTTCTAGCGCGGACAGGTTCGGCGGCACTTCGCGCGTGTCGGCGATGCGCAGGCGGCAGCCATGCCGCGCGCACCAGCGCGCCATCGCGAGGCCCGATTCGCCGAGCCCCAGCACGAGCACCATCGGCTTTTGCCGATCCCGAAACTTCTCGCCAAACATCGACTGCTTCCCCTTGAGTGCGACTTTGAATGCCGCTTAACGCAGCTTGAGCGTGGACAAACCGAACAGGCACAGCATCAGCGTGATGATCCAGAAACGCACCACGACTTGCGTCTCTTTCCAGCCCGACAATTCGAAGTGGTGATGCAGCGGCGCCATCTTGAAGATGCGGCGGCCTTCGCCGAAACGTGCCTTCGTGAACTTGAACCACGTGACCTGCAACATCACCGACACCGTCTCGGCGACGAAAATCCCGCCCATGATGAAGAGCACGATTTCCTGGCGCACGATCACCGCGATCGTGCCGAGCGCGCCGCCGAGCGCGAGCGCGCCGACGTCGCCCATGAACACCTGCGCCGGGTGCGTGTTGAACCAGAGGAAGGCGAGCCCTGCCCCGCCCATCGCCGAGCAGAAGATCAGCATTTCGCCCGCGCCCGCTATATGCGGGAACAGCAGGTATTTCGAATAGACAGCGCTGCCCATCACATAGGCGAACACGCCGAGCGACGAGCCGACCAGCACGACGGGCATGATCACGAGGCCGTCGAGGCCATCGGTGAGATTCACCGCGTTGCTCGAACCGACGATCACGAAGTACGTGAGCGCGATGAAGCCCCATACGCCGAGCGGATAAGTCATCGACTTGAGGAACGGCAGCAGCAGGTCGGCGCGTGCGGGCAGGCCCATCGACAGGCCGCTGCGCACCCACGCCATGAACAGATCGAACACGCGCACGTTGCTCGCTTCCGACACGCTGAACGCGAGATACACGGCCGCGAAGAGACCGATCACCGACTGCCAGAAATACTTTTCGCGCGACGACATCCCGCGCGGGTCCTTGTAGACGACCTTGCGATAGTCGTCGACCCAGCCGATCACGCCGAAGCCGAACGTGACGAGCATCACGATCCAGATGAAGCGGTTGGTCAGATCGGCCCACAGCAGCGTCGACACGGCGATGCCGATCAGGATCAGCACGCCGCCCATCGTCGGCGTGCCGGATTTCACGAGGTGCGTTTGCGGGCCGTCCTTGCGCACGGCCTGGCCGACCTTCATCGCCGTCAGCTTGCGGATCACCCACGGGCCGCAGACGAGCCCGATCAGCAGCGCGGTGATCGTCGCCGCGACGGCACGAAACGTCAGATAACTGAACACGCGCAAAAAGCCGACGTCGTTCTGCAGCCATTGCGCCAGCGCCAGTAGCATGCTTCTGTCCTTCTCTTTCAGTGTGCGCCGGGCGCCGTGCCCGGTGCGGGTTGTGGACTCGTAACGGCGTCCACCACGCGTTCCATTTTCATGAAGCGCGAGCCTTTCACGAGATACGTCGCAGCCGCGCCATGACCGGCCTGCTGCAATTGCGCGACGAGCGCACGCACGTCGCCGAAATGCCTGGCTTCGCTGCCGTAAGCGGCGCACGCGTCACGCGATGCATCGCCGAGCGCGTACAGCGCATCGATGCCGCGCACCTTCGCATACGCGCCGACTTCGCGATGAAATTCCGGGCCGTTGTCGCCGACTTCGCCCATGTCGCCCATCACCAGCACGCGCGGCGACGGACGCGCGGCGAGCACGTCGATTGCGGCGATCATCGAATCGGGATTCGCGTTGTAGGTGTCGTCGATCACGGTCGCGCCCGCCATCGCGCCGAGCACCGCGCGCTTCACCTGCAGGCGGCCCTTCACCGCGCCGAACGCTTCGAGACCGCGCTTGATCGCATCGAGCGCGACACCCGATGCGAGCGCCGCCGCCGTCGCCGCCAGTGCGTTGTGCGCGTTGTGCGCGCCGAGCACTTGCAGCGTGACGTCGACGTGGCCTTCGGGCGTATCGATGCTCAACTGATTGCCGTCGAGCGTGCCCTGAACGGCCGCTTCCGTCGTGCGCTCCACCGTGTTCAGCGCGAAATCGATGATGCGGCTGCCCGTCGCCGCGACGCGCCAGATGCTCGCATAGGCATCATTGGCGGGAAACACGGCGACGCCTTCCGGCTTCAATGCGTGAATCACGGCTGCGTGTTCGAGCGCGACGGCCTCGACGGTCGCCATGAATTCCTGATGCTCGCGCTGCGCGTTATTGACGACGGCGACCGTGGGTTCGGCGATCTTGCCGAGCAATGCCGTTTCGCCCGGATGATTCATGCCGAGTTCGACGACGGCGAGCTTGTGCGCTTCGCTCAAACGGAACAGCGTCAGAGGCAAGCCGACGTCGTTGTTGAAATTGCCCGCCGTCGCGAGACGCGACTGCTCGCCGACGGCCGCAGCGAAGATCGACGAGATCATTTCCTTGACCGTCGTCTTGCCGTTACTGCCCGTCACGGCGACGAGCGGCATCGCAAAGCGTCGGCGCCAGCCATTCGCGAGCGAGCCCAATGCCGTGCGCGTGTCGCCCGGCACGCGCAGCGCGGGCACGTCGAAGTTCTCCGGCGTGCGCGTGACGAGCACCGCGCTCACGTTGCGCGCGGCGACGTCAGCGAGAAAGTCGTGCGCGTCGAAGCGGTCGCCCTTCAGCGCGACGAACAGGTCGCCGGGACCGCACGTGCGGCTGTCCGTCGAAATGCGGTCGAACGAAACCGATTCGTCGCCCGTCACCGTTGCGCCCGGAATGACGGCGGCGGCTTCACGCAGCGAGAACATCGCGTCACCTCGCCGGGTCATTCGCCACCTCCGCGTCCGTGCGTCGCGCGGGCCGCGAGCGCGAGCCGAGCATGATCCTGATCCGAGAACGCGCGCTTCTTGCCCATGATTTCCTGCGTCGATTCGTGACCCTTGCCCGCCAGCACGACGACGTCTTCGCGCGCGGCGCAACGCACCGCTTGCAGGATCGCGCTCGCGCGATCTTCGATGCGGCGCGCCTTCGCGTCGTCCTTCATGCCGGCCGCAATCTGGTCGATGATTTTTTGCGGATCTTCGCCGCGCGGGTTGTCGCTCGTCACGACGACGGCGTCGGCGCAGCGCTCCGCAATTGCGCCCATCAGCGGACGCTTCGTCGCGTCGCGGTCGCCGCCGCAGCCGAACATGCAGATCAGCTTGCCGCCGCGCGCATCGGCAATCGGGCGCAATGCGGTCAGCGTCTTTTCGAGCGCATCCGGCGTGTGCGCGTAGTCGATCACGACAAGCGGTTCGTCGTTCTGCAAACGGCCGCCGAGGCGTTCCATCCGGCCGTTCACCGATTCGAGCTTTGCGAGTTGCGCTACGGCGGCATCGAACGGCACGTCGGATGCGAGCAGTGCGCCGAGCACGCCGAGCAGATTGCTGACGTTGAACGCGCCGAGCGTGTTGACCTCGATCTCCGTATCGCCCCAATCCGATGCGATATGAAATGCAGTGCCCGTCGCCGTCGCGCGCACGTTTGACGCGACGATCGACGCATCGGCCTGCACGTCGGCGTGCGGCTCGAGCGCATAGGCGATCGTCTTCGCGTGGCCCTTCGTGCTCGCGATCATGCGGCGGCCCGCTTCGTCGTCGGCGTTGATGACGGCGGCCTGCAACTCCGGCCAGGCGAAAAGACGCGCCTTCGCCGCTTCATACGCCTCGAACGTGCCGTGATAGTCGAGGTGATCCTGCGTCAGATTCGTGAACACGCCGACACTGAACGCCGTGCCGTTCACGCGGCCCTGATGCAGCGCGTGCGACGAGACTTCCATCGCGACCCCCTTCGCACCTGCGACACGCAACTGCGCGAGGCTGCGTTGCAATTGCGGCGCATCGGGCGTCGTGAAGCCGGTGTGCACGAGGTGGCCCGGCATCCCGCTGCCGAGCGTGCCGATGATCGCGCACGGCTCGCCGATCGCCGTCAGCGCCGCCGAGATCCAGTTCGTGCACGACGTTTTGCCGTTCGTGCCCGTCACGCCGATCACACGCATCGCGTCGCTCGGGTCGCCGTACCACGCGCTCGCGATCGTGCCCGCCAGTTCGTTCAGGCGCGGCACGGTGAGCATCGTCGCCGCGTCGATGTTGCCGCTGAAGCCGTCCGATTGCACGAGCACGGCGGCCGCGCCGCGCTCGATCGCGTTATCGATGAACGGACGGTTGTCCGCTCCGTCGACGGCATAGGCGAGAAACACGTCGCCCGCCGCGATCGTGCGGGTATCGGCGTGCAAATGTGCGCCTGGCTGCACGCGTGAGCGCAGCCAGGCGAGCGCGTCAGCAATCTGCTGTTGCGCCGGATGAGAAGAACGCAGCGCACTCATCGAACTACTCCGGGGCGGTTCTTCGCGTTGTCTGAAATCGTCAACTTCTTCGGCGCTGCATGCGTCGCGAGTCTTTTCGCGCCGTTCGCCGCCGGTTGGGATGCTGCCGCGGGCACGGCGGGATTCACGTCGTCGGATACGACCATCTGCTTGACGGGCTGATCGGGCGGCACATTCAGCGAGCGCAGCGTATCGCCGACGATCGACGAGAACACCGGGCCCGACACCTGGCCGCCGAAGTGGCTGCCCGCCGTCGGTTCGTCGACGGACACGGCCACCACGATGCGCGGATTCGGCATCGGCGCCATGCCGACGAACGACGCGCGGTACTTGCTGTGATCGTAGCCGCGGCCGACGTGCTTGTACGCCGTACCCGACTTGCCGCCGACGCGATAGCCCGGCACCGCCGCATCCGGCGACGTGCCGCCCGGCGAGACGACGGTTTCGAGCATCGCGCGCACTTCACGCGCGGTGGTCGGCGAGAAAACCTGCGCGCCTGTCATCGGCTGATCTTTCGGCGTGCGGAAGATCGACACGGGCAGGATCTGGCCGTCGTGCGCGATCGCCGTGTACGCGCGCCCGAGCTGGAACAGCGACACCGAAAGGCCGTAGCCGTACGACATCGTCGCCTGCTCGATCCGCCGCCAGCTTTTCCACGGACGCAGACGGCCCGCCGCCGCGCCTGGGAAACCGACCTTCGGCGCCTGGCCGAGACCGATGCTGGTGTACATGTTCCACATTTCTTCGGGCTTGAGCTGCATCGCGATCTTCGTCGCGCCGATGTTGCTCGACTTCTGGATCACGCCGCCGACCGTCAGCACGCCGAACGCGGAGTCGTCGGTGATCGGCGCACCGTCAAGCACGAAGCGGCCGCCGCCTGTATCAACAAGTGTAGTCGGCGTGACGCGATGCAGGTCGAGCGCCAGTGAAACCGTGAACGGCTTCATGATCGAGCCCGGCTCGAACGTATCGGTAAGGATGCGGTTGCGCAGCTGGTCGCCCGTCAGATGCGAGCGGTCGTTCGGGTTGTACGTCGGGTAATTGACGAGCGCGAGCACTTCGCCCGTGCGCACGTCGATCACCATCGCGGCGCCCGCTTTGGCCTTGAACCGCTGCACGGCCGCCTTGAGGTTCGTGTACGCGATGTACTGGATCTTGCTGTCGATCGACAGATCGACGTCCAGACCGTTGTGCGGCACGACCTGCTCGTCGACGTCCTCGACGATGTGACCCAGGCGATCCTTGATCACGCGGCGGCTGCCGGCCACGCCCGCGAGAAGCTTCTGGTCGCCAAGCTCGACGCCTTCCTGACCTTCGTCTTCGACGTTCGTGAAGCCGATCAGGTGAGCGGTGATCTCGCCTTCCGGATAAAATCGCTTGTACTCGGTGCGCTGATAGATGCCCGGAATATTGAGCGCTTCGACTTTCGCGGCCACCTCGATGGGCACCTGGCGCTTCACGTAGACGAACGTCTTGTCTTCCGACAGCTTCTTGCGCAGCTCCGGCTGTGTCATGTCGAGCAGCTTGGCCAGCTGGGCGAGCTTGTCCGCGCCGAGATCGTCCGGCACCGATTCGGGAATCGCCCAGATCGCGCGCACGGGCAGGCTCGTCGCGAGCACGAGCCCGTTGCGGTCGAGAATCTTGCCGCGTGTCGCGGGAAGTTCCAGCCTGCGTTGATAGCGGCTTTCGCCCTGCTTCTGATAGAACGCGTTGCCCGGGCCCTGAATCCAGAACGCGCGCCCCGCGAGCGCGACGAATGCGATGAAGAGCAGGAACACGACGAGCTTCGAGCGCCACATCGGCAGTCGCACCGAAAGAATCGGATTCGCCGAGAACGCGACGCTCTTGTTCTTGTTCGACGATTTCTTCATCGCGTGCCTCGACGACGAACGTTCGTGGCGGGCGCCAAAGCCGGCGCGGAAGTGGGAATCGGCGTGTCTTCGGCCTTCGCGGAACCGGCGTCGAGCGTCAGATATTGCGTGCGCCCCGTGGTCGCGCCCTGCATCTTCAGCGAGTCGGTCGCGATCTGCTCGATGCGCGAAGTCTTCGACAGCGCGCTCTGCTGATATTGAAGCTGCGAATAATCCTGCTGCAGCTGGCGCTCCTGCGATTGGGCTCGCTGCAACTGGATAAAGAACTGACGCTGCTGGTTCGTCGCCTTGACGACGGAAAGCGCACAGCCCATTACGACGATCAGCAGGAAGATATTGAGTCGATTCATGGCGCGATCCGCTCCGCAACGCGCATCACGGCGGAACGGGCGCGCGGGTTGGCGGCGACTTCGGCGTCGCTCGCAAATACGCGGCCTAGCAGTTTGAGCGGAGGGCTCGGCAGATCGACTGCGCGGATCGGCAGACGGCGGTCGACAGCAGGCGCGCTCGACTGCGCCTGCACGAACCGCTTGACGATCCGGTCTTCGAGCGAATGAAAGCTGATCACGACCAGCCGCCCCCCTTGCTCCAGCAACGACAATGCTGCTTCTAGTACGACTTGCAGCTCCGCAAGCTCTTGATTGATGTGAATCCGTATAGCTTGAAAGGTGCGGGTTGCCGGGTCCTTACCCTTCTCACGGGTTTTGACGACGTTAGCCACGATTTGGGCAAGCTCGCCCGTGCTGACGAGAGGCCCAAGACGGTCGGACTCTGCCCGGCGAGCAGCAAGCGCCTTTGCAATCTGAAAAGCAAACCGTTCTTCCCCATAATCCCGTATCACCTCCGTCATTTCCTGCACCGTGGCCCGCGCCAGCCAATCCGCCGCGGACTCGCCGCGCGTCGGGTCCATCCGCATGTCGAGCGGGCCATCGGCGCGGAAACTGAAACCCCGCTCCGGATCGTCGAATTGCGGCGACGACACGCCCAGATCCAGCAACACCCCCGACACACGCCCTACCCCGCGCGCGCTCATCGCGTCGCGCAGTGATGCGAAGCTTTCATGCACGATC
This sequence comes from Paraburkholderia phymatum, assembly GCF_040965635.1. GTDB lineage: Bacteria > Pseudomonadota > Gammaproteobacteria > Burkholderiales > Burkholderiaceae > Paraburkholderia > Paraburkholderia phymatum_B. Next base: position 114,790 of record NZ_JBFRCH010000020.1, read on the forward strand.
TCGAAGCGCGGATCGGCGATCTGCTGCGCGGTGGCGATGGCGAGCGGGTCTTTGTCGAAAGCGATCAGACGCCCCGCATCACTCAGCCTTGCCAGCACCGCACGGCTATGGCCGCCGCGCCCGAACGTGCCGTCCACATAGACGCCGTCCGCGCGCGTGACGAGCGCATTCACCGCTTCTTCGAGCAGCACCGTGCGATGCTGCAATTCGTTACCCATCGCAGGCGCCATTTCGATTACCTGCGTTCAGAATGTGAAGTTCTTCAGAGACTCGGGCATGCCCTGCGCCATCGCCGCCTGTTCCTGCGCGATGTACGTTTCCTTGTCCCACAGTTCGAAGCGATTACCCATTCCCAACAACATCACGTCTTTTTCCAGCGACGCCGCCTGGCGCAACTCAGGCGCGATCAACACGCGGCCGGCCGTATCGAGATCGACATCCGCAGCGCTGCCGAGAAAGATCCGCTGATACCACTTGGCTTCCATCGGGAGCGCGGCGATCTTCGCGCGAAAGACTTCCCACTCGGGGCGCGGAAACAGCAACAGGCAGCCGTCCGGGTGCTTGGTAACCGTCACCCGTCCTTCTGCCTGCCCTTGCAGCGCATCCCGATAGCGAGCCGGGACGGACATCCGCCCCTTCGCATCGAGTGTCAGCGCTGACGCCCCTTGGAACACTTCGCTCCCCTTTTGTCAGGGCGCCGAAAGATGCCGCCCGATTCTGGAAATTTACCGGAGAAAGCGCATCGGATCACACAAAAAAACACTTTCTCACACTGTCTCCCACTTTAGAGTAACCCCCAACACCGGTCAAGGGAGACGCACGGTTTTTTGACGAATTTTGTTTGCAAGAACAAGGACTTAGCGTCGCTTGCTCACGCGGCACGCAAAAAGGAAAAGCGTTATAAATGAATGAACTAGTGAGACTTGTGAATGTGATACGTGAAAAGTACGAGGGAAAAGCGTGGCGGGAAAGCCTTCTGGTAGGACGAAAGGCGCGGGCCGACTGAGGATTTGGAGCGATTTTACGGACGGCGCGGAGAGCGCCGCCCACTTTAGGCCAATAGAGTTAAATCAGGTCAAACGTGGTACGCGGTGCGAGTCATTATCCTGGAAGCGGCACGCATCAGCGCACGCGCCGGGAACGGCAATTCGGCACCGCCCGCGTCCGTCGCTGCCTTGCCGTGCGCGGCTTCATCGACGCGCATCTGCTCGACGATCGCACGCGACTCGTGATCGCCTTCAGGCAACGTGGTGAGATGGCCGCCGAGGTGCAACTCGACCTGCCGCTCCGTCTCGGCCATGAAGCCGAGACTCACCCGATCGCCGAGGCGGCCGGCCGCGAAGCCCATCGCGAGGGCGCCAGCATACCAGAGTGGATTGAGCAGACTCGGGCGCGAATCGAGCGCTTCGAGGCGCTTGTAGGTCCACGCGAGGTGATCTTCCTCTTCGCGCGCGGCATGCTCGAATGCCTGCTTGAGCGCCGGCGAGCGCGTCGCCAGCTTTTGCGCCTGATAAAGCGCTTGTGCACACACCTCGCCGACATGATTGACACGCATCAGTCCCGCCGCATGCGCGCGCTCTTCATCAGTCAGCTCGACAGGCTCGACGGACGCGGGCGGTACAGGCAGCGGACGCGACATCCGCGACACCCCATTTATTGAGCGTAAACCCCGATCAAACTCTGTAATCAACTCATCAATCAGCATCTTGGCCTCCACGACGCGGCGCTCGCACTACTCCCCGCAGAGCCTTGTACATCAAGGGTTTGCGGCTGACAGCAAGAAAATCTTCAGGGTGGTTCCGACGGCCGACTTTCGATTTTAGACCATGTTGCGTAAACGAAACAGCGGTCCGGCGGTCACCCTCCTTTTTCTTTGTTCACTTAGGTGTCTTTGTTACATTACGTGCAACTTCTTTACGGAGTTATGCAAGGCCGCAACACAGATAAATACTTGCCTTGCTTGAAAATAATTCGCAAATCCTTGGAGATCTTTCGATGAAAAAGTCGCTTCTCGCTCTTGCAGCATTGGGCGCGTTTGCTGGCGTCGCTCATGCGCAAAGCAGCGTGACGCTGTACGGCATTATTGACGAAGGTTTTAACATCAATACCAACTCGGGCGGCAAGCACCTGTACAACCTGTCGAGCGGCGTTCTGCAAGGCAGCCGTTGGGGCATGCGCGGCACGGAAGACCTCGGCGGTGGCCTGAAGGCGATCTTCGTGCTCGAAAGCGGCTTCGACGTCAACAACGGCAAGGCGGGTCAAGGCGGCCTGCTGTTCGGTCGTCAGGCTTACGTCGGCCTGGGCAGCCAGTTCGGTACGGTCACGCTGGGTCGCCAGTACGACTCCGTCGTCGACTACGTCGGTCCGCTGGAAGCGGGCGACCAGTGGGGCGGCTACATCGCTGCTCACCCGGGCGACCTGGACAACTTCAACAACGCATACCGTACCAACAATGCCGTCAAGTTCACGAGCGCAAACTACGCCGGCCTGACGTTCGGCGGTTTGTACAGCCTGGGCGGCGTTGCGGGCGACTACTCGCGTAACCAGGTCTGGTCGTTGGGCGCTGGCTACAACAACGGTCCGCTGGTCTTGGGCGTTGGTTATTTGAACGTTCGTAACCCGAACGTTTCGTTCTTCGGCAACAGCACGTCGGGCACGGTCAACCCGGCGGTTTCGAACGTCTCGTCGCCGGTCTACAGCGGCTACGGTTCGGCTCACACCTATCAGGTGATCGGCGCGGGCGGTGCATATACGTTCGGCGCAGCGACGGTCGGTGCAACCTACTCGTACACGCGGTTCTACGACCTCGGCTCGTCGTTCGCAGCACCGGGCCTCACGGGTCAGACGGCATTGTTCAACAACGCGGAACTCAACTTCAAGTACCAGCTCACGCCTGCTCTGCTGGTCGGTGCCGCGTATGACTACACGCACGGCAGCAGCCTGAACGGCCGCGACGCTGCGAAGTACCACCAGGGTTCGGCTGGCGTCGACTACTTCCTGTCGAAGCGTACGGACGTCTACCTGATCGGTGTGTACCAGCACGCTACGGGCAACGATTCGACGGGCGGAAAGGCTGTCGCAGCGATCAACAACCTGACGCCGTCGTCGAACCAGAACCAGTTCACGGCACGCGTTGGTATCCGCCACAAGTTCTAATAAGTTGTGAATGCGTAGTACCCTCGGGGGCGCCTTCGGGCGCCCTTTTTTATTTGCGCGGCGTTTGTTTTGTTCGTGACGTGCGCTGCTGTCGCGGCGATAGCGCGTTTGCCGCGGCACAAATGGAAACGGAAACGGCCCAATGACGTAGCGTCGATCGGGCCGTGCTTTCACTGTGGCGCGCGGCTGTCTTCAGTAGCCTGCCTACACCCTTGTCCGGTTCTTCACGCGCCGCGCGCTCAAGCCCGACCGTCGCGCAATTCGCGGCGCAAGATCTTGCCGACATTGCTCTTCGGCAGCTCCTTGCGGAACTCGACGATACGCGGCCGTTTGTAGCCCGTCAGTTGGTCTTTGCAGAACGCGAAGATGTCGGCGTCGGTGATCGCCTCGTCCTTCTTCACGATGAAGAGCTTCACCGCTTCGCCCGAGTGCTGGTCCGGCACACCGACAGCCGCCACTTCGAAAACGCCCGGATGTTTCGCGACCACGTCCTCGATTTCGTTCGGATAGACGTTGAAGCCCGACACGAGAATCATGTCCTTCTTCCTGTCGACGATTTTCACGAAGCCGTCTTCGTTGACGGTCGCTATGTCGCCCGAGCGGAAGAAGCCGTCGACCGTCATCACCTTTGCCGTTTCGTCCGGACGGTTCCAGTATCCCGCCATCACCTGCGGACCGCGAATGCACAACTCGCCCGCCTGGCCGACCGACAGTTCGTTGCCGTCGTCGTCGCGGATCGACACTTCCGTCGACGGCAGCGGCAGACCGATCGTGCCGCTGTACTCGGTGACGATCGCCGGATTGCACGTCACGCACGGCGACGTCTCCGACAAGCCATAGCCCTCGATGATCGGAGCGTTCGTGCGCTCGAACCAGCGTTTCGCGACGGCTTCCTGCACGGCCATCCCGCCGCCGTTCGCGACCAGAAGATTCGAGAAATCCAGCTTCGAAAAGTCCGGATGATTGAGCATCGCGTTGTACAGCGTGTTGACGGCCGGGATCGTCGTGATCTTGTAGCCTTGCAGCGACTTGATCATCCCGGCGATGTCGCGCGGATTCGGAATGAGCACGCCGAGACCGCCCGTGCGAATCGTCAGCAGGCCGCACACAGTTAGCGCAAACACGTGATAAAGCGGCAGCGCGACGACGGTCACGAACTGGTCGATGTCGGGGCGCTTCGAGCGCGCGGGTTCGAGCCACACGTGCGACTGCAGCACGTTCGCTACCAGATTGCGATGCAGCAGCGTCGCGCCCTTCGCGACACCCGTCGTACCGCCCGTGTACTGAAGAAAGGCGACGTCGTCCGGGCCTTGCTGGACGGGCGTGAACTGGCTGCGAGCGCATTCGGAAATGGCGTCGTTGAAGCGGACGTACCCTGGAAGATTCCAGGCGGGCACCATCTTCTTCACGCGGCGCACGACGAAATTGACGAGCATGCCTTTCGCGCCCATCAGATCGCCCATCGACGCCACGACGATGTGCCTGACCGACGTATTGCGCACGATGGCCTGCAACGTGACCGCGAAGTTTTCGAGCAGGATGATCGCTTCCGCGCCGCTGTCCTTCAGCTGGTGTTCCAGCTCGCGCGGCGTGTAGAGCGGATTCACGTTCACGACGACATACCCCGCGCGCAGGATCGCAGCGATGGCGACGGGATAAAGGAGGACGTTGGGCATCATGATCGCGATGCGCGCTCCGCGCGCGATGCCCTTTGACTGAAACCATGCGGCAAGCCGAATGGAGAGGCTGTCGAGTTCGCCGTACGTGATCTGCTTGCCCATGCACGCGAACGCCGGCTTCGCCCGGTGCGCACGGAAGCTCTCTTCCAGCATCGCTGTGATCGACTCGTACCGGGTCGCATCAATCTCTTTGGGCACGCCGGGCGGATATGATTTCAGCCAGACTTTTTCCATACGGCGTCTCCTCCGTGATTTTCGAATGGTCGTGCTAAAAATCGCATCGTAGCATGCGCCGACGCGTGACTATTCGGGGTTTGCCCCCAGTTAGACGATGCACTCGAAAGCGCCGACCGGGGACCGGGAACGGGTGGCGCAGCGGGAACCTCCGCTGCGCGTTCAGAAGCGGCTCAGACTCGCTCGACTTCGACGAGGCAGTCGTAGAACGTCGCTGATCCGCCGAGATCGGTCAGTGCCTGGCTCGTGACCTGGTTCGCGTTGCGGCCATCCGGAGCGAGCTTCTTCCACCAGATAGACAGTCCGACGACGAGGCCCGCGCGCGCCTTGTCGGTGACGCGGGCGCGCGCCTGCATCGAGCCGCGATCATTGAAGATGCGGACCGGATCGCCGCCGTGGATGCCACGTTCGGCGGCATCGATAGGATGGATGTCGAGATGCGGTTCGCCTTCCGTTGCGCGCAGGCTTTCTACATTCACGAACGTGCTGTTCAGGAAATTGCGCGCCGGCGGAGAAATCATCGCGAGCGGGTAGCGCGCGGCGAGTTCGGGCGAGCCGTCGGCCGACTCGTACGGCGGCAAGTAATCGGGCACGGGTTCGAGGCCAGCTTGCGCGAGCCGCTCGCTGTAGAACTCGCATTTGCCCGACGGCGTGCGGAAGCCTCCGTTCGCGAACGGCGCGTCGGGAACGTTCAGCTTCGCCCAGCCGTCGCGCTTCAACGTTTCCCATGTGACGCCATCGAGCGTCGGATCGTCCCAGCGATACGCCGACGACGCGACCGTCGCATCGCTCTCGTACAGCGCCGGTTCCTGCAGACCCATCGCGCGCGCGATGCCGCGGAAAATCTCCGTATTCGGGCGCGCATCGCCGACGGGCGGAATCGCGGGCAGGTTGACCATCACGTGCGTGTGCCCGTACGACTTGTGAATATCGAGATGTTCGAGCTGCGTCGTCGCGGGCAGCAGCAAGTCGGCGTAGTCGGCGGTGTCGGTCTGGAAGTGCTCGAGGACGATCGTAAACAGATCGTCCCGCGCGAAGCCCGCTGCAACGCGCTCCGAGTCCGGCGCAACGGCGACGGGGTTCGAGTTGTACACGACAATCGCTTCGATCTTCGGACCAAACCCGGCGTCGCCCGGATTGCACAAGGCGTTGCCGATCTCGTTCATGTTCACGACGCGCGGTTGATTTGACGGCCAGCCCGGCAGCAGATCGGGCCGCGCCAATGCATGCGAATCGACAGGCGCCCAGCCCGACGACGACATCAGCACACCGCCCGAACGCTCGCGCCATGCGCCCGTCAGCGACGGAAGACACGCGATCGCCCGCACCGCGTTGCCGCCGCCGCGGACGCGCTGCATGCCGTAGTTCATGCGGATCGCCGCCTTTTTCGTGCTGCCGTAAAGACGCGCGAGAGCGACGATCGTCTGCTCGTCGATTCCACAGATTTCAGCCGCGCGCGACGGCGGATAGTCGAGCGCGCGCGCCTTCAGTTGCTCAAAGCCGAGTGTATGGTCGGCGATGTAGGCGTGATCGAGCATATCCTCCGTGATCAGCACATGCATCATGGCGAGCGCCAGCGCGCCGTCCGTGCCGGGCTTCAGCGCAATATGCTGGTGGCATTTTTCGGCGGTGAGCGAGCGGTATGGATCGACGGCGATCAGGCGCGCTCCACGGCGCTTGGCTTCTTGCGCGCGCGTCCAGAAATGCAGATTCGACGCGATTGGATTTGCCCCCCAGATCAGGATCACCTCGCTTTCGTCAAAGAACTCGGTGAGCATGCCGAGACTCGCGCCGTACGTGTATTTCAGGCCCGCCGCGCCCGCCGCTGCACAGATCGTGCGGTCCAGCTGCGACGCACCGAGCTTATGGAAGAACCGCTGCGCAATGCTGTCGCCCTGCACGAAACCCATTGTGCCGGCGTAGCTGTACGGCAGAATCGCCTCGGGCGCGCGACGCGCGATCTCCGTTAGCCGCTCGGCCGCGAGATGCAGCGCCTCGTCCCAGCTGATCGGCTCGAACCGCCCTTCGCCTTTCCGGCCGAGGCGGCGCATGGGCGTTGCCAGCCGGCGCGGATGATGGACGCGATCGGCGTAACGGCTCACTTTCGTGCACAGGACGCCCTGCGTCGGTGGGTGATCCGGATCGCCGACGATCTTGACCGCGCGTCCATTCTCCACGGTCACGCGCATTGCGCAGGTATCGGGACAATCGTGCGGGCAGACGGCGCGAGCGAATTCAGCGGGAGCGTTCATATTTATATCGAGCGGGGATTGCGCGAGTGAAGGCACTGATTCTATTACGTTCCCCTCATCCGATCTGACACGCGACCGTCAAAAATAGCGATGAGCGTAGAATTAATTATCACTCTCTCTGGAATCGACTGTCCGGATCACACTGCTCACTGCCACTTTCTCAATCCATCATGAAACTGATCCCTGAAATCCAAGCCGCACGCGGCGAAATTCAGACTCTCCGACGAACGATTCACGCTAATCCAGAATTGCGATACGAAGAGGCGCAAACGGCGTCATTGGTCGCAAAGACGTTGGCTGGATGGGGAATCGAGGTACATGAAGGTATCGGGAAAACCGGCGTCGTTGGCGTACTGAAGCGTGGCACGGGAACGAAGTCGATCGGTCTGCGCGCCGATATGGATGCGCTGCCAATCCACGAATTGAACACGTTCGATCATCGCTCGAAAAACGAAGGGAAAATGCATGCATGCGGGCATGACGGACACACTGCGATGCTGCTCGGCGCGGCACGGCATCTGGCGACGGAAGGCGATTTCGACGGCACGATCGTGTTCATTTTTCAGCCTGCCGAGGAAGGCGGCGCCGGCGCGAAGGCCATGATCGAAGATGGGCTGTTTACGCGCTTCCCTGTGGATGCCGTGTTCGGCATCCACAACTGGCCTGGGATGCCGGCGGGCAATTTCGGTGTGACGGAAGGACCGATCATGGCTTCCAGCAACGAATTTCGCATTGAAATCAAGGGGGTGGGCTCACACGCGGCGCTACCGCACAATGGCCGCGATCCTGTGTTCACGGCGGTGCAGATCGCCAATGGCCTGCAAGGCATCATCACGCGCAACAAGAAGCCGCTTGATACTGCGGTGCTGTCGATTACCCAGATCCATGCGGGCGATGCGCTGAACGTCGTGCCGGATGAGGCGTGGCTCGCGGGTACGGTGCGGACCTTCACCACCGAGACGCTCGATCTGATCGAAGCGCGGATGCGCAAGATCGTCCAAAGCACGGCCGAGGCTTACGACTGCTCCGCCGAAATCACGTTTCACCGCAACTATCCGCCCACGATCAACAGCAGCGAGGAAGCGCGGTTCGCGGCGTCGGTGATGAAGGAGATGGTCGGCGACGAAAACGTCGACGATGCCGTCGAACCGACGATGGGCGCCGAGGACTTCTCGTTCATGTTGCTGGCGAAGCCGGGATGCTACGCGTTCCTCGGCAACGGCGACGGCGGGCATCGCGAAGCCGGTCACGGCGCCGGGCCATGTATGCTGCATAACGCGAGCTACGACTTCAACGACGATTTGCTGCCAATCGGGTCCACTTACTGGGTTCAGTTGGCGCAGAGATTTTTGGCTGCGAAGTGAGAAGGTTGGGCGCGGGTGGCGGTCATCAGCCGATCGTGTGCGTGCCAATATTGTTACGCCGCACGGTGAGCAAACCGAGAGTCTTAGCGGACCGCCGCGGACGAATGCCTGAGTAGCGGCAAACGCGGTGCGAACGGACTACGTTTGTCCAGAAGTGCGTTATGACAACCGACACCCAACGAATTCCGGCATCAGCCGAAAAGTGGCGAGTTCGCTAGCTTGCGAATGACATACTCGCTGGGGAAAGGTCAGTATCCGCCAAGGCCTCAAAGGCTCGTGACTTACGACCGAGTTACTGAGTCGGGCCTTATATGGGCACCACCCGTTTGCCAAGGATAGCTTGCATTCTGACGGTTAGATCGGTTGCATCCTTATATTCGGCCCGTTAATTGGGCATCGCCCTGGCCTTGATGGAATGCGCCGGT
>NZ_JBFRCH010000021.1:0-114497 GCF_040965635.1 Paraburkholderia phymatum
CCACACCTGTCGGCTGTTAGTTTTTAAAGAACATTCGCACGAGGCGCCTTGCCTTCGCTGCGTTGCTGCATCAGCAGCAGAGAAAGGAGATTATGAAGAACCTTCCGGTATTCGTCAACAGGTTTTTGCATCATCGCTTGAAACCCCGCCGACCACACCACCGCGCCGTTTCTGCCGCGGCCCTCGCCGCGTCGCGCCGCAAACCGCGCGCCCCAGCGAAGGACGCGAATCTTAGGCCATCCATGGCCCAATGACAAGGGCGTGGGCGGAAGTTTCTTTGACAATTCACTTTTGGAGCGCGCCCAGCACCGCCGGCAGCGGAATCGCAGCGGCCATCGCCGCATAACCTGCATCGCTGGGATGGATATGATCGCCGCTGTCGAACGAACGTTGGAGGCGCGTCGGCTCGGCTGGATTACGCAGTGCGGCATCGAAATCCACGACCCCGTCGAACGCCCGGCTCGTCCGGATCCATTGATTGACCGCCGAACGGATCGCCTCACGCTGCGGCGGCAAATCCGCCGGCGTTAATGTGGCCCCGAAAATGCGCATGCCTCGCGCGTGCGCCGCCGCAACGAGCTGCTTGTAGCCGGCAATCAGACTCTCCGATGTAACGGCCGTATGCGGAAAGTCGCAATCGAGTCCAGCGCGCGCCGGCATCGCGGCAAAGTTGATGTCGTTGATGCCGATCAGCAGGATCACGGTCTTCACGCCGGGCTGGGCCAGCACGTCGCGGGCAAAACGCGAGGCGAGCGCGTCCCCGTAGCAAGGCGAGTCGCTCAGCAGCCGGTTTCCGCTGATCCCAAGATTGACGACCGCCGTCGTCTTGTCGCCGCTCTGAACTACCCGGCGCGCAAACGCGTCAGGCCATCGATGATTCTGATTCAGGCTCGAGCGCATCCCATCCGTGATCGAGTCGCCGATTGCCGCGATCGTCGTCGACGAAGGCGCCTCCACTTGCAACCCCGTCACCCATGCGAACTGGGTAAATCGCTGGCGATAAGCGTCGGCGGACGCATCGGCCGCATGGTTGCCGGGCATCGACACGTAGTTGACCTGATTCGAAACCCGATGCCACGCGACTATCCGCTGCTCGCGCCCCATATAACTGCTGAAGGCATACGGTACGCCGGCGGAAATGGCGATCCGCACGGGATCGCTATCGATCTCCGCGCCGGCAGGCACACTCACTGCCGCTTTTCCGCCAAACGTCACCCGCGCGTCCGTCCCGCTCTGTGTGGCCGCGCCTGCTCCGATACCCGATCGCGCGATCCGCAGATCCTCGATGACGAGCGGCGTCTTTCCATACGCATTGCTGATGTGAATGCGCGCAACGTTGCCCGACAGCGTCGGATAGACGATCTGCCGAACCGTGCGTCCCGCGACGTCGGGCGTCCGGTACAGCGCGGGCGGATCGGGCATTTGCGGGATCGGCTGGAGCGCCGTGGCCCAGGCTGTGACCCATGGCGTCTGCGCGCCGGCCGCGAATGCGGGCGCCGAGGCGAACACGATCGAAGAAAGAACGGCGCCGCAAAGAACAGCGAGAGGACGAGTGATCATTTCGACTGATTGCTGGAAAACGGGTTGAGGACGCAAGTCGCCCATTGTGCACGATCACATAGTGCAAACCCCTACCAATCCATCTCAAAAAATTGATTAACCGACCGGACGGTTGGTTTATACTGCCGGACACACACCACCAGGACGAGAGCGTTCGACATGTACACGCAATCCCTCGACATTCCCGGCAACGTCGCCCCGCTCGATGCGGCAACCGACTCTTCCGAGCAGGCCCGTTTCGATGAAGTGATGGCCGCCGACGGCAAGATCGAGCCGCAGGACTGGATGCCCGACGCGTACCGCAAGACGCTGGTTCGCCAGATTTCGCAGCACGCGCATTCGGAAATTGTCGGCATGCTGCCGGAAGGCAACTGGATCACGCGCGCGCCGAGCCTCAAGCGCAAGGCGATCCTGCTGGCCAAGGTGCAAGACGAAGGCGGCCACGGTCTCTATCTGTATAGCGCGGCCGAAACGCTCGGCGTGTCTCGCGACCAGATGATCGACGCACTGCATTCGGGCAAGGCGAAATATTCGAGCATCTTCAATTACCCGACGCCGACCTGGGCGGACGTCGGTGTGATCGGCTGGCTGGTCGACGGCGCGGCGATCATGAACCAGATTCCGCTGTGCCGCTGCACGTACGGTCCGTACGCGCGCGCCATGATCCGCATCTGCAAGGAAGAGTCGTTCCATCAGCGTCAAGGCTTCGACGCGCTGCTCGCAATGATGAAGGGCACCGACGCCCAGCGCGAACTCGTCCAGCAGGCCGTCAACCGCTGGTGGTGGCCCGTGCTGATGATGTTCGGCCCGAGCGACAAGGATTCCATCCACGGCAACCAGTCGGCGAAGTGGGGCATCAAGCGCATCACGAACGACGATCTGCGCCAGAAATTCGTCGACGCGACCGTCGAGCAGGCCAAGGTGCTGGGCGTCACGCTGCCCGACCCGAAGCTGAAGTGGAACGAGGAACGCGGCCACTACGACTACGGCGACATCGACTGGGAAGAATTCTGGCGTGTCGTCAACGGCGATGGCCCGTGCAACCGGGAACGTCTCGCCACGCGCGTGAAGGCGCATGACGACGGCGCCTGGGTGCGCGAAGCCGCCCTCGCCCATGCCGAAAAACAGCGCCAGCGCGCGCAGCAACACGCCGCCTGAGCGGCGCCCCGAATCTGGAAGGACAGAAAGGAGATAGCGATGAACAAGGAATGGCCGATCTGGGAAGTCTTCGTGCGCAGCAAGCAGGGACTCGACCACAAGCATTGCGGCAGCCTGCACGCGGCCGACGCGGCGATGGCGCTGCGCATGGCGCGTGACGTCTACACGCGCCGCCAGGAAGGCGTGAGCATCTGGGTGGTGCCGTCGTCGGCGATCACGGCATCGGCGCCTGACGAGAAGGCCGAACTGTTCGAACCGGCTGGCGACAAGATCTATCGTCATCCGACGTTCTATCAGCTCCCCGACGAAGTCAACCACATGTAAGCGCGCGTCATGGATATCACACCCCAACACCTCGCCTACGTGCTGCGCCTCGCCGATACGGCGCTGATCCTCGGTCAGCGCAACGCGGAATGGTGCGGCCACGGCCCGATTCTCGAAGAAGACATCGCGCTGTCGAACATGAGCCTCGATCTGATCGGTCAGGCGCGTCTGCTCTACACGCACGCCGCCGAACTGGAAAAGACGCTCACGGGCAAAAGCCGCACGGAAGACGACTTCGCGTTCTTCCGCGCCGAGCGCGAGTTCGCGAACTACACGCTCGCCGAACTGCCGCACGTCGGGCCGCTCTCGGGCACGACGCACGCGGACAAGGACTACGCGGTCACGATCGCGCGCAACTTCCTGTACTCGACGCTGATGCTGCACGTGTGGTCCGCGCTGACGGGCTCGGCGGACGAGCAGCTCGCTGCGATCGCCGCGAAGTCGATCAAGGAAACGCAGTACCACGTGCACCACGCGCGCGAATGGCTTGTGCGTTTCGGCGACGGCACCGACGAATCGCATCGCCGCGCGCAGGCAGCGCTCGATTACCTGATTCCGTACACGCGCGAATTCTTCAGCGCCGATGCGACGGAAGACGCAATCGCCGCCGCCGGCATCGGCCCGAAAACGGCCGAACTGGAAGCGCTGTGGCTCGAAGACGTGCGTGCCGCGCTCGACGAAGCGACGCTCACGCTGCCGGAACCCGTCAGGCACATCACGACGGGCAAGCACGGCGAGCACTCGGAGCACATGGGCTTCCTGCTCGCGGAAATGCAAAGCCTCGCGCGCCAGCATCCGGGCGCAAGCTGGTAATCCAAAGGTGAGTGAGACGATGACTTCGATCGCCCAAACAGCTGCCGTTGCAACGGATCGCGCGCTCGACGAGGCGTGGGCCGTGCTCGAAGCGGTGCCCGATCCGGAAATTCCCGTCGTGTCGATCCGTGAACTGGGGATTCTGCGCGACGTGCGCCATGCCGCCGATGGCGCGCTCGAAGTCGTCATCACGCCGACTTACTCGGGCTGCCCGGCAATGTCGCAGATCGCGGAAGACATCGGCCATGCGCTCGACGCAGCCGGTCTCGCGCCGTATCGCGTGCAAACCGTGCTCGCGCCCGCCTGGACGACCGACTGGATCACCGACGACGCCCGCGACAAACTGCGCGCCTACGGCATCGCGCCGCCGACGGGCAACTGCGGCAGCGCCGAGCCCAGCGCCAATGCAGGCGGGAGCGCGAAAGAGAAAGTGATCCGCTTCGTCCCGCGTTCACTGCCCGCGCCCGCGTGCCCGCGCTGCGGCTCGAAGCATACCGAACGCCTCGCGCAATTCGGCTCGACGGCATGCAAGGCGCTGTATCGCTGCGTCGACTGCCGCGAACCCTTCGACTATTTCAAACCCTACTGATATGGCCACTCCGCAATTTCATCCGCTGCGCATCCGGGAAGTGCGGCCTGAAACCGCCGACGCGGTCTCCGTCGCCTTCGAAGTTCCCGTCGAACTGCGCGAGCAGTATCGCTTCACGCAAGGCCAGTTCGTCACGCTCAAGACACACATCGACGGCGAAGAAACGCGCCGCTCGTACTCGATCTGCGTCGGCGTCACCGATTACGATCGCGACGGCGAGTTGCGCATCGGCATCAAGCGTGTGCGCGGCGGCCGCTTCTCGAACTTCGCGTTCGATACGCTGCAACCCGGCCACACTATCGACGTGATGACGCCCGACGGCCGCTTCTTCACGCACCTGAACGCAGACGACGGCAAGCAGTACGTCGCGTTCTCGGGCGGCTCGGGCATCACGCCCGTGCTCGCGATCATCAAGACGACGCTGGAGATCGAGCCGCGCAGCACGTTCACGCTGATCTACGGCAACCGCAGCATCGATCAGATCATGTTCGCCGAAGAACTCGAAGATCTGAAGAACCGGTTCATGAACCGCTTCGTGCTGTATCACGTGCTGTCCGATGACATCCAGGACGTCGATCTGTTCAACGGCGTGCTCGATCAGCAGAAGTGCGCGTCGTTCCTCGAAACGCTGATGCCCGCCGACGCTATCGACGAAGCGTTCATCTGCGGTCCCGGGCCGATGATGGATGCCGCCGAAGCCGCGTTGAAGGCCGCGGGCGTGCCGCAGGAAAAGGTGCACGTCGAGCGTTTCGGAACGCCGCTGCCGCAAGCGGGCGTGCCCGCCGCCGAAATCACCGACGACACGCCGACAGCCGACCTCGAAATCGTCCTCGACGGCAAGAAGCGCAAGCTGCGTCTGCCATATCAGGGCTTGAGCGTGCTCGACGTAGGCTTGCGAGCCGGACTGGCGCTGCCGTACGCGTGCAAGGGAGGCGTCTGCTGCACCTGCCGCGCGAAGGTGCTGGAAGGCGAGGTGAAGATGGAGAAGAACTACACGCTTGAGGAACAGGAGATTCGCGACGGCTTCGTGCTCACCTGCCAGTGCCATCCCATCAGCGACAAGGTCGTGGTCAGCTACGACGAACGCTGACGGTTGCGCGAAGCACGGCACGGCGCGCCTGCAGTGCACGCGCCGCGTAATGGTGTGCGCGGACGTGGACGCGCCAGTCGCTTTCGGCACGTCCGCGATCCGCTTACACTAGGGGCCGCTCGTCATGGGGAAAGTCACTTTCCTCGACGAGCGGCCTTTTCCGTTGTCCGGGCGAAGCTCGCCTGAACTGCAATCGAGCGGTGACCAAACCGCCCCGTCAATCACAATGAGCACGATCCACATTACCAACGGCGACATTGCCGCCGACTCCCTGCGTCAAGCGCTCAGTCACGCGGGCCGCGCCGACGCCGTGCTCGCGTTGCGCGACGACCTGGCCGTCGGTCCGTTGCTCGGCATCGATGAAGCGCCGCATCTGCGCGCCGACTTCTGGCAACGCGTCGCCGGCGACATCACACGCCATCTCGCGGCCGGATTCGACGCACAGGCGAGCGAACTGGAAGCGCTGGTTGGCGGGACAACGCACGTCGTCGTATGGCATGGCCAAAGCTGCGCCGATCAGCTGACGCTGCGCCGAGTATGTTTCCATCTGCGCGAGATGCCACAACGGCTGAACGAGGTGCGTGTCTGCATCGACGATCTGACGGGCGACAGCGCCGCGCAACGCCGCGCCGATCGGGCGACGTCCGTCGGCATGTTCGCTCCTGCCGTGCTGCAACAGCGGCTCGCCACGGCCGCGCCGATCTCGGTGCTGCGCATCGGGCGTCTCGCGCTCGAATGGCAGGAGATGAAGCAGGCCAACGCGGAACTGCGCCGCTGGCACGACAACACCTTTTCGAGCGGCACGTTCGCCGAACTGGACGCGTCGATCCTCGAACACGCCGCTGAAGGGTGGCAATCCGCCGGGCGCGTCGCCGCTGCCGTGATGACGGCAAACAACGGCTTGCTCGTCAGCGATAGCATCGTGCTCTGGCGTCTGCGCGAGCTCGCCGCTACAGGCCAACTGCAGCTACGCGGCGATCCGAACGCCTGGCGATCACTCGAAATGAACGTCGCGCGCGATACCTTTTCTCCTGCTTGAGACAAACCAGAACAATCATGGCCCGTACACGAGCCCCAGATCACGAGAGCCAGCGCGACCAGATCCTCGATCTGGCCGCCGCGAAATTCGCCCAAACGAGCTATCCGAGCACGTCGATGGCCGACCTCGCCGCGGCGAGCGGCACATCGAAAGCGCGCCTCTACCACTACTACGAGAGCAAGGAAGCGATTCTCTTCGACCTGCTCGACCGCTACACGAAGCGGCTGATGCTGATCATCGCCGAGGTCGAGGGCGCAAGCCAGCGGCGCGGACTCACCGAACGCGATGCGTTCGCCGAACTGATCCGCGCCTTCCTCTCCGAGTACGAGACGTCGCACAGCCGGCACGTCGCGCTGCTGAACGACGTCAAATATCTGGTCGAATCGCAGCGCGAAATCATCCTGAACCGTCAGCGAGACGTGGTCGCCGCATTCGCGCGGCAGCTGGCGCGCGCCTATCCCGAACGCGTCACCCGCGAAAACCAGACCGCGCTCACGATGATGGTCTTCGGGATGATCAACTGGACTTTCACCTGGCTGAAGCCGGGCGGCCGGATGGGCTACCGGGAGTTCGCCGAGCAGGTCGTCGAGATGGTGGATCACGGGCTGCTCGCGTCGAAGGCCGCCGGCGCGGATTGCAACTGACGCGCGATCGTCGCGTTCACGAAGCCAGCATCCATAGGTCCTCGGCGCGCACAAGTCCGGACGCGTTAATGACAAAACGATGTCGCGGTGCAGCAATATACGTGCCTTCGTTGCGACACGGGGACGCAGCGCCGCCGCACGCTCGTTTGATAAATTTTACTTAAAAATCAATCAATTATACGAATGTAGGCAGCGATGTTAGACTACACGCTCGACTCCATTCCGGGTTTTCCCTATGTCGAACTCGGGTTTTCCATTAGAATGCTTATTGCGGCGCGTCATGCCGCGTAGCTAAAGGAGAACCCACCATGAATAAGCAAACTGCCCGCGCCACCGAGCCGATCGTCGTCGATCGCTTGATGACCGTCGCCGGCCACGCGCCTGTTCTGGTCCGGGAACTCGGCGAGAAAGACCGCAAGCGCCTGCTCGCCCATTTCCTCGAACTGGGCGAAGACGATCGTCTGTTGCGCTTCGGCCAGGTCACGCCGGACCACGTGATCGAGAACTACGTCCGCACGCTGGATTTCGGCCGCGACACCGTATTTGGCGTGTTCGACGCCCAACTGCGACTGGTCGGCGTCGGCCATCTGGCCTATCTGCCCGCCGAGGGCAACACGCGCACCGCTGAATTCGGCGTGTCGGTGTCGGAGAGCGTGCGCGGCCAAGGCATCGGCACGAAGCTATTCGAGCGCGCCGCTATCCGCAGCCGCAACACGCACGTCACGACGCTGTACATCCACTGCCTGTCGCGCAACACGACGATGATGCACATCGCCAAGAAAGCCGGCATGAAGATCGAATACGCATACGGCGAAGCCGACGCGTATCTGACGCTCGCGCCGGCCGATCAGAACAGCATCATCGCGGAGATGCTTCAGGAACAGGCAGCCGTCTTCGACTACGTACTCAAGCGCCAGGCGCGAAACACGTCGAAGCTCATCGAATCGTTCATTCCGACCGCGATTGCAGCGTAAGCATCGCGAACGAGGAAACCGCAAAGGGCGGCTCTTTAACGAGCCGCCCTTTTTGTTTGCGCGTGCTTGAGCATGTTTTTAACGTGCCGCCGTTCAAAGCGGCAGCGCGGTGGTTTCCTTGAACTTCTCCAGCGAGAAGCTCGACTTCACGTCGATCACCGACGGATGCCGCAGCAACTGGTCCTGCACGAATCGCGAGAAATGCGCCATATCGCGCACCTGCACGCGCAGCAGGTAGTCCATGTCGCCCGTCATCGCATGGCAGGCGACCACTTCCGGCCAACCCTGCACCGCCGCCCGGAACAGTTCCGAATGCGTCGCGCCCGCGCGCCCTGGCGAGCCGTCGGCGCGCGCGCTGAGCACGGGACCGCCACGCTTTTCCAGTCGCACGTTGACGTAGGCGAGCAGGTCCAGCCCAAGCATCTGCGCATCCAGAAGCGCAACATATCCACGGATCACACCGATTTCCTCCAGCCGGCGAATACGGCGCAGACACGGACTCGGCGACAGATTCACCCGATCCGCGATCTCCTGATTCGAGAGCCGCCCATTCTCCTGAAGGATCGCGAGAATCCGCCGGTCGATTGCATCTATCTCAATTTGAGCCATGTTCTGCCATCTAAAGGCGGCGAAGCGCCATAAAGTAGCGTCAGCGTAGCGACCAGCGATTGTTTTCGCAAGCTTTCTTCCGGCACGGGCAACTACACTTTTCTTCATCGAATCGCGTGACGCGAATCGGAAATCCGCATTTGAGGAGACAGATATGAAGGTCCCTGCTTGGGAAAATCCCGTCGGCACCGACGGTTTCGAATTCATCGAGTACACCGCGCCCGACCCGGTCGCGCTCGGCAAGCTGTTCGAGCGCATGGGCTTCACGGCGCTCGCGAAGCATCGTCACAAGGACGTGACGCTGTATCGCCAGGGCGACATCAACTTCATCGTCAACGCGGAGCCGGATTCGTTCGCGCAGCGCTTTGCGCGCCTGCATGGCCCGTCGATCTGCGCAATCGCGTTTCGCGTGCAGGATGCCGCCAAGGCCTACAAGCGCGCGCTCGAACTGGGCGCATGGGGCATCGACAACAAGACGGGCCCGATGGAGTTGAACGTTCCCGCGATCAAGGGCATCGGCGATTCGCTGATTTACTTCGTCGACCGCTGGCGCGGCAAGAACGGCGCGGCGCCGCACAGCATCGGCGACATCAGCATCTACGACGTCGACTTCGAGCCGATTCCAGGCGCCAATCCGAGCGCAACGGGCAACGGCCTCACCTATATCGATCACCTGACGCACAACGTCCATCGCGGACGCATGCAGGAATGGGCCGAGTTCTACGAGCGCCTGTTCAACTTCCGCGAAGTGCGCTACTTCGACATCGAAGGCAAGGTGACGGGCGTGAAGTCGAAGGCGATGACGTCGCCGTGCGGCAAGATCCGCATTCCGATCAACGAGGAAGGCTCGGAAACGGCTGGCCAGATACAGGAATATCTCGACGCGTACCACGGCGAAGGCATTCAGCACGTCGCGCTCGGCACGAACGATATCTACAGGACAGTCGACGGCCTGCGCGCGTCGAACGTCTCGCTGCTCGATACCATCGACACGTACTACGAACTCGTCGACCGCCGCGTGCCCAACCACGGCGAGCCGCTGGAAGAACTGCGCAAGCGCAAGATCCTGATCGACGGCGCGCACGACGACCTGCTGCTGCAGATCTTCACCGAGAACCAGATCGGACCGATCTTCTTCGAGATCATCCAGCGCAAGGGCAACCAGGGCTTTGGCGAGGGCAACTTCAAGGCGCTGTTCGAATCGATCGAACTGGATCAGATTCGTCGCGGTGTAGTGCAGGACAAGGCGTAACGGCCATTCTGGCGGCTAGCGCCAGGCAAAGAAAAAGGCGAGGAATCGTACGATCCTCGCCTTTCATTTCTGGATTTAAGAATCGGCGCCCCTCGGTCCGCCGACTCTCGCTGTTCGTTCAGACGCGAGCGGCCCAGCCGGCCGCTCGCCACCGCGCGTCAGCCACGCTGCTCCGTGTCGTCGGACGAGCGCTGCCGGTTCACCGCGACAGTTGCCGCTGCCACCGGCGCAGTGCGCGTGATGGCATTCACGAGCGAGTTGGCGCTGCTCGAGTGCATGGGCGCGCTCATCGCGAAGAATGCTGCCGAGACCATCAGGAAGGTCTGGATGTGTTTCGTGTTCATGCGTACTCCTTTTTCGACTCCTGCACAGCGAAGCTCCGCAGCATGCGGAACGTTGCGATTCGTGCAGGTGGGGAGTTTAGACCAGCATTTCAAGTCCCGTTCCTGTCGTTTCAAGCTTTTACACGCTGTTACAGCGTCACACCAAATAGATTCCGCCACGTCATACGCGCGACATTTTCCTGCGTGAGCCATCGCGCATTGTGGTGTTTTCAACGATTAGCGGCGGGTTTTTACCAGTGCTACCATCGCAAAAAAGCCGTCAATATGGCGACCCCGGCCGGAGCATTCACAAGATGCCGAGGCCCTGAAGGTTTTGGCGATCCCAACCTGGGTGGAGGAGTACACATAATGAATGCCCCGCTAGACGCTGGTCAGCGAGCCTCGCTCGAAGCCGCGTTGACTTCCGTCACGCTCGACGACAAATACACGCTCGAACGCGGCCGCGCGTACATGAGCGGCATCCAGGCGCTAGTGCGTCTGCCGATGCTGCAACAAGAGCGCGACAAGGCCGCCGGACTCAATACGGCCGGTTTCATCTCGGGCTATCGCGGATCGCCGCTCGGCGGCCTCGACCAGGCGCTGTGGAAAGCGAAGAAGCATCTCGCCGGGCATCAGGTGGTCTTTCAGCCGGGCGTCAACGAGGACCTCGCCGCGACAGCCGTGTGGGGCTCGCAGCAGGTCAACCTCTATCCCAGCGCCAAACACGACGGCGTGTTCTCGATGTGGTACGGCAAGGGCCCGGGCGTCGATCGCTCGGGCGACGTGTTCAAGCACGGCAACTCGGCTGGCTCGTCGCGTCACGGCGGCGTTCTTGTGCTCGCCGGCGACGACCACGCAGCGAAATCGTCGACGCTCGCGCACCAGTCGGAACACCTGTTCAAGGCATGCGGACTGCCCGTGCTGTTTCCGTCGAACGTGCAGGAATATCTCGACTTCGGCCTACACGGCTGGGCGATGAGCCGCTACTCCGGCCTGTGGGTCGCGATGAAGTGCGTCACCGACGTCGTCGAGTCGTCGGCTTCCGTCGATATCGATCCGCACCGTACGCAAATCATTCTGCCGACCGACTTCGAGATGCCCGAAGGCGGTCTCAACATTCGCTGGCCCGATCCGCCGCTCGTGCAGGAAGCGCGTCTGCTCGACTACAAGTGGTACGCCGGGCTCGCGTACGTGCGCGCGAACAAGCTCGACCGGATCGAGATCGATTCGCCGCACGCGCGCTTCGGCATCATCACGGGCGGCAAGGCCTACCTCGACGTGCGTCAGGCGCTGACCGACCTCGGCCTCGACGACGAAACTTGCTCGCGCATCGGCATTCGCCTGTACAAGGTCGGCTGCGTGTGGCCGCTCGAAGCGCAAGGCGCACAGGCGTTCGCGCGCGGACTGCAAGAGATTCTGGTGGTCGAAGAGAAGCGCCAGATTCTCGAGTACGCGATCAAGGAAGAGTTGTACAACTGGCCGGATGCGCAGCGCCCGCGCGTGTTCGGCAAGTTCGACGAGAAGGACGGCGCAGGCGGCGAGTGGTCGGTGCCGATGGGCAACTGGCTGCTGCCCGCGCACTACGAACTGTCGCCCGCGCTGATCGCAAAGGCGATCGCGACGCGTCTCGACAAGTTCGATCTGCCGTCCGACGTGCGCGCGCGTATCGCCGCGCGCATCGCCGTGATCGAAGCGAAGGAAAAAGCGCTGGCGCGTCCGCGCGTCGAAGCCGAACGCAAGCCGTGGTTCTGCTCGGGCTGTCCGCACAACACGTCGACGAACGTGCCTGAGGGCTCGCGCGCGATGGCGGGCATCGGTTGCCACTACATGACCGTGTGGATGGACCGCAGCACGAGCACGTTCAGCCAGATGGGCGGCGAAGGCGTCGCGTGGGTCGGCCAGGCGCCGTTCACGAACGACAAGCACGTGTTCGCGAATCTCGGCGACGGCACGTATTTCCACTCGGGCCTGCTCGCGATTCGCGCGGCGATCGCGTCGAAGTCCAATATCACGTACAAGATTCTGTATAACGACGCCGTCGCGATGACGGGCGGCCAGCCCGTCGACGGTACGCTGACCGTGCCGCAGATCACGCATCAGCTCACAGCGGAAGGCGCGAAGAAGATCGTGATCGTCACCGACGAGCCCGAGAAGTACAGCGCGAATGTCGGCCTGGCTCCGGGCATCGCGATACACCATCGCGACCTGCTCGACGACGTGCAGCGCGAGTTGCGCGAGATCGAAGGCACGACGATCCTGATTTACGACCAGACCTGCGCGACCGAAAAGCGCCGCCGCCGCAAGCGCGGTGCGTATCCCGATCCGGCCAGGCGCGTCGTGATCAACGAAGCCGTGTGCGAAGGGTGCGGCGATTGCTCGGTGCAGTCGAATTGCCTGTCGGTCGAGCCGCTGGAAACGGAGTACGGCACGAAGCGGCAGATCAACCAGTCGACCTGCAACAAGGACTTCTCCTGCCTGAAGGGCTTTTGCCCGAGCTTCGTGACCGTCGAAGGCGGACAGCTACGCAAGCCGAAGGCGTCGGGTGCCTCAGATGCATCGGGCGATACGATGCCGCCTGTGCCCGATCCTGAGATTCCCGCGATCGGCAAGCCGTACGGCGTGCTGGTGACGGGCGTCGGCGGCACGGGTGTCGTGACGATCGGCGCGCTGCTCGGCATGGCCGCTCACCTCGAAAGCAAGGGCGTCACCGTGCTCGACGTGACGGGCCTCGCGCAGAAAGGCGGCGCCGTGATGAGCCACGTGCAGATCGCGAACCTGCCCGCCGACATCCATGCGACACGCATCGCGATGGGCGAGGCGAATCTGGTGATCGGTTGCGATTCGATCGTGACGGCGGGCGACGAATGCGTGTCGCGGATGCAGAACGGCCGCACGCGCGTCGTGCTGAACAGCGCGCAGACTCCGACGGCCGAGTTCATCAAGAACCCGAACTGGCGCTTCCCTGGCGCGAGCGCCGACGCCGACGTCCGCGCGGCTGCCGGCGACGACAACGTAGCGGCTGTCGATGCTAACCATTTCGCGGTTGCGCTGCTCGGTGACGCGATCTACACGAATCCGTTCGTGCTCGGCTACGCGTGGCAAAAAGGCTGGCTGCCGCTCACGCACGAGTCGCTGATTCGCGCGATCGAACTGAACGCGGTGCAGGTCGAGAAGAACCGCGCGGCATTCGAATGGGGCCGCCGCGCGGCGCACGATCTCGACGCCGTGCGCAAGCTCGCGCGACCGCAGAACCGCATCGGCGACGACGACGCGTCGAATGCCGCGAAGATCATTTCGCTGCATACGCCGAAGGCGCTCGATACGCTGATCGACAAACGCGCGCAGTATCTGGCCGCTTATCAAAACGACGCGTACGCAGCGCGTTATCGAAAGCTGGTCGACGAGGTGCGGGCCGCCGAAACGAAGCTCGATGCCGCCGACGCCCAAATGCCGCTGACGGAAGCCGTCGCGAAGAATCTGCACAAGCTGATGGCGTACAAGGACGAATACGAAGTGGCGCGTCTGTATTCGTCCCCGGCGTTCGTCGAGAAGCTGAAGGCGAATTTCGAAGGCGACTGGAAGCTGAGATTCCATCTCGCGCCGCCGACGACGGCGAAGAAGGACGCACACGGCCATCTCGTGAAGAAGCAGTACGGTCCGTGGATGCTCAACGCGATGCACGTGCTCGCGAAGCTGAAGTTTCTGCGCGGCACGGCTCTCGACGTGTTCGGCAAGACGGAAGAGCGCCGCGTCGAACGTGCGTTGATCGTCGAGTATGAAACGCTGGTGCGTGAGCTGATCGGCGGATTGACGGCTGACAAGCGCGCGCTGGCCGTCGAGCTCGCGAATCTGCCCGACGGCATTCGCGGCTACGGCCACGTGAAGGAGAACAATCTGAAGGGCGCGCGCGCGAAGTGGGCCTCGTTGCTCGCGAAGTGGCGCTCGCCGGCGGGCAGCGTCGAGCAGCAGCACGTCGCGTAACGCTGAAGTTTTCCGGCCAGGCCGGCAGCACAAGACCTGCAGCATCAAAAAGGGCACCTCGCGGTGCCCTTTTTTCATCAAGCGATCATCCAGCCGGACGCGCGCTTAGCTCGCGGCTTGCCGCTCCGCACTGACGTTCGCCGAAGCGATCGCCGTCATGTTGATGATCCGGCGCACGGTCGCGGCCGGCGTCAGGATGTGCACCGGCTTCGACGCGCCGAGCAGGAACGGGCCGACCGTCACGCCTTCGCCGCCGATCATCTTCAGCAGGTTGTACGTGATGTTCGCCGCTTCGACGTTCGGCATGATCAGCAGGTTCGCTTCGCCCGTCAGCGTCGTGCCGGGGAAGGCCGCCTTGCGCACCGCTTCCGACAGCGCCGCGTCGCCGTGCATTTCGCCGTCCACTTCGAGATGCGGCGCGCGTTCGGCGATCAGCTTGCGCGCCGCCGACATGCGTGCCGACGTCGACGACGGAACGCTGCCGAAGTTCGAATTAGACAGTAGCGCGACCTTCGGCACGATGCCGAACTTTTCGATTTCGCGCGCGGCGAGAATCGTCATGTCGGCGAGCTGTTCGGCCGTCGGCACTTCGTTCACGTAGGTGTCGCTGATGAAGAGGTTGCGGCCCGGCAGCATCAACAGGTTCATCGCGGCGAAGTTGTCGACGTTCTTGGCCTTGCCCAGCACCTGCTCGACGTATTTCAGATGCTCGTGATACGTGTCGATCAGGCCGCAGATCATGCCATCCGCGTCGCCGAGATGCACGAGAATCGCGCCGATCAGCGTATTGAACTTGCGCATCGCGGCCTTCGCGACTTCCGGCGTGACGCCTTCGCGCGCGCCAATTTCGTGATACGCCTGCCAGCTCTTGTGGTAACGGGGGTCGTCTTCCGGGTTGACGATCTCGAAGTCCTCGCCGCACTTGAGCTTCGAGCCGATCTTCTTCAGACGCATCTCAATCACGCCCGGGCGGCCCACCAGGATAGGCTTCGCGATCTTTTCGAGCAGCACGAATTGCGCAGCGCGCAGCACGCGCTCGTCTTCGCCTTCCGCGAACACGATGCGCGCCGGCTGCGCTTTCGCGGCGGCGAACACGGGGCGCATCACCATGCCCGAGCGGTAGACGGTCGCGCCGAGTTGCTCGCGATAGGCATCCATGTCCTGAATCGGACGCGTGGCGACACCCGAATCCATCGCGGCCTGCGCGACGGCGGGCGCGATCTTGATGATCAGACGCGGATCGAAAGGCTTCGGAATCAGGTAGTCGGGGCCGAATTCCAGCGAATGGCCTTCGTAGGCCTTCGCGACTTCATCGCCCTGATCGGTTTCTTCGGCAAGCTCGGCGATCGCGCGCACGCACGCAAGCTTCATTTCTTCCGTGATCGTCGTCGCGCCGACGTCCAGCGCGCCACGGAAGATGAACGGGAAGCACAGCACGTTGTTGACCTGGTTCGGATAGTCCGAACGGCCCGTCGCGATGATGCAGTCCGGGCGCACCTTCTTCGCTTCTTCCGGGCGGATTTCCGGCTCCGGGTTCGCAAGCGCGAGGATCAGCGGCTGCGTGCCCATCTCCTTGACCATTTCCGGCTTCAGCACGCCGGCGCTCGAGCAGCCGAGGAACACGTCGGCGCTCTTGATTGCGTCGGCGAGCGCGCGCGCGTCGGTATGCGCCGCGTAGCGCTCCTTCGACGGGTCCAGATTGCCGCGCCCTTCGTAGATCACGCCCTTCGAATCGACGACGAGCACGTTCTGCTTCGACAGCCCCAGGTTCACGAGCAGGTCCAGGCACGCGATGGCCGCGGCACCCGCGCCCGAACACACGAGCTTCACTTCTTCGAGCTTCTTGCCGACCACCTTGAGGCCGTTGAGAATCGCCGCCGATGCGATGATCGCCGTGCCGTGCTGATCGTCGTGGAAAACGGGAATCTTCATGCGCTCGCGCAGCTTCTTCTCGATGTAGAAGCATTCGGGCGCCTTGATGTCTTCGAGATTGATGCCGCCGAGCGTCGGCTCCAGCATCGCGATCGCTTCGACGAGCTTGTCGGGATCGGATTCGCTCAGCTCGATATCGAAGACGTCGATGCCGGCGAACTTCTTGAACAGACACCCCTTGCCTTCCATCACGGGCTTCGCGGCGAGCGGTCCGATGTTGCCGAGGCCCAGCACGGCCGTGCCGTTCGTGACAACGCCGACGAGGTTGCCACGCGACGTGTACTTCTGCGCGTCGAGCGGCTCGTCATGGATGGCCATGCACGCGGCTGCGACGCCCGGCGAGTACGCGAGCGACAGATCCAGCTGGTTCGAAAGCGGCTTGGTCGGCGTGACCGAAATCTTGCCGGGCTTCGGATTCTGGTGATACGCGAGAGCGCTTTGCTTCAGTTGTTCGTCCATTTTCTAACCTGCGAGACGTTAATAATTGGGCCCGGCTCGATACATCACTACGTCACGTGCTGCGCTGGCCATTGCCGGGACGATGCCCGACGGCGGCGTTTCTCGCGTGCGCCCGTTGGGGCGCGGCGTCAAACCTCAGCGGAAAGCAGGCGGCGCTGAGCTTTTTCGGGTCGATTAGTGTACACCCCGCATGAGTCAATTCGGTTCAGGTTTTGTACCGTACGGATAAGCCTGAGCCGCGCGCGCTCGTGCTGCGGCGCGATATGAAAGCACTTTCAGCTTGCGCGCGGGTGCTCGCCAGATGCCGTCATTCGAGCGCCGCGCCGCAACATGCATCTTGCGTGACGGCGTTCGGCGAAGAGGCGATGTTCATGTGCAGTGCTCCGTGCAGGCGTAACCGGACGACAAACGGCAAATGGCCGCGCACGGCCATCGCTGAAACTTGGGGTGATGGAAAACGTCGCGTGAATGTAAAGGCTGCGATCTGGTGTCACAACCTGGCCAAAAGGCATAGGCGAAGCGTCCAGACAGCCAGTGCGTCGGCGGGCATGCGCGTTCGCGCGCCCTGGGACAAGTCCGAATCGGGTAAAATCGCCGGCTACGCGCGCAGCAATCCCGTCAGTTTTTCAACTTTCCGGCGTGTTTCGCCCATCCGGGCGCCGGGTGCCACATCCGGTCACGCCACGCTTGCTGCGCCATAGGGCCGTGCGCCCGCCTCCCAGCTCACCATCCAAGGATTCGCCCATGACAGGCTTCGATCGCCAGACGATCTCCGACACGACCGCAAAAATGCTGCTGGAAGTCCAGGCAGTGCACTTCAACGCGGAAAAACCGTACATCTTCACCTCCGGCTGGGCGAGCCCGGTGTACATCGATTGCCGCAAGCTGATCTCGTATCCGCGCGTGCGCCGCGGCCTGATGGAAATGGCTGAAGCGACGATCTTGCGCGACGTCGGTTACGAGCAGATCGACGCAGTCGCGGGCGGCGAAACGGCGGGCATTCCGTTCGCTGCATGGCTGTCGGACCGCCTGATGGTGCCGATGCAGTACGTGCGCAAGAAGCCGAAGGGTTTCGGTCGTAATGCGCAAATCGAAGGTCTGCTGACGGAAGGCCAACGCGTGCTGCTGGTGGAAGACCTGACGACCGACAGCCGAAGCAAGATCAACTTCATCAACGCGCTGCGCACGGCGGGCGCGCAGGTGAACCACTGCTTCGTGCTGTTCCACTACAACATCTTCAAGGAAAGCGTGTCCGTTCTGAAGGACATCGACGTCGAACTGCACGCGCTCGCCACGTGGTGGGACGTGCTGCGCGTCGCGAAGGAAAAGGGCTACTTCGATACGAAGACGCTCGACGAAGTCGAGAAATTCCTGCACGCGCCCGCCGAGTGGTCGGCAGCGCACGGCGGTGCGACGGCTGCTCCGCAGTAATCATCCGCATCACGCGCCGGGCCTACTTCGTCAGGGACCGCGCGCAGACGGTGACGCCAACAAAAAGGCCGCCTGTCCTCAAGACAGGCGGCCTTTTTATTTAGCACGCCAAGATTCGCGTCGACCGGATTCGGAAGCGGCCCGCCGCCGCCAGCGACACGCCTAAGGCTATTGCGCCGCAGCGCCTCCGTCGTCCGCTTCGCCCGGCGCATACGACGACAGATTCATCAAGCCGTTACTCTGAGCATACTGAAAAAGTTCGGAATCCCGTTCGAGTCCGAGCTTGCGCATCGCCGTGTTCTTTTGAGTACTGATCGTCTTGATGCTGCGATTCAGTTGCTCGGAAATTTCCTTAATGGTCATGCCCGAAACGAAGAGCCGCACCACTTCGAGCTCGCGCTTCGACAGGATCACCTCGTCGCTCTTACCGCCCGCGTTCATGCGCAGCGTGTCGAGCGACGCCTTCACCGACGGACTCATGTATTCGAGATGCCGGCTGACGTGCTGCACGGCAAGACCGATATGACTCAGATCGTCCGACTTGTTCACCACGGAAGTCACGCCCAGCTCATTCAGCCGCTTCAGCAACGCGGCGTTTTCAAGCATTGTCAGGACAACGATGGGCAGGTCGGGAAAGTTCCGACGCAAGTAGCCGATCAATGGCAGACCGTCACCGTAATGCCCGCCGGGCATGGCGAGGTCCGTGACTAGTACGTCGCAGGGCGTCGTTTGTAACAACTTCACTAGCTCACTGGATTGCTTTGCGCGCGCGACAACGCGAACACCCTGGAACTTAAGCAACGCCTGCTCGGCACCAAAGAGAATGACCGGATGGTCGTCGGCAACCACGACCCTGATGGGATCTTGCATGGCGCTCCCTCGATCTGACAATCCACGCTCCGAAACTTCAGTCATGAAACTGTTTCTTAGTTCTAAATTTCTAGGAGTTGTCTGCTTGCATGCGACCGCAGACGATCCCGCGACTATAGCTGATTTCAGGCCGCACTGGCCGCTTACCAAGCACGAATGCTTTTATAAGATGTAATGTTAGACTCGATTTGTCGCTTGGCTATAAAAAAGGACAATAATCCTTCGTAAGGACAATTCTTTACGAGCCTGACAGGAGATTCGGCACATGCGCTCGCGTTGCCCGGTCGTTACGCCTGCTTCGTCCCGTTCGTTCCTGCCGTTTCTGTCTGTCGCGCCATCGCGCGCCGCGTCCGTCATCGCGTTCGCGTGCGCGGTTCACGCGTCCACGGTCTTCGCCGACAACGCGTTCACCGTCACGAGCACCAGTTTTCGCGCGGGCGGCACGGTCAACAACGCGCAGGTCTTCGACCGCGACGACTGCAAGGGCAACAACTATTCGCCGCAACTCAGCTGGCATAACCCGCCCGACGGCACGCGCAGCTTCGCGATCACGATCTTCGATCCCGATGCGCCCGGACGCGGCTGGTGGCATTGGGCCGTCGTCGGCATTCCGGCCAATGTCGATCGGCTGCCGGAAAATGCCAGCGCGTCCGGCTTTCTTAAGAAACTCGGCGCGGTCGAAGCGCGCAACGACTTTGACATCGACGGCTACGGCGGCCCCTGCCCGCCGCCCGGCAAGCCGCATCGCTACATCATCACCGTCTATGCACTGAGCGCGCCCAATCTCAGGCTCGCGCAGGGACGCCCTTCAGTGATGTTCGATCACGAGATCAGCACCGCGACGCTCGGCTACGCGCGCATGACCGTCATGTACGGTCGCTAGCCTTTTCCAAGGCGGTCTCAAAATCGATCAGACGACGCCGCGTTTCTCGCGGCCTCTGAAAAAGCTCGCCCTTGATGACAGAATGAGCGTGCAAGGTTCTGCTCTCGCCAATCATTTCTTGCAACAATGGAGTTGTCCATGTCGAAGATCATCATCGTGTATCACAGCGGCTATGGCCACACGAAGAAGCTCGCGGAAGCGGTTCTGGCCGGCACGCTCGACGGCGGCGCCGATGCAAGGCTGATCGCCGTCGGCGAGCTCGACGATGCGGGCTGGGCCGCGCTGGACGCCGCCGATGCGATCATCTTCGGCGCGCCCACGTACATGGGCGGCCCGTCCGCCGACTTCAAGAAATTCGCCGACGCCAGTTCCAAGCCGTGGTTCGGCCAGAAATGGAAGGACAAGATCGCCGCCGGCTTCACGAATTCGGCGACGATGAACGGCGACAAGTTCTCGACGATCCAGTATTTCGTCACGCTCGCGATGCAGCACAGCATGATCTGGGCGGGCACGGGCATGATGCCGTCCAACACGAAAGCGGCGACGCGCAACGATCTGAACTATGTCGGCGGCTTCACTGGGCTGCTGTCGCAGTCGCCCGCCGACGCCACGCCCGAAGAAGCGCCGCTGCCCGGCGACATCGAAACGGCGAAGGTGTTTGGCGCCCGCATTGCGGCCGTGACGGCGCGCTGGAAGGCGGGACAGCCGGCGTAGGTGGGCGCGACGCGTGCCGATCGCGTCCTGGCAGCAAGGTCTGTCATGCCACTGTCACTGTTGCAGCGCAACGTATTTTTCACCAAATCCGCACATGCGCTGCACACGCGCCGCCAAGCAGCCTTAAAATGGCGTTCCGGCGCAACCGGGCGCCCCGTTTTCCGTAAGCCAGCGAGATCGAGATGAGCACGAAAGTTTTTGTCGAC
This sequence comes from Paraburkholderia phymatum, assembly GCF_040965635.1. Classification (GTDB taxonomy): domain Bacteria; phylum Pseudomonadota; class Gammaproteobacteria; order Burkholderiales; family Burkholderiaceae; genus Paraburkholderia; species Paraburkholderia phymatum_B. The sequence continues at coordinate 20,852 of NZ_JBFRCH010000021.1, forward strand.
GGACAGGAAGGCACGACCGGCCTGAAAATCTTCGAATACCTGTCGCAGCGCGCAGACGTTGAAATCCTCCGCATCGAAGAAGCCAAGCGCAAGGACATCGACGAGCGCCGTCGTCTCATCAACGCGTCCGACGTCACGTTCCTGTGCCTGCCGGACGTCGCGTCGCGCGAATCGGCCTCGCTCGTCGAGAACGACCGCACTGTGCTGATCGACGCGAGCACGGCATTCCGCACCCATGCCGACTGGGCGTACGGCTTGCCCGAACTGACCCGCGCGCAACGCGAGCGCCTGCGCACGGCCAAGCGCATCGCGGTGCCCGGCTGCCACGCATCGGCGTTCGTGCTGGCCATGCGTCCGCTCGTCGAAGCGGGCGTGGTGTCGGCGGATTTCGCCGCGCACAGCTATTCGATCACCGGCTACAGCGGCGGCGGCAAGAAAATGATCGCGGACTACGAAGCGGGCGGAAACGCGAAGCTCGACAGCCCGCGCCCGTATGCGCTCGGCCTCACGCACAAGCACCTGCCGGAAATGGCCGCGCACACAGGCCTGAAGCACCCGCCCATCTTCACGCCGATCGTCGGCAACTTCTTCAAGGGCCTCGCCGTGACGACGTACCTCACGCCGAGCCAGCTCGCGAAGCCGGCCACGCCGCAAGAAGTGCAGGCGCTCTTCGCCGAGTACTACAGCGGCGAGCAGTTCGTGCGGGTCGCGCCGTTCAACGCGGACGACAACCTCGACAGCGGCTTCTTCGACGTCCAGGCGAACAACGACACGAATCGCGTCGACCTGTTCGTGTTCGGCAGCGAAGAGCGCTTTGTCACGGTCTCGCGGCTCGACAATCTGGGCAAGGGCGCGTCGGGCGCGGCGATCCAGTGCATGAATCTGGCGATCGGCGCAGACGAAGCGACGGGATTGAAACGCTAACCGATCGCTCGCGGACGGCAGGGCCGTCGTTACGCGTCACAAAGCCGGCCATTCAAACGCCGGCTTTTTCTTTGCGCCCGTCAATTCGCGATTTAAAACCATTAATCAAAACACCGCGCAATTCCTTTCGTTTTTCTCACTATCTCCAGCATTCCTGAAAGCTGGCATTTACTACTTCCTTTTTCCCATTCTGAGTATCTGTTACCGCATAGGGAAACTCCGGATTTTTTCGCGAACGATCGTTCGAAGATGATGGAGGCATTTTGCCGTATCGCCCGCCAGCAAAGGGAGAGCGGCATCGAAGGAAATCCGACCGACGTCGAGATAATCCATTTCTGTTTAAAAACGCCAGCCTCGAAGCGTCATGCGACTCTCCGCGCAAAATGGGCTGTTTGAATCGGACTTTTTAGACGATTCGTTCAATTGACAGCCTTAAATCGCGCAGCGAAATTAGCTCGCAAATCAGATCAGTCGGCAAACACGGATCGGAGTAAAGCGCTAAAGCCCCAACTCCGGCCAACAGGGAGACAACAGCATGTACGCCATTTCGAAAGGGCTGGCATGTGCCATTGCCAGCGTGCCGTTTTTGCTCGCGTGCGGCGGAGGGAAAGCGGATAACCCCGGTTCGATCCAGACGAGCCAGTGCTCGGGATCGAACTGCGGCGTGCAAGGGCCGCCGACGTCGACGGCCAGCGCGAGCACGCTCTGCCCCGCCGATGCCGACATCGGCAAGAGCACCTACCTCGGTGGAGCCGGCAGCGGCGAAGTCGTGTCCTTGAACATCGACGCCGTGAAGATGACGTACAAGCTGACGTTTCTGGAGTCGCCGATTCCCGTGTCTGCGGGACAGGTCGACAAGACACGCGCAGGCACGACCGTCACGGGCGCTGTCATGCATCCGCCCGCAGGCATGCTGCCCAACGCCGAGCAGACGCGCTGCGCGTTCATGCTGACGCCGGCCTCGGGCACCGCGCCGTCGACGGGCTCGACGTACACCACATCGTTTTCGTCGGCTAACCCGCCGATCGTGTTCGTCGGCAAAGGCGTCGCGGGCGGCGGCATTCCCGGCGCGGACGTCTCGTACGCCGGCAAGAACATCCTGATCTACCAGAACGTCGGCGCCGTGCCGAGCCGGCACTTCGACTTCTATCCGTTCCTCGGCTTCGCGAGCACGACAACCGATCTCTCGAAGCTCGCCGGCACCTACAACGGCCTGCTGTATCACATCGAGCCATCGGCGAACTACGCGGCGGCCGCAACCAGCACGTCCGAAACGCTCGACGCTAACGGCGCCTGCTCGTCCACATCGAATCCGGCGCCCACTGCCGGCAACACGAGCTCGACGGGATGCCTGTCGACGGGCGACCCGCTGACGCTCAACCCCAACGGCTATTTCGACAGCAATAACGCGCCGCGCATCGAAAACCAGTTCAGCTTGCCGCCGCCGCTCGGCCAAAAGGGCGCGTCGAAGGCCCATATGATCCTCGGTCAGCTGAACGGCGCCACCGTCCCGGTCGTCGTGAGAACGGGCTATGTATTCACCGGCACGGGCGTCATTCCTCTCGACGCGCAGGTCGACGACGAATCCGGCATCGCGATGCTCGCGAGCGCGACGCCGCTCGCGTCGGGCGGCTTCGACGGCGGCTATGTCGGCGCGGACTCGAACTTCAGGTACACCGCGTCGCTGATCCAGGGCGGCCTCGGCACCTTCATCAATCCGACCACGCAAGCAGCCGAAAGCGGCTTCGCGCTGAAGTACGGCCTCGGACATCCCGGCGTCGTGAACGTCGGCGACGCGCAGGGCAAGTCGGGCCTTGCCATCGCCGCTGGCGGACTCTACGCGATCTTCATCGAGGACACGGAAAACGGCGGCATCGCGCCGACGTCGGCCAACGCCGACACCGCCAGTTCGCCTTACTTCAGCGTCGGCGCGCAGATCAGCAAGTGAAGCGCGTGAGAAACCCGGCGACACGTCCATAACGGGCGCCCCGACAACAAGACATGCGGCAAGTGCCGCAGTACGCAACGAACGCAGTACGGCGACAACGCTAGATCACAAGACCGAAGGGCGGCTGGACTGGGAGCCGGCTACCCACAACAAGACAGGGAGGCACAATGAACTGGAAGATTCTTTCGGCGCTGGCTTTTGCCGCGCCGTTGCTCGCGGCTTGCGGCGGTTCGGGCAGCGAAGGCCCGCCGCCGACGGAAGCCCGCCTTTGCCCTTCGTCACTCGATTACGGCACGACCTTCACGGGCGGCGGCGGCGACGGCGAACTCGTCAAGCTGCAACTCGATACGACGAAGATGACGTGGCAAGTTACCTACGTCGAATCGCCGATACCCGCGACGAAGGGAACGGTCGCGCCCACCCGCAAAGGACAGACGGCATCCGGCACGCTCACCCAGGAAACGCAGCTGCCCACCAACAAGCTCAACCAGTGCGCGTTCCGCCTGAACGGCGCGAGTCTCGATCCGAACCGTCCGGCGCGCATCTTCGTCGGCGAGGGCGTGGCGGGCGGCACGATTCCGGGCGCCGAGATCCAGTTCGATGGGATTCTCGGCCAGGGCACGGTGCCTGATACGACATTCCCGTATTACCCGTTCATCGGCTTCTCTTCGATCGAGAAGAATCTTGCCAACATCGCGGGCACGTACAACCAGCTCGGCTATCACCAGATTCCGTCGCAAAACTTCGCACCGACCGTCGTCGATACAAAGATCACGATCAGCGCCGATGGCACCTGGATCGAGTGCGACAACGCGGGCGTCAACGCCGGCAAGTGCCAGCAGCCGGGCACGAACTGGGTGCAGTCGGCCGATGGCAGCGGCGCATTCGAAACCGATAATTTCCAGGGCCAGGGCAAACCGACCCTCGCGACATCGCCTGTCGCGAAAGGCTTCATGATCGTCGGCAAGCTGCGCAACCAGAACGTGCCGATCCTGATCCGCACGGGCGTCGCGAATTCGTCGCTGACGCCGAATCCGCAGAACGGCCTGAGCGGCCCCGTCGCGGACGACGAATCGGGTATCTCGATTCTCGCGCCTCAGACGAACATCGCCGTCAACTCGCAGAACGGCGAGTACATCGGCGTCGACAGCGAGTTCGACTACCGGACGAACGCACTCGTCGGCAATCAGGCGACGCTGCTCGATCCGTTCAACCCGTCGCAGGCCTCGCTGACCAAAGCGCTGAACCTCGATTTCACGCAGACGGTGCCCGGCGTCGTCACGTCGACCTACGCGAGCGCGGCGGCAGGCAGCGCGCCGACCGGCAAGTTCATTTTCACGGGAGGCGTGTTCGGCTTCCTGGACTTGTCGAACGCGTCGTCGCCGTACTTCACGATCGGCGCCTTCGTCCAGTGATGGGCACGCGCTCCGCACCATAAAACGCAACGAGGCGACCGCCCTCCGGCCCGTCCCTCTGCCCGCGCGGCAGAGCGGACGGCCGGGGCGCGGAGCAGACGGCGCCGATAACGCCGTCGCCCGCGCGGCAGGCCGCCCGCTCAGGAGGAACAAAATGAAAAAGCTCTTGGTCGCGGCGTCGGCTGCCGCATTGGGCGCGCTCGCCACGCAGAGGGCGCACGCGCAAAAGGCCGGCGACGATCTCGTCACGCTCGGCTGGTTCCACGTGATGCCGCAGGATTCGAGCACGCCGCTCACGACACACGTCGCGCCCGTGCCGATCAACACGCCATTGCGGCTGCCGAGCTCGTTCACATCACCGGGCACCAGCCTGTCGACGACGAATGCCGACACGGCCGGTCTCGTCTTTTCGCACTTCGTCACCGACCATATCGCGGTGACGTCGGTGGCGGGCATTCCGCCGAAGTTCCAGATCTACGGGCATGGCACGATCCAGCCGCCCGGCCCGGCGGGCGCGCTCGGCAAGCAGGACATCGGTGATCCCGCCGTCAATCCGATCGTGAAGAGCGTGCGGCAATGGAGCCCGGCGCTGATCTTCCAGTATTACTTCGCGTCGGCGACGGCGAAGTTCCGGCCGTTTCTCGGCATCGGCGTGTCGTACAACTGGTTCAGCGACATTCAGCTGAACAATAACTTCGTCACGTCGACGCAGGACAACCTCGGCGCCATTCTCGCCGCGGGCGCGGGCAAGCCGGGCAAGACATCGGTGGAAGCAAAGGCGTCGTCGTCATGGGCGCCCGTCTTCAACGCTGGCGCGATATACAACATCACCGATCATTGGGGTGTGACGGCGTCCGTCACGTATATCCCGCTGAAGACGACTTCATCGGTGATCATCAAGGCGGCGGACGGCACGGAACTGGGCGTATCGAAGGCCGAGCTGAAGGCCGATCCGATCATCACGTACCTCGCGGTGTCGTACAGATTCTGACGACGCTGACGCGAGCGGCTTTGACGGCACCGGCCACGCACAGCGCGCAGACAGGAAACGGACGAAGCGGGGCGAAAAAAAAGCCCGCCAGGTTGGCGGGCTGAATCCATATCAGAGGAGACATGGAGGAGACAAAGACAACTATAGCAAACCCTGTGATGCGTCGCAACATTGAAATTTAGAATGCCCGCTCTACGCGGTATATGGGCGACATATCGCCGAACTGCACCTTTCGGGTGCATTTATTGTGCTTCGCATCATGCCGTCGAGCCGGCCAACGGCCAGCAGGCGGCATCCTTTTCCAGCTTTTCGATCAACGCGTCGCGCATCAACGCAATAGGCCGCATGAGGCGCCCAGGCAGCGCGCCATGTACGAGCCACACGTTCAGTCCGCTGCGAAAATCCGGAACGTCGAGAATCTGCAGCGACTCGCGCTGCGGACTGCGCGCCAGCACTTCCGGCGCCGCAAGCCCCACGCCCAGGCCACGCGCGACGAGCGACAGCTGCAATTCCGAGCCGAATGCCTCGACGGCGACATTGAACGGCAACCCCGCAGCCGACATCGCGCGGCTCAGCGCCGAGCGCATCCCGCAGCCATCCTGATTCAGCACCCACGGATGACAAGACAGCTCGGCAAGCGTCGTCGGCTGCCCGGTGAAACCGAACGAGCGCGGCGCGACGACCACGGTCGGCTTGTACGCGAGCGGCGTCGCGGTGAGCGCTTCCGGCAACGGGACGCCCTCCGGCAGCAGCACGACGGCGGCATCCACCGAGGCGCGCTCGACGCCCTGCAGCAACCCCGGCGACCAGCCCGCCGTCACGCGCAGCGTGAGCTTCGGAAACGCGCTGCGCAGCCGGTCGATGGGCTGCTCCAGCGCGAGTTCGGACAGAAACGGCGGCACGCCGATTTTCAGCTCGCCCGTCGGCTCGCTGTCGGGCGACGCCACGGCCATCAGATCGTCGACGGCGCGCAGCACCGTACGCGCGAGCCCGTATACCTCGTTGCCCGCCGCCGTCGGCCGGAGCGGCTTGCTCTGCCGGTCGAGCAGCTCGATGCCGAGCATCGTCTCCAGATTCTGCACGCGGCGCGTGAGTCCCGGCTGCGTGAGAAACAGCTTTTCCGACGCCCGCACCATTGATCCGCTTTCGACCACCGCGACGAACGCCTGCAAGTCTCGCGTGTTCAAAACATCCTCGCATAAACATTATCGAGATAATTCAATTGTCGCATAACGTCGGCATCCCTACGATAGGTCGGACCGAAACCTTCTGGAGCCAATCGATGAACCGACCCGCCGACACCTGTCCGCGCGCCGTCGCCACAACGCCGCCTTCACCGTCATTGCCGCGATCGCCCGCAACGCCGGGGACTTTGACCACGCCGTTGACGCTCTTCTTCGCCGCCGCCGTCGGCGTGATCGTCGTGAATCTGTCGGCGGCGCAGCCGTTGACGGGGCCCGTCAGCCGTGCGCTGAAACTTCCGCCGGAACTGGCCGGACTGATCGCGATGCTGCCCCAGCTCGGCTACGCGGCCGGTTTGTTGCTGCTCGTGCCGCTATGCGATCTGCTTGAAAACCGCCGGCTCATCGTCAGGACGCTCGCGTGCTGTGCTGTGTTCCTCGCGCTGTCGGCGCTCGCTCGGTCGGGCTGGCTATTTCTGGCGTCGGCATTTCTGGCGGGCGCGACGTCGAGCGTGATCCAGATGCTCGTGCCGATGGCCGCGTCGATGGCGCCGGAAAGCCGGCGAGGGCGCGCCGTCGGCAATGTGATGAGCGGACTGATGCTCGGCATTCTGCTGTCGCGTCCGCTGGCGAGCGTGATCGCGGGGTCGTTCGGATGGCGTTCGTTCTACGGCATCGAAGCGGCCGCCGATGCGTTGCTTGCGTTCGTCCTCTATGTTCAGTTGCCGAACCACACGCCTCCTGTGCGCGCGCGATACACGGAAATGCTGCGCTCACTGTGGACGCTGCTGCGCACCGAGCCCGTACTGCAACGGCGCGCGACGCTGGCCGCTCTCGCGCTGGGCGCATTCAGCGCCTTCTGGACAGCCATCGCATTGCGGCTCGCGCAGCCGCCGTTTTCGCTCGGCATGCAAGGCATCGCGGCATTCGCGCTGGCGGGCGCCACGGGCGCGATCGTCACGCCGCTCGCCGGCTATCTCGGCGATCGCGGCGCGGAGCGCGCGACGCAGATCGTCTCGCATCTGGTGATGATCGGCGCCGTTCTTGTGCTGGGTGTCGCGGGCGCGGGCTGGGGCGGATTCTCGCCGACCGCGCATCCCGTTGCGGCGCTCGCGCTGCTGGTCGCCGGTGCGGCGGCGCTCGATGCCGGTGTGATCACCGATCAGACGCTCGGACGACGCGCGATCAATCTCATCAACCCGAGCGCACGCGGTCGGTTGAATGCGCTCTTCGTGGGTATTTTCTTTATCGGCGGAGCGATTGGCGCCGCGCTCGCAGGTGCGGCGTGGGCATGGGCCGGATGGAGCGGCGTGTGCGCGATCGCCTTGAGTTTCACGATCGCCGTCTTGCTGTTCGGATTCGTCGAACGCGTTGCCCAGCGGACCCGACATTGACAGTGAACCGCTCGCCGCAAGGCCGCGCGAGCGAGCGGAACAATCGATGACCGGGTCGCCGCGCTGAACCTCGCGGGCGAGCGTGAAGCGTCAGTGCCGCACCAGCGCCATCATCGCGCCGAAGCCGACGAACACGCCGCCCGTCAGCCGGTTGAACGCCTTTGCGACGCTGCTGCTTTTAAGCTTCGCGCCGATCTGCGTGCCGCAGCCCGCGTACACGATGTACCAGCTGATTTCGAGCACGGCTGTCGTCGCGACGAGAACCGCGAACTGAGGCAGCGTCGGGCGCGAGGCGTCGATGAATTGCGGCAGCAGCGCAGCCGAAAACAGAATCGCCTTCGGATTGCTGCTGCCGACGAGAAAGCCGTTGCGAAACAGCGAGCCGCGGGAACGGGTGAGCTTGCTGCCTGAGTCATCGGCCGAAGCCTCGATTTTCGCCGCTGCGATTTCGCTCGCGGGCGCGCGCCATGCCTTCACGCCGAGATAGATCAGATACGCCGCCCCAAGCAGGCGCAACGCGTTGAACATCGTCGGCCACGCTTTCAGGAACACGCCAAGACCGGCGACGGACACGGCCAGCATCAGCATCAGCGACATCAGACAGCCGGCCATCGTGGCCGTCGTTTGACGCATGCCGTAGCGCGCGCCGTGCGTCATCATCAAAAGCATGTTCGGACCGGGGATCGCGCAGACGACAAAAACCGTGGCCACGTACAGCCACCAGGTATGCAGACTCATGATGCTTGGTGCTCGATGAAATGGAAAACGGACGGGACGGACATTATGCCCGCCCCGCCCGTTGCGCGCCGAAGCCCGCCGCCTGCCGTCGCGAATGACAGCAAGGATCGACAAGCGCCGGCCCGGTTCAAGGCGAATTCAGGCGATCGGCGGGCCGCCCGCTATCTGGCGTCAACGGCCCGCTCGGCGCGATGCGACTTGCCCCAGCACGGCGAAATCCTTCTCACCGTCTCCATGAGCGACGGCTTCGATCAGGCTGTCGCGCACGACGCTCGCTACCGGCAGCGGTGTCGAAACGGAGTCCGCTGCCGCCAGCGCGAGCCGCACGTCCTTCAGGCCAAGCCGAGCCTTGAAAAGCGCCGGCTCGTAGCGCCTTTCCGCGATCATCTTGCCGTAGCCCTGATACACCGGCCCGGGGAACACGCTATTCGTGATGACATCGAGAAAATCCTGCATTGCGACGCCATGACCGCCAAGCAGCGCCGACGCTTCGCCGAGCGTCTCCACGGCGGACGCCAGCATGAAGTTCGCCGCGAGCTTCACGACGTTCGCCTGCTGCGGCAGCGAGCCGATGCGCCACGTCTTCTGGCCGATCGAATCGAACACTGGCTGAACGCGGTCGATCGCCTCGGCGGGACCGGCGGCGACGATGGTCAGCTTCGCAGCCGCCGCCACGTCCGGCCGGCCCATCACGGGCGCCGCCACGTAATGCACGCCCCGGCTCGCGTGCGCGGTCGCCAGTTCTTCGGCGAGCGAGACGGAAATTGTCGCCATGTTCACGTGGATCAACCCGCGCGGCGCATGCTCGAGCAACGACGCGCTGATGACATCGCGCAGCGCGGCATCGTCGGCGAGCATCGAGAAGACGGCGTCCCCGGCGAAAGCCTCGGCGGGCGAACCCACCACCTGTGCGCCCAGTTCGGCGAGCGGCTGCGCCTTGTCCGGCGAGCGGTTCCACACGCGCACACTGTGCCCGGCTTTCAAGATGTTTGCGACCATCGCGCCGCCCATCTCGCCGAGACCGATAAAACCGATGTCCATCAATAACTCCTGTTCAACAGAACTCGCAGTAGAGCACAGTCGCGCGGGCCGTGCTCGTAATTGCCCATCGGCACCGCGCCGGACGCAGTGCCATACTCGCACCATGGTCACCGCGACTTTCCGCTTCTACGAAGAATTGAACGACTTCCTGGCGCGGCCGCTGCGTCGGCAGTCATTCAGTTGCGAGTGCGCGCGCGCCGCCACGGCCAAGCATATGATCGAAGCGCTCGGCGTGCCGCATACGGAAGTCGAGCTGATCGTCGTGAACGGCGAATCGGTCGGCTTCGAGCATCAGTTGCAGGAAGGCGATCGCGTTGCCGTCTATCCGAAGTTCGAGGCGCTCGATATCCAGCCGCTGCTGCGCGTACGCGAGCGTCCGTTACGCGTGGTGCGCTTCGTCGCGGACGCGCATCTAGGCGGGCTCGCGCAATTGCTGCGGCTGGCCGGCTTTGACACACTCTACGACAACCACTACGCCGATTCGCACATCGAGTCGATCGCTTCCGATGAAGATCGCATCGTCCTCACGCGCGACCGGGAACTGCTCAAACGCCGCACGATCACGCATGGCTGCTATGTGCGCGCATTGAAGCCCGAAGCGCAATTGCGCGAGATTTTCGGCCGGCTCGATCTGGCGGGCACCGCGCGGCCGTTTCGCCTGTGCCTCACATGCAACGCGCCGCTGCGGCGCATTCCAAAGGACGAAGCAATCGGACGCGCGCCCGCTGGGGTGCTCGAGCGGCATTCGCAGTTCGTGACTTGCGACATCTGCCGACGGGTCTTTTGGGAAGGTTCCCACTGGCGGCGAATGCGCGCGTTGATGGATAGCGTGACGGGCGCGCAGACTGCCGCGCAATAACCTCCGCCCCGCTGTCCACACACGGCGCTGCTCGACCGGCATTTCAGGCGCGCGCGATGCGTACAATGTTGGATTGCTTATTCGTTAGAGGCCTTCAGCATGGCAATGAAGAAATTCGACCTTGAGAAGAACAAGGCGCTGAAACTGGGCAACCAGATGAAACAGACTCTCGCCGCCGACCGTTTCGGCAAGGCATCGTCGCAACAGCCGCAACTCGACCGGCGCGAACAGCGCAAGCTCGATCAGGCGATGGGCCTCGTGCCGTTTGCGTGCAAGCTGCCGCAAGCGCTCGTCGATCAGTTGAAGGAGCGTGCCGCGACGCATCCGGAAGGCATGAACGCGCTGATCGCCGAATTGCTGGTCAACGGACTCGCAGCGAGCGCTTGAACGCACGCGAAGCGCGACGTCGACGCGATTCGTTCAGACGCGTGACTCGGGCACCACTGCCCGCGCTGAAAATGCAAAAGGCCGAAGCATCCGCTTCGGCCTTTCTTGTTGCTGCGCCAGCGACGCTGCGAAGGCGCCCGTGCCATCGAAGATGACGCGCCGGCGAACCGCCCGCGGCTGGCGCGACGAACGGGCTGCTTAGTTCGTCGTGCCCTTGTCGTTCGTACCTGCAGCCGAAGCGGCGCTCGACACACCAGCACGCTTGCCGTGCGTCTTCAGTTGCTTGTGGGCGTGCTTCGGCTTGGCGGCGCTAGCGGCTGCCGGTGCTGCGTCGGATGCCTGTGCGAAAGCCTGAACGGACACGAGTGCGAGCGAGGCGGTGATGAGCGAGGCGATGATCTTCTTCATGTATGTTTATCCCCAAAACCTGACGACTTTTAAGTCAAATGTTGAATTGGAACAGCATGACGGTGAAGCCGGCCGGGCCACACAGCGCCTCCCGGCTCCCCGCGGGGGAGTATCACGCAGCGTAGGCAGTTTGTCATCCCATAAAGTTGGACTGTATTTTCGGGGACACATTTAGCTTACTCGATGCTTTCACCCCTCGACGCTTCGCCGATGGCGCGCCCGGGTATCATGTCGGCTGCCGCGAATGCCGTCATGAATCATCGTTTCGTCTGAAGGGACACGCGCCCTATGCGCTGTGGATCGCGCGAAAACGCATTGCCTTGCAGAAAATCTCCGCTTGAAAACCGCCACCCGCCAACACCTGCGCGCGAATCTTCTGATGCTCTTCGCCGCCATGATCTGGGGCAGCGCGTTCGTCGCGCAGCGTCTGAGCCTCGATGCAATCGGACCGTCTCTCTTTACCGGGCTGCGCTTTCTGCTGGGCGCTTTCGTCGTGATGATCGTCTGGTCGGTGGCGCGACGCCTCAAGCCCGGCATCCCGAAGGAAACGACCCCCGCAATCGCCGTTTCGACCGCACGCAAGCTATGGCGCGACGGCGCGCTGCTCGGCCTGCTGGTCGCCGTGTCGATTTCGTGCCAGCAGATCGGCCTTCAGTACACGAAAGTCGCCAACGCGGGCTTCATCAGCTCGCTGTATGTCGTCATCGTGCCGTTGATGGGCGTCGTGCTGCGCCATCAGACAGGCCTCGGCGTGTGGCTCGGCGCGCTGCTGGCCGCGCTCGGCATGTACTTCCTGAGCGTCGACGAGCATTTTTCCATTCTGTACGGCGACTGGCTCCAGCTGGCGGGCGCCATCGTCATTTCTGTTCAGGTGGTGCTGGTCAGCCGTTTTGCGCGCCGTCACGATCCGCTTGCGCTCGCGCTGGTGCAGTTCGTCGTGTGCGGCGTCGTGAGCCTCGCGATCGGACTCGCCGTCGATCCGCTGCGCCTGAGCGACATCGTCCGCGCCGCGCCGACGATTCTCTATGGCGGCGCGCTGTCGGTGGGTGTCGCGTACACGATTCAGGTAGTCGCGCAAAAAGATGCCGCGCCCGCGCACGCCGCCGTGATCTTCAGCATGGAAGGCGTATTCGCGGCGCTGGCCGGCTGGCTCGTGCTCGGAGAAACGCTCGCGGCGCGCGCAATGCTGGGCTGCCCGCTGATGCTCGCGGGCCTGATCGTCTGCCAGGTGATGCCGATGTGGAGCGGACGGCACCAGGTGTTGTCCGATTCAGCGGAACCCGCCTGAAGCGCGGCTCGCCGGGATCACGCCGCGCGAGCGGTCACGAGCGGTCACGAGCGGTCACGAGCGGTCACGAGCGGTCACGAGCTGTCACGAGCGGTCACGAGCTGTCACGAGCTGTCACGAGCTGTCACGAGCAGTCGCACGGGCCCGCGAGCGATCACGAGCGGCGACAAGCAACCACAAACGATCACAAGCCGCTTCAGGCGACGGCCTGCGCGACCAACGCGCTCTGCCAGCTTTCGTCGTCGGAACCCCGCTTCTTCGGCGTCGGCGGAAAGACGCACCAGCAGCCGTCGTCGTGACGAAAGAAGAAAAGCGAGCGCCGACCGTCCGGCAGAGATGTCTCGACGCGCACGTAGCGGGTGTTGTCCCGTTTCGTGCGGCCGACCTGCGTGACGCGCACAGGTGCTGAAACCGGCCCCAGCCACTTGTCGACCAGAAAATGCAGCGACTGTTCAGTGGCGGGTTTCATGACGTTCTCCACGTCGTCTTGTCGCGGGAGCCTTCGCGCGCTTTGTCAGGCTTTTCCTGCTCTTCCTCCGCTGCTTCTGCTGCTGCAAGCTCCATCGCCCGTTGCGTCGCAGCTGCGCGAAGCGCCCTGCAATCCGCCGCGTGCCGCATGTCCGACAGTAGCCGAACCAGTTGTCGCGCGTTTCTACGTTTCATAGCACCCCCGCACTGCACAAGAGACTTGAGAAAGCACTTTAACTTTAGGCGCTGATCTCCCGTCTCTCTAGTTGTTTTGACGAAATAGCAACAGTCAGATTCGAATGGGAGCACTGAGTATTTCGACGGTTTTCATCGTGTCCCCGCCATTGCCCGCAGTCTGTGCGCTGGCGACCGCAATCCGTGCGGCGTGCGGCCCGCGCAACGCCTGATATGGCATCGAATATGCGGTTGCGCCGTACATGTGCGCGTCGACGAAAACGATCAGTTGACCGAATCGGCCTTTTGCGTCCATGTCCTCTGACATGCCGCAAGCGCTGCGCCCGCGGCAAGCAGACATGCCGAATAGATGAGGCCGCGTTCGAGACCGGCGCCGTCGGACACCCAGCCGATCACCGTCGGCCCGACGATCTGCCCGAACGCGAACACGATCGTGAACGCGCTGATGCCGCGTGCCCAATGCGCGGCGGGCAGGTTGTGACGCACGAACGCCGTTGTCGATGCGACGGCGGAGAGGAACGTCGCGCCGAACAGCAGCCCCGACGCAAACGCGACGACGGGATGCGCGATGAGCGCCGGCAACAGCGTTGCGAACGCAAGCAGCGCATTGAGCACGGCCAGCGCCTGGCCGCCGCGCATGCGGTCGAGCAGCCGCGACCAGATGCGCGCGGAGACGATCGTCGCCATGCCTAGCAGCACATAGAAGCCCGTCACGACGCCGTCGCTCATGCCGCCGCCACGCAACAGCGCGACGATGAACGTCATGTAGCCGATATAGCCGACGCCGAAAAGCCCGTAGCCGGACAGCGCGAACGCATAGCGAAAGACAGATGCGGGCCGCGTCGTTGCGGCGGTTTCGCCCGCGCCCGCGACGATTGACAACGCGACGCACGCGCCCGCAAGCGCAAACCATGCGAATTGCCAGCCATGCACTGCCTGCACGAGCGTCGCGGGCACGAGCAGCGCCGATGCGACGATGCCCCATCCCGTGCCGCCGTAGTAGAGGCCGAGAACGAGCCCTGCATCGCGCGGGCTCGACGATGCGAGCCGCGCCGCCAGCACGCCGCCGCTCACGAAGATGAACGCGCTCGCGATGCCCGTCGCGACACGTTGCGCAAACAGAGCGTTGGTATCGGACAGCATGCCTGTCGCTGCCATCAGCAAGGCCGTCGCAATGCATCCGCCGATAAAGAGCGCGCCCGCCGGCCAGCGCCGCGACAGTCGAGGAAACGCCAGCGCGCCGAGCAGATAGCCGAGCGCGTTCGCCGTGTTCATCGCGCCCGCTCGCGCAAAGCTCCAGCCGAGGTCCGTTTTCATCGCCGGCAGCAGCAGCGCGTACGAAAAGCGCGCGAGCCCCAGCGCAATCGCGCTGCCCATCGACAGGCTGATGGCGAGCCACAGCGTCCGTCCGCGGCGCGGCAAGCGAGCGTCCTGCGCGGCGCTCGACGCTTCGCCGGGTAACGCTTCATGGTTTGGCCGCCGCTCGCCTCGTTCGATGAGATTGGTGAGGCTGATGCGGGTCCATGAAAATGCGCGGCGAGCGAAGCCAGTCGTCATGTCGTTGTTTGTGTGAATCGGTTGGGCTATCACTGTACATCGCGAGCGTGCGTTCAGTGGGCACGCGTTCCGCACGCATCGAACGCCGGCGCGGCGCTTGCTGGAAACTTCGCTAGCCTGATAGCGTATTGATCCCCACTACAGAGACCGTTCTTGTGTTGAACCCGCTTCTGGCCATCCGTCACCGGCTTCGCCATATCGAGCGCACGCACGGCGCGGCCGTCTCGCAAGCGGTCGGCAATCGCCCGTTTATGACGGGTATCGCGGGCACGCTGATCGCGACGGCGATGGCGGGCTTGACGCTGGCCACGTTGTACTCGGGACGCACCGACGCGCTTGACCACGCACGCGAAACGTCGGCGAATCTCGTGCTGCTGATTTCGAGCGACATCGCGCGCAACGTCGAAATCTACGATCTGTCGTTGCAGGAAATCGTCCATCGCGCGCAGGAACCCGCCGTCTGGCAAATGTCCGACGAGTTGCGTCGCACGATGCTGTTCGATCGCGCGACCCTGGCCGCATATCTCGGCGGCGCCTATGTCGTCGATGCGCAAGGCATGCTCAAGGCGACGCAGCAAGGCCCCGTCAACAGGACCGTCAGGTTCGACGACCGAGACTACTTCATCGTCCAGCAGGACGACCCGCATGCAGGCCTGTTTGTTTCGCATCCGTACCGGTCGCGTCTGCGCGGTCACGAGCTTTCGTTTGCACTGTCCCGCCGAATCGATGCGCCCGACGGCTCGTTCGCGGGCGTCGCGCTGCTCGCAGTACGCATCGCCTATTTGCAGCGGCTGCTCGACAAGGTCAGCACGGGCCAGGCGGGAACGGCCGCCATTCTGCTCGATGACGGAACGGTGCTCGCGCGCAAGCCGTTTGTCGAAGGCCTGATCGGCACCAATGTAAAAAGCATTCCGCTATACGCCGAAAGGCGGACAGCAACGGCAGGGTCGTACATCGACTATTCGCCCGTCGATCGTGTGCAGCGAATCTACTCGTACGAGCATGTGCCCGGCACGCCGCTGGTGGTCGTCGTCGCGCCTGCCGTCGACGATGTGCTCACCCTATGGCGCACGCGCAGTGCGATTGCGGGCGGACTCACCTTCATGCTGGGCGCGATCGTCGTGCTGGTTTGCTGGACGCTCGCGTTCACGCTGCGCGACAAGGTGCGCGCGCAGGCGCGCCTCGCCGAGCTGGCCACCACCGATCCCCTCACCAAGCTGAGCAACCGCCGCACGCTCGACCTGCATCTCGACGAGGAATGGCGCCGCGCGCGGCGCAACGGTGCGCCGATGTCGGTGCTCTTCATCGACGTCGATTACTTCAAGCGCCTCAACGACACCTACGGCCATGCAACCGGCGACGAAGTGCTGGCGGCCGTCGCGGATTGCATCGCGTCAGTGGCGCGGCGCTCGGTCGACATGGTCGCGCGATATGGCGGCGAAGAATTTGCTGTCGTGCTGCCGGACACGGCGTCGAATGCAGCGATCCAGGTCGCCGAGAAAATTCGCGGCGTCGTCGAGACGCTGCACGTCAAGCAACTGCCGCCCGACCACGGCGGCGTGACGGTGAGCATCGGCGTCGCGACCTGCCGTCCCGCCGACGGCGGCACGCCGCCGGAACTCGTCGCCGCCGCCGACGCGCAGTTGTACGCAGCGAAGGCGGCCGGGCGCAATCAGGTGAAATCGGCGGAATGGGCGCAGGCTGACGAGGCCAACGATCGTGCGGATCGCGCCAATTCGGCGAAACGGCATGCCTGACCCGAAATGCACGGGACACATCGAATTGCGGGGAAAACCGCTCACTGTTCGCGCGATGGCCGTCTATCGCGCCGACATAGACTTGTTCCTGTCTCCAGGTTCTCCATGATTCTCCGCGCAGTCGGAATCATTGGGACGATTTGCGCGCCACGGCTTTTGTCCGTGGCGTTTTTCTTTTGCTGGTCGAAGCGAAGAGCAAGCACGTGGTGAAGACCGCGCGCCTCGAAGGAACCGTGGCGCTAGCTCTCGCGCCCGTCGCGCTGATCGCGCCCGGCAAAGCGCTGCGCCACTTCGTGTGGAATATTCTCCGGCGTCACCACCACCACCGACGACGACTGGCTCACCGCCGACATCGGCAGCAGCTTGTGAAAGCACATCACGTGCTGACACGCCGAGCGCATGTCCTGCCGCAAGTCGTGATGCAGCACCGCCGTGATCGCGCGGTCGCGCAGCAACTGCACGTTCTCGCGATCCAGGTCGTGTCCGATGAAGCACTTCGGATGCTGGTTCAGCGACCTGAGCGCGCGCAGAATCGCCGCGTTGCCGCCGCCCATCGAATAGATAGCGGCGATCTTCTGTCCCGCCTCGACCGCCTTGCGCACGCGGCCTTCCGTTTCCGCATCGAGCCCCTGCCCGCCGCTCGCGTCGATCAGCGTCAGATGCGCATAGCGTTCGCGCAGCGTCGCGCGAAAGCTCGCCTCGCGCTCCTCTTCGCCGCGAAAGCGCTCGTTGCTCATCGTCACCAGCACGTTGCCCGCGCGCCTGCCGAGCCAGTGGCCGATCAGATACGCAGCCGTCGCGCCGCCGACGCGATTGTCGAGCCCCGCATACGCAATGCGCTCCGACGCCGGGATGTCGGTGAACATCGTCACGACGGGAATATCGCGCTGTTTCAGTTCGGCGATGGCTTGCGCGATCTCCGGCACGTCCCGCGCTTTCAGAAGCACGCCGTGACTGCCGCGCCGCGCGATCGCGCGCAACGCATCGACGACTTGCGCCGTCGTCATCGTTTCCTGCATCAGAAAGCGCGGCCGAAAGATCGCGGGATGCAGGCTCGGAATCGTGTCTTCGAGCGCGTCGCGGATCTCGTCGGCGAAACGGCGCGGCGCCTCCACGACGACATCGACGACGAGCTTGCGCCCGCTCGTCGCCATCGTCATCTGCTGCTTCTCCAGTTCCCTGATCGCCTGCATCACGCGGCGGCGCGTGTGCTCGCGAACGTGCGCGCGACCGTTCAGCACGCGGTCGACGGTGGCCGTGCCGAGCCCCGCCTGCAACGCGATTTCCTTGATCAGAAAGGGATGACTCATGGTGCGTTGAGCGAAAACGCCGCCCGCGTTTGATGTGTTTTTGATGTTTCGATAGTAACGCAGCACCGAGTTTTGGCGATAAGCTGGTTCGCAACATCCAGCAATCGGGTTGCATCGGACGGGAGACGACATGAGCCAGGACCCTCGACGTTTTGCATCGGGCGCGGAAGCATGGTTTCGCGAAGCGGACTGTTCCGTCGACGACTTCGCGACGCTGATCGAAGCTTCGTGTGAAGCGTACGCACGGCCGCCCTTCGCCGCTGCCATCGAGCAGGCGATTCCCGTGTACGACTGCGACGCGCTGCGGCCCGTCGTGGCCGATGCGTCGCGCCGTCCCGAGCTGCTCGCGGAATGGGCCGACGTGTTGCTCGACGGCGCCGGCGTGTTCGTGCTCAAGCGCGCGTACGAAGACGCGTCCGCGATCGACGATGCCACCGCGATCTTCGAGTCGATCATCCAAAGCGAGCGCAAGGCGGGCGGCGGCGCCGATCACTTCGCGAAGGCCGGCGCGAACGACCGCATCTGGAACGCGCAGGAAAAGCTATGCCTTGCCGCGCCGGATGTGTTCGTGCGCTACTTCGCGAATCCGATCCTGATGGCGGCTGCCGAAGCGTGGCTCGGCCCCGGCTACCAGATGACATCGCAGGTGAACGTCGTGCGTCCGGGCGGCGAAGCACAACAGGCGCACCGCGATTTTCATCTCGGCTTTCTCACCGTCGACGAAGCGCAGTGCTTTCCCGCCCATGTGCACTTGATGTCGGCGCTGCTGACGCTGCAAGGCGCCGTCGCGCACACCGACATGCCCGTCGATAGCGGGCCGACCAAGCTGCTGCCGTTCTCGCAGCGTTATCCGCAGGGCTATGTCGCGTGGCGCCGCGCGGATTTCCGCGAGTATTTCGAATCGCACTACGCGCAGTTGCCGCTGCAAAAGGGCGATGCGGTCTTCTTCAGTCCCGCGCTCTTTCATGCGGCCGGTTCGAACCGTACGCGCGACGTGCAGCGCATGGCGAATCTGCTGCAGGTGTCGTCGGCTTACGGGCGCGCGATGGAATCGCTCGATCGCACGCGCATGTGCAACGCCGTGTTTCCTGCGTTGCGTGCGATGCGCGCGCAACAGAGGATGGGCGCGACGGAAGCGGCGGCCGCGATCGCATCGTGCGCGGAAGGCTACGCGTTCCCGACCAATCTCGATCGCAATCCGCCCGTCGGCGGACTCGCGCCCGCGAGCCAGCAACAGATCTTCGCAACGGCGCTCGACGAAAACTGGTCCGGCGAAAAATTCGCGGAAGCGCTGCGCGACCTCGAAGTCCGCAACGCGACGCACTAACCACGCACCTGCTCTACGCACTCACTCGAACGACGGAGACGACATGACGATAAGCACAATCGGCAGACGCATTCGGCTCGGACTGATCGGCGGCGGCCCTGGCTCGATCATCGGCGAGACGCATCGCATCGCGGCGCGGCTGGACGGCCATTACGACATCGTCGCGGGCGCGCTGTCCTCCGATCCCGAACGCGCGCGGCAGGCGGCGCTGAAGCTCGGCATCGCGCATGAGCGCGCGTATCCGTCCTGGCAGCAGATGATCGAAACGGAAGCCGCGCAGCCCGATCGCATCGACGTGGTCGCGGTGATGACGCCCAACGACTCGCATCACGCGATCTGCATGATGGCGCTCGACAAGGGCTTTCACGTGATCTGCGATAAGCCGCTCGCCAACGATCTGGCGCAGGCGCGCGAGATCGCGGCGCGCGTCGAGGCGACCAACGCGGAGTTCTGCGTCACGTACTGCTACTCGGGCTTTCCGATGGTGCGCCAGGCGCGCGATATGGTCCGTGCTGGCGAACTCGGCGAGATTCGCCAGGTGCATCTGCAATACGTGCAGAGCTATCTGGCTGCACACGATCTGCCCGCAGGCTGGCGCACGGAAGCGGGACGCGCGGGACGCTCGCTCGTGCTGATGGATATCGGCACGCATGCGTTCCATCTGGGCGCTTACGTCACCGGGCTCGACGTTACGCGCGTGTGCGCGGACGTCGGATCGGCGATTCCCGGCCGCACCATCGACGATTATGTTTCCGCGCTACTGCGCTACGAGAACGGCGCGCGCGGCTCGCTCTGGGTGACGAACGCGGCGGCGGGCTCGGAGCATGGACTGAGCTTTCGCATCCACGGCGACAAAGGCGGACTCGAATGGCATCAGGAAGAGCCGAACCGATTGATTCATCGCCGGCATGACGGCTTCGAGCAGATCATCACGCGCAGACTCGGCGCGGCGATGAGCGAAGGCGCGCAACGCTCGACGCGCATCGCCATCGGCCATCCCGAAGGTTATCTGGAAGCGTTCGCGAATCTCTACACGGAGTTCGCGGAGCGTGTCGCTGGGCGAATCAGCAAAGGCGAACGGGATGACAGGCGGGCGCTCTTTCCCGGCGTGCGCGACGGCGTGAAGGGGCTCGCGTTCGTCGATGCTTCGGTGAAGAGCATGGCCGCGGGCGCGTGGCAGGACGTCGAGCGCGCTTGATCTGCGGATCGTCTGCGCCGAAAAAAAGAGCCCTGTTCCGCGGGGGAACAGGGCTCGGTGGATGAGTCATATCGTACAGGCGCGTGGATGCTTGCCGACTGCTGCTCATCACATGAAGCTGTTATTGGTCACGCTTCTTTTTGCTTCGATTTTGGCCCCGCGCCTACTCCTTGCTGCTAACCCCAACTGCATTCTGTCAAACGGGTGAATCGACTGCTCGTTTGCCGCTGCTACGACTGCTGTTGCCGACTGCATTACTCTGCTACTGCTGTACTGCCGTACTGCTACCGCAACGAGGACTTCAAACTGCTGATCGAACTGAGGCAACCTACGGTCATGCACGACGCGGAGGGGAACCGCATCGATGGGGCTTGTTGAATCGTCGCTCCATGGAAAGAAGTATAGGAGCGGGCGGGCGCAATCAATTGGCTGAAGCGAGGGCGATTCGTGGCGCTGTTCGCCCGTTTGCTCGCGGGCGGCCAGCGGTGCGCGATACGTTCACGTTGCGAAGCGCGTGCTCGCCGCATGCAAACGGTAGACGCTGCCGAACAGCACGTCGGGATCGGCGCGGTCTTCGTCGGCGGTTTCACTGAGTTCGCGGAACGTCGCGACGAGGCTGTCCCACGAAGCGGACCAGCGTGTTTCTCTCAGACGGCTGCCCGTGCTGTCCGTAATGCGCAGGACGCCCGTGTCAGGGAAAAAAGTGAGCGTAACCGCGATTCCATCGATGACACACGTCGCAGTACAGGGTTTTGCTGCAAGCACGATCGCCTCCGGTTGATGTGTGGTGAAGTCCGCTTCATTGGCGGGCGCGCAGTAAAAAGCAATGGGCATGCCATGAAGCGCTTGCGTGCGCCACGGCTTGCTGCGCGGGACGCATCGGTGCTTGTGCGCGACTCATGAGCGGACCTCGAGCCGACGAGTGTTGGCTTGCTCCACACACAATGCGTTCGCACTGACCTTGCCAAACCGACACTGCACCGAGACTGCTATTGCACGCCAGACTCATCAATCCAGTGTTGTCCAGGGAACGGGCAAATACCATCATCTGTTGCACATTCACGCTGTACGCATGCATTGCTCAACGCTTTTAACTCATCGATATGTATACGTAGTAGCAGTTAACAAGCATCGCCGTTTTCTGTGGACAAGCATCAAATCTGTATTGCGTTCAATCGATTGCGAAATGGATAGCCGTGCGCATAAGCGCTGGACCCGTTACGGCAGCCTTGGATAACTTTTCCCATGTTCGAACGCTCCGCGCGTTTACCCAGAATCCACCCACAGCAATCGCCTCCGCGATATCCCCATGTTGTCCAGAGCATCATGTGGACATCCGGACGTCGGGTCCGCGTGGATTCATGCCCCTCGTCGATTGATCGTTGCACTCTCGCGTCAGGAGCCTATAACGGAATTCATCGCGCGAAATCGCGGCGGCGGGATGATCGCTTCGCCGCGAACAGGCTTCGCTCGCTATCGTGAACGCCATAAAGCGTCTGGAGAAACCGACATGGAAGAAAGCGAATTCGGCGCCTTCGAACATCGAGGCTGGGAACGGGCCGCGCAGCCATATCACACGTATTTCGGCAACTTGACCATTCAGTCCCACGGCCCGTTGCTCGACGCGCTGGACGTCCGTCGCGGCGTCCGCTTCCTCGACGTCGCATCGGGCCCCGGCTATCTCGCCGCGGCGGCCGCGCAGCGCGGCGCCGATGCCGTCGGCGTCGACTTTGCCGAGTCGATGGTCGATCAGGCGCGGCGCATCTATCCCGCGCTCACGTTCCGCATCGGCAGTGCGGAAGACCTGCCGTTCCCCGACGAGTGTGTCGACGCTGTTGGCATCAACTTCGGGATGCTGCACTTCTCGAATCCCGAGAAGGCGCTTCTGGAGGCATTCAGGGTGCTGCGGCCCGGAGGCAAGTTCGGCTTCACGAATTGGGCGACGCCCGACAAGGCGGCCGGATTCGATATCGTGCTTAAGGCGATCGAGGCGCATGGCCGGATGGATGTTCAGTTGCCGCCAGGGCCGCCCTTCTTCCGGTTCAGCGACTGGGACGAATGCAAGCGTGTGCTCGTCGAGGCTGGTTTTCTCGATCCGCGTGTGCAGGAAATCGGGCTGACTTTACATGCGCGCGCGCCGGGCGCGCTATTCGACATGGTGAAGCGAGGCGGCGTGCGCATTTCCGCGATCCTGAATGCACAGACGCCAGAGGCACTGGACTTGATCGAGAAGACGATCGCCGAAGGGGCTGCGCGATATGAAAGCGCCGGCGAGGTCCGGATACCGATGCCGTGCGTGCTGGCCAGCGCGGCGAAGCCTTGAGCGTTCGCGAGGGAACGTCAGGCAATAGAGGTGGAGAGAGCTTGAATTCGAGGCGTTCCGGATACGACCGCCAACATGGCGCCATATCGGGAACGCTTGCACGACAACAACGACAACAACATCACTGCAGAGCGAACAGCCTCACTCCACCGTGACGGATTTCGCGAGATTGCGCGGCTTGTCCACGTCCGTCCCGCGCGAGCACGCCGTGTGATACGCGAGCAGCTGCAGCGGCACGACATGCAGAATCGGCGACAGCAAGCCGTAATGTTCCGGCATGCGGATCACGTGCAGCCCTTCGTCGTTGACGATCTTCGTATCGGCATCGGCGAACACATACAGCTGGCCGCCACGCGCGCGCACTTCCTGAATGTTCGACTTGAGCTTTTCGAGCAGCGCGTCGTTGGGCGCGACCGTCACGACGGGCATCGCCTCCGTGACGAGCGCCAGCGGCCCGTGCTTCAGTTCGCCCGCCGGATACGCCTCCGCATGGATGTACGAGATTTCCTTGAGCTTCAGCGCGCCTTCCAGCGCGATCGGATAATGCAGGCCACGGCCGAGGAACAGCGCGTTCTCCTTGCGCGAGAACTCTTCCGACCACGCGATGATCTGCGGCTCCAGCGCCAGCACGCTGTTGAGCGCTGCGGGCAAATGGCGCAGCTGGCGGACGTAGTCCGCTTCCTGCTTCGCGCTGATGTGGCCACGCATCTTGCCGAGCGTCGCCGCGAGCACGAACAGTGCGACCAGTTGCGTCGTGAAAGCCTTCGTCGACGCGACGCCGATCTCGCGGCCCGCGTGCGTGAGGAACGACAGCTCCGTCATGCGCACCATCGCGCTCGTCGCGACGTTGCACACCGACAGCGTGTGCTTGTGCCCCAGCGATTGCGCGTGCTTGAGCGCCGCGATCGTATCGGCCGTTTCGCCCGATTGCGAAATCACGACGACGAGCGACTTCGGATTCGGCACCGAATCGCGATAACGGTACTCGCTTGCGATCTCGACCTGCGTCGGAATCTTCGCGATCGATTCGAGCCAGTACTTCGCCGTCAGACCCGAGTAGTAGCTCGTGCCACACGCGAGAATCAGCAGGCTGTCGATTTCGGCAAGCGCCTTCGGGGCCGCTTCGCCGAACAGCGACGCATCGAATACGTCGGACTGCGGAATCGTGTCCGAGATCGCGCGCGGCTGCTCGAAGATTTCCTTCTGCATGAAATGACGATACGGGCCAAGCTCGACCGCGCCGCCATATGCTGCGACCTGGCGCACGTCGCGCTCGGCCGGCTTGCCGTCGCGATCGAACACGCGGACCTTTTCGAGCGTCAGTTCGCAGACGTCGCCTTCTTCGAGGAACATGAAGCGATCGGTGCTGCCCGCGAGCGCGAGCGCGTCCGACGCGAGGAAGTTCTCACCGTCACCGAGGCCGACCACGAGCGGCGAACCCTGACGCGCGCCCACCACCGTATGCGGCTGGCTCTTGTGCAGCACGGCGATCGCGTAGGCGCCGTGCAGATGCTGCGTCGCTTCGCGCACGGCCGCGAACAGATCGCCGTGATACAGGCTGTGGATCAGATGCGCGATCACTTCCGTATCTGTCTGCGAGATGAACTCATAGCCCTTGCCGCGCAGCATGTCGCGCAGTGTTTCGTAGTTCTCGATGATGCCGTTGTGGACAATCGCGAGCTCGTTGCGCGAGAAGATCGGATGCGCGTTGTCGGTGACGGGCGCGCCGTGCGTCGCCCAGCGCGTGTGCGCGATACCCGTCACGCCTTCGAGGCGCGTCTCGCGCACCTGTTCGTCGAGGTCCGCGACGCGCGCCACGCTGCGCGCGCGCTTCGGCTCGCCGCCCGCGAGCACCGCGACGCCGCATGAGTCATAGCCGCGATATTCGAGGCGACGCAATCCTTCGATCAGAACAGAAACGATGTTTCGCTGCGCTACTGCGCCGACAATGCCGCACATAATCAATGATCCTTTGCAGAGTTAGGGTCCGCTGCGCACTTCACGCGCGGCTTCCTTCAGCTTTTCTTCTTCGTCGGGCGCACGTAACCCTTCTTGCCCACCTGGGTCTTCTCGTTTAGCACGAGAAGGCCTTCTTCGACGTCCTTCCATACCGTCGTGCCCGCCGCGATCGTTACGCCGCGGCCGACGCGCACGGGCGCCACGAGCTGCGTATCCGAGCCGACGAACACGTCGTCTTCGATGATCGTGCGGAATTTGTTCGCGCCGTCGTAGTTGCAGGTGATCGTGCCCGCGCCGATATTCACGCGCGCGCCGACGTCCGAATCGCCGATATACGACAGGTGATTCGCCTTCGACCCGTGGCCCAGCACCGCGTTCTTCACTTCGACGAAGTTGCCGACGTGCGTCTCGTCCGAGAGCGCCGCGCCCGGACGCAGACGCGCGTATGGACCGAGCACGACCTGCGCGCCGATCTGCGCGCCTTCGATGTGCGTATAGGCATCGACGCGCGTGCCCGCGCCGATGGTCGCGTTGCGGATCACGCAGTTCGGCCCGATCGACACGTTGTCGGCCAGCGTAACCTCGCCTTCGAACACGCAATTCACGTCGATCGACACATCGCGGCCGCATTCGAGCGAGCCGCGCACGTCGATGCGGGCCGGGTCCGCAATCGTCACGCCCGCGACGAGCAGTTCGTCCGCGACGTTGCGCTGATGGATGCGCTCGAGTTCCGCGAGCTGCTGCTTGCTGTTGACGCCGAGCGTTTCCCACTCCTCGTCCGGCTGCGCGGTGACGACATCGATGCCCGCTTCGATCGCCAGCTCGACCACATCGGTCAAGTAGAACTCGCCCTGCGCGTTGTCGCTCTTCAGCGACGACAGCCAGCCGTCGAGGCGCTTCGTCGGCATCACGACGATGCCCGTGTTGATCTCGGCGATCTTCTGCTGCTCCGGCGTCGCGTCCTTCTGTTCGACGATGCGCTCGACCTTGCCGTTCGCATCGCGCACGATGCGGCCGTAGCCCGTCGGATCGTCGAGCGTCACCGTGAGCACGCCGTAGCCGTCGCGGCCCGCACTATCCGTCAGACGCTTGAGCGTGCCCGCTTTCGTGAGGGGCACATCGCCGTACAGCACGAGCGTCGGCTGCGACGGATCGAGCAGCGGCAAAGCCTGCTGCACCGCGTGTCCCGTGCCGAGCTGCTGCTCCTGCAACGCGAATTGCACATCGGGTGCCGCAACGGCCGTGCGCACCTGTTCAGCGCCGTGACCGATCACGACGACGAGGCGCGTCGGATTCAGCGTGCGGGCGGTATCGATCACATGAGCGAGAAGCGGCCGACCGGCCAGGGGATGAAGCACCTTCGGCAACGCGGAACGCATGCGCTTGCCGGTGCCTGCCGCCAGAATCACGATATTCATGACGTGGGCGTCTATGACGAGTTTGGAGTGGGCGATTCTAGCACGCTGCGCATGACGGCAGCGTTGCCAGGCAGACCGACAACTCCCCGCAAATGCCTGTGCTGAAAGGCTTTGCGGGGAATCGGGCGATCTGTCACAGATCGTCGAATTGCACGAATGAGATCGTTTGCGACGCGCTCGGCTGCGTGCCGTCCAGCGTGGAATCGGTCGAGCACGGCTCTTCGTCGAACGCGATATCGCCTTGCGGATCGGCTTCGCCCGTCGCGCGCAGATTCGCGAACGGGAACAGCTTGTGATCCATCAGATGCGACGGCACCACGTTCGACAACGCATTGAACATGTTGTCGACGCGGCCCGGGAAACGCTTCTCCCATTCGCGGATCAGCGCCTTCATTTCCGCGCGTTTCAGGTTCGGCTGGCTGCCGCACAGATTGCACGGAATGATCGGGAATTCGCGCAATTCCGCATATTTTTCGAGGTCCGTTTCCTTCACATACGCGAGGGGACGGATCACGACGTTCTTACCGTCGTCCGATTGCAGCTTGGGTGGCATGCCCTTCAGCTTGCCGCCGTAGAACAGGTTCAAGAGCAGCGTTTGCAGGATGTCGTCGCGATGATGGCCGAGCGCGATCTTGGTCGCGCCAAGCTCTCCCGCCACGCGATACAGAATGCCGCGCCGCAGACGCGAACACAGCGAGCACGTCGTCTTGCCCTCGGGCACGAGACGCTTGACGATGCTGTACGTGTCCTGGTTCTCGATATGGAACGGGATCTCCAGCTTGCTCAGGTACTCGGGCAGCACATGTTCCGGAAAGCCCGGCTGCTTCTGGTCGAGGTTCACGGCGACGATCTCGAAGTCGATCGGCGCGCGCTCGCGCAGACGCATCAGGATGTCGAGCATCGCATAGCTGTCCTTGCCGCCCGACAGGCACACCATCACCTTGTCGCCGTGCTCGATCATGTTGAAGTCGCCGATCGCCTGGCCGACCTGGCGTGCGAGCCGCTTGAACAGCTTGTTGTTCTCGTACGCTTCTTTCTGCTCGCGGCGCGTGAGCGCGCGCTTGCGCTCGTCAGCGGCCGCTTCGGCTGCGGCGGCGTTCGCGTCGACGCCCGTCAACGTTTCGGGAGCGTTCATCGCTCAGTCCTCTTTGATCTGGAAGACTTCGACGCCCACGGCATCGCAGTCGGAATAAACATCGGGCTTTTCCGTCGAAAGGCGCACAGCGCGGACCTGCGGATGCGCGAGCAGCACTTTGACCAGGTCATCGCAGAGCGTTTCCTGCAGATGGATATGCCCCTGGCTCACGCGCCGTGCAATCGTCGCACGCATGAAATCGTAGTCGACGACTTCGCGCAGCTTGTCTTCGACGGGCGTCGACAGCGCGAGCGGCACGAACAGTTCGACGTTGATCACCACGCGCTGCTCGCCGCGCTTTTCGAATTCATGCACGCCGATGTTGATGTGCACCTCGTAGTTGCGCAGAAAGAGCCGGCGGCAATCCGCGAGCCGGGGATGAAGCAAAGCGGCAGACATGTTCGTTCCAGTACAAAAGGGCGCGTGCGCAAAAGGGTGCGTGCGGCACGCAGTTGCAATTGGGCGCGCGTTGCGGCGCGCCGGTGGGGCGCGACCTCCCGGTCAGGCGCCCGTCAAAAACATCACATCGCGCGGCAGCGGCACGAGATGCTGGCCGCCGTCGACGACCAGCGTCGTACCCGTGACGCCCCGCGCATCCGCGAGATACAGCGCGGCCGCGACGATATCCTCGATGCGCGACGCACGGCCGAGCGGCGTGACCTTGTGCGCGGCCTCGAAGCTCTCCGGCGTCTGGTCGCCGGATTGCAGCGTGAGGCCGGGCGCGAGGCCGACGACGCGCACCTTCGGCGCCAGCGCCTGCGCGAGCGCGACGGTCGCCGTGCCGAGCGCGGCCTTCGACACCGTGTACGACAGGTAATCCGGATTCATGTTGTACAGCTTCTGGTCGAGCACGTTGATGACGGCACTGCGCAGCGACTCGTCGTGCCGCGCCGCCTCGGGCGTCACTTCGTGCAGCATCCGCGCGAGCACGAGCGGCGCGCCGACGTTGATCGACGTCAGATGCAGCAACTTCGCGTAGCCGATGTCGAGCGCGGTGTCCTCGTCGAACAGCGACGCGTTGTTCACGATGCACGACGGACGCCCGAGCGACGCGATGCAATCGGGCACGAGCCGCTCGACTTGCGCCTCGACGGACAGATCGGCCCTCAGCGCGACGGCGCGCCGGCCCAGCGCGGCGATTTCCGCGACCACATCGTCGGCTTTCGCCTTCGACGAGCCGTAATGCACCGCCACGTCCCAGCCCGCCGCCGCAAAGCCGACGGCAAGCCCGCGGCCGATCCGGTGCGAGGCGCCCGTGACGAGGACGACGCGCTCGCGTCGGGCGTTGGCGGCGGGAGTGTCGTTCGAGGCGGTCATTTACAATGCAAGGATGAATCCGAAAGCTCACCAACCCGATAGTTTACCTGCTCCCGGCCCGACCGCGCTCGCGCAGTCCGAAGCGCTCGTTTCGCGGATTCGCGCGGAGATCGACGCGAACGGCGGCTGGATGCCGTTCGATCGCTACATGGAGCGCGCGCTGTACGCGCCGGGACTGGGCTACTACAGCGGCGGCGCAATCAAGTTCGGCCGCCGCGCCGAGGATGGCAGCGACTTCGTGACGGCGCCGGAGCTGTCGCCGCTCTTTGCCGGAACGCTCGCGCGGCCCGTCGCGCAGGCGCTCGAAGCGAGCGGCACGCGTCACGTGATGGAGTTCGGCGCGGGCACGGGCAAGCTGGCCTCCGGCTTGCTCAATGCGTTATCGGATGACGCGCAGTTCGACAGCTACTCGATCGTCGATCTGTCCGGCGAATTGCGCGAGCGCCAACGCGAAACGATCGAAGCACAGGCGCCCGCGATGGCCTCGCGCGTGCGCTGGCTCGACGCGTTGCCGGAGCAGTTCGAAGGCGTGATCGTGGGCAACGAGGTGCTCGACGCGATGCCCGTGCGACTCTTCGCGCGCAGCAGCGGGCAATGGCACGAACGCGGCGTCGCCTTCGAGAACGGCGCGCTGCGCTTCGCAGACCGCTCCGTTCAGTCGACGCACGATGCCGCGTTCCTGCGCGATCTGGAAATCGACGGCGATGGCGAGTATGTGACGGAGACGCACGAAGCCGCGCTCGCCTTCACGCGCACCGTCTGCACGATGCTCACGCGCGGCGCGGCGCTTCTGATCGACTACGGCTTTCCGCGTCACGAGTACTATCACGCGCAGCGCACGCAGGGCACGCTGATGTGCCACTACCGGCACCGCGCGCACGGCGATCCGTTTCTCTATCCGGGCTTGCAGGACATCACGTCGCATGTCGAATTCACGGGCATCGCCGAGGCGGGCGTCGATACCGGCGCGGATCTGCTCGGCTATACGTCGCAGGCGCGCTTCCTGATGAACGCGGGTATCACGGAAGCATTGAGCGCAATCGAACCGTCCGACATTCCCAACTTCCTGCCCGCCGCGAACGCGGTACAGAAGCTGCTATCGGAGGCCGAAATGGGCGAGCTCTTCAAGGTGATCGCGTTTTCGCGCGGCATCGACGGAACACTCGATGCGTTCGCGCGCGGCGATCGTTCGCACACGCTGTGAGGCAAACACGATGATCCGCTGGCTGCTCACCACGTTCGTCGCCGTGGCCGTGCTGTCGGCGTGCTGGCCGTGGCTGCGCAAGCTCGGCATCGGCAGGATGCCGGGCGATGTCACGCTGCGTCTGTTCGGAAAGGAGTATCCGTTTCCGTTCATGTCGACGCTGATACTGTCGATGCTGCTGTCGCTGATCGCCCGGCTGCTTTGACTATGCGATTCCCTCACGCGTCTTCCGGCGACGCTTCGTTCAACGCTTTCGCGACCGCGCGCACGCGCTCGCGATGCACGGCATCCTTGATCTTCGCAGCGTCGTCCACATACGCGCTCGCAACCGCGCCCGCATCGACCGAGCGCGCGGCGACGAGCGCCTCGCGCAAGCGCTCGGCTTGCGGATAGGCCGCCGCCTCGAACCCGAGCCGGCCGCGCGCGTCGGCTTCGCACGCCTGCAAGGCTTCCGCGAAACGCGCGGGCTTGCGTAGCGCATCGCAGCGCTCGAAGAGCCGCACGAGTCCCGCCGGCTTCGTCTCCATCACGCGATGAATGTTGCCGTGCTCGCGCGCGACCAGCAGCGCGAGATCGCGGCATTCGTTCGGCACGCGCAGCCGTTCGCACAACGGCTTGAGCAGATCGATGGTGCGTCCTTCGTGGCCGATGTGACGCGGAAGAACATGTTCGGGCGTGGTCGCCTTGCCGAGATCGTGCGTGAGCGCGGCGAAGCGTACCGTCAGCGCGTAGTTCTGCGCGGCGGCATGATCGACGACCATCATCACGTGGA
Organism: Paraburkholderia phymatum; assembly: GCF_040965635.1. Classification (GTDB taxonomy): domain Bacteria; phylum Pseudomonadota; class Gammaproteobacteria; order Burkholderiales; family Burkholderiaceae; genus Paraburkholderia; species Paraburkholderia phymatum_B. The sequence goes on from NZ_JBFRCH010000021.1 coordinate 51,366, forward strand.
CGCCCGTATCGACTTCCGGGTGATAGTCGGCACGTTGCGGCACGCCGTATAGTGCGTCGATCTCCGGAAGAATGCGCGCGAGCGCGCCGGATTCGCGCAGCACGTCGAACATCCGCGAAGGCTTCTTCTCCATCAGACCGCGCGAGACTTCCTGCCACACGCGTTCGGGCACCAGCGCATCGACTTCGCCCGCCTCGACCATCTTGCGCATCAGCGCCATCGTCTCCTGGGCGATGGTGAAATCGGCAAAGCGCGCCGAGAAACGCGCGACGCGCAGAATGCGCACCGGGTCTTCGAGAAACGCATCGCTGACATGCCGGAACACGCGGTTCTTCAGATCGGTCTGGCCGTCGAACGGATCGATCACCGGGCCCGTCAGATCGCCGTCCGGGGTCACTTCGCGCGCCATCGCGTTGACGGTGAGATCGCGCCGCGCGAGGTCCTCTTCGAGCGTCACATCGGGTGCGTAGAAAAACTGGAAGCCGTGATAGCCCGCCGACGTCTTGCGCTCGGTGCGCGCGAGCGCGTACTCCTCCTGCGAGTCGGGATGCAGGAAAACAGGGAAATCCTTGCCGACCGGGCGAAAGCCCTTCGCGATCATCTGCTCGGGCGTCGCGCCGACCACGACGTAATCGCGATCCTGAACGGGCATGCCGAGCAGCTCGTCGCGGATCGCGCCGCCTACTGCGTAGATATTCATGCGCAGATATCGTACTTGGCGATGTCATGTCCCTCGCGCAAGGCATCGCTGATCCACGCTTTCACGGCCGGCTGCTCCGTCACGCGGCGCGCGTATCCGGCCGCAGCCTCCGACAGCTTCGGCTGCCACGTGTTGAAGCGCATCACGACAGGCGCGTACATCGCATCGGCGATGGTGAACTCGCCGAACAGGAACGGGCCGCCGTACGTTTCAAGGCACTCGCTCCAGATCGCGTCGATGCGCGCGATGTCGGCGAGCGCGCCCGGCGTCGCGCCCTTGCCGGGGAACGACGCGCGAATGTTCATCCACATGTTCGAGCGCAGATCGCCGAAGCCCGAATGCATCTCGGCGCTGACGCTGCGCGCGCGCCCGCGCGCGGCGGCGTCGCGCGGCCACATCGCATGCTGCGGATACCGCTCGGCCAGCGTCTCGCAGATCGCGAGCGAGTCCCACACGGTGATGTCATCGTTGGTGATCAGGCACGGCACTCTGCCCGAAGGCGAATGCGCAAGGATGGACGCTTGCGTCTGATCTTCGGCCAATGGAATCCGCACCTCTTCGAATGGGACGCCGAAGTGCGTGAGCACGAGCCACGGCCGCATCGACCACGACGAATAGTTCTTGTCACCGATAACGAGTTTCATGCTTTACCAGAAGTGAAGTTGAAGGAAACGACGGGTTTGCTGGCTCAACGGCCCGCGCTCTCGCGGAACGTGTTGAAGCGCGAGCGGAACGACGAGCCCGTCAGATACATGGGCGCGATCGTTTCGATGCTGGCCGGTTCGATATCGAGCTCGGGCGCGAGCGGCGCGCTCAGCACGGCATCGATTTTCATCGAGTCGAGATTGTCGCGCGAGAGGACGGGCTCGCCGGGCGCGAGTTCGAACGACAGCGCCTGCAGCCGCGCAAGCGAATCGGGCAGACGGATGATGCGTGCATGCTTGCCGATCACCGAGCCGCAGTAGTCGACGAGCGCTTCGAGCGTATAGACGGACGGCCCGCCGAGTTCGTAAGTGCGGCCCGTCGATGCGTCGAGATCCAGCACGTTGACGATCGCCTTCGCGACATCTCCGACGAAGATCGGCTGAAAGCGCGCCTCGGCCTTCGCGAGCGGAATCATCGGGAACACGCGCTGGAGGAACGCGAACTTGTTGAGAAACTGGTCCTCGGGACCGAACACGACAGACGGGCGGAAGATCGTCGACGCAAGCATCGACGACGCGTGAATCGCGCGCTCGCCGTCACCCTTCGAGCGCAGATACATGCTCGGTCCACGCGGGTCGGCGCCGATCGCGCTGACATGGATCAGCCGATGCACGCCCTTGCCTTCGCATGCTGAGACGATCTTTGTCGGCAGCTCGACGTGCGCCTTCGCGAACTCGGGGCCATACGGATCGCCGCGATGACCATGCAGCACGCCGACGAGATTGATCACGGCATCCGCGCCCTCGACGAAGCGCGCAAGCTGGATGGGGTCGAACACATCGACTTCGACCACGTCGATGGGAAGCAGCGTGAGATGCCGCGCGTTATAGCGGCGACGGGTGGCGATGCGCACCGTCTTGCCGAGTTCGACGAGCGCGTTGACAAGGTGACTGCCGATGAAGCCAGAACCGCCGATGATCGCGATGGTTTGATGTCGCATTTTTCGACTCCCTGAAGGAAGCCGCGGCAATGGCTGAATGTCGGGCGCCGCTGCGTGCGCGTGTCACGCGGCGGCGGCCTGGCGCACCGTCATTGCAAGGGCGAGATGTAACCCAGACGCGCCTTCAGCGATTGCGGACGGCCTTCGAACAACGCCGCATAGTAGACCGTGTTGGACAGCACGTTCTTCACGTAGTCGCGCGTCTCCTGGAACGGGATGGCTTCCGCGAAAATCGCGCCTTCGACACCGTGCGGCAACGACGCGCGCCAGTTGCGCGGACGGCCCGGACCGGCGTTGTAGCCAGCTGTGGCCAGCACGGCAGATCCGTCGAATTCATTGTAGATCATCGACAGATAGTTCGTGCCGAGCAGGATATTCGTGTTGATGTCGTTCATTTGCGCGCGCGAAATCGGACCGAGGCCGATCTTCTTCGCGACCAGTTGCGCGGTGCCCGGCATCAGCTGCATCAAGCCGCTTGCGCCGACATCCGAGCGCGCGTTCATGATGAAGCGCGACTCCTGACGGATCAGACCATATGCCCATTCGACGTCGAGCCCGTTCGACTGAGCGTCGCGCTCGACGATATCGCGGAACGGCGACAGAAAGCGCAGCGAGAAATCGTGCTCGCTCTTCGTGCGATCGGCCGTGTTCACCGCGCGGTCATACAGCTCGATACGGCGCGCGTACTCGGCGGCGGCGATCAGTTGACGGTCGTTCATGTTGCGCAGCGGCCAGTTCCATTCACGATTGCCTTCCAGACGCAGATTCAGCGAATAGAACTTCTGAGCAAGCGCGAAGCCCGGCGTCTTGCCCGCCTGCTCGACTTCGGTATCGGAGACGGTCGTCTTCGGCGGGACGATGATCTTCTGGCCGAGTTCCTCCGCCGCGAGCTGGCCGTAGAAGTTGTAGCCCTGTGCAATCGATTCGAATTCCTGGTTCGCCGTCGTCACGTCGCCCGCCTGCTTCAACGCGCGCGCATGCCAGTAGACCCACGCGGGCTGGCTGCGCAGCGACGGCGGCATCTGTTCGGTCGACCAGCGCACCATCGTCCAGTCGCCTGCAACGAGCGCCATACGCGTGCGCCATTCGTACGCGGGATTCGACAGCGGTGCATTCGCCGACAGGCGATACCAGTCGACGGCACCGGGCATCTGCTTCGCGGCCGCCTGATAGGCAATCGTGCCCCAGCCGATCGCGCGTTCGGGCGTAGTCAGCGACGGCGCGACGGAACCGAACGTCGCGGCCGCCATCGCCGGATCGTTGCGAGCCATGCGCGTGATCGCGAGCAGCGCGAGCTGATGCGATTGCTGATCAGGGCCGACGCCGCGCGCAAGCAGAAGAGGTGGCGTGCTCGCGGCCTGATCGAAGAGCGTCGGATCGGGACGGTTGTTGCCGAGCGCATCGACGAGCTTCGCGCCCGTGTTCGTCTGATTCTGCTCGTACGCGAGACGGATCTGCTGCCAGACGTCGTCGCTGGTGAACTGCTGGTTGATCGCGAGCGCGGTGATCAGGTCGACACAGCCGTCGCCATAGTTGCGCGGCTCGACGAGCAGTGAGCGCGCCGCGTCGACGACGTTCTCGCCTTTCGCCGCACGCGATTCGAGCGCGTAGCACTTCACCTGCGTATCGTCGTCGAGAACGAAGCGTGCGTATTGCTGGTCGAAGTTGCGCCAGTCGTGGCGCGCGCCGAGCACGACGAGGTAGTCGTTGCGCATGCGGTCCGCGATTGCCTGGCCGTCGTAGCGTTGCAGGAACGACAGCACGGGTGCATCGGGCGCGTCGACGCGCGGATGACCCTGGTTGTCGAACAGCTGTGGCTTCAACTGGAAGTACTCGAGATACGAAGGCGCCGGATAATCCGGAATCATCGCCGCGAGTTGCGCGGCGCGGCCAGCATCGTTATTGCGCGCGGCCTCGCGCAATTGCATGAATATCTGGTCGTCGTTATTGGGTGGGGAAAGCTGAATGGGCCTGACGGCGGAAGCCGTGCTGCACGCGACGAGTGCCGCCGCGGCGAGCGCCAGACTGGCCGCGCGATATACTCGAAAGAGGCTTTTGGACATCGTTATTTCTGGAGCGCGAATTGAACTCAAGCATAGCATGCAACCTCGGCGCAAAATCGAAAAAGGAACTGCGTACAACGCTTCTCGAAGCGCGTCTGCATGCGGCTCGCGGGCCAGGGATCAACGATGCGCTGAACCGTCGTGTGCTTGATGCGTTGAAGCGCTTTGCACCGAAGAGCGTAGGGCTGTACTGGCCGCTATCAGGCGAGTTCGACATACGCGCCGCGATCGCAATCTGGCTCGCGATCGACGCCACGCGCCGCGCGAGTCTGCCCGTCATCACGGGCCGCGAAAAGCCGCTCGAGTTTCATGTATGGACGCCGGACATGCGGATGCAACTCGGCGCACATCGCATCCATGAACCGACCTCGGGCGAAGCAATCACGCCCGATCTTCTTTTCGTGCCGTGCGTCGGTTTCGACGCGGACGGTTACCGGCTCGGCTATGGCGGCGGCTATTATGACCGCACGCTCGCGATGTTTCGCGACACCGGCAAAGTGCCCATCACAGTGGGCATTGCGTATGAAGCATGTCGTACGGAAACGCTGCAGCACGAAGCGCACGATATTCCGCTCGATGCAATCGTCACCGATGCCGCCTGGTATCCGAAAGAGAAAGAGACCGCTTGAGCGCGCGGTCGCTATTTCATAGACAGTCTCAAAGCGATGCGGCCGCGCGCGCCGCCGTGTCGTAGATGCCCGACGCGTTGCGCATCAATTGTGCGGCCTCGCCGATCTGTTCATTGGTGAGGCCGCTTTCCTTAAGCGTCGCGATCAGACAGTTCTCACGCACCTCGCGATACTTCATGCACAGATCGCGCCCCGCCTGCGTAGCGGAAAAGAACACCTCCTTGCCGGTCTTTTCGCTTTTTACATACCCCCTCGCTACGAGTTTCTTGAGCGCATAGGTCGCGACGTGCGTGTCCTCGATGTTCAGCACGAAGCAGATGTCGGCGATCTTCTTGCGCCGCTCGCGATGGCTCACGTGATGCAGCAGCGACACCTCGATGGCCGTCATGTCCTTGTCACCGGCAGCCGCCATACAACGAACCATCCAGCGGTTGAATGCGTTGCTCGCCATGATCAGCCCATATTCCAGTTCGGACAGTTCCGCACTGAACTCGGAAACAAGATGCTCCGATGAGACGATTTTGGTCGGATGACGCGCCATGGTGATTTTTTTGCGTGATGGTTGATGGGAGTGTACGACTTCCCTCACATCCGGGCGAGCCTGGGGAGATCTCTTATTGATAAATTGTCGATATTTTATCGAGAATGTATGCTACCTGTCGCGAGGCACAGCGTGCATCGTCCGACGAATCGGCTGCTCTCGACCCAATCCAGGATTTCGATGACTGAACCCCGCATCTTTCCGTTCGGCGATACCGCGCTCGTCTGCGAGGCGCCGCCGCCTGCCACGCTTGATTGCCAGCGCCGCGTCTGGGCGGCCGCGCAGGCCGCGCGCGACTGGCCGCATGTGCTTGAAGTGGTGCCCGGGATGAACAACCTCACGGTGATCTTCGATCCGCTCGAAGCCGATCCCGACGATCTGGCCGCGAAGCTCAAGGCCGCCTGGAAGCGCGCAAACGACGCGCCCGCCGCCGGCCGCGACGTGGAGATTCCCGTGCAGTACGGCGGCGAGTACGGCCCCGACCTGAAGGCCGTCGCCGATCACACGGGGCTTTCCGTGAAGCAGGTCGTCGAGCGGCATGCAGGCGGCGAGTACATCGTGTTCTTTCTCGGCTTCCAGCCCGGCTTCGCGTACATGGGCGGGCTCGAGGACGCGCTGCACACGCCGCGCCGCGCGGAGCCGCGTCTCGAAGTGCCCGCCGGCTCTGTCGGCATCGGCGGTGCGCAGACGGGCATCTATCCGGCGACGTCGCCGGGCGGCTGGCAACTGATCGGCCGCACGTCGCTCAAACTCTTTGACCCGTCGCGCAATCCGCCGACCCTTCTCCAACCGGGCGATCGCGTCCGCTTCACCATCGCAGGGCTACACGAATGATCGACGTGATACGCGCGGGTTTGCTGACGACGATCCAGGATCTAGGACGCCATGGCCACCGGCATCTCGGCGTCGCGATGGGTGGCGCGCTCGACCGGCTTTCGCTCGAAGTCGGCAACCGGCTGGTCGGCAACCGGCCCGATGCCGCCGGGCTCGAAATCACGTTCGGTCCGGCCGTGCTGCGTTTTCTGCGCCCGGCGCGCGTCGCGATCACGGGCACCGAGTTCGGCGCGACGCTCGACGGCAAGCCCGTATATTCATGGTGGAGCCTGCCCGTCAAGGCGGGCGAGGAGCTGACGTTGAACACGGCGAAGCGCGGGATGCGCGGCTACGTGTGCGTCGCGGGCGGCATCGACGTGCTGCCGATGCTCGGCTCGCGCAGCACCGATCTGCAAGCCGGCTTCGGCGGGCTCGGTGGCCGCGCGCTGCGCGACGGCGACCGCCTGCCCGTCGGCGCGCCGCGCGCGGGCGCCGGCTCGGGTTTCTCGCCCGACGCGCCCGAGTTCGGCGTGAAAGCGCCCGCGTGGTGCAAGTTCGTGCTCGTCGACGAGCCCGTGCGACGCGGCCGTCATCCGTCGGGCGTCGCGTGGGCGCCGCCCATCCGCGTGCTGCCCGGCCCCGAGTACGACAGCTTCACGCCCGAGGCGCAAAAGGCTTTCTGGAACGACGAGTGGCTCGTCACGCCGAACAGCAATCGCATGGGCTATCGGCTGTCGGGCAGCGAACTGAAGCGCACGCAGAAGACCGATCTGCTGTCGCACGCGGTGATGCCCGGCACGATCCAGGTGCCGCCGAACGGCCAGCCGATCATCCTGATGAGCGATGCGCAGACGACGGGCGGCTATCCGAAGATCGGCGCCGTGATTCACGCGGACTTATGGAAGCTCGCGCAGGTGCGCCTGAACGGCGCGGTACGCTTCATTCCAGCGACGCCCTATGAAGCCCGCCAGGCGCTGATCGAAGAACGCAAGTACTTGCGGCAGATCGATGCTGCAATCGGCATGCATGAAGAACGCTGCGCGCGCGTTGCCGCGTCCGCAGTGGCCTAACCAAGAGGACATCATGGAAATCGACTTGAACGCCGACCTCGGCGAAGGATGCGGCTCCGACGAAGCGCTGCTCGATCTCGTCAGCTCGGCCAATATCGCGTGCGGCTGGCACGCGGGCGGACCCAACGCGATGCGCGACTGCGTGCGCTGGGCGGTGCAGAAAGGCGTGTCGATCGGCGCGCATCCGAGCTTCAACGATCCCGAGAACTTCGGCCGCAAGGAAATGGACTTGCCCGCAGGCGAAATCTACGCGGGCGTGCTGTATCAGCTCGGCGCGCTATCGGCGATCGCGCAGGCCGAGGGCGGACGCATCGCGCACGTGAAGCCGCACGGCGCGCTCTACAACCAGGCCGCGCGCGACCCGAAGATCGCCGATGCGATCGTTTCCGCCGTGCACGACTTCGATCCGTCCGTCGCCGTGTTCGCGCTGGCGAACAGCGGGCTCGTGACGGCCGCGCACAACGCTGGGCTCGTCGCCGTCGAGGAAGTGTTCGCGGATCGCGGCTATCGCGCCGACGGTTCGCTCGTGCCGCGCAAGGAGCCAGGCGCGCTGCTCGACGACGAGGACGAAGTGCTCGAGCGCACGCTGATGATGGTGCGCGAGCAGCGCGTGAAGGCCGTCAGCGGCGAGTGGGTGCCCATCAACGCGCAGACGATCTGCCTGCACGGCGACGGGCCGCATGCGCTCGCGTTCGCGCGCCGCATCCGCGCGGCGCTCGAAGCGGCGGGCATCGGCGTGCACGCGGCCAGCGCGGCGCGCGTCTGATTCCAGCACACAGGCCACACGCACCCGTCAGCAACCGGCGCCCCGCTCTTCGCGGGGCGTTTGCCAGAACGCAACGGCAACGGTTGTCGGCGATTTTTTGAAGCACCAGAAGTTCGGCAGTAGCCGGGCAGTAGCAGCAGCAATGACAGGCAGTCAGCCAAGCGGCCATCGAAGAGCCGCATGGCAAAGAAGGCATCCGCGCCGACATGGCCCGGAGTCACGAGAGTTCGCCGCCACGCGCGGTGTCCCAACGCAGGACCACCTCAGGAGATCCAGATGCAGTCAACCGTCAACCTGTGGCCGCTCATAGGAGTTGCCGTCATCATCGTCGGGTTCGTATTGCGCTTCAACCCGATGCTGATCGTGGCCGCCGCCGCGGTCATCACCGCCATCGCCGCGCATTTTCCGCCCGACAAGATTCTCGCTGCGATCGGCAGCGGCTTCATCAAGACGCGCAATATCCCGCTCATCATCCTGTTGCCGCTCGCGGTGATCGGCCTGCTCGAACGGCATGGGCTGCGCGAGCGCGCGCAGACGTGGATCGCGAGCATCAAGGCCGCGACGGCCGGGCGCCTGCTGATCGTCTATCTGCTCGTGCGTGAACTGACGGCTGCCGTGGGCCTGACGGGGCTCGGCGGTCATCCGCAGATGGTGCGTCCGCTGATCGCGCCAATGGCCGAAGGCGCGACGGAAACGCGCTTCGGCAAATTCAGCGACGCGGTGCGCTACAAGCTACGCGCGTTCGCGGCGGCAACCGACAACGTGGGCCTCTTCTTCGGCGAAGACATCTTCGTCGCGTTCGGCGCAATCGTGCTGATGGTCACGTTCCTGAAGGAAGCGGGCATCACCGTCGAGCCGATGCACGTCGCCGTGTGGGGCATTCCCACGGCCGTCAGCGCGTTTCTGATTCACGGCTTCCGGCTCTATCTGCTCGACCGCAAGCTCGAGCGCGAGTTGCGCGGCAACGCGGCATCGCAAGCGAGCACCAACACCAACGACAACAACGCGGCAGGCAAGCACACCACTCAATCGGCTACACGCGCGACAACCGGGGACGACGCATGACACTCACCATTAACTATCTTTTCTGGCTGGTCGGCATCGTGCTGCTCGTGATCGGCGGCATGATCGTCACGGACAAGGAACATCCGCGCCGTTTCACGGCGGGCGGCTTCTGGATCATCTATGCGGTGATCTTTCTCGTCGGCGACAAGCTGCCAGTCGAACTCGTCGGCGCGCTCGTGATCGCGATGGCGCTGATCGCCGGCTTCGGCGGCGTGACGGCGGGCAAGCCGAAGGTGCTGTCGGAGGCCGCGCGCAAGGCGAGCGCCGCGCGTCTTGGCAACAAGCTCTTCTTCCCCGCGCTGACGATTCCCGTCGTCACGGTGGTCATCACGCTCGGCGCGAGCCATCTGGTGTTCGGCGGCACGCCGCTCATCGAGCAGAAGAACGTCACGCTGATCGGCTTCGGCATTGGCTGCGTGATCGCGCTGGCGTTCGCGTGCATGATGACGCGCGACACCGTCGGCCAGTCGATGAAGGAAGCACGGCGTCTCGTCGATGCGCTGTCGTGGGCCGCCGTGCTGCCGCAGATGCTCGGCATGCTCGGCCTGGTGTTCTCGGACGCGGGCGTCGGCAAGGCGGTTGCGCACGTGACGACGGCCTATATCAGCCTCGACTACCGGCTGATCGCGGTGGCCGTCTACTGCATCGGCATGGCGCTCTTCACGATGGTGATGGGCAACGGCTTCGCGGCCTTTCCGGTGATGACGGGCGGCGTCGGCGTGCCGATTCTCGTCAACGTGTTTCATGGCAACCCGGCCGTGATGGTCGCGATCGGCATGTTCTCGGGCTACTGCGGCACGCTGATGACGCCGATGGCCGCGAACTTCAATATCGTGCCCGCCGCGCTGCTCGAACTGCCCGACAAGAACGCGGTGATCAAGGTGCAGGTACTGACGGCGCTGCCGCTGCTCCTCGTGAACATTTTCCTGCTGAACTTCCTGATGTTCCTGTAGCGGTAGCGCTCCGGCTGAAGCGAAGCGGCAAGGCGGCCTTTTCCATAAAATACGGACCGCCTGCGCCGCGTGCCTGCATGCACGCGCAACGTCAGATTCAGTAGGCGTCGACGACGAAGCCGCGCTGCCGGAGCAACTGCAACACGCCCTTCGGACCGCCCAGATGCAGCGCGCCGATCGCGACGAACACAGGCTTGTTCGGCGCGGCGATCAGCAGCATCCGGTTGACGAAACGCCGGTTGCGGTCGAACAGTATCTTGCTGTCGACCTGCGCGGAAATACGCTTGTCGCGCGCGAGCTTCTCCGACTTCGCCGCTTCCCACGCGGCGATCGCATCGGCATCGCCGACACGCCATAGCCGGTGCAGGGTCTGCACATCGGCGACGTTATCAGCGGGCGTCTGCACGAGATCCTGCGCGAGCATTTCGCGCTGCTGCGCGAGCGTGAGTCCCGTGAACGCGCGCATCTGCTCGCCGAGCGTCTCCAGTCCGACGATCCTGCCCTTCTGCTTCAGATAGACGTTCTGCAACTGCGCCTCCGTTCCGAACTCCGTCTGCAAGCCGGCGCTCAGCGAATCGTAGGTTTCCACCAGCAACGCGGCGAGCCAGGGCCGCATCTTCCTGATCTCATCGAGCGCGGCGGGATTGCCGTGCAGGCGCATCGCGAGCTTGTGCCACAGCGGCTCGGGCAGCAGCTTCGGCAGGCATCGGTACGAGCAGACACCGTACTTCGACACATCGTCCTGCGACACGAGCAGGTCGTCGGGCGACAGTTCGAGCGCGAGCGTCGGCGATGCAGCGAGCGCGCCGAGTATCGGCGGACGGAACGGCTGGGCGGGCGGATAGTCGTTCGGATCGCCGACATGCAGCGTGCCCAGCAGATAGATCGTGGTCGTGCCGCGCGTGGCGACATAGAAAGGCATGCGCGCCGGTTGCACGCGCACGGGCCCGCTTGCCATCGTGCCGCTCGCGGTCGACGGCGGCGGATTGAAGCCGGGCAACGTCGCGCGCGGCTGCGAAGCATTGCGCGAACCCGGCACGGGCACGGCGGGCCGTCCCGCCTGGTTGGCCTGCGCGCCTTGAACGGTCGTGTTCGCGGCAGCGCCCGCGGCGTGCGCCGGAACAATCACGGCATCCAGCCAATGAAACGAAAGCTGCGCGGCGGCGAGCATGGCGCACGCGACAACGTATGCAGCCCGCCGCCGCATCGACACAGCGCGCGCGCCGCGCGCATGACCGACATGCGAACGACGCGCGTGACGGCGCGCAAGACGACGCGCCGCCACCCCATCATGCATTCGTGTCGTCTCCCACCTCTTCGGCGCGATGACACGACACCTGACGGCCATCCACTTCGCGCAGCTTCGGCTCTTCCTTGCGGCAACGCTCGATCGCATACGGGCAGCGCTGATGGAACGTGCAGCCCGACGGCGGATTGAGCGGCGAAGGCATTTCGCCTTGCAGCTTGATCTGGATGCGGCGGTCGGCTTCGAAGATCGACGGCGTCGCGGACATCAGCGACCGCGTGTACGGATGCCGCGGCTTGCTGAAGATGCGCTGCTTGTCGCCGAGTTCCGCGATGCCGCCGAAGTACATCACCATCACGTCGTCCGCGATGTGCTCGACCACCGACAGGTTGTGCGAGATGAACACATAGCTCGTCTTGAACTCGTCCTGCAGGTCCATGAACAGGTTCAGGATCTGCGCCTGGATCGACACGTCGAGCGCGGAAACCGGCTCGTCGGCGACGACGATCTGCGGATCGAGAATCATCGCGCGCGCAATCGCGACGCGCTGACGCTGGCCGCCCGAGAACATATGCGGATACCGCTTCGCATGTTCCGGCCGCAAGCCGACGATGCGCATCATGTGCGCGATGCGCTCCGTGCGTTCGACCGCGTTCAGTTGCGTGTTGATGGCGAGCGGCTCGTTGAGCGTTTGCTCGACGGTCTTGCGCGGATTCAGCGACGCGAACGGGTTCTGGAACACCATCTGCACGCGGCGGCGCAGTTGCGCGATCTTCTCGTGGTTCGCGCCCGCCACGTCCTCGCCGTTGATCAGGAGACGACCGGACGTCGGCGATTCGATCATCGTCAGCTGACGCGCGAGCGTCGACTTGCCGCAACCGGACTCGCCGACTACGGCGAGCGTCTTGCCGCGTTCGAGTTGAAACGACACGCCGTTCAGCGCCTTTACGGTGCCGTGGCCGAACATGCCACGCTTCACGTCATAGTGGCGCGCGAGGTTGTCGGCGACCAGCACGTGATCGCCTGCGGGCTTGCGTGCTCCATCGTCGGGGCGCCGCGTTTCGGGTACTGCATTCATCGTGCGCCTCCGTGTTGAATGGCATCGCGAACCAGGTTCAGCGGCTTGATGCAGCGAACCTGGGCTGCGGCGTCGTGGTCAGCCATTGACGACAGCGCGGGCCGTGCCTTGTTGCAGTCGTCGACGACGTACTTGCAGCGCGGCGCAAACAGACACCCCTTCGGGCGATCGTCGCGTCCCGGCACCATGCCCGGCAGCGCGGCAAGACGCACCGCGCCGACGTTGTGCTCGGGAATCGCCGCGAGCAACGCTTCCGTGTACGGATGATGCGGCGCGCTGAAGATATCGGGCACGCGGTTCGTTTCGATGATCTCGCCCGCGTACATCACGGCCACGCGCTGCGCGACTTCCGACACCACGGCCAGATCGTGCGAAATCAGCACGAGCGCCATGCCGCGCTCTTTCTGCAACTGCACGAGCAATTGCATGATCTGCGCCTGAATGGTCACGTCGAGTGCCGTGGTCGGCTCGTCGGCGATCAGCAGCTTCGGATTGCATGCGACAGCCATCGCGATCATCACGCGCTGATTCATGCCGCCCGACATCTGATGCGGGAACGTCGAAATGCGGTTCTTCGCGTCGGGAATGCCGACCTGGTCGAGCAGCTCGAGTGCGCGCTTATGCAGCGCGTCGCCGTGCAGGCCTTCGTGCAGCTTCAGCACTTCCTTGATCTGATAGCCGACGGTGTAGCTCGGGTTCAGGCTCGTCAGCGCGTCCTGGAACACCATCGCCACATCTTTGCCGATGATCTTGCGGCGCGCCTTCGGCGTAGCGTTCAGGAGGTCCTTGCCGTTGAACGTGACTTCGTCGGCGGTGACGATGCCCGGCGCGTCGATGAGGCCCATCAGCGCCATCATCGTCACGCTCTTGCCGGAGCCCGATTCGCCGACGACGCCCACCACTTCGCCCGGCGCCACGTCGAGATTGATTCGATCGACAGCGGGCATGCCGCTGAAGTTGACCGCCAGATTGCGGATGGTCAACAGATTTCCGTTGGTAACGTTTTGCATGTCAGGCCAACCGTTTGAGTTTCGGATCGAGTGCATCGCGCAGCCCGTCGCCGAGCAGGTTGATCGAGAGCACCGAGATCAGGATGGCGAGACCGGGCATGGTGACGATCCACCATGCGCTGTCGATGTAGTCGCGTGCCGACGCGAGCATCGCGCCCCACTCCGCCGACGGCGGCTGCACGCCGAGGCCGAGGAAGCCGAGCGCGGCGGCATCGAGAATCGCCGACGAAAAGCCGAGCGTGGCCTGCACGATCAGCGGCGCCGTGCAGTTCGGCAGCACCTGCGAGAACATCAGGCGCAGCGTGCCCGCACCCGCGACGCGCGAAGCCATCACGTACTCCTTGTGCAGTTCGCCGAGCGCCGATGCGCGCGTGAGACGCACATAACCCGGCAGCGCGACGATTGCGATGGCAAGCATCGTGTTCGTCAGGCCCGGACCGATGATCGCGACGACGGCCACCGCGAGCAGCAGCGACGGCAGCGCGAGCAGCACGTCCATGATGCGCATTATCGGCGTGTCAGCCCACTTCTCGAAGAACGCGGCGATCAGGCCGAGCACGATGCCGGGGATCAGCGCGAGCATCACCGACACGAAGCCGATCCAGAACGACAGGCGCGCGCCGTACATCAGACGCGAAAGGATGTCGCGGCCAGCTTCGTCGGTGCCGAGGATGAACTTCCAGCTGCCGCCGTCGAGCCATGCGGGCGGAATCTTCACGGAATCGCGGTACTGCTCGATCGGGCTGTGCGGCGCGATCAACGGCGCAAAGACCGCGACGAAGATCAGCACCAGCACGATGATGCCCGCGCTGACGGCGCCGCGGTTGCGCGAAAAGTTGGTCCAGAATTCACGTGCGGCGATGGCACGGCCGCTGGGCGGCGTGACCGCCTGGGGGACGGTGTTTTGAATGTCAGCCATCATGCCTCCCGCCGAGCCGCCTCAAGGGAGGCATGCGCCCCCCTGGGGGACAGCGAACGAATGTGAGCGTGGGGGTACATATTCATTACCTCGTATGGCGAATGCGTGGATTGAGCACGCCGTACAGCAAATCGACGACGAGGTTCACGACGATCACAAGCGTTGCGATCATCAGGATACCGCCCTGCACGACAGGATAGTCGCGCCGGCCGATCGCATCGATCAGCCATTTGCCGATGCCCGGCCACGAGAACAAGGTCTCCGTCAGCACCGCGCCCGCGAGCAGCGTGCCGACCTGCAGACCGATCACCGTCACGACGGGAATCAGCGCGTTACGCAGCGCATGCACGACGATCACGCGCGCCGGCGACAGGCCCTTCGCGCGAGCCGTGCGGATGTAGTCCTCGCGCAGCACTTCGAGCATCGACGAACGCGTCATCCGCGCGACGACTGCGAGCGGAATCGTGCCGAGCACGATTGCGGGCAGGATCAGATGCGAAAGCGCCGAGCGGAACGAGCCTTCGTCGGTGCCCGGCAACAGCGAGTCGATCAGCAGGAAGCCGGTCACGTGCGGAATGTCGTATTCGACCGCGATGCGGCCCGACACGGGCGTCCAGCCGAGCTTCGACGAAAACATCATGATGAGGATCAAGCCCCACCAGAAGATCGGCATCGAATAGCCGGTGAGCGCCGTGCCCATCACGCCGTGATCGACGACGGTGCCGCGCCGCAGCGCCGCGAACACGCCCGCCGGCAGCCCGACGATCAGCGCGAACAGCATCGCGCAGAACGACAGCTCGACGGTGGCGGGAAAGCGCGCAAGGAACTCGTCCATCACGCTCGTATTGGTGATGATCGATGTGCCGAGGTTCCCCTGCAGCGCATGACCGACGTAATGGAGGTACTGGATGGGCAGCGGCTCGTCGAGTCCGAGGCGATGCATCGCGGCTGCGTGCATGGCCGGGTCGACGCCGCGCTCGCCCATCATCACTTCGATGGGGTCGCCCGGGATCAGGTGGATGAGCGCGAATGCGAGGATCGTGATACCGATGAAAGTCGGTATGACCATCCCGATGCGGCGCAAAACGAATCGGAACATGGTTCGTCCCTATGGTCTTGGTGAGAAAAAACGCAACCGGCGACGAGGGCTCGTGACCCCGGTCGCCGGACCATTTCGACCAGTCTTCTAACCGAACGAAAAGCGTACTGCGTCTGGGACGCGGCGGGCAACGAAACCCGCCGCATCGCGAGATTTACTTCATCGTCACGCCGTCGAAGCGTGCATAGCCCAGCGGCTCGATACGCATGTCGACGACCTTCTTGCTGACAGGCTGATACACCGTCGAGTGAGCGATCGGCGAGAACGGCAGCTGCTGCGCGAAGATCTGCTGAGCCTGCGTGTAGGCCTTCGTGCGATCCGCCTGAGCCGTCGTTTCGCGGCCCTTCTTCACCAGATCGTCGAACGGCTTGTAGCACCACTTCGAGAAGTTGTTGCCGTTCACCGCGTCGCAGCCGAGCAGCGTGCCGAGCCAGTTGTCCGGGTCGCCGTTGTCGCCCGTCCAGCCGATCAGCATCGTGTCGTCTTCGCCCGCGTGCGCGCGCTTGATGTACTCACCCCACTCGTACGTGACGATCTTCGCCTTCACACCGATCTTCGCCCAGTCGGCCTGGATCATTTCCGCCATCAGGCGGCCGTTCGGGTTGTACGCGCGCTGCACGGGCATCGCCCACAGCGTGATGTCGAAGCCGTTCGGGAAGCCTGCCTTCGAGAGCAGCGCCTTCGCCTTCTCGGGATCGTAAGCCGGCATCTTCAGGCTCTTGTCGTACGACCATTGCGTGGGCGGCATCGGGTTCGTCGCGGCCTGGCCTGCGCCCTGGTAGACGGAGTCGATGATCGCCTTCTTGTTGATCGCCATGTCGAGCGCCTCGCGCACTTCGAGCTTGTCGACGGGCTTGTGGCTCACGTTGTACGCCAGATAGCCGAGGTTGAAGCCCGGCTGCGACGGCATGTCGATGTTCGAATCGGCCTTCAGCGGCGCGATGTCGGCGGGGCGCGGATAGCTCATCACCTGGCATTCGTCGCGCTTGAGCTTCTGCACGCGCACGCCCGGATCAGGCGTGATCGAGAAGATCAGCTTCGACAGCTTGACCGTGTTCGGCTTCCAGTAGTCCGGGTTGCCGTCGTAACGGATCGTCGCGTCCTTCGTGTAGCTGCGGAAAATGAACGGGCCCGTGCCGACCGGCTTCTGGTTGATGTCGGCAGCCTTGCCTTCCTTCATCAGCGAATCCGCATATTCGGCAGACAGGATCGACGCGTATTCCATCGCCAGGTTCTGGATGAACGGCGCGTTGACTTCCTTCAGCGTGAAGCGGACGGTGTACGGGTCGACCTTCTCGACCTTCTCGATCAGCTTGTCGAGGCCCATGTCGGTGAAGTACGGGAACTGCACCGGGTAGGCTTTGCGGAACGGCTGATTCGGGTCCAGCATGCGCTGGAACGTGAACACGACGTCATCCGCATTGAATTCGCGCGTCGGCTTGAACCAGGAAGTCGTGTGGAATTTGACGCCGTGGCGCAGATGGAACGTGTACGTCTTGCCGTCCGGCGAAACGTCCCACTTCTCTGCAAGGCCCGGCTCGACCTTCGTGCCGCCGCGCTCGAATTCGACGAGACGGTTGTAGACGGTGAACGTGTTGGCCGTGAAATCCACGCCCGTGGTGTACTGCGCCGGATCAAAGCCCGCTGGACTCCCTTCGGAGCAGTAGACGAGGGTCTTGTTCGGAATATCGGCGGCGTTCGCCAGTTGGGCTCCTGCCATCGATGCCGCTGCCGTCGCGACCAGCATCGTGAGCCGAGCCGCGCGCAACAGTTTGTTTTGCTTCATGTTTCCTCCAGGTTCAGCGCCGGCAAAAACCAGCGTAGCGCGATATTACTGAGCTTTGCCAGGGGCCACAAGCGGAGGAAATTCCTTGTGTTGACGATCGGAAACAGCTGTGCGCAGGACTGCCGCGGGCCGCGCGGCAGCCATCCCGGACTAGAGCGAACTTGCATAAAGAAGCGTCGAATTCGTTACTTCAGGCCGACGTTCCAGAATTGCGTCGGGCCAAACGGGTCGATTTTGAAGCCTGTGATCGACTTCGACAGCGGCTGATAAACGGTCGAATGTGCAATGGGAGTGAAAGGAACCTCCTGCTTGAAGATTTCCTGGGCCTCGGTGTAATCCTTCGTGCGCGTCGCCATGTCGGTCGTGCTGCGCGCCTGCTTGATCAGGTCGTCGAAAGGTTTGTAGCACCATTTGGAAAAATTGCTGCCGTTGACGGCGTCGCAGCCGAGCAGCACGCCGAGCCAGTTGTCCGGGTCGCCGTAGTCGCCTGTCCAGCCGATCAGCATCGCTTCGTGCTCGCCGCTGTGCGCGCGGCGAATGTACTCACCCCACTCGAAGGTGACGATCTTCGTCTTCACACCGATCTTCGACCAGTCCGCTTGCAGCATTTCGGCCATCAGGCGCGCGTTCGGGTTGTACGGGCGCGAAACGGGCATTGCCCACAGTGTGAGATCGAAGCCATCGGGGTAGCCCGCCTGCTTCAGCAGCGCTTTCGCCTTATCGACGTCATACGGCGCGTCTTTCAGATTCTTGTCGTAGCCCCATTGGGTCGGCGGCATCGGGTTCGTCGCGGCTTGGCCCGCGCCCTGGTAGACGGAATCGATGATCGCCTTCTTGTTGACGGACATATCGAGCGCGCGCCGAACGAGCACGTTGTCGAGCGGCTTTTTCGTCGTGTTGTACGCGATGAAGCCAAGGTTGAAGCCCACCTGATGCGGCAGCGCGATCGACGAGTCCGCCTGGATCTGCGGGATGTCGGCGGGCTTCGGATAGCTCATCACCTGGCATTCGTTGCGTTTGAGCTTTTGCAGACGCACGGACGGGTCGACGGTGATCGCGAAGATCAGCTTGCTCACCTTCACGACGCCCGGTTTCCAGTAGTTCGGGTTGCCGTCGAAGCGAATCGAATCGTCCTTCGTGTAGCTGCGGAAGATGAACGGCCCCGTGCCGACAGGGAACAGATTGATGTCGGAAGCCTTGCCCGCCTTCAGCAACTGATCCGCATACTCGGCCGACAGGACCGACGCGAACGGCATCGCAAGCTGCTGGAGGAATGGGGCATCCACCTCCTTCAGCGTGAAGCGGACGGTGTACGGATCGAGCGCCTCGATCTTGCTGATGTTCTTCGCGAGGCCCAGGTCGTTGAAGTACGGGAACGACACGGGGTACGCCTTGTGGAACGGGTGCTCCGGATCGAGCATCCGCGTGTAGGTGAAGACCACGTCGTCGGCGTTGAAGTCGCGCGTCGGCTTGAACCAGGCCGTCGTGTGGAACTTGACGCCATGTCGCAGATGAAACGTGTACTGCAGGCCGTCGCTGGAAACTTCCCATTTTTCGGCGAGGCCGGGCTCGATATCGGTGCTGCCGTGACCGAACTCGACGAGCCGGTTATAGACGGTGTACGAACCGGCGCTGAACTCGACGCTCGTCGTGTACTGCGCGGTATCGAATCCGGCGGGACTGCCTTCGGAACAGAACACGACCGTCTTGTCGGGCAGCGACGCCGCGGCGCTCAGGCTGGGCGCCGCGCATGCGGCGGCGATCGCGACGGCGGACAAAATGGGCAGGCAGGACTGGCGAACTGCAGACAGCGTCGATGACATTGACATGTTGTTCTCCGCAAGGCAGTTGGGTCGAGTGCCATTTGGATCATAGTCAGTCAATATTCCGATTCAATATGGGTTTTCACCCCGCTTTCGTGACAGCGAAGTGAATCGAAACGATGAGCGCGACAGTACGCGTGAAATGAAACGGGCGGCGCGCGCCCGCGCGCACGCCGCCCATATTTGCCGCCTATAAGAGATCAGATGCAGAGATCAGATGCGAAAAATCAGAGGCTCAGCCGCTCGCAAATGGCTTTCGTCGCCGCCGCGCCGTTGAGCGTATAGAAATGCAGGCCCGGCACCTTGGCGTCGACGAGACGGCGGCACAAGTCCGTCACCACGTCGAGGCCGAACGCGCGGATCGCATCGCGGTCATCGCCGAAGCTCTCGAGCCGCTTCGCGACCCAGCGCGGCACTTCCGCGCCGCACATTTCGGAGAAACGCATCAGCTGGGAGAAGTTCGTGATGGGCATGATGCCCGGCACGATGGGCACATCCACGCCGAGCCTGTGCGTATCGTCGACGAAGCGGAAATACGCGTCGGCGTTGAAGAAGTACTGCGTGATCGCCGAATTGGCGCCCGCCTTCACCTTGCGCGCGAAGTTCTCCAGATCGTGACGCGGCGAGCGCGACTGCGGGTGGTACTCGGGATACGCCGCGACCTCGATGCGAAACCAGTCGCCGAACTCGGCGCGAATGAAGCTCACCAGTTCCGACGCGTAGCGCAGTTCGCCGACTTCGCCCATGCCCGACGGCAGATCGCCGCGCAATGCAACGATATGACGGATGCCATGCGAGCGGTACTCGTTGAGAATCGCTCGCAGGCTTTCCTTCGACGAGCCGATGCACGACAGGTGCGGCGCGGCATCGACGCCGTCCTTCCCCATCTCGAGCACGGTGTCGAGCGTGCCTTGCTGGGTCGAGCCGCCGGCGCCGAACGTGACGGACACGAACTTGGGCTTGAGCGGCAACAGTTGGGCGCGCGTGGCGCGCAGCTTGTCGAGTCCTTCCTGCGTCTTCGGCGGGAAGAATTCGAATGATAGTTCGATGGGGTTCATGGTCCTGTTGGCAGTTCCGTCAGCCGATGCTGCGGTTGCCGAAGATGAGCGCGGACAGCAGCCACGAAACGATGCTGTACAGGATCGAGCCGAAGAACGCCGACCAGAAACCCGACACTTCGAAGCCCTTCAGCAGCGACGCGCACAGCCAGAAGCACAGCGCGTTCACCACCAGTATGAAGAGCCCGAGCGTGAGTATCGTGACGGGCAGCGTCAGCAGGATCAGCACCGGCCGCAAGACGGCATTGATGAGCCCGAGCACGAGCGCGACGATCAACGCAGTGCCGAAACTGCGGATGTGGATCGACGGCACAAGGTAAGTGATGATCAGAAGCGCGAGCGCGTTGATCACCCAGGTCAGCAATACAGTCATTTACAGCTCCTCGTCGCTTGCGGGCGTGAAGTCCGGGTTGAACGCCAGGGCATGCGCGAAACACGGGCCCACGCGACGCATCGCGTGGGCCGCGTCCAGCCACATGCGGCCACGTGTGAGGCCGCATCGGCCATCCGCTTCGTGCTGCTTCGTGCTTCGTGCTTCGTGCTTCGCGCGATGCAGCCGCATGCCGTGGCACGTGGCTGCATCCGTCATGCCGCCTGGTTGCCGATCAGTAACGGTAGTGGTTCGGCTTGAACGGACCGCTCTTGTCGACGCCGATGTACTTCGCCTGCTCGGCCGACAGCTCGGTCAGGTTCGCGCCGATGCGCGCGAGGTGCAGTCGCGCGACCTTCTCGTCCAGTTGCTTCGGCAACACGTAGACCTTGTTCTCGTACTTGCCGCCTTGCGTGAACAGTTCGATCTGCGCGAGCGTCTGGTTCGTGAACGAGTTCGACATCACGAACGACGGGTGGCCCGTTGCGCAGCCGAGGTTTACGAGGCGGCCTTCCGCCAGCAGGATCACGCGCTTGCCGTCCGGGAAGATGATGTGGTCGACTTGCGGCTTGATGTTTTCCCACTTGTACTGGCGCGTCGACGCGACGTCGATTTCCGAGTCGAAGTGGCCGATGTTGCAGACGATCGCGTTGTGGCGCATCGCCTTCATGTGATCGTGATTGATCACATGGTAGTTGCCCGTTGCCGTCACGAAGATGTCGGCCTTGTCGGCGGCGTATTCCATCGTCACGACACGGTAGCCTTCCATCGCGGCTTGCAGCGCGCAGATCGGATCGATTTCCGTGACCCACACGGTCGCGCCCAGGCCGCGCAGCGATTGCGCGCAGCCCTTGCCCACGTCGCCGTAACCCGCGACCACGGCGATCTTGCCCGCGATCATCACGTCCGTCGCGCGCTTGATGCCGTCCACGAGCGACTCGCGGCAGCCATACAGGTTGTCGAACTTCGACTTCGTGACGGAATCGTTGACGTTGATGGCCGGGAACGGCAGACGGCCTTCCTTTTCCATCTGATACAGGCGATGCACGCCCGTCGTCGTTTCTTCCGTCACGCCCTTGATGTGCGCGAGACGCGTCGAGTACCAGGTCGGGTCGGCGTCGAGATGCTTGCCGATGGCCTTGTACAGCGCGACTTCTTCCTCGTTGGTCGGCTTCGCGATCACCGAGCGGTCCTTCTCGGCCTTCGCGCCGAGAATCAGCAGCAGCGTTGCGTCGCCGCCGTCATCGAGGATCATGTTCGCGAATTCGCCGTTCGGCCATTCGAAGATGCGGTGCGTGAACTCCCAGTATTCGTCGAGCGATTCGCCCTTGAACGCGAACACGGGCGTGCCGCCCTTCGCGATCGCGGCAGCGGCGTGGTCCTGCGTCGAGAAGATGTTGCACGACGCCCAGCGGACGTCGGCGCCGAGCGCCTTCAGCGTTTCGATCAACACGCCCGTCTGGATGGTCATGTGCAGCGAGCCGGCGACGCGCGCGCCCTTCAACGGCTGCTGCGCCTTGTACTCTTCGCGGATCTGCACGAGGCCGGGCATTTCCGTTTCGGCGATGTCGAGTTCCTTGCGGCCCCAGTCGGCGAGCGACAGGTCGGCAACGACAAAATCCTGGGAATTTTTTGAATCGTAGACTGCGGCGTTCATCACGCCCTCCTTTCTAAAAAAGACTAGAAATGTGACGTGAGCGCCGTTCGATGCGGTTGGTTTGTCAGCGCGGCGCGCGTCCAATCCTTCCGATTGAAAGCCTTCGAGCCTGGCGGGCCGAACCCGTCGCAACGCTCCTCGAAGACGAACGGCGATTGTAGCAAAACGAGATGGCTTGCGTGGGGCGTTTCGGCCTATGCCGATTGACCTGCCGGCGCTGCGTCGGCGGGCGGCGGCGACAGATGCGGCGCCAGTTCGGCGTCGCGCAGTTCCTTTATGGCTGCGTAGGCGCGGTGGACGAAACGCCATGAAGCGTCACGGGTCGCGGCGATCAGTTCGTCGGGCGCCGCGAGCATGCCCATCGAAATGCGGAAATAGCGCTCGGCGTGGATGTTCGGGTGATAGTGCATGCGCACGCGCTTGCAGTCGTCGAGGCGCGGATTGCCGAAGATATTCAGCAGCGCCAGCGAAAACGCGCCGTCTTCGCCGCCGTGGCGCCGGAACACGTCATCGAGCGGAAAGCCGCCGAACGCCGCATAGACGGAACGGCGAATCACGAGACTGCTCGGCACCGTGTTACTCAGGACGGCCGCGTGACTTTCGAATTGCGGATGCCCGGTGATGTCGGCGGGAAAGCCGCAGAATTCGACGTCGAGCCGGATCGACGGCTGATGCGGATGCTCCGCCAAGAAAGCGGCGGCGCCCGCGAGCGCGCCAGGCAGGTACTCGTCGTCGGCGTCGATGAAGCCCAGCAGCGGATGAAGCACATGCATCGCGCCCCAGTTCCGCGCGCGAGCCGCGCCGCCGTTGTGCGGCATGCGCAGCAGCTCGACACGCGGGTGTTGCCGCGCGTAGTGCGCGACGATTTCGGCGCAAGCGTCCTGCGAGCCGTCGTCGACCACGACGATCTGCGCCGCCTCCGGCTGCGCGACGCAGCTATCGAGCGTGCGGGCGAGCGTCTTCTCGGCGTTGTAGCAGGGAATGACGACGGAGATGGGCAGCATCGCAAGGACGGAAACCGGGAAAGGACGGTGCGTCGATCATAAAGCCGACGCGCCGCTTTTTATCCCGATTTGGTCGCGGGTGCCCTTCGCGTCAGAGCGGCAGCATGCTGAAAAGCGGTGCGAGCAGCACCATCACGACGCCCGCGATCATCATCGTCAGGCTTGCGACGACGCCCTCTTCGCGGCCCAGCTCGCGCGCCTTCGCCGTGCCGACGCCATGCGCCGCCGCGCCGAACAGCGCGCCGCGCGCGAGCCGCGTGCGCAGCGGCATCAGCGCGAGCACGATCTCACCGAACAGCATCCCGCAGACGCCTGTCGCGATTACGAACAGCGCGGTCAGGTCCTTCGGCGCGTGGATCTTGTCGGAAACGGCGAGCGCGAACGGTGTCGAGACGGAGCGCGTCATCAGGGCGCGCTGCAGTTCCGGCGACAGATGCAGCAGCTTCGACAGCGCGAGCGATCCGCCCACCGCGACCACGATGCCGACCGTCACGCCGACGGTGAGCGAAATCCAGTGACGCTTGAGCAGCTCGCGATAGTCGTAGATCGGCACCGCGAACGCGACGGTTGCCGGGCCGAGCAGCCACATCAGCCAGCGCGTGTCCTCGAAGTAGACGGCGTATGGAATCCGCGTGACCAGGACGATCGCGGCGAGCACCGCGGGCACCGCGACGAGCGGCGTCAGCCACGGCGACCTGAAGCGCGCGTACAGCGCCTTCGACACGAAATACAGCGCCACCGTCAGTACAAAGCAGCCTGCGGCGATGAGCCGGGACGCGTCGTCGGCGAAAAGGGACGTGTAGAAGGCGCTCATGATGGCGTGGCTCGCAACAGCGATTAGCGGAAGCTCCGACGGTCGAGGCCACGCTCGACCCGTTGGACCCGTTGGACCCGTTGGACCCGTTGGACCATCACGCGGCGCAGCGCGAGGCGTCGTTCGAGGCGCGCGGCCTGCTCGACGGCGAACGCGACGGCCACCATCACCATCAGCGTGCCCGCGACGACCACGAGCGCGAGGCGCCAGCCGTCTTCGCGGAACAGGCCGCCGTACTGGACGGCCGCGACTGCCGCCGGGATGAAGAACAGCAGCATGTCGGACAGCAGCCAGTCGGCGCCCGCCTTGATCCAGCGAGGTGCGACGCCGCCGCAAAACAGCAGCGCGAGCAACGCGACAAGCCCCACGACGCCGCCAGGCACCGGCAAGCCGAAGCGTCGCACGACGAAATCGGCGGCGAACCAGACGCCCGCGATCGCAGCGCTCTGCGCGGCGATCCGGCTGATCCTCGCGAGCGGCGACGTCGCGTCCACGCGAACGGAAGCGGCAGTACGAGCGATGAGCGGCGAGATCATGGCAAACCCTAGGTGACTTTTCGATGGAATCAAGTATAGGGTGCACCGCAACATAAATAAAATGACTTAGAATTATTTGCTCCATTCCTAATTGGAATTCACGAGCTACGAGGGCTACGAACATGGAACTGCGCGCGTTGCGTTATTTCGTCGAGGTCGTCCGGCAGCAAAGCTTCACCGTCGCGGCCGAGCAGATGTTCGTCACGCAGCCGACCATCAGCAAGATGGTGAAGTCGCTGGAGGACGAGATCGGCTCGCCGCTGCTGCTGCGCGACGGCCGGCAGATGGTGCTGACGGACGCCGGCCGGATCGTCTATCAGCGCGGCCAGGACGTGCTCGCCGCCTACGCGCAGTTGCAGGCCGAGCTGAACGATCTCGGCACGCTCGGGCGCGGCGAACTGACGATCGGCATTCCGCCGATGGGCGGCTCGCTCTTCACGCCCGCCATTGCCGCGTTCCGGCAGCGCTATCCGAAAGTCGAGCTGAAGCTGTTCGAGCAGGGCTCGAAGGCGATCGAGGCCGCGCTGATTTCCGGCGAGCTCGAACTGGGCGGCGTCCTGCAACCCGTCGATCCGGAGATGATCGACGTACTGCCGATGACACGCCAGGTGCTGTGGCTGGTCGCACGCCGGGGCTCGCGCTGGGACGCGCTGCATGAAGTGCCGCTCGCCGATCTCGCGAGCGAGCCGTTCGTGTTCTACGGCGAGAGCCTCGCGCTGAACGACGTCGTGCTGACCGCCTGCCGCACGGCGGGTTTCGCGCCGACCATCGTCGGACGCAGCGGGCATTGGGATTTCATGGCGGCGCTGGTGCTGGCGGGCGTCGGCATTGCGCTGCTGCCCGCGCCATATTGCCGGCGGCTCGACGCGGCGCAGTTCACCTGCCTGCCCGTCGTCGCGCCGGAGATTCCGTGGGAAATGGCGATCGGCTGGCGGCGCAACGGCTATCTGTCCCACGCGGCGCGCGCGTGGCTCGAAGTCGCGCGCGAAACGCTCGCGGGACTGACCACCGACAACTTCACGCACACACCGACGTTCGACGTGCCCGTGCCGTCGCAGGATCGGCCGAAATCGACGTTGAAATGAAAAATGCCGCCCGGTCTGCGTCGGGCGGCATGCTGTTGTGCTTGCGGGCGCGGGCGCTTATTGGGCTTGGGCTCTCGCGGCTTGGGCTCTCGCGGCTTGGGCTTTCGCGGCTTGGGCTCTCGCGGCTTGGGCTCTCGCGGCTTGGGCTTTCGCGGCTTGGGCTTTCGCAGCTTGGGCTTTCGCGGCTTGAGCTTTCGCGGCCTGTGTCCGCGCGTCTTGTGTTTGCGCGTCGCGTGTCTCGTTTGCCGTAGCGCGCACGGCATCGAACGCGCTCACCTGATACGTCGCGCCCAATAGCGCGGTCAGCCGGTCCGCCCAGCCGGCCTTCGCGTCGGCGGCGGCGCCGCTCAGCTCGACGCGCGTGCCGCCGATCTTCATCTCGGCGCCCGGCGTCTGCATCAACGGCAACAGCGCGTCGATGTGCGCGAGCCAGTCGGCGGCCTTCGTGTTGTCATCGACGGTGATATCGGCGTTGAAATTGCCCGCGCCGAATTTCGCCGTCAGCGCATTCAGAAGCACGGATTTCTCCGCGACGTTCCGCACGCTTGCCGTAATCGTCGGCTTGCCGTGCTTGTCGACGGCGACGATCAGTCGCGCATCCTTCGCGGCCGTGGAGGTTTGCGGCTCGATCTTGCCCGTCGCGCTCGCCGCGTCATCCGCCCGCGCTTCCGATGCGGACTGCGCTGCGGCATCCGGCGCGTCGGCGGAAGGGCCAGCCTTGATCGTCGGAGCCGTTGCTGCGACGGCATTGCGGCCGAGGAAATTCACTGCCGACGGGCAGGAAGCCAGCGCGACCCACATCAGCATCGCGGCAACCGCGCCGAGCATCGCCGACAGGGCCACCGCGCCGAACCAGTGCTTCGCCTTCGGGCCGGTGTAGCGCACCTCGCGCACTTCGCGCACGGTCGGCGCCGCGGTCGCCGCAGCCGCAGACAGCGTTGACGCAGACGGCGCCGGTTCGGCAGGATCGCGAGCGGGCGCAGGTGCCGCAGCCGGACGCTCGAAATGCGCCGAAACCGCGCGCACATGCAGGCCAATGGCGTTCACGAACGCGGATGCGCCGCCCAGCCCGAGCACCGTCGTCAGACCGTCGTTCAGATACGGCGCGATGGTCGGCAACTGCTGGCCGAGCAGCGTCGGCAGTTGACCGATATTGCCCTGATGAGCCAGAAGGTGACGTTTCAGCACGCCCATCAGGATGCTGCCCGCAATGCCCGTCACCGCGTGCGTCGCGTGCGCGGGCACGCCCGTTTGCATCGACACGGTATCGCTCAGACCGTCGATGCGGCGCTCGAATGTATGCTCGAGCAACTGGCGCCCCGTTGACGACAATTGCGTCACGCCCGTCGTGCTCGCGAAGACGCGCGGCAACTGCTCGCCGATATCCGCATTGACTTCCTGGCCGAGAATCGTCGCGAACAGCGCACGCGCGCCGTCGAGTGTCGCGCACCGGTTCAGAAGACCCGCGACGAGCGCCGGCGCGGCCGCGTCCACGACTTTCGCCGTCGCCGCCGGCGGCAATCCGAGGCAGTTCGACAGTTGCCGAACCACCGCTTCCGGCAACGCCGACCGGATCAGTTCAATCACATTGACACTCATCGATTCGTTTCCCTGAAATTCGAGCGCGCGCCCACACGCGCTTCATTGGGGCGCGATTATAGGAGCGGGAAAATCTCAGAAATGAAGCGATGGCTGAATTTCGAGCTTTATCGGACTAATCCTATTTTGCTGCCGCGCCAGCGGGTTCATCCGCGATTTCGGACGACGCGCTCTCGCCGCGCGTGGCCGCGATTATGTCGGCGGCGCGCTCTGCGATCGTCACCGTGGACGCATTCGTGTTGCCCCCGATCAGCGTCGGCATCGCCGATGCGTCGACCACGCGCAAGCCCGTCACGCCACGCACGCGCAATTGCGTATCGATGGCGGTGCGTTCGTCGGCGCCCATCCGGCAAATCCCGACCGGGTGATAGATCGTGTCGGCATGCGCGGCGATCGTCGCACGCAAGCCGGCGTCCGTCTGACCGTGATGCGTGTAAAGCTCGCGGCCGCCGCACAGCGCACGCGACGGAGCATCGATGACAGAGCGATCCCTCTAAGCGGAACCCGCATCGGCCCCCTATGATGAAAGCTTCCGTCCGCGCGATGCTGCGCGCTCGGGCATCGTTCAAACAAGGTCTTTCGGGCGCCGCTGTCCGTACGCATGGCTTGCGCGCTCCAATCAAACAGCGCCTCGAAAGATGAACGGCGCGCGTCCGTCAAACGGAGACATGCGATGGAACGGTTCGGCCCCGGCAAGACGCACGAAGTGACCAATCAGGTCCCGCCGCTCGCGAACTACAACCTGTTTTCCAGCGATGCCGCGCTCGCCGCCGCCGTCGACCGCGAAGGCGCGGCATGGCATCGCGATGCGCTCGCACGCGACGGCGCCGCGCTGACGACACCCGAAGTGCTCGCGCTCGCCGATCTCGCGAACCGTCACACACCCGAACTCGCGACCTTCAACCCGCGCGGCGAACGCATCGATGCGCTCGAGTTTCATCCCGCGTGGCACACGCTGCTCGGCCTGCTGCGTCGCGAGGGCCTGCACGCGTTGCCGTTTTCCGATCCGCAACAAGGTGCGATGATCGCGCGCTGCGCCGGCTATTTCCTGCACGCGCAACTGGAATCCGGTTCGCTCTGTCCGCTGACGATGACCTTCGCGAGCATCCCAGTGTTGCAACGCGAGCCCGCGCTGTTCGACACGCTGCGCGACAAGCTCTATTCGCGCGAACACGATGCGCGCGACGTGCCGCTCGATCAGAAGACCTCGATGATGGTCGGCATGGGCATGACCGAAAAGCAAGGCGGATCGGATGTGCGCAGCAACCGGACGCAAGCGTTCGCGGCGGACGGCGGCGGCGGACGCGGCGCCGCGTATCGGCTCGTCGGACACAAATGGTTCTTCTCCGCGCCGCAGTGCGATGCGCATCTCGTGCTCGCGCGCACCGGCGATCACGAAGGCCTCTCGTGCTTCTTCGTGCCGCGCTTCGCGCCCGACGGCAGCAAGAACGCCGTGCGCATCCAGCGGCTGAAGGACAAGCTCGGCAACCGCTCGAACGCGAGCAGCGAAGTCGAATTCTTCGACGCCTACGGCCTCATGATCGGCGACGAAGGACGCGGCGTGCCGACCATCATCGAAATGGCGAACTACACGCGGCTCGACTGCGTGATCGGCAGCGCGGCGCTGATGCGCGCCGCGCTCGTGCAGGCCATCCATCACGCGCGACATCGCAGTGCGTTCGGCAAGCATCTCGTCGATCAGCCTCTGATGCGCAACGTGCTCGCCGACCTCTCGCTCGAATCGGAGGCGGCAACGCTGCTGTTCATGCGCCTCGCGCGCGCATTCGAGGACACGTCGAACGCGCCCGAAGAACGCGCGTGGCGGCGACTCGTGACGCCCGCGGCGAAGTACTGGGTCTGCAAGCGCACGCTCGAATTCACGGGCGAAGCGATGGAGGTGTGGGGCGGCAACGGCTACGTCGAAGAAGGACCGATGGCGCGCTTCTATCGCGAGGCGCCTGTGAATTCGATCTGGGAAGGCTCGGGCAACGTGATGTGTCTCGACGTGCTGCGCGCGACGGAACGCGAGCCCGATGCGGCGCAGGCGTTGCTGGCCGCGTGGCGCAAAGAGGCGCACGCGCATCCGGCGCTGAATGCGGCGCTCGAACGGCTCATGAACGCGATGACGTCGGCGCCCGAAGCGCGCGAGGCGTCCGCACGGCGCATCGCGCAGCAGATCGTGCTGATCGCGCAGGCGGTGTTGCTCGCGCAACATGCGCCGTCGCTCGTCGCCGATGCCTTCATCGCGACGCGGCTCGGCGAAGGCTGCGGCGAGAGTGGCCGCGTGTATGGCACGCTGCCGTCCGCGTTCGACCATGCGGCGATCGTCGATCGCGCTTTCGCGGGCTGACGGCGCGCGGCACGATCCGCAACACAAAACAATAGAGAGAGACGAACGATGAAAAACGACCTGCCGGAAATCGCAGCACTCGAAGGCCTGTTGCGCGAGCAACGGGCCGCGTATTTGCGTGCGCCGTATCCGTCGTGGGATCAACGTGCCGCGCACCTGAAGGCATTGCGTGATGTGCTGCTCGACAATCGCGATGCACTCGCGGACGCGATGCACGCCGACTTCGGCAATCGCGCGAAAGAAGAAATCCTGCTGGCCGAATTTCTGCTCGTGAAAGAGGAAATCGACGGCGCGCTGCGTCACGGCAGACGCTGGATGACAGCGCAGCCGCGCGCGACCAACAAATGGCTGTTGCCCGCGCGCGCGAAGATCGTGCCGCAACCGCTCGGCGTGGTCGGCATCATCGTGCCGTGGAACTACCCGGTGCTGCTCGCGGCCGGTCCACTGATCTGCGCACTCACGGCGGGCAACCGCGCGATCGTCAAGATGTCGGAGCTGACGCCGCGCACGTCGATGCTCTTCGAACAGTTGATCGCACAAACCTTCGCGCGCGATCACGTCGCCGTCGTCAATGGCGATGCAAGGCTTGCCGCCGCGTTCAGCGCGCAGCCGTTCGATCATCTGCTGTTCACGGGCTCGACGAAGGTCGGCCATGATGTGATGCGCGCCGCCGCCGGGCATCTGACGCCTGTGACGCTGGAACTCGGCGGCAAGTCGCCCGCGATCGTCGGGCCGAACGCGCGCTTCGACCATGCCGTCGACAGCATCGTCGCGGGCAAGACGCTCAACGCCGGGCAGACCTGCATCGCGCCGGACTATGTGCTCGTGCCGCGCGGCAAGGAGCAGGCGTTCATCGAACGGGCGCGCGTGCGCATGGCGCGCCTGTACCCGGATTTCGCGCGCAACCGCGATTACACGTCGATCATTTCGCCGCGCCATTTCGCGCGGCTGCAACGTCTCGCCGACGAAGCGCGCGAACAGGGCGCGCACCTGCACGCGCTCACCGATTCAACGGCCGATGCGAGCACGCGCCGCTTTCCGCTCGTCGCCGTGACTCAGGCACCCGACGCGTCCACGCTGATGCAGGAAGAGATTTTCGGACCGTTGCTGCCCGTCGTTCCGTACGATTCGATCGACGACGCCATCGCCTATGTCAACGCGCGGCCGCATCCGCTGTCGCTGTACCTGTTTGACGAGGACAAGGCCACGATCGCGCGCGTCACGCGCGAGACGATCGCGGGCGGCATGTCCATCAACGAGACGCTGATGCATCTCGCGTGCGAGAGCCTGCCGTTCGGCGGCGTCGGCGCGAGCGGCATGGGCGCGTATCACGGATATGAGGGCTTCGTCACGTTTTCGAAGATGAAGCCCGTTTTCACGCAGGCGCGCTTCAATGCGCGCGGATTGATCGCGCCGCCATACGGCAAGCGCGTGCGGGCGCTGCTTGCGCTGATGATGCGGCACTGAGTCGTGTCGTAGTCCCCGAGCCTGTTCCGGCGGCTACTGCGCCGCTTCCGATGGCGACGTGGAAAAGGTGAGTCCGGTGGACGGCGCGTCGTCGGCCGCGCCGCTTTCCAGCCGATGCAGCCACGCCAGCAGTTCCGCGACGGCCTGATACAGCTGCGGCGGAATGCGCGCGTCGAGATCGACCTGCATCAGCAGCGACACCATCTCCGGTGCTTCGTGCACGTACAGGCCCGCTTCCTTCGCGCGCTGCACGATCATGTCGGCGACGAGCCCGTAGCCCTTCGCGACCACGCGCGGCGACTCGTCGTGACCGTGCGCATCGTAGACCAGCGCCGCCGCGCTCTTGCGATGGGTGCGGCTCATTGCGGGTCCCAGTCGAAGTTGTTGCCGGCGGCGTCGTGCGAATGCGGCTTGCCCGCCGACGCATCCGTCGAGCGCGCATACGCCGAGCGCGCGTCCGTCGACCTCGCATACGCCGAACGTGCGCCCGTCGAGCGCGCGTCCGTCGACCTCGCATACGCGGATGCCGCAGCAGCCGCCGCAGCCGCGCCGCCCGCAAGCGCATTCCCGCCGATCTCGCGAATCGACAGCCCGCTCAGCTCGATGCCCGCCTGCGCAAGCCGCTGCCGGAATGCGTCGCCCTGCGCCGACAGACGCGCCGCGCCGCCCGGGCTCGCGAGCACCCGCGCGGCGAGCCGCGTCCCCGTGAGCGTGAGCTCGGCGTCGACGGTGCCGAGCGTCGGAAGCGACAGCGTCAGGCGCGTGCGCCACGGATACTCGTCGTCGGCGGATAAAGCGCCGCTGCCGCCGCGCCGCCATTCGTCGCCTTCCTGCTCGATCATCCAGTCGAGCCGCGCGCCGGGCCATGCCTCGCCCGTCCAGCGGAACTGTCCCGTCGCGAGCAGATCGAGCTGCTGGCGCACGAGCGGAATCGTCGCGGGATGCAGCGACGCCGTCATCGGCTGCGGCTGACGCCCGTTGCTGTCGTCGATGCCCGCTGCGTTGGCCGAAGCCGAATGCGGCACCGTGTGCTCGTCCGTCATGTCGATGATGTCGTGCGTCGCCATGTCGAACGTCGTGAAGCGCGCAGGCTGCACATGCGGACCGTCGGGCGCGCCGCGCGCCGCGAAATTCGCCGAAGCCGCCGCGCCCGAACCCGGGCCGCTCGACGGACGGCCTTGCGTCCACGACAGCGGATCGTCGGCGTCGTGGCTCCAGTCGAGCGGCAACTGCGACGCCATGTCGGCAAGATGATTCTGCGGCTCGGCGGCGAGCGATTCGGCGGGCCTTTGCCCCGAGAGCCACTGCGCGAGATGCGATTCGTAGAAGAGCCCGCTTTCGTCGACGGTGCGCCTGAGCGCCGCCGCGAGTTCGGCGACAGGCACGGGCGCCGCGACGACATTCGATGCAGCGTTCGATCCCTGCGCCGCGTTCGCGCTGTTCGCGCCCGTCGCGCCTTGCGATGCCGCCGCGTTCCCCGCCGCGTTCGCCGCAGTAGAAGCACCCGATGCACCCGATGCACCCGTTCCCGCATCGAACAACGGCAATGGCGCGACATCGATAGCGGGCGCGGCGGGCCACACGGGCAGCTGCCCGACGAGCGCGGGCGTCGCCTCGCCGCCCGAGCGTGTGATCGCGTCGAGCGTCAGGGCGACGGCTGAGAGGGCCGTCTGCGCGGAAGCGGGCAAAGGCGCGGGCGTGGCCGCAATGGGCGAAGGAGGTGTTCTGACGTCGAGCGACGCGTCCGCCTGCGATGCCGTCGCACCGGCGCGCGTGCCGACGGAAAGGAGGCTGTCGATGCGGCTAGCCAGCAGCGTTGCCACTGCCGAGTCGATTCCGTTCATGCCCGCTTCCTTTCGCGTCTTGACGATGCGTGGCCGCTAGCGGCGCTCACGCGCATGCGGCTCATGTTGGACCGTGTTACTGGACCGGAAAAAAGGCGCCTAGCGCGCCTGGTAGAGTTCCTTCAATACGATCGCGGGGCGGGTCGGCGCAAAGAGCGCTTGCAGCTTCGCCATGCGCGGATTCGCCAGATCGCGGACTGTTGCATCGTTCGCGAGAATCTGGCGGATCAGATCGAACTTGCGCGCGCGGTCGTCCTCGGACAGCCGCACGGCCGATTCGGCGTTCTTCAGCGCGTCGACGAGATGACGGTAGTCGTCCTGCAACAGGACGAGATCGTTCCACGCCGCGTTTCGCGCCGCCATCACCATCCGCACCGAAATCACTGCAATTGCCTCGTAGCGGGCAAGATATTCTTCGTTCGAATTCATCTCATGCTTTCCGCGGACGACTGCGTCGCCATCCGCGCGATCTCCGGCGCGATTCCGAGCCAGGCCTCCTCAAGTGTCGCCAGCAGGCCGTCGACCTCGACGAGCATCGCTTCGCTTTGCTTGATGTTCGCCTCGAGCAATCGCCGCGTCATGTACGAATAGAGCGCATCCAGACGACTCGCGACGTCTCCGCCGGCTTCCAGATTGAGCGCCTGCTGCAATCCCTCGCCGATGATCCTGATCGCCTTGCTGATCGCCAGCCCGCGCCCCGGAATGTCGCCCTGCTGCAGATGCATGCGGGCCTGCGCGATTGCCTGACGCGCGCCCTGGTACAGCATCACGATCAGGCGGTGCGGGCTCGCGCCCATCGCTCCTGTCTCCAGGCCGACGCGAGCGTAGGCGTTGGCTCCAGAGTGTCCCGGGGAAAACATCGGCGCTCCTCCTGTATTGCAGATGACGATCGATACGACAGCGGCAGACTTGCCGGGAGACGTGCTGCATCGGCGTGCAGCACGCCTTCCCGTCAGCCCTTGTACCAAGGTTATCGGATCGTACGAATAAAGCTTTAGGCCGCCGAAAGGAAGCGTCAAAAATGACAGGCAGTCCGGCGGAGCGCCTGCGCGCCGCCGCGCGGCAGCACGGTGGCTGCCGGCCGCGAGCGCCGCTTCAGACGGCCATCTGCATGATCTCGTTGTAGGCCGACACGAGCTTGTTGCGCACCTGCAGGCCGAACTGGAAGCCGACGTTGGCCTTCTGCATGTCCACCATCACGTCGTTCAGCGACACGTTCGGCGCGCCGATCTCAAATGCATGAGCTTCGCCGACCGCGTTCTGCTGGTCGTTGCTGATCTTGTCGATCGAGGCCTTCAGCGCCGACGCGAAGCCGCCCGCCGTGGCCGCGCCGGACCCGTGAGCGACGGCCGCGCTGCCGCCCGCAGCCTGGGCGGCCATCGACTGCATCTGCTGCAACGCCGACGTAAGCGGATTGATGGGCACAGTCATGTTCTCTCCAGAAGTGGGATGCGGCGAGCCTTCGCGCCATGCACCGATTGGACAGGAAGCATAGCAGCGGGCCCCTTCCGAAAGCCGCGAAAGTAAGGGGGAAACCCCCCGCTATTCGAAGCATCGGGTTGCCAGCCCATGCGGATAATCCCTAGCGTGAAAGTCTCTGCCGGTGCGCGCCGCAAGCCCGGGCGCCGCCGGCGGAACTCGAAAGCATTCCGGAGAAACCCGACGCATGGATTCGTCAGCCAACTCTTTGATCAACCCCGACGCCCGCATGGGCCTCGCCGGCGCGCAGCCGGGCACGGCTGGCGCTGCCACGGCCGGTGCAGCGGGCATCGACCTCGGCGGCACGGGCGGCGGTGGCTTCGCCACGCGCTTTCCGGGCCTGCCCGCGTCGCTGTCGCAGATGCGCGGCAACCCGCGCGCGCCGCTGATCTTCGCGGTGGCGGTGCTGGCCGCCGTCATTGCGGGGCTGATCCTCTGGTCGCGCGCGCCGGACTACAAGGTGCTCTACAGCAACGTCTCCGATCAGGACGGCGGCGCAATCGTTGCCGCGCTCCAGCAGGCGAACGTGCCGTACAAGTTTTCCGACGCGGGCGGCGCGATCCTCGTGCCCGCCGACCAGGTGCATGAAATGCGTCTGCGCCTCGCTTCACAGGGCCTGCCCAAGAGTGGCTCGGTCGGCTTCGAGCTGATGGACAACCAGAAGTTCGGCATCAGCCAGTTCGCCGAGCAGGTCAACTATCAGCGCGCGCTGGAAGGGGAATTGCAGCGCACGATCGAGTCGATCTCGACGGTGAAGACGGCGCGCGTCCATCTGGCGATTCCGAAGCCGACCGTGTTCGTGCGCGACCGCGAAGCGCCGTCGGCGTCGGTGCTCGTCAATCTGTATCCGGGCCGCATGCTCGACGAAGGCCAGGTCGTGGCGATCACGCATATGGTGGCGTCGGCCGTGCCCAACCTGCCCGTGCGCAACGTGACGATCCTCGATCAGGACGGGAACCTCCTCACGCAGGCGGGCGCCAACGGCAGCGGCCTCGACGCGACGCAGCTCAAGTACGTGCAGCAGGTCGAGCACAACACGCAGCAGCGCATCGA
Source organism: Paraburkholderia phymatum (assembly GCF_040965635.1). Taxonomy (GTDB): domain Bacteria; phylum Pseudomonadota; class Gammaproteobacteria; order Burkholderiales; family Burkholderiaceae; genus Paraburkholderia; species Paraburkholderia phymatum_B. Next base: position 86,888 of record NZ_JBFRCH010000021.1, read on the forward strand.
CGCGATCCTGGCGCCGCTGTTCGGCTCGGGCAACGCGCATTCGCAGGTGAGCGCCGACATCGATTTCACGAAGGGCGAGCAGACCTCCGAAAACTACGGCCCGAACGCGAACGCACAGCAGGCCGCGATCCGCAGCCAGCAGACCAGCACGGCGACGGAAATGACGCAGAGCGGCGCGCAGGGCGTGCCGGGCGCGCTGTCGAACCAGCCGCCGCAGCCGGCCTCGGCGCCCATCGTCGCGAGCGCGAACGGCGCAAGCGGCGTGACGACGACGCCCGTCAGCGATCGCAAGGATTCGACGACCAACTACGAACTCGACAAGACCGTGAGCCACACGGAAAAGGCGACGGGCGGCATCAAGCGCCTGTCCGTGGCCGTGGTGGTGAACTACATGCGCGTCGTCGATGCGAAGGGTCACGCGACGATGCAGCCGGTTCCCGCCGACAAGCTCGCGCAGGTCACGCAGCTGGTGAAGGACGCGATGGGCTTCGACCAGGCGCGCGGCGACTCGGTGAACGTGGTGAACAGCGCATTCACGACGATCCCCGATCCGGACGCCGACCTGCCGTGGTGGCGCACGAAGGACATGATCGCGCTGTACAAGCAGATCGCGACGTACGCGGGCATCGGCCTCGTCGCCCTGTTCCTCTACTTCGTGCTGGTCAAGCCGGCGCTGCGCCGCGCGTTCCCGCCGCCCGCGCCGCCCGCCGCGCTGCCGTCGCCGGAAGAGCCCGTGCTCGACGGTCTGCCGGGCGCGGCCGCGATCGACGTCGAAGAGGAAGAAGGCACGCTGGTCGCGCTGGAAAGCGACAAGGCCAGATATGAGCGGAACCTCGAATACGCGCGTCAGATCGCGCGCCAGGATCCGAAGATCGTTGCAACCGTCGTGAAGAGCTGGGTGTCCGATGAGCACTGAAGGCGTATTGAAGAGCGCGCTCCTGCTGATGTCGATCGGCGAGGAAGAGGCGGCTCAGGTATTCAAGTTTCTCGGGCCGCGCGAGGTCCAGAAGATCGGCGTCGCGATGGCGTCGCTGAAGAACATCACGCGCGAGCAGATCGACGAGGTGCTGCACGAGTTCGTCGCGGAAGCCGACAAGCACACGGCCCTGTCGCTGGATTCGAACGAGTACATCCGCTCCGTGCTGACCAAGGCGCTCGGCGACGACAAGGCTGGCGCGATCATCGACCGCATTCTGCAAGGCAGCGACACGAGCGGTATCGAAGGCCTCAAGTGGATGGACTCGGGCGCCGTCGCCGAGCTGATCAAGAACGAGCATCCGCAGATCATCGCGACGATTCTCGTGCATCTGGACCGCGATCAGGCGTCGGAGATCGTCTCCTGCTTCACCGAGCGCCTGCGCAACGACGTGCTGCTGCGCATCGCGACGCTCGACGGCATCCAGCCCGCCGCGCTGCGCGAACTCGACGACGTGCTGACGGGCCTCCTCTCGGGCAGCGACAACCTGAAGCGCAGCCCGATGGGCGGCATCCGGACGGCAGCGGAAATTCTCAACTTCATGCCGAGCAATCACGAAGAGTCCGTCATCGACAACGTCCGCCAGTACGACGCCGAACTCGCGCAGAAGATCATCGACCAGATGTTCGTGTTCGACAACCTGCTCGACCTGGAAGACCGCGCAATCCAGTTGCTGCTGAAGGAAGTAGAGTCGGAAACGCTGATCATCTCGCTGAAGGGCGCGCAGCCCGCGCTGCGCCAGAAATTCCTGTCGAACATGTCGCAGCGCGCCGCCGAACTGCTCGCGGAAGACCTCGACGCGCGCGGCCCGGTGCGCGTGTCGGAAGTGGAAACGCAACAGCGCAAGATCCTGCAGGTCGTGCGCAATCTCGCCGAATCGGGAGCGATCGTGATCGGCGGCAAGGCGGAAGATGCGTATGTCTGACCACGATCCCGTGCGCGAGGAAAGCCGCCCGGCCTACCAGCGCTGGGAGATGGCCTCGTTCGACCCGGTGCCCGAGCCGGAGCCCGTCGACGACGGCGCGTTCGAAGCCGAGCTGGAACGGCTGCGCGAGGCCGCGCATGCGCAAGGCGTCGCGTCCGGCCACGTCGCGGGCCAGGCGCTCGGCTATCAGGCCGGCTACGAGCAAGGCCGCGCGCAGGGCTTCGAGCAGGGTCAGGCGGAAGCGCGCGCGGAAGCCGCGCAGCTCGCCGCGCTCGCCGAGACGTTCAAGGCAGCGCTCGACAACGCGCAGCACGAATTGTCCGAAACGATCGTCGCGCTCGCGCTCGACATCGCGCAACAAGTGGTGCGCCAGCACGTGCAGCACGATCCGACGGCGCTCATCGCCGCCGCGCGTGAAGTGATGGCAACGGAACCGGCGCTGATCGGCGCGCCCGCTCTGATCGTGAGCCCAGCCGATCTGCCCGTCGTCGAAGCGTATCTGCTCGAAGAATTGCAGACGCGCGGCTGGAGCGTGCGCACCGATCCCGCGATCGAACGCGGCGGCTGCCGTGCGATTGCGACCACGGGCGAAGTGGACGCCGGCATCGGCACGCGCTGGGAGCGCGTCGCCGCCGCGCTCGGCAAGGCAAGCACATGGTAAAGCCGACCATCGAAGACATTCAGCAGAGCGACCTCACGCCGCTCGAAAGAGAATTGGCGCTGGCGTCGTTCGGCGCCGAGGCGCTCACCGTCGCGCAGATGGAAGCGTCGCTCGCTGCATTGGAATCGGCGATTTCGTCGGCCCATGCGGGCACCGACACCATCACGCCCGATGCGCCCGACGCCGACGCGAGCACGCCGCATCCCGCAGTGCATCCCACTGCCGCGCCCGCGAGCCGCGAATCGGCGCCGCCGCCCAAGCGAGCGCCTGATCCCGCGCTCGCCGGCAATCCGCATCTGCAAGCCTGGCGCGAGCGCCTTAACGGCTTGCGCGAACGCAACCAGATCGCGCGGCCGCTGCGCGCGTGCGGACGTCTCACGCGCGCAGCGGGTCTCGTGCTCGAAGCCGTCGGACTGCGGCTGGCCGTCGGTGCGGAAGTGATGATCGAACTGCCGCCCGGCAGCACGCGCACGATGGCGGAAGCCGAAGTGGTCGGCTTCTCCGGCGACAAGCTCTTTCTGATGCCGACGACGGAGGTCGCGGGCCTCCTGCCCGGCGCGCGCGTCTACCCGCTCGAAACCGCGCCCATCGCCGATCCGATGGCGGGCGCGAAGCGTCTGCCCGTCGGCTGGGAGCTGCTCGGCCGCGTGGTCGATGCGTCGGGCAAGCCGCTCGACGGCTTCGGCCCGCTCAACGCGCGCAACGACGCGCCCCTCACCGCGCCGACCATCAACCCGCTGCATCGCGAGCCGATCCACAAGGTGCTCGACGTCGGCGTGCGCGCGATCAATGCGCTGCTCACCGTCGGACGCGGGCAGCGCATGGGTCTCTTCGCCGGTTCGGGCGTCGGCAAGTCGGTGCTGCTCGGCACGATGGCGCGCTACACCACCGCGGAAGTGATCGTGATCGGCCTGATCGGCGAACGCGGACGCGAAGTGAAGGAGTTCATCGAGCAGATTCTCGGCGAGGACGGTCTCGCGCGTTCCGTCGTCGTGGCCGCGCCCGCCGACGTGTCGCCGCTCCTGCGCATGCAGGGCGCCGCGTACGCGACGTCGCTCGCCGAATATTTCCGCGATCAGGGCAAGCATGTGCTGCTGCTGATGGATTCGCTGACGCGCTTCGCGATGGCGCAGCGTGAAATCGCGCTCGCGATCGGCGAGCCGCCCGCGACCAAGGGCTATCCGCCGTCGGTGTTCGCGAAGCTGCCCGCGCTCGTCGAGCGCACGGGCAACGGCCCCGAAGGCGGCGGCTCGATCACCGCGTTCTATACGGTGCTGACGGAAGGCGACGACCAGCAGGACCCGATCGCCGATTCGGCGCGCGCGATTCTCGACGGCCATATCGTGCTGTCGCGCGCGCTCGCCGAAGCGGGCCACTATCCGGCCATCGACATCGAAGCGTCGATCAGCCGCGCGATGACGTCGCTCATCAGCGACGCGCATCTCGACCGCACGCGCCAGTTCAAGCAGATGCTGTCACGCTATCAGCGCAACCGCGATCTGATCAACGTCGGCGCGTACTCGTCGGGACGCGACGCGGTGCTCGATCGCGCGATCGCGCTGTATCCGCGCATGGAAGCGTTCCTGCAACAAGGCTTTCGCGAAAGCGCCGGGTTCGAAACCAGCGTCGCGCACCTCGATTCGCTGTTCGGTTAAGGAGACTGAATGAGCAAGCACTTTCCGATCAAAACGCTGATCGGCCTCGCGCAAGACGACGTCGACGCCGCCGCTCGCAAGCTCGGCCGCGTGCAGCGCGAGCGCAACGAGATCGAAGCGCAGCTGAATTCGCTGATCGAATACCGCGACGAGTATCACCGCCGCTTCACGGCAACGGCGCAGGCGGGCATGGCCGCCGGCAACATGCGCAATTTCCAGGCGTTCATCGACACGCTCGATGCCGCGATCGAACAGCAGCGCCAACTGTTGGCAACCGCGACGGCGCGCGTCGAAGCGGCGAAGCCCGAGTGGCAGCGCAGCAAACAGAAGCTCGGCTCTTTCGAAGTGCTCGAGGCACGCGGCATCGCTGCGGAAGCGAAGATCGCGGCACGCCGCGAGCAACGGGACGCCGACGAGCACGGCGCACGAATTCTCCGGATGCGGGCGGAAGGCGCATGAAGAGCGCTTCCGCGCATCGCGCTCCGCATCGCGCTCCGCATCGCGCTCCGCATCGCGCTCCGCATCGCGCGCACAACGGGACTGACACGACCAAACGAGATTTAGCATGTCGCCTCTTTCACTGATCAATTCGCTGCTCGGCGCAACGAGCGGCACATCGGGCAGCAGCGCGTCGAATGGCGCAGGCGCGGGCAGCGCGCTGCCGTTCTCGACGACGCTGCAACAAAGCATCGATACGCAGAATCAGGCAGCCGCCGCGCCGGCGCCTTCTCCGGCTGCTTCGCCTGCTCCCGGCGCGGCACCGGCGCCGTCGGCATCGAACGGTGCGACTGCTGCGACGGGTGCGGGCAACTCCAGCGTGCACGACACGCCACCGCCCGCCGACGCATCGAAGAACGCGAGCACGGCCGACAGCGCGAACAGCACCGACAGCACGAAGTCAGCGAGCCAGACGGGCGGTGCGCAGCAGACGGTATCGACGAGCGACGCGAACGGCAAGGACAAGACCGACTCCGCTTCGAAGCAGAACGACCACGCGCCGACCACGAGCGCGGCCACGGCTGGAACGGCAGCTGCCGCAGCAGTTCAGGCCCAAGCCCAGGCGAGCAACGCGGCAAACGCGGCGGCCACGGCCGACAGCGACACGCAGCCGACGACGCCCGCCACCGCGCCTGTCGCCGGCAACACGACGACGCCCGTCATCCAGACGCCTTCGAAAAAGATCGCATCGCTCGATCCGAAAGCCACACAAGACGCGCTTCAGGCGGCGTTTGCCGCGATGGCGAACGGCCAGGGCGCGGCGCCCGCGATGAACGCGGCGTCAGCGAAGGCGGGCACGCCCGCTACGGGCGACGCGACGCTCGGCGGCCATGGCGCGAGCGCCGGCAAGAGCCTGACGATCGGCGATTTCCACGGCGCGAAGGGCGACGCCGCATCGACGAACTCAGCCGCCGCGACGGCCAGCGCATCCACGGGAACCGCGACGCCGCAAAGTCCCGCCGAGGCGCTCGCCGCCGCGACCGCGAGCGCGCCGCAGAATGCTCCCGCTGCGCCCGCCGCCGGCACGAACGACGCGCTTGCCGCGACCCAGGCCGCATCGGCAGCAGCGGCGGCGACGGCATCGACGGTTGCGAGCCAGGCTTCCAATCCCGCGACGGCCGCAATGGCGAACGCGGTCGCGCCGCACGTCGGCACGCCCGACTGGGAAGATGCCTTTAGCCAGAAAGTCGTGTTCCTCACCAATGCGCATCAGCAGTCGGCGGAACTCACGCTGAACCCGCGCGACCTCGGGCCGCTACAGGTCGTCCTCCAGGTTGCCGATAACCATGCACATGCCCTCTTCGTTTCGCAGCATCAGCAGGTGCGCGACGCGGTCGAAGCCGCGCTGCCGAAACTGCGCGAAGCGATGGAACAAGGCGGCATCGGATTGGGAAGCGCGAGCGTCAGCGACGGCTTTGCCCGGCAGACCGGCCAGCAGGGCGACGAGCGCAGCGGCAGCGCGCGCGGCGGCCGGGGCGGCAGTCGCGGAAACGCGGGCATCGGCGTCGCGGACAGCGCGACGGCCGTGAACATGCCCGTGCGCCGCACCGTCGGACTCGTCGACACGTTCGCCTGATTCCGCGCGCACAGCGCAAGCGGCCCGCCGTGAGGGCGGCGGCCGCGCCGTGCTTCCCTGATAACGATTGAAGGCATGCGTTGCGCGCGCAACGGTCGCGCGCATGCCGATGACGAAAACGACAGGAGCTTTCAGCGCACGGCCAGGCGATGCTCGGGTGAGGCAAGGATACGCATCGCGCTTGCACCCGCATCACAGCCATCTCTGAACACTCACGGCCGCGGCCAAGGCGGTCGCCCGTCCGGGCAACACGCGCGGCATGCGGCTCGCCGCGCCGCGCGTCGACGAAGGGCCGGTAAAAGCGGCCGGAACGGGGCAAACAAACGAGCTAAACGTGAATATCCCTTCTTTTCGACCCATCGCGGCACTGTCAGACACCTGAAAATTCACCCACAGCATTGAGGCAATCAATTCCATGGCATCCACGACCGCAAACCAGCCAGCCAACGCGAAGCCCTCGTCCCCGGGCCTCGTCAACCGCATTGTGGTGATCCTGCTGATCGCTCTGGTCGCGGCAGGCGCAGCCGGCGCAGCCACCTGGTTCTTCATGTCGAAGCGCGCGCCGTCCGCCGCGATGGCGGCAGGACCCGTGATCGCCGCCGCTCCCCTCTTCTTCCCGCTCGAATCGATGACGGTCAACCTGCAATCCGACGACGGCCAGCTGCACTACCTGCGCATCGGCCTGACGCTGAAGCTCGCCGACCAGAGGGTTCAGGAGCATCTGACCGAACACATGCCCGAGATTCGCAGCCGCGTGCTGCTCGCGCTGTCGGCCAAGCATCCCGATGAACTCGCGACGCTCGACGGCAAGAAGACGCTCGCGAAGGAACTCGAAACGCTGGTCGAACAGCCGACCGAGCCCAATGGCCAGCACGTGCGCGTCGAAGACGTGCTGTTCACCGAATTCGTCGTCCAGTAACGGCGCTTCGCGCTGACTGACTTGATCTTGAACCGCGCCATCCATCGCGAAGGGACGCACGAGGAATAGGAATGGGCCACGAAGAGTTCATGTCCCAGGAGGAGGTCGATGCCCTCCTCAAGGGCGTTACGGGCGAATCCGACTCGCAATCCGGCGAGGCCGACAAGGGCGGCGTCCGCCCGTACAACATTGCGACGCAGGAACGCATCGTCCGAGGCCGGATGCCCGGCCTCGAAATCATCAACGACCGCTTCGCGCGGCTCTTGCGCGTCGGCATTTTCAACTTCATGCGGCGCACGGCGGAAATCTCCGTCGGCCAGGTGAAGGTGCAGAAGTACAGCGAATTCACGCGCAACCTGCCGATCCCGACGAACCTGAACCTCGTCCACGTGAAGCCGCTGCGCGGCACGTCGCTGTTCGTGTTCGATCCGAACCTCGTGTTCTTCGTGGTCGACAACCTGTTCGGCGGCGACGGGCGCTTTCATACGCGCGTCGAAGGCCGCGACTTCACGCAGACCGAGCAGCGCATCATCAGCAAGCTGCTCGGCCTCGTGTTCGAGCACTACTCGACGGCTTGGAAGAGCGTGCGTCCGCTGCAGTTCGAATACGTGCGCTCGGAGATGCACACGCAGTTCGCAAACGTTGCAACGCCGAACGAGATCGTGATCGTCACGCAGTTCTCGATCGAATTCGGCGCGACGGGCGGCACGCTGCACATCTGCATGCCGTACTCGATGATCGAGCCGATCCGCGATGTGCTCTCGTCGCCGATCCAGGGCGAAGCGCTCGAAGTGGACCGCCGCTGGGTGCGCGTGCTGTCGCAGCAGGTGCAGGCCGCCGAAGTGGAGCTGACGGCCGATCTCGCGCAGATCCCCGTGACGTTCCAGGAGATTCTCAACATGAAGGCGGGCGACGTGCTGCCGATCAATGTCCCCGAGCACATCACCGCGAAAGTCGACGGCGTGCCGGTGATGGAATGCGGCTACGGAATTTTCAATGGTCAATATGCGTTGCGGGTCCAGAAGATGATCAGCGCAGCGGACACGATGAAGGAAGCGGGATATGACTGAGCTGAACTCGACACCCGAAATGGACATGCCGGAAGAGTCCAAGGTCAACGATCCGGCGGCGGCTGTCAGCGCCGACGAAGCGGCCCTCGACGACTGGGCGAGCGCGCTCGCCGAGCAGAACAACAATGCGCCCGTGAGCACGAGCACGGCAGGCGTATTCCAGCCGCTGTCGAAGGTCGAGCCGACCACGACGCGCAACGACATCGACATGATCCTGGACATTCCCGTCCAGATGACGGTCGAGCTCGGCCGCACGAAGATCGCGATTCGCAACCTGCTGCAACTCGCGCAAGGTTCCGTCGTCGAGCTGGACGGCCTCGCGGGCGAGCCGATGGACGTGCTAGTCAACGGTTGCCTGATCGCGCAGGGCGAAGTGGTCGTGGTGAACGACAAGTTCGGCATTCGCCTGACCGACATCATCACGCCGTCCGAGCGTATCCGGAAGCTGAATCGATGAAGCACGCTGTACACCGGGCCGCGTTTTTTGCAAGCGGCGTGTCGCTTGCCCGCGCCCGTTTCATGTCGGCCGTGGCGCTAGCGGGTGTTGCGCTCTGCGCAGGCGCGTCGAACCTCGCGCACGCCGCCGACATGAACGCCGTCAACAATGCCGCGAAGATCGCGTCGAGCGTCGGCGCGGGAACGGCGGTGCCGTCGCTGGGCGTCGGCGCCGTGTTGCAGACGATCGTGGGGCTTTCCGTCGTGATCGGCCTCGTGTTCGGCTGCGCATGGCTCGCGCGGCGCTTCGGCCTGCAACCGGGCCAGCGCGGCGGCATCGTGAAGACGATCGGCGGCACGTCGCTCGGCGGCAAGGAACGCGTGGCCGTCGTCGAAATCGGCGACACGTGGCTCGTGCTCGGCGCGGCGCCCGGCAATGTGCGTCTGTTGCACACGATGCCCGCGGGCTCGGCCGCGAGCGGAATTCCTCTCACCGGCTCGGCCGCTGTGCCCGGCGCAGCCGGTTCGACCATCGGCGGCGGTCCCGTCCAGTTGAGCGGCACCTTCGGACAACGCTTTCGCGACGCGCTCAAACACGAAGCCAGCAGACGTTTCCAGCGGCGCGCGAGCGGAGAACAGTAATGCAGTACGACCGATCTGACGCGCAGCGTGGCTGCGCTCGGGGTTTCCACGCCCCTGCCCCCGTATCTTCCCACACCTCTTCTTCGGCGCCCGCTTCGATAACGATGCACTTCGTCCAACGCGCGGCACATGTGGCGTCGCGTGTCGCGCCGTTCGCCGTGCCAGCGCTGATGATGCTCGCGCTGCCGACGCTCTCGTTCGCGCAGACGGCGGGCTTGCCCGCGTTCAACACGAGCCCCGGCCCGAACGGCGGCACGACGTATTCGCTGAGCGTGCAGACGATGCTGCTGCTCACGATGCTGTCGTTCCTGCCCGCGATGGTGCTGATGATGACGAGCTTCACGCGCATCATCATCGTGCTGTCGCTGCTGCGCCAGGCGCTCGGCGCGCCGACGACGCCGCCCAATCAGGTGCTGGTCGGCCTCGCGCTGTTTCTGACGCTGTTCGTGATGTCGCCCGTGCTCGACAAGGCGTATAACGATGGCTACAAGCCCTTCTCCGAAGGCACGATCCAGATGGACGAAGCGGTGAAGCGCGGCGTCGCGCCCTTCAAGGCATTCATGCTGAAGCAGACCCGCGAAAGCGATCTCGCGCTCTTCGCGCGCATCTCGCACGCAGCGCCGATGCAAGGCCCGGAAGACGTGCCGCTGTCGCTGCTGGTGCCGTCGTTCGTGACGAGCGAGCTGAAGACGGGCTTCCAGATCGGGTTCACCGTGTTCATTCCGTTCGTGATCATCGACATGGTGGTGGCGAGCGTGCTGATGTCGATGGGCATGATGATGATCTCGCCCGCGACCATCTCGCTGCCCTTCAAGCTGATGCTGTTCGTGCTGGTCGACGGATGGCAGCTGATCGTCGGCTCGCTTGCGCAGAGCTTCACCTGATACCCGGGAGACTGACGTCATGACACCCGAAACCGTCACCACGCTCGCGCACGACGCGATGTACATCGCGCTGCTGCTGGCCGCGCCGCCGCTTTTCGTGGGACTGATCGTCGGTCTAGTCGTGAGTCTTTTCCAGGCCGCGACGCAGATCAACGAAGCCACGCTGTCGTTCATTCCGAAGCTGTTCGCGATCGCCGTGACGCTCGTGCTGATCGGCCCGTGGATGCTCGCGAAGATGCTCGACTACATGCGCCACATGTTCACGAGCATTCCGACGCTCGCCAACTGAGCGCGCTGCCGTTTTCTTCCCCTTTCCTTCCTCCGACGCGCGATGTTTTCCGTCACCTACGAGCAGCTGAACGTCTGGCTCACTGCGTTTCTGTGGCCGTTCGTGCGGATTCTGGCGTTGATGGCGACGGCGCCGGCATTCGGCGAGAAGTCGCTGCCGACTCGCGTGAAGATCGGCCTCGCCGCGTTCGTCACGATCATCGTCGCGCCGACGCTCGGCGCGATGCCGCAGGTGACGGTGTTTTCCGCGCAAGGCATCTGGATCATCGTCAACCAGTTTCTGATCGGCGCCGCGCTCGGCTTCACGATGCAGATGGTGTTCGCGGCCGTGGAGGCCGCGGGCAACTTCATGGGCATGAGCATGGGGCTCGGCTTCGCGACGTTCTTCGATCCGCACGCGACGGGCTCGACTGATGTGATGTCGCGCTTCGTGAATATGATCGCGCTGTTGACCTTTCTCGCCCTCGACGGGCATCTGCAGATGCTGTCGGCGCTGCTCCAGACATTTCAGTCGCTGCCCGTCGCGGCGAACGTGCTGGGCGCGAACGGCTGGCGCGTGCTCGTCGGCTGGGGCAGCACGGTGATCAGCGCGGGGCTGCTGCTGTCGTTGCCCGTCGTGACGGCGCTGCTCATCACGAATCTCGCGCTGGGTATTCTGAATCGCGCTGCGCCGCAGATCGGGGTGTTTCAGGTCGGTTTGCCGGTGACTGTGATTACCGGGTTGCTGCTGATCCAGTTGATGCTGCCGAATATGATGCCGTTCTTTTCACGGCTGTTTGACAGTGGGATTGATCAGATGGGGCGGGTGGCGGCGGGTATGCACTAGGCTTTTTTTGTGTCTGCGACGCTGTTGTGTTTTTGGCTTTGTCGCTGTCATCAGCTTTAGCGCCGGGCGGCGCGGGCGTTGCGCCTGTGCGGGGCGGCACTTGCTTTTGTTTGCAACGGCTTTTGTTTTGGTGTTTTTGCCTTTGCGCTGGCATCCGCATTAGCGCCTGGCGGCGCGGGCGTTGCCCCTGTGCGAGGCGCGAATGCGGATGCCAGCGATAAAGGCAAAGCGAACCAGCGCAATCGCGAATGCCAGCGGCACGCTAAAAAAGCCGGCAACAAAAAGCCGTCGCAGACAAAAGAGCCAGGCGCCAAACCTTCAAAAACCAGCGGGCCACAACAGCCCGCCATCAACCCCCGATGTAATCGAACAACGACAGCTTCTGGATCATCGAGAAGCCCTGCTGCGCAGCCTGCAACGAGTACTGCGTCATCGTGTACTGGCTGATGACCTTGGTCAGATTCGTCTGCGTCAGATCGGCGAGATTGCTTTGCGTCTGCAGCGAATTGGATTGCGTGACGGCCTGCAACGCCTCGATCTCCTGCTCGCGCCCGCCCACGGACGTCTGGATCGTCGTCACGTTGTTCAGCGTGTTTTGCATCTGGGTCAACGCCGTGCCCAGCGCGTTCGTCAAATTCGCCTGCCCGCTCGCGCTCGTCGCCGGCGTTTGCAGTGCCGCGATCACGCTGTCCAGGTTGGCGAACACGTCGGTGCTCGACTGCGCCGCCGGCGTCACCGTGAACGAGTCACCGCCGTTCGGCGCGCCGGAAATCGTCACGCTCTCACCGCCGAGCGAAATCGCCTGACCGGCCGCGAAGGTCTGCGCCGGACCCGCTGGCGTCCCCGCCGTCACGTCAGTGATCGTGTACGTGGTCGACGACGTGAAGTCGATCTGAAACTTGTGCTGGTTCGTCGGACTAGCGGTATTGGTGACCGACACGTTGCCCAGCACGCCCGAGCCCGTGTTGCTCGCAGAGCCTGCACCGACGGGTGAACTGCCGGCCGCAGAAATGCTTCGGAATACGGCGTTCCCCGTTTCCCCCGTCGCGATGCTGCGGCTGCTCGTCACCTGCACAAACTGCACGCCGTTGTCGCCGCTGTATTGCACGGCGCCCGCCGCATCGACCGAAAACGGCGGCGTCGAGGCCTGATACCCCGCGTACAGATAATTGCCCGAAGCATCGGTGCCGTTCGCGAGCCCCATCAGCTGATTGCGCAGACCCTGTAACTCCGTAGCGATCGATCCGCGATCGCCGTTGTTGAGCGACCCATCGCCCGCGCGCACGAGCTGCGTGTTGATCGCCGTCAGCACGCCGCTGATGCTGGAGAGCGAGCTGTCCTCGGCCTGCAGCGACGCCAGCGCCGTATTCTGGTTGCTCGCGTACTGCGAAAGCGTCGTGCCCTGCATGCTGAGCTGCACCGCCTGCGCCGCGCCGACAGGGTTGTCCGACGGCGTCGCGAGGCTCACGCCGCTCGACAGCTGCTGATACAGCTGCGCGAGCGTCGCCTGCTGATCGTCCATCGTCTGGACGTTCATGCCGAAATATTGCGAAGTAGAGATGCGCATATGCGTTCAACGCCTCACTGGAAGATGCCGAGGATCGTCTGGAACAGCGTCGCAGCCGTCTGGATGACCTTGCTGTTCGCCTGATACAGCTGCTGGTATTGCAGCAGGTTCGCCGCTTCCTCGTTGATGTTCACGCCGGATATCGCCTGCTGCGCCGTCGTGATCTGCGTGACGAGCGATGTCTGAGCCTTGCTCGACGTCTGTATCTGGTTCGTCTGGTTGCCGATGTCGTTCACATAGTTCGCATACGAATCGGTCAACGTGAGCGTGCCGCTGCCCATCGCCTTCGACGTCACGAGATTCGACATCTGCTGCGCGTTGCGGCCGTCCTTGCCGCCCGACGGATTCGCCGCGATCGTGAACGTATCGCCATTGGCGGGCGTTCCCGTGATCTGCAACGAGACGTTGTTGATCGAGCCGCCTGTGATCGTCAACGATGCGCCCATCGCCGGGTTGTACGGCACGTTGGGCGTCGTTCCCGTGTTGTAGCTCGTCGGAGGCGTGCCCGCGACCGTCACGATCGAGCCGGCCGGAAAGCCCGACAGCGTACCCGTCGACGCGTCGTACGTCAGCGTCGTCGGGCTGCTGCTGGCGGGCACCGAGTAGCCCGCCGACACCGTGCCTTGCGTCACCGTCGCCGTGCCCGTGTTCGCGGCGCCCGCCGTCACCAGAACGGGCGACGAAGCGGCGATCGCGGCGCCCGCCGTGGTCGTCAGCGCAAAACCGTTCAGCGCGCCGCGCGTCGGCTCGATCGTGAACGAATCGCCGCCGTTCATCGTGGTCGTTCCCAGCGAGAACTGCATGCCGCCGATCGGGTTGGTCAGATTCGGCGCCTGACCGACGACCTGGCCCGTCTCGCGATCGGTGAGCGTGTAGTTCGTCCCGTCGTACGACAGCGTGTAGTCGCCCGTCGGCGGCTGCGCCGGGTTCGTCAGCGTGACGCCGAGGTTGCCATTGCCCGTGTTGTTCGCGTTCGCATAGACGGTCGGATTGCCGACGGTGAACAGCGCGCCGCCCTTGTTGCCGTTCAGGTCGATGCCGAGCGCGTTCTGTGCGTTCACCTGGGCCGCGAAGCTCGTCGCAATCGCGCCGAGTTGCGCTTCAGCGGGATCGAGCGTTTGACTGCGGAACGTCATCAGCCCGCCGAGCTGTCCGCCCAGCGCGGTGCTGTCGGGCAGGATTTGCGGCGTCGACGTTGCGGCCTGGCTCGCAAGACCCGCGTATGCAACGGCCGTTTCCGTCGGGTCCGACGGCGACGTGACCGTCGTGAGATTGAAGCTCTTGTCGGCGACGACGAGCGGCTGGCCGTTGCCCATGAAGACGCTGTAGCCGGTGTCGCCCTGCACGACCTGCACGCCGACCAGTTGCGACAGGTTCGATACGGCGAGATCGCGCTGGTCGAGCAGCTGGTTCGGCGGCTGGCCTTGCGCACTCAGCGCCTGGATCTGCGAATTCAGTTGCGCGATCTGCGCGGTGTAGCTGTTGACCTGCTTGACGGTGTCGCCGATCTGCGTGTTGACGCTCGCGCGCAGCTGGTCGTACTGGTCGCCCGCCGCGTTGATCTGGTCCGCCAACGATTGCGCGTTGCTGATGGCGCTTTGGCGCATCGCGGGATTCGACGCATCGTTCGCGACGTTCTGCAGGCCCGTGAAGTAGCTCGTGATCGCGCTCGAAATGCCCGAGGTCGGACTGCCGACCATGTTGTTGAGCTGCGCGATCATGTTGTAGTACGTGGTCAGCGAACCGGACTGCGACTGCGCGTTGTTCAGCTCGGTCGTCAGGTACTGGCTGTACTGGCGCTGGATGGTCGTCGTCGACACGCCGCTGCCGATGTAGCCGGAACCCGTGTACTGTCCGCTCGATTCCGCGTAGACGGGACGTTCGACCGAATAGCCGGGCGTCGCCTGGTTGCTGATGTTCTGACCCGTCGTCGTCAGCCCCCACTGGGCTGCATTGAGTCCGCTGAGGCCGATGCTAAAGAGGTTGCTGGACATGCGTCATCCTGAAAGACGGCGTAAGAGGCGGCGCATGCAGCGCCGCCAGGTTGACCGGACACTTTGTATATCGGCCTCGGCGCGTGAACATTGAGGGCCAATTGACGGCGCCGCATCATTTTTTGCCGCGCTTTTTGAGGCGCTTCCTGCAGCGCTGCATGCGGCATTTCTCGATGCAGGCCGCGCAGCTCAGGATCGCTGCATGTGGGCACGCACGCGCTTGCCGCGAACTCGGCCGCGTCAGCGCATGCGTATCGAATCAGGTGACGGTCAGGCGCGTTCGAATTCAGGCGCGCGCGAGCGAGCGGCGCTTCATTTCGAGTTGCGTGATGAGGCGTTGCAGCGTGTTTTCCGCATTGCCCGGCAGGGACAGGAAACGGAAGCCGAGCGTATAGCGCCGCGAGCCGTTGGGCAGCGCGATGGCGCGGTTCGACATCAGTTCGAGATCGAGTTGCAGCGTGCCGAGCGAACCCAGCGACACTTCCGTGTCGAGCAGCCGCACGCCGTGTTCGAGCGTCGTCACGCGCTCGTCGCTGGTGCGCATCGCGATGCCGCCCAGCGACAGGTCCTGCACCTCGAAGCGGAAACCGTCGCCGTCCGGCAGGCGGCCGCGGCAGACGTACGGATCGAGCAACGGCGCATCGACGCGGAAGTACTCGCGGCGCTGCACGTAATAGAGCACGTCGGGAAAATCGGCCTCGAACGAAGGACGGCCTTCGAACTTCGTCTCGCGCGGCGTCCGCGTGACGAAGTGCACGCGCACGCCGTCGGGTGTCGCGTGGAAATGCCCTTCCGGCGAGGACAGCAGGCCCCGGTTCTGATCCGCGAGCGCGCCCCAGTCGAACGTAAAGGTACGCTCCCGCACGTCCACTTCGAGAATCTTCGTCACCAGCTGGCCGCCTTTGTACTGCACGGTCAGAAAATCGCCGCGGTTGAGCAGGTTGCGCAATTGCACGCCGATCTCAAGCGGATTGCGGCGGCCGAAGTCGACGCCTTCCGTCTCGCGGTCATCATCATTCGACTGGGTGGTATTCATGGCCTTGCCAATTTCTCTTCGTTCTTGCGGGCACGCCGCGCGAATACGGCTGGCCGGTTCTCAACTGGCCTTCCGGGGTCGCGAAACGCGCATCGGACCGGATCTCTTGTACGGCATTCCGGTATCGGGTCTGACTGTTTAGCGGCAGCATCAGGTCAAAGTTTAGACCGGTTTTGCGAAAAATTTTTCGCAAACGTTTGACACCGCAACAAAGAAAGGATACGCCAATTTGCGCGTGAATCCCGAGAGTGGAAAGGCAGCATGAACGCGGCGAGCGCCGCGTCCGGAAGCGGCGTCACACCATCTTCTGCATGATGGAGATGAGTTTTTTCGCGTAGTGCGGATCGGTCGCGTAGCCCGCGCGCTGCATGCCTTGCGCGAAGCCGTTCACGTCGCGCGACGAATTGATGACTTGCGCATAGCGCGGGTTCGACTTCAGGAAGCTCGCGTAATCGGTCATCGCTTCCTCGTACGAGTCGTACGCGCGGAATTTCTCGACCACGCGTTGCGAGCGGCCGTTGATGTACTCGGTCGTGACAGTCGCGACCGTCTTGCCCGTCCAGTCGGCGGTGGCCTTGATGCCGAAGACGTTGTGGGTCGTCGTGCCGTCCGCCTTCTTGATCTCGCGCTTGCCCCAGCCCGATTCGAGCGCGGCCTGGCCGATGATGAAGCGCGCCGGAATGCCCGTCGCCGCGCTGGCCGCCTGCGCGGGCGCCGCGAGCTTGTCGACGAACGCATCGACCTTTTCCGACGAGCCGTCGCCGTGCACGGGCGGCGTCAGCGCGCTGTTCGCCGTATAGCCGCGGCCCATCCGCAGCGCGCCGTTGCTCGCGGGATTCGCGTACGCCTTTGCGAGCGCATTCAGCGCGGCGTTGTTGCCCGCGTTCGCATCGTCGGCGGACATGCCCGAGTTGCGCATCAATTGCTTGAGCATCGCATCGGCGACGCCGATTCCTTTCGACGACATCTGCTGCGCAAGCTGCTGATCCATCATCGACGTGTAGGTCGCCGTATCGTGCGAATCGAACGGACCGTCGGACGGCGTTGCGTCGCGCATGCTCTTCAACATCATCTGCGTGAAGACGGCATCGAACTGCTTCGCCGCCGACTTCATCGCCTCGCGCGGATTCGCGGCCGCCTGGGCGCGCATCGCGTCGAAGCCCTGCACGTCGAGCGCAAAGCGGTTCGTCAGTTCGTTCGCTGCGTTGCGTGTCGTGTCGGAGTTCATTCTCGTTGTTCCTTAGATGATCTCAAGCTCGGCGCGAAGCGCACCCGCTGCCTTCATGGCCTGGAGGATCGACATCAGATCGGCGGGCGTCGCGCCGAGCGCGTTGAGCGCCTTCACCACTTCCGCGAGGTTCGCGCCTGCCGTGACGAGCTTGAGCGCGCCGTTGTCCTGCTTCATCGAAATCTGCGACTGCTGCGCGACCACGGTCTGGCCGTTCGAGAACGCGCCCGGCTGGCTCACGACGGGCTGCGTATTGATGATCACGGACAGATTGCCGTGCGCGACCGCGCAGTTTTGCAGCGTCACCATCTGGTTCATCACGATCGAGCCCGTGCGCGCGTTCAGGATCACCTTCGCGGCGGCCTGCGCGGGCTTCACGTCGAGGTTCTGCAACTGCGCCATGAACGAGACCTGCTGCGCCGGATCGGCAGGCGCGCGCAGCTGGATCGTGCGTCCGTCGAGCGCAACGGCCGTGCCGAAGCCGAACGCGTTGTTGATCGCGGACGTCACGCGCTGCGTCGTGTCGTAGTCCATGTCGTTGAGTTCGAGCTGCATCGTGCCCGCCTGCGAGATCGTCGTCGGCACGGAGCGCTCGACGATCGCGCCGCCCGCGATGCGGCCCGCCGCAAGCTGGTTCACCTGCACGCGGCTGCCGTTCGCGCTCGCGCCCGCGCCGCCGACGGCCATGTTGCCCTGCGCGAGTGCGTACACCGCGCCGTCCGCGCCCTTGAGCGGCGTGAGCAGCAGCGTACCGCCGCGCAGGCTCTTCGCGTTGCCGAGCGACGACACCGTGACGTCGATCGCTTCGCCGGGACGCGCGAACGCGGGTAGCGAGGCCGTCACCATCACGGCCGCGACGTTCTTCAGCTGCATGCTGGAGAGGGCATTCGCGCCCGAGTTGCTCGCGCCCGCCTGCTGGTTGTTGATCGAGATGCCGAGGTTCGCGAGCATGTTCGCGAGCGTCTGCGTCGTGAACGGGGTCTGCATCGTCTGGTCGCCCGTGCCGTCGAGTCCGACGACGAGGCCATAGCCGATCAGCGGGTTGTCGCGCACGCCCTGGATCTGCGCGAGGTCTTTCAGACGCTCGGCGTGCGCGACGTGCGTCGTGACGGGCAGCGCCGCGCAGGCGAGCGCGATCACGGCCAGTGCACGCGTCGCGAAGCTGAACACCGGGCCGAAGAGAGAAACGGTACGCATGATCACCACGGCGCGACGTTGAGGAAGAAGCGTTGCAGCCAACCCATGTTCTCGGCTTCGTCGATATAGCCCTTCGCCGAGTATTCGATCTTCGCGTCCGCGACCTGCGTCGAGTAGACGGCGTTGAGGCCGTTGATCGTGTTCGGATTGACGACGCCCGAGAAGCGCACGAACTCGTTGCCCTGATTGATCAGCATCTGCTTTTCGCCGCTTACGACGAGATTGCCGTTCGGCAACACGTTCGTCACCGTGACGGTGATCGTGCCGTTGAACGTGTTCGCCGCGCTCGCGCCGCCCGCTGCCTTGAATGTGTTGTCGCCGCTCGCGTCGAGGTTGACCTTGCCGAAGAAGCCGCTCAGAAACCCGGCTGTCGGCACGCCGAATTTCGTCGTGCCGTCGCGGTTGGCGTTGGCACCCGACGATTTCGTCGCGTTGATGTTTTCGGCGATGACGATGGTCAGGATGTCGCCGACATTGCGCGGCCGCTGGTCTTCGAACAGCGGCCGGCCAGCGTACCCCGGGTTGTAGATCGAGCCGGGCGTCTGCAGCGACGGCGGCGTCGGCGGAAGCGCCGACATCGGCTGCTGGGTGATCGGCTGCTTCGGCACGAGCCCGCAGCCGCCGAGCGCGGCTGCGAGCACGCCGGCGCACGCGAGCATCGAGGCTGCCCGCGCGCTGCGCAGAAGGACGGGGGTACGGGTGAAGTGCGACATCTTGATTACCGCCTGTTTGATTCCTGCTTTCAACAGCTCAGCCTGCTCAAACCGGCATCTGGCCGAGCGTCTGCAGCATCTGGTCCGACGTCGTCACGGCCTTGCTGTTGATTTCATACGCGCGCTGGGTCTGGATCATGTTGACCAGCTCCTGCACGACGTTCACGTTCGACGATTCGACGTAGCCCTGATTCAGCGTGCCCGCGCCGTTCAGGCCCGGCGTCGTGATGTTCGGCGCACCCGACGACGACGTTTCGGCGAACAGGTTTTCGCCCTTCGCGTCGAGGCCGACCGGATTGATGAACGTCGCCAGTTGCAGCGCGCCGATCTGCTGGGTGGCGCTCGAACCCGCGACCGTGATGGACACGGCGCCGTCGCTGCCGATCGTGAGCGACGTCGCGTTCTGCGGAATCGTGATCGCCGGCAGCACCTGATAGCCGCTCGACGTGACGAGCTGGCCTTGCGCGTTGGTCTGGAACGAGCCGTCGCGCGTGTAGGCGTTCGTGCCATCCGGCATCAGCACCTGGAAGAAGCCCTGTCCGTTGATCGCGACGTCCTTCGAGTTGCCCGTCTGTTGCAGGTTGCCCTGCGTGTACAGGCGCTCGGTCGCGACCTGCTGGACGCCCGTGCCGAGCTGGATGCCCGACGGCAGTTCCGTCTGCTGCGTCGAGTTCGCGCCGGGCTGGCGGATCGTCTGATACAGCAGGTCTTCGAACACGGCGCGCGAGCCCTTGAAGCCGTTCGTGCTGACGTTCGCGAGGTTGTTCGAGATCACGTCCATCTGCGCCTGTTGCGCATTCATGCCCGTGGCGGCGATATAGAGTGAGCGGTTCACTGTTCTTCTCTCCTGTGTGGACCGGAGTTAGCGCTTTAGCTGTCGGCTGGAGTTAGTGCTTTAGCACTTACTCCAGCCCCATGCAGAGCACTTACTCCGGTCCCATGCTTCGCGGTCGACGGGAGTTAGCGCTTTGTTGGCGTCACTCCCGTCCCATGCAACCTGGTTGTGAACGCAGCGTCGTGCGTTCCGTTGAATCCGTATCGGGTTAGCTGAAGTCGAGCAGCTTGTTCGCCGACTGTTCGTTCTGGTCGGCGGACTCGATCATCTTCGTCTGCATCTGAAACTGGCGCGCGTTGGTGATCATCGAGACCATCGCCGCCACCGGGTTCACGTTGCTGCCCTCGAGCGCCCCCGCCGCCACGACGACATTCGGATCGGCGTCCGCCGGATTGCCGTCGGCGGTGCGGAAGAGTCCGTCGTCGCCGCGCGTGAGCGAAGCGGGATTGGGGTTCACCAGTTTCAGCTGATCGACGATGGCAATCGACGTCGGCGGATCGCCCGGGATCAGCGCCGACACCGTGCCGTCGCGGCCGATCGTCACCTGCGAGCCGGGCGGCACCGACAGCGGGCCGCCGCCGCCCACGACGGGCATGTTGCTGGCCGTCACGAGCTGGCCGTTTTCGTCGACGTGCAAGTTGCCCGCGCGCGTGTAGGCTTCCGAGCCGTCCGGCGTCAGCACGGACAGCCAGCCCGGTCCCTGGACGGCGACGTCGAGCGGGTTGCCCGTCTGCTGGATCGGGCCGGGCGTGTAGTCCGCGCCCGGCGTCGACGACAGCACGAAAGTGCGCGTGGTGTCGTCCTGAATCGTGCTGCCGTCGCCGAACGCCATCGGCACGGCGCGGAACGTCGCGAGCTGCGCGCGAAAGCCCGTCGTCGAGGTGTTCGCGAGGTTGTTCGCGACCACGGCTTGCTGTTCGAGCGCCTGCGTCGCGCCCGACATCGCGGTGTAGATGAGCCGGTCCATGATGGTGTCGGTGCGTCAGCGTTACAGGTTGATGAGCGTCTGGTCGACGGCCTGCTGGGTCTTGATCGTCTGCGCGTTCGCCTGGTAATTGCGCTGCGCCGTGATCAGGTTCACCAGTTCGCTCGTCAGGTCGACGTTCGCGTTTTCGGTCGCGCCGCCTTGCAGCGAGCCGTGGTTCGTCGAGCCCGGCGCGGCCACCACCGCGACGCCCGAAGCCGCCGTCGCCTGGAACTGGTTATTGCCGAGGTTGATGAGGCCGTTCTGGTTCGCGAAGGTCGCGAGCGCGACCTGGCCGAGCGCCGCCGTCTGGCCGTTCGAGTAGTTGCCCGTGATGGTGCCGTCGGTGCCGATCGTGAAGTTGGTCAGCTGGCCGGCCGCGAAGCCGTCCTGCACCAGCGAGTTCACGCCGTCCTTGCTGCCGAACTGCGTCGTGCCGCCGATCTTCAGCGTGAGGTTCTGCGGCGTGGCCGAGCCGTCCGAGTTCGGAATCGAGAAGTTGAACGCGAACAGCGTAGAAGTCGGGTTGCCGGCCTGATCCAGCGTGCTGACCAGATTGCCTGACGTGTCGAACTTCGCCGTGCCGATCTTCGTCGTCGGCACGTTGCCGTCCTTGCCTGCGTACACGTCCCACGAACCCGCCGCCGTCTTCACGAAGTACATGTCGACCTGCTGCTCGCCGCCGAGCGAGTCGTAGACGGGCACGGAAGTCGTGTAGCTGTACGTTGCATTGTTGGTCGGGTCGAACGCGAGGGCCGTCGGCGCGATCGTAACTGTGTCGTTTGCGCCGGGCGTGTTGGCGAGGGTAATCGTCTCACCGTTGCCGAGCTTGATGGGTGAATTGGCGGAATAGGTGCCCGTCGTGCTGGTGCCGTCGCTGGAGGCCAACGTGTAGGTGGTCGGCGGTGTGCCAGCGCCGAAGGTGATCGTATAGGTGTTGGCGTTCGTGCCTTGCGTCGCGTCCGTGATCGACACGCCGTTGTTCGTCAGGCTGCCCGTGTTGGTCGCGCCAAAGGAAACCGAAGGCGTGCCCAGCTTGAGCGCGTCTTGCGCGTTCAGGTTCAGGCCCGCCGTGATGGTCGTCGTGGCCGTCGGCGCGATATTGGCCGTCGGCACCTGCAGTGGCACCGTGCCCGCCGTATTGATGATGCCGTTCTTGTTCGCCGCGTAGCCCATCAGCTTGAGGCCGTCGGCGTTGACGATGTAGCCGTTCTTGTCGAGCTGGAACACGCCGTTGCGCGAGTACGTCAGCGCGCCGTTGTTCGACATCTGGTAGAAGCCGTTGCCGTTGATCGCGACGTGCAGCGCGATGTCATCGCTCGAAATCGTGCCTTGCGAGAAGTTCTGCTCGACTTCCGACAGGCGCGTGCCGATGCCGATCTGGTTGTTGACGGCCGTCGCGATCGAGTTCGCGTACATGTCGGCGAACTGCGCCTGGCCCTGCTTGAAGCCGACGGTGTTCGCGTTGGCGATGTTGTTGCCGATGACGTCGAGGTCGCTCGATGCGCCCGCCAGTCCGCTCAACCCTTGCTGATAACCCATGGAGGTCTCCGTATCCCGTGATGCCGAATGCGTTTAGATGATGGCGGCGATCGTCGACAGGCCGACCGTCTTGCCGTTCGAAAGGACGAGGCCTGGCGTGCCGTCCGTCTGCTTGATGACCCCTTGCACCGTGGCCGCCGACAGCGTGGCGGGCGAACCCGTGCCGCTTCCCGACGTGCTGGTGGCCGTGAACGTGTACGTGCCGTCGGGCAGCGCGTTGCCGCTCTTGTCGACGGGCGTCCAGCCGATGGGGATCGTGCCCGCCGACTGCTTGCCGAGATCGATCGTGTTGACCACCTGGCCCGCTGAGTTCTTCACCGTGATCTGCACGTCCGTCGCGCCGGACGCGAGCGTGACGCCGAAGCCCGTCGCCTTGCCCGATGCCACCGAGAAGCTGTCGCCCGGCGCGAGCACCGTCGTGCTGATGAGGTTCGCGGCCTGCGTCTGCTGGTTCGTCGTGAGCTGCGACGCAAGCGAGGTCAGCGACGTGTTCAACTGCTGGATGCCCGTCACCGTGTTGATCTGGGCGAGCTGCGAAGTCATCTGCGAGCTGTCCATCGGATTGGTCGGGTCCTGGTTCTTCATCTGCGCGATGAGCAGTTGCAGGAACGTGTTCTGCAGATCGCTGCCCGACGTCGCACCCGCTGCGCTGCCCGACGACGCGCTTTTCGTGCCGTTCATCGTGTCGAGCAGCGTCTGCGACACCGTCGCGCCGTTGTTGCCGATCGTGGTTTGCGTAGTCAAGAAGGCTCTCCTCAGGTTCCGATCGTGAGCGTCTTCAGCATCAGCTGTTTCGCGGTGTTGAGCGTTTCGACGTTGGCCTGGTAGGAGCGCGAAGCCGAAATCATGTTGACCATTTCCTGCACGGGGTCGACGTTGGGCAGCGTCACGTAACCGTTTGCGTCGGCGGCCGGATTGCCGGGGTCATACGACGTTTTCATCGGCGTCGGATCGTCGATGACGCCCTTCACCTGCACGCCGCCGATCTGCTGGCCCGAACCCGTGCGCGCGCCGCCGATCGGGTTGACGGCGAACACGACCTGCTTCGCCTTGTACGGCTTGCCGTCGGGGCCCGTCGTACTGTCGGCGTTCGCGAGGTTCGACGCCGTCACGTTCAGGCGCTGCGACTCCGCAGACATCGCCGAACCGGCGACATTGAAAATGTTCATCAGGGATGGCATGGCTTTTCGACCTCTCTTGCCGGCGCACCGGCGTCTAATCCCGTAGCGTTCTGGTTTTTAGCGTTGATCCAGCGCGCTGCCGCCTGTGCCGGCGGCTGCGCAATTCCATCAGCTGTTCGACGTGATCGCCGCCAGCATCGACTTGATCTGTTGCGACAGCACCGTCATGCCCGCCTCGAAGTGCAGCGAGTTGTCGGCGAACTGCACGCGCTCGGCATCGAGATCGACGGTATTGCCGTCGAGCGCGGGCTGCGTCGGAATCCGGTAGGCGACCTTGCCGAAGTCGTCGGTCGGGCCGCCCGTCGCGACGAGACGCGCCTTGCCCATCATGTGGCCGGCTTCCGTCGACGCCATCGACATGCCCTGGGTCACGCCCGCCGGCTGGGTCATCGCGAGCGTCGCGTTGTTCGATGCGCCCGCCGTCGCGCCGCCGCTTTTCTTCAGCGAGCCGGCGAGCGCCGACGCGAAGTCGATGTCGCGCGCCTTGTAGCCGGGCGTATCGGCATTCGCGACGTTCGACGACAGCAGCTCCTGCCGATAGGCGCGCACGTCGAGCGCCTGGCGGCCAAAGGCAAATTCGGCATCGAGTTTGTCGAGCATTGAGTTCTCCGTTGAACCGTCCGAGGCGTCCCGTTCGCATTCGTGGATACGCGCTGTCTGATAGCAGGCGTCTCGACCATGCGGGCCGGGACGGCCTTTTCGCATGTGGTGCATCTTATGGGCGCGGCGCAAGACTTAATCGGACGAATAGCCGGGGAAGGACGCCTCTATTCACCGTTTCTGCGAGGTGGCCTATCTCTAGAATGCGATTCGTACCTATGCATCAGATGGAGAACGACCATGCCCTCGCCTGCCGCCACCGCTTCGCGCCACGCTCGCCGCGTGGGTGCGCGCGCTGCCCGCACGCTGTCGGCGATGGTGCTGGTCGGCGCCTGCGCTGTCGTCTCGCATGCGCAGGCGCAGGAGAACGGCGGTCCGATCGTGATCGCGGGAACGGCAGAGAAAAATCCCGCCGAACTGCAAGCGATGGCCGAGCGCATGAATGCGTCCGCGCCGCGTGGCACTGTGGCCGCCGTTGCCACTCCGGGCGTTGCTGCGCCTGCCGTTGTGCCGTCAATGCTCGGCCCGAATCGTCGCAACGATGCCGACCGCTTCGCGCAAGCCGCGCACGCCGATGGCGCGATCGTGATTCCCGGCGCTGCCGAAGCCGTCGTGCAAAAGGAACCCGCCGTCGCGGCAAACGCGCCGGGCATCATGCGCGTGAGCCTGCAACCGGCCTCGCGTCAGGTGATGCCCGTGATGGTCGCGCCGGCCCAGGCCGCCGCCCGTCAAACAGCGGGCGTGCAGCCGATCGCCGTGAATCCTCCCGCTGGCAACGCATTCCCGAATGCAGCGACGGCGCAGCCTCGCGGCGGCGTCGCGCGCAATAACGCGGCGGCTGCGTCCGCACCGGCTGTCGCTGTGCCGGCGCAAGTTCAGGCTCAGGCTCAAGTTCAAGCGGCGGCGCAACCCGCCGCGCCCGTTCCCGCTGGACAGCAGGACGGCGAATCGATCCGCCGGGCCGCGCTCGCCTATCTGCAACAGCAATCGGCGGGATTGCCGGGCAAAGTCGAGATCAGCGTGGCGACGGCATTTCCGCGCGGCCTCGCGGCGTGCACGACGCTCGAACCATTCATGCCGACGGGCGCGCGCCTGTGGGGCCGCACGACGGTCGGCGTTCGCTGCGCGGGCGAGCGTCCGTGGACGCTTTATCTGCAAGCGAAGGTGTCGGTGCACGCGACTTACTACCTGGCGTCGCGCGCGATCGGTCCGGGCGAACTGCTGACGGCCGCCGATCTCGTCGCCCGCGACGGCGATCTGACGCTCCTGCCGCAAGCCGTGATCACCGATCCCGCGCAGGCGGTCGGCTCGGTCGCGCTGATGCGCGTGTCGGCGGGCCTGCCGTTGCGCCGGGACATGCTTAAGAGCGCCGAGTCGGTGACGATCGGCCAGACGGTGAAGGTGGTCGCGCAAGGGCAGGGCTTTTCGATTTCGGCGGAAGGCAGCGTGATGAACAATGCGTCGCCGGGCCAGCCGGTGAAGGTGAAGATGGCGAGTGGACAGATCGTGCAGGGCATCGTGAAAGACGGCGGAACCGTCGAAATCCAGCTCTGACGAAGTGCCGCGCGCGCGGTTACAACTTGAAAAACGTGTCCGATCGATTGCGCTAAAGTTCGACGGTGTGATTGCCGATATCACATTCAAATCGATCAGGAAGCCAATCGTGAAAGTTGATTCCACTACCCAATCTCGCCTGCAGACGTTGAAAGACGGGCTGCAGCGCACGCAGCAAGGCGATACCGCCGCGACGGGCGGTGCGAGCACGGCGACGTCGAGCGCATCGACGGCCACGGGCGCGTCGGGCGACGCCAATGTGAACCTGTCGGGACTGTCGTCGCATCTGCAGAGCCTGGCGAGCGCGGGCACATCGGACATTGATACGACGCATGTCGAGTCGATCAAGCAGGCGATCAAGGACGGCACGTTGACGATCGACTCCGGCAAGATTGCCGATGGCGTGCTGGCGACGGCGCGTGAACTGCTGCAACAGAAGAGCCAGTCGGCCGGCAACTGACGGGCGTACCGATGTGGTGCGCCGGGAGCCGGGCGGCATGTGTGACCAATCCGGTTTTGCGCGCGGCGCGAGCCTGCCTAGCGAGTTGTTAGTGATGAAAGACGCCCTGCTTGCCACCGTCATCGACGAATATTCCGCTGTGGAGCTGTTTGCCTCCGTCCTCGCAGCCGAGGAAAAGGCGCTGACCACGGTGCATCCCATCGAGACGCTGCCGCCCATCGTCGAAAAGAAGATGGAGCTGGTGGAGAGGCTCTCGACTCTCGAGAAAGTACGCGATTCGCAGCTCGTGCAGCTTGGCTATCCGACGGGATGGAAAGGCATGGAGATGGCGGTCGCCAACGATTCGCGGCTTGGTACGCAGTGGTCTTTGCTGCAAAAGGCAGTTGAACGCGCGAAGCGGTTCAACACCACGAATGGCGCGTTGATCCGGACTCGCATGGAATATAACCGGCGGGCGCTTGCTGCTTTGAATGTCGCCGTTGGGCCGGAGCGTGGCGCGCTTTATGGGCCGGATGGGCGAGTTCCGGCGTTCGCGGGGATTTGATCTGGTTTTAAGGGGTTGTTCCCCTTCTTATCCGCTCTGCCTTTCTAATAGACCGGTGCCTTTGGGTGCCGGTTTTGCTTTTTGCGTTGTCTGCGACGCTGTTTGGTTTTTGCCTTTATCGCTGGCATCCGCGATGCGCTGGTTCGCTTTGCCTTTATCGCTGGCATCCGCATTAGCGCCTCGCGGCGCGGGCGCTGCCCCTGTGCGGGGCGGCACTTACTTTCTTTGCCGCCGCAAAGAAAGTAAGCAAAGAAAGCGGGCTCACACCGCTAATCCTTGTCGTTTACCCACGGGCTCCCAACGTCCCCGCGTTTCACACGACAGTGTTCTCGCTGATGTTCGTCGCCAACGTTCTGCCAAACGCCTCACCCGCTTCACGCATGCGTGGCACGCGCAAGGGTATCGAACGTTTCGGCGCCGCATGTCGGTAGTGAACGAGGTTGCTGTGTCGTACAGGACGCCACTCGCACTTGTAGTGGCATCGCGTAGCGACGGTGTCCTGCGTAGCGCGAATGCCTGCATACAGTTTGCCGCAAAGGGGCGCGGAATGTTCGATATCGCGGGCCGCAACGCGGGTGCACGAAGCAGGTGAGGCGCTTAAGTAGTGGGTTGGCAACGAACATGGACCAGTGTGTTGCCGCGTGAAGGATGGGGACGCTGAGAGCCCGTGGGTAAACGTCAAGCACTGGCGGTGTGAGTCCGCTTTCTTTGCTTTAGGAATCTCTGCAAAAGTCCTGGCACTGACGTGAGCGTGAACTATCCTGGGATGGGGATACTTCAAGGAGCGGCGAGATGACACAGCTTGGTCTTGGTCTGGATCTGTCGACGAAGCGCACCCGC
>NZ_JBFRCH010000022.1:0-112943 GCF_040965635.1 Paraburkholderia phymatum
CCCACGCGCAGATCGCGGCAGGACCTGCAATCTTGGCCGCCTTCCAGGCGCCGAACAGCCAGCCCGATCCGATGATCGAGCCGAGCCCCGTCAGCATCAGCGCGAATGGGCCGATGTGCCGTTGAATAGAACTTTTCACGACTTCTCCTGTGTCGACGGGAATTGGGCTTTAGCGCTTGCTCCCGTCCCATGCAAGATGGTTACGATCTGAAAGCACGCCGCTGCCGCGTGCCACGAGAGACGGCTGGAGGTCATCCAAAAGACTAGGGCATACGGAGGGCGGGCGCGAGTCCGGGTTGCGGGTTACGCAAGGTGCAACCCGTCGCGCGCGGGGCGTAGTTTAACGGTTGCACCGCCCGATTGCAGTCAAAAAGCGTGTCCGTCCTATAAAAAAATCAAGAACATAGCAAGCTTTGTAAGACAAGCGATGCGGCGCCGATATCCCCGTCCTATATGGGGATTTAAAGATTGCGGTTGACCTTCTCTCGAAATGCCCGTATAAAGAACGGGCAGGATTTCAAGCGGCGAGTGAATTGGTCTTTCGTAGTTCGCCC
This sequence comes from Paraburkholderia phymatum, assembly GCF_040965635.1. GTDB lineage: Bacteria > Pseudomonadota > Gammaproteobacteria > Burkholderiales > Burkholderiaceae > Paraburkholderia > Paraburkholderia phymatum_B. The sequence continues at coordinate 555 of NZ_JBFRCH010000022.1, forward strand.
ATCAACGGTACTCCGGTTGGTCCCATTACCCTTCCTTGATTTTCATGCACCCTCGGGCTACGGCCTTTTTTTTGGCTTCGGCCTTGTTCACCATTTTTAGGAAAAAGTAATATGGAAACCGGTACCGTCAAGTGGTTCAACGACGCAAAGGGCTTTGGCTTCATCACGCCGGACGCCGGCGGTGAAGATCTGTTCGCGCATTTCTCGGAAATCCGCGTCGAAGGCTTCAAGACGCTGCAGGAAAACCAAAAGGTTACCTACGACGTCAAGACGGGTCCGAAGGGCAAGCAAGCCGCTAACATCAAGCCGGCCTAAGCTTCGCCTCCTTCTGGAACGCAAAAAACCCCGCCTCGGCGGGGTTTTTTGTTTATTGACCGATGCGATTATCGACGCGCTGTATGAGTCTTTACCGGAACAGGCGTCGCGCGTGAATGCCCAAGCCTGTTGCGACGCTCGCGAGCCGGTCGCCGAAAACAGGACGCGCATCGGGAAACGCCGCCGCCAGCGCGCTCGACAGAAACGCGAGCCCCGTTGATCCGCCCGTGAAGTAAAGCGCATCGACGTCGCGCGGCGCGACGCCCGCTCGTTGCACCGTTTCGCGCGCAGCCTGCACGATGCGCTGCGTCTCGTCCTTGCCGGCCGCAATCAGTTGCGCTTCGTCGAAGGCAAGGCGCAAGTCCTCCTCGACGATCTCCAGGTCGATCAGCGTCTCACCGCCCGCCGCGACGCCAATCTTCGCTTCCTCCGCGTGCGCAGCAAGCGCATGGCCAAAGCGCTGCTCGACGACGCGCATCAGCCGGTCGTGATGGCGCGTGTCCGAGTAAAGATGCCGCATCAGCGCCAGTTCGGATACGCGCTTCGGCGTGTAAATCGTGTTGATCAGATGCCACGTCGCGAGGTCGAAATAAACGCGGTTCGGCACCTCACGGCTTTCGGGATCGAGCGACTGATAGCCGAGTTCGCGCAGGATCGTCGCTAGCTCGACGCGCCGGTCGAAATCCGTTCCGGCGACGTGCACGCCGTGGTGTGCCAGCACGTCGTCCTTGCGCTCCAGACGCTTCATCCGCTCCGGGCCGACGCGCACCAGCGAGAAATCGGACGTGCCGCCGCCGATATCCGCGACCAGCACGAGCCCCTCGTGCGTCAGATGCGCTTCGTAGTCGAACGCGGCCGCGATCGGCTCGTACTGGAAGTGAATCTCCCGAAGGCCGACCGAACGCGCCGCCGCTTCCAGTTGCTGTTGCGCGAGCAGGTCGGCGCGCGGATCGTCGTCGACGAAAAACACCGGACGTCCGAGCACCGCGCGGGCGATCGGCGTGCCCGCCGCCTGCTCGGCGCACCGCTTCAGATGCGTGACGAAGATCGCGATGACTTCGGTGTACTTGATCGCGCTGCCATCGCCGAGATCGGTCGTGTTCTCGGCAAGCGGCGAGCCGAGAATGCTCTTCATCGAACGCATCAGGCGGCCATCGAAGCCGTCGATATACGCGTCGAGCGCCGCACGGCCGTACTCGCGGGTGTTTTCGTCGGTGTTGAAGAAGACGGCGGTGGGCAGCGTCGTGTACGCGCCTTCGACGGGCGCCAACTTCAACACAGCTTGTTCAGCCGACGGGCCGCCGACCGGGACGGCGACCGCCGAGTTAGACGTGCCGAAGTCAATCGCGCAATAGGTCATGGCAGGAAACGCCGCTCGCGCTGGCGCGCACAGAAAGAGGACGGGCTTTGTAACATGAAAGCGGTGACACCATCAACCGACAGCAACCCCGACAGCGCCCATAGCGCACTGCGCACGTTGCCGGCGTCGCGGAACGCAATTTGCTCCATCCAAGGGTCGCGCCGCGCGCGGATGAATGCGACAGGATACCCCGTCAGATTGCCAGCTTGCAGAACCTTCCGATCACTCGACGGATCACATTCGAACATTCACGAGACTTCTGGAGACTCGATGGAGGAATCCTCCGCCGCCACGATTCGCAGCGACCCGACGACCATCGTCGAGACCGATCTGCCATCGCGGCTCGACCGCTTGCCCTGGGGGCGCTTTCACACGCTGATCGTCGTCGCGCTCGGCGTGACGTGGCTGCTCGACGGGCTGGAGGTGACGCTCGCGGGCTCGGTGGCGAGCGCGCTGAAGTCGAGCGCAGTGCTGCGTTTCTCGAACGCGGACGTCGGCCTCGCGGGCAGCGCGTATATCGCCGGCGCGGTGCTTGGCGCGCTCGGCTTCGGCTGGCTGACCGACCGGCTCGGGCGGCGCAAGCTGTTTTTCATCACGCTCGCGTTGTATCTGGCGGCCACGGCGGCGACGGCCTTTTCGTGGAATCTCGCGAGCTTTCTCATCTTTCGCTTCCTGACGGGCGCGGGCATCGGCGGCGAATACACGGCGATCAACTCGACGATTCAGGAGTTCACGCCCGCCCGCGTGCGCGGCCACACCGACCTCGCGATCAACGGCACGTTCTGGATCGGCGCGGCGCTGGGCGCGTTCGGCTCGCTGGTTCTGCTCGATCCGCATCTGCTGCCCGGCGACTGGGGCTGGCGCGCGTGCTTTTTCATCGGCGCGGCGCTCGCGCTGGCGATTCTGCCGATGCGCGCCTGGATACCCGAAAGCCCGCGCTGGCTGCTCACGCACGGCGAAGAGAAAGCGGCGCGCTCGATCGTCGAAGGCATCGAAACACGCTTTCGCGCGGCCAATCACACGCTCGCAGACGACGGCCTGAACCGCCTGCGTCTGCGGGCTCGCGATCACACGACGCTGCGCGAGGTTTTCCACACGCTGTTCATGCTGCACCGGCGCCGCGCGCTGGTCGGGCTGTCCTTGATGACGGCGCAGGCGTTCTTCTACAACGCGATCTTCTTCACCTACGCGCTCGTGCTGACCGACTTCTATCACGTGCCGGGCGAGCACATCGGCTGGTACATCCTGCCGTTCGCGTTCGGCAATTTCACCGGGCCGCTGCTGATCGGCAGGCTGTTCGACGTGATCGGCCGACGCAAGATGATCGCCGCGACGTATGCGCTGTCGGGAATCCTGCTGACCGTCAGCGGCTATATGTTCGAAAAGGAAATGCTCTCCGTGACGACGCAGACGATCTCGTGGATGGTGATTTTCTTTTTCGCTTCGGCGGCCGCGAGTTCCGCGTATCTGACCGTCAGCGAATCGTTCCCGCTCGAAATCCGCGCGCTTGCGATTGCGGTGTTCTACGCGTTCGGAACGGCGCTCGGCGGCATCGCGGGTCCCGCCTTCTTCGGCCGGCTGATCGACACGCACCAGCGCAGCGAAGTCTTTTCCGGCTATCTGGTGGGCTCGGCGCTGATGCTCGCCGCCGCGCTGATCGCCGCGATCTGGGGCGTCAACGCGGAACGGCGATCTCTCGAAACCGTCGCGACGCCGCTGTCCGCCGTCGACAGCGACTAATCGGACGCGCATGAAAAACGCGGCCCTCGGGCCGCGTCGGGTCGTGGTGCGAAAGCGGCTCGCGGATCGCTCAGAACGCCTTGTTCCACGCGCCCGCATAGGCGACGTCGCCGAGCGGCAGACGCACGCGCGCCGACTTCTCGCGCTCACGCAGCACAGGGTCGAGCTTGTCGATATCGCCGCAGTGCGCAAGCGAAATCATCGCGATCACTTCGACGTCGTCGGGCACCGAAAACGCCTTGCGGAATGCGTTCACGTCGAAGCCGCTCATCTGATGCGCGGCCAGTCCGAGCGCGTGCGCCTGCAAGACCAGCGACATTGCCGCCGCACCCGCGTCGTACGGCGCGCAGCGGTTCACATCGCCCTTCGACGTCAGCGTGTGCGTCGTCACGCAGATCAGCACCGGTGCATTCGCGTTCCAGGCCTGATTGAACGGCACGAGCGTGTCGAACGCTTTCTTGAACGCCACTTCGTCAGTCGAGCGATCGAACACGACGAAACGCCACGGCTGCATGTTGTACGACGAAGGCGCCCAGCGTGCCGCTTCGAGCACCGCGCGCAGTTGCTCGCGGCTCACAGGCTCGCTCGAATACGCGCGCGGGCTCCAGCGGCCGGCGATCAGTTCATGAATGGGAACGTCGGTGGGTGCGGGTTTGTTGGTCATGCGCATCTCTCGGTCGAAATTCATGAATGGCGGGCCGTAGCCCGAGGGCCCACTAGGATAACCGAGGCGTCCCGATCCCGCTTCGCGCGTCGTGCAGATGCAAATCGCGCGAGCGCAATGGAAAAGCGCGCCGCGGCTCTTCGGCTGCGACGCGCTGTGAGGATGATCCGAAGCGCTTGCTTCTGCGTCTAAACGTGGCGCCCCAAGGAATGCAAACGAAGGAGATCCAAACGGAGGGGACGCAAACCGCCGCGACGCAAGCGTCAGACAGTGGCCTGACTCGCCACGCGTCGTTCGCCGCGATTGATCCGCAGCACGATGATCGACGCGATGAGGCACAAGCCGCCCGAGATCATCGATGCAACCGTGTACGTGCCGAGGCTCGCGCGCAGCATGCCCGCGCCGAGCGCCGCGAATGCCGCTCCGAGCTGGTGCCCCGCGACGACCCAGCCGAACACGACGGGCGCCGACTCCTTGCCGTACACATCGGTGGCGAGGCGCACGGTCGGCGGGACGGTCGCGATCCAGTCGAGGCCGTAGAACACGGCAAAAAGCGGCAAGCCGAAGAAGTCGATGCCGAACGCGTGCGGCAGATAGATCAGCGACAGGCCGCGCAGGCCGTAGTACCAGAACAGCAGCACGCGGGCGTTGAAGCGGTCCGACAGCCAGCCCGACAGCGTCGTGCCGAACAGATCGAAGATGCCCATTGCCGCGAGCAGCGATGCGCCCTGCACTTCCGTCATCCCGTAGTCGCCGCACATCGCGATCAGGTGGGTACCGACATAACCGTTCGTGCTCGCGCCGCAGATGAAGAAGCTGAAAAACAGCAGCCAGAAGTCGCGCGTCTTGCTTGCCGAAGCCAGCGTGCCGAATGCGATCGCAAGCGGGTTTTGCTTGCTCATGTCGGACCGAATGGGCGCGTCGGCGGGTGAGCCATATGGACGCAGCGCCATGTCGGAGGGACGTTCCGGCAGCAGGAACGCGACGAGCGGGAGCACGACGGCCGCAGCCGCCGCGACCGTCCACACGACGGGCCGCCAGCCGTGATGCTGCGCGATCGCCGCAAGGAGCGGCAGGAACACGAGCTGGCCCGTCGCCGAACTGGCGGTGAGTATCCCCATCACGAGACCGCGATGCGTCGTGAACCAGCGGTTGACGACCGTCGCCGACAGCGTCAGCGCCGCCACGCCCGTCGCGCCGCCGACCATCACGCCCCACACGAGAATCATCTGCCACGGATGCGTCATCAGCGACGACAGGCCGACGCCCGCCGCCATCGCGCCGAGCGCCGCCAGAATGGTGGGGCGCACGCCGAAGCGCTGCATCGCCGCCGCCGCGAACGGGCCCATCAGCCCATACAGCGCGATATTCACCGAAATTGCCAGCGAGATCGTCGCGCGGCTCCAGCCGAAATCGTGTTCGAGCGGCACCATCATCACGCTCGGCGTCGCGCGCGTGCCGGCCGCCGCAAGCAACACCAGAAAGACCACCGCCACGGCCAGCCAGCCGTAGTGGAAGCGCCCACCTATCATTCTTGCTGCCCAGTTCATCGGTTCTCCAATGGGTTCGCCGTACCCGATCCTTCACAGCACGGATTCTTACCAACTTCGTAAAGGACTTGTGACTGGTCTGTCACAATCAGTGTTGCAATGTTAGTTACCGGTCGGTAACATGTCAAGGCGTCTTACTCGTGGATCACAAGACCATGGCCAATTCCGACACCACCAAATCCGCGCCGAGCCGCCGCACGCAGACGGCCGGCTCCGAAGCGCAGCGGCATCTGCTACGCGCCGCCGCCGACCTGTTCTACCGGGAAGGCGTGCGGGCGGTGGGGGTCGATGCCGTCGTCGAGCGCGCGGGCGTCAACAAGATGAGCCTGTATCGCCAGTTCTCGTCAAAGGACGATCTGGTCGTCGCCTATCTGGAAGAGTCGGACCTGCAGTTCTTCAAACGCTTCGACGAGAGCATCGCAAAGCATCCCGGCGAGCCGAAGAAGCAGATCGTGCAGTATTTCGAGGACCTGTCGGGACGCGCGTCGAAGGACGACTATCGCGGCTGCCCGTTCGTCAACGTGTCGGCGGAATTTCCGGAACCCTCGCATCCGGCGAGGCTGTGCGTGCTGAATAACAAGACGAAGCTGATGCAGCGGTTGAACGAGCTTTGCGCCGCTGCGGGCGCGCGCGATCCGGCCGAACTCGCGAACGCGCTTGCGCTGCTGATCGAAGGCGTTTACGCATCGAGCCAGACATATGGCCCGGGCTGCGGGCCGATCAAGGTCGCGCCGCTCGTCGCTGTGCAGCTTGTCGCACAGGCATGCGGAGAGGCGCCGGTAAAATAGCGGTTTCCGCTTTTGCCGCCCGCCTCACATCATGCCTTCGACGCCCGCCGGATCACACACCCCCAGCCACGACGCCATTCTCGACGCCACCCGCCACTGGCTGACACGGGCCGTCATCGGGCTGAATCTGTGTCCGTTCGCGAAAGCGGTGCACGTCAAGAACCAGATCCGCTACGCGATCAGCGAGGCAACCGATATGGAAGGCGTGCTTGCCGATCTGGAAACGGAACTGCGCATGCTGGCGGAATCCGACCCCGCCGATATCGACACGACGCTGCTTATCATCCCGCGCGCGCTCGCCGATTTTCTCGAGTACAACGACTGCCTGTTCTTCGCGGACCGGATGCTGAAGCAGTTGCGGCTGGAAGGCACGCTGCAGATCGCGAGCTTTCACCCGCACTATCAGTTCGAGGGCAGCGGCCCCGACGATATCGAGAACTACACGAACCATTCGCCGTGGCCAATCCTGCATCTGCTGCGCGAAGCGAGCATCCAGCGCGCAGTCGACGCTTTTCCGGACGCCGCTGACATCTACGAACGCAACGAGGAAACTGTGCGCCGCCTCGGGCCGGACGGCTGGCGAAAGTGGATGAGCGAGCCCGCCAAAGACTGACGGGCTAACCGTTCACCGCATCTCAGGCCTCGACGTAGAAGCGCTCGCGCAACTCGCCGATGCCGAGCGTCTCCATCACTTCATTGAGCCGTTCCGCCGGACGACGGCGCGGCAAGTCCTTATAGGTCGCGATGATGAGCTCGTTCTTCATCGAGTGCTCCCAGCCGACCAGTTCCGTCACGTTGACCTGATAGCCGTGCGCTTCCAGTTGCAGGCAGCGCAGCACATTGGTGATCTGGCTGCCGAACTCGCGCGTATGCAGCGGATGCCGCCAGATCTCCGTCAGCGCGTTGCCGAGCGATTTGCCTTTGTTCTTGCGCAGCACGCCCGCCACTTCCGCCTGGCAGCACGGCACGACGACGATGTACTTCGCATGCTTCTCCAGCGCGAAGCGGATCGCGTCGTCCGTGGCCGTGTTGCACGCGTGCAAGGCCGTGACAATGTCGACGCTCGCCGGCAGTTTGTCTGAAACGATCGACTCCGCTACGGAAAGATTCAGAAACGACATCCCCTTGAAGCCGAGGCGCGCGGCAAGCTCTTCGGACTTCGTAACGAGTTCCTCGCGCGTCTCAATGCCGAAAATGTGCGAGTTATCCCGCAGTTCTTTGACGAACAGGTCGTACAGAATAAAGCCAAGGTAGGACTTGCCCGCGCCGTGATCGACGAGGGTGAGCGCTCCTTTCGTCTCCTTCACATCCTGGAGCAGCGGCTCGATGAACTGGAACAGGTGATAGACCTGCTTGAGCTTGCGGCGGCTGTCCTGGTTCATCTTGCCGTCGCGCGTCAGGATATGGAGTTCTTTCAGTAGTTCGATCGACTGGTTCGGACGGACTTCGTAAGTTTTGCTGGACATCGAATGAACTCGCCACCGATTGCATCGCGAACGTGCGTCAGGTGACGGAAAAAGGGAAAAGTGTCTGTCAGTTTACCCAAAGCGCGGTGGACGGTCCCGGTTCTTCCGCGTCGGCGGCGATATCGCGCCCAGCCAGGAACAGTTCGTGCGGCAAAGCGGCTGACTCTGGACCTGCTGGACAAGCGTGTCGCGATGCAGGAGTCGTCTGTCGCGGGCCGGCGGCAAGCCGTACGGTGAGCCTGACGGCCCGCGGCACGCATGACAAGAGACAGGCGACCGGCCGCCGCGGCATCGAGAAGCCGGTACGCGTGGGGGAGGTCGAACGGCAACATGGTTCGAACGTTACATAACCTGAAGTGCGCCGGGACTGCAACGAAGCGCGCTCAGATCTGATGAGGCGGCAAATGGATACCACACCCAACGGAAACGCCGAGCGCAAGTTTCAGGAGCTCATGGCGAAACTGCTGGCCACGCCCGAGTGGACGGAAAAGCAGCAGCTGGAACTCGAAATGGCGCGCGACATCTCGGTCGAGATGTTGCATCTCGCGGAAGCCATGCGTGACGGCAGTGTCGATCTGGAGACGTGCCTGACGCTCCTCAAATACGCGAAAGTGCTGGACTTCGTGATGACGACACTCGCATCGCGTCGCGACATCAAGCCTCAGACGCTGCGCGTGATCTTCAAACTCGCGGGACTCAAGGTCGACGAGGCCTATCCGGGCTGAGTCCGTCACCGGCTGCGGGGCACGGCGCGCAGCCACCTGCTTCCTGTGAGCTGCTTGTGGCCGCACGCGCTCCTCGCCATGTCGGCGCGGTGATCCGATCGCCGCGCCTGAACTCACGGACACGCTACGCAGCGGCGGCAGGTGCGCCGAGCGGCGGCGTGCCATCGTGGAACAACGACTTCAATTGCTCGCGCAGTTCTGGCGTATCGCTGTGCTTGTGTGCCTGGACTGCATGCTCGACGGCGGCTTCGAGCAGTTCGCTTTCCGAATCGGCAGATAGCGCGACTGTGCAGTTGATGTCGCTCGGGAATTCGCGGCAATCGATGTATTTGCGACCCATGACAGTCTCCTCAGACCAAAACGTCGCGCGCAACGCGTGCGCTGGCGCCGCTTCGCCGTATCGGTCGGCGAAGCGGCGGGCAGCGGCGAAATACGTGAGTCGTGCGCGACAGGACGGCGCGGAGTGCGCCGGAACGGAAGGGATGTGAGAAAAGTATAGGTCGCTTGTGCCGCCGCGCGAGCCCGTTGCGGGTTTGCCGTTGCGGGTTTGCCGGGCTTCCAGGCCAGTGGGACAATACCGGCCTTCGCGCCGCGCGCCTTGCTTCCTTTCTCCACGCACTCCTTCTCTACTTCAAGCCGATGTCGAACTCGCCCGATCACGTCCAGGATCATATCCGCGTTGCCGTTATCGGCGGCGGCCCAGCGGGGCTGATGGCCGCCGAAGCACTGGCGCGCGGGGGCGTTCGCGCGGACGTGTACGACGCAATGCCGTCAGTCGGCCGCAAGTTTCTGATGGCGGGCAAAGGCGGCATGAACATCACGCATTCCGAGCCGATCGAGCCGTTTCTCGATCGTTACGGCAAGCGCCGCGCGGATATCGCGCCGCTGCTCGACGCATTCGGACCGCATGCGCTGCGTGCGTGGCTCGACGAGTTGGGTGTCGAGACGTTCGTCGGCAGTTCGGGACGGGTGTTTCCGACCGACATGAAAGCCGCGCCGATGCTGCGAGCGTGGCTGCATCGGCTGCGGGAATCGGGCGTGCGCTTTCATATGCGGCACAAGTGGACCGCTTGGTCGGCTTCATCCGATGACGCGCATGGCCTGCGCTTCGCGACACCTGCAGGCGGGCTGGATGTCACCGCGGACGCCGTGGTCCTCGCACTGGGCGGCGGCAGCTGGGCGCGCCTCGGCTCCGATGCCGCGTGGGTCGCGCTGATGAATGAGCGCGATGTCCCCGTCGCGCCGCTGTTGCCCGCGAACTGCGGCTTCGACGCTGACTGGACCGACTACTTCCGCGAGCGCTACGCGGGCCAGCCCGTAAAGCCGGTGTCGATCGGCGTCGAAGGCATGGACGGCGTTGTCCGGCATCGACAAGGTGAGTTCGTCGTAACGTCGACGGGCATCGAAGGGAGTCTTGTGTATGCGCTTTCCTCGACGATTCGCGACCGCCTGCTCGCCGAAGGCGAAGCGACGATACGACTCGATCTCGCGCCCGGCCTGACGGCACAGCGCGTGATCGATGAAGTGACGCGGCCGCGCGGCTCACGCTCGATGTCGAGTCATCTGCACAGCCGCATCGGCATTGCGGGTGTGAAGCTCGGCTTGCTGCATGAATGCCTGTCGAAGGAAGACTTCACCGATGCGCCAAAGCTCGCCCAGGCGATCAAATCGCTGCCGCTGCGGCTTGCACGTGCGCGCCCTATCGACGAAGCGATCAGCAGCGCAGGCGGCGTTCCGTTCGAAGCGCTCGATCGCGCGCTGATGCTCAGACAGTTGCCCGGCGTGTTCTGCGCGGGCGAGATGCTCGACTGGGAGGCGCCGACGGGCGGCTATCTGTTGACGGCCTGTTTCGCTAGCGGCCTCGTTGCCGGGCGCGGCGCGCTGGATTTCGTCGCGGCGTCGGAGCGCTGAGCCCCGGCTCGCTTTTCGCCCGGTTGCGCCTGTCGTGCAATCAGCGGTTTATTTGGCCTTGAGCCGCCACAGCGATGTGACTTCGGCGACGCGCGCCGTGTGCAACGGGTCCGTTGTGTCCGTCGCCTTCGGATGACGCGGCTTGATGTCGTCGCGCCCCGCGACGGTGAGGCCCGCGTTGTCGATTGCAGTCAGCAGCCAGTCACGCGTGCGCATGCCAAGATGCTCCGCGAAATCGGACAGAATCAGCCAGCCTTCGCCGTCCGGCTCGAGATGATCGGCGAGTCCGCTCAGAAAACCGAGCAGCATCCGATTCTCATAGTCGTACACGGCGTTCTCGATCGGCGATGCCGGGCGCGCCGGCACCCAAGGCGGATTGCAGACGACGAGCGGCGAACGGTCTTCCGGGAACAGATCGACTGCGACGATTTCCACCTGCCTGTCATAACCGAGGCGCGTCAGGTTTTCCTTCGCGCACGCCAGCGCGCGTGGGTCCTGGTCGGTCGCGACGATACGCTTGACGCCGCGCTTCGCGAGAACGGCCGACAGCACGCCCGTGCCGACGCCGATATCGAACGCCTTTTCGAGCGACGGCAACGGCGTCCGCGCGATGAGATCCACATACTCGCCGCGCACTGGCGAGAACACGCCGTAATGCGGGTGAATGCGCTCCTCAAGCGCGGGAATCTCGACGCCTTTCTTGCGCCATTCATGCGCGCCGATCAGGCCAAGCAGCTCGCGCAACGAAACGATTGACGGCTCCTGTGCCGGCCGTCCGTAGACTTCTTCGCACGCCTGCCGAACATCGGGCGCGCGGCGCAACGGAATCGTGTAGTCGCCTTCGAGCGGAATCAGCAGCATGCCGAGCGTGCGTGCGCGCTGCGACTGGGCTTGCCGGTGGAGGTTGAACGCATCGAGCGGACTGGCGGCCTGCTTGCGAGGCTTGCGTTCGAGCCGGCGAGTCATCGCCTGCAGCAGTTGGCGTGCGTTCTGGAAATCGCCGCGCCACAACAGCGCGGTGCCCTCGCAGGCAAGGCGATATGCGGCGTCGGCCGTCGTGCGATCGTCGGCGATGACGACGCGTTTGGCGGGCGGGACGGCGGCTTCGGAACGCCAACGCGCGGAATGCGGGCCGTCGGCTTCGGGCCAGGTCAAGGTCGGGAAATCGGTCATGTGTGCAAGCACGTATGCGCCACGGGCGCTCGTGTCGGTTCCGGCGAAGCCGCGTGCATTCGCCGTCGATGTTTCGACCGGGAACGCGATCATGCGCCCAAAAACAAATCGGGCCACGCGATGCCGCGTGGCCCGACTCTCAATGCGTGGTGCCGGCTGCAGGACTCGAACCCGCCACCTGATGATTACAAATCAACTGCTCTACCAGATGAGCTAAGCCGGCATAAGACCGCGATTCTACTTCATTTCACGACTTTGAGGTGGCCTCTACCGCCGCCTTTCGTTCCATCGTCGTCCGGACGCGGTTCTTCATCGGTTTCGCTGACTTTTTCCGCCGCCGCCGCTTCCGGCTCGTCGGCGATCACGGCTTCGTCGTCCTCGGAATCCGTCGCCTCGCCGCCTGCCGACTCGACCGGGAACGCCATGCCCTGCCCGTTCTCGCGCGCGTAGATGGCGAGCACGTTCGCGACAGGCACCTCGATCTTGTGCGACTTGCCCGAAAAACGCGCGTGGAACTCGATCCACTCGTTGCCCATCTGCAGCTGGCTCGTCGCCTCGAAGCTGATGTTCAACACGATCTCGTTGTCGCGCACGAACTGGCGCGGCACACGCGTCTGGTTATCGACACGCACCGCGATATGCGGCGTATAACCGTTATCGGTACACCACTCGTACAGCGCGCGCAGCAGGTACGGCTTCGTGGAAATCTCTTGCATCAACTGTCCTCGTGCCGGGCAGACGCGTGAATCGAAGCGCCACGCGCCCCACCCGAAGCCAATCTCAAACCTCAGCGGCGCATCACCTTTTCCGACGGCGTCAGCGCTTCGATATAGGCCGGACGGCTAAAAATACGCTCGGCGTACTTCATCAGCGGCGCGGCGTTCTTCGACAGTTCGATGCCATAGTGATCCAGACGCCACAACAGCGGCGCGATCGCGACGTCGAGCATCGAGAACTCTTCACCGAGCATGTACTTGTTCTTCAGGAAGATCGGCGCGAGTTGCGTCAGGCGGTCGCGGATCGCGAGGCGCGCCTTCTCGTGATTCTTCTCGGCGGCCTTGCCCTTCTCGTTTTCGAGCGTGCCGACGTGGACGAACAGTTCCTTCTCGAAGTTCAGCAAGAACAGGCGTGCGCGGGCACGCTGGACGGGATCCGCGGGCATCAGCTGCGGATGCGGGAAGCGCTCGTCGATATACTCGTTGATGATGTTCGATTCATAAAGGATCAGGTCCCGTTCGACGAGAATCGGCACCTGACCATACGGATTCATCACGGCGATGTCTTCCGGTTTGTTGAACAGGTCGACGTCGCGGATTTCGAAGTCCATGCCCTTTTCGAACAACACCAGCCGGCAGCGCTGGGAGAACGGGCAAGTAGTGCCGGAATACAGAACCATCATGTTTGCGTTTCCTCAAAAAACTTAAAGGGCCAGCGACCGGGAAAACCGTCCTGCAGGTCTTCCCTTGCGCCGGCCCCACACCCGTCACGGTGTGACTATTTGATATCTTTCCAGTACGCGGCGTTCAGTCGCCATGCGAAAAAGCTCAGAACGCCGAGGAACAGCAGCACCCACACGCCAAGCTGACGACGGGTTTTCTGCGTCGGTTCGGACATCCATGAAAGGTACGACACGAGGTCGGCCACAGCAGAATCATAATCTACCGGCGACATCGTCCCCGGCGTCACCTGCTGGAAGCCCACGAATTTCTTGACCTTTTCCTTCGTCTCTTCGTTGACTTCGTCTTCGAACTTCGCCGTTCGTTGCCCCTGAAGCTGCCACAGCACGTGAGGCATGCTCACGTTTTCGTACACGATATTGTTCCAGCCTGTCGGCCGTGTGTCATCGCGGTAGAAACCGCGCAAATACGTGTACAGCCAGTCGCTGTTCTTCGCGCGCGCTTCCACGGACAGATCCGGCGGCATCGCGCCGAGCCACGCTTTCGCGTCGTCGGGGCGCATTGCGACCGTCATCGTATTGCCGACTTTATCTGTCGTGAACAACAGGTTCTTTTCAATTTCCTTCTGCGAAATGCCGATATCCTGCAATCGGCTGTAACGCATCTGGTTCGCGCTGTGGCAATTGAGGCAGTAGTTTACAAACAATTGGGCGCCGTGCTGCAACGAGGCGATATTTTCGGTGTTGTCGGGCGCGCGGTCGAGCGGGATTTCTTCCGCGCGAACGAGTGCCGTGGACAGCGCCAGCGCCGTTGCGCCGAGCAGCGCGAGCGTCGAAAGTAGTTTTTTCATCTTCGTTTTCTCCTGGCTCGCGGTTAGTGGGGTTTGAACCGCACTCGTTCGGGCGGCTGCTTGAACTTGCCAAGCGGCGTCCAGAACGGCATGCCAAGGAAAAACGCGAAGTAAACCAGCGCGCAAATCTGCGCGATCAGCGTCGCGGCTGGCGACGGCGGCTTCGTTCCGAGGAACGCCAGCGTCAGGAAGGCCAGCACGAAGATCGCGTAAAACGCCTTGTGGAAGAACGGCCGGTAACGGATCGACTTCACAGGCGACCGGTCGAGCCACGGCAGGAAGAACAGCGATACCACCGCACTGCCCATCACCACCACGCCCCAGAACTTCGACTCGGTGAACGCCATCGCCAGAATCACGAGGACTGCGAGCACGGGCAGACCGAGCTTCCACTTGCCGCGCGCCCGCACCAGCGCGAACAGGCCCAGCAGACCAATCACGATCATCAAGACGATCTTGAACGGGTCCGTGGTCGCGCGCAGCATCGCGTAGAACGCGGTGAAGTACCAGACGGGGGCGATTTCAGGCGGCGTCTGCAGCGGATTCGCCGGAATGAAATTGTTCGCTTCGAGGAAGTAGCCGCCCATCTCCGGCGCGAAAAAGATGATCGCCGCGAACACCATCAGGAAGATGCACACGCCCATGAAGTCGTGCACCGAGTAGTACGGATGGAACGGAATGCCGTCGAGCGGAATGCCATTCGCGTCCTTCTTCGCCTTGATCTCGATGCCGTCCGGGTTGTTCGACCCCACTTCGTGCAGCGCGACGATATGCGCAACCACGAGCAGCAGCAGCACCAGCGGAATCGCAATTACGTGAAACGCGAAGAAGCGATTCAGCGTGACGTCCGACACGACGTAGTCGCCACGAATCCACAGCGACAGGTCCGGGCCGATGAACGGAATCGCCGAGAACAGATTCACGATCACCTGCGCGCCCCAGTACGACATCTGGCCCCACGGCAGCAGATAGCCGAAGAACGCTTCCGCCATCAGGCACAGGAAGATCGCGCAGCCGAAGATCCACACGAGCTCGCGCGGCTTGCGGTACGAACCGTACAGCAGCCCGCGGAACATATGCAGATACACGACGACGAAAAACATCGATGCGCCCGTCGAGTGCATGTAGCGGATCAGCCAGCCCCACGGCACTTCGCGCATGATGTACTCGACCGATGCGAACGCCGTCATCGAGTCGGGCTTGTAGTTCATCGTCAGGAAAATGCCGGTGACGATCTGATTGACCAGCACCAGCAGCGCAAGCGAGCCGAAGAAGTACCAGAAGTTGAAGTTCTTAGGCGCGTAATACTCGGAGACATGCGCTTTCCACGTCGCCGTCATCGGAAAACGGCGATCGATCCAGCCCGTCAGCCCCGTCGTCGTTCCCACCTCTTTTTCGGTTGTCGCCATTACGCTTCTCCTTTCTCGTCCTTGCCGATCACGAGCGTACTGCCGGTGATCATATAAGGCGGGATATCGAGGTTTTGCGGCGCAGGTTTGTTCTTGAAGACGCGGCCAGCCATGTCATAGGTCGAGCCGTGACACGGGCAGAGGAAGCCACCAGGCCAGTCGTCGGGCAGATTCGGCTGCGCGCCTTCCTGGAAGCGGGGCGTCGGCGTGCAGCCCAAGTGGGTGCACACCGCGACGGCAACGAAAAGATTCTTGTGATCGGCGCGAGCGCGGAACTCGTTCTTGCAGTAATCCGGCTCGGGCAGCGAAAAAGGGTTCTTGGTTTCGGGGTCGGCGACTTCTTTGTCGGCCTTCTGGACGTCGGCCAGCATCTTGTCGGTGCGGTTGATGATCCACACGGGCTTGCCGCGCCATGCGACGGTCAGCATATCGCCGGGCTTCAGGTTGGAGATATCGACCTCGACGGGCGCACCTGCCGCCTTGGCCTTTTCGGATGGTGCAAACGAACTAACAAAGGGTACGACAGTGGCGACTCCTCCGATGCCACCTGCTACGGTCGTCGCAATCAGCCAGCTACGGCGGCTGCCATCGACGCGTTCATCTTCCTTGTCTCGCATCACACGCCCCACTTCTGAGTTGGATTTTTCCTTCACGTCGGGTCTACCGCCGCTAGTTTGCTCGAATGGAGTCAGCATTTACAAGGGCCGAGTGCCAAAAACCGTGCGAAGTCATTGATAAATCAGGGTTTCCCCGCACGGATCGCAAACATTTTTGCGGCTTTTATTAAGCATTTCCTCCGTTTTTAAAGCCTTTTTGTTGCGTAATCGGATCGTTATTCAGACCGGATTATGAATATCGATAAAGAGGTGTTCGATCTCGAACTGTTCGGACAGATGCGCGCCGAGCGCCTGTACGCCGTAGCGCTCGGTGGCGTGGTGACCGGCGGCGAGGAACGCGACGCCGCTTTCCGCCGACATATGCGTGATCGGCTCGGAAATTTCACCCGTCAGGTAGACGTCCGCGCCCGCTTCGATCGCGGCGTCGAAATAGCCTTGCGCGGCGCCCGTGCACCATGCAACGCGCCGTAATTCCTGGTCGCGATCGCCGAGCACCAAGGGAGCGCGAGCAAGCGTATGCTCAATTTGTGCGGCAAAGTGCGCGAGCGTGATCGGCATCGGCAGCGTGGTGATCCACCCGATGTCGTTTTCGCCGAAGCGCGATTCACCGATCAGTCCGAGCTTCGCGCCGAGTTGCGCGTTGTTGCCGTAGACGGGGTGATCGTCGAGTGGCAAATGGAAGGCAAACAGACTCAAATCGTTGGCGATCAGCGCGTTGAGCCGCTGGTATTTCCGGCCGGTGATCTGCGGCGGCTCGTTGCGCCAGAAGTAGCCGTGATGGACCAGCACAGCATCGGCGCCCCACTCCAGCGCGGCCTCCAGAAAGGCCAGCGACGCCGTCACACCCGTCGCAATCTTGTCGATCTTGCGCCGCCCTTCGACCTGCAGGCCGTTCGGGCAGTAGTCCTTGAAGCGCGAAGTTTCAAGGAGCTTGTTCAAGTACAATTCGAGTTCGATCCGATCCATATATCCCTCTAATTTTTCAGATGCTCAGACGCTTTTGGCTGTTCTTCGCCCAGGCGGTGACCGTGCTGCTGGCGCTGATGTTCATCATTGCGACCCTCAAACCGCAATGGCTGCAACGTCAAGGGCAGTTCGGCAAGCAACTGGCCGAGCCGATCGTCGCGCTGCGAGAGGTAGCACCGGGGATCGGCAACGGCGGCGCTGTGCAAAATTCCTATGCCGACGCGGCACAAAAAGCGATGCCCGCAGTCGTCAACGTGTTTTCGAGCAAGGACGGATCGCTTCCGCCCGATCCGCGCGCCAAAGATCCTCTCTTTCGCTATTTCTTCGGCGACCGGAACCGCAAGCAGCAAGAGCAACCCGCAGCCAACCTGGGCTCGGGAGTTATCGTCAGTTCGGAAGGTTACATTCTAACGAACCAGCACGTCGTGGACGGCGCGGATCAGATCGAAATCGCGCTCGCCGACGGACGCACGACGGAAGCAAAGGTGATCGGCGTCGATCCCGAAACCGATCTCGCCGTGCTCAAGGTCAACATGACCAACCTGCCGACCATTACGCTCGGCCGCATGGACCAGACCCGCGTGGGCGACGTCGTGCTCGCGATCGGCAATCCGTTCGGCGTCGGACAGACGGTGACGATGGGCATCGTCAGCGCACTCGGGCGCAATCATCTCGGCATCAACACGTTCGAAAACTTCATCCAGACCGACGCGCCGATCAATCCCGGCAACTCGGGCGGCGCGCTCGTCGACGTGAACGGCAACCTGCTCGGCATCAACACGGCCATCTACTCGCGCTCGGGCGGCTCCCTCGGCATCGGTTTCGCGATTCCCGTCTCGACGGCGCGCAGCGTGCTGGAAAGCATCATCACGACGGGCACGGTGACGCGTGGCTGGATCGGCGTCGAACCGCAGGACGTGACGCCTGAGATCGCCGAATCGTTCGGGCTCGACCAGAAATCGGGCGCGATCGTTGCGGGCGTGCTGAAAGGCGGCCCCGCCGACAAGGCGGGCATCAAGCCCGGCGACATCCTGGTATCCGTCAATGGCCAGGACATCACCGATACGACGCGCCTGCTCAACGTCATCGCGCAGATCAAGCCGGGTACAGGCGCGAAAGTGCATCTGGTGCGCAAGAATAAGGAAATGGATCTGACGGTGATGATCGGGAAGCGCCCGCCGCCGCCGAAGCAGCCGTCCGACGAAGGCGACGATCAGGGCGACGACGGCGGCTAAAGTCTGCTGAACTGAAACCACGAAGCGCGGCGATTTGACGCGCCCCACACGCGCGAGCCGACAGCAGCGCAAACGAAAAGGGCAGACTCCGATGGAGCACTGCCCTTTTTGCTATCCGCCCGTTTTGTCCGCTTACTCTGCGCTTTTCTCTGTCGACTGCGGCTCGACCCGAAGCGCCTTCGTCACAATGACCGGCCGTCAGCACAATGACCGGCCGTCAGCTCGCCGCCTTCTCTTCGTTCTCCGTGGTCACCGACTTGCTCACGAAGAGCCGCGCCGCGATGATCCCCGCTTCGTAGAGGACGATCAGCGGGATCGCGAGAATCAGTTGCGAGAACACATCCGGCGGTGTCACGACGGCCGACACGACAAACGCGCCGACGATCACATACGGCCGGATCTCCTTGAGCTTCTTCACCGTCAGCACGCCCATCCGGACGAGCAGCACGACGACGATCGGCACTTCGAACGTCACGCCAAAGGCAATGAACATCGTCAAAACGAAGCTCAGGTAGTTGTCGATGTCGGTCGTCATTTCCGCGCCGAGCGGCGCGTTGTAATGCGCCATCACGCGAAAAATGGTCGGAAACACGACGAAGTACGCGAACGCCATGCCGCACAGAAACAGCGTATAGCTGCTGCCGACGAGCGGCCCGACCAGCTTCTTTTCATGCTGATAGAGACCGGGCGCGACGAATGCCCAGATCTGATACAGCACGAACGGCAGCGCGATCACGAAGGCGACGAGCATCGTCACCTTCATCGGCACGAAGAACGAGCCGGTGACGTCGGTGACGATCATCTTGCCGTCCTTGGGCAGATTGGTCATCAGCGGACGGGCGAGCAGCCGGAAGATGTCCGGCGCCCAATACACGAGCCCGACAAACACGACGATCACCGAAATGCCGGCGCGAATGATGCGATCGCGCAGCTCGACGAGATGCGAGATGAAGGTCTCTTCAGTGCCTTCGTTCTGGTTTTGGGGGTCGCTCACACCGGCCCTCGGTTGGAGATTGATGCGCGTGACATCGGAAGATCAGAAGAAGCGTGTCGGCCGGCGCAGACTGACGGGCGTATGCCGCGCAACGCGCGCCGCCCCCGATTGGACACGCGTGCGCCGCAACGTGGCGCGTTTGTACCAGCTCGGCGTGGCTGTCTGCTTGACGCGCCAGTTCCTGCGTTTGGCTGCGGACGCGCTGTGGCTGCGCCAGGACGTGCCCTCCGATGCGGCGGAAGAATCGGCCGTGGCGGACGCCTCGCTCTCCGCAGCGCCGCCTGCAATGCTCGGCGACACCGACGTGCCCTGCGCCCACGCCTCGTTCAGTTCGGCTTCATGCTTGCGCAGATTCTCGTGGATCGACGACTGGACGTTTTGCGCCGCCGATTCGAAGTCCGTCTTCATGCGGCGCAATTCGTCGAGTTCGATTTCGCGCGTGACTTCGGCCTTTACGTCGTTGATATAGCGCTGCGCGCGCCCGAACAGCGCGCCGGCCGTGCGCGCGACGCGCGGCAGCCGCTCCGGCCCGAGCACGACCAGCGCGACAACGCCGATCAACGCCATCTTGGTCAAACCGAGGTCCAGCATGGATTGGGCTTCCCGTCAGTGCGCGCCTCGTCAGCGCAAGCGTGCGGCTTGCGCCGGATTAGCGGGAATCGCCGGAATGCGGCGCCTTTTCCTTTGCGTCGACATCGACGGTGTTCGAGCGCGACAGTTGATCACGCTGCTGCGCCTCAGGCGATTCGCTTTCCTTCATTCCTTCCTTGAATCCCTTCACCGCGCCACCCAGATCGCTGCCGATATTGCGCAGCTTCTTGGTGCCGAACACCAGTGCGACGATCAGCAGAACGATCAGCCAATGCCAAATACTCAATGAGCCCATGAAAAATCTCCTTAACCCCCGCCGTCGTGCCTTGCGACGGCAATCGTGTGCCTTGCGGCGTAAATCGAAGTGCGGCCTTCCGAACGCGCCCCGTGTGTAAAACCTGCCGACCCCAGGCGCAAATCGCGTCGGCGGCCGTTAGCCTAGTCCCTCGCTCATTATGAGCACGTCCGCGGGTCGCTGTCGTTACATCCCTACATAAAACAGCGTCTTCGGCTTCGGGTCTCGCCATTGTGCGCAGTCAAAATGCCTGGGCGGCAAATTAATGCTGTTTGGCTTAGCACCGAACATGCGGCAGCATTCCCGCGTTCAGCCCATCCGCAGCCACGGACGCGGCCCCGCGAGCAAATGAGCATGCAGGTGATAGACCTCTTGTCCGCCGCCCGGCCCCGTGTTGATGACCGTGCGAAAGCCTGTCTGGCCGCCGTTGTACGCGACGCCCAACTGTTCGGCGAGACGTGCAACCAATATCAACATTTTACCAAGCAGAGCGACATCGCCTTCAGTGCAATTCGACAGCGTTTCGATGTGCTTGCGCGGTATGACGAGTACATGCGTCTCGGCTGCGGGGCGGATGTCGCGGAACGCGACAAACTCGTCGTCTTCGTGGATTTTCGTCGACGGAATCTCGCCCGCGGCGATCTTGCAGAACAGGCAGTTTGGATCGTGGCTCATGGTCTCGATGGACGCCGAACGCAGCGCGCGCCGCATTCGGCGATTGTCAGAACCAGCTGCGCGGATTCGTCAGCGGCTTGTTGTCGTACAGAAACAACCAGCCTTTGATGATACGGTACAACGTCCATATCGCGACAGCCCACAGAATCGGCACGCCGATCAGCACGATAAAGAGCGCGACGCCGATCAGATGCCCAAGCAGCCCCATCCAGAACGTGCGGATCTGCCAGTCGAAGTGCGCTTCGTACGGCGTGCCAATTGTCTCCGGCCGCTTGATGTAGTTGAGGATGATCGCGATCAGCACAGAAATCCCGCCCGTCAGCCAGTAGACGGCGTAGAGCGCGTAGATGATATGCGTCAGCGTGCGCAGGCTGCGCTGCCGATCGATTTCGATTGCGCTCTGATACGACGGTGGCGGATATCCGCCCTGCGACTGTTCCATATGTGCGTCCTCCTCGAGGGTGCGACGGGATACTGTTGCTGTGCCGGTGCTGTAACGCCTTGTCTCGCGGCTCCTGAACCCGCCGAGCCTGCCATTGCTTGAATCGGACGGTCTCAGTCGCCGTTGCGCTCGCGTTCCCGGCTCTTGCGCAGGGCCTTTTCCTCGATGCCCGACAGGCCTTCGCGACGCTCCAGCTCGGCGAGCACGTCGGCGGGATTCAGGTCGAAGTGCGACAGCATCACGAGGCAGTGAAACCACAAGTCGGCCACTTCGCCGACGAGCGCCTTGCGTTCCGCGCCGAGGCGCACGTCCTTCGCGGCGAGTACGACTTCCGTGGCTTCTTCGCCGATCTTCTTCAGCACCGCGTCGTCGCCTTTATGGAAAAGGCGCGACACATACGAAACTTCGGGATCGCCACCCTTGCGGCTGTCGATGACGGCGGCGAGGCGCTGAAGCGTGTCGCCCGTCGATTGAGAATTTTGCGTCATTTGTAGATGTGTTCGGGATCTTTCAGCACGGGATCGACGGCAACCCAGTTGCCGGTGTCGGCCGAGCCTTCGAATTTCTGGAAAAAGCACGAATGCCGGCCGGTATGGCACGCGATGCCCGATACCTGCTCGACCTTCAGCAGCACGACGTCTTCGTCGCAGTCGAGGCGCACCTCACGCACATGCTGCACGTGGCCCGACTCTTCGCCCTTGAACCACAGGCGCTGCCGCGAGCGCGAAAAGTAGACCGCGCGGCCCGTTTCGATCGTCTTGGACAGCGCTTCGCGGTTCATCCACGCGAACATCAGCACGTCGTTCGTCGACGCTTCCTGCGCGATCACGGGCACAAGGCCGCTCGCGTCCCACTTCACCTTGTCGAGCCAGCTGACTTCAGACGGATTGACCACGTTACAACCTCACCGAAATGCCTTGATCGGCCATGAAGCGCTTGCACTCGCCGACCGTGTGCTCGCCATAGTGGAAGATGCTCGCAGCCAGCACGGCATCCGCGCGGCCTTGCTTGATACCGTCGGCGAGATGCTGCAGCGAGCCGACGCCGCCCGACGCGATCACGGGAACGGGCACTGCGTCCGACACGGCGCGCGTCAGCGCAATGTCGAAGCCGCTCTTCGTGCCGTCGCGGTCCATGCTGGTCAGCAGGATTTCGCCCGCGCCGAATTCGGCCATCTTGCGTGCCCACTCCACTGCATCGAGGCCCGTGTTCTTGCGACCGCCGTGCGTGAACACTTCCCAGCGCGGCGTCTCGCCGTCTGCGGATACGCGCTTCGCGTCGATCGCGACGACGATGCACTGCGAGCCGTACTTGTCCGTCGCGTCGCGCACGAGTTGCGGATTCGCCACCGCCGACGAATTCATGCTGACCTTGTCGGCGCCCGCGTTCAAAAGGCGTCGCACGTCTTCCACGGCGCGCACGCCGCCGCCGACCGTCAGCGGAATAAACACTTGCGAGGCCACCGCTTCGATGATCGGCAGGATCAGGTCGCGCTGGTCAGACGTGGCTGTGATGTCGAGGAACGTGAGTTCGTCCGCGCCCTGCTCGTCGTAGCGGCGTGCGATTTCGACGGGGTCGCCCGCGTCGCGCAGTTCGACGAAATTTACGCCCTTGACCACGCGGCCGGCCGTGACGTCCAGACAGGGGATGATGCGTTTAGCTAAAGCCATGATCTTGCGAGTTCTTGCCAATACCGCTGGTAAGGACGCTCATCCATTCGCGATTCGCAGGAGAGCGGAAAAAGTCCGACTTCGGGTCGGCACGCGGGACGCTGCACAATGTGCGCTCACACATATCGGCCGCGCCGTATGCGCAAAACGCCCGGGGCTCAGGCGTCGTCCGATTCGCGCAAGCGGTCCGCGCGCGTCTGCGCCGCAGCGAAGTCGAGGTCGCCCGAATAGATCGCGCGGCCGCAGATCACGCCTTCGATCCCTTCGGCCTCCACTTCGCACAGCGCTTCGATGTCGCCCATGTTCGACAGACCGCCGCTCGCGATCACCGGAATCTTCACCGCGCGCGCAAGGCGCACCGTCGCCTCGATATTGATGCCCTGGAGCATACCGTCGCGGCCAATGTCCGTGTAGATGATCGACTCGCAGCCGTAGTCCTCGAACTTGCGCGCGAGATCGGCCACTTCGTGACCCGTCAGCTTGCTCCAGCCGTCGGTGGCCACCTTGCCGTCCTTCGCGTCGAGGCCGACGATGATATGGCCGCCGAACGCCGTGCACGCTTCGAGCAGGAAGCCCGGATTCTTCACCGCCGCCGTGCCGATGATCACGTACTCGAGGCCGTCGTCCAGATAGCGCTCGATCGTGTTCAGATCGCGGATGCCGCCGCCCAGTTGCACGGGAATCTCGCCGCCGACTTCCTCGATGATCGCGCGAATCGCCTCTTCGTTCTTTGGCTTGCCGGCAAACGCGCCATTCAGGTCGACGAGGTGCAGGCGCCGCGCGCCACGGTCGACCCAATGCCGGGCCATCACCTGCGGTTCCTCGTGGAAAATCGTCGCCTGGTCCATATCGCCCTGTTTGAGGCGTACACACTGACCGTCTTTCAGGTCGATGGCGGGGATCAGCAGCATAGCAATCGGGTGGTATCTGGGAAGAAAGTTGAAGTTCGGCTGGCGGGAAATCCGGCTGTGGCCCGCGCCAGGCCGTTCCGCTAGTTTAGTACATGTCTTTCGGCGAGCTTGCCAACGGGCAGCGTACGCATATGCATGTGAGCGAGGCAATCGGACCGGAAAGGGAACATGGACGGTTGAAGACGCTGACGAAAGGGATCAGGGATTCCAGTGCACGAAGTTGCGATACACGCGCAAACCCGCGTCGGCGCTCTTTTCCGGGTGGAATTGGGTCGCAAAAATGTTATCCCGCGCCACCGCCGAGGTAAAGGGCACGCCATACACCGTCTCGCCCGATGTGTGCGACGCGTTCTCAGGCACTACGTAGTAGCTGTGCACGAAATAGAAGAACGCGTTGTCGGCGACGCCGTCCCACAGCGGGTGCGGCACGACCTGACGGACACGGTTCCAGCCCATTTGCGGCACTTTGAAGCGCGAGCCGTCGTCCTGCAACTGCCCGTCCAGCTCGAAGCGCACGACCTGGCCCGGCAGCAGGCCGAGTCCTTTCGTGTCGCCTTCCGCGCTCCAGTCGAACAGCATCTGCTCGCCGACGCACACGCCCATCAGCGGCCTGGTGCGCGACGCTTCGACGACGGCATCCTGCAAGCCGGATTCGCCGAGCGAGCGCATGCAGTCGGGCATCGCGCCCTGGCCCGGCAGCACCACGCGGTCTGCCGAACGGATGGCTTCAGGCTTGTCGACGATCGCCACGTCCGCTTCCGGCGCGGCTTTCTTCAACGCCTGCGCAACCGAGCGCAGGTTGCCCATTCCGTAATCCACAATCGCAATCGAAGTTTTCATTTCAAGTTAGGCAGCAACGCCTTCAATCCGTCGACGATGAACTCCACCGCCAGCGCCGACAACATCAAACCCATCAACCGCGTGCCGATATTGATGCCCGTCCGGCCGACCCAGCGGGCGATCGGCTCGGCAAGACTCAGCGACCCGAAGCAGAGCGCCGCAATCACGGCGCCGATCACGATCAGACTAACGCGGTCGTACCAATGATGAAAGCTGGCCGAATAGACGATGACCGTACTAATCGAACCCGGCCCCGTGAGCAGCGGAATCGCCAGCGGCACGACGGCGACGTTGTCCTTCAGCTCGGCTTCGTGGCGCTCTTCTGGCGTCGAGCGGGCGTTGCCGATCTGCGCGTTCAGCATGTTGATCGACATCAGTAACATGATGATGCCGCCACCAACTTCAAGCGATCCAACCGAAATGCCGAAGAAGCTGATGATCTGCTGCCCTAGCAGCGTCGTCACGGCGATCACGCAGAACACCGAAATCGATGCGATCCGGATCGTGCGGCGCTGCTCGGCGGCCGATTGCTGCGACGTCAGGCTCAGAAAGAACGGTATGGCGCCGACGGGATTGATCAGCGCCAGCAGCGAAATAAACGACTTGAGGATATCCATCGCAAGCCGGACGCGCGCGGCGCAGCCGGTTCCGTTATGTCGCTCAGAGGCTGCCCTTGGTCGACGGAATCTGCCCCGCCGCGCGTTCATCCAGTTCGACGGCCATGCGCAGCGCGCGGCCGAACGCCTTGAACACCGTTTCCATCTGGTGATGCGCGTTCAGTCCGCGCAGGTTGTCGATATGCAGCGTGACGCCCGCATGATTCACGAAGCCGCGGAAAAATTCGATGGACAGATCGACGTCGAACGTGCCGATGCGCGCGCGCGTGAACGGCACATGGAATTCGAGGCCCGGACGGCCGGAAAAGTCGATCACGACGCGCGACAACGCTTCGTCAAGCGGCACGTACGAATGGCCGTAGCGGCGGATGCCCTTCCTGTCGCCGACCGCTTTCGCAATGGCCTGGCCAAGCGTGATGCCGACGTCTTCGACGGTATGGTGGTCGTCGATATGCGTGTCGCCATGCGCTTCGATGTCCAGATCGATCAGCCCGTGACGGGCGATCTGGTCGAGCATGTGATCGAGGAACGGCACGCCCGTGGCCAGCTTCTGCTGACCGGTGCCGTCCAGGTTGATCTTCACACGGATCTGCGTTTCGCTGGTGTTGCGAACGACTTCCGCAAGGCGCATGGCAATTCCTCGAATCTGACTTTTGAAAGTGTGGGTTGAGAAGTGCTGAAGTGAGAGATCAGTTCAGCACGAGTTTCAGCGCGGCGAGCATCTGCGCGTTTTCTTCCGGAGAACCGACTGTCAAACGCACGCAATTCGCGAGCAATGGATGCATTTTACTCACGTTTTTGATCAAAACCCGCGATGTGAGCAGGGTTTCGAAGGTCGCCGACGCGTCCGGCACGCGCACGAGCAGGAAATTGCCGGCGCTCGGGAACACTTCGGCGCCAGGCAGCGCGGCCACGGCCTGCGCAAGCTTCGCGCGTTCGTCGCGCAGTTGCTTGGCCTGCGCGTCGAGCACTTCGATGTGATCGAGCAGGAAATCGGCCGTCGCCTGCGTGAGCACGTTGACGTTGTACGGCGGGCGCACCTTGTCGAACTCGTTGATCCATTCCGTGCGGCCCGCCATATAGCCGAGCCGGATGCCCGCAAGCCCTAGCTTGGACACCGTGCGCATCACGACGACATTGTCGAACTCGCCCGCGCGCGGCATCCAGCTGTGCTGCGCGAACGGCTGATACGCCTCGTCGATCACGACGAGGCTCATGCTCGCCGCAGCAATGATGCGCTCCATATCGGCGGCGTCGTACAGCGTGCCCGTCGGGTTGTTCGGATACGCGAGATCGATGACGGCAGGCCGATGCTCGGCGATCGCGGCAAGCATCGCGTCCGTGTCGAGCGTGAAATCGGCATTGAGCGGCACGCCGACGAATTCCATATGCGCAAGCTTCGCCGACAGCGCGTACATCACGAAGCCCGGCACAGGCGCGAGCACCTTCGCGCCCGGCGTCGAGCACGCGACGGAAATCATGCTGATCAGCTCGTCCGAACCGTTGCCGAGCAGCACCTCGCAGTTCGCCGGCACGTTCATCACGCGCTTGAGCTTGTCGAGCAGCGCCTCGGGGCGCGGCGCGGGGTAGCGGTTCAGCGCGACGCCGGCCAGGTGCTCGCCGAGCTGCACGGCGAGCGCTTCGGGCAGCGGAAACGGATTTTCCATCGCGTCGAGCTTCACGAGGCCTGTTGCGTCGGGAACGGGATAGCTCGTCATCGCGAGCACGTCGCGGCGAATGATGTCTTGAGGTGTCGTCATGGCGTGGAGCGCGGCCGCCCTCTCCGGCAGGCCATAGCGCAAATGGGGCGGCTCGCCGGCCGCCCGGGTTGAGTTCTATTAATCTGGCAACGGCGTCTGCATCGGATAGAGCACGCGTAATGCCCGTCCGAAGCGGGCAGACTCGCCGCAGGTTCAGCCCGTGTTCTTCATCCGGTATTCGGCACTGCGAGCATGCGCCTGCAGGCCTTCGCCGTATGCGAGTTCGGCGGCGATTTCACCGAGCGTCTGCGCGCCGTCCGCGCTCACTTCGATCAGGCTCGAACGCTTGAAGAAATCATAAACGCCGAGCGGCGACGAGAAACGTGCGGTACGAGACGTAGGCAGCACGTGATTGGGCCCTGCGCAGTAATCGCCGAGGCTTTCACTCGTATAGCGGCCGAGGAAGATCGCGCCCGCGTGGCGAATCTGCTGCGCCCATTGCTGCGGCTCCAGCGCGGAAATTTCGAGGTGCTCCGGCGCGATGTCGTTGGCGATCGCGCAGGCTTGCTCCATGTCGCGCACCTTCACCAGCGCGCCGCGCCCTTCGAGCGAAGCCTGGATCACTGCGCGGCGCGGCATCGCCGGCAGCAGTTCGTCGATCGCTTCCTCGACTCGCGCGATGAACCCTTCGTCCGGACACAGCAAAATGGATTGCGCGAGTTCGTCGTGCTCGGCCTGCGAGAACAGGTCCATCGCGACCCAACGCGGATCGGTCGTGCCGTCGCACAGCACGAGAATTTCCGAAGGACCGGCAATCATGTCGATGCCGACCGTGCCGAACACGCAGCGCTTCGCCGACGCGACGTACGCATTGCCCGGCCCGCAGATCTTGTCGACGGCGGGGATGGTCTGTGTGCCATACGCGAGCGCGCCAACGGCCTGCGCACCGCCGATCGTGAACACGCGATCGACGCCGCCCAGCAGCGCCGCTGCCAGCACGAGCTGGTTCTTCACGCCGTCCGGCGTCGGCACGACCATGACGATTTCGCGCACGCCGGCGACGCGCGCGGGAATCGCGTTCATCAGCACCGACGACGGATACGCCGCCTTGCCGCCCGGCACGTAGATACCGGCGCGATCGAGCGGCGTCACTTTCTGGCCGAGCACGGTGCCGTCGGCTTCCGTGTACTGCCAGCTATGGCTGCCGCATTCGATCTTCTGCTTCTCGTGATACCCGCGCACGCGCGCCGCGGCCGCTTCGAGCGCCGCGCGGCGCTTCGGCTCGAGCCCTTCCAGCGCCGCTTCCAGTTCGGCCATCGGCAGTTCGAGCGCGGCGACGTCCCGCGCGTTCAGACGGTCGAAACGGTTCGTGTATTCGAGGACGGCGGCGTCGCCGCGCGCCTTCACGTCGCCCAGGATCTGCGCGACCGAGCGCTCGATCGCTTCATCTTCGCTCGCTTCGAACGCGAGCACCGCATGCAGCGACTTCTGGAAATCTTCAGTGCTGGAATCGAGTTTGCGAATCTTGATAGACATGCTGGTATCCGTTTCGGTAAGGCGCGCGAGTGAGCCGCGAATCGAGAGCTTTCGTCAGGCCGGTGCGTCGGTGCGTTGCGACGCGCGTTCAAACGCGTCGAGGATCGGAGCCAGCGCGGCGCGCTTGAGCTTCAGCGCCGCCTGGTTCACGACGAGGCGCGACGAGATCGGCATGATCTCTTCGACCTCAACTAGATTGTTGGCACGCAGCGTGCCGCCCGAGCTGACCAGATCGACGATCGCGTCGGCGAGGCCCACGAGCGGCGCGAGCTCCATCGAGCCGTACAGCTTGATCAGATCGACGTGCACGCCCTTGGCCGCGAAGTGCTCGCGCGCGGTTTCCACATACTTCGTGGCGACGCGCACGCGCGCGCCCTGGCGCACGGCATTCGCGTAGTCGAAGCCGGCCGCGACCGCAACCGACATCCGGCAGCGCGCGATGTTCAGATCGATCGGCTGGTAAAGGCCGCTGCCGCCGTGCTCGATCAGCACGTCCTTGCCCGCGACGCCGAAATCGGCGGCACCGTATTCGACGTACGTGGGCACGTCCGTCGCGCGCACGACGATGACGCGCAGGTTCGGATCGGTGGTCGGCAGAATCAGCTTGCGCGACGTTTCCGGGTCTTCCGTCACTTCGATGCCGGCTGCCGCGAGCAGCGGCACCGTTTCCTCGAAGATGCGGCCCTTCGACAGCGCGAGCGTCAGCGGATTGCCCACTGCCGGCGACAACGACGTTTGCGGCAACTCGCTCATGCCTGATTACCCTTGATGCGGCGCACCTTCGCGCCGACTGCGGTGAGTTTCGATTCCATCCGGTCGTAGCCGCGATCGAGGTGGTAGATGCGGTCGATCAGCGTTTCGCCGTCCGCGCACAGGCCCGCGATCACGAGGCTCGCCGACGCGCGCAGGTCGGTCGCCATCACCTTCGCGCCCGACAGTTTCTCGACGCCGTTGACGAGCGCCGTCTTGCCGTCGATCGTGATGTGCGCGCCGAGACGGTTCAGCTCCTGCACGTGCATGAAGCGATTTTCGAAGATCGTTTCGACGACTTGCGACGTGCCGTCAGCCAGCGCGTTGAGCGCCATGAACTGCGCCTGCATGTCGGTCGGGAACGCCGGATACTCGGACGTGCGGAACGACACGGCCTTCGGACGCTGGTTCATGCGCACGCGCATCCAGTCGTCGCCTTCCTCGATCGTCACGCCTGCTTCGCGCAGCTTGTCGATCACGGCTTCGAGGATCTGCGGACGCACGTGGCGCAACGTGACGTCGCCGCCTGCCGCCGCGACCGCGCACAGGAACGTGCCCGCTTCGATGCGGTCCGGCACGATCGTGTGCTTCGCGCCATGCAGCCTGTCGACGCCCTGAATGACGAGGCGATCGGTGCCGATGCCGTCGATCTTCGCGCCCATCGCGACGAGCAGATTCGCCAGATCGCCGACTTCGGGCTCGCGCGCCGCGTTTTCGATGATCGTTTCGCCTTCCGCGAGCACGGCCGCCATCAGCAGGTTTTCCGTGCCCGTGACGGTGATCATGTCGGTGACGATGCGCGCGCCCTTCAGACGCTTCGCGCGCGCTTCGATGAAGCCGTGCTCGATGTTGATCTCGGCGCCCATCGCCTGCAGGCCCTTGATGTGCTGATCGACGGGACGCGCGCCGATCGCGCAGCCGCCCGGCAGCGACACCTTCGCTTCGCCGAAACGCGCGACGAGCGGACCCAGCACGAGAATCGACGCGCGCATCGTCTTCACGAGCTCGTACGGCGCGACGAGGTTGTCGACCTTCGACGCATCGAGCGACACCTTGCCCTCGCCGCTTTCCGCGCGCACGCCCATCTGGCCGAGCAGCTTCAGCGTGGTGCGCACGTCCTGCAGATCGGGCACGTTGTCGAGGTGAACCGGCTCCGCGCTCAACAAGCCTGCGCAGAGAATCGGCAGCGCCGCGTTCTTCGCACCCGAAACGACGATCTCACCGGCGAGCTTCTGCCCGCCTTCAATCACGAGTTTGTCCATGCCTGTTTGTTCCTGATCTGCCCGTCCGCCAACGGGCGTCTTATGGGCGGTTGCTGCGGCGCCATACGCGACGTCGCGACTCTCATTTGTAATTCGCACTAATGTTCCAACTGATTGGGTGCTACATCCGAAGCTTATTGTGCAGCTTGTTGTTCCGCTCTTTCTTGCAGCCGGGTTGTTGAGCGCTGTCCCCCGACAGACAGCCTGTTTTTTCGCCCTCGATTACGCGCCTGGTCAGGCGCTTTGCCATTCGGAGGGCGTCAGCGTTTTCATGCTGAGCGCGTGAATTTCTTCACGCATGCGGTCGCCGAGCGCCGCATACACCAGTTGATGCCGTTGAATCAGGCGCTTGCCTTCGAAGTTCGGCGACACGATGGTCGCAAAGAAATGCTGGCCGTCGCCTTCGACTTCGAGATGCTCGCAAGGAAGGGCAGCCGCGATGTAGTTCTTGACCTGTTCGGGAGTGGGTAGCATGAGTGCTCCTGTCAGTGACGCAGCTTATAGCCGGACGCGAGCATACGCATTGCCAGCACGGCCAGCACGACGAAGAAACCGCCGACGATCGCGAGGCTCCACAGCGGATCGATATCCGACATGCCGAAGAAGCCGTAGCGAAAGCCGTCGATCATGTAGAAAAACGGGTTCAGCCGCGAGATTTCGCGCCACACGGGTGGCAGCGTATGCGTCGAGTAGAACACGCCCGAGAGGAACGTGAGCGGCATGATCAAAAAATTCTGGAACGCGGCGAGCTGGTCGAACTTCTCCGCCCAGATTCCGGCGATCAGACCGAGCGTGCCGAGAATCGCCGAACCGAGCACCGCGAACGCGACGATATAGAACGGCGCCGTAAAGCTCACGGGAATGAACCAGATCGTCACGATGAACACGCCGAAGCCGACGCACATCCCGCGCACGACGGCCGCGAGCACGTAGGCGGCATACATCTCCCAATGCGACAGCGGCGGCAGTAGCACGAACACGAGATTGCCCGTGATCTTCGATTGAATCAGCGACGACGAGCTGTTCGCGAACGCGTTCTGCAACACGCTCATCATCACGAGGCCCGGCACGAGAAAGCTCGTGTACAGCACGCCCGGATAGACCTGCACGTGGTCGCGCAGCGCGTGGCCGAAGATCGTCAGATACAGCAGCGCCGTGATGACGGGTGCGAGCACGGTCTGGAACGACACCTTCCAGAAGCGCAGCAGCTCTTTGTAAAACAGGGTACGGAAGCCGCTCATGCCAGTCCCTCGATCATTTCCGGTCCGTTCATCACTTGCAGGAACACGTCTTCGAGATCAGCCTTGCGCACTTCGATTTCCTCGAACGTGCAGCCTGCGGCGCGACATTGCGCGAGGATGCGCTCGACGTCGTCATAGCTCGACAGGCGCAGCAGATGCTGACGTCCGTTGATGGCGCCCGGATCGACTTCGAGCGATCGCAGTTCGGCGGGCAGAACGCCTTGCGCGAAGCGGATGAACAGCTGCGTGCCTGCGAAACGCTGCAGCAGCGTGCTCGTGCGTTCCAGCGCGACCACTTCGCCACGCCGCAGCATGGCGATGCGGTCGCACAGCGATTCGGCTTCTTCCAGATAGTGCGTGGTCAGCACGATCGTGTGGCCTTCGCGGTTCAGGCGCGAGATGAATTTCCACAACGTCTGGCGCAGTTCGACGTCGACGCCCGCTGTCGGCTCGTCGAGCACGATTACGGGCGGCCGGTGCACGAGCGCCTGCGCGACCAGCACGCGGCGCTTCATCCCGCCCGAAAGCGCACGCATGTTCGCGTCGGCTTTCTCGGTGAGATCGAGATTGGCCATCACTTCGTCGATCCAGTCGTCGTTGTTGCGCAGGCCGAAGTAGCCCGACTGGAGGCGCAGCGTCTCGCGTACGGTGAAGAACGGGTCGAACACGAGTTCCTGCGGCACGACGCCGAGCGCGCGGCGCGCGAGCCGGAAATCGCCGACGACATCGTGACCGTGAACCGCGATGCTGCCTTCATCGGCGCGCGCGAGACCGGCGAGGATGCTGATGAGCGTGGTCTTGCCGGCGCCGTTCGGACCGAGCAGCCCGAAAAACTCGCCTTGCTCGACGGTGAAGCTGACGCCTTTGAGCGCTTGCAGATCCTTGTAGCGCTTCTTGACGTTACGAATTTCGATCGCTGACATGACTGTGCGCCGTCGACATCGACAGCGCCTGATTGGTCGCCCGCCAAGGGCGCGAAAGCTGGGGAAACGGAATTGGGGCCCGGTGCGCAACAACCGCCATCGCGACGGCTGCAGCCGCTACAGCCCCGCTACCACCATGCGCGGGATGTGGCCTGAGGCGGCCAGGCGCCAAAAAACGTTTGATTATAGGGCAAAAGTCGAGTCGGCCGACTTGCCTTGGGAGAACGCGAGCCCGCGCGTGCAGTGTAGGGCGACGCGTGGCTCATCGACGTGTGAGCGTCAAGGTCGTGCGGTGCAACTGCGTTACGTGGGACGGGAGTAAGCGCTAAAGCGCCAACCCGGGTCGACCGCCCTGAATGGGGCCGAAGTAAGCGCTAAAGCGCCAACTCCGGTCGACCGGCCTTGCATGGGACGGGAGTAGGCGCTAAAGCGCCAACTCCGGTCGACCGCCTTGCATGGGACGGGAGTAGGCGCTAAAGCGCCAACTCCCGTCGACAGACCAAAGTGTCGACGCCATAGGCTTGCGCGAGACTGGACAGTCCCGCGGGCAGATTGACGATGGAAAGCGGCGTGCCGCGGGCGGTCGCCGCGCGCTGCCATGCGAGCAGCACGGCGAGCGCCGACGAATCGAACTGCGTGAGCGGCGCGCAATCGACAGCCGTCGCACCGCCGCCGATGCGCGCAAGACCCGCTGCTAGCGCGGCTTTCGCGCTAGCGTGGGTCAGCGTGTCGCCCGTTTCGAACGTGTCGGCCGACGACGTGGTCATCGGCGCGGTCGAAAAGTTGTTCACGACTGTTTGCCGTTCGCCAGTTGCTGGTTGCGAGCCGTGAGGAACTGGATCAAACCGTCGACGCCGTTCTTCTGGATCTGCTCGTTGAACTGCTGCTGATACGCCTGGATCAGCCATGCGCCGAGCACGTTCAGGTCATACACGCGCCAGCCTTGCGCCGTCTTGTACAGACGATAGTCGAGCTCGACGGGCGAACCGTTGTTCATCACGACCGAGCGAACGACCACATCGGTGTCGTCCGGGTTCGCGCGGAACGGCTTGTACTGGATATCCTGGTCCTTCACCTGCGCGAGCGCGCCCGAGTACGTGCGGATCAGCAGTGTCTTGAACTGCTCGACGACGGCGGCCTGCTGCTCAGGCGTCGCGGTGCGCCAGTTGCGGCCCATCGCCAGTTGCGTCGTGCGGCGGAAGTCCGTGTACGGGAGGATTTTTTCGTTCACGAGCTTGGTGACGGCGGAAATGTTCCCGGTCTGGATCGTCTTGTCGGCGCGCACTGCGTCGATCACCTGCTGCGTGACCGTCTTGACCATCACGTCCGGATTGCTGGTATCCACGGTTTGCGCGGACGCAGCACCGCCGAACGCAAAGAGAGCTGCAAAAAACGGGATAAAGAAGAAGAATTTTTTCATTTCCAGTCCTGCAAAAAAAATAAGCTTAACGTTGGAGGCGACAATACCACGCGAGTTCAGCCGCAAGCCACGTGCAAACTGCGAGAGTCGTATCCGAGTGTTACGGTAGCCCAACCACCGACTCTCAATCATCTGACATCAGTGCAGCTTCAGCGACGGGTACCCGAAATGCGCGGGCGGCACGATCTGGCCGCCGGGGACGGTCGGCGGCACGTCGGCGGGCGGCGTCGGCTGCGCGCCCGATGCCGGCTCGGCGCCGCCCGCCGTCGCGCCCGAAGCCGCTTGTGGCGCGGACGCGGGTGCAGCGGGTTTGGCGGTTACTCCCGCGCCGGGCGCGGCGCCAGCCGCTGGCGCTGCCGCCGCGGCGCCGCCTTCGACGTCTTCGTACTTCGGCGGCGGCGCCTCGCTGCCGTAGTCCGGCAGGCCCGTCGCAGCGCTCCCATCCGACAGCAGATAGCGGCGGCGCTGCAAGTAGGCGTTGCGCACGAACGAGTACTTGTCGAGCGCCGCGCCTTCGAGCACGTCGCTCGCGCCCAGCAGATTCGCGCGCACGTTGATGAGGTTCAGGCCATAGAGCGCCCAGCTCACGCTGTCGGGCTTCACGTACGTCAGCGGGTTGATGAAGTAATTGCCCACCATGCCGACGCCGTCACGCACCGTGCTAGGCCCGAACAGCGGCAGCACGAGATACGGCCCCGACGGCACACCGTAATGGCCGAGCGTCAGACCGAAGTCGTTGTCGTGCTTCGGCAGCTTGGCAATCGTCGCGACGTCGAACAGGCCGCCGACACCGAACACTGTGTTGATCACGATCCGCATGATGTCGGACACGCCATCGGCGATCTTCAGCTGCAACAGGTTGTTCGCGGCGATGTACACGTCGCCGATGTTCGAGAAGAAGTTCGTCACGCTATCGCGCACGGGCTGCGGCGTCACGAACACGTAGCCCTTCGCGACGGGCTTCACCGCGTACTGGTCGACCTTGTCGTTGAAGGTGAAGATCGTGCGGTTGAAACCTTCGAGCGGATCTTCCTTCGTCGGATTCTGAACGGTTGCGCAACCTGCAAGCATCGTCGCGGCGAGCGCGAGCGCCGCGACACGTGGGCGTGTCGTCTTCATTTCTTGTTCTCCTTATTGACCAGACGCGCCCGAAGCAGCCGCAGCCGGAGCCGCGAGAGCCGGCGCTCCGGATGCGGGCGCCGCAGCAGACGCACCCGGTTTGGCAGCCCCCGAATCCGCCGCCTTGCTATAGAGGAACTGCCCGATCAGATTCTCCAGGACGATTGCCGACTGGGTCATCGTGATCGTGTCGCCGGCTTTCAGCATTTCGCTGTCGCCGCCCGGTTCGAGACCGATGTACTGCTCACCCAGCAAGCCCGCCGTCAGAATCTTCGCGGACGTGTCCTTTGGAAACTGATATTGCTTGTAGATATCGAGCGTCACGAGCGCCTGATACGAGTTGGTGTCGAAGCCGATCGACGCCACGCGGCCTACCGTCACGCCCGCGCTCTTGACGGGCGCGCGCGGCTTGAGTCCGCCGATATTGTCGAATTTCAGCTTGACGGGATACGTCGCCTGAAACGACAGCGAGCTCATGTTGCCGGCCTTCAGCGCGAGGAACAGTAGCGCGATGAACCCCAACACCACGAACAGACCGACCCAGAAATCGAGAGCAGTTTTTTTCATCGTCATCCCAAAGAGAATCTGCCGCAGCGGCGTGACACCCGTGCGGCGCAGTTGGATCTGCGCCGCATCGCGGTTCACTCCGCGCAAGTCTTGGCTGAATACCGCCTAGCTGAACATCAGAGCGGTCAGCAGGAAATCGAGACCGAGCACCGCGAGCGACGCATAGACGACTGTCTT
Source organism: Paraburkholderia phymatum (assembly GCF_040965635.1). Taxonomy (GTDB): domain Bacteria; phylum Pseudomonadota; class Gammaproteobacteria; order Burkholderiales; family Burkholderiaceae; genus Paraburkholderia; species Paraburkholderia phymatum_B. Next base: position 36,451 of record NZ_JBFRCH010000022.1, read on the forward strand.
CGTCGTCGCGCGCGATACGCCTTCCGGCGTGGCTTTCGCTTCGTAGCCCTGGTAGAGGGCGATGAACGTCACCGCGAAGCCGAACACGATGCTTTTGATCACGCCGTTGCCGACGTCGCGATACGCATCGACGCCGCTTTGCATCTGCGACCAGAACGAGCCCGCGTCGACGCCGATCATCAGCACGCCCACGACATAGCCGCCCAGCACGCCGACGGCGCTGAAGATCGCGGCGAGCACCGGCATCGCGATGATGCCCGCCCACATGCGCGGCGCGACGACTACTTTGAGCGGATCGACGGCCATCATTTCCATTGCCGTCAGTTGCTCGCCTGCCTTCATCAGGCCGATTTCAGCCGTCAGCGACGTGCCCGCGCGCCCAGCGAACAGCAGCGCCGTCACGACGGGCCCGAGTTCGCGCACGAGCGACAGCGCGACAAGCAAGCCCAGCGCCTGCTCGGAACCATAGCGGTTGAGCGTGTAGTAGCCCTGCAGCCCCAGCACGAAGCCGACGAACAGCCCCGACACCGCGATGATCACCAGCGAATAGTTGCCGACGAAGTGGATCTGCTTCGTGACAAGACGCGGACGGCGCAGCAGCGGGAAAAATTCCAGCACGAGGCGCACGAACATGCGGGACGCATAGCCCGTCTGACCGAGGCCCAGGATGACGGTACGACCGATAGTGCTGATCATGCGCGGCCTCCGCCAATGCCGAAATCCGCCGCGAGCGGCGTGCTGCTCGGATAGTGAAATTTGAACGGACCGTCGGGCGCGCCGTCGATGAACTGGCGCACAGTCGGATCGGTCGACTCGCGCAGCTCGGCGGGCGTGCCTTCGGCGAGGACGCCGCCGTTCGCGAGGAAGTAGACGTAATCGGCGATCGCGAACGACTCGGGCACGTCGTGCGTGACGAGGATGGATGTGGCGCCGAGCGCCTGATTCAGCGCGCGGATCAGGTTCGCGGTGACGCCGAGCGAGATGGGGTCGAGACCGGCGAACGGCTCGTCGTACATCATCAGTTCGGGATCAAGCGCGATTGCGCGGGCAAGCGCGACGCGGCGCGCCATGCCGCCCGAAATCTCCGACGGCGCGAGATCGCGCGCGCCGCGCAGACCAACCGCGTTCAGCTTCATCAGCACGAGGTCGCGGATCAGTTCTTCGGGGAGGTCGGTGTGCTCGCGCAGCGCGAAGGCGACGTTCTCGAACACCGACATGTCGGTGAAAAGCGCGCCGAACTGGAACAGCATGCCCATTTTGCGGCGCAGCGCGTACAGGCCATCGCGCGTCTGCGCGCCGATGTCCTGTCCGTGGAACAGCACCTGGCCGCGTTTCGCGCGCACGAGGCCGCCGATGAGCCGCAGCACGGTGGTCTTCCCGCACCCCGATCCGCCCATGACCGCGACCACCTGGCCGCGTTTGAAGCGCAGATTCAGGTTCGACAGGACGAGGCGCTCGCCATAGCCGAAGTCGACGTCGCGCAGCTCGAGAAGGGTCTCGGAAGAGGATGGCACGTAACGGACAGTCCTTTTACACGGAAGGCCGAATTATAGGGCCTTCGTGCAAACCCTGCCTTGACGGCGCCACGATTTAACTTTTCGAACCCTTCTCCCAATCTTTGGGCTACGCGAAGGCCTGCTGCAACGACGCGACCGCGGCGGCGGGATCGGTGGCTTCCGTCACCGCGCGCACCACGGCTGCGCTTTTCACGCCCGTCGTGAGCACTTGCGGCAGCACATCGCCGCTGATGCCTCCGATCGCGACGAGCGGCACGACGCCGTCCAGCAATTTCACGTAGCGCGCGAGCCTTGCGAGACCTTGCGGCGCGGTAGGCATCACCTTCGTCGTGGTCGGGAACACGGCGCCGAGCGCGATATAGCTCGGACGGAAATGCAGCGCCGTCAGCATCTCGTAGTAGCCGTGCGTCGAGAGGCCGAGGCGCACGCCCGCTGCCGCGAGCGCGTGCAGGTCGGCCGTATGCACGTCTTCCTGGCCGAGATGCACGCCGTAAGCGCCCGCGTCGATGGCGGCCTGCCAGTGATCGTTGATGAACACCTGCGCGTCGTGCTCGCGGCCCGCCGCGATCGCGCGCGCGATTTCCTTTTTAAGCTCGTCGGGTTCCGCCGTCTTGCGACGCAACTGCACCGTCTTCACGCCGAAGCCGACCACGCGTTCGACCCAGTCCGCCGTGGGCAGCACGGGATAGAGGCCGAGCGCTTCGGGGCACGAGGCGAACGGCTGCGCGGGCGCGTCGGGCAGACCGGCAACGCGCGGAAAGCGCGACAGATCGCACGGCCAGGCATCGTCGGATTTCGTTTCGTCGCCGTCGCGCCATGCGAGCGCGAGCACCAGCGCGTCGTGCGTATCGAACCCGCAATCAAGGAACGCCGCCAGCGCGGGAATCCAGTCTTCGGCCAGATGGCCTTCGAGCTGATAGCGCGCGCCGCCCAGATGCAGCACCGCGCGGCCCGCAGCCGCTTCGATCACGCCCGCGCCCTGCGTCATCCAGCGCGCGATCTGCTCGCCGTGCTGCTGCAGATCGGCGACGACGATCAGATCGCCGCCGTTCGCGTCATCGGGTGCCGTCAGGCAGATGCGCCAGTCGACGTGCGTCGGCGGCCAGTCGCCGAGGCGCGCGCGGATGCGCTCGGCGGCTTCCGTGAGTTCGTCGGCGGGCGGCCAGAACAGGTCGCGGCCCGCGAGTTTCAGGGTTTCGGTCATGCAGCGGCGCTCCCATCCTGATGCCAGAACGGCATGCCGACGACGGGCGTGCTCGCGTGGGCGGTTTCACGTTCGGCCATCGGGCCGGCCAGATAAGCCTCGCGGCCCGCTTCGACGCCCAGCGCGAACGCGCGCGCCATGGTCTCGGGGTGCGTCGCCTGCGACACGGCCGTATTCAGCAGCACGCCGTCGAAGCCCCACTCCATCACCTGGCTAGCATGCGACGGCACGCCGAGGCCCGCGTCGACGATCAGCGGCACGCCGGGCAGACGTTCGCGCAGCACGCGCAAGCCATACGGATTCAGCACGCCCTTGCCGGTGCCGATGGGCGCGCCCCACGGCATCAGCGCTTCGCAGCCCGCATCGAGCAGACGCCGGCCGATCACGAGATCTTCGGTGCAGTAAGGCAGCACCTTGAAGCCATCCTTGACCAGTTGCGCGGCCGCTTCGATCAGGCCGACGGGATCGGGCTGCAGCGTGTAGTCATCGCCGATCAGCTCGAGCTTGATCCAGTCAGTCTCGAAGATCTCGCGCGCCATGTGCGCCGTCGTGACGGCCTCGCCGACCGTCTGGCATCCCGCCGTGTTCGGCAGCAGCGGCACGCCGTGGCGCTTGATCAGGTCGAAGAAGCCGGCTTCCGCGCCGCCCTCGTTCATCTGCCGGCGCAGCGCGATTGTCACCATGCCGGGCTTCGCCGCCGCGATCGAATCCGACAGCGACTGTAGCGACGGATAGCGCGATGTGCCCAGCAGCACGCGGCTCTGGAAAGTTTTGCCGTAAAGCGTGAGCGCGTCGGCGGGGGCCAGCGCGGGTGGGTTCGCGTGTGAGTTCATGCGTGAGTCCTTGGCTTGTGTCAGCTGCTTGTATCGCGTGCTTGGGTCGCCTGCTTGGGTCGCCTGCTTGGGTCGCCTGCCTGGGTCGCCTGCCTGGGTCGCCTGCTTGGGTCGCCTGCCTGGGTCGCCTGCCTGGGTCGCCTGCCTGGGTCGCCTGCCTGGGTCGCCTGCTTGGGTCGCCTGCCTGGGTCGCCTGCTTGCGTCGCCTGCTTCTGTCACTGTTTGTGTCACTTGCGGCAGGCGGCGCCTCGTCCGTCATCCACCCGCGACGGGGTGCACGACGTCGAGCTTGTCGCCCGCCTGCAAGGCGCGCGCGGCATGCTGTCCACGCGCGACGAAATTGCCGTTCAGCGCGACGGCAAACGGCGGCCGCGCGCCGAAAGCGTTGAGCGCATCGGCGACCGTCGCGCCCTCGGGCAGCGACAGCGGCTTGTGGTTGATCTGTATATCCATGTCTTTCGTTCAAACGTTGAAAGTAGCGGCCGTGCGGGCGTCGCCACGGATGTGCCCGCGATCCAGCTGGAACAGCTCGCTCCAGCGCGCATTGCTCCGCCAGTCGGCGAAGGCGTCTTCATCGGCGACGCGGCCATCCAGCAGCGCCGACGCGAAGCGCACCGCTTCGCCCGCGATTTCGGGCACGATCATGTAGCCATGCCGATACAGCCCGTTCACGCGCAGCGTGCTCGCGCCGTCCCACATCAGAGCGGGGCGATGGTCGGGCAGCGTCGGCCGGCACTGCGAATTCAGTTCGAGAATGCGCGCCTCGCCGAAAGCCGGGTGGACCGAGAACGCCGCGCTCAGCAGTTCGAGCGCCGAGCGCACGCTGACGGGCGACATGTCCTCGCCCTCCACCTCGGTCGCGCCGATCACGTACAGATCGTTCTCCTTCGGCGCGATATAGAGCGGATAGCGCGGATGCAGCAGCCGCACCGGGCGCGTCAGGCCGATGCCGGGCGCGTGCACGCGCGCGACCTCGCCGCGAATGCCGCGCAGCGTCGGCATGACGGGCTTCGCGCCCAGCCCCCGGCAATCGATCGTGATGCGCGCGGCCGGCAACGCGTTGTCGTCGACAGACGTATTCCAGTGCGTCTCGACGCCGCGCGCCGCGAGGCCCGCCGCGAGCGCCGCCAGCAGTTGACGGTTATCGAGCTGCCCCTCGTGCGGCAACAGCCAGCCCTGGTTGAAACGGCCGCCGAGCGCCGGTTCAGCCGCGCCGACCTGTGCGCCCGCCAGCGCTACGAGACCGCCGTCGAGCAGTTCGGCGGGCGCGTTCGCGCGCAGGCGGCGCTCGAACAGCGGCGCTTCGGCGCGATCGCTGTGGTGCCACACGATCAGCGAGCCATTGCGCTGGAAAAACACCCGCTCGGGCAACTGATCTAGCAGCGTCGGCCATGTTTCTAGCGACGCGGCGCCCAGCCGCGTAATCAGCAGTTCGGCGCTGGCCGCCTCGGCGAGCGGCGCGAGCATGGCCGCCGCGACCCACGCTGCCGCCTGCGAGCCCGACGCGTCGCCGCGCTCGTACAGCGCGACGCGGTGCCCGTCGCCCGCGAGTTGCCATGCGACGAGACGCCCGCACAGCCCGCCGCCGATCACCGCGAAATCCGGTTGAGCAGAGATCGTCATCGCGCGGCTCCCCGGCGCGCCGCAAACGGCGCGCGCATGACGAAGCGACCGGCAGAAGCCGGGCCAACGATGCAAAAAACTGAAAATTGAGCGGTCATCGAATCCTTTCCGTACGGCAGACGTGCGCACGTACCCAAGGACGAAACCGGCGGGCGAGGCCGGCCGGGCATGGACGCTCACGGTTGAACGGGAGCGCGGCCCGGCGGAAGGAGCACTTCCAGGAAAAACTTCCCGAAAACTTCCCGCGCCGGTATTACCCGGATCGGGTGCGAAGGGTCTCTCTCAGCCTCGCTGCAACGACTGCTTGCGCACGAAGCACCCCTGTTTCGTCCGGACCATTAGACCATAAAAGCTGCGCGCGCCGCAAACCCGGAAGGAACGCAATCGGCCGGGGCTTATTTTCGATTTGTCGTGGCGTTCGCCGGGTCTGGCACAATGGCACGCGTCAATGCGGACGGAGTCACGCCGCGCTGTCAGGCCGCTGCCCCGCTATGGGCGGCGAACTCGCGGCGCTGCGCATCGTCTGCTTAAGTTCAGATTAAGCCGCTGCCGGGACAATCGCAGCCCGAGCTGCAACGCGACGAGGCATAGGGCGCGCGACACCAAACCGCACCACGAAGGCACCGCGCCGCCACTCGCGACGACCGTTTGAAAGGACGCATATGGCCAACAATTCGACCAGTTCCGCGGACATCACCGCGTGGGGTCTCATCAAGCCCTACTGGGTGTCCGAGGACAAATGGAAAGCGTGGGGACTTCTCGCGCTCGTCATTGCGATGAACATGACGATGGTCGCTGCCAACGTCTGGTTCAACACCTGGCAGCGCACGTTCTTCGATGCGATCCAGCAATACAACTACCCCGTCTTCAAGTATTCGCTGCTGCAGTTCACGGTCATTGCGCTCGCGCTGATCCTGCTCGGCTCGTACCGGACGTACTTCCGCCAGATGCTCGAATTCCGCTGGCGGCAATGGCTCACGAACCGCTATCTGAACGAATGGCTCGGCGACCGCGCGTACTACCGGATCGAGCGCGACAGTCTCGCCGACAACCCCGACCAGCGTGTGTCCGCCGACCTGCAAGGGCTGGCCAGCACGACGCTGAATCTGTCGCTCGGCCTGCTGTCTACCACCGTCACGCTGTTCTCGTTCATCGTGATCCTTTGGAACCTGTCGGGCGCGCTGTCGTTCAACATCCTCGGCACGCAGATGTCGATCCCCGGCTACATGGTGTGGGTCGCGCTGATCTACGCGGCGCTCGGCTCGTGGGTCACGCACAAGGTCAACCACCCGCTCGTGTCGATCAACTATCAGCAGCAGCGCGTCGAGGCTGACTTCCGTTTCTCGCTGATCCGCATCCGCGAGAACGCCGACCAGATCGCGCTGTACCAGGGCGAGCCGTCGGAAGAGCGCGCGCTCAAAGGCGTGTTCGGCCATATCCGCGACAACTGGCGTCTGATCATGCGCTTCACGCGGCGCTTCAACATCGTCGTGATCAGCTATTCGCAGTTGGCGATCGTCTTTCCGTACATCGCGGCCGCGCCGAAGTACTTTTCGAAGAGCATCTCGTTCGGCGTCTACCAGCAGCTGACGGGCGCGTTCGGCACGGTCAGCGATTCCTTTTCGTGGTTCATCAACAATTACGATTCGCTCGCCGAATGGCGCGCCACCGTCAACCGTCTGCGGGAATTCAATCGCGTGATGCGCTCGCAGCATCTGCATGAATCGGTCGTCGAAGGCACCGCGCACGGCGGCATCAACATTCACCTCACCGACACCGACTCGCTCGACGTGACGGACCTGCGCCTGCTGCGCCCGAACGGCGAAGCGATGGCGAACGTCGGCTCGTTCCGCATCGCGCCGAAGTCGCGCTGGCTAGTGCGCGGTCCGTCGGGCGCGGGCAAGAGCACGCTGATGCGCACGCTCGCGGGCTTGTGGCCGTTCGGCGAAGGCACGATCGAGATGCCCGCCGGCGCGAAGCTGCTGTTCATTCCGCAGCGAAGCTATCTGCCCATCGGCACGCTGAAGGCCGCCCTCTGCTATCCGTCGGAGGCGTCCTCGTTCTCCGATGAAGCGTGCCGCGAAGTGCTCACGGTCTGCCGCCTGTCGGAGTTCGCGGACCGGCTCGGCGAAGCGTCGCATTGGGAACGGTCGCTGTCGCCGGGCGAGCAGCAGCGCCTCGCGGCAGCGCGCGCGCTACTGCAGAAGCCCGACTTCCTGTTCCTCGACGAAGCGACGAGCGCGCTCGACCCGGACAACGAAAGCATCGTCTACAACGCGCTGATCGAGCGTCTGCCGAATGCGGCGATCGTCAGCGTCGCGCATCGCAAGACACTCGAAACGTTCCACGATCAGACGCTGTTCGTCGAGCGCGCTGTCGAGCGCGTGGCCGCATGAGCGACGCGCCGTTGATCGCGCGGTGCTCGTCACGTCACGCAGCGCGAGCCGGACATCGATCTCGACCGGCTGACGCTGGCGCGCTATCGCGTTTGATGAGCGGCAAGCGGCGGTCCGCGTCGCCGCGTCATCCGTAGACGACGGGCACGCTCGCCAGCGACCGATACCGCGCGCCGTTGCGGGCCAATGTGCTCGAATACAGTGTCAGCGAATTGAAACGCGCCATCAGTTCGCCTTGCAACTCGGTTGCGGGACCGACTGCCGCTGCGTCGTGCCGGTATCGCGCGAGCGTCACATGTGGCCGGAAAGTGCGGGCATCGACGGGCAGGCCGAGCGCGATCATCGACGAGCGCACGCGCCAATCCAGCGTGACGAACTCATCGGACATCGCGAGCGCCGCGACCGTCAGGCGCGGATGCGATGCGCGGGGCCAATGCTCGATCTTCGTGACGGGCGTGAGTTGCAGCGGCACGGTCTCGCGCGTCAGTGCATCGATCAGTGCTGCGCTTTTCTCGTGCGGCAGCATGCCGATGAACGTCACGGTCAGATGCAGTTGTTCGTAAGGCACGCGGCGTGCCGTCGAAGGAACGGCTATCGACGTGAGCGCATCGCGTGTCGCGGCATCGGGCACGAGCGCGATGAAGCAGCGCTGGTAGTCCTGCTGCGTGTCCTGTTCGGCCGGCGCGCCGTTCGGGGACGCATTGTCGAATGCCGTGTCTGCGCTTTCTTCTGGATCAGGCTGCGGATCGGTGCGTTGCATCGTTCTGTCTCCGTACGCTTTCCCGCTCATCGACACATTATCGCCTGATGCAAAGAAAAAACCGGGTCGCTCTTGCGAGCGCCCGGTTTTGTCCTGCTTTTACTGCTGAGCGGTATGGTTTAACGCGTCCGCGTCTGTCCCCTCTTCGTCTGTCGACCGGAGTTAGCGCTTTAGCGCTTACTCCGGTCCCATGCAGAGCGGTCGACCGGACTTGGCGCTTTAGCGCCATACTCCCGTCCCATGCAAAGCCTGTTAAGAGTGGCGAGCCGCGCGATGCATGCCGCGTGACCCCGCCCGAACGCGAGACTTAACGCGGCAGTTCCGAGTGCCCCATCAGGTACGCATCGACTGAGCGCGCACACTGACGGCCTTCGCGGATCGCCCACACGACAAGCGACTGGCCGCGGCGCATGTCGCCTGCCGTAAACACCTTGTCGACGGACGTGTAATAGGCCTTGTCGCCTTCCGTCGACGCGCGCACGTTGCCGCGCGCATCCTTGTCGACGCCGAACGCCTCCAGCACGGGCGAGACCGGCTGAGTGAAGCCCATCGCGAGCAGCACGAGATCGGCCTTCATTTCGAACTCGGAGCCCGGCACTTCCTGCATCTTGCCGTCCTTCCATTCGACGCGCGCCGCGATCAGCTTCTCGACCTTACCGTTCTTGCCTTCGAAGCGCTTCGTCGCGACGGCCCAGTCGCGCTCGCAGCCTTCCTCATGCGACGACGACGTGCGCAGCTTCACCGGCCAGTACGGCCACACGAGCGGCTTGTTTTCCTCTTCCGGCGGTTGCGGCAACAGCTCGAACTGCGTGACGCCCTTCGCGCCGTGACGGTTCGACGTGCCGACGCAGTCCGAACCCGTATCGCCGCCGCCGATCACGACGACATGCTTGCCCTTCGCCAGCAGTTGATCGGCCACCTTGTCGCCGGCGTTGACCTTGTTCTGCTGCGGCAGGAACTCCATCGCGTAGTAGATGCCCGCGAGTTCGCGACCCGGCACGGGCAGATCACGCGGCGTTTCGGAACCGCCCGTCAGGATCACGGCGTCGAACTGTTCCTTCAGTTGGTCCGGCGTGATGCTTTCCTTGGCGGTGTTGCCGATGTGCGCGGGAATCGCGTCCTTGCCAACGAACACGTTCGCGCGGAACGTCACGCCTTCGGCTTCCATCTGGCGCATGCGGCGGTCGATCAGCCACTTCTCCAGCTTGAAGTCGGGGATGCCATAACGCAGCAGTCCGCCGATGCGGTCGTTCTTTTCGAACACCGTCACGTCATGGCCGGCGCGCGCGAGTTGCTGCGCGGCGGCGAGGCCCGCCGGGCCCGAGCCGACGACCGCGATCTTCTTACCCGTCTTGTGCTTCGGCTGCTGCGGCGCGACCCAGCCTTCGGCCCACGCCTTGTCGATGATCGCGTGCTCGATCGACTTGATGCCGACCGGGTCGTCGTTGATGCCGAGCGTGCACGCCGCTTCGCACGGCGCCGGGCAGATGCGGCCCGTGAATTCGGGGAAGTTGTTCGTCGAGTGCAGGACTTCGATCGCGTTCTTCCAGTCCTGGCGGAACACCAGATCGTTGAAGTCCGGGATGATGTTGTTCACCGGACAGCCGTTGTTGCAGAACGGGATGCCGCAGTCCATGCAACGTGCGCCTTGAATCTTCGCTTCGTCGTCGGTCAGCGCCGAGACGAATTCCTTGTAGTGCTTCACACGCGTAAGCGGTGCTTCGTACGCCTCGTGGCGGCGTTCGAATTCGAGAAAACCGGTTGCCTTGCCCATGTGGTTCTCTATGTCTATCTGAATCGGTGAGGGGATCGGCGCCCGCCGCCTGCGTTTTCGTTCGCAGGCAGCGGGTGCGCTTCGTTATGTCGTCAGTGGCTTTGTCGGGAAACGATCAGGCCGCGAGCACTTCCTTGCTGGCCTTCTTCGCGCCCATTTCGCCCAGCGCGCGCTTGTATTCGGTCGGGAACACCTTCACGAACTGACGTCGCGACGCATCCCAGTTTTCGAGCAGCGCCTTTGCGCGCGGCGAACCCGTGAACTGGAAGTGACGTTCGATGAGCCCCTTGAGCAGCGCTTCGTCGGTCTGGCCCGTGTGCCACAGCGCCTTGTCGACCGTACGCTCCTGTTCGGCCTGTTGCAGCACCGGTTCGAGCGCGACCATCGACTTGTTGCACTTCGCCGCGAACGTTCCGTCCGGGTCGTACATGTAAGCGATGCCGCCCGACATGCCCGCTGCGAAGTTGCGGCCCGTCTCGCCGAGCACGATGACCGTGCCGCCCGTCATGTATTCGCAGCCGTGATCGCCCGTGCCTTCGACGACGGCCGTCGCGCCCGAGTTGCGCACGCAGAAGCGCTCGCCGGCGACGCCGCGGAAGAACGATTCGCCTTCGATTGCGCCGTACATCACCGTGTTGCCGATGATGATGTTCTCTTCGGACTTGCCGCGGAAATCGTTGGTCGGACGCACGATGATGCGGCCGCCCGACAGGCCCTTGCCGACATAGTCGTTGCCGTCGCCGACGAGATCGAGCGTGACGCCCTTCGCGAGGAACGCGCCGAAGCTCTGGCCCGCCGTGCCCTTCAGCTGGATGTGGACCGTGTCGTCGGGCAGACCGTCGTGGCCGTACTTCTTCGCGATCGTGCCCGACAGCATTGCGCCGACAGTACGGTTCACGTTGCGCACCGGCTGGATGAACGACACATGCTCGCCCTTCTCGATCGCGGCCTTCGCCTTCTCGATCAGCGTGTGATCGAGCGCGCGGTCCAGACCGTGATCCTGCGATTCGACATGCAGACGCGCGACGCTCGCCGGCACGCTCGGCTGGTAGAACACGCGCGAGAAGTCGAGACCCTTCGCCTTCCAGTGCTCGATGCCCTTCTTCATGTCGAGGAATTCGCTGTGGCCGATCAGGTCGTCGAACTTGCGCACGCCCAGTTGCGCCATGATCTCACGCACTTCTTCGGCGATGAAGAAGAAGAAGTTCACCACGTGTTCCGGCTGGCCCTGGAACTTCGCGCGCAGCACGGGGTCTTGCGTCGCAACGCCGACGGGGCACGTGTTCAGGTGGCACTTGCGCATCATGATGCAGCCCTCGACGACGAGCGGCGCCGTCGCAAAGCCGAATTCGTCCGCGCCGAGCAGCGCGCCGATCACGACGTCGCGGCCCGTCTTCATCTGGCCGTCGGCCTGCACGCGGATACGGCCCCGCAGCTGGTTGAGCACCAGCGTTTGCTGTGTTTCGGCGAGACCTAGTTCCCACGGCGTGCCTGCGTGCTTGATCGACGACAGCGGCGATGCGCCCGTGCCGCCATCGTGGCCCGCGATCACGACGTGATCGGCCTTCGCCTTCGCGACGCCCGCAGCGACCGTGCCGACGCCCACTTCCGACACGAGCTTCACCGAAATGCTCGCCGACGAGTTCGCGTTCTTCAGATCGTGAATGAGCTGCGCAAGGTCTTCGATCGAATAGATGTCGTGGTGCGGCGGCGGCGAAATGAGGCCGACGCCCGGAACCGAATAACGCAGCTTGCCGATGTACTCGGACACCTTGTGGCCCGGCAACTGACCGCCTTCGCCCGGCTTCGCGCCTTGCGCCATCTTGATCTGGATCTGGTCCGCCGACGCGAGGTATTCCGCCGTCACGCCGAAACGGCCCGACGCGACCTGCTTGATCTTCGAGCGAAGCGAATCGCCATCCTTCAACGGGATGTCGACGATCACTTCGTCGCCGAGGACGGTCTTCATCGTGTCGCCGTTCTTGATCGGGATGCCGCGCAGCTCGTTGCGATAGCGCTTTTCGTCTTCGCCGCCTTCACCCGTGTTCGACTTGCCGCCGATACGGTTCATCGCGACGGCCAATGTGGCGTGCGCTTCCGTCGAGATCGAGCCGAGCGACATCGCGCCCGTCGCAAAGCGCTTGACGATTTCCTTCGCCGGTTCCACTTCGTCGAGCGGAATCGCCTTCGACGGATCGACCTTGAATTCGAACAAGCCGCGGAACGTCATGTGACGCTTCGTCTGGTCGTTGATCAGGTGCGCGTATTCCTTGTACGTCTGATACGAGTTGCTGCGTGCCGAATGCTGCAGCTTCGCGATCGCATCGGGCGTCCACATGTGGTCTTCGCCGCGCACGCGATACGCGTACTCGCCGCCCGCGTCGAGCATGTTCGCGAGAACGGGGCTCTCGCCGAACGCTTCGCGATGCAGGCGAATCGCTTCTTCAGCCACTTCGAACAGACCAATGCCGCCGACCTTCGACGCCGTCCCCTTGAAGTACTTGTTCACGAGATCTTCGGCGAGACCGACCGCTTCGAAAATCTGCGCGCCCGTGTATGACATGTACGTCGAAATGCCCATCTTCGACATGACCTTCTGCAGGCCCTTGCCGACTGCCTTCGTGAAGTTGTAGACGGCCTTTTCCGCCGACAGGTCACCCTTCATGCCCGCCGCCAGCTGCGCGAGCGTTTCCATCGCGAGATACGGATGCACGGCTTCCGCGCCGTAGCCCGCGAGCAGCGCGAAGTGGTGCGTCTCACGCGCCGAGCCTGTCTCGACGACGAGGCCCGTGCTCGTGCGCAGACCTTGCTGCACGAGGTGCGTATGGATTGCAGACGTGGCGAGCAGCGCCGGAATCGCGACGTTGTCGCGGTCCGTCTTGCGGTCGGACACGATCAGCATGTTGTAGCCGGACTTGACGGCGTCGACGGCTTCCGCGCACAGCGACGCGAGGCGCGCTTCGATGCCTTCCTTGCCCCAGCCGACGGGATAGCAGATGTTCAGCTCGTAAGAGCTGAACTTGCCGCCCGTGTACTGATCGATTGCGCGGATCTTCGCGATGTCCTTGAAGTCGAGCACAGGCTGCGACACTTCGAGACGCATCGGCGGGTTGATGTTGTTCGTGTCGAGCAAGTTCGGCTTCGGACCGACGAACGACACCAGCGACATCACCATGTTTTCGCGGATCGGGTCGATCGGCGGGTTCGTGACTTGCGCGAACAGCTGCTTGAAGTAGTGATAGAGCGTCTTGTTCTTGTTGGACATGACGGCGAGCGGCGAGTCGTTGCCCATCGAGCCGACGGCTTCTTCGCCTGCCTGCGCCATCGGCGCCATCAGGAACTTGAGATCTTCCTGCGTATAGCCGAACGACTGCTGGCGATCGAGCAGCGCAGCCGCTTCGCGGCGTTCCGTTGCGACGTCTTCCGCGTTCGGTTCGATTTCGTCGAGCTTGATGGTGACCGCGTCGATCCAGCTCTTGTACGGCTTCGCGTTCGCGAGGTTGTCCTTCAGTTCCTTGTCGTCGATGATGCGGCCGTGCTCCATGTCGATCAGGAACATCTTGCCCGGCTGCAGGCGCCACTTCTTGACGATCTTCGATTCGGGAATGGGCAGCGTGCCCGCTTCCGACGCCATGATGACCAGGTCGTCGTCGGTAATGATGTAGCGCGCCGGGCGCAGGCCGTTACGATCGAGCGTCGCGCCGATCTGGCGGCCGTCGGTGAACGCGATCGCAGCGGGGCCGTCCCACGGCTCCATCATCGCGGCGTGGTATTCGTAGAACGCGCGGCGGTTGTCGTCCATCAGCGTGTGCTGTTCCCACGCTTCCGGAATCATCATCATCACCGCGTGGACGAGCGGGTAGCCCGCCATCACGAGCAGTTCGAGACAGTTGTCGAACGATGCCGTATCCGACTGGCCCGGATAGATCAGCGGCCACAGCTTCGGCAGGTCGTCGCCGAGCACGTGCGACGCGATCGCGCCCGTGCGCGCGTTCAGCCAGTTGACGTTGCCCTTCACCGTGTTGATCTCGCCGTTGTGGGCGATCATCCGGTACGGGTGAGCCAGCTCCCACGCCGGGAACGTGTTGGTCGAGAAGCGCTGGTGCACGAGCGCCAGCGCCGACACGACGCGCTCGTCCTGCAGGTCGCGGTAGTACACGCCGACCTGGCCCGCCAGCAGCAGACCTTTGTAGACAACCGTGCGCGCCGAGCACGACGGCACGAAGTATTCCTTGCCGTGCTTGAGCTTGAGCGCCTGGATGCGGTGGCTCGCCGTCTTGCGGATTACATACAGCTTCCGCTCGAGTGCGTCCGTCACCATGATGTCCTTGCCGCGGCCGATGAAGATCTGGCGGATCAGCGGCTCGCTCGCCTTCACGGTCGGCGAAATCGGCATGTTGTGATCGACGGGCACGTCGCGCCAGCCGAGCACGACCTGGCCTTCGGCCTTCACCGTGCGCTCCAGTTCCTGTTCGCACGCGAGACGCGATGCGTGCTCTTTCGGCAGGAAGATCATGCCGACGCCGTATTCGCCAGCGGGCGGCAGCGTCACGCCCTGCTTCGCCATTTCCTCGCGATAGAACGCATCCGGAATCTGGATCAGGATGCCCGCGCCGTCGCCCATCAGCGGATCGGCGCCGACGGCGCCCCGGTGATCGAGGTTCTCGAGAATCTTCAGGCCTTGCTGGATGATCTCGTGGCTCTTTTTGCCCTTGATATGCGCAACAAAGCCAACGCCGCATGCGTCGTGCTCGTTCTGCGGGTCATAGAGACCCTGTGCGGCGGGAACCGTGGAAATCGGCTGCTGGTGGTCGTTCATGGGGACACCGTCTGTCAGGGGCCGTGGGGCCGTTAATCCATTTTGTTGTTGCCCGCAGCTTCAACCTCAACTGCGCGGGCGGCCGCTTGTCGTGTGACTGCGCGATATTGCAGTCGCACATTCGGACGCCGGAAGTCGAAATATACGCGACGAATCAAAGGAATAGCAAACAAAATCTGTTGTTCGAGCCCCTATTATCAATATGGTGCATTTTTCTTCAAGTTAATTGGTGCCATATCAAAACCGGGCAAAAGAAAACGGCATTCGCGGATGCCGTTCGCTCTCTCTCGCTACTAGCAAATTCTTGATCACAAAGGCTTTATTGCGTTTGCGGCGTTTCGCGGACCTTACGCGGCCGGCCTCGCGGCAGCGGCGACACGCGCCGGTTCGCCGCCCGCGCCGCCCACTCGCGATACGAGTCGCTGCCGAGCACCCACCCCTTCAGCGTGGCCTGCTGAAGCTGGCTCGCTTCGCGTTCATCGAGCGGCTGCTCACACAGTTCGCGATAAGCGCGCTGCCGTTCGAACGGCGTATTTCCGAGCGACCAGTACAAACGATGGTCGGTGATGAGACTGTCCAAGGTCAGGCCTATGTGATGCCGATAACTGGACCATCGATAGTCGTCGGGCGCGCTCGCAAGCTGGTTGCGCACCGGCGACATCTCGACGACGCGGCTCGCGAGCAGGAAGTACTTCTCGCCTTCGATGACCGTCGCGCGATAACGGCCTTCCCACAACGTGCCGCGTCGTGAGTAACGACGGTTGAAGTGCGCGACGTAGCGCCGGCCGACTGCCTGCATTGCTTTCGGCAAGCTCGATTCGTCGGTGGGCGTGACGAGCAGTTGCACCGCGCCTGGCATCAGCGCGTATGCGTGAACGGACAAATGATGATCGCGCGAAGCCGCCTTCAGGCAATCGATGAACAGTTCGTAATCCTGGTCGTCGACGAATGCGGGCTGCTGGTCGAGTCCGCGCAGGATCACGTGCTGCGGCTGGTCGGGGACATAAAGACGTGCAAGCCGTGCCATGCTGGATTATCCAAAGTCGCGTTGGTACATACCCGAAGGTCCGAAAAACTGCGCCGGCGCGACCTCACGCGCCGTACGGGTCTGCCGGAAACGGCATAAAGCCCAGGCAGAACGCTCTAACCGGCGCCATGGTTTGTTTGAAACGTTGTGGTCATAATTAGCGGGCCTTTTTTGGAGGAGCACAAATGAAATTAAAACAGGCCTTGGGGATCGCGACGCTTGCCTGCATGACAACCGCAGCGCACGCGCAATCGGCCGGCAGTATCTACGTTACAACCGGGTGGTTCCATCTTGCGCCGCAATCCAGCAGTCAGCCGTTGAGAGTGACAAACGTCGGCGGTTCTCCCGTCAACGTTACGGTACCCAACTCCGGCGCCACGCTCGGCGATGGCGATACCCTTGGTTTCACGGCCGGGTATTTCATTACCGACCACATCGCCACCCAGTTCGACATCGGCATTCCACCGCAATTCGATCTCAAAGGCACAGGCGCATTTGCGCAGTACGGCAAGATCGGCTCGGCCAAACAATGGAGCCCGACACTGCTGCTGAAGTACTACTTCAATCAGCCGCAAGCGAAATTCCGCCCGTATCTCGGCATCGGCGTGAGCCGCATCTGGTTCACCGACGAGCACATCACGAACGGCACATTCCAGAACAACGTCCTGCATGGTCCGACCACGGTGACCACGGATAGTTCGTGGGAGCCCGTGTTTAATGCCGGCTTCACGTACGCGTTCACCGATCACTGGTTCGCCGGCTTCTCGATTTCGTACCTGCCGCTCAGCACGACGGCCAAGCTGAACACCACGGCAAGCACACCCGTCGGCCCGCTTACCGTGCAATCTGAAACGAAGATCCGTCTGAATCCGATCGTCACGTACGTGAGCCTCGGATACCGCTTCTAACACAACAGGTTAGTCGAGATTTTCGGGCTTGAACAACGCCGTCGCGTTAAACCGTGACGGCGTTCTGCTTTCAATCGCATCACAATACTCGTGTGGACGTGCCTTCGTCTCCGGCGTATCGCGACATCGTTTCCGCCACTTGCGACCTTGCCCTGCTCGCGCGCACAACTCGTTGTAAATTTGACTGACGCGCAAAGACTGCCGACGCAATTTCTGCCGCATGCTGCGGGCATCATCTGACGCGAAACGCGTCGTCGATGCATGTTATGGCGCACGTTATAGAGCCTCGCGCCAGGCGGGCATCGAAGTTGCGTCAGGGGAGTCTTCCCGCGCTGTGTTGCGGGCATGTTGAACCACCCTCATCGACGGAGCGACCATGACAGCACTACCTAATACGCGAGATGCCATCGGCGAATCCTGGACAACGACGGGGCGTCGTGCGCGCCGCATAGCGCGCCATAGCCGGCATGCCGCTGAAGACATTGCCAGTGAGCTGCGCAGACTGATGACGGAACTTGAGAGTTCGCTCGGCGACGGCACGCAGGCGGATGCCGAGGCCATCAAGACGCAATTCCGCAAACGCCTTGACGATGCGCGCTCACGCCTGAACGACACGCGCGACGCAATGCGCGACCGCGCACAAGTAGCGTTTCACGATGCCGACGACTACGTGCACGAAAACCCGTGGCGGACGATTGCGCTGGTCGGCGGCGTCGCGCTGATCGCGGGAGCGCTCATCGCGCGAGGCGGCATTCGTTGATGCGCGTGCCGACGTACGTGCGGATGCGCTCACTGAACGGACCTGGCTGAATGGCCAGGCGATAGGATCGGCTGGACTTCGGATCGCTGTAAAGGACGGGGCGCTTATGCACAGCCGCGCGCCGACGCACGGTTGTGCAGGCGCGCGTGCGCGTGTTGTCGTGATCCGTCGTGATCGTACGCGCGTCTGCGTCTTCACAGAGGTGCAATGGACGTTGCACGGCGCCTGCACCGCTTTGCGCGTGACGGTGAGCGTGAGAGGTCTTGCATCGCCTTCACGGCGGACACGGGTTGAGCATCGCGTGCCAACGCGGCACACGTATGTCATCAGTTGCCGTCGACGACGAAGAGCCGCTGATATTCCTTCGACGCGTAACGATCCGTCATCCCCGCGATGTAATGCGCGATCAGTCGCGGCTGCTTCGCCGCGTCCGCAGTCTGGTAATCCGGCGGCAACAGCCGGGGGTCGTCGATGAACGCGTCGAACAGACCGATAATCACGCGCCGCGCCTTGTTCGCCATGCGCATCACCCGATAGTGCCGATACAGGTTCTTGAACAGAAACTGCTTGAGCGCCGCGGCCTGCGCGGCGACGGTTGCGCTATGCGCGACGAGCGGCGGCGCACGTCGCACATCGTCGAGCGATGTCGGTGCATGGTGCGCGATGTTGCGCGTCGTCGTGTCGATCAGATCGACGACCAGCGTGTTGATGATGCGGCGAACCGTCTCGTGAACCAGCCTGCGCCCTTCGATGTGCGGATAGTCGCGACGCGCCGCCTCGTAGTGCATGCGCCATAGCTCGACTTCGGCGAGCTGGTCGATGGTGAGCAATCCCGAGCGCAGCCCGTCGTCCACGTCGTGATTGTTGTACGCGATTTCGTCGGCGAGATTCGCGATCTGCGCTTCGATCGACGGCTGGCCTCCTTGCAGAAAACGCTCGCCCAGTTCGCCAAGACGCCGCGCGTTTTCGCGCGAGCAATGCTTGAGGATGCCTTCGCGCGTTTCGAAGCACAGATTCAGGCCATCGAATGCGCCGTAGTGCTCTTCTAGATCGTCGACGACGGCAAGGCTCTGCAGATTGTGCTCGAAGCCGCCGTACTCGCGCATGCATTCGTTGAGCGCGTCCTGTCCCGCGTGGCCGAACGGCGTGTGTCCGAGATCGTGCGCAAGCGAGATCGCTTCGACGAGATCCTCGTTCACGCGCAGATTGCGCGCAACAGAACGCGCGATCTGCGCGACTTCGAGACTGTGCGTGAGCCGCGTGCGAAAAAGATCGCCCTCGTGGTTCACGAACACCTGCGTCTTGTATTCGAGCCGGCGGAATGCCGTGGAGTGAACGATGCGGTCGCGGTCTCGCTGGAACTCGGTGCGCGCGCTCGGCGGCGGTTCGTAATGGCGCCGGCCGCGGGACTGCGAAGAGTGCGCGGCGTACGGCACGAGATGCGCTTCGAGCGCGGCGATGGTGGGCAACGACGCGGCGCCCGTGGCGGGCGCCCCCGATACGTCACGTGATCCGATCAGATTGTCGCTGCGTGTTTCACTCACCGATGTCTCCGAATCAGAAGCGACGCCCTCATGCCGTTGCGCTGGCTGTGCGTCGCGTCAGGCGCCGACGCTAGCGTCGAGCGTCTGTAGCACGGCGTCGTCTGGTGCGCGCGTGATCAGTGTGTCGCCGAAACGCTTCAGCAGGATGAACTTGATTTCGCCCGCTTCTGCTTTCTTGTCTACGCGCATCAGGTCGACATAACGCGACGCGCCGAGCACGGGAGCCTGAGTCGGAAGATGCGCGGCCTTGATGACGGCGACGAGTCGCTCGCGCGCAGCTTCGTCCAGATGACCGAGCCGCACCGATAGATCTGCCGCCATCACCATCCCGCAGCCGACTGCTTCGCCATGCAGCCATTCGCCGTAGCCGAGGCCCGCCTCGATCGCATGACCGAATGTGTGGCCGAAATTGAGGATCGCGCGCAGACCGCCTTCGCGTTCGTCGGCAGCCACGACGGATGCCTTGATTTCGCACGAGCGCTTGACGGCTTCCGCGAGCGCCCGTGGCTCGCAACGGTTGAGCGCTTCGACGTTCGCTTCGATCCACTCGAAGAACGCTGCGTCGGCGATTGCGCCCGTCTTGATGACTTCCGCGATGCCCGCTGCAAGCTCGCGCGCGGGCAGCGTGTGCAGCGCGCCGATATCGGCGATCACCGCTTGCGGCTGGTAGAACGCGCCGATCATGTTCTTGCCGAGCGGGTGATTGATGCCCGTCTTGCCGCCCACCGACGAATCGACCTGCGACAACAGCGTGGTCGGCACCTGGATGAACGGCACGCCGCGCATGTAGCAGGCGGCGGCAAAACCTGTCATGTCGCCGATCACGCCACCGCCGAGCGCGATCAGCGTGGTCTTGCGATCGGCGCGCGCACCGAGCAGCGCGTCGAAAATCAGATTCAGCGTTTCCCAGTTCTTGTGCGCTTCGCCGTCGGGCAGCACGACCGTCGTCACGTCCTTGCCGAGCGGCGCGAGCGCCTTGCGCAACGCGTCGCCGTACAGCGGATCGACAGTCGTATTGGTGACGATGGTGACGGACGAGCCGCGAATGTGCGGAGCGAACAGTTCAGTCTTGCCGATCAGATCGGCGCCAATGTGGATCGGATAGGCGCGCTCGCCCAGTTCGACGTTGACGGTAATCATGGAGGTCATGTCGTCATTATGACGCAGGAGACTTGGCGACGCCCGCCATCTCGAGCTGCATCAGCACCATGTTGACGAGCCCGTTGACCGACGGGCGGCCCGTTTCGATCACGAAATCGGCGCATTCGCGGTAGAGCGGATCGCGGACTTCGTAGAGCGCCTCGAGGCGCCCTTTCGGGTCCTCGGTCTGCAGGAGCGGCCGGTTCTTGTCGCGCCGCGTGCGCAGCCACAAGTCGTGCGGATTCGCGCGCAGATAGACGACGATGCCGTGCTGGCGCAGCGCTTCGCGGTTTTCAGGGCGCAGCACCGCGCCGCCGCCGGTAGCGAGGACGATGTTTTCGCGGCCGGTAAGCTCGGCGATCACTTGCGCCTCGCGGTCGCGGAAGCCCGCTTCGCCTTCCAGTTCGAAGATCACGGGGATGCGCGCGCCCGTGCGCGCCTCGATTTCGTGGTCGGAATCGAAGAACGGGCGATCCAGCCGGCGCGCCACGGCCCGGCCCACGGTGGTCTTGCCAGCCCCCATGAGCCCTACGAAAAAAACGTTGGCGTGTGCATCCCGCGCTTGCAACTTATCCTCTGGCTAGTCCGGTGTAGTTCGTGCGGCAGCTTACTGGCAAAGCGCCTGCCTTGTCGAGCCTGACGGCCCGCTCGCCTGCGCCCCGCCCTGCGTTCGGACCCCGCCCATGGCGCCTTGCCCGGCAATCCGTCAATTCGTCTGCACAACCCTCGGCGTGATGAAAACGACGAGTTCGCTGGTCAGATCGCGATGAGCGCGGTGACGGAAAAATGCGCCCAGAAGCGGTATTTTGCCCAGGAGCGGCACGCGCGTCACATCATCGCGGTCGTCGGCCTCGTAGATTCCGCCGATCGACACCGTTCCGCCGTCCTCCACCTCGACGCGCGTCTGCACGTGCTTGGTGTTGATCGCGGGCCCGGACGCCGTCTGCTCGCCGACGCTGTCCTTCGCGACATCGAGGTCCAGCACGACCCGGCCGTCCGGCGTGATTTGCGGCTCGACCTCCAGTTTGAGGCTCGCGCGGCGAAACTGCACGCCCGACACGCCTTGCCCGACTTTCGCCTGGTACGGCAGCTCCGTGCCCTGCTCAACGATTGCTTTCATCCGGTCCGCCGTCACCACGCGTGGGCTCGACACGATCTGGCCGCGCCCCTGCGCTTCTAGCGCGCTCAGCTCGATGTTCAGAAGCCGCGTCGCTTGCGCGGCGAAAAGCGTGAGGCCGGCCGTGGCGGCGTCGAAGCCTGAAATCGGCCGTGCCGACAGATCGAAGACCGCACCGTCCTTTCCGCCGACGAGGCCCGTCGCCTTGCCGTCTTCGCTCGCGGCTGCCAACGACAGCTTCACACCGAGATTGCGCGAAAAGCCCTTCTCTGCTTCGACGATCCGGGCCTCGATCAGCACCTGGCGCGTCGGCCGGTCGAGCGACGCGATCAGTTCCGCGATCTGCACGAGGCGCGCTTCGAGATCGGTGACGAACAGCAGATTGGTGCGCGCATCGGCCATCGCTGCGCCGCGCTTCGACAGCACGCGCTGATTGCCCGATGCCGTCAGCAGCTTGCGCAGCTCGTCGGCGTGCGCGTAGTGCAGTTCGAACGTGCGGCTCGCGAGCGGTTCGAGTTCGGCTGCGCGCGCGTGCACCTCGAAACGCTGACGCTCGCGCGCGGCGAGTTCCGACAGTGGCGCGACCCAGATCACCTTGCCGCGCTGCTCCATCGCAAGGCCGTTGACGTCGAGCAGCGTATCGAACGCGGTGCGCCATGGCACGTTGTCCAGATGCAGCGTGACCGTGCCGCGCGCCTTTTCGCTCGCGACGATGCTGAGGCCCGTGAATCGCGCGAAAGCGCCGAGCACGGCGCCCAGTTCGGCGTGCTGAAAGTGCAGCGTGATCGGTCTGTCGTCGGGAAGCGTGGCGGATGCGCTCGTGCTCAGACGAGCAGAAGGCGCGAGCGGGACGGGCGGACCTTCGAGCGCTTCATGCTGTGTTTCTTGCCGTGCTTCCTGCTGATGTTGCCGTACTTCTTGCTGTGCCTCGCTTTCTGTCTTGCGCCGAGGTTCGGCGTCATCGCGCGCGGTAGAAAGCGCTTGCTCGGAATCCAACGGCGGCGTCTTCGCGTCCGCTGTCGATACGCCATCGTCATCCGCTGCGTCGAGCACGAACGGATTCGCGACGTCCGTCGTGATCACGCGCGGCAACGGCGGCATGCCGGCCGGCGCGATCGCGTCGTCGAACGGCATGTTCGAGGGAAGCGGCGGCAACGCTGCGCGCGCCGCCATCGCAAGGCAGGACACGCACGCGAGAAGCCATCGTATGCTGTGCACGCGCATCATTCGACGGCCTCCTTGAGCGTGAGCACATGGACGCTGCCATCGCGCTTCGCAAACGTGAGCGCGTCGGCATCGACATGCGTGACACGCTCGTCGCCCCACTGCTGCCCGCTTTCGAGTGTCTCTGCGCCATCACCCGTTTCGATCATCGCGAGTCCGCGCATGCGGTCGGCCAGCAGTCCGACGAGCCGCATCGATGCCGGCGCGTCCTCCGATGCCGGTGCGAAAGTCGGCGGTTGGAACGGATCGTAGAACACGATTTCTTCGTCGGGATCGAACGCGTCGGGATCGTTGCGCACGCTTGAGCGCACGGCGTTCGGCACGGGATGAATCGTGTTGAACGAATGCAACGTCGCGCTCATCGACAATGTCGCGCCCTGGCGCTTGAGCGTCAGTTCGTCGGGCACGACGAGCACGGGCAAGCTCGAAAGGTCTTCGAGAAAATCCACGGTGTGATCGAAGTCAGCCTGCGCTGTCACGTGCAGCGGACGCATCGCGTCGAGCCCGCTGCCCTCCACCGCACCCGGCTCGATTTTCAGCAGCGTCACGTCGCTGCGCGCCGCGAGCTGCGAGATAACGCGCACGTCGTCCGCAGAGGTCCATCCCGCCGGCACATGCGCGACAGGCGTAGCACGGCGCAGCGCAGGCAGTTGTGCAACGGCGGCTTGCGCTTCGCTCAATTTTCGCTGGGCGACCGACAAGGCTTCGCTGCTCGTCTGCATGCCACTCATGTCCGCGGCGATCCATGCGTTCGCGCCGAGCGCGAACACGGCAACGGCAATCGATATGGCGACGACGCAGCGCCGACGTGCACTCCATGCTTCGAGCGGCACGCGCAAGCGCTCGACGATTGTGTCGCCCAATGGCTCGCGCCTGAACGGCACGCCGATACGGCCGACCGTGATTGTGTTCATTTCTCACCTCTCGTTTTTTGATGAACCGCTGCGGACGGCTTAGCCTTTTCAGGCGGCCCGTCCCACTTCAGATTCGCCGTGAGCTCGATGGCAGCGGACGAATCGGTTGCGCTTGCAGTTCGATGCAAATCGCTGAGACTGGCGTCCTTCACGCCTCTCAACGCGGCCAGCCGGTTCAACCACGCCGACGCCGCCGCGTGATCCGTCGACATAGCAAGCAATTCCGTCTCGCGCCCACGCTGCCTCAACTGCCTGACGACGACGGCGTCGGACGGCTCCCGACTCAACGCATCGAGCAGATCGAGCAAATGGACGAGCGGCTCGGAAAGCGTCGCGGCGCGCTCGTTCTGCACGCGCTCATTGTTGGCTTCGCCTGTCCGACGCGCATGTTCAGCAAGCGGCAATGCCAGCGTCGCGAGCTTCCGGTCGAGCACTGCACGCTGTCTGTCGATGCGCGTTCGCTCGAATGCCTGCCAGCCCACCAGCAACGCAACAGCAGCGCAACCGCAAAGCACCGCTGCCGTCCATTCGACATAGCGGCGCCGGCGCGCAAGCCGTGCATCGCGCTGGCGATGCGGCAACAGGTTGAAGCCGCCGGCTTTGATTCGCGCCGCTGTCATTGCGCAATGCCGCGCAGCGCGAGGCCGAATGCAACCGCCAAAGAAGGTTCGTGCAGCAGGTCCGAAGACGGAATCGCGTTGCCGTCGCCGAATGACGAACAATCGAACGGCAACACCGAGCAGCCCAGCACATCGCCGATGTCGGCAAGCGAGAAGCACACGCCTTCCAGCAAGTCGATTTCGCCTCCGACGAGCGCGCACACATTCAGGTTGTCTTCCGCGAGATCGCGCAACGCGTCGGCGACACATGAGTACTCGGGCGACGGATAGCGGATCTCCTCCGCGACCGTCTCACCGTCGATGCGCCAGCCGTAGACACCATCGCTGCCGATCCAGATCGCAGCGTACGGCTCGTTCAGTTCGAGTTCGAATGTCGCGGCATGACGCAGCGCGCGCAGCGCCGCATGCGGCTCCACGTCGACGGTGGTCAGCGTGATGTCCGCCATCGCCGCGCATTCGACGCGAGCTTCGAGGTACTCGCGCGCCGTCGCCGCGACCGCAATTTCGCCGAGGCGCGGCGGTGTGTCCTCGACATACCAGTCGACGGCCAGCGCATGACGCTCGATGCCCGCGATCCGCTCGGCCTCCATCATCACGATGGGCTCCACGGCCGCCCGCCGATGCTGGCCGTTCACGTCGCCGGCAGGCAGATGCGCGGTGAACGTCGCGGAGCCTGGAATCGCCATCGCGCAGCTCAACGCCTGCGACGTGCAATGCTGCGGCACATGCCCGAACGCGACGGCGAGCGTGCGCGCCACCGCCTGCCTGTCGACGATCTCCATGCCCGCCATCGCGCCTGGCGCAAGCGGCTCCGACGCCACGCACTCGATGCGCACCGGCCCACCCTTTCGCCCGCTGCAACTCAGCACCACGATCCTGACCACATGCGCACCCACATCGATGCCGACTGCGTGCCGCCGCATCGTCATCCGTAACGAGTCTTTCAACGTCATACCTTCCCCCTCGGACACAAACCGACTCTGAAGGCCCGCGTCATTCGAATGACGCGGACAACGGGAAGGATTCTGCGCAGCGCGGCACGCCAGCGAAATTCGGCCGAATGGCTAATGGTCTGGCGAGCGATATCCAGCGACAATCAAACGAACTACAGTGTTCTCATAGTCGTGCGGTTGCGGCGGCCGTAAGCACGCCGAAAGCTGCCAGGTCGGGCGGCTATAATCGCGGGACCGTTTTTTGGTGTTCATATGCAATCCACGACTCCTACGTCTCCGCCTCCGGCACCGCCGAAGCGCAAACGTCCTCTCTGGCTCAAGATCATCCTTGGGTTTGTCGGGCTGATCTTCGCTGGCATCGTCTGCGTCATGCTCGTGCTGGGCTATGCGCTGGTCGTCGCGACGCCCAATCTGCCGTCGCTCGATGCGCTCACCGACTATCGCCCGAAAGTGCCGTTGCGCATCTACACCGCCGATCACGTGCTGATCGGCGAGTTCGGCGAGGAGCGGCGCGACATCGTGCACTTCCGCGACGTGCCGGACAACCTCAAGAAAGCCGTTCTCGCGATCGAGGACGCCCGCTTCTACGATCACGGCGGCGTCGACCTGACGGGCATCGCGCGCGCCGGCATTGTCGCGCTCACGAACGGCCACGCGACGCAGGGCGCGAGCACGATCACGATGCAGGTCGCGCGCAACTTCTTCCTTTCAAGCGAAAAGACCTACACGCGCAAGGTCTACGAGATGCTGCTCGCGTACAAGATCGAATCGAAGCTGAGCAAGGATCAGATTCTCGAGGTGTACATGAATCAGATCTATCTCGGCCAGCGTGCGTACGGTTTTGCGAGCGCCGCGCGCGTGTACTTTGGCAAGGACCTGAAAGACCTGTCGCTGGCCGAATGCGCGATGCTGGCCGGCCTGCCGAAAGCGCCTTCCGCGTACAACCCCGTCGTGAACCCGAAGCGCGCGAAAGTGCGCCAGGAATACATCCTTCAGCGGATGCTGGAACTGGGCTACATCACGGAGAATCAGTACGAAGTCGCGAGCCAGCAGCCGCTCATCGTGAAGGGCGCGGGAAAGGAGTTCAGCGTGCACGCGGAATACGTAGCGGAAATGGTGCGGCAGATGATGTACGCGCAGTACCGCGAGGAGGCGTATACGCGCGGCCTGAACGTCGTGACGACGATCGATTCCGCCGATCAGGACGCCGCCTATCACGCGCTGCGCAAAGGCCTGATGGACTACGAGCGCCGTCACGGCTATCGCGGGCCGGAGGCGTTCATCGATCTGCCCACGGACGGGGGAGAACGCGAGCAGGCCATCGACGACGCCCTGCTCGAACATCCCGACAACGGCGAAATCATCGCGGCCGTGGTGACGTCGGCGAATCCGAAGCAGGTGCAGGCAACGCTGATCGACGGCAATGTCGTGACGATTCAGGGCGACGGGCTGCGCTACGCGTCATTCGCGCTCAGTGCACGCGCGCAGCCGAACCAGCGCGTGAGGCCCGGCGCGATCATCCGTATCGCCAAGAACGACGACGGCAACTGGTCGATCACGCAGTTGCCGCAGATCGAAGGCGCGTTCATTTCCGTCGTGCCGCAGGACGGCGCGATCCGCGCGCTCGTCGGCGGCTTCGACTTCAACAAGAACAAGTTCAATCACGTGACGCAAGCGTGGCGTCAGCCGGGTTCGAGCTTCAAGCCGTTCATCTACTCGGCGTCGCTCGAAAAGGGTCTCGGGCCCGCGACCGTAATCAACGATGCGCCGCTCTTCTTCAGCGCCGCCGAGACTGGCGGCCAGGCGTGGGAGCCGAAGAACTACGGCGGCGGCTTCGACGGTCCGATGTCGATGCGCACCGCTCTGCAGAAATCGAAGAACCTCGTGTCGATCCGCATCCTCAATCACATCGGCACGAAGTACGCGCAGCAGTACATCACACACTTTGGCTTCGACGCGGACCGTCATCCCGCCTATCTGCCGATGGCGCTCGGCGCGGGTCTCGTCACGCCGCTGCAAATGGCGGCCGGCTACTCGGTGTTCGCGAACGGCGGGTATCGCGTCAATCCGTATCTGATCGCGGAAGTCACCGATCAGCGCGGCGTCGTCGTCGCGCATGCGGAACCGCTCGTCGCGGGCAGCAATGCGCCGCACGCGATCGAGCCGCGCAACGCATACGTGATGAACAGCCTGTTGACGAGCGTCGCGCAGCGCGGCACGGGCGCAAAGTCGAACGTGCTGAAGCGCACCGACCTCGCCGGCAAGACGGGCACTACCAACGATTCGCGCGACGCCTGGTTCGCCGGCTATCAGCACACGTTGTGCGCGATCGCGTGGATGGGCTACGACAATCCGCGCAGCCTCGGCGACAAGGAAACGGGCGGCGGGCTCGCGCTTCCCGTGTGGATCGACTACATGGGCCGCGCGCTGAAGGGCGTGCCCGAGTACAAGATGCCGATGCCGGAAGACGTGGTGACACTCGGCGACGAACTGTATTTCGACGACTTCACGCCTGGCAACGGCTTCGTGTCGACGGTCGGCGTGACACTGGCGCCGGCGGAAGCGAATGGTGCGGCAAGCGCTGCGCCCGCTCAGATCGGCGAGCAGGAAAAAGAGAACATCATGAACCTGTTCAGAGGTCACTAGGTCCGCTCACGCGTGATCGCGTGATCGCGTGATCGCGCAAAAAACGAAGCCGCCGCGTGCTGAGCGCGGCGGCTTTTTTCTTTCCGAACACGCGCATCGATCGGCGACGTGCGCGTCGATATGAAAACCGAGTGGGTTATGGCGCGATCCGGACCGGCTCGCCTGCCTGCTGTGTCGCGTATTCGGACAGCGCGGCGTAAAACTCGGTGCCGTTGCGCGCATCACGCCACTCGCCGTCGATGTAACGGAAGTGATATCCGCCTGATTTCGCGGCGATCCAGATCTCCTGCATCGGCGGCTGAAGGTTCACGATGATCTTCGTGCCGTTCTCGAATTCGAGCGTCAATACGTTGCCGCTGCGCTCGAATTCGATGTCGGCGTCGGTATCGTCGAGCGCGCGCTCGATGGCCTCGAGCACGGCCTCGGCACGGGTCAGGTATTCACTGTCGGACATGCTAAACTCCAGCGATTAATTGTTCAGGGACAGTCATGCGAGTCGTTTTCCGGATGAGCGCAGCGGCAAATGATGTACTGGCGCCCCGCGGATGGCCCCGCGCGATTGTAGCGACTCTGGCTATTGTCGCAGGTGTCGCGCTCAGTGGCTGCGGACAACGCGGTTCGCTCTATCTGCCGACCGTTCCGCCTCTTCCGGCCAAACCGACCGAACAGACCCAGCCCTCGCACGATGAAGTGAAACCCGGCGCCGAATCCGCTCAAGACTCAGTACCGGATACGTCGGGCACGCCGCTGTCCTTGTCGCCCGATACCGAACTGCGCACCGCGCCGAATGCGTCCGCTGAACCGGCGTCTGGCGCATCTGAAGCTCAATAAGACCGTCGCATGACTCAATCTGCCTTCGCCTATGTCGACGGCGTGCTGCACGCTGAAGGCGTGTCCGCCGTATCGCTTGCCGAGCAATTCGGCACGCCGCTCTATGTCTACTCGCGCTCGGCGCTCAGCGCTGCGTGGCACGCGTACGCCGACGCGTGCGTCGGCCGGCGCGCCACCGTGCACGTCGCCGTGAAGGCGAACAGCAACCTCGCCGTGCTCAATCTGTTCGCGCGCATGGGCGCGGGCTTCGACATCGTGTCGGGCGGCGAACTGGCGCGCGTGCTCGCTGCGGGCGGCAAAGCGGAAAACACGGTGTTTTCCGGCGTCGGCAAGAGCGTCGCGGAAATGCGCGAAGCGCTCGCAGCAGGCGTGAAGTGCTTCAACGTCGAATCGATTCCTGAACTCGACCGCCTGAATGCCGTCGCGGGCGAGATGGGGAAGAAAGCACCCGTGTCGCTGCGCGTGAATCCCGATGTCGACGCGAAGACACATCCGTATATCTCGACGGGCCTCAAGTCGAACAAGTTCGGGGTCGCGTTCGACGACGCGCGCGCCACGTATCGCGCGGCCGCCGCGATGAAGAACCTGGAAGTGGTCGGCATCGACTGCCATATCGGTTCGCAGATAACGGAAGTCGCGCCGTATCTCGACGCCGTCGACAAGGTGCTCGACCTCGTCGACCAGATCGAAGCAGACGGCGTGAAGATCCGGCATATCGATGTGGGCGGCGGACTCGGCATCACGTACGACGACGAAACGCCGCCGGATATCGGCGACTTCGTGCGCACGCTGCTCGACGGGATCGACGCGCGCGGGCACGGTCATCGCGAAGTGTATTTCGAGCCGGGCCGCTCGCTGGTCGGCAACGCGGGCGTACTGCTCACGCGCGTCGAGTTCCTGAAGCCGGGCGTCGAAAAGAACTTTGCGATCGTCGATGCGGCGATGAACGATCTCGCGCGTCCCGCGATGTACGAGGCTTATCACGCGATCGAACCCGTCGTGCAGCGCGACGGCGACAGGCATGTGTACGACGTCGTCGGTCCCGTGTGCGAAAGCGGCGATTGGCTCGGACGCGAGCGGGAACTGGCCGTCGAACCCGGCGATCTGCTCGCGATCCGTTCGGCAGGCGCCTATGGGTTCACGATGAGTTCGAACTACAACACGCGTGCGCGCGCCGCCGAAGTGATGGTCGATGGCGACAAGGCCTACGTCGTGCGCCAGCGCGAAGAAGTGAAGGAACTGTTCGCGGGCGAATCGGTTCTGCCGGATCGAAGCTGAATGCTTCGAACGCTCAAGCAAAAAGGCGATGCGCACAAAACGCATCGCCTTTTTTGTTGCCCTCTCCAGCTTCACACGAAGAGCTAGCTTCTCGCTCGTTGCCTGATTCTGTCGCGTGCCCACGCCAGCAGGCGCCAGCCGAGCAACGCAATCACGACAGCCCCATAAATCTTCGGCAAGATCAGATCGTGCTTGCCCGCTTTCATCCACCAGAAATGCAGGATTGCGAGGCCCGCGACCAGATAGATCGCGCGATGCAGTGTCTGCCAGCGTCGACCGAGCTTGCGCACCATCGCTTTCGGCGACGTGACGGCGAGCGGAATCAGCAGCACGAACGCCGCGAAGCCGACCGTGATGAACGGCCGCTTGCCGATGTCCTTCACGATCTCGGCGAGATCGAACCACTTGTCGAACCAGAAATACGTCGTGAAGTGCAGCGCGGCGTAGAAGAAGGCGTAGAGCCCCACCATCCGGCGAAAGCGCAGCAGCGCGTTCCAGCCGGTGAGCTTGCGCAGCGGCGTCACGGCGAGCGTGATGCAGATGAACACCAGCGTCCACAATCCCGTCGAGCGCGTGATGAACTCGATCGGATTTGCGCCCAACTGGTCGGTGAAACCGAACAGCACGATGCGCGCAAACGGACACAGCGCCGCGACGAACACGGCGATCTTCGCCGGCACGAGCCAGCGGCCAGCGCCGGCAGAGGTTGTTGCCTTGTGCGCAGGCGCCGCGTGTTTCGAAGCGCTCGCCGTCCGCGCGCCACTGCTTGCGGTCACGGCGGTTGTCGTCTCGGGTCCCATGCGCGTCGCCATCAGAAGTTCTTCTTCAGGTCCATGCCCTGATACATCGACGCGACCAGATCGCCATAGCCGTTGAAGATCAGCGTCTTGCGCTTCGGCGTGAAGAACCCGTCCTCACCGATGCGCCGCTCGGTCGCCTGGCTCCAGCGCGGATGGTCGACATTCGGGTTCACGTTCGAATAGAAGCCGTATTCATTCGGCGCGTAGGTGTTCCAGCTCGTCGGCGGCTGCTTGTCGACGAAGCGGATCTTGACCAGCGACTTCGCGCTTTTGAAGCCGTACTTCCACGGCACGACGACGCGTACGGGCGCGCCGTTCTGGTTCGGCAGCACCTGGCCGTACACGCCCATCGTAAGCAGCGTGAGCGGATTCATCGCTTCGTCCATCCGCAGGCCTTCGGAGTAAGGCCAATCGAGAATCGGCTCGGACAGGCCCGGCATCTGCGACGGATCGCCTAGCGTGATGAACTGCACGTACTTTGCGTTCGCGGTCGGCTGCGCGCGCCGGATCACTTCCGACAACGGAATGCCGATCCACGGAATCACCATCGACCAGCCTTCGACGCAGCGCAACCGGTACACGCGCTCCTCGAGCGGCGCGAGCTTCAGCAGCTCGTCGATGTCGTAGACCTTCGCATTCTTCACCTCGCCTTCCACGCTTACCTTCCACGGATGCGGCCGCAGGGTCCCCGCGTTATGCGACGGGTCGCTCTTGTCGGTGCCGAACTCGTAGTAGTTGTTGTACGTGGTGATGTCCTTGAACGGCGTGACCTTGTCGGTGACGACGAACTTCGGATTGGTTTTCGCGCCGAGCTTCTGCGCCTTCGCATCGGACGACGAATACTCGGCAAACGCCTCGCCGTGCACGCCGATCAGGCCGCCGAGCGCCGCCGCGCCCGCTGCCTGCAAGATCCGCCGGCGATTCTCGAACACGCGCTGCGGCGTGATTTCGCTGCGCGCGATGTCGTCGCCATAGAGACGGCTCCGTTCGCTCCGCTTGATCCACATGCTGAAACTCCTTGCCGGGCGTTCTCGCCCGGACGATATTTGCTCGACCCGCTTGTCATTCGACCCGCTCATTGCGGCCACCGTTCTTGTTAACACACGCGGCGCGCAATCCTTCCATATCGGCATAAAAAAACCGCCGGTGCGGCGCACGCGGCGGTTTTCGGTGTCTTGATCCTGCCGTTCTTACAACTTGCCGTAGCTATGCAGCCCCGACAGGAACATGTTCACGCCGAGGAACGCAAAGCTCGTCACCAGCAGGCCCGTCAGCGCCCACCATGCAGCCGCCGCGCCGCGCAGGCCCTTCATCAGACGCATGTGCAGCCAGGCCGCGTAGTTCAGCCACACGATCAGCGCCCACGTTTCCTTCGGGTCCCAGCTCCAGTAGCCGCCCCACGCTTCGGCGGCCCACAGCGCGCCGAGGATCGTCGCGATCGTGAAGAACGCGAAGCCGACGGCGATTGACTTGTACATGACGTCGTCGAGCACGTCGAGCGTCGGCAGACGGTCCGCCAGTACGCCGCGCTCTTTCATCAGATACGCGACGCCGACCATCGCCGACAGCGCGAAGCTGCCGTAGCCGATGAAGTTCGCCGGCACGTGGATCTTCATCCACCAGCTTTGCAGCGCGGGGACGAGCGGTTGGATCTGCTGCGCGTCTCGCGCGATCGAGTACCACATCAGGAAGCCGACGGCCGCGCTGATCACCAGCAGCACGAACGCGCCGAGCGAGCGTGTGTTGTAGTGTTGCTCGTAGTACAGGTAGAACAATGCTGTAATTAAACTGAACAGCACGAACACTTCGTAGAGGTTTGAGATGGGGATATGACCGACGTCCGAGCCGATCAGATACGACTCGTACCAGCGCACCATCAAGCCGACGAAGCCCATCAGCACGGCAACCCACGTCATCTTCGAACCGATCGCCGCGCCCGACGGCGAGCGCGACAGCACGCCGATCCAGTAGAACAGCGTGGCGAGCACGAACAGCGCGCTCATCCACAGAATCGCCGACTGGCTCGACAGGAAATACTTGAGGAAGAACGCGTGATCGGCGCGGGTCAGATCGCCGCCGTACAACTGGATTGCGAACAGCGAGAGCACGGCGATGCACGCCATCAGCAGGCGCGCGGGCTTCCAGCGCCAGCCGAGCATGACGAAAGCAGGCACCGAGCAAACCAGCACCAGCTTGTCGTAGTAATTCATGTACTCGTGGTAGCGCGACAGCGCGAACCCGGCTCCCGCGACCATCGCCAGGGCGAATAGCCAGTCGAACGCGCCGAGGCGCTTCAGGAACGGACGGTCGTCCAGCAGCGCCGGTTCACCCGGCAATTGCGCGTGCAGATGCGTGGCCGAACGAGCCGACGTATCGGCGCGCGAGGAAGAAGAAACCTGGGTCAAGTCCATGTTCTTACCGGGTCGAATCGGGTGAATCTGTGGACGCCGCATCCGCTGCACGGGCGGCGCCCTTTGCCTCGTGGGCGGCATCGGCGTCGGCATTGGCATCGAGGAGCGGCTTAGTACCGAGCGCCGCGCCGACTGCGTCGCGGGTTTGGGCAAATTCCTTCTCGAAATCGAATGTCCTGCGTGCCGTCGACATCGCCATCACGACGCTCACGCCGCGATCCGCCTCCTTGAGCCAGAACCACAGGCGCCGTTCGCGGACGTAGAACATCGAAAAGATGCCTAACACGAGTAGCAGGCTGCCAAGATACACGACTTTTTTGCCAGGTGCGCGCGTCAACTGAAATACCGAAGCTTGCACCTGCTTGAACGAGTCAAGCTGCAAAAACACGGGCGAACCGTACAGAAAGCTGTCGGATAGCGCATTAATCGAGGTCTGGATAAAGCGGCTCGTGCTCGCGTCCGCCGTCGCCGGGCCTTCTCCCGCCTGCCGCCGCGCGATCTGCCATACGTCCCACGTCGCGCCTTCCAGCATCCGAAGCAAGAGTCCTGCCGCCTTCTCCTGCTCTCCCTTGGGGACGGAACGATCGATGAACGCCGCAATCGCCTGGAAGCCACCAATCGTCTGACCATCGGGCGCCTTGCCGATCGCAGGATCGGCGCCAGCGAAAAGCGTCAGCACGCGCGACGCGCTTTCTTCCAGATGCTGCTGCAGGTCTGCGTTCGACTGCACCGAGCGCTGCGCGAACTGGCGCGCCGCCTGCGCGCGGATGGCCGGGTCTTCGAGCGCGGCGCGCAGTTTCATCCATTCGTTGACCGTGCCGGCTGTGTCGGCGGGAATGCGCAGATAGCGGAACGGATCGTCCGGATTCGTGCGCATGCCGGCAAGGAACACGCGCTCGCTGCCGACATCGACGGGCAACATGTAGTTGTTGTACTCGCGCGCCTGGCCGTCCTTGTTGCGCACCTTGTACTGCACCGACGGGCCGACGTTATGCAGATCGACCGGCTTCGACGTCTTCGCGCCGGAGCCGAGACGCTCGTCGAAGGCCTCCTTCAGCGACTGATGCGCAGTCACACCGCGTGCATCGTTCTGGCCATTGCCGTTCGAGATGTTCTCGACGTTAATCGCGCGGAAGTCGGCGAACTCGACGGTCTGGCCGTCCGTGCCCGGCATCGACGCACTCAGCACTTTCGAGCCGCCGATCTCGCCGTTGAAGGGCTCGGTCTTGCTGCTGCCGCCCGTCATCGGATACGCCGTCATCTGCATCTGCGAGCCGCCGTCCTGGAAGCTCGACTGGTAGATCGACACGCCGTCGTATTCGAATGGCTTGTTCACCTCGACGCGCGCCGGTATGCGCGCGCCCGTCTTGTGGTCGATCACGACGATGTCGCTTGCGAAGAGCTTGGGCATGCCCGTCGAGTAGTAGTCGACGATGAACTTCTTCAGCTCGATCGAGAACGGCAGGTCCTGGATCAGCGAGCCGTCCTGCTGGTTCAGGATCGCCGTCGACACATGCTGCCCCTCGGGCACCCACGCGTAGCCGCGAAATGTCGGGTTGCCCTGCGACAGGCGATGCTCGGGCGGAATTTCGTTGATGACGGTGTTGCTGCGGATCGGCGTCTTGTCGAAGAGCCACATTTGCAGCTTGATGGGCAGATTGCTGTCGAGCAGACCGCCGATACAGATGATGACGATCGCAAGGTGCGCGGAGATGTAGCCGAGCTTGGTCAGCGCACCGCGCTTCGCGGCGATCAGCGTCGCGCCTTCCGATTCGCGCGTCACGTACTTGTAGCCGAGTCTCGCGGACAGCTTGCCGAGCGTCGCCGCAGCCTGCGCGCGGGTCGTGCCCGGGACGGCGTACTCGCCCTTGTGATGAAACGCGCGCAGGCTGCCTTCGCGGACCTTGTCTTTCCAGCTCTTCGTGTCTGCGATCATCTTCGGCGCATTGCGGATCACGCACAGCGAGATCGACACGACGAGAAAACCGAGGATCAGCATGAACCACCACGCGCTGTACACGTTGTAGAGGCTCAGCGACCGGAAGATGTCGGCCCAGAACGGGCCGAACTGGTTGACGTAGTTCGGATACGGGTCGTCCTGCGTGAGCACGGTGCCGATGATGCTTGCGATCGACAGGATCACGAGCAACGCGATCGCGAAGCGCATCGAACTCAGCAATTCGACGGACGTGCGCACGAAGCGCGGCCGCGACTTCAACTCCCAACCCGACGTGGTGACGCTCATTCAAACTCCGACTCAACAGCAAAAAAGGGTGCAGGGATATCGCTTAATGCGATTCCCTCACCCTTTTCTTGTTTTCTTGCCGGCCTCTTTACGGCCGGCTTCGCTTTCGTACGGACTCTTAGTGCAAGCCCGCGACGTAATCGGCAACAGCCTTGATCTCGCTGTCCGACAAACGCGACGCGATGGCGTGCATCGCGTCGTTGTTGTTGCGCGAGCCCGAGCCTTGGGTGAACGCGGTCAACTGCGTCACCGTGTATTCAGCCCATTGCCCCGACAGCCGCGGATACTGCGACGGAATCCCCTGGCCCGTCGGCCCGTGACAGCTTGCGCACGCCGGCACGCCTTTGTCGGCTATGCCACCGCGATAGATCTTTTGCCCTAAGGGCACTGTGTCCTTGTTGTGTGCGTAGCCCGGCTTCGGTGCCTGCGACGAGAAATATGCCGCCACGTTCGCCATGTCCTGATCGGACAACGCTGCCACCATACCCGCCATGATCGCATTGTTGCGGGCGGGCTGCTTCGCGCCGGGTTGCGTTTTGAAATCCTTGAGCTGCTTGACGAGATACTCGGGATGCTGGCCCGCGAGCTTCGGATACGCACCGCCAGCGCTGTTGCCATCGGCCCCGTGACACGAAGCGCATACCTGCGCTGCGATTGCCTGCCCCCGATTCAAATCCGGCTTTGCCTGATCTGCTGCTCTTGCCTGTACTGCGAAACCTGAAAGACCTGCTGCTGTGTGAAGCACCACCAGAAACTTGCCCAGTCGATTCATTCGCACACCCTGTTTCGTCTTGTGGGAATTAGAGGTTCTGCAAAATACGACAGCGGCTGATCCAGCCGCAGAGGCCCGCGCAACGGCCTCATAGGTTTTCAGTAAACCATCGTATTGTACAATAACTCGCTTATCGCGCTGGCGCCAGTCGGGCCTTTCCGGCCTTCGCAGCGGGGCTGCACCGCCGTTGAACGGCATTTCATCACGTCCGTCGATGTTCGCTGGACGTCCGCTTGACGTCCATTTACCCGTCCTTCCGGTCTTTTCCATGTCTTTCCTGCTCCACCAAGCCCGCTTTTTTACGACCGTCAATCACTTGCGCGACCTGCCCCCTTCGCCGCAGCCGGAGATCGCGTTCGCGGGGCGGTCGAATGCGGGGAAGTCGACGGCCATCAACATCCTCTGCAATCAGAAGCGTCTCGCGTTCGCCAGTAAGACGCCGGGACGGACACAGCACATCAACTTTTTTTCGGTGGGCCCAGCCGGCGAGCCTGTCGCGAATCTCGTCGATTTGCCGGGCTATGGCTACGCCGAAGTGCCAGGCGCGGCGAAGGCACACTGGGAGCAGCTGCTGTCGACCTATCTGCAGACGCGCTCGCAACTTCGCGGCATGATCCTGATGATGGATTCGCGCCGCCCGCTCACGGAACTGGACCGGCGAATGATCGAGTGGTTCGCGCCGACGGGCAAGCCGATTCACACATTGCTCACCAAGTGCGACAAATTGACCCGCCAGGAGGGCATCAACGCGCTGCGTGCGACGAAGAAAGGGCTGGATGAATACCGCGCGGCCGGCTATCGGGGCGAATTGACCGCGCAACTCTTTTCCGCGCTCAAGCGGACTGGCCTCGATGAGGCGCATGAACTGATCGAAAGCTGGGTCGCGCCCGATGTGGCAGGCGATGCCGACGAATCCGCGTCGGCTGAATAAGGCTTGGATGGCCGTCGCAGTACGCGCGGCAGCGTTTTTCGATCGCCCATAAAAAAACCCGCCGCTAGTTGACGGCGGGTTAAACAGCCTAATCGAAAAACGACAGGCACCCGCTCAGGGAGGAGAAGCGGGGAGGTCAGCGCTAGGCGCCTTGCTCGATCGGTATGATATACCATTGTCTCGAAAAGTTTCTGGCGGGGAACAGCCAGCGTTCTCGACTTCTGCAGACACGACACACCACATGAGCTTCTATCCGCACCACCGTCCGCGCCGCATGCGCCGCGACGAATTCTCGCGCCGCATGATGCGCGAAAACATTCTGACCACCAACGATCTGATCTATCCCGTCTTCATCCTCGAAGGCGCGAATGTGCGTCAGGCCGTTCCGTCGATGCCGGGCGTCGAGCGCGTGTCCGTCGATTTGCTGATGGGCGTCGCCGAGCAATGCCTCGAGTTGGGCGTGCCCGTGCTGTCGCTGTTTCCGGTGATCGAGCCGTCGCTGAAGACGCCCGACGGACGCGAGGCGACCAATGAAGCAGGCCTGATTCCGCGCGCCGTGCGTGAACTGAAAAAGCGCTTTCCCGAACTGGGCGTGCTGACAGACGTCGCGCTCGACCCCTATACCAGCCATGGCCAGGACGGCGTGCTCGACGAGAGCGGCTACGTGATCAACGACGAAACCGTCGAAATTCTCGTCGAACAGGCAAAGGCGCAGGCACAGGCAGGCGTCGACATCGTCGCTCCGTCCGACATGATGGACGGCCGCATCGGCTCGATCCGCGAGATGCTGGAGAGCGAGGGCCACATCCACACGCGGATCATGGCGTACTCGGCGAAGTTCGCGTCGGCGTTCTACGGCCCGTTCCGCGACGCCGTGGGTTCCGCTGCGAACCTCGGTAAGGGCAACAAGATGACGTATCAGCTCGATCCCGCGAACTCGGACGAAGCACTGCGAGAAGTGCGCGCGGACATCGACGAAGGCGCGGATATGGTGATGGTCAAGCCAGGCATGCCGTA
This sequence comes from Paraburkholderia phymatum, assembly GCF_040965635.1. Lineage (GTDB taxonomy): Bacteria > Pseudomonadota > Gammaproteobacteria > Burkholderiales > Burkholderiaceae > Paraburkholderia > Paraburkholderia phymatum_B. The sequence continues at coordinate 74,515 of NZ_JBFRCH010000022.1, forward strand.
TCTGGACATCGTGCGTCGCGTGAAGGACGAGTTCCGCTTCCCGACCTATGTCTACCAGGTGAGCGGCGAATACGCGATGCTGAAGGCGGCCGCGCAAACCGGCTGGCTGGATCACGACAAGGTGATGATGGAGTCGCTGCTAGCGTTCAAGCGCGCAGGCGCGGACGGCGTCCTGACGTACTTCGCGCTCGATGCTGCGCGCGTGTTGCGGGCGCAGAGGTAAGCGAACGCGCTACGCTACGTGGTAGCGCTGTGCATTGAAAAAGCGGAGGTTCCCTTGTGGGTACCTCCGTTTTTTTGTTGCGAGTCTTTTTAAGAATCGCAGGTATGACTGATTCGCTTGGATTTTGCGTGTGTGGAGAGCGCGAAACCGGCTAACACCCGCCTAACGCTGCCGCCTCAGGTTTGAGGCGCCGCGATCACCCGGTCAAGACTTCTCAGGAATTTGTCCGCTGATTCGTAACCGACCACGCGCAAGACCTCTCTGCCGCCCCGGTCGAAAAATATGATGCCCGGAGGTCCGAACAGGTTGAAGCGCTTGAGCAGCGCCTGATCGTCAGCGTTATTCGCCGTAACGTCGGCCCGCAGCAAATTCATTTGCTTGAGCTTGGCCTGAACGCGTGGATCGCTGAAGGTGAGCTTCTCCATTTCCTTGCAGCTGACGCACCAGTCCGCATAGAAATCGAGCATAGCGGGCTGTGCAGCCGTTTTGACGGCTTCGTCGAGCTGCCCCGATGATCTCACAGGCGCAAACGCCAGATCGCCCTGAGGCGCCGCTGTAGAGGGCGTATTCGGCGTGCGGCTGGCAAGCACGGCCAGCGGCTGGAGCGGGTTCGTCGATCCCGCCGAGAGCCCGACGAGTACTGTTGCCGCCCAGATCGCCAACGCCGCGCCGATTCCGCGGCCGAGCCCGCCCCAAATCGACCTTGCTCCCGCATGCGGCGAAAAGAGCCCCAAACCGGCCGCGGCGATCAGCAGCCACAGCGCAGCCAACAACATTTGCGCAGTCGCGCCAAGAACCGGCCATACGATCCACAGCGCTGCCGCCAGCAGCACGACACCGAAAAAGACCTTCACGCTGCCCATCCACGCGCCCGCGCGCGGCAGCAAGGTACCCGCGCCGAGCCCGATGATCAGCAGCGGGACACCGAGCCCGATGCCCATCGAAAACAGGGCCGCAGCGCCCAGAACGGCGTTGCCCGTGTGGGCAATGAACGCCAGCACGGCAAAAAGCGGCGCTGTCATGCACGCGCCCACCACCAGCGCCGACAGCGCGCCCATCACGGCGACAGCAGCGAACTTTCCGCCCGACCGTCCTTCCGATGCCTTCGAGATTCCGCTCTGCCAGCGCTGCGGCAACACGATATCGACGCCCGCGATCAGCGTGAGAGCGAACACTGTCAGCACGAGCGCGAACGCGCCGAGCACCCACGGATTCTGAAGCCAGGCACCGAGGCTTTGCCCGACGAGCGCGGCCGAAATGCCGAGCACGGTATAAACGAGCGCCATGCCGATGACATAGGCAAGCGACAACGCGAATCCTCGACCCCGCGTCACGCGCGGACCTTCGCCGATGATGATCGCGGACAGGATCGGGATCATCGGATACGAGCATGGGAGGAGGCTCAGCACCACGCCAGCGACGAAATACAATCCGACGATTGCGAAGAAGCCCCCACCTTGCAGCAACGATTGCGCGTAGTCCGCGCTCGTCGCGCGTTCGTACCACGACGCGCCACTCTGCGTGCCCTGGACATTTTTTCCGTCGTCGATGACGCCCGCCGCGGCCGCGTGCAAGGCGGTGCCCGTCACGTGATAAACGCGCTCCATCGGCGGATAGCAGATGCCCGCGTCGGCACAACCTTGCGACGTCACGGCAAGATCGAACGGTCCGCTTGCCTGTTTCACGGGCACGCGGATCGTCAGTTCGCCGCGATAGGTTTCGACATTCTTCGCGAAGGTCTGGTCGAACTTCACATGGCCCGCGGGCAATTGCGGGTCGCCGATCGTGACCGTGCCGTTGCGCGTCGCAAAAGCAAATCGCTCACGGTACATGTAGTAACCATCGGCGATCTTGTAGTGAACAAGCACTTCGCCCGGCTGTTCAGACGCGCTGAATCTGAAGGCAACGGCGGGGTCAAGGAAGTCGTCAGCATGCGCGCCGCTCACTCTGAAGAGTGAGAGCAGCAGAATGCCAGCGACAAGAACGAGGAAGGGCGTGCGGTATCGCGCGGTATCGCGCCAGCGGCAGGAGAAGCTGTTAAACATGGATCGGGCGTCGCGTTTCGGTGTTCACCCATTGGCCGTATGCGGCCGAAGCCGTGACCTGCCAGGAGAGAATTTCGGGCGTCTGATACGGATGCTGAGCCTGAATGAACTGCTCGAGTTCGAACGCCCGGGCGACGCTCGTCTTGAACAGCAACTGGAACTCATCCGCGGATTCGATCTTGCCCTGCCAGTGATAGGTCGAGTGGACGCTCCCCAGCTGCGTCACACACGCGGCGAGACGGGCGGAAAGTGCGTCCTGAGCCAGTTTTTGCGCCGTCGCGACGTCCGGCACGGTCGTCAACACCAAACTCACATTCACGTTCACCGACCGCTCCAGCGCTTTCGAAACAGGGTGACGCTATCGTATCACCTTGTCCGGAGACCTCGCTGACGGCCAAATGGCATAGGCCATACGCACGCCCAAAAACAAAAAGCCAAGCTTTCGCCTGGCTTTTTAGCAGTCTTCAGAACGCTTATTCAGCTTCTGCAACGTTCTCGACTTCCTCGACTTCCGGACGGTCCAGCAGTTCGACCAGTGCCATCGGTGCGTTGTCGCCGACGCGGAAACCGAACTTCAGGATGCGCAGGTAGCCGCCCGGACGGTTCGCGAAGCGCGGGCCCAGCACGTCGAACAGCTTCGTGACCGAGTCACGATCGCGCAGGCGGTTGAACGCCAGACGACGGTTTGCCAGCGACGGCTTCTTGCCGAGCGTGATCAACGGCTCGACGACTTTACGGAGTTCCTTCGCCTTCGGCAGCGTGGTCTTGATGACTTCGTGCTCGATCAGCGAGTTGGACATGTTACGGAGCATTGCCAGACGGTGGCTGCTCGTGCGGTTCAGTTTCCGCAGACCATGACGGTGACGCATTTCAGTTTCCTTGATTCAAAGTTTTGGTCCAGCTCTTCTATCGCTTTCCGTGGAAAGCACGGGCCGGTAGTGAAAAAGGCAAGACGCGGATTTTAAAGGAAAATCCGCGTCCTGGCCAGTTGATGCTACGTGACTTACTTGTCGAGACCAGCCGGCGGCCAGTTTTCGAGTTTCATGCCGAGCGTCAGGCCGCGCGAAGCGAGCACTTCCTTGATCTCGTTCAGCGACTTGCGGCCCAGATTCGGCGTCTTCAGCAACTCGTTCTCGGTGCGCTGGATCAGGTCGCCGATGTAGTAGATGTTCTCGGCCTTCAGGCAGTTCGCCGAGCGAACCGTCAATTCGAGATCATCGACCGGGCGCAGCAGGATCGGATCGATCTGCGGTGCGCGCGACGGTGCTTCTGCCGCGGCTTCCGTGCCTTCCAGTGCTGCGAACACCGACAGCTGATCGACCAGAATACGCGCCGATTGACGGATCGCTTCTTCCGGCGAGATAACGCCGTTCGTTTCGATGTTCATCACGAGCTTGTCGAGGTCGGTACGCTGTTCGACACGCGCGCTTTCCACGGCATAGCTCACACGGCGAACCGGCGAGAACGACGCGTCGAGCACGATGCGGCCAATGATCTTGGCCGATTCTTCGCCGTAGCGACGTACGTTGCCCGGCACGTAGCCACGGCCTTTTTCGACCTTGATCTGCACGTCGAGCTTGCCGCCCTTCGACAGGTGCGCGACCACGTGATCCGGATTCATCACTTCGCAGTCGTGGGCGAGTTCGATATCGCCAGCGGTAACAACGCCTTCACCTTCCTTGCGCAGCGTAACCGTCACTTCGTCACGGTTATGCAGCTTGAACACCACGCCCTTCAGGTTCAACAACAGGTTGACCACGTCCTCTTGCACACCGTCGAGCGTCGAGTATTCATGCACGACGCCTGCAATCGTCACTTCTGTCGGCGCGTAGCCAACCATCGACGACAGCAACACGCGGCGAAGCGCGTTACCCAAGGTGTGGCCATAACCGCGTTCAAACGGTTCCATGACCACTTTCGCGTGGCTTTCGCCAAGCGATTCAACTGCGATGATCTTGGGCTTCAACAAACTGGTTTGCATAGGTTTTCCTTTTCAATACCCTCGGCTCGTTACACCGATAAGGCTGACCGGTAACAACCTGAAAATAAACAGCCGAGGCGCCCCCTTGCCTAACGCAATCCGGGAACCTCGGCCGTTAATCCGATTACCGCGAATACAATTCGACGATCAGGCTTTCGTTGATATCGCCAGCGATATCGCTGCGTTCCGGCATTTGCTTGAACGTACCTTCGAACTTCTTCGAATCGACAGCAACCCAGCTCGGCAGGCCGCCCTGTTCGGCGAGCGACAGCGCTTCGAGAATACGAGCCTGCTTCTTGGCCTGTTCGCGCACGGAGATCACGTCGCCAGCCTTCACTTGCAGCGACGGGATATTCGCGACGACGCCGTTCACCGTGATTGCCTTGTGGCTCACGAGCTGACGTGCTTCTGCGCGCGTCGAGCCGAAGCCCATGCGATACACGACGTTGTCCAGACGCGACTCGAGCAGTTGCAGCAGGGTTTCACCCGTGTTGCCCTTGCGGCGGTCGGCTTCAGCGAAATAACGGCGGAATTGGCGCTCGAGCACGCCGTAGATGCGCTTCACTTTTTGCTTTTCGCGCAACTGCGTGCCGTAGTCGGACGTACGTGCGCCCGAGGTGCGGCCATGTTGACCCGGCTTGCTGTCAAGCTTGCACTTGTCAGCGAGCGAACGACGGGCGCTCTTCAGGAAGAGATCGGTGCCTTCACGGCGAGACAGCTTGGCTTTAGGGCCGATATAGCGTGCCACTTTGCATTCCTTCTGTGATTGATCACGTGAACATTCATTCACGCTAGTCCGAACCCTTTGGGTCGAACGGTGGGCTTAGTCAATTCAATAACGCAAGCAGCCTGCTACCGCCTTTAGCGGCAACAGGCGCAAGCGGAGCAAGCGTCTTAGATACGACGACGCTTCGGCGGACGGCAGCCGTTGTGCGGAACCGGCGTCACGTCGGAGATCGCGGTGATCTTGATGCCAAGACCATGCAGCGCGCGCACCGCGGACTCGCGGCCAGGGCCTGGGCCCTTGATCCGCACTTCGAGGTTCTTCACGCCGTATTCCATCGCCACGCGGCCAGCCGATTCAGCGGCCACCTGAGCTGCAAACGGAGTCGACTTACGCGAGCCCTTGAAGCCCTGACCACCCGACGTTGCCCAAGCCAGTGCATTGCCTTGACGGTCGGTGATCGTGATGATGGTGTTGTTGAACGACGCGTGAACGTGAACCACGCCCTCGGCGACGTTCTTCTTGACCTTCTTGCGAACGCGTTGCGCCGCGGAGTTGTTCGAAGCCTTAGCCATTACGTTTTCCTGTAACTGTCAGTCTCGCTTACTTCTTCAGCGCTTGCGCTGCACGACGCGGACCCTTGCGCGTACGCGCATTCGTACGCGTGCGCTGGCCGCGCAGGGGCAAGCCCTTACGATGGCGCACGCCACGGTAGCAACCGAGATCCATCAGGCGCTTGATGTTCATCGTCGTTTCACGACGCAGATCGCCTTCAACGATGAACTTGCCGACTTCTTCACGCAGCTTTTCGAGGTCTGCGTCGGTCAGGTCCTTAACCTTCTTCGAAAATTCCACACCAGCAGCAACGCAAATGTTGCGCGAGCGCGTGCGACCGATACCGTAAATTGCCGTCAGGCCGATTTCGGTATGCTGGTGGTTCGGGATGTTAACCCCTGCGATACGAGCCATTGTTTTTCCTCAAACAAAAAGCGCAAACAAAAGCGCGGCGTTCAGCCTTGACGCTGCTTGTGGCGCGGATCAGAGCTGCAAATCACGCGAACGACGCCCTTGCGCTTGATGATCTTGCAATTGCGGCAAATGCGCTTAACCGATGCCATCACTTTCATGATATTACCCTTTTTTCAAATCACTTCGCCCGGAACACGATCCGCGCACGCGACAGATCGTAAGGCGTCAATTCAACCGTCACCTTGTCGCCCGGCAGAATACGGATGTAGTGCATCCGCATCTTGCCGGATATGTGTCCCAATACGACATGGCCGTTTTCCAGCTTCACCCTGAAGGTGGCGTTTGGCAGGTTTTCGATTACTTCACCCTGCATCTGGATTACATCGTCTTTGGCCATAAGTCCTTTTAACGCATCGGGACGCCGCCGCCTTTGAAATTGGCTTTCTTCAGCAGCGATTCATACTGTTGCGACATAACGTACGACTGCACCTGCGCCATGAAGTCCATTGTGACGACGACAATGATCAGCAGCGACGTTCCACCAAAATAAAACGGCACATTCCAGCGCAGCACCAGAAATTCCGGCAGCAAGCAAACGAACACGATGTAGATCGCGCCGGCCAACGTCAGACGCGTCAGGATGCGGTCGATATAGCGCGCCGTCTGGTCTCCCGGACGAATACCCGGGACGAATGCCCCACTCTTTTTCAGGTTGTCGGCCGTCTCTCTGCTGTTGAACACCAGCGCGGTGTAGAAGAAGCAGAAGAACACGATCGCCAACGCGTACAGCAACACGTACACCGGCTGACCGGGCTTGATCGCTTCGGCCACATTGTGCAGCGTGTCTGCGAACCAGCCGGTCCGCGATCCGGAACTGAACCAGTTCAGGATGGTTGCCGGGAACAGGATGATCGACGACGCGAAGATCGGCGGAATCACGCCCGACATGTTCAACTTCAACGGCAGATGCGACGACTGTCCGCCGTAAATCTTGTTGCCGACTTGCCGCTTCGCGTAGTTCACAAGAATCTTGCGCTGGCCGCGTTCGATGAACACCACCAGATACGTCACAGCTGCAATCAGCGCGACCACGATAATCGCCGAGATGATGCTCATCGATCCGGTACGAACCAGTTCGAAGAGACCACCGATCGCATTCGGGAAACCCGCCGCGATGCCGCCGAAAATAATGATCGAAATGCCGTTGCCCAGACCACGTTCCGTGATTTGCTCACCGAGCCACATCAGGAACATCGTGCCGGTCACGAGCGTCACAACCGTCGTCAGCCGGAAGACCATGCCAGGATCGATCACCAGCGCGGGCTGATTCTCCAGCGCGACAGCGATGCCGAAAGCCTGGAACGTCGCCAGAACCACCGTGAAGACACGCGTGTACTGTGTGATCTTCCGTTGTCCTGCCTGCCCTTCCTTCTTCAGCGCTTCGAGTTGCGGCGAGACAATCGCCAGCAACTGCATGATGATCGACGCCGAGATATACGGCATGATCCCAAGCGCAAAAATCGTGAACCGCGAAAGTGCGCCACCCGAGAACATGTTGAACATGCCAAGGATGCCGCCCGACTGGCTTTGAAACAGCTTTGCCAGTTGGTCCGGGTCAATGCCCGGCACCGGAATGTGCGCGCCAATACGGTAGACGACCAGCGCCAGCAGCAGGAACACTGCACGCCGGCGCAGGTCGCCAAACTTCGCCGCGCTTCGACCGGGTTTTGCGAGACTCGGGCTGTTAGCCAAGTACCTTCTCCGATGCAAATGCTAGTGACGGCAATCGACTTGCACGTTACTCGGCGAAAGACCCGCCAGCTGCTTCGATCGCAGCGCGCGCGCCCTTCGTCGCAGACAGACCTTTCACGACGATCTTGCGCTTCAGCTCGCCCGTCGCGATGATCTTGGCGCTCGTCATCATCTCGCCAATCAGACCGGCTTGCTTCAGTGCCAACAGATCGATTTCGTCGACCGGCAGCTTTTCCAGGTCGCCAAGGCGCACTTCACCGACGAATTCCTTCGTCAGCGACGTAAAGCCACGCTTCGGTAGACGGCGTTGCAGCGGCATTTGACCGCCTTCGAAGCCGACCTTGTGGAAGCCACCCGAACGCGACTTCTGACCCTTGTGACCACGGCCAGCGGTCTTGCCGAGGCCGGAGCCGATGCCGCGACCAACGCGACGCTTTGCGTGCTTCGCGCCTTCGGCCGGCTTCAGGTTATTCAATTCCATTATCAACTCCTTGAGTGCCCGAACGGCCGCTTAGCCGATGACCTTAACGAGGTACGAGACCTTGTTGATCATGCCGCGCACAGCCGGCGTGTCCTGCAGCTCGCTAACCGAGTTCAGGCGGCGCAGGCCAAGACCACGCACAGTCGCGCGGTGCGATTCGCGGGTCCCAATCAGGCTCTTGACGAGCTGAACCTTGACAGTTTTTTCAGACATGGTGACCACCTTAGCCCAGAATTTCTTCGACGGACTTACCACGCTTCGCCGCGATGTCAGCCGGAGTCGACTGCTTGCGCAGGCCGTCCAGCGTCGCACGGACGAGGTTGTACGGGTTCGTCGAACCGTGGCTCTTGGCCACAACGTTTTGCACGCCCATCACGTCGAACACTGCGCGCATCGGGCCGCCAGCGATCACGCCGGTACCGTCCTTCGCCGGAGCGAGGAGAACTGTCGACGCGCCGTGCTTGCCGTGCACTTCGTGTTGCAGCGTACCGTTCTTGAGCGGCACCTTGAACATGTTGCGGCGGGCTTGCTCCATTGCCTTCTGAACGGCAACCGGTACTTCCTTTGCCTTGCCCTTGCCCATGCCGACGCGGCCATCACCGTCGCCAACCACGGTCAGTGCGGCGAAACCGAGAATACGGCCACCCTTCACGACCTTGGTCACGCGGTTGACCGAAATCATCTTTTCGCGAAGGCCGTCGTCGCGTTCGTCAGCCTGAACTTTCGCTTGCATCTTTGCCATGACGAATTCCTTCCTTAGAACTTGAGCCCGGCTTCGCGCGCCGCATCAGCCAGCGCCTTCACGCGGCCGTGGTAGCGGAAACCCGAGCGGTCAAAGGCGACGGATTCGATGCCGGCAGCCTTAGCCTTTTCTGCGATGCGCTTGCCGATCAGGGTTGCAGCGGCGACGTTGCCACCCTTGCCCGACTTGTCGGCGAGCTGCGCACGCACTTCGGCTTCGAGCGTCGATGCGCTGGCGAGCACCTTGGTGCCGCACGGCGAGAACACTTGCGCATAGATGTGCGTGTTCGTGCGATGCACGGCCAGACGCGCGACTTGCAGCTCAGCGATCTTGAGACGCGTCTGACGAGCGCGGCGCAGGCGAGATTGAGTCTTATCCATGATTGCGCACCCTTACTTCTTCTTCGTTTCTTTGAGGATCACAACCTCGTTGGCATAGCGCACGCCCTTGCCCTTGTAGGGCTCCGGCGGACGATAGCCGCGCACTTCTGCAGCGACCTGGCCAACTTTCTGCTTGTCGATCCCCTTGATCACGATTTCCGTTTGCGACGGGGTTTCAGCCTTGACGCCTTCCGGCATCTGGTGCACCACCGGGTGCGAGAAACCCAGCGACAGGTTCAGCTTGTCGCCTTGCGCTTGCGCACGATAACCGACGCCAACCAGCGTCAGCTTGCGCTCGAAACCCTTGGTCACGCCGTGCACCATGTTCGCGACCAGCGCGCGCATCGTGCCCGACATTGCATTTGCTTCGCGGCTCTCGTCCACCGGCTCGAACTTCAGCGTGCCGTTGTCGTTCACCACCTTCACCAGGCGATTTGCAGCTTGCGTAATCGTGCCCAGCGGGCCCTTGACGCTAATGCGCTCGTCGCTCAGGGCCACTTCTGCGCCTTGCAGCGCGATCGGGCTTTTACCTACACGAGACATGTTTCTTCTCCCTTCGGCTTTAAGCGACGTAGCAGATGACTTCGCCGCCCACGCCCGTAGCGCGCGCCTTGCGATCGGTCATCACACCCTTCGGCGTCGAAACGATCGCAACGCCGAGGCCATTCATGACCTGCGGGATTTCGTTACGGCCGCGGTACACGCGCAGACCAGGCTTCGAAACGCGCTCGAGGCGCTCGATAACCGGACGGCCAGCGTAGTACTTCAACGCGATGTTCAATTCCGACTTCGCACCTTCGGACTTCACTGCGAAATCGTCGATATAGCCTTCATCCTTCAGGACTTGCGCGATTGCAACCTTGACTTTCGACGAGGGCATCGTCACCGAAACCTTCTCGACCATCTGCGCATTGCGGATGCGAGTCAGCATATCGGCGATAGGATCACTCATGCTCATTTATGTTTCTCCTATTACCAGCTCGCCTTGGTCAGGCCAGGGATCTCGCCGCGGAACGCGATTTCGCGAATCTTGTTACGCGCCAGCCCGAATTTGCGGAACGTGCCGCGCGGACGACCGGTGATCGCGCAACGATTGCGCTTACGGGTCGGGTTCGAATTGCGCGGCAGTTGCTGCAGTTCGAGACGAGCTGCATAACGCTCTTCTTCCGACTTGCTTTGGTCGTCGATGATTGCCTTCAGCGCAGCACGCTTCGGAGCGTACTTGGCAGCCAGGCGCGCACGCTTCTTTTCACGTTCGATCAGTGCCAGTTTAGCCACGGTAACCTCAGTTTCTGAACGGGAACTTGAAGCTGGCGAGCAGTGCCTTTGCTTCGTCGTCAGTCTTCGCAGTCGTCGTGATGCTGATGTTCAGCCCACGCAGCGCGTCGATTTTGTCGTAGTCGATTTCGGGGAAAATGATCTGCTCTTTCACACCGATGTTGTAGTTGCCACGACCGTCGAATGCACGGCCCGACACGCCACGGAAGTCACGCACACGCGGGAGCGCAACCGTCACGAAACGATCGAGAAATTCGTACATTGCCTGGCCACGCAGCGTGACCATTGCGCCGATCGGGTAACCCTGACGGATCTTGAAGCCCGCGATTGCCTTGCGTGCCTTCGTGATCACCGGCTTCTGGCCCGCGATCTTCGTCAGATCGCCAACGGCGTTCTCGATGATCTTCTTGTCGGCGACGGCTTCGCCAAGACCCATGTTCAGGGTGATCTTGGTGATGCGCGGCACTTCCATCACGGACTTGTAACCGAACTTCTCGATCAGGCCGGGGACAACCTTCTCTTTATAAAATTCTTGCAAACGTGCCATTTTTTACTCCGCGTCAGGCGCTCAGCACAGCACCGGTCGTCTTCAGGAAACGGACCTTCTTGTCTCCCTCGACCCTGATGCCGACACGCGACGGCTTGCCGTTCGCGTCGACCAGCGCGACGTTCGAAATGTGCAGCGGCATTGTCTTCGCTTCCACGCCGCCCGTCGTACCCTTCATCGGGTTCGGCTTCACATGCTTCTTGGCGATATTGAGGCCTTCGACGGTCACACGGTCGTCAGCAACAGCCAGCACGACGCCGCGCTTGCCCTTGTCTTTGCCGGTGATGACGATGACTTCGTCACCCTTGCGAATCTTGTTCATCTCGGCTCCTTACAGCACTTCCGGCGCGAGCGAAACGATCTTCATGAAGCGTTCGCTGCGCAGCTCACGCGTGACCGGCCCGAAGATGCGGGTGCCGATAGGCTCGAGCTTGGTATTCAAAAGCACGGCGGCGTTGCCGTCGAACTTGATCAGCGAGCCGTCTTGACGGCGAACGCCCTTGGCGGTGCGAACCACCACGGCGTTGTAGATTTCGCCTTTCTTCACGCGCCCGCGCGGCGTTGCCTCTTTGACGCTCACCTTGATGATGTCGCCAATGTTGGCATAACGACGCTTCGAGCCGCCGAGCACCTTGATGCACATGACTTCACGCGCACCCGTGTTGTCGGCCACTTCGAGCCGAGTTTCGGTCTGGATCATGGTTTATCTTTCCCAACTTAATCCGATTGCACCACCATGATGCATTCGGTCAGTCTTGGTCCCGTCAGCCAATCGGCTGCTTGGGTTAGAACAGCAGCGACGGCAAACGAAACCCGCCATCGCAATCCGGTGAATCTGCCGACATGAACTGACGCTCACATCGCTTCCCCCACCTACAACTTCGCCCGCGATGGGGCTCCCACAAAGAGGGAAGACCGAGATTATAACAAATAATCCCGGTCTTGCAAGCGAAATCTACTGCGATTTCAACTACTTCTGTTGCTCAACTGCTTTAGATGACGCGAGCAGCTTCGACCAGACGCGACACCGTCCAGGCCTTCGTCTTCGAGATCGGACGAGTTTCCTGGATCTCAACGAGGTCGCCCTCGTTGTAGGTGTTCGCCTCATCGTGAGCATGGTACTTCTTCGAACGTACGACATACTTGCCGTAGATCGGGTGCTTCACGCGGTGCTCGACCAGCACGGTAACCGTCTTGTCCATCTTGTTGCTGACGACCTTGCCGACCAGCGTCCGCTTGAGCGAGGTTTTTACGCTATCGTTCATTTCTGGTTCGCCTTCTCAGTCAGGACGGTCCGCACACGTGCGATGTCGCGACGAACCTTCTTCAGCTGGCTCGTATTCGTGAGCTGCTGGGTCGCGAGTTGCATGCGCAGGCCGAATTGCGCCTTCAACAGGTCCGACAGCTCTTTGTTGAGCGCGGCCTGATCTTTCTGGTGAAGTTCGGAAGCCTTCATCATTCACTCCTTAGGCGCCGAGCTGACGAACCATGAACGTCGTCTTCAGCGGCAGCTTGGCTGCAGCCAGACGGAACGCTTCACGCGCCAGTTCTTCGGACACACCGTCCATTTCGTACAGCATCTTGCCCGGTTGAATCTCGGCGACGTAGTACTCCGGGTTACCCTTACCGTTACCCATACGCACTTCAGCCGGCTTTTGCGAGATCGGCTTGTCCGGGAAAATGCGAATCCAGATGCGGCCGCCGCGCTTGATGTGACGCGTCATTGCGCGACGCGCTGCTTCAATCTGACGCGCGGTCAGGCGGCCGCGACCGATAGCCTTCAGACCGTATTCACCGAACGACACCGCGTTACCACGCGTTGCGACGCCAGTGTTACGACCCTTCTGCTCTTTGCGATACTTCCTGCGTTTCGGTTGCAGCATCGTTATTCTCCAGTCTTACCGTCGCCGGCGCCGCCGCGGCGCGGGCCGCCACGGCGAGCACCTGCCGGTGCACCTTCACCATCGCGACGCGGGCGACGGTCACCCGGACGTGCATTGCGGCGCGGACGCTTTTCTTCGGCGACTTCTTCCACCACCGGAGCGTCATTGCGGCCGAGCGTATCGCCCTTGTAGACCCACACCTTCACGCCGATGATGCCGTACGTCGTCTTCGCTTCCGAGGTCGCGTAGTCGATGTCCGCACGCAGCGTGTGCAGCGGCACGCGGCCTTCGCGATACCACTCGGTACGAGCGATTTCGATACCGTTCAGACGGCCCGCGCTCATGATCTTGATGCCCTGAGCACCGAGACGCATTGCGTTTTGCATCGCCCGCTTCATCGCGCGGCGGAACATGATCCGGCGCTCGAGCTGTTGCGTGATCGAATCGGCGATCAGTTGCGCGTCGGTTTCCGGCTTGCGGATTTCTTCGATGTTGACGTGAACCGGAACACCCATGCGCTTCTGCAGTTCCGACTTCAACAGTTCGATGTCTTCGCCCTTCTTGCCGATCACAACACCCGGACGCGAGCTGAAAATCGTGATGCGCGCGTTCTTTGCAGGACGCTCGATCACGACGCGGCCGACGGACGCGTTCTTCAGCTTCTTCTTCAGGTATTCACGAACACCGATGTCTTCCTGCAACATCGCCGCGAAATTGTTGTTGTTCGCGTACCAACGCGAAGCCCAATTGCGGCTGACGGCCAAACGGAAGCCAGTCGGATGAATTTTCTGTCCCATCGTATGACCCCTTAATTCCCGACCGTCACAGTGATGTGACAGGATTGCTTCTCAATGCGGTTGCCGCGGCCCTTGGCGCGCGCGGTGAAACGCTTGAGTGACGCTGCCTTGTCGACATAGATGCTCGTGATCTTGAGCTCGTCGATATCAGCACCTTCGTTGTGCTCCGCATTCGCGATCGCCGACAGCACGACCTTCTTCACGATGCCAGCCGCCTTCTTCGGCGAGAACGTCAGAACGTTCAGCGCCTTGTCGACCGGCAAACCGCGGATCTGGTCAGCCACAAGGCGCGTCTTCTGCGCCGAGATGCGGGCACCGCGATGAATTGCTTTCACTTCCATCTTGATTGCCCCTTATTTCTTGGCCTTCTTGTCGGCCGCGTGACCCTTGAACGTACGGGTCAGTGCGAACTCGCCAAGCTTGTGGCCGACCATGTTTTCCGTGACATACACCGGAACGTGTTGACGGCCGTTGTGAACGGCGATCGTCAGGCCGATGAAGTCCGGCAGGATCGTCGAGCGACGCGACCAGGTCTTGATTGGCTTCTTGTCGCGCGAAGCTGCAGCCGCCTCAACTTTCTTCAGCAAATGGGCGTCGCAGAACGGACCTTTTTTAATAGAACGTGCCATTGCCTACTCCTTAACGCTTGTGACGGCGCTGGACGATCATGCTCGTCGTGCGCTTGTTGCTACGGGTGCGATAGCCCTTCGTCGGCGTGCCCCACGGGCTCACCGGATCGCGACCTGCAGCCGTCTTGCCTTCACCACCACCGTGCGGGTGATCGACCGGGTTCATTGCAACGCCGCGCACCGTCGGGCGGATACCGCGCCAGCGGTTCGCGCCAGCCTTACCGATTTGACGGAGGCTATGCTCTTCGTTGCCCACTTCACCGATCGTCGCGCGGCATTCGATGTGAACGCGGCGGATTTCGCCCGAGCGCAGACGAACCTGCGCGTAGGTGCCTTCACGAGCCAGCAGCATCGCCGACGTACCAGCCGAACGCGCCATTTGCGCGCCCTTGCCCGGCAGCATTTCGATGCAGTGAATCGTCGTACCGACCGGGATGTTGCGGATCGGCAGCGCGTTGCCTGCGCGGATCGGAGCTTCCGAACCCGACATCAGTTGCTGACCAACCGTCACGCCCTTCGGAGCGATGATGTAACGACGCTCGCCGTCTGCGTACACGACCAGCGCGATGTTCGCGCTACGGTTCGGATCGTACTCGAGGCGCTCGACCTTCGCGGGAATGCCATCCTTCGTGCGACGGAAGTCGACGATACGATAGTGATGCTTGTGACCACCGCCCTTGTGGCGCGTGGTGATGTGGCCGTTGTTGTTACGGCCGGCGGTCGAGCTCTGCGTGTCGAGCAGCGGTGCGTACGGCTTACCCTTGTGCAGATCCTTGTTGACCACCTTGACCATCGCGCGGCGACCCGGCGAAGTCGGCTTAACTTTCACGATTGCCATGATTACTTGGCCTCCGCTTCAAAGTTGATTTCCTGGCCGGGCTTCAGGCAGACGTACGCCTTCTTCACGTCCTTGCGCTTGCCCATGTAGCGGCCAAAGCGCTTGGCTTTGCCCTTCTGGACCAGCACGTTGACGGAATTGACTTCCACCTTGAACAGCAGCTCGACAGCAGCCTTCACTTCCTGCTTCGTAGCGTCCGGCGCAACTTCGAACACGACTTGCTCGTTCTTGTCAGCCACCAGCGTCGCCTTCTCGGAGATCACCGGCGCGAGCAGAACTTGCATCAAACGATGATCGTTTTTGCGAACTTCGCTCATGACAGCAACTCCTCGATCTGGGCGACCGCAGCCTTCGTGATCAGCACTTTCTTGAAGTAGATCAGCGACAGCGGGTCGGCGTAACGCGGCTCGACAACTGCCACATGGGCCAGGTTGCGCGACGCGAGGTACAGGTTTTCGTCGACCGTGTCGGTGATGACCAGCACGGAATCGAGACCCATAGCCTTGAACTTTTCGGCCAGCAGCTTCGTCTTCGGCGCTTCGAGCGTCAGCTCGTCGACAACTGCGATGCGGCCTTCGCGGGCCAGCTGCGAGAAGATCGAGCAGAGACCTGCGCGATGCATCTTCTTGTTGACCTTGTGCGAGAAATTTTCTTCCGGCGAGTTCGGGAAGATGCGACCACCGCCGCGCCACAGCGGGCTCGACGACATACCGGCACGAGCGCGGCCCGTACCCTTCTGACGCCACGGCTTCTTCGTCGTGTGCTTGACCTGCTCGCGGTCCTTCTGAGCGCGGTTGCCGCTACGTGCGTTCGCCTGGTAAGCGACGACGATCTGGTGAATCAGCGCTTCGTTGTAGTCACGGCCGAACACGACGTCCGACGCGCTGACAGCTGCGCCTTCCTGACCATTTGCATTCAGGAGCTTAAGTTCCATTATTTCGCTCCTTTCACGGCACGCGCCTTCACGGCCGGCGTCACGAAAACCTTGCCGCCCTTCGCACCCGGAACGGCACCCTTGACCAGCAGCAGCTTGCGGTCGGCGTCGATACGAGCGATTTCGAGGTTTTGCACCGTCACCGTCTCGTCACCCATGTGACCGGTCATGCGCTTACCCGGGAAAACACGACCCGGGTCCTGCGCCATACCGATCGAGCCCGGCACATTGTGCGAACGCGAGTTACCGTGCGATGCACGGCCCGAACTGAAGTTGTAACGCTTGATGGTACCGGCGTAGCCCTTACCGATCGAGGTGCCTTGCACGTCGACCTTCTGGCCCACTTCGAAGAGATCCACACCGATCACGGCGCCGTTGGACAGCTCGGCAGCCTTGGTGGCGTCGATTTGGAATTCCTTGAGGATTTCACCGGCTTGAACACCGGCTTTGGCGAGATGACCTGCCAGCGGCTTCGTCACGCGCGATGCACGGCGCGTACCGAAGGCAACCTGAACGGCCGTGTAGCCGTCGGTTTCAACAGTCTTGATCTGCGTCACGCGGTTGTCGGACACGTCCAGCACAGTGACGGGAATCGAATCCCCTTCAGCCGTGAAGATACGGGTCATGCCAACCTTGCGACCTACGAGTCCAAGGCTCATCGTTTTCTCCATTCCCGACTGCGATTGGTCGGGGCTAATTTACAAAATGCCGCGCGATTCAGAGACGAACCATGGCGGCTTTTTTACGCAAATGCGCGAAAAGCCTAGCATTGTAGCAAGGCTTTTCCTTTTCCGCAAGCAATCAAAGACTTAGCGACATCCGATGATCTGGATGCCGCTTGAAACCTTTACTGCAGCTTGATTTCGACGTCCACGCCAGCCGGCAGATCCAGCTTCATCAGCGCGTCGACGGTCTTGTCCGTCGGATCGATGATGTCCATCAGGCGTTGGTGCGTGCGAATTTCGAGCTGATCGCGCGACGTCTTGTTGACGTGCGGTGAACGCAGGATGTCGAAACGCTGGATACGGGTCGGCAGGGGCACGGGACCACGAACGATTGCCCCAGTCCGCTTTGCCGTGTCGACGATTTCAGCCGCCGATTGATCGATCAGACGATAGTCGAAAGCCTTCAGGCGAATGCGGATTTTCTGGTTCTGCATGACGAATTCCTTGGAAAGAGCGAGGCGGTATTGCACCGCCGATTAGTAAAAGAACGTAGGTCTGGGCGCCCGCGGGGCGCGAATGCCCAGACCCGGGCACTGCATACTGCTACGGCAATCGCCGATTTTACTCGATGATCTTGGCCACGACACCGGCGCCGACGGTACGGCCGCCTTCGCGGATTGCGAAGCGCAGACCTTCTTCCATCGCGATCGGCGCGATCAGCTTGACCGTGATCGACACGTTGTCGCCCGGCATCACCATTTCCTTGTCCTTCGGCAGCTCGATCGAGCCCGTCACGTCCGTCGTACGGAAGTAGAACTGCGGACGGTAGTTGTTGAAGAACGGCGTGTGACGGCCGCCTTCGTCCTTGCTCAGCACGTACACCTCAGCCGTGAAGTGCGTGTGCGGCGTGATCGAACCCGGCTTGGCCAGCACCTGGCCACGCTCCACGTCTTCACGCTTCGTGCCGCGCAGCAGGATACCGACGTTGTCGCCCGCCTGACCCTGGTCGAGCAGCTTGCGGAACATTTCCACGCCCGTGCAGGTCGTCTTGACCGTCGGCTTGATACCGACGATCTCGATTTCCTCGCCGACCTTGATGACACCGCGCTCGACGCGGCCCGTCACCACCGTGCCACGACCCGAGATCGAGAACACGTCTTCCACCGGCATCAGGAACGCGCCATCCACCGCGCGCTCCGGCGTCGGGATGTACGTGTCCAGCGCGTCGGCCAGGTTCATGATCGCCACTTCGCCCAGCTCGCCCTTGTCGCCTTCCAGCGCCAGCTTCGCCGAACCCTTGATGATCGGCGTGTCGTCGCCCGGGAAGTCGTACTTCGACAGCAGCTCGCGCACTTCCATTTCGACCAGCTCGAGCAGCTCGGCGTCGTCGACCATGTCGCACTTGTTCAGGAACACGATGATGTACGGCACACCGACCTGACGCGCCAGCAGGATGTGCTCACGCGTTTGCGGCATCGGGCCGTCGGCGGCCGAGCACACCAGGATCGCGCCGTCCATCTGCGCGGCGCCCGTGATCATGTTCTTCACGTAGTCGGCGTGGCCCGGGCAGTCGACGTGTGCGTAGTGGCGGTTCGCCGTTTCGTACTCGACGTGCGCCGTGTTGATCGTGATGCCGCGCGCCTTTTCTTCCGGCGCCGCGTCGATCTGGTCGTAGGCCTTTGCCTCGCCGCCGAACTTTGCGGTCAGCACCGTCGTGATTGCTGCCGTCAGCGTGGTCTTGCCGTGGTCAACGTGACCGATCGTGCCGACGTTCACGTGCGGCTTGGTCCGTTCGAATTTACCTTTAGCCATGTTTCTCTTCTTTCAAAAAGTTGTTCGATGAATGACTGTGCGAGGTCTTACTTCGACTTCGCGTTGATGATCGCTTCCGACACGTTACGTGGAGCTTCCGCGTAGTGCTTGAATTCCATCGTGTACGTTGCGCGGCCTTGCGTCAGCGAGCGCAGCGAGGTCGAGTAGCCAAACATCTCCGACAGCGGCACTTCGGCGCGGACGATCTTGCCACCGCCCACCATGTCTTCCATGCCTTGGACGATACCGCGACGGCCCGACAGGTCGCCCATCACGTTGCCCATGTAGTCTTCAGGCGTTTCGACTTCCACGGCCATCATCGGCTCGAGGATAACCGGGCTAGCCTTGCGCATTGCTTCCTTGAACGCCATCGAACCGGCCATGCGGAACGCGTTTTCGTTCGAGTCAACGTCGTGGTACGAACCGAACGTCAGGTGAACCTTCACGTCGACGACCGGGAAGCCGGCGAGCACGCCGCTCTTCAGCGTTTCCTGGATACCCTTGTCGACCGCCGGGATGTATTCACGCGGAATCACACCACCCTTGATCTCGTCCAGGAACTCGTAGCCCTTGCCCTGCTCGTTCGGCTCGAGCGTGATGACAGCGTGACCGTACTGGCCGCGGCCGCCCGACTGCTTGACGAACTTGCCGTCCACGTCCGTTGCCGTCGCGCGGATTGTTTCGCGGTACGCAACCTGCGGCTTGCCGACGGTCGCTTCGACGTTGAATTCACGCTTCATACGGTCGACCAGAATTTCGAGGTGCAGTTCGCCCATGCCCGAAATAATGGTCTGGCCCGATTCTTCGTCCGTTTGCACGCGGAACGACGGGTCTTCCTGAGCCAGACGGTTAAGCGCCAGGCCCATCTTTTCCTGGTCAGCCTTCGTCTTCGGCTCGACTGCCTGCGAAATCACCGGCTCCGGGAACACCATGCGCTCGAGAACGATCGGATGCGCCGGATCGCACAACGTGTCGCCCGTGGTCGCTTCCTTCAGACCGACAGCAGCAGCGATGTCGCCTGCGCGCACTTCCTTGATTTCTTCGCGCTGGTTTGCGTGCATCTGCAGAATACGGCCCAGGCGTTCCTTCTTGTCCTTGGTGGAGTTCAGCACGGTGTCGCCCGAATTCACGATACCCGAGTACACGCGGAAGAAGATCAGTTGGCCGACGAACGGGTCGGTCATGATCTTGAATGCCAGTGCCGAGAACTTCTCGTCGTCCGACGCCTTGCGCTCAGCAGCCTCACCGCTTTCGAGTTCGCCCTTGACGGGGGGAATGTCGACCGGCGACGGCAGGAAGTCGATCACTGCGTCGAGCATGCGCTGCACGCCCTTGTTCTTGAACGCGGTGCCGCACAGCATCGGCTGGATTTCGCATGCGATGGTCCGGTCGCGGATCGCCTTGACGATTTCCGCTTCGGTCAGCGTTTCGCCGCCGAGGTACTTTTCCATCAGCTCTTCGCTGGCTTCAGCAGCCGATTCGATCATCTTCTCGCGCCACTCGTTGCACGTGTCAACGAGTTCAGCCGGGATGTCGACGTAGTCGAACTTCGTGCCTTGCGACGCTTCGTCCCAAATGATCGCTTTCATCTTCAGCAGATCGACGACGCCCTTGAAGTTTTCTTCCGCGCCGATCGGCACCACCACGGGAACCGGGTTGGCTTTCAGACGGGTCTTCAGCTGGTCATAGACCTTGAAGAAATTCGCGCCGGTACGGTCCATCTTGTTGACGAACGCGAGACGGGGAACCTTGTACTTGTTAGCCTGGCGCCACACCGTTTCCGACTGCGGCTGCACGCCGCCCACTGCGCAGTACACCATGCATGCGCCATCGAGCACGCGCATCGAGCGCTCGACTTCGATCGTGAAGTCGACGTGACCCGGGGTGTCGATGATGTTGATGCGGTGTTCCGGGTAGTTGTTACCCATGCCCTTCCAGAACGCCGTGGTAGCAGCGGACGTGATGGTAATGCCACGTTCCTGTTCCTGCTCCATCCAGTCCATGGTGGCGGCGCCGTCGTGCACTTCACCGATCTTGTGGTTCACGCCGGTATAGAACAGGATGCGCTCGGTCGTCGTCGTCTTGCCGGCGTCGATGTGAGCGCTAATACCGATGTTGCGGTAGCGCTCGATAGGAGTCTTGCGAGCCACTTTGATCCTCTATTGGGATGACGCGATGGAACAGATTGTCCATCGCGCCCTAACACAAACGGGCGAGGCGCCTGTAAGCGCACCCGCCCGGAATTTCTTTCCGCTTTACTGCTAACCCAGGGACGGGACGCTTAGAAACGGAAATGCGAGAACGCCTTGTTGGCTTCTGCCATCCGGTGAACTTCGTCGCGCTTCTTCATTGCGCCACCACGACCTTCTGCTGCCTCGGTCAGTTCACCAGCCAGGCGAAGAGCCATCGACTTTTCGCTGCGCTTCTTCGCGGCTTCACGCAACCAACGCATCGCCAATGCCATACGACGCGACGGACGCACTTCGACCGGAACCTGATAGTTCGCACCACCAACGCGGCGGCTCTTCACTTCGACCACCGGCTTGACGTTGTTGAGCGCTACCGTGAACACTTCCAGCGGGTCCTTGCCACCCTTGGTCTGGATCTGTTCGAAAGCGCCGTACACGATGCGCTCGGCAACCGACTTCTTGCCGGAGAGCATCAGCACGTTCATGAATTTTGCTACATCAACGTTACCGAACTTCGGATCCGGCAACACTTCCCGCTTGGGGACTTCGCGACGACGCGGCATGTTTCTTCCTTTGACTTTTCAGTTGGAGCAGTGCCTCTACACCACCCCGCGGCCACCAACTAACCCGATTCATCCATTACGACTTACCAGCCTGGTCGGGTGACCACTTACTCGACAGCACCGGCTATCCGGCACCACCGCTATAACCGCCTTTGCAGGCGACCTGTTACTGCTGCATTTGACCGGCTGATTACTTGCCGGCCTTGGCGCGCTTCGCACCGTACTTCGAGCGAGCCTGCTTACGATCCTTGACGCCCTGGGTATCCAGCGAGCCACGAACCATGTGGTAACGCACACCCGGCAAGTCCTTCACACGGCCGCCGCGAATCAGCACGACCGAGTGTTCCTGCAGGTTGTGGCCTTCACCACCGATGTACGAAATGACTTCGAAGCCGTTCGTCAAACGAACCTTGGCGACCTTACGGAGTGCCGAGTTCGGCTTCTTCGGCGTCGTGGTGTACACACGGGTGCACACGCCGCGACGCTGGGGGCAGTCCTGCAGGGCCGGGCTCTTGCTCTTCGTCGTTTCCGACGTGCGGCCTTTGCGAACCAGTTGATTGATGGTTGGCATTGTTTATTCCTGAAATTGAACAAAATCGACGCATCCATTTCTGGGCAAAGCAAAAACGAACGCGCTTCTGACTTCCTGCCTTGGCGAGCTGATACGGCTTACGCCGCACGCAATCCTGCCAAGAACCGGAACCTAGCATCATATTCTGAAAATCCTAAACGAGTCAATAGGTTGCGTCGATTCGAACAGGTTTGCCGGTGATTCGAGGTCAGTCTGCAGCGACGACTTCGAGCAGTTCGTCGCCGAAACGGTCGAGCTTGCGCGCGCCCATGCCCGGAATGTGGCGCAAATCGTCGAGCGATTCGGGGCAATTGCGCGCGATTTCCGCGAGCGTGGCATCGTGGAAAATGACGTAGGCGGGCACGCCGTCGCTCTTCGCCGTTTCGGTGCGCCACGCGCGCAATCTGTCCCAGCGCGCTCGCTCGCGCGCGCTCATGCCGGCCGTCGGATCAGCGCGCTCGCTTGTCCGTCCGGACGATTGACGCGTACGCACCGGCTTCACATACCGGCGCATCGTGACCTTCTGCTCGCCTTTCAGGACGGGCTTGCTCGCCTCGGTCAACACGAGCGCGCCAAAGCCGTCGTGATCGACGGTGAGAAATCCGAATGCGACCAGTTGGCGAAAGACCGCACGCCATTCATGCTCAGACAGAGCCGCGCCGATTCCGAACGTAGTGAGCCGATCGTGACCGCGCTGCAGAATCTTCTCGTTGCGATTGCCGCGCAGAATGTCGATCAGATGCCCGGCGCCGAAATTGAACCCGCTTGCGCGCTGCGCCCGAAAAACGCACGACAGCGCCATCTGCGATTCACGCGTCGCGTCCCACGACGCCGGCGGCTCAAGACACGTATCGCAGTTGCCGCAAGGCGCGCCGCCCTCGCCAAAGTAGGCGAGCAGCCGCACACGGCGACACGACGCGGTTTCGCACAGTCCAAGCAGCGCATCGAGCTTGCCCGTCTGTACCCGCTTATGCGCGTCGTCGGCTTCCGATTCGTCGATCATCTTGCGCTGCTGCACGACGTCGCCGAGACCGTAAGCCATCCACGCGTTTGCCGGCAGACCGTCGCGCCCCGCGCGGCCCGTTTCCTGATAGTAGCCTTCGACGCTCTTCGGCAAATCCAGGTGCGCAACGAAGCGCACGTCCGGCTTGTCGATGCCCATGCCGAACGCGATCGTCGCGCACATCACGATGCCTTCTTCGCGCTGGAAGATCTCCTGATGCTGCTGACGCACTTCAAACTCCATACCCGCGTGATACGGCAGCGCGCGGATGCCCTGCCCTTTTAGCCACTCGGCGGTTTCCTCGACCTTGCGACGCGACAGGCAATACACGACGCCCGCATCGCTGGTGCCGTCAGGGCGCGTGTGTTCCGCGCGGATAAAGTCGAGCAGTTGCGCGCGCGCGTTGTCTTTTTCGACGATCCGGTAACGGATATTCGGCCGGTCGAAGCTCGACACGAAGACACGCGCATCGTCGAGCGCGAGCCGATGGATGATTTCATCGCGCGTGATGGCGTCGGCAGTCGCGGTGAGCGCAATGCGCGGCACGGAAGGAAACCGCTCGTGCAGCACCGAGAGCTGAATGTACTCGGGCCGGAAGTCGTGCCCCCATTGCGACACGCAATGCGCTTCGTCGATAGCGAACAGGCCGATGCGCGTACGCTCGAGCAGATCGAGAAAGCGCGGCGTCATCAGGCGTTCCGGCGCGACGTAGAGCAGATCGATTTCGCCATTGCGCAACGCACGCTCGGTCGCGGCGGCATCGGCGCCCGACAGCGTCGAGTTCAGATAGGCTGCGCGCACGCCGACTTCCGTGAGCGCCGCCACCTGATCCTGCATCAGCGCGATCAACGGCGACACGACGATGCCCGCTCCCAACCCCGCTTCGCGCCGCACCAGCGACGGAATCTGGTAGCACAGCGATTTGCCGCCGCCCGTCGGCATCAGCACGAGACAGTCGCCGCCTGCTGCG
This sequence comes from Paraburkholderia phymatum, assembly GCF_040965635.1. Classification (GTDB taxonomy): domain Bacteria; phylum Pseudomonadota; class Gammaproteobacteria; order Burkholderiales; family Burkholderiaceae; genus Paraburkholderia; species Paraburkholderia phymatum_B. The sequence continues at coordinate 98,491 of NZ_JBFRCH010000022.1, forward strand.
ACATGCTCGACGATTTCGCTCTGCTGCCCTCGAAACGCGGGATAACCAAAGACTTCGTTGAGGATCTGGAGCGGACGGGACATGAAGAAAAGAGAGAGGAGCGGGAGACGGTGACACGAATTTTACCAACGCAATCGCGTTTCGCCTGGGCTTTGTCGACGCATTCGCTATCCGGCCAAGCTCGAACGGCATAGGAAAAATGCGCGATCGGCAGACGAAAAAAAACCGCCCGGTCGAAACCGGGCGGTTTTGCCAACTTCGGCGGACATGGCGGCTTGCGCCGCCGGCCAGCTTACTCGTTGGTGTGCGGCGTTTGCTCGGTGGCCGGGTTTTCCGGCGTACCGAACTCGAAGGCCTCTTCGGCAGCGATCTGGTCGAAACGCTCGCGATCCGCCAGTTCCTTGGTCTTGCGCGCCTTGTGGAACGCGAGACCGGTACCGGCCGGAATCAGACGGCCGACGATCACGTTTTCCTTCAGGCCACGCAGATCGTCGCGCTTGCCCATGATGGCCGCTTCCGTCAGCACGCGGGTCGTTTCCTGGAACGATGCCGCGGAGATGAACGAGTCGGTCGACAGCGACGCCTTCGTGATACCCAGCAGGATGTTTTCGTACGTTGCCGGACGCTTGTCTTCCGCGATCATGCGGTCGTTTTCGTCCAGCATGTCCGAACGCTCGACCTGCTCGCCCGGGATGAAGCGCGTATCGCCGTTATCGACGATCTGCACACGACGCAGCATCTGACGCACGATCACTTCAATGTGCTTGTCGTTGATCTTCACGCCCTGCAGACGGTACACGTCCTGCACTTCGTCCACGATGTAGCGCGACAGCGCTTCGATACCCTGCAGACGCAGGATGTCGTGCGGGTCCGCCGGCCCGTCGACGATCATTTCGCCCTTGTTGACGACCTGACCATCGTGCACCAGAACCTGCTTTTCCTTCGCGATCAGGAACTCGTGCTGGTTGCCTTCGAGGTCCGTGATAACGAGACGCTGCTTGCCCTTCGTGTCCTTACCGAACGACGTCGTACCCGTGACTTCCGCCAGGATACCTGCGTCCTTCGGCGAACGTGCTTCGAACAGTTCCGCCACACGCGGCAGACCACCCGTAATGTCACGCGTCTTCTGCGCTTCAGTCGGGATACGCGCAAGCACTTCACCGACCTGGACCTGCTGACCGTCCTTCACGGTGATCAGAGCGCCGACCTGGAAGCCGATCTGAACCGAGTGCTCCGAGTTCGGGATCTTCACTTCCTCGCCGTTCGCGTCGAGCAGCTTGACCTGCGGACGCACGCTCTTCGACGATTGCGAGCCGCGGCGCTTCGCGTCGATCACGACGAGCGTCGAAAGACCCGTCACGTCGTCGATCTGCTTCGCGACCGTTACGCCTTCCTCGACGTTTTCGAACTTCACCGTACCGCCCCACTCGGTGATGATCGGACGCGTCAGCGGGTCCCACGTGGCCAGCTGCGTGCCTGCCTTGATCTGCGCGCCATCGAGCTGCAGCAGCGTTGCACCGTACGGCACCTTGTGACGCTCGCGCTCACGGCCGTGATCGTCGGTGATCAGCGCTTCGCCCGAACGCGAGATGACGATCTGCTCGCCCTTTGCATTCGTGACGTAACGCATCGTCGCCGTGAAACGCACCGTACCGTTCGACTTCGCCTCAACCGACGACGCCACTGCCGCACGCGATGCCGCGCCACCGATGTGGAACGTACGCATCGTCAGCTGCGTGCCCGGCTCGCCGATCGACTGCGCAGCGATCACGCCGACTGCCTCGCCGACGTTCACGAGCGAGCCACGGCCCAGGTCGCGGCCATAGCACGACGCGCACAGACCGTAGCGCGTTTCGCAGGTGAGCGGCGTGCGCACGCGCACTTCGTCGATGCCCAGACGCTCGATATCTTCGACTGCCGTTTCGTCGAGCAGCGTGCCCGATTCGTACAGCGTCTCTTGCGTTTCCGGATTGACGACGTCAGCCACCGCAACGCGGCCGAGAATACGGTCGCGCAGCGCTTCGACGACTTCACCACCTTCGACCAGCGCCTTCATCGCCACGCCGTTCGACGTACCGCAATCGTCTTCGACCACGACGAGGTCTTGCGTGACATCCACCAGACGACGCGTCAGGTAACCCGAGTTTGCCGTCTTCAGCGCCGTATCAGCCAGACCCTTACGTGCGCCGTGGGTCGAGATGAAGTACTGCAACACGTTCAGGCCTTCGCGGAAGTTCGCCGTAATCGGCGTCTCGATGATCGAGCCGTCCGGCTTCGCCATCAGGCCGCGCATACCGGCCAGCTGACGAATCTGCACTGCCGAACCACGCGCGCCCGAGTCAGCCATCATGTAGATGGAGTTGAACGACTCCTGACGCGTTTCGTTGCCGTCGCGGTCCACGACGGGTTCCGTCGACAGCTGCTCCATCATCGCCTTGCCGACCGCTTCCGACGTTGCCGACCAGATGTCGACCACGTTGTTGTAGCGTTCTTGCGCGGTGACGAGACCCGACATGTACTGACGGTCGTATTCCTTCACCTTCTTCGCGGCGTCGCCGACGATCTGTTCCTTCTGCGGCGGCACGAGCATGTCGTCGACGCAGATCGAAATGCCGGCGCGCGTTGCGAGGCGGAAACCCGACTGCATCAGCTGGTCGGCGAAGATCACCGTTTCGCGCAGACCGCAGCGGCGGAACGCCGTGTTGATCAGACGCGAGATTTCCTTCTTCTTCAGCGGCTTGTTCAGCACCGAGAACGGCAGGCCCGGCGGCAGGATTTCCGACAGGATCGCACGGCCGACGGTCGTCGCGTACAGCGAGATCTTCGGCACGAATGCCGGCGCGCCTTCCGACTTGTCTTCGTTGTGGACCATTTCGGTGATCCGCACGTTGACGCGCGAGGCCAGCTCGACTTCCTTGTTTTCATAGGCGCGCAGCACTTCCGACACGCCCGTGAACGACATGCCTTCGCCCTTGCCGTTGATCGCTTCGCGCGTCGCGTAGTACAGGCCGAGCACGATGTCCTGTGACGGCACGATCGACGGATCGCCGTTGGCCGGGAACAGCACGTTGTTCGATGCCAGCATCAGCGTGCGCGCTTCCATCTGCGCTTCGAGCGACAGCGGAACGTGAACAGCCATCTGGTCACCGTCGAAGTCGGCGTTGAACGCCGCGCAAACGAGCGGGTGCAGCTGGATTGCCTTGCCTTCGATCAGCACCGGCTCGAACGCCTGAATGCCGAGACGGTGCAGCGTCGGCGCACGGTTCAGCATCACCGGGTGCTCGCGGATCACCTCTTCGAGGATGTCCCACACCACCGGCGTCTGGTTCTCGACTTCCTTCTTCGCCGCCTTGATGGTCGTCGCGACGCCCATCACTTCCAGCTTGTTGAAGATGAACGGCTTGAAGAGCTCGAGCGCCATCAGCTTCGGCAGACCGCATTGGTGCAGCTTCAGCGTCGGGCCGACCACGATGACCGAACGGCCCGAGTAGTCGACGCGCTTGCCCAGCAGGTTCTGACGGAAGCGACCGCCCTTACCCTTGATCATGTCGGCGAGCGACTTCAGCGGACGCTTGTTCGCGCCCGTCATCGCCTTGCCGCGACGGCCATTGTCGAGCAGCGAATCGACGGCTTCCTGCAGCATCCGCTTTTCGTTGCGGACGATGATTTCAGGCGCCTTCAGTTCGAGCAGACGCTTCAACCGGTTGTTACGGTTGATCACGCGGCGATACAGGTCGTTCAGGTCGGACGTCGCGAAACGGCCGCCGTCCAGCGGAACCAGCGGACGCAGTTCCGGCGGCAGCACGGGCAGCACTTCGAGAATCATCCACTCGGGCTTGATGCCCGAACGCTGGAAGGCCTCGAGCACCTTCAGACGCTTCGCGTACTTCTTGATCTTCGCTTCCGAACCTGTGTTCTTCAGCTCCGAGCGCAGCGTTTCGACCTGCTCGTCGATGTTGATCGCGCGCAGCAGTTCGCGCACGCCTTCCGCGCCCATTTCAGCACGGAACTCGTCGCCGTACTCTTCGACCTTGTTGTAGTAATCCTCTTCCGTCATGATCTGACGCGCCTTCAGCGGCGTCATGCCCGGATCGATCACCACATATGCTTCGAAGTACAGCACGCGCTCGATGTCGCGCAGCGTCATGTCGAGCACCATGCCCAGACGCGACGGCAGCGACTTCAGGAACCAGATGTGCGCGACAGGCGAGGCCAGTTCGATGTGGCCCATGCGTTCGCGACGCACCTTCGCGAGCGTCACTTCGACGCCGCACTTCTCGCAGATCACGCCACGGTGCTTCAGGCGCTTGTACTTGCCGCAAAGGCATTCGTAGTCCTTGATCGGACCGAAAATCTTCGCGCAGAACAGACCATCCCGCTCCGGCTTGAACGTGCGGTAGTTGATGGTTTCCGGCTTCTTCACTTCACCGAACGACCACGAACGGATCTTGTCGGGCGAGGCCAGACCGATCTTGATCGCGTCAAACACTTCTTCCTGTTGGACTTGCTTGAATAGATCGAGCAGAGCTTTCATTGCTTTCTCTCCGTAGTCCGATTAGTTGCGGTCGAGGTCGATGTCGATACCGAGCGAGCGGATTTCCTTCACCAACACGTTGAAGGATTCCGGCATGCCCGCGTCGATCACGTGATCGCCCTTGACCAGGTTCTCGTAAACCTTGGTCCGGCCCGTCACGTCGTCCGACTTGACCGTCAACATTTCCTGCAGCACATACGATGCGCCATAGGCCTCGAGCGCCCACACTTCCATCTCACCGAAGCGCTGACCACCGAACTGCGCCTTACCGCCCAGCGGCTGCTGGGTCACCAGCGAGTACGGGCCCGTCGAACGCGCGTGCATCTTGTCGTCGACCAGGTGGTGCAGCTTCAGGTAGTGCATGTAGCCGACCGTCACCGTACGTTCGAAGGCTTCACCCGTGCGGCCGTCGTACAGACGCACCTGGTTCTTCGACTTCGTCATGCCGAGGTTCTGCGCGATGTCGTCCGGGAAGGCGAGGTCCAGCATGTTGGACATTTCGTCTTCCGTCGCACCGTCGAACACCGGCGTCGCGAACGGCACGCCTTCGCGCAGGTTCCTCGCCAGTTCGAGGATCTCGTCGTCGGAGAAGCTTTCCAGCTCTTCCGCGCGGCCCGACTCGTTGTAGATCTTGGTCAGGAACGTGCGCACTTCCTCGATCTTCGACTGACGCTGCAGCATTTCGCCGATACGCCAGCCCAGACCCTTCGCGGCCCAACCCAGATGCACTTCGAGAACCTGACCCACGTTCATCCGTGACGGAACGCCGAGCGGGTTCAGCACGACGTCTGCGGGACGGCCATCGGCCATGTACGGCATGTCTTCGATCGGCACGATCTTCGACACGACACCCTTGTTGCCGTGACGGCCCGCCATCTTGTCGCCAGGCTGCAGACGACGCTTCACGGCGAGGTAGACCTTGACCATCTTCAGCACGCCCGGCGGCAGTTCGTCGCCTTGCGTGAGCTTTTTACGCTTCTCTTCGAACGCCAGGTCGAACTGGTGACGCTTCTGTTCGATCGAGTCCTTGATCGCTTCGAGCTGAGCCGCTGCTTCTTCGTCCGCGAGGCGGATGTCGAACCAGTGGTAGTGATCGAGATCTTCCAGGTAGGCCTGTTCGATCTTCGTGCCCTTCGCGAGCTTCTTCGGACCGCCGTTCGCAACCTTGCCGACGAGCATACGTGCGAGACGCTGGAACGCGTCGCCTTCCACGATACGCAGCTGGTCGTTCAGGTCGAGACGATAGCGCTTCAGTTCATCGTCGATGATCTGTTGCGCGCGCTTGTCGCGCTGGATGCCTTCACGCGTGAACACCTGCACGTCAATCACGGTGCCGCTCATGCCCGACGGCACGCGCAGCGACGTGTCCTTCACGTCCGATGCCTTCTCGCCGAAGATCGCGCGCAGCAGCTTTTCTTCCGGCGTCAGCTGGGTTTCGCCCTTCGGCGTGACCTTGCCGACCAGCACGTCGCCTGCTTCGACTTCAGCGCCGATGTACACGATGCCCGACTCGTCGAGACGGCCAAGCTGCACTTCAGCGAGGTTCGAAATATCGCGCGTGATTTCTTCCGGTCCGAGCTTCGTGTCGCGAGCCACGACGTTCAGTTCTTCGATGTGGATCGACGTGTAGCGGTCGTCCGCAACGACCTTCTCCGAGATCAGGATCGAGTCTTCGAAGTTGTAGCCGTTCCACGGCATGAACGCGACCAGCATGTTCTGGCCGAGCGCCAGTTCGCCGAGGTCCGTCGAAGCGCCGTCAGCCAGCACGTCGCCGCGCGCAACCTTGTCGCCGACCTTCACGATCGGACGCTGGTTGATGTTCGTGTTCTGGTTCGAACGCGTGTACTTGATCAGGTTGTAGATGTCGACACCGACGTCGCCCGCAGCCGCTTCGTCGTCGTTCACACGAATCACGATACGGCCCGCGTCGACGTAATCGACCACACCGCCGCGCAGCGCCTGCACGGTCGTGCCCGAGTCGACAGCCACCGTGCGCTCGATGCCCGTACCGACGACCGGCTTCTCCGGACGCAGACACGGCACAGCCTGACGCTGCATGTTCGAGCCCATCAGTGCACGGTTCGCGTCGTCGTGCTCGAGGAACGGAATCAGCGATGCAGCCACCGACACGATCTGCGACGGCGCCACGTCCATGTACTGGATGCGGTCCGGCGTGACCATCAGCGTTTCGCCCGCTTCACGCGACGAGACGAGTTCGTCCGTCAGCGTGCCGTCTTCGGCCACTGCCGCGTTCGCCTGAGCGATCACGTAACGGCCTTCTTCGATTGCCGACAGATAGTCGATCTGATCCGTGACCTTGCCGTCCGTGACCTTGCGATACGGCGTTTCGAGGAAGCCGTATTCGTTCAGGTGCGCGTACAGAGCCAGCGAGTTGATCAGGCCGATGTTCGGACCTTCCGGCGTTTCGATCGGGCACACGCGGCCGTAGTGGGTCGGGTGCACGTCGCGGACTTCGAAGCCAGCGCGCTCGCGCGTCAGACCGCCCGGGCCAAGTGCCGACACGCGGCGCTTGTGGGTGATCTCCGACAGCGGGTTGGTCTGGTCCATGAACTGCGACAGCTGCGACGAACCGAAGAACTCGCGAATCGCCGACGAAATCGGCTTCGAGTTGATCAGGTCATGCGGCATCAGGTTTTCGCTTTCGGCCTGGCCGAGGCGTTCCTTCACTGCACGTTCGACACGCACGAGACCTGCGCGGAACTGGTTCTCCGCCAGTTCGCCGACGCAACGCACGCGACGGTTGCCGAGGTGGTCGATGTCGTCCACTTCGCCCTTGCCGTTACGCAGCTCGACGAGGATCTTGATGGTCGCGAGGATGTCGTCGTCCTGCAGCGTCATCGGACCCGTGATTTCGTCACGACCGACGCGGCGATTGAACTTCATACGACCCACCTTCGACAGGTCGTACGCTTCTTCGCTGTAGAACAGACGGTTGAACAGCGCCTCGACGGCTTCTTCCGTCGGCGGCTCGCCCGGACGCATCATGCGGTAGATCGCGATGCGCGCGGCCATCTTGTCGGCCGTTTCGTCGATACGCAGCGTCGACGAGATGTACGGACCCTGGTCCAGATCGTTCGTATAGAGCGTCTGGATGTCCTTGATCTTCGCTTCGCGCAGCTTGTCGAGCACGCCTTCCGTGATCTCGTCGTTCGCGTTCGCGATCACTTCGCCCGTGTCACCGTCGACGACGTTCTTTGCGAGCACGCGGCCGAGCAGATAGTCTTCGGGAACCGAAATGAACTTGGTCTTCGCGTTATCGAGATCGCGAATGTGCTTCGCATTGATACGCTTGTCCTTCTGGACGATGACGTTGCCGTCTCGATCCGTAATGTCGAAGCGCGCGACCTCGCCACGCAGACGCTCGGGCACGAACTCCATCTGCGCGCCTTCCGGCATCAGCGTGAAGTTGTCGAACACGAAGAAGTTCGCGAGGATCTGTTCCGGCGTCAGGCCGATTGCCTTCAGCAAGATCGTGACGGGCATCTTGCGGCGACGGTCGACGCGGAAGTACAGCACGTCCTTCGGATCGAATTCGAAGTCGAGCCACGAGCCGCGGTAAGGGATGATACGTGCCGAGAACAGCAGCTTGCCGGAGCTGTGCGTCTTGCCCTTGTCGTGTTCGAAGAACACACCAGGCGAACGGTGCAGCTGCGACACGATCACACGTTCCGTGCCGTTGATGACGAACGAGCCGGTCGGCGTCATGAGCGGAATTTCGCCCATGTACACTTCCTGCTCCTTCACTTCCTTGACGACGGGCTTGCTCGGCGATTCCTTGTCGAGCAGAACCAGACGCACCTTGGCACGCAGCGCCGAGCAGTAAGTCAGGCCGCGCTGCTGGCACTCCTTGATGTTGAATGCCGGCGACGACAGCATGTAGCTGACGAACTCTAGACGAGCGAAGCCGTTATGCGAAACAATGGGGAAAACCGAGGTGAACGCAGCCTGCAGACCTTCCGGTTTGCGCTGCGCCGTTGGCACTTCTGCTTGCAGAAACGTGCTGAATGATTCAAGCTGGGTAGCCAGCAGGAAAGGTACTTGGTGAACGATGGGGCGCTTCGCGAAACTCTTGCGAATGCGCTTCTTCTCGGTGAAGGAATATTGCATACGATCTCCGAATCACGGCGGGCATTGTTGTCGAGGCGGGATACCTTGATGTGACAACCCGAGTGTTCACCGACTGAGACCCGTTGGCCGTCCGATGGCTTGAACGAGCCTAGAAGCTTGGTGGTTGGCCGCTACCAACCGCTGGCTGACGGCAGCGGATGCCTATGTTGCCCGCTACCCGACCAAACTTGCCTTCTGCAGTCGCTTCAGAAGACAAAGAGAAGCGCCAGTCGAACCTGCCGAACGACGATTCTCTTTGGCTTCTGGGAGGACATTTTTGCCGATGCAAGCACGCAAAAAGGTCGTTCCCACAAAGCACAAAAAGGCCGGCGGTGGGAAAACCGCCAGCCTTCGCACAGCGCGCTGAAAATTACTTGATTTCAGCCTTCGCGCCTGCGTCTTCCAGCTTCTTCTTGGCTTCGTCAGCAGCAGCCTTGGGCACCGCTTCCTTAACGGGCTTCGGTGCGCCGTCGACCAGATCCTTCGCTTCCTTCAGGCCCAGGCCCGTCAGTTCGCGAACAGCCTTAATCACTGCAACCTTGTTGCCGCCTGTTTCGGTCAGCACAACCGTGAATTCGGTCTGCTCTTCAGCAGCAGCAGCGCCGCCGCCTGCACCTGCGGGGCCAGCAACTGCGACAGCAGCAGCCGACACGCCAAACTTCTCTTCGAACGCCTTGACCAGTTCGTTCAGTTCCAGAACCGACATCGCGCCTACGGCTTCAAGGATGTCTTCTTTTGCGATTGCCATTTGAAATACTCCTAAATTGAATTCGGATACAGCCAGCGATCAATTACGCCCGACTGAAGTGCGTCGATGCACTGCTTACGCAGCCTCGCCTTGTTTCTTTTCTGCCAGCGCGGCCATAGCGCGCGCAAAGCCAGAAACAGGCGCTTGCATGACGAACAACAGCTTGGAGAGCAGTTCTTCGCGGCTCGGGATGTTGGCCAGCGCTTGCACGCCTGCCTTGTCCATCACCTTGCCTTCGTACGAACCAGCCTTGATGATCAACTTGTCATTGCCCTTGCCGAAGTCGTTGACGACCTTAGCAGCAGCAATCGCATCTTCCGAGATGCCGTAGATCAGAGGACCGGTCATCTGCTCAGCCAACGGAGCAAACGGGGTACCTTCGACAGCGCGACGCGCCAGCGTGTTCTTCAACACGCGCAGATACACCTGTTGCTCGCGCGCTTTCGCGCGCAGCTTGGTCAGATCGCCAACCGTGATCCCACGATACTCGGCCAGAACGATGGTCTGAGCTTTCGCGACTTGCGCGGAAACCTCAGCCACGACGGCCTGCTTACCTTCTTTGTTCAGTGGCACGGTTAACCTCCAGATTCGACGCACTTGGCATGTGCTTCGTACGTCGCGTTCAACAACGGCGTCCGACCAGTCAGGAGTATTTCAACCATTTGAGGTCCGCATGGCTGCTGGAATCAAACGGCTTCATCACTTCAAAACTATTTTCGGGTTCGCCATCTGCGTTGGCTTGAATTAAGGAAACGCCCGACTACTGCACTTCCACCAACGGTCTTTGACAACCGGCCGCCAGATTCAGACTGCAATCTTGCGACCGCCCAAAGCCCTTAAATCCGTCCCGACCTTTCGAGCGGGACGTTTAAAACTTTACTGTGCTGCCAGCGTAGCCTGGTCGACGCGCACGCCGACACCCATGGTGCTCGACAGTGCGATCTTGCGCAGGTACACGCCCTTGCTCGTAGCCGGCTTCGCCTTTTGGAGCGCTTCGACCAGCGCGCTCAGGTTCGAGCGCAGGGCCGTCGGCTCGAACGATGCGCGGCCGATGGTTGCATGGATAATACCGGCCTTGTCGACGCGGAATTGAACCTGACCGGCCTTCGCGTTCTTCACTGCCGTCGCGACGTCCGGCGTAACCGTACCAACCTTCGGGTTCGGCATCAGGCCGCGCGGGCCGAGAATCTGACCCAGCGTACCGACGACACGCATCGTGTCCGGCGAAGCGATCACGACATCGAAGTTCAGGTTACCGGCCTTGACTTGCTCAGCCAGATCTTCCATGCCGACGATATCCGCGCCAGCTGCACGAGCCTGTTCAGCCTTTTCGCCTTGCGCGAACACAGCAACGCGAACCGACTTACCCGTACCTGCCGGCAGAACGACTGAACCGCGAACCACCTGATCCGACTTCTTCGCATCGATACCCAGTTGCACCGCGACGTCGATCGACTCGTCGAACTTCGCGCTTGCGCACTCCTTCACGAGCGACAGGGCTTCATCGATCGCGTACAGCTTCTGACGATCGATCTTGTTTGCAAATGCTTGCAGACGCTTCGAAAGCTTAGCCATTTACACGCCCTCCACGGTGATGCCCATCGAGCGGGCGCTACCAGCGATCGTACGGACCGCTGCGTCCAGATCAGCTGCCGTGAGGTCCGGCATCTTGGTCTTGGCGATTTCTTCAGCCTGAGCGCGCGTGATCTTGCCGACCTTGTCGGTGTGCGGCTTGCTCGAGCCCTTGTCGACCTTCGCTGCCTTCTTGATCAAAACCGTAGCCGGCGGCGTCTTCAGGACAAACGTGAAGCTCTTGTCTGCGAACGCGGTAATAACGACCGGGATCGGCAGACCCGGCTCCATCGCTTGAGTCTGCGCGTTGAACGCCTTGCAGAACTCCATGATGTTCAGGCCGCGTTGGCCCAGTGCCGGACCAACCGGCGGCGACGGATTGGCTTTACCTGCAGGAATCTGCAGCTTGATAAAGCCGACAATTTTCTTTGCCATGTTGATAAACCTCTTTAGAACGCGATTGCGTTCGGTGAGTAGTAGCGCGCCTTCGTCCTGTTTCTGACTACCGACGCTCCTCAACGGCCGTTACGCGGACCGTGAGCGCGAAACACGAATCGCGCCGTCAGGCGCGATCCGCAAAAATCCGATTTACAGCTTTTCCACCTGGCCGAATTCCAACTCGACCGGTGTCGCGCGACCGAAAATCGTCACAGATACACGGACGCGCGACTTTTCGTAATTCACTTCCTCGACGCTGCCGTTGAAATCCGTAAAAGGACCATCCTTCACGCGCACCATTTCGCCGACTTCGAACAGGGTCTTTGGACGCGGCTTTTCCACGCCTTCCTGCATCTGCGACATGATCTTCTCGACTTCCCGCGGGGAAATCGGACTCGGACGATTACGCGCACCGCCCACGAAACCCGTCACCTTTGCTGTGTTTTTCACGAGGTGCCAAGTTTCGTCCGTCATTTCCATTTCGACGAGCACATAGCCCGGAAAGAAACGACGCTCCGTCACCGATTTGTGACCACCTTTCACCTCGACGACTTCTTCAGTCGGAACGAGAATCTGGCCAAATTTGTCTTGCATGCCAGCACGCTCAATGCGCTCCTGAAGCGCACGTTGCACGCTCTTCTCCATACCGGAGTAGGCGTGCACAACGTACCAGCGTTTTCCACTCGGGGATGCCGGAATATCACTCATATCATTTCCAACCCAGAATCGCCGAGAAAATCGCCCACTCGATGGATTTGTCACAAATCCAGAGGAACACCGCCATGATCAGCACGAAGCCGAAAACCACCAAGGTCGTTTGGCTGGCTTCTTTGCGCGTCGGCCAGACGACCTTGCGAACTTCCTTGTACGAATCTTTGGAGAACGCGATAAAACCCTTGCCGGGCGCTGAGAGAAGACCGACTGCGACGCCTGCGATCAGCCCGACAGCCAGAGCCGCTCCGCGGACGTACCACTCTTGGCCATTCAGCCAGAAGAACCCCACGAACCCGGCCAAGACCAACAATACGCCGGCGACGAGCATCAGTTTGTCGCTGGAAGTATTTACAGTTTCGACGGAAGGATTCGCCATAACACCTTAACGAGCGTCGCACGCGACGCGAGAGTTGGCAGGGGCAGAGGGAATCGAACCCCCAACCTTCGGTTTTGGAGACCGACGCTCTGCCAGTTGAGCTATACCCCTAAACCATTGGGGTCGGCAACATTGCCAACCCCGAAACAACCGATCAACGAGAACTAGCTGGCTTACTCGATGATCTTGGCCACGACACCGGCGCCGACGGTACGGCCGCCTTCGCGGATTGCGAAGCGCAGACCTTCTTCCATCGCGATCGGCGCGATCAGCTTGACCGTGATCGACACGTTGTCGCCCGGCATCACCATTTCCTTGTCCTTCGGCAGCTCGATCGAGCCCGTCACGTCCGTCGTACGGAAGTAGAACTGCGGACGGTAGTTGTTGAAGAACGGCGTGTGACGGCCGCCTTCGTCCTTGCTCAGCACGTACACCTCAGCCGTGAAGTGCGTGTGCGGCGTGATCGAACCCGGCTTGGCCAGCACCTGGCCACGCTCCACGTCTTCACGCTTCGTGCCGCGCAGCAGGATACCGACGTTGTCGCCCGCCTGGCCCTGGTCGAGCAGCTTGCGGAACATTTCCACGCCCGTGCAGGTCGTCTTGACCGTCGGCTTGATACCGACGATCTCGATTTCCTCGCCGACCTTGATGACACCGCGCTCGACGCGGCCCGTCACCACCGTGCCACGACCCGAGATCGAGAACACGTCTTCCACCGGCATCAGGAACGCGCCATCCACCGCGCGCTCCGGCGTCGGGATGTACGTGTCCAGCGCGTCGGCCAGGTTCATGATCGCCACTTCGCCCAGCTCGCCCTTGTCGCCTTCCAGCGCCAGCTTCGCCGAACCCTTGATGATCGGCGTGTCGTCGCCCGGGAAGTCGTACTTCGACAGCAGCTCGCGCACTTCCATTTCGACCAGCTCGAGCAGCTCGGCGTCGTCGACCATGTCGCACTTGTTCAGGAACACGATGATGTACGGCACACCGACCTGACGCGCCAGCAGGATGTGCTCACGCGTTTGCGGCATCGGGCCGTCGGCGGCCGAGCACACCAGGATCGCGCCGTCCATCTGCGCGGCGCCCGTGATCATGTTCTTCACGTAGTCGGCGTGGCCCGGGCAGTCGACGTGTGCGTAGTGGCGGTTCGCCGTTTCGTACTCGACGTGCGCCGTGTTGATCGTGATGCCGCGCGCCTTTTCTTCCGGCGCCGCGTCGATCTGGTCGTAGGCCTTTGCCTCGCCGCCGAACTTTGCGGTCAGCACCGTCGTGATTGCTGCCGTCAGCGTGGTCTTGCCGTGGTCAACGTGACCGATCGTGCCGACGTTCACGTGCGGCTTGGTCCGCTCAAACTTACCTTTGGCCATTTTCGACTCCTAAGAGGATTTTTCCGTACGTTGCGCCAAGCGCAAACAATCACTTGATACCGGCTGGTGCCCATGGGCAGGATCGAACTGCCGACCTCTCCCTTACCAAGGGAGTGCTCTACCACTGAGCCACATGGGCGCTACATCTACTTTGCCTGCTGGAGCGGGTGAAGGGAATCGAACCCTCGTCGTAAGCTTGGAAGGCTTCTGCTCTACCATTGAGCTACACCCGCAAGGATCTGTCGATTCCCAACAAACGCTTTACAGCCTTGAAATCTGGTGGAGGAGGTTGGATTCGAACCAACGTAGGCGTAAGCCAACAGATTTACAGTCTGCCCCCTTTAGCCACTCGGGCACCCCTCCGCAGAGAACTGATGATTATGGGGGAGCGATAAGCTCTTGTCAAGCATTGCTTGATCGCTCGGAACCCATAGGCTCTCACTTATAGTAGAGCCGTAAACGACCGCGGCCCCGCCTGTTGGAGGGCGGGGCCGGGTGCTGTGTAAGGAGCCTGACGATTACCTACTTTCACACGGGCAATCCGCACTATCATCGGCGTGGAGTCGTTTCACGGTCCTG